>JAZGFP010000009.1:0-72844 GCA_036479555.1 Sphingorhabdus sp.
TGGCGGAGACGGTGGGATTCGAACCCACGAAAGAGTTGCCCCTTTACACGCTTTCCAAGCGTGCGCCTTCGACCACTCGGCCACGTCTCCGTTTGGTTTTGTCAGAATTTGCTTTCGCAAATCGCCGGACCGGCGTCCCTCAAAAAACCTCGCTTCCCCTAGTCGCTACTTTGCCCTTCCGCAAGAGGGCGCGTTTTGCCATAAGCCATTCCATGAAAAAACTTGCCCTTTACGCTCTATGCGCAGCCGCCATCGCTTTCCCCGCTCTTGCCCAAGCGCCAAAGGAGCAGGAGAAGAAAGAGATTTTCCCGAGCCCGAATGAAATTGTCGGTAAGGCTGATGCCAAAGATTGGGTGGCGTTAGCGCCGTCTGATCTGCTGGTGATGGATTTGGCGCCAGACGCGCAAGGCAAGCCGCGCCGCGTGGTGATCCAGCTTATGCCGCCGCCTTTCTCGCAAGGCTGGATCGGCAATATGCGTAAGCTGGCAAAGGCGCATTGGTGGGATGGGACCGCGATTGTCCGCGTGCAGGATAACTATGTGACACAATGGGGCGATCCCGATGGCGAGGACGAAGCGAAGGCGAAGAAGTTGCCCAAGGGTTTGAAGGTGATGGCGGAGGATGATTACACGAGTTTTGGCCTGATTGCTCAGCAGCCACATTGGACGGGGAGGAGAAAGGTAACCCCAGCAAAAAAGCCAATTGCTGACAACTATGCTGGTGGTGGAAGGTTTTGGAGAGGTTGGCCATTTGCGTTCTCAACGCCATCCGAGCAAAACCCAATCCAGATAATGGAAGGCGGAGAAATCATAGATGGTGAATTAAAAGGGGATTGGAAAACGAGAGCCCCTAAGCCAGATGAATATCTTCGCTACTGGCCCGTCCATTGCTACGGCATGGTCGGCGTTGGTCGCGGCTATTCGCCCGATACCGGAACCGGCGCGGAGTTATATACCGTGATCGGTCATGCGCCGCGGCATCTGGACCGTAATATCGCGCTGGTCGGGCGTATCATTGAGGGTATCGAGCATCTTTCCAGTCTGCCGCGCGGGACGGGGCCGCTGGGTTTTTACGAGAAGGCTGAGCAACGCGTGCCGATCCTCTCCATCCGCCTGCAAAGTGAAATGCCAACCGACAAGCCGCTACCGACCTACGAATATCTCAGCACCGAAAGCGCGGCCTTTGCCAAATATGCCGATGCCCGCGCCAATCGCCGCGACCCCTTTTTCATAAAGCCTGCTGGCGGCGCGGATATTTGCAATATTCCCGTGCCAGTGCGCCGGAAAAAGTGACCAGCTTCACCATCACCACCGAATTGTGGCTCTGGACCACAGACAAGGCGCCTGCGAGCTGGCATTTCCTGTCGATCAAGGGAGAGATCGCCGAAGAGATAAAGGCGCATGCAACCATGGCGCGGCTAGAGCTTGGCTTGCCAAAGAAACGCGGATGGGGGTCGGTGAAGGTGGAAGTGAAGATCGCAAAGACCGTCTGGCAGACGTCGCTCTTTCCCGGTAGCGGGGACGACGCCTACCTGCTGCCGGTCAAGGCGGCGGTGCGCAAGGCTGAGGATTTGACCCTGGGCGATGAGGTGATGTTCGAGCTGGAATTGATCTAGGGCCGCGACCCTAGCCGCTATTTGGGCTGGTAAAGTTGGTCCGGCCCGGGGAAGCTGCGATCACGAACGTCGCTCGCATACTGCTTTACCGCCGCTTCGACGCTTTCACCCATATGGCCATATTTTTTCACAAATTTGGGAACGCGGTCAAACAGGCCAAGCATATCTTCGGCCACCAGTATTTGGCCGTCACACTGGGCCGACGCACCGATGCCGATGGTCGGGCAGGCGATCTTGCCCGTAATTTCAATTGCGATGGGTTCGAGCACACCTTCGATCACCAGCGCAAAGGCTCCGGCCTCTGATACAGCAATCGCATCCTCGACAATCGAGCGTGCTTCTTCCTCGCTCTTGCCGCGAACGCCGTATCCGCCAAGGATGTTCACCGCCTGCGGGGTTAGGCCGACATGGGCCATAACGGGGATACCACGGTGGGTCAGAAATTCGATCGTCGGCGCAAGCACCTTGCCGCCTTCAAGCTTCACCGCCGCCGCGCCGGTTTCTTTAAGCAGATGCGCCGCGCTTTTGAATGCCTGCTCGGGTGAGGCTTCATAGCTGCCAAACGGCATATCGACGACGACTGCGGCATGGTAGCTGCCGCGCACCACAGCCGCGCCATGCGCCGCCATCAATTCCATCGTGACGGCAACGGTATGCGGAAGCCCGTAGATGACCTGCCCAAGCGAATCGCCAACGAGCAACATGTCGCAATGCGGATCCATCAGCTGCGCCATCCGCACGGTATAGGCAGTGAGCATCACCAGCGGTTCACCGCCCTTGCGCTGCCGGATTCGCGGCACCGTCAGCCGCTTCATAGGCTTTGGCGTCGGATTGGCGCGGCTGGTGGACTTATCGAAGGTGAGTGTTTTTGGAGTCGTAGACATGGGGCTTTTCCTAGCTTCCTCTCCGTAATCGGCAAGTCAAGAAACAGTGTATGTATGTCAGGGTTGACTTAATGTTAAAAATACCTAACATTAAGTTAGATTTAAATTACATCGGAGTATGCAAATGTTATTTCGTGAGAAAATCCATTGGGTAACACTTTTCACCATGATCGTGGCTTTCGGTTGGTATTTTATAAACTACCCATGGCAGGTTGTAGATATGAAAGCAGGTGTTTGGGCGACAGGCGCCATGCTTTTAGTGACAGCAATTGGCATCATTATTGTGATGACGGTCGCCACAGCATTTTTCGCGATACGTGCGCCGGGCGAAGCGCATTTGAAGGAAGATGAACGTGACCGCGTAATCCATTCACGTGGTACACATCTGGCATATTATCCACTGGTTATCGGGGTTTGGGTTAATTTGGGCGCTGCTTTTTATGGCTTGAGCCAAGCCGGACAGATAAACCTTCTCCTCGCTACAGTCGTTTTGGCGGAATTGGTGCGGATCGGATCACAAATCTATCTCTATCGCCGGGGCTATTGAGCAATGGCAAAGCTTCCCTTTGATAATGACATCAAGACCTTGCGTTTCATGGCGGGCGAGATGACGCAGGGCGATCTTGGCGAAAAGGTCGGCGTTACGCGCCAAACCATCGCCGCGATCGAGCAAGGCAAATATTCGCCCAGCCTTGAGGTCGCTTTCCGCATAGCGCGGGTATTTGGTAAACCGCTTGAGGACGTGTTTGGCTGGGAAGACCCCAGCTAGCGCCCCAGCGCTTTCACAGCCTCCGGCGTGTTGTCGGTGAACAGCCCGTCTATGCCGGTGGCGAGATAGGCCGCAATCTCACGGGCGAGATCGCCATGGCCGGCCGGATTGATGCCGGACTTATGGCCCAGCGGCAGAAAGTAATTTTCGCGGCGGAATGTCCAAGTGTGCACTTTCAGCCCGGCGGCGTGGGCATCTGCCACCAGCGATGTCGGCTCCTTTAGCTTGCCGAGCATATTGCGCGGAATGATCATATTCTTGTGGGGGCCAATGCCATCTGCATATTTGGTGATGGCCTGTAAGCCCTGCATAGTGGCCATTTCGGCATAGGTTACATCTGGCTGATCCGCCGGGCTTCGTCCGGTGAACATTAGCTGGATGAGCGGCAGATCCGTTTTTGCGCGCAACGCCTTCAGATTGCCAACCTCGAAGCTCTGGATAAAGACCGGCGCGTCTTTGCCTTTGTAGCCATAGCGCTCGAGTAGAGCGAGCAACGGTGCCTCATGCGGAAGGCCGATAGATGCAAAATAGCCGGGATGCTTGGTCTCGGGATAGACGCCAACTGGCCTGTTGCGGCCCTTGTTCACCTTCGCGAGTAGTTCCAGTATCTCCTCGAATGTTGCCACGTCAAACTTGCCGTCATTCGCGTTGCTACGCAGTTGGGGTATGCGCTCCTTTGCGCGCAGCGTTTTGAGTTCGGGAAGCGTAAAATCCTCGGTGAACCAACCGGTTATCTGATTCCCGTCGATGGTCTTGGTCGCTTTGCGCTCGGCAAATTCACTATGCTCTGCAACATCGGTGGTATCGGTGATATTATTCTCATGCCGCGCGACGAGCACGCCGTCCTTGGTCAGCACCAGATCGGGCTCGATAAAATCGGCTCCGGCATCAATCGCCGCCTGATATCCCGCCAGGGTATGTGCGGGCCATTCGCCCGAAAGCCCGCGATGCGCTATGATGATGGGGTTATCGACCAATGCAGCGCTTTGCGGCGTCGGGGCGGGAGCAGAGCAAGAAGCCGTCAGAGCGGCCATCGCAAGCAATGATAAATGCCGGATCATCCAACGTTAGCGTCTTTCTAATAAAGCTAGGCAACCTACTATTTCAGCGCGGCTTCATATTCCGAAGATTTGAAACCCACAATTATTTGTCCGTCATGTTCCAATACCGGTCGCTTTATCATGCTCGGACTATGCAGCATGAGCGGGATCGCGGTTGTTTCGTTCACATTTTCGCGGATCACATCGGGCAATTTCTTGAAGGTCGTTCCGCGCTTGTTGAGCAGCACGTCAAGATCGACATTGAGCAGCCAGTGCTCCAGCTTCTCCGCCGTAATCCCGGATTTTTTGTAATCATGGAAGACATAATTGACGCCGTTCCGCTCCATCCATTTGCGCGCTTTCTTGATATTGTCGCAATTGGGGATGCCATACATTTTGGTGCTGTCGTTCATTTGATTGCCCACCGTTTTTTAAGCTTTGCGCGGCCTATAAGCATTGCGGCGAGCGCAGGCAACCAAACCCAGATGATTTCCGACAATAATGTTTCCGCACCCCGCCCGCTGAAAAACCCCATGCCGATGGGGGAGACGCGTATCGGCGTGAAGGGCGCGAAATAGCGCGCATCATCGAAAGGCCACAGCAACGCCGGCCCAAGCCCGCCATCGGTGAAAGCGTCGAGCAGCCCGTGCGAGACTATGCTGGCAAAGAGGAAGGCGAAAATGAGCCGCCAGTTTGCGGGGCGGAATAGGGTGGTGGCAAGGCCTGCAAATATTGCCGCGACGAGCAGCGCATGGCTGGCTCCCCGGTGGCCAAGCTGATCAGCATATTCGATGCCGAATTTGAACGAGATAACATCGGCATCGGGCAGCATCGCCAGCGCTATGCCGGTGACCATGACAGGTGTGGGGATGCGTGCCTTTCCAAGCGCCAGACCGGCGGCGATGGGGATGATGGCGTGGGTAATGATGGTGGGCATGGTTTTCTGGGCTTCGTACTTTTGGCTATTCCGCCAATGGACCGAGCGCATCCCGAAAGCTTGGCAGCTTTGAGGCTATGAACTCGATTATTTGAGGCGCGACGCGCTCGGCAATTTTTTCGACGTCACTTTCGTCTTCTATATCTCCGAGCTTGAACGATTTGCTAGCTAACCGGTTCCAATCTTTAGTTAGGCGGCGTCCATTCGTCGCCCCGGCACCTTCTAAAGTTTGATGCAATTTCTCACGCATATTCTTGTCGCCCTTACCAAGTAAGAAATAGCACCTTAGAGCACTAGACGCTCCGCTAGCTTTGACGATTTCGATGAGGATTAGTCTGTTGCTTAGTGTGAAGCCATCAGCTGAACAAAAACCATCTATTTTGTCCCATTCAGGAACCGCAAATCTCAGAGCCGCAGGTCTATGAAAATCTGCTTCAACTTCTATCTTAGATTTTTTTGAAATTGAATCAGCGATTTCGGACGCTCTATCAGTTAGAATTTCGAACAATCTGCCAAAATTATCTGGACGGCGTTCCGCCAAGAAATTCAATGCCTCGCTGTGTTTTGCCCAAAGGCTTGCTGCAAGAGTCTCAAGTTTCGGATCGCTCAAATGATGTCTCCCTAACATCGCAATGTATGCGTTTAGCATTGCTTTCGCACCGCTGTCTCCGCTTCCTCTTTTTGCTACAACAGTTAGCTCATTAGCTAGCTTGTCTAGCTCAACAGAAAGCCATGCCTCTCCATCTTCTTCACTTGGTTCGTCGCCGTGTTTTGTAAGGAAAAGGAACAAATGATTGCAGTCAGGCCATTCTTTTTGAACTATTTCCCGGTACCGCCTTAGTTGGCCGCTATGCTCGTTGGCGTTGATTTTCAATTCAATTGCAACAATCAGTTTTTGGTCGGACACATCAATCAATATGTCGATGTTGCGCCATTCCCGCCTTACAGTTGCGCCGTCGAAGTCCATCATGTGAACATCGAGAGGCGTAAGACTAGAGACGAATTGTCCTTCAGCTCGGGTGGCTGCAGCCATAAGCGCTCTGAGGCAATCAGAACCAAAACCATGCGGCCGATTTGGATCAAAGATACTACTTAGAAAATGGCCGTGTCTTATTTCTTGATTGACCATCCCGACAGCTTCAAAAGGACAGAATACGTCTAGCGCTTGTTCTAACTCATCAAAATCATCGTTTGCTACAAACAAATCTGACAGCAAGATTTCATCCATGTCCTACTCCCACTCAATCGTTCCCGGGGGTTTGCTGGTGTAATCATAGACCACGCGGTTGATGCCTTCCACTTCGTTGACGATGCGGGTGGAGACGCGGCTTAGGAAGGCGGCTTCGAAGGGGTATATATCCGCCGTCATGCCGTCGGTGCTGGTGACGGCGCGGAGCGCGCAGACATAGTCATAGGTGCGCGCGTCGCCCATCACGCCGACGGTGCGCACAGGGAGCAGCACGGCGAAGGCTTGCCAGATCGCGTCGTATAATCTGGCGTTGCGGATCTCTTCGAGATAGATCGCATCGGCCTTGCGGAGAATATCGCAGCGTTCGCGCGTCACTTCGCCGGGGATGCGGATGGCGAGGCCGGGGCCGGGGAAGGGGTGCCGTCCGACGAATTGATCGTTCAAACCAAGCTCGCGGCCGAGATCGCGCACTTCATCCTTAAACAGCTCGCGCAAAGGCTCGACCAATTGCATATTCATGCGCTCTGGCAGCCCGCCGACATTATGGTGCGATTTGATCGTCACGCTCGGCCCGCCGGTGAAGGACACGCTTTCGATCACATCAGGATAGAGCGTGCCCTGTGCCAAAAATTCGGGAGGGGGCAAATCCGCGCCGCCGATTTTCTTCGCCTCTTCGTCAAACACATTGATAAATTCGCCGCCAATGAATTTGCGTTTCTTTTCAGGATCGCTGACGCCCGCCAGCCCGTTCATAAACCGCTCCTCGGCATCGACCACCACCAGCGGGATATTATATAACCCGCGAAACAGCGCCTCGACCTGTTCGCGCTCTTGCAGGCGAAGGAGCCCATGATCGACAAACACACAAGTAAGCTGCTCGCCGATTGCCTCATGGATCAGGATCGCCGCGACCGAGCTATCGACGCCGCCCGAAAGCCCGCAAATGACCTTTCCGTCACCAACCTGCTCGCGGATCTCGGCAATTTTCGTGGCGCGAAATTCGGCCATCGTCCAATCGCCCGCCAGCCCGCAAATCTTGTGCACGAAATTGCTCAGCAGTTTGGCGCCATCGGGCGTGTGAGCAACCTCGGGGTGGAACATCGTGGTGTAATAACGCCGCGCCTCGTTGACGCAGATCGCGAAGGGCGCGTTGGGTGATGTGCCAATAATTTCAAAGCCTTCGGGCGCCTGCGTCACGCGGTCGCCGTGGCTCATCCACACCGGATATTTTCCGCCCACTTCCCAAATGCCATCAAAGAGCGGGCTTGCTTGATGGATTTCGACATCGGCGCGACCAAATTCAGCGGCGTGTCCGCCTTCCACTGTTCCGCCAAGCTGCGTGATAAGCGTCTGCTGTCCATAACAGATGGCGAGGATAGGAAGCCCGCTATCAAGCACGCATTGCGGCGCGCGCGGGGAGCCATCGTCGGTCACCGAAGCCGGGCCACCCGATAGAATAATGCCCTTGGGCTGCATCCGTTTGAAAGCGGCCTCGGCGCTATTGAACGGCGCGATTTCGGAATAAACCCCCGCCTCGCGAATGCGCCTCGCGATAAGCTGCGTCACCTGACTGCCAAAATCGATGATAAGGATGGAATCGGAAGGTTGTATAGCCATGCGCAGCCGTTAGGGATTGAGGCGCTCTCTGTCTATATGGGAGCCTGCGTTAGACAGTGGATAAGCCGCGCAGGCACGGAATCATTATTCCCCAAACAAATCCTGCTGGCCCTTGTTCGCAGGTTTCTTTTTCGCGGCAGACCTGGCTTTGCTTCCGCCAACAACCGCGCCAACCTCGCCATCGGCAAAGCCTAGGTTGACCGCGCCTGCCGCCCTTGCTGCGGTGACATTGGCCACGGTTTCACCAGCATCATCGGTTACGCGTGCAAATCCGCGCTTCAGCGGCGCTTCGGGGTGGAGTTGATCGGCAAGACGGCCCAGAGCGTTGAGGCGGTTTTGGGCATTTTCAACCAAGCGCGAAAGCAATACAGGGCGCAGGGCACCTGCCGGCGCGGCAAAGGAAATGCGCGCAGCATCTAATGCTCGCTGAAGGCCGCGCTGCAAACGCTCGCCCAACTCATCGGCGCGCTGTTGCTGCGGGGCGGTGAGTTCGGAGAGTTTGGGGAGCAGACGTCGCTGGCCTTCGAGGCGCTCCTCAAGATGGCTGACGCTGCGCCGCACGCCGCGCTCAAGCCGGAGCGCATTCTGCCCGATGCGGTCGGCTAGCTCGGCGCGTACCGGCACGGCCATTTCAGCCGCTGCAGTCGGCGTAGGCGCGCGTAGATCGGCAGCATAATCGCACAAGGTGGTATCGGTTTCATGGCCAACGGCGGAGATGATCGGAATGCTGCTTTCTGCAACCGCGCGCACAATGATTTCTTCGTTGAAGGCCCACAGGTCTTCGATCGAACCACCGCCGCGCGCGACAATAACCAGATCGGGCTTTGCGATTTTGCCGCCGCCCTCGGGCAGATCAGAGAAACCGCGTATGGCATTTGCGATCTGGCCCTTCGCGCCTTCGCCCTGCACCAGCACCGGCCAGATTATGACGTGGCTGGGAAAGCGATCGTTTAGCCGGTGGAGGATGTCGCGGATCACTGCCCCCGTCGGCGAAGTGACAATGCCAATGCAGCGCGGCATGTAGGGGATGGCGCGCTTGCGTTCCGCCGCGAACAGCCCTTCTTCGGTCAGCCGCGCTTTCAACTTTTCAAACAGCGCCATCAGCGCGCCTTCGCCCGCCAGCTCAAGCGATTCTGCCACGACCTGATAGCTTGACCGACCGGCATAGGTGGTGAGCTTTCCGGTCACGATGACTTCCAGCCCATCTTCGGGTGCAAAGGCAAGGCGGCTGGCGACGCCCTTCCACATCACGCCGTCAAGCTTTGCTTTGTCATCCTTTAGGCTAAAATAGAGGTGGCCCGATGCCGCGCGTTTGAAGCCCGAAAGCTCGCCGTGCACCCGCACATGGCCAAAGCGATCCTCGACCGTGCGTTTGAGCGCAGAGGAAATTTCCGACACCGAAAGCGGCTGGGCATTGTCACCATCGCGTTTTTGGGTAATAATACGGCTCAATAGGGTCGCCTCGCGGAAAACTGGTTCGGTTCGTAACCGAGCCTATAACAAAAAATCCGCAATCCGGTACGTTATATGCAAGCGGGAGAGGCAAATGTCCGATGAAAGCAAAAAAGGCGGCGGTTCTGGCGGCGGCATGGGCAAAGGTACAATTGTCGCGATCATGACGGCGCTGATAACGGCGGGGACGACGATTGTTGTCACCATGATAAATAAGGATGACCCGGCACCAGCACCGGCACCAGCGCCAACCCCAGGGCCAGTCGATCCCGGTAAAACAGGCGGAGCCGGGACGGGGACATCGGCAGAACCAAGCTCGCCGCTTCCTGCCGCCAATATTCCGCAAATTGCAAATGTCGCTGGCAACTGGATCAGCGCCGATGGTGAACGTATGCAGATTGTACAAACTGGCACGCAATTTACGGTTAGCGCGGTCGGCATGTCAGAGGTCGGCCCGATCTCTGCGCAGGGAGTCGGTCAGGTGAGCGGGAGCAATGTCACCTGGACATTGCAGTCAAACCTTGCGGGCAATATTGTCGAAATGGGATGCAGCGCGCGCTTGACGAGCGCAGGGAATTCGCTGCAAGGAAGCTGCGATGCGATGGGGCAGCGCTTTCCGTTTATCTACAACCGGTGAGCCGCGCGCCTAGATAGTAACGCAAAGGGCGCGCTATGAATATTTTGCTTATCGGGTCGGGCGGACGCGAGCATGCGCTGGCCTGGCGGCTGGCGGGTTCGCCGTCCTGTAACAAGCTCTTCGCCGCGCCCGGCAATCCCGGAATAGCGCAAGATGCAAAGCTTATTTCGCTCGATAGCGGCGATCATGGCGCGGTTGCCGAATACTGCCGTGACCAGAATATCGGTCTTGTTGTGGTTGGGCCGGAAGCGCCATTGGTTGATGGTTTGGCAGACAGCCTGCGGGCAGATGGCATCGCCGTCTTTGGCCCCGATAAAGCAGCAGCGCAGCTTGAAGGTTCGAAGGGCTTTACCAAAGACTTATGCAGCCGTGCGAATATCCCGACCGCTGCTTATGCGCGCCATGATGACAAGGCGGCGGCGCTGGCGGACTTGCCGCGTTTTGGCTTGCCGGTTGTGATCAAGGCTGATGGGCTGGCCGCTGGCAAGGGCGTGATTGTCGCCGAGACATCGCAGCAAGCAGAGGCCGCTATCGAGGATATGTTTGGCGGCGGCTTTGGCGATGCAGGCGCTGAGGTGGTGATCGAGGAATTTATGACCGGCGAAGAGGCGAGCTTCTTTGCGCTCACCGATGGCAAACATATCGTTCCATTTGGCAGCGCGCAGGATCACAAGCGAGTGGGTGAGGGCGATGTCGGGCCGAACACTGGCGGCATGGGTGCCTATTCGCCCGCGCCTATTTTGACTGCGCAGCTCGAAACACAGGTCATGGACAGGATTATCCGGCCCACGGTGGAGATGCTGGCACGTGAAGGCACGCCCTATAACGGCGCTCTGTTTGCAGGGTTGATGCTCACCGATGAGGGGCCGAAGCTGATCGAATATAACTGCCGCTTTGGTGATCCCGAATGTCAGGTTCTGATGACGCGCTTTAGGGGCGATTTGGCGGCGCTCATGCTGGCGGCGGCAAAGGGTGAATTGGCCAAAGCCGACGCGCCGGTGTTTGATGATACCACAGCGCTGACCGTTGTGATGGCGGCGAAGGGTTACCCCAGCGCGCCGGAAAAAGGCGGTGCGATATCGGGCATACAGGCGGCGGAGACAGCAGGCGTCAAAGTCTTTCAGGCTGGCACTGCGGTTAAGGACGGCGCGCTCGTTGCCAATGGCGGCCGCGTGCTGAATGTGACCGCAACCGGCGCAAATGTAACCATGGCGCAGGCCGCCGCCTACAAAGCGGTCGATGCGATAGACTTCCCCACCGGCTTCTACCGCCGCGACATTGGTTGGCGCGAGGTTGAGCGGGAGAAATAGTCACCGCCCCATGCGCGGCGATTACGCCATTCATTTTTCGTTCAGCCGCCTACTCCCACGATGTAACAATATTACACGATTTTGGGGAGTGCCAGATGAATTTCCGCAGCCTTATTTTGTCGACCGCAACTTTGGCTTTGGTAGCCGGGCCCGCGCCCACAATGCTGACGGATAGCGCCAATGCGCGCAGTATTGTCCGGCCGCCTGCCGAGGCGCTATGCCAGATTTATGCTGGAACGCCGCGGCGCCAATATCGGCCGAGGCATTTCCCGCCATCAACAGGCGCAGGTACCGGCCCGCAGCGAGCGAAGATACCTGTTACGCCTCCGCCTCCGGTGATGCATGCCCCGCCTCCTGCGCCGCGACCGTCCGGGGCTGCAAATCAAGAAGCGTCATCGGATAAATCCGTCGTCGGTGTCATCGCGCCAAGGCACATGCCGGGTCGCTATATGCCCGTCCGACCACAAACGCGCGAAAAATATGATGGCAAAGCCGTCGCCGGGATCAAGGCCGTCGTGAACGAGCCGGTTTCCACTTTTTCGGTCGATGTCGATACCGGTTCTTACGCCAATGTCCGGCGCTTCCTGAATAAAGGGCAGAAGCCGCCCGAATCGGCTGTGCGAACCGAAGAAATGGTCAATTATTTCCGCTATGATTATCCGCTGCCGGCAAAGCGCGAGCAGCCATTCAGTATTACCACCGACATGGCGGTTAGCCCGTGGAACAGTAAGAGCCGCCTGCTGCGCATAGGCCTGCGCGGCTATGATCTGGACTATAACGAGCGCCCGGCCGCCAACCTCGTTTTCCTTGTTGATGTGTCGGGGTCAATGGGGTCGCCGGACAAGCTTCCGCTGGTCAAATCGGCGCTGTCGATGCTCGCCGACCAAATACGACCGCAAGACCGCGTGTCCATCGTTGTTTATGCTGGTGCGGCGGGCAAGGTGCTGAGCCCTTGCAACAAGCCGGAGATCATCAAACAGGCTTTGGACGGTTTGCGATCGGGCGGATCAACGGCTGGCGGTGCGGGCTTGAAACTCGCCTATGCCACCGCGCAGCAGAATTTCAGCAAGGGCAGCGTCAACCGCATCCTTGTTGCCACCGATGGCGACTTCAATGTCGGGATTCGCGATCGCGATGAGCTCAAGAAATATGTGGCAAAGCAGCGCGACGGCGGTGTCACGCTGACCACGCTCGGCTTTGGCACGGGCAATTACAACGAAGCGCTGATGGAGCAGATCGCCAATGTCGGGAATGGCAATTATGCCTATATCGACAGCGCGATGGAGGCGCGCAAGGTGTTGACCGAGGAGATGTCTTCAACGCTGTTCACCATCGCCAAGGATGTGAAAATCCAGATCGAGTTTAATCCCGCCTATGTAAGCGAATACCGCCTGATCGGTTATGAAAACCGGCTGTTGGCGGAGGAAGATTTTGACAATGATCGAATCGATGCAGGCGATATCGGCGCGAGCCATCAGGTTACCGCGCTCTACGAGGTCATACCTGCAGGGACGAAGGGCTGGTTATCCGATCGCCGCTACGGCAAAAACAATGACGCCAATTTGGGCAAGCGCAACGGCGAACTCGGCTTTATCAAACTGCGCTACAAATTGCCAAGTGGTAGCAGGTCACGGCTGATCCAAAGGCCATTGACCGCCGCCATGATTGCACATGCAGACGCGCCGCGCGGTGACATGGCCTTTGCCACGGCGGTCGCAGCTTTCGGGCAGAAATTGCGCGGCGACAAATATCTCGGCGATTTCAGCTATGGTGATATCCGCATCCTTGCCGGCAGCCAGAATAAATATTGGCGGCAGGAATTTGTGAAGCTGACCGAATTGGCAGGGAGCGGCTCCTGAGGGTATAATTGATCGGCAAGAGGCTGAAAATATGTCCCTTGCTGATACATTTGGTCTTATCTAGTCTGGACTCTGCGTCCTACCTCGCTAATCTCCCGATCAAGAATGATGGAGTCGAGGAGCTTGGGGAATGTTGGACAAAGGCACAAAGATTATCATCGGGGCGGTGGTTACCTCTCTGATGGCTTGGGGTGCGCATAGCGGTTTTGGCACAGGCGGTGGATTTGTTGACCGGCTTGAAACGCGGGCGCAGGCCGCATTGACGGGGGGCAGCTTTTCAGGCGTGAACCTGGAAATGGGGCGTGACCCGACGCTATCGCGGACGATCATATTATCCGGCGATGAATCGCAGAAGGAAGCCGCGATGGCGGCGATGAGGGATGTTCCCGGCGTCGGTATCGTCAAATGGGCCGGCGATGAAGCGAGCGGAGAGACCGCAGCGAGCGGCGATATCAAGCCTGCCGAGGCGCCCGCCAGCGCCGAAGCTGTCGCGAATTGTCAGGGCGGTATCGATACGCTGATGCAGGGCAAGACAATCAACTTCAAGTCAGGCAGCGCTTATCTCGCCGCTGACAGCAACGCCGTTGTCGATGAACTGGCTAAAGCGTTGACGCCGTGCGCCGGCACCAATGTAGAGGTGCAGGGCCATACCGACCTTACCGGCAACGCAGGCAACAACCAGGCATTATCGCAGGAACGCGCGGACCGGGTGATGAAGGCGCTCGCCGCGAAAGGCGTGCCTGCTGATCGCCTGACCGCGAAGGGCTATGGCTCGTCGCAGCCGCTAGAAAATGCGATGACGCGCGCCGCCAATGCCAAGAACCGGCGGACGGTATTTATTGTATCTGCGGCCGGTGCGGCTGCTGCTGAGGAGGGAGAATAAGATGTCCTTGTTAATGGAAAGCTGGTTCTTGCTGATGATCTTTTTCGCGCTGGGCCTAGGGTTCGGCTATCTGATCTGGAAGGATAGTGGTCGCGCTGCATAAGCGCGCCTGATGGCAGGGATACACTTGTCGCTTGTTGGTTTTGAGGGGAGAATTTGATGTTAACGCTGATTGCTGAAAATTGGCCATTGTTCCTGATCGCATTTCTGATCGGGATTTTTACAGCATGGTGGGTCTGGGCGCGATATGCGGCCGACGCAGATGTTGGCAAACCGCGTTTTGAAGAACCGGCTGCGCGCAAAGTGGCGCCGCCCGAACCGATGGCCGCTGCGCCGTTGATGAGCGCGTCGGCGAAAAAGGCCACTCCGGTGAAAGCGAAAGCGCCGCCGAAGAAAAAGGCTGCGCCTGCCAAGAAGAAGGCTGCGGTCAAACCAAAGGCGAAGGCTGCTCCGGCAAAGAAGGCCAAGCCTAAGGCGGCTGCTAAACCGAAAGCGAAAGCTGCGCCGAAGAAGGCACCGGCAAAGAAAGCTGCGCCAAAGCCAAAGAGGGCCGCTCCAAAGAAAGCGGCCAAGCCCAAGATTCCAGACAATCTGGAACTGCTGAAGGGTATCGGGCCGAAGCTCAACAACCTGCTGAAATCACTCGGCGTTACAACCTTCGATCAGGTTGCGAACTGGAGCGCTGCTGATATCCGCGATGTCGATAGCAACCTTGGCGCTTTTGCCGGACGGATTTCCCGTGACAATTGGGTCGATCAGGCGAAGCTGCTTTCAAAAGGTGATGTTAAGTCCTTTGAGAAAAAATATGGCTCGCTCGGCAGCGAGATAGAACGCGGCTGAATTTAGCAGTTCGGTCAGGATAATCGGGGGAGGTGGCAGATTCGCTACCGCCCCCTTTTTTCGCTTGTTGGCGGTATTTTGTTCTGCTAATGTTCCAAGCATTATTGAGGAGAAATTTTATGATAGGATATGTAACGCTGGGAACCAGCGACCTGCCGCGCGCAGCCAAATTTTATGATGCCATCGCCGGCGAGCTAGGCGTCGGGCGAATGATGGAATTTGACAATTTCATCGCCTGGGGCACACAAGAAGGTGGCGCCGGTATTGGCCTCACAAAGCCTTTTGACGGCAACGACGCGTCGATAGGTAATGGGGTAATGGTTGCGCTTCATGCCAAGGATAAGGATCAGGTTCAGCGGCTATATGATATAGCGCTGGCAAATGGCGGCAGTGATGAAGGCGCACCTGGCCCGCGCGGTGATGAAGGGTTTTATGCGGGTTATTTTCGCGATCCCGATGGCAACAAGCTGAACGCCTTCATAATGGGATGATGCTTAGGGTCAGGGCGTTAGCGTCAGGGCGTTAGCGCCCGACGCGCTGTAAGCCGGTGCCATGCATTTTGAGCCAGCGATCGGCAGCCTTGCGGTCGCCTTCGTAAAGCTCGTCCAGCCATGCATAGAATTCCCGGCTATGATCCATGTGGCGCATATGGGCGACCTCATGCGCGATTACCGAACGCCGCACCGAGACTGGTGCCATGATCAGCCGCCAGCTGAGCGATATCCTGCCGCGGCTTGAGCAGCTACCCCAGCGGCTGCGCGGATCACCAAGTTTCAGGCGGGGAACCGCCTCGCCTGCTAGCGCGCAATAATGCGCGATGTCATCCTGATACACGCTGCGTGCTTCTGCCTTTAGCCAGCGCAATACACGCTGCGGCACCATATCTTCGGGGCCGCCAAGGCGTAGCTCGCCCTCATGGCGTTTTACGCGGCGGGGATATGCGTCTTGCCAGCTTATCACATGCGCTTGGCCCTCATAGGCGACTTCATGGCCGGCAAGAAGCGGAGCCGTGCCGGGCGCACTTTGCAGCCGCGCTGCAATCCATTCACGTTTCTGCTCAATAAAGGCCATCGCTTCTGCGGTTGGCGCGTAGGGGGGCATGGTGACACGAATTTCGCGCTCTATCGCATCGGCGCGCAGCGAAATGCGGCGCGCGCGCGGATTGCGCTTGATGCGAACCGGAACTGACTGCCCCTCGATATCTATTTCGGGATCAGAGCGGCTGTTTGACAATATGGTTTTCAAGTTCTCCAGCATCAACTTCTGATATAGCCCGTCCTTTCACTGACATGCCAGCGTCATGTATCGTCTCGCGGCTACCGCTCACCAGATAGTGCCATTTGGGAAGCGGTTTATCCTTGGCGCGCAGCACATAGGCGCAGCTTTCCGGCAGCCACGAATATTGGTCGATCTTGGCGGGCGATAGCCGCAAGCAATCGGGCACATAGGCGCGTCTTCGCCGATAGTCGGAGCATCGCACTGTTCCCAGATCGAGCAAGCGGCAGGCGACATTGGTCGGATAGATGCGTCCGGTTTCGTCATCCTCCACCTTGTTGAGGCAGCATTTGCCGCAGCCATCGCACAAGGCTTCCCATTGCGCCCGGTCAAGGCTTTCAATGGGCGCTTGCCAAAACGGTGTTTCGCCGGTCACCTCACCCATCTGGCTAGCTCATTGGCAACCGCCTCCGGGCGCCCCTCATTTTTACCGGTACCCGGTTGGTTAGCAGGTAGCACGGCAACCGGTTTACCGTCCGGGTCCATCAGGAACGGCGTTTGCGTATGACTGACCAGATAGCTTTTGTCTGTGCCGCCCGGGACGATACTATAGGCTACGGCATAGGCCTTCGCTACCGCCGCAATCTCATCGTGACTGCCAGTCAGCCCGATGAGCCTGGGATGAAATGCGCGCACGAACTGCGTCAGCATTTGCGGTGTATCGCGCGCCGGATCGACGGTGATGAATATCGGCTGGATATTAGCCGCAAGCTCCGGTTCCTGTGCAGCAAATAATTTCAGCCCCGCCATCAGATTTTGCATATCGGGCGTGCAGATGTCGGGGCAGGCGGTATAGCCGAAATAGACCATCCGCCATTTGCCGCCAAATTCATCGCGAGATCGCTTTTCCCCGTCCTGATCGGTCAGCGTGAAAGCACCGCCTATGCGGGCACCGGTTAGCGGCGCCTCAGACAGAGGAGGTTGTGGTGCGGCATTGTTGCAAGCCGACAATAACAGCGCTCCGGAGAGGATCAAAAGTTGTTTGTTCATGGCAGTTGCAGCCTTGGTCTGCTAGTGCGGCGAAATCAAGTTCACAATCAATGGGGCAGGCAACAGGGCCGATTTCCCATTTTGCAAAATAGAGGCATAGAAATGGTATTCGCAGTTTCTCGAATTTTCAAAAAAGCGTTCATTCTCGGCGGCTACGCGATAGGAGCCTTCTTGCTGGTTATACCGGCGCATGCGCAATTTTCGGCAAGCCGTGAATTCCTCGAATCTGTCAAAGACAGGGACGGACAAAAGGCCACCGAGTTTATCGACGAGCCAGGTTCCGGAGCGGTCCTCATCAACACCCGCGACAGTAGCAGCGGAAAGACAGCATTGCATTATGTGGTGCAGGACCGTGACGAGACCTGGACCGGCTTTCTTCTGGCGAAGGGTGCGAACCCCGACCTGCGCGACAAGAAGGGGGTTACACCGCTTATTCTTGCAACACAGTTGGGATTCACCGACGGTGTCGAAAAGTTGATCAGATTTAAGGTCGATGTAAACGGTACTAACCGAAGCGGCGAGACGCCTTTGATTCTCGCGGTTCAGCTCAACCGGATCGGCTTGGTTCGGATATTGATGAAGGGCGGCGCTGATCCCGATAAAACCGATAATCTTGCCGGGCTTTCGGCGCGTGATTATGCCGCACGTGATTCGCGCAAGAAGGCGATACTCGCTGCCATCGAAAGCGGTGAGAAAAAGGCGAAGGATGAAGAAAAGCCAGAGGAAGAGCTCGACTTCTCCGGCATTAGAGAAGCCAGCTAGTGGCGAAGGTCACCGGCATGGGCGGAATATTCTTTGTTTCCAAAGATACCGAAGCATCGCGCAAATGGTACCGCGAGACGCTGGGCGTTGACGGTCCGTACGGCCCGCAATTCCTCTGGTCGGATGAACCGGGGGATCAGCCTTACAGCCTGATCAGCATGTTTTCCGACGATAAATATATGCAACCGGGAACCGCCAAATTCATGATCAATCTGCGTGTCGATGATCTTGATGGGTTTGTTGCAGGCCTGCGCGAAAAAGGCACTGAGATATTGGGCGAGGCCGATGAAGGTTACGGTAAATTTGCGTGGGTCATGGATCCTGACGGAATCAAGGTCGAGCTATGGCAGCAATGCGCTGCGCCGGAATGAGTGCGGGAGTTACCCGCCGGTCAGTAGCGGGACTGGATCGACAAGTTCGATATCGCCGCGTTTCCGAAGTTCTTTGAGAAACATATATTTGTGCCACGCGCCAAAGATGATCACCACCGTTCGCCCCTGTCCGCTTGTTTTGTCGAGCGCTGCGCCGATTAGCGCATAATGTGCAGCATTGATCTGCGTCCAGCCGCCGGGGCCTAGATCTTCGTCAAAATATTGCTGATAGGGTGTCTGCGCTTTTCGAACCAGCGCGTCATATGCGCCGGAGTGAATGAAGGCAGGGTCATCGCCGCGCCCGCTCAATGCCTCGTCAAACGCCTTGTGGGCGGCGCGGTATTCGGCCCACTGCGCTGCGCGGGCGGGGTCGTGTTGGATCTGCTCCAATGCCTCGGCACGGCTATCTGCCATTTCCCGGCTCCAGGCCGCAACCGGAACAATCTCAAAATCCATCTCACGCGTCAGCGGGAACAGCATATCGCGATATTCCGGAAAGTCGTCCACGCGCGGTTCGGTAACCTTCCCGCTTTTGTGAAAGTCTTCGATTGCGGCGTCCAACCGGTCGGGCGGGATCTCGGTGAAAATCTGATCGGGTTTGGCTTTACGGATAGCGCGCTTCAGGACATCCAGCCCATATCGCTTGCTGCCGACATGCCCCTGATGGATGGCACCGATCAGGATAACTTTGGTCTTACTGCTGTCCCTTTCGGTATTGCCGTCTTCCGCAATATCGCCGCCGCATGCCGACAGGATCAGCGCAAATGCGGCAATCAGGATTTTCGCAGGGTTAACGATGGCGGCGCTCAGGCAGCAATGAAGCGCATGGCAACGCCGTTCATGCACCAGCGCTTGCCGGTTGGTTTCGGGCCGTCATTGAAGACATGGCCGATATGCCCGCCGCAGCGCGCGCAATGCACCTCGGTGCGCGGGGTGCCTATTTTATAGTCGGTCGATGTGCCAATCCCGCCCGGCAATGCGCGATAGAAGCTTGGCCAGCCAGTGCCGCTTTTATATTTATGCGCCGAGGAAAATAGCCGCTGCGAACAACCCTTGCAGACGAAATCACCGCGTCTTTTTTCTTTGTTTAGCGCGCTAGAATAGGGGCGTTCTGTGCTCGCCTTGCGGAGCACGCGGTAGGCCGCCGGTGACAAGCGCTTGCGCCACACAGCGTCGCTATAGCTGACCCGGTATTTGGTCTTTGCAACCGTCGGTGCCGCGCGAAACAGGGCGAAGCTTAACCCTCCAATGATTGCAAGGCCGCCCGCCGCTATAAATCCGCGCCTTGCAAGTGCTTTCTTTTCGGTATCCATCTGTCTGGCTCCTCAGGGTCCTGGTCCTAATAGCCCAATTCGCTCCGCACGCCAATATCGTTACAGCCAGTGTCATCTTATGCATGGTGCACGGCTTGCTGTAACAAGGTGAACACTATAGCGGAGCAGCAAGACAAAAATCACGGAGTTGACAATGGCAGGCACGGCATCTTTTGACTGGAGCGATCCCTTCAATCTTGAAGAGCAGCTGACCGAAGACGAACGAATGATCAGAGACGCCGCGCATGGCTTTGCGCAGGACGAGCTACAGCCGCGCGTGATCGATGCCTATGCGAACGAAACCGACGCGCCCGAGCTGTTCCCGCTAATGGGAGAGGCAGGATTGCTCGGCGCGACCGTGCCAGAAGAATATGGCGGCGCAGGTGCGGGCTATGTTGCTTACGGCCTGATCGCGCGGGAGATTGAGCGAGTGGATTCGGGCTATCGTTCGATGGCATCGGTGCAGAGCTCGCTCGTCATGTATCCGATCCACGCCTATGGCAGCGAAGAGCAGCGCGCCAAATATCTGCCCGGATTGGCATCGGGCAAGCTGATCGGCTGCTTCGGCCTGACCGAGCCTGATGCAGGCTCTGACCCCGGCGGAATGCGGACGACCGCAAAGAAGGTCGATGGCGGCTATGTGATCACCGGCAACAAGACGTGGATTTCCAACGCGCCCTTTGCCGATGTGTTTATTGTCTGGGCGAAAAGCGAGGAACATGGCGGCGCGATACGCGGCTTCATCCTCGAAAAAGGCATGAAGGGGCTGAGCGCGCCGAAGATAGAGGGCAAGCTTTCACTGCGCGCTTCGACCACCGGCATGATCATAATGGATGATGTTGAGGTAGGAGACGATGCGCTGCTCCCCGATGTGCAGGGGCTTAAAGGCCCGTTCGGCTGCCTCAACCGGGCACGTTACGGCATCAGCTGGGGCGCGATGGGCGCTGCGGAATTCTGTATGCACGCCGCGCGCCAATATGGCCTTGACCGCGAACAATTCGGGCGGCCCTTGGCAGCAACGCAGCTCTTCCAGAAGAAACTCGCCGATATGATGACCGACATTGCGATGGGCTTGCAAGCGAGCCTGCGCGTCGGGCGTTTAATGGATGAAGGCAAGTTTGCGCCCGACATGATCTCTATCATCAAGCGCAACAATGTCGGCAAGGCGCTCGATATCGCCCGCCACGCGCGCGATATGCATGGCGGCAATGGCATCAGCGGCGAATATCAAGTCATCCGCCACGCCGCCAACCTCGAAACGGTAAATACCTACGAAGGCACGCATGATGTCCATGCGCTGATATTGGGCCGCGCGGTAACGGGGATTGCGGCTTTTTAGGGTGGCTCGCTAACCCTGCATCTGTGGATCGCGCCACATTGCTTGCAACTCAGGCGCGCCTTTGCCGGGGCTAATCAAGCCGGTCATCTCAAAACCCTGCGAACGGTAAAAGCCGTGATTGTCGGGATTGGAATTTTCAAGGTAAGCAGGCAGGCCTTTGGCATCGCACGCGGTGAGTACCGGGGCCAATAGGCGCTTGCCTAGCCCCTTGCCTTGGGCATCCTGCCGCACACCTACGGTAAAGAGATAGACGTGGGGTGCTTCGGGTTTCTGCGCGGTCATCGCCTTGTCCACGGTGAGCGCCCGCGATACTGCGCCCGACCCGCTAGCGAGCGCGACGCGCGCGGCGAAACCGAGCATCGTCCAAAGGCCCGCATCCTTGTTTCCGCCGGGCGGTAGCCACATTGCTGCGGCGGCTTCTCCGGCCAAATTGCAATAGCCGCGCGGGCCATAAACATGGCGCGCCAGCATCGTGAAGGTCGCCCGCATCCCGGCTTCGTTGCCGAAAATCCATTGGTTCACCGGATCGTTCGCAAAGGCATCTGCGGTGATCGCTCCCAATAACTCGGCATCACCGGCGTCTGCGGTTCGGATGTCGGATGGTAGGGTGACGGTGTCAAAGACATTGCTCATGCTGAAGATACTAGCATGACCGGCCGACCAGCCGCATATCTTTTGCATCGATAAGGCCCCACATGGCGGCAGAAAACGGAGCGGAAAAAGAAACGGGCCGCTTCTAGGGAGAGAGAAGAAGCGGCCCAGTATAGAAGGCTATTGCCTTACTAGGGAGGAAAGTATGCCAAATGAATGGCATGCCCGCTTTATAGGTGGGCGGTGGTAAACAAATGATTAACGATGTCAGCGGGATCGAAAGCCTAGCGTCGATGGGCGTTAGCAGCTTGCGCTACGCCGCCCTTCGACGACAAAATTGAAGGGTGAACCATTGCGGATGCCCTGCGATTCGATGTGGATGAGCCGGTTTGATTCCTTGCGGATCGTGGTCACGCCCTGACCAAGGCCGGGGCAGCTATACGATAGCGTCACGCGGTCGGCCTTCTGGCTCAATATCCGCTGTTTGCATTTGGCACTGCCATGCTGGATCTGGACGAGCTTTGCAGCGTCGCCGATGCAGATGCGACTTTGCGCTGCACGGCTGGGGCCGCCGCCAATAGCGCGCAACTCCCACAGGCCCTTCTGAAGCGAGTCCAGCAGGTTACCAGGTGATTGCGCGTAAACGGCCGTACCGGCGCCTGCTAAACCCAGCAGCGTTCCAATAGTTAGCCATTTTCTCGTCATCTTCGACATAGTCCTGTGTTCCTGTCAGCATTTGAAGCAGACGAAAGAGATTGTCTGGTTATGCCTAATATAGTGAGGAATGTGGCCAAATGTAGCATAGCATGCGCTTTACGAGCGATGAACAGAGCCGATTTGTGGGTTGAACCGAGTGAGCAAAATCAACGCTTATCACAAATTGAGTTTTACTATCAATCGTTTAATGAATTAAGGCCAATCGGGAAGCTGCGCGAACAAAATTCGCAATTTACTGCGATTTTGCCGCTACTGTCCGCCATTTCTTCACGTTCGCTGGCAGAGAATCGGGAAATCACGTCGCGGATATGCCCTTCGTCGCAGCGGCAACCTTTTTTAAGCCCGCCGCCCTCCTCAATCCTCACTTCATCTTCCTCGTGGAACAAGCGCCAAATGATTTCTTCGAGCGGCAAATCGCGGTCAGTAAGCTCAGCGCCCGTAATGCTCCCTGCGAGCGCCACCACATGCTCCCATTCGGGGTGGCCAGGCCGGACATGGAGCCGCTCACGGCCTTCTTCGCCTTCGGAAAGATGTTGCAGCACGATCCCGCCTGCGATGCTGGCCTCCCGGTCAGTGCTATCTATCCGGACGCGGATCAGCGTAGGCAGCTGTTCGGACTGAGCAAAATAATGTTCTGCCGCGTCAGACAGCGAATTGCCTTCGAGCGGAACTATGCCTTGATAGCGGCCCTTGTCGTTTGAGGTCTTCTTTTCGCGATCGAAAGTGATGGCCAGATAGCCTTTGCCAAACAGCGCAAATAAGGTGGCGTCCTGCGGTAAAGCGGCGATGCGATCGGTATCGAATTGTGCATAGCCGCGTAGCGCGCCGTCCTTATAGTCGCATACTAGCAGGCTGATCGCGCCCGCCTCCGTCTGCGCCTGCATGGTGAGCTGCCCGTCGGCATCCTTGAGCGACGAGCCAAGCAGTGCGGTAAGAACCAGAGCCTCGGCAAGCGTGCGCTCAACCTGCGGTGGATAGCGATGCGCAGATAGTATCTCTGTCAGCACCTTATCGAGCCGCACCACACGTCCGCGCGCGTCACGCGAAGGAATGAAGAAGCGCAGTGGCCGATCGGTATAGGTTTCGGATTGCTCGGGCATCAGGTTTTGGCCTTAGCTTTCCAGCTCGATATCCCAGTATAGCCAGTCCATCCAGCTTTCATGCAGATGATTGGGCGGGAAGGCGCGGCCCTTGTGTTGCAATTGCCAGCTGGTGGGCCGGATCGGTTTCATCGACATATGCATATGGGCTTGCTCGGGCGTGCGGCCGCCTTTTTTGAGATTGCATTTCAAACAGGCGGTAGCGACATTCTCCCAGCTGGTGATTCCGCCCAGACGGCGCGGGATGACATGGTCGAAGGTCAGATTGCCGGGAGAGCCGCAATAGACGCATTGGAATTTGTCGCGCAGAAACAGATTAAAGCGTGTGAATGCAGGATGCTCTGACGGCTTCACATATTGTCTGAGTGCGATCACCGAGGGGATTTTCATATCCACGCTGGGGCTGTGCACATGGCGTTCGTAATTTTCGACGATATCGACCTTGTCAAGAAACACCGCCTTGATTGCGGTCTGCCACGGCCATAGGCTTAGTGGATAATAGCTGAGCGGCGCATAGTCTGCATTCAGCACCAGCGCCGGGCAATTTTCCGGATGGCGTTCGCGTTCGGCCGCCTCAAACTTGCTTGCATGATACATGCGCTAAATCTACTCCTCCCTACAAAGGAAAAAACTACATGCTGCTACTTATTCATCCATTTCATGTTGCAGCTTTGTTTCGGCACCCACAATATGTGCAAAGGAAATCACGTCAAGGGGGCATGGCTTGCTGAAAATGCTGTTGAAGGAAGCCGCGACATTCGCACGGCAGTGCGCAGCCGGGCGCCGGGTCGTCACCCGCTTTGCGCCTAGCCCCAATGGCAGCCTGCATTTGGGGCACGCCTATGCCGCGATTGCCGCGCATGATTTTGCCCGCGCGGCTGGCGGAAAATTCCTGCTGCGGATCGAGGATATTGATGGCAGCCGGAGCAGGACGGAGCATGTCGATGCGATTATCGAAGATCTAAAATGGCTGGAGCTGGATTGGGATGACGACGTGATTTTCCAATCAGCGAGGATTGATAGCTACCGCGCCGCTCTGGAACGCCTTAAAGCCGAGGGTTTGATCTACCGTTGTAGCTGCACCCGTAGCGAGATAGCAGACGCGTTGAAGACAAGGCCGGTGCGTCATGGCCCCGATGGCCCGGTTTATCCCGGATGCTGCCGCGGCCAGAATGTGGGCGATGAGGAAGCCCATTGCTGGCGGCTTGATATGGCTGCTGCCGCTGCGCGCGCGGGGCCGCTTGCCTGGCATGATCTGGCCGTGGGGGAGCAGGAAGCCGATCCGGCGCAATTTGGCGATGTTGTGATATGGCGCAAGGACGCGCCTGCCAGTTACCATCTTGCTGCGACGCTCGACGATGCAGCTGACGGTATCAGTCATGTGGTGCGCGGGGAGGACCTGCTCGCCTATTCGGCATCGCACCGGCTGCTGCGCGCGCTGCTTGACCTGCCCGAGCCGGTTTACTGGCATCATCGGCTGATCCTTGATGAAGATGGCGAGAAGCTGTCCAAAAGCCGCAAGTCGGCGGCGCTTTCTGCGATGCGCTGCGTGGGCATTGATGGCGTGCAGCTCGCAAATCGACTTAGAAAAGGGGAACTTCCCCTTGGCATGCTGCGTTTCAGTCATTAGGTAGCGGGCGCTCGGCTTCTACGCTTGGATAGGGGTAATCAACCCCGGCAAGGACAATCACAAGGACTCACCCAACATGAGTATCATCCTGATCCTTCTTCTCATCGCCGCCATGGGCGCAGTGGTATTTGCTGTGGTCCGGGGTCTGCATGCCTTTGCCAATATGAATCCTGAAGATGTCGATGAAAATGGCGTGCCCAAATCGCTCGCGTTGCAGAACAAGATGATGTTTGCGCGGGTCAAATGGCAGGCAATTGCAATCATCATTGTCGTGCTTTTGCTGCTGTTGGCACAGACCGCCTGATCCTGGATGGCGACCGGCAGATAATGGTCAAACTCAACAAGATATATACCCGCACCGGGGATGATGGCTCAACCGGGCTGGTCGATGGTAGCCGGGTGTCGAAAGCGGATGCACGGCTGCATGCCATTGGCGAAGTCGATGAGGCGAATAGCGTGCTTGGCATGGCGGTCGCCGCGCTCGAAACAGATGCTATCGATGACGGCCTGATTGAAAGTCTGCGCCGTCTCCAGAATGATCTGTTCGATCTCGGCGCAGACATCGCTACGCCGGCTGATGACGATGAAGATTTTGCGCCGTCTGAAATGACGCTGAGGATCGTGGCCGATCAGGTGAGCTGGCTCGAAGCCGCAATCGATGCTGCCAATGAGCAGCTTGATCCGCTGACAAGCTTTATATTGCCGGGTGGCAGCACCCCTGCCGCAGCAATGCATTTGGCGCGCGCCGTCACGCGCCGGGCCGAGCGCGCATTGGTGATGGCATCGCAGCAGGTTTCGATCAACCCGCTCGCGCTGCGATATCTCAACCGGCTTTCCGATTATCTGTTCACGCTTTGCCGGCTTATCAACGCTGCGCGCGGCTGCGATATTTTATGGGTGCCAGGCCAATCGCGCTAAGCGCAGAAGATCTGCTCGCGCGATATCGCGCTGTCCGAGGGCTAACGACCGCGCTCGCCCACCCGCTTTCTGATGCCGATGCAACATTGCAATCGATGGAAGATGCCTCGCCGGCCAAATGGCATCTGGCGCATACCAGCTGGTTTTTCGAAACATTCATCCTGCGCGATCATACAACTGACTATTCGGCATTTGACGATGACTATGCCTTTTTGTTCAACAGCTATTATGAAGCCGAGGGGCCGCGTCACGCGCGCGGGCAGCGTGGGCTGATTTCCCGCCCGTCGCTTGACCAGCTGCTCGCATATCGCAGCCATGTCGATGCAGCTATTGAGGTCGCGGCGGGGTCGCTCAATGAAACGGCGCTTGGCCTGCTTGAACTTGGCCTGCATCATGAGCAGCAGCATCAGGAATTGCTGCTCACTGATATAAAGCATCTCTTCGCGCAAAATCCGCTTCTGCCCGTCTATATGCCCGCCGATGCAGTAGCGCCGCCGGATACGGCGCTTGAGATATTATGGATAAAAGGGCCGGCGGGGATACACCCAATCGGTCATGGTGGCGCAGGCTTTGCCTTTGACTGCGAGACACCGCGCCATGACGCACTGCTCGCACCCTTTGCACTTGCAAGCCGGACCGTGACCAATGGCGAATGGATCGAATTTATCGAAGATGGCGGCTATGCGGGCGCACAATATTGGCTGTCGGATGGCTGGGCATGGGTTCAGGGAGAAGCGATTGATGCGCCATTATACTGGCAAAAGGATGATAGCGGGTGGCAGCGTTTCGGGCTTGACGGGTTGCAGCCAGTTATTCTTGCAGAGCCGGTGACGCATATAAGCCTGTACGAAGCCGATGCCTTCGCGAGCTGGGCCGATGCGAAATGGAGCGGCGCGCGCCTACCGACCGAAGCCGAATGGGAAGTAATGGCCGCAGCGCTACAGGCAGATGGCGGCAATCAACTCAGCAAAGCGGCTGCTATTCGGCCGACGGTTTCGTCCATGCCTGCAAATGCCGGTGGCCTGTCCGATATGTTTGGCAATGTCTGGGAATGGACGGGCAGTGCCTATCGCCCCTATCCTGGTTTCCGAGCAGCGCGCGGCGCGGTCGGCGAATATAATGGAAAATTTATGAGCGGGCAGTTTGTGTTGAAGGGCGGAAGCTGCGCCACACCGAGAGGCCATATGAGGGCAAGCTACCGAAATTTTTTCTATCCGCATCAGCGCTGGCAATTCACCGGATTGAGGCTCGCGCGTGACATCTGAGGCAGACCCGCAATTTCTCGCCGATGTGCTTTGCGGCCTTAGGCAAGACCCGCCCGCAATCCCCGCGCGCTGGCTGTATGACCGCCCAGGGTCGGAATTGTTTGAGGAGATCACACAGCTTCCCGAATATTATCCCACCCGCACCGAAACGGCGTTGCTTGCCGCGGTGGCGGATGAAGTTGTGAAAATGACCGGAAAAGGGCGGGCGGTGGTGGAATTTGGCGCAGGCAGCGTCACCAAAACGCCGCTTCTCCTCCGTGCAGTTGACCCCTCCTCGTTCGTGCCGATTGATATTTCAGGGGATTTCCTGCGCGCCTCCGCCGATGCCTTGCAAAAGGATTTTCCGCATTTGCCGATCTATCCGGTGGAGGCCGATTTCATGAATGGGATGGTGCTACCCGGCGATATAGCGGGCAGCGCAAAGCTGGGCTTCTTTCCCGGCTCGACGATTGGGAACATGGTGCCGCGCAGCGCGGTCGATCTTTTGCGGTCGATGCGCGAAACATTGAAAGCAGGCGCGATGCTGCTTATCGGTTTCGACCGGGTAAAGCCGCAAGATGTTTTGATCCCCGCCTATGATGATGCTGCGGGGGTGACGGCGGCCTTTAACCTCAACCTGCTGACGCGCATGAACCGGGAACTGGGCGGCGACATTGCGATCGATGCATTTCGCCACCGGGCCAAGTGGAACGATGCCGAATCGCGCATCGAGATGCATTTGGAAGCCATGCGCGATGTCGGTTTTTCCATTGCCGGTGAAAAATTTGCCCTTCGCAGCGGTGAGAGCATCCATAGCGAGAATAGTCACAAATATGATATCCGCTCCGCGCGAACGCTGCTTTCGGCTGGCGGCTGGACATCGCTGGCCAGATGGAGCGATCCAAAAGACTGGTTCACTCTGTTCCTGGCAGAAGCAAAACCGCTCAGAATAGCGCCTTAAGATCAGGGCTTTGGTCTATCGGTTAAATTCGTGAGCGCGTCCGTCCGCATGGGCCGAGCGCATCAATCACAAAACTGTAATCCGCCTGCGCGCGCGCGGCGTTTGCTCCGTCACCCGATCCGACAAGTTCAGCCTGCAATTGCTTCGGAAGGCCGCAAGCAAGCCGGTACCATAACAGTGTATTGCGGCGCGGCGCAGGGTCGGTATCGCTGATGACTTCGCTGGTGGAAACCGACCAGCGTTTGCCCTCATCGGCCCGCGAAACAATTGATAGCCCGACAGGCTGTCCCATCGCAGTGGTCAGGAATATTTGTGTTTCGCCTTCGCCAATGATTGCGCCGGGGCTGTAAAAGGCGCTGGAGACGCCGGTGATTGCTTGTGGCGCATCTGCCTGAACGGTTTCGCGTGTGATCGCGCGCACCATGTCATTATTGGCTGCGCTATATTCGATCAGCGCATCGGGGCGGACTAGCTGGATTGCATCGCTGCGTCCCGAAACGCTATTTGCCATGGCGAAATAGCGGCGCTTTTTAAGCTTTGGAATCCGTCCCCGCGAATCCCTAGGGATGTCCAGCAGAAACTTTACCGTTGATGCGACGCGTCTTTGTCCGCGTAGCAATGATAGCACATCCGCCTCGATAAGAGCGCGTTGAATCGATGGCGGAACACCCATGGTTTGTGATTCGGGAAGCTTGCGAATCTTGCGAATTTGCAGGTCGACGATCATCGGCGCGGTTGTGACAAGGTCCGCGATATCAGCATAAGCGGCACCATTGGCGGGTAAAAAACTGTCTTGCTGCGCTGCAACAGGCTGCGCAATTGCGGCCGGTTGAAACGCCATGATGAGGGCCGCAAATAACGGCAATGCGCGGGTTTTGTTCAAATTTCTCATATTGCAGTTCATAGACATATTTGCTTTTCTTGTCACCTTGTTATAGTATCACATGGCTTGGAGAGAGTGAATTGCACATGAATGCGAGAAAGTCTTGCAGCGTGGTTACCGCTTGGCTAAGACCATGAGGGAATCGGTAATAAGAATGATAAACCGAATCCTTACGGGGTTGTCACTGGTAGCAGCAAAGCTTTCACGACGGGCCGGTATTGTTTTGGGAAGTTAGGAGAGTTGCTTACGCATGGCATATGCTGACCCACAAGGGATGAGCACTGGCCGTATCGTTTCGATCGGCCTTGTTTTATTGCTCCACGCTTTTCTCGGATACGCATTGGTGACCGGTCTCGCTTACGAGGCGGTCAAAAATGTCAAGGAACGGCTGGAAGTCCTCGATGTCGAGGAAGAGAAGCCGCCCGAGGATGAGCCGCCACCGCCACCGCCTGACGATGTTATAGTCGCTCCTCCACCTGCCACAGTGGTGAACACGCCGGTGCCCTCGAAAAATAGAACGCCGTCGCCGCCTACACCCTTTAATCCGCCGCCGCCGGGCCCTGTTGGTCCGCCGCCATGTCCTGCTGGAGAAGTGAGGCAGGGTGGGGGAAGATGCGCGCCAAGCGATCCGATGGTGACTTGCCCGAACAACCCCAGTCAGCGCGTCAAGCGGTCGCGATTGTCGACCTGCAGGGCACCTGAGCGGGATCAGTCGGCTAGTGCAAAACCGCGGAATAGCCGCGGTAGCTGGGTCACGCAGAATGACTATCCGACCCGGTCGCTCCAGCGCGAGGAAGAGGGTACAACCTCGATCCGTCTGACGGTCGGTGCGAATGGCAAAGCCACGGCTTGTGCGGTAACTGGTTCGAGTGGTTCGTCGGCGTTGGACAGAGCAGCCTGTAAGAATGCTCGACGCCGCGCTCGGTTCACGCCAGCCAAGGACAAGAAGGGGAATTCGATCGCCGGTAGCTATAGCACGAGAATCAGGTGGCAGATGCCGCCGCGGTGATCCGGACGGATAAATATTAAGAAACTCATTTTCTGAGAGGAAAGTAAAATGTCGATTGAAGTAATTTTTGCAACCGCTGCCGAGGCAGCACCAAACCAGTTTGGCCTGCTAAAGGCTTTGAATGAAGGCGGAGCGATCAGCTGGTTCATTTTTCTGACGCTGGTGGTTATGTCAGTATTCTCCTTCTATATCCTGTTCACCAAATTGCTCGAGCAGAATAAGGTGATGAAGCAGGCCAAACAGGTGCAGGCAGGTTTCTGGCGTGCAAGTAGCCTTGAGGAAGGTGCGGCAAAGCTTGATAAGAACAGCGCCTATCGTCAGATCGTTGACGATGGCATTTCAGCCCGCAAACAGCATGGGCAACTCGCCGATCCTGTCGAAGCACATGACTGGCTGCACGGCGCAATGATGCGTTCGGAAGATTCAATCAACAACAAATTGGCAGGCGGCCTGTCCTTTCTGGCAACGGTGGGTGCAACCGCTCCCTTCGTCGGCCTGCTTGGTACGGTTATCGGCATTTACTCGGCGCTGATCAAAATCGGCATCATGGGTTCGGCATCGATTGATGTTGTTGCTGGCCCGGTTGGTGAAGCCTTGATCATGACCGCGATTGGTCTGTTTGTGGCTGTGCCTGCGGTGCTCGCCTATAACTGGCTGCAGAGCCGTAACAAGACGATCGCACGTAGCCTTTCGTCCTTCTCGAATGACGTGCTTGGCTTCATTTCGTCGGACGGCAAAGTGAAGCCCAAGCTGGCTGCTGCTCCGGCGCGTCCGGCGGCTAAACCTGCTGCAAAACCGGCACCGGCCAGAAAATAATTTCGGCAAATTGGGGAAGAGGCTTTCTAGCTTCTTCCCTGTAGCCCGCAAATTTGGGCATGCATAACGAAGTTAATTAGAGAGGATTAGCCAATGGCTATCAGTTCAGGAGGCGGCGGCGCAGACACGCCAATGTCAGACATTAACACAACGCCGCTTGTGGACGTTATGTTGGTGCTCCTTATCATCTTTCTCATCGCCATTCCGGTTGTGATCCAGTCTGTTGAGATGGAGATGCCCATCGTGAAGTTCGAGCCGACAAAGCCGAAGAACCAAAATCTTCTGCTTTCGGTGACGACGACCGACGCAGCGGGGCGTGACCCGGGCGAGGACGGCTATGAAGGCGCTACCGCCGCCGGCGAATGCCGGATTTACCGGAATGTCACACCGATCAATTCAACCGAGCTTGTCGCGCAGGCGAAGAAGCATATGGAACGGGAAATAGAAGTTCTTGGCGGTGAAGAGGCGCTCAAGGCCGAACTCATTTTACCCGAAGATTTGCCCGAAGCACATATTCGCGGTGACGTGAATACGCCTTATCGTTGCATCGGCGGCGCAGTTATTTCCATGCAGGTTGCCGGATTTACCCGCATAGGTTTTGTCTCTTCACCCATTGATCTGTCCCAGACGATCAAGTGATTAATAGAATTCAGGAGTAACTGTTATGGCAATGACTGGCGGCAACGATGATGGAACACCGATGATGGAAATGAACACGACGCCGTTGATCGACGTCATGCTCGTTCTGCTCATCATGTTCATCATCACCATCCCACCGATTACCCATGCGGTCGATATTGATTTGCCGGTTCCTAGTCCGGATGAGGTTCCCGATCCTGTCGAACCGATCGTCAACCAGATAATCGTCGAACAGAGCAACCAGCTTCTCTGGAACGGCCAGCCGGCATCACTCGATCAGGTCGCTCAGTATCTTCGGCAGACCAAGTCTATGGCTGTTGAGCCCGAACTACAGTTCCAACCCGATCCCAATGCCAATTATGATACGGTAGACAGGGTGCTTGCCGAAGTTCGCAAAAGCGAAATCACCAAATTCGGCTTTGTTGGCAACGAACAATATCGTGTCTTTGACAAGGCAGACAACGCGCCCTGATCCAATCGGGGTTTAGTATAATCGACATTTTCTGGGCGGCCTTCGGGTCGCCCTTTTCTTTACCGGCAGCAATTTCTCAAGCTGGGCGTTGCGCCTAGCCATGCCTAGCCTTTGCCCGCGACCTCACTACCTAAGCTTCCTTGATAGCTTTCAGGTAGATGCTGTCGAGCGGCCTTTCGAAAAGCTTCATCACCATCGGTTCGAAAAATTCGAGCGGTAGCGTATCATAGTCGGGATCGAATGCCGGGCAGTCATATTTGTCGATAAATTCTTCGGTCGCGGCAAAATGCTCATGCCCTCTAAACTGTTCGCGCATATCGCGGTCAAGCCCGATATGGTGGAAGAAATTGACGCCCTGAAAAATGCCATGATGCTGAACAATCCAGTGCAGCTCCTCTGAGACAAAGGGTTTCAGGATTGCAGCAGCTATATCGGGATGATTAAACGCGCCCAGCGTATCGCCCACATCGTGGATCAGTGCCATTACGACATAGTCATCAGGTTTGCCGTCGCGCTGCGCCCGCGTGGCGGTTTGCAGGCAATGGGTGAGGCGATCAACGGGGAAGCCGCCAAAGTCGCCATCGAGCAGCCGAAGGTGGTCTAGCACACGTTTGCCGCCACCCGGCGCATATTCACGCTGCACAGCCATGATGGCCTGCCAATCGTCTGCAGTGCTATCCGCCATATCGCGGAAGGTAGCTTTCGCTTTGCTTTCCCCATCCATCCATTCTCTCCTGCTGGCGTTGACCGCAATGATGCTATCACAAGCCGAATTTGAAACAAGTGCTTCATCGCTGCCCAAAAAGCGGCTAATATGCCCAAATGGCGGTTATCGACCAACTTGCTGACGAACCCTTTTTCTCCAACAAGAATAGGGCGTTCTGGAGCCTTCATGCGCTCGGCTGGGCCGGTGCGCTGGTCCTTCGCGTAACATCGGGTTTCGGCAATGACCAACCTTGGGGTTTTTTCGCGCAGATTTTCATTCAAGTCGCAACCGGCTTTTCAATCACGCTTTTGCTGTCAGTAGTCTACCGGGCGGTGATTGACCGCCAGCCCATTGTCACATGGGGCATTACCATGGTGGCGGTTATTATTGGCTCATCGGTGTTTGCTTACATGGACGCCTGGGTATTCCAGACCATTCGACAACCGTCCGAAGATAGCTCCTTCGCGCAGCTTGTTCTGGGTTCGCTCTATATTGACGCAACGCTAATCGGTGCGTGGACGGCGCTTTATTACGGTATCAACTTCTTCGTTCGCGCAGAGGAACAGCAGGATCAGATGCTGCGGCTTGAGGCAGCAGCGACCAGTGCGCAATTGACGATGCTGCGGTATCAGCTCAACCCGCATTTCCTGTTCAACACGCTGAATAGCATCTCGACGCTGGTGTTGACCGAGCAAACAACGCAGGCCAATGCCATGCTTTCCCGGTTATCATCCTTTTTGCGCTTTACGCTGGTCAACGAGGCGGAAGCCAAGGTTACTATTGCGCAAGAGGCTGATACGCTGAAGCTATATCTTGGCATTGAGAAAATGCGTTTTGAAGAACGCTTGCGGATGAGTTTTGATATTGAACCCAAAGCCGCCAAGGGCCTCATCCCGTCTTTGCTGCTGCAGCCCTTGGTGGAAAATGCGATTAAATATGCGGTGACACCGAAAGAAGAAGGCGCGGATATCATCATCAGCGCTCGACTGGTCGGCAAAAATCTGCGCATCATCGTATCCGATACCGGCCCCGGCTTGCCCAATGGGCCGCAGCAGAACACTACCTCGACAGGCGTTGGCATGGCGAACACTCGGGAAAGGTTGATGCAAGCCTATGGCGATGATCAGCGTTTCGAACACCGTGTCCGCGAAGGCGGGGGGTTTGAGGTTTTGATCGAATTGCCCTATCAGGTGAGAGAGGCTGGCGCGACCGAAGGCGGGGCGGACGATAAGGCGGGGGCACAACTGCAAGGAATGGCAACTGCATGACCATCAGGACAATTTTAGTCGATGACGAAAAACTGGCAATTCAAGGATTGCAGATCCGTCTTGAACCATACGAAGATATTGAAATAGTAGCGACCTGCCACAATGGGCGGGAGGCGATCCGTAAAATCAAGACGTTGAAACCCGATCTGGTATTCCTCGATATCCAGATGCCGGGATTTGACGGCTTTTCCGTGGTGCAGGGGGTGATGGATATTGACCCGCCGCTTTTTGTATTCGTGACAGCCTATAGCGAACATGCGATCCGTGCATTTAAGGCAGAGGCCATCGATTATTTGATGAAGCCGGTTGAAACCGACCGACTCGCCGATACCATGGAGCGCGTGCGCGCACGGCTGACTGATCGGAAAAGTGCTGATGAAATTGAGCGGCTCAAACATGTCATCAACAAAGTCGCACCAGAGGCCGTTGAAACTATCGCTGCGGCGAGCGAAGAAGATCTGGGTGGCGGTCGTTATGAGAAGCTTATCAATGTAAAGGATCGCGGTCAGATTTTCCGCGTAGATGTAGACACCATAGAGAGGATCGAGGCGGCGGGCGATTATATGTGCATTTTCACCGCCGACAACAGCCTGATCCTGCGTGAGACGATGAAGGATCTGGAGAAACGCCTTGATCCGCGCACATTCCAGCGGGTGCACCGGTCAAAGATTGTCAACCTCGATCAAGTCCGGGAGGTGAAGCCGCACACCAATGGCGAATGTTTCCTGATCCTCGATTCAGGCGCCGAGGTAAAGGTGAGCCGCAGCTACCGCGATGTGGTGGCGCGCTTCGTACATTGATACCCCTAATATGCGTAGTCTGCTGCAACCAATTGCGTTGCAATTGTGAACCTTTGTGGGCAGAATAGCTGAGCGCTATCCGTAATATCACGCAGCCCACAGGATTCATCTTTCATGACCGACAACCAACCAGAATATACACCGCCGAAAATCTGGAAATGGGATAAAGAGAGCGGCGGGCGGTTTGCCGCTATCAATCGGCCCGTTGCGGGCGCGACGCATGACAAGGAACTGCAAATTGGCAAGCATCCGTTCCAGCTTTATTCGCTTGGCACACCCAATGGCGTGAAGGTGACGGTGATGCTCGAAGAGCTGCTTGCCGCTGGCCATGAAGACGCGGAATATGATGCGTGGCTCATAAACATTGGTGACGGCGACCAATTTGGCAGCGGCTTCACCGCTATCAATCCCAATTCCAAAATCCCGGCGCTGATGGATCATAGCACCAGCCCGCCCACGCGGCTTTTCGAATCAGGATCAATGCTGATCTATCTGGCGGAGAAATTCGGGGAGTTTTTGCCCGCTGAACCGGCAAAACGCGCCGAAGCGCTCAACTGGTTGTTCTGGCAGATGGGTAGCGCACCCTATCTCGGCGGCGGCTTTGGGCATTTTTACGCCTATGCGCCAAGCAAAATGGAATATCCGATCGACCGCTTCGCTATGGAGGTGAAGCGGCAGCTCGATGTGCTCGACCGGCAACTGGCGGACAATGAGTATATGGCAGGCGACGAATATACGATTGCCGATATCGCGATATGGCCCTGGTATGGTTCGCTGGTAAAGGGCTTGATTTACGAAGCTGGCGAATTTTTGCAGGTGCAGGAATATACCAACGTGATCCGCTGGACCGATCAGATTGCTCAGCGCCCCACCGTGCAACGCGGCCGGATGGTCAACAGTGTCTTTGGTGATCCGGCAAACCAGCTGCCCGAGCGCCATGATGCGAGCGATTTCGAGCTTCGCACGATGGACAAGCTGCAGCCGGCAGAACCAGCAGAATAAACCTACTTACCGGCGCTCCGCGAAGAAATCCCTGAGCAAAGCGCGCGCTGCTTCGCTTCCGATCCCGGCATACACCTCGGGCCGGTGATGCAATGTTGGCTGTTCGAAGAGCTTCGGCCCATGTTCAATCGCACCGCCTTTCGGATCGCTCGCGCCATAATATAGCCGGGCGATACGGGCATGGGCGATTGCGCCAGCACACATCGCGCAGGGTTCCAGTGTTACCCATAGATCGCACCGCGTCAGCCGGTCGGTACCCAAGGCGCGCGCGGCCTCCCGTATGGCAACAATTTCGGCATGCGCCGTTGGGTCGTGATTGGCGAGAGGGCGATTGGCACCGCGGCCGACAATCTGGCCATCTTTCATGACTATCGCGCCCACGGGGACTTCGCCTGCATCGGCGGCGGCTCTGGCGAGGATCAGGGCTTCTTCCATATATTTGCGGGCGTGGGATAGCGGCATGGATTTCCGCTAGCCCGTTTTGGCGCTTCAGACCACAGTTCATGCGTTGAAGCGCACCCGAACCACCCAATGAGTGTACCCTATTGGTGGTTCGAGTGGGGGAGTGGGCCGGTGCCGCGCCCAACGAAGGAGGGCCTGACGGAAAATTCGCGCCCGGCGAAGGTCGTGCCTGACGGATAGCTCGTGAAGGAGTGGGCCGGCGGGGTGATTTGCGCGAGCAAATTCTGCTAGATAATACCCATCACTTGCTTGACCTTTCGCGCATTCGCGGGTAACGGACAGCGCTTTCCGGAAGACTGATTCCGGTTTTTGACAATCAAATATACAGGAATTTCATGATGTCGCGTATTTGCGAACTGACCGGCAAGAGCCGTTTGACAGGTAACAATGTAAGCCACGCCAAAAACAGGACGAAGCGTGTTTTTCTGCCTAACTTGCAGAATGTGACGCTGCTTTCGGATTCGCTTGAGCGCGCCATCAAATTCCGCGTATCAACGAGCGGCCTACGTTCGGTTGAACATGTTGGCGGCCTTGATAACTGGCTGCTAAAGACTTCCGATGACAAGCTTTCGACAAATGCCCGCAAGGTGAAGAAGGAACTCATCAAGAAGCAGGCCGCCGCCTAAGCTTCTTTTCAGCCTATAAAGCATCAAAGCCGGGGGCATCATCCGCCTTCGGCTTTTTCGTGTCCGGGCCGCCGCCTAACCCAGCGCTTTCTGCGAGTGCGAATTTCATCAGCAATGTGCGCTGCCAGATATTGAAATTATTGTCGGAAATCATCCAGATGATGGTTTTGCCATCTTCCTGGGTCACCGCCAGCCCCTCCAGATTGTCGACGAGTAACGGTGGCGCCAGCCGCGCGATAATTTTCGGCTTTATGGTCTCGCCCTTGGTGATCTCTGCCGGATCGAATATTGCAAGCGCGATGGTGAATGCGTCGGGAAAGCTGAATTCGCGGTTGAGCGTCAATATCCGCCCGTCGGGGAGCAGCGCTGCATCTGTAATCTTGTGTCCCTCGGGCGGGGCATAGCCAAAGGCAAAACTGCTGCTGCCATTTTCGGTAGGGTCTCCGGAAAATGCGAGCGCTTCATAGCTGCCATCTGCACGGTCATGCCCTTCGGAAAAAACCAGAAAGCGCCCATCGGGGAGCCTGACCAGAGCTTCTGCACCGCTATTCATGCCCCACTTCTGCATCGCCTTTGGACGGGCAATGGCCTCGCGCCGCGCGAAGGAAGGGCCAAAGCGGCGGATCGCGTGTTTGCCTTCATAGGCGGCCCAGAATCGCCCACTTGCGGGATCATGAATAATCGCTTCGCTGTCGCGATCCTCATAATTGTTGCCGTCGGCAAAGGCGTCGGGCATCGGAGCGATAAAGGGCCGGTCAGTGCGATTGTCACCAGTTAGGCCAAAGCCGATCAGCGTTCCGGCGTCGCTAACGCCTATGAAGCGGCCGTCAGGCAATATAGCGAGCCCGGAAATACCGCCGAAATCCTGATTGTTGCTGCCCAATTCCCACGCGGCAAGAAATTCGAGGGCGCCAACTTTGCGCAATTCAGGCCGGTTAGGGTCGAGCATCAGCGGCAGAAGCGCGATATTCTGGCTGCTATTGCGATAAATCACCCTCTGCCCGCCGACGCTTAGCGCAAACAGTAGAAGGAGAACAAAAAGCCGGGCAAGACGAGATCGCATCACCCCACGCCATAACAGCCCTGCGCCGAATCCCAAGCAGCTTTGCACGGTCTTGTTTAGCGCACGTTCAGAAAAAAGGGGTTGAATATGAACGACGGATAACCGTCATGTTCAGCCACCGCTCAAATCGAATCGACTAGACACCGAAATCGTTGGGGCAGACATTTTTTCCTGGAGTAAGAGTGATGCAGATCAAGAATAGCATTGGAGCCATGGTACTTGCAGCGACAGCGATGACGGGCGTGATGGCCACGCCCGCCGAAGCGCACCGAAGTCGCCACCACCATAATCACGATTCCCGTTATGACGATGGTTATTCTGGCCGCGACGATTACCGCGGCCGTTATGATCGCCGCACCCATTACCGCCAGCGCTGTGATCGCGGCAGAGGCGGCACGATCATTGGCGCGATTGCCGGCGGACTGCTTGGCAATGAAGTTGCCCGCCGCGGCGACAAGACCGAAGGCACAATTATCGGCGCAGCGGTAGGCGCAATCGCCGGGCGCGCGATCGACAAGGCGAACAATCCCTGCCGTCGCCGCTATCGGCGCAGATAGGAAATAGAGTTTCCTCTTGGATGGCGGTCCCTGAACCTTATCCGCCATCCTTCGGGGGCATAAAGGCCGGTGTCGTAAAGATGCCGGCCTTTTTCAATTGATCAGTAAGTTTAGTGAATAGTGCCCAGCGTTGCCTGCAGGCTGAGCATGATGATCAGCCGCTCGATCTGCCGCCAGCGGCAAAACTGGATATGGTTTCCGATATTGCGGCTGGCTTTGGCGCGCTCTGCGGCTTCGAGGCCAGCCTCGTTGCCATATTGCGAAATTAGTGCCTCTGCCTCGGTTACGTCGTGATTTTGGACATAGACGGGCAGATTCATGGCAGAACGGCTTTCCATACAGATTTGGGTGGCAGACAGAACCGGGGTGCGGCCTGCCTGCTGAGACATGCTTTAGCTGTGTAAAATGGAGTAAGCGTCAAGGGCGATGGTTACCGAATGGTTAGCTATTTTTGCGCTGTGCAACTTCCTGCTTGCTTGCCCGATATAATAGATGGCAAGACGGCGGCTATGAATGAGAATACAGAGCGGCAAACCGCAAAGGCGGGGGGCATATTCATATTTATCGGTATTCTGGCGGGCATTGCTGCCGGTATTTATATGGGTGAAATACCAATGGGTATGATCTCCGGCTTCGGTATCGGGGTTGCAGCCGCTATCCTGACCTGGCTTTTCGATCGCACCCGGCAGAACAACAAATAGGAACAATATTCGTCATGTGGAAACATATTCGCAACCTTGCCATCATCTTTGTTCTGCTGGGCATCGGCGTTTTCTGGTATCTTTCACGCCCCGATGTCGCGCAGCTTGAGGAAAGCGAACTGATCGGTGTGATTAGCGAACTTCCTGCCGCGCGCGCGCAGACCATCCCGACAATGGAAATTGCCGAGGCGGACCGTTGGACCGAAAAGGAAAAACCAGTAGCAGCCGCAGGCCTGAAAGTTGAAGCTTTCGCGAGCGGCCTTGCCCATCCGCGAAATATATATGTGCTACCCAATGGCGATGTTCTGGTCGCTGAAACCAACAGCCCGCCTCGTGAAAACAGCGGCATTGAAGGCTTTGTTGCGAAATATCTGATGGACAAAGCCGGTGCCGGAGTTCCGTCAGCGAACCGTATTACCCTGCTGCGCGATACCGATGGTGACGGCACGCCGGAGCTTAAAAGTGAGTTTCTAACCGGGCTGAATTCGCCCTTTGGCATGGTTCTGGTGGGCGAAACGCTGTATGTTGCCAATACCGATGCGGTGCTGGCGTTTCCGTATAAGGACGGAGATACGAAGATCGCCGCCAAGGGCGAAAAGATCTACGCGCTTAATGCGAAAAAGCCGAATAATCACTGGACCCGCAATCTGGTGGCCAGCGCAGATGGTAAGCTGCTTTACATCGCGGTGGGTTCGAACAGCAATATTGGCGAAAATGGCATGGACACTGAAAAGGGCCGCGCCATGGTGATTGAATATGATATCAAGGAAGGCGCGGCAAAACCACTCGCGGTTGGCCTGCGCAACCCGGTGGGCCTCGATTTCGATAGTCAGGGGGAGCTTTGGACGGTGGTGAATGAGCGCGATATGCTCGGTTCCGACCTTGTTCCGGATTATCTCGCGCAGGTGGAATGGGGAGCCGATTTCGGCTGGCCGCAGCATTATTGGGTTGGCTATGTCGATGACCGGGTCAAACCAGCGCCGAAGAAAGGTGACTGGCAATATATCCGCCGACCTGACTTTGCCCTCGGCGCGCATGGTGCGCCCTTGGGGCTGGCCTTTGCCAATAGTGCGCAAGGCACAAAGGCAAGTTTGGGCGAGGCATTTGCCAGCGGCGCATTCATCGCGCGGCACGGATCATGGAACCGCAAGCCGGTTTCAGGCTATGACGTGGTTTTTGTGAAATTCAGCGCGAAAGGCAAACCTGTCGGCAAGTTCGACAATGTGCTGACCGGCTTTCTTGATGCCGATGGCAAAGCGCAGGGGCGCCCCACCATGCTGGCCATTGCAAAGGATGGCGCATTGCTGGTGAGCGATGACGTCGGCAATGTCATCTGGCGGGTGACGCTGGCCGCCGCGAAGGTTGGGTCTTAACAAGTAATACCGTTCAAGCGGTCAGACCCTCACCGTCCAGCATATAGAGCAATTCGGCGCCCGCCATCGCGCTGCCTTTCAGGCCCAACGCTTCAGGAACGATAATCTCCAGATAATAGCGGCAAGAGGCGACCTTCGATTTGAGGAATGCATTGCCAGTGTCCTCTGCCAGCGCTGCCTCTGCTGCGGTAAGCTGCTTCGCCATCAGCCAGCCTGACACCGCAACCGACAGCATGGTCGTAAATGGATAGCTGCCCGCCAGCCGGTCATCAACGGGTGCCTGCAGCATATATTCGGTCACTTCGGCGCAGGCACCGGCGAGCGCTTTCAGGCCAGTGTGATTATCAGCCTCCCGCCCAATAAGCGCGATCAGGTCACGGATCGCGTCGCCGCCGCGCAGGCCAAGCTTTCGGCCGACGAGATCGGCGGCCTGAATGCCGTTGGTGCCCTCATAAATTTGCGTGATCCGTACGTCGCGGTAAAATTGTGCGGCTCCGGTCTCTTCAATATAGCCCATGCCGCCATGCACCTGCACACCCAGCGATGCAATTTCTTCGCCCATATCGGTGCCATAGGTTTTTGCGAGCGGCGTAAGGATATCGACCATTTCACGCGCGCCTTCAATATTCAGCGTGGCGCGATCAACCTGACTCGAGGCGAAATAGAGCAGCGCGCGTATCGCCTGCGTTGAGGCTTTCATCCGCATCAGCATGCGGCGGACATCGGGATGTTCCACGATAGCAACGGGGTCGCGGGTCGCGCCGCCGGCACGCGCCGATTGCACCCGTTCCTGCGCGAAATGCAGTGCCTTTTGCGTTGCCGCCTCGGCTATTTGCACGCCTTCCAGTCCGACATTCAGCCGTGCATTATTCATCATCGTGAACATGGCGCGCAGGCCGCCAAATTCTGACCCAATCAGCTCCCCGATACAATCGCCCTTTTCGCCAAAGGCCAGCACACAGGTAGGCGAGGCGTTGATGCCCATTTTATGTTCTATGGAAACGGTCTCGATATCCTGCTCAGCGCCAAGCGCGCCATCTTCAGCGACCAGATATTTGGGCACTAGGAACAGCGAAATGCCCTTGGTTCCGGCGGGTCCATCGGGGGTACGGGCGAGCACCAGATGGACGATATTTTCCGCCATGTCATGATCGCCAAAGCTGATAAAGATCTTCTGCCCCTTAATCTGATAGGTGCCATCACCGCGCGGCGTGGCGGCGGCCTTTAGTGCGCCGACATCGCTGCCAGCCTGCGGCTCGGTCAGGTTCATCGTGCCGGTCCATTCGCCGGTGGATAGCTTTGGCAGGAAGGCCGCCTTCTGAGCATCGCTGCCATGATGGCCAATCGCTTCAATCGCGCCGACCGACAATATCGGGCAAAGCGCAAAGGCCATATTGGCAGCACCCAGCGAATCGAGCGCGACGCTCGCCAGCGTGAAGGGCAGGCCTTGCCCGCCAAAATCGGCAGGCGCGTTGATCGAACCCCAACCATTGGCGACATAGGCCTTGTAGGCCTCGACATAGCCTTCGGGCATTTTGACGCGCCCGTCGACTAACCGTGCGCCGACGGTATCGCCAATCCGGTTCAGCGGTGCAAATTCGCCCGCAGCAAATTCGCCTATGCCGCTAACAATCGCCTCGACCATATCGGGCGTTGCCTCGGCAAAGCGCTCATGGCTGGCAAGCTCATCTAGCCCGGCGATATGTTTGAGTACAAAAAGCTGCTCGGTAACGGGCGGTGTGAAGGTCATAGCTTGTCAGAAAATCCTGTTTTGAATTGCTCGCGCGCCCTATAGCGTGATGCCATGGAAGGCACAAATACCAACCATCAAGATGTGGTGGCGCAAATTGATGTTTCGCAGATATGCGAGGCAGCGAAAATTTTGCGCGGCGGCGGCCTGGTCGCTGTGCCGACAGAGACGGTGTATGGCTTGGCGGCAGATGCGTCCAATGCGGGTGCCGTTGCCGCTATTTACCGCAGTAAAGACAGGCCGGCTTTCAATCCGCTGATCGTGCATGTCGCAGATTTACAGGCGGCTCAAGGCTTGGCTGAATTTGACGAAACGGCGTTAAAATTGGCCCATGCGTTCTGGCCGGGGCCGCTGACGCTGGTGTTACCGCTGCGTGAAGGCGCGCCTGTTACAGCGGCTGTCACTGCGGGTTTGCCGGCGATTGCTTTGCGCTGTCCCGCGCACCGCGTGATGAATGCGTTGCTCCTTGAAAGCGGGCTCAACCTTGCCGCGCCGTCGGCCAATCGCAGCGGTCATATCAGCCCGACATGCGCTGCGCACGTCGCCGCGGGCTTGGGTGATAACGCGCCAATGATCCTTGATGCGGGTGCTTGCGAAAGAGGCTTGGAATCGACCATCGTTGCGCCTCGCGAAAATGGCTGGCAATTGCTACGTGAGGGCCCGCTCACTCAGGATCGGATCGAGGCGGTGCTGGGTACGCCTGCAACCCCGCTTGCCGGTGATAGAATTGAAGCGCCTGGGCAGCTTGCCCGCCATTATGCGCCGCGCAAACCGCTTCGGCTAAATATCTCCGAAGCAAAGGCGGGTGAATGGCATATTGGCTTTGGCGCTATAGCAGGCGATGACAATCTTTCTCCTTCGGGCGATCTCGATGAGGCCGCCTCAAGGGTTTTCGCAGCTCTGCACCGCGCCGATGCCAGCGGCAAAAGCAGCATAGCGGTTGCGCCGATACCAGCTGACGGTATTGGCGCAGCCATTCAAGATAGGTTAAAACGCGCCGCGGCAGGGGCGGGCAGGTGAAAACGCTCTTTTTCCTGATAGCGGCATTGCTAGCCTCCGCCGTTCTTACCGCCCACGCCGCGTCCAGGCCGAATGATGTCGCTGCTTACCGCGCATTGGTGGCGCAGGATTTGCGGCTGGCGACGACCGGCTACCGGCTGGCAAAGGCAAATGCGGCCTTTTGCAAAAAGAGGGAACGTAATCCCGGATGGGTCATCCATGACATTGGGCAATATCCCGATGAAGCGACAGCAAAATCGGCCTTTGGTTTCCCCCGCCCGCTTGCCATCGCAGCGGTGGTATCTGGCGGGCCAGCTGCTCAAGCGGGGCTGCATGCAGGCGATGCCTTCGTAAGCTGGAATGGCGAGGGATATGATTGGTCGGAAACGGTTGGCAGCAAACAAGCAGCATTTCGTGTGCAAGGATTTTCAAATAATTTAACGAAAGCATGGCTTTCGCGGGCCGGTCAGAAATTCACTCTCATTAGCGATCAAGCAAGCGATGCGACAGTCACCACGCTTGCACCTTCACTGGTATGTGCTTCCGGCTTTGTCATTTCGTCGGGCAGTAAAGCGGATGCCGGAGCTGATGGCCGCACGGTGCGGGTGAGCGCGAAACTGTCCGAATTCGCGCCCGGCGAGGACGAGTTCGCCGCCATCGTTGCGCATGAGCTGGCGCATAATATTCTAGAGCATCGCAAACAGCTTGATGCGGCAAGGGTGAAGCGCGGGATTGGCCGCATGTTCGGCAAATCGAAAAAGCTCATCCGTCAGACCGAGATTGAGGCAGACAGGCTGTCGGTCTGGCTGATGGCGAATGCCGGATATGAGCCACGGGGCGCGCTACGCTTTATCGAGCGCTATGGCCGCAAATATGGGCATGGCTTCTTTTCCGATGGCACGCATTATCGCTGGAAAAAGCGCATGGAAATCATGGCTGCCGAGATCGATGTGATGGATAAAACGCAAGCTGGCTGGCGCGGATATTTCCCGCCTTTGCTGAAAGAAAAGCAAATAGGCGACGCTGATCTCATGGCGGCAAAATAAGTCCTTTATTGCAACTCAAAATTCTCCTATTGGATTGATGGCAAATCGCGCTATTGCATGCATCAGGAGCAGGGGTTTTTCATGTGAGACGTCGTGATCGTCATATACGCTATGCAATAGCGGCCATGCTGACATTTTCTGTCATCGCGCTTTCGGCTTGCTCGGGAGAAAAAGAAGGCAAGCCTGCCAGCAAAAAGCAAGATGAGATTTTTCCCGTTCAGGTGATCAAGGTGCAGGAATCCAGCCTGCAGCGCACCATCGATGCGGTCGGAACGATCCGTTATCGGCGCGAAACGCCGCTAGGCTTCACCACCTCTGGCCGGGTGTCGAGTGTACGCTACAATGAGGGTGACCATGTGAAGCGCGGTGCAACGCTGGCAGCACTCGACCGGCAGAATGTCGGCGCTGACCTTGCTGTTGCCCAAGCGGAACTCGACCGCGCCCAGGCTGATTTCGGCCGGTTGCACGCGCTCTACAAGGATGGCTGGGTAACCAAGAAGCAGTATGAATCCAGCGAGGCGGCAACCAAGGCGGCGGCTGCGCGGGTACGCCAAGCACGCTATGCGACCGGAACATCGCATATCCATGCGCCATCGAGCGGGGTGATCCTTTCGCGTAGTGTCGAGCCGGGGCAGGTGGTCTCTGCCGGCACACCGGCGCTGGTGCTGGGTGAAGACAGCCAGGGGTTTGTTTTCCGGGTGCCCGTGGTTGACCGCGATGCGGCAAAATTGCGTGTGGGGATGCCTGCGAAAATCACGATAGAGTCGCTTGGCGATGAAACTATCGATGCCACCATCAGCGAAATAGATGGACGCGCGAATGAAGCGACAGGCGCTTTCACCATTGTCTTTCGTCTTGCCGTGCGACCAAGGCTACGTTCGGGGCAGATCGGCACGGCGACGATAATGCTACCCGCCGCTGACGACGGCTCTCTGCAAATTCCGGCGAGCGCGCTTTACGGTGTGCGCACGGGTGAGGGGCTGGTTTATGTTGTCGGCAAGAATAACCGCATCGAAACGCGCAGCGTTACTGTAGAGCGGGTGATGGATGAATTTGTAATTGTCTCTGGCGGCATCGGCCCTGGAGACGTGATAGTGACGCGCGGCGGCGAGAAATTGCGCACCGGCTCGAAAGTCCGTGCCGTCGCGGCCCCCGGATAGCCGCGCATGCATGTAGCCGAAATAGCCATCAAACGTTGGCAGTTGACGCTGGTGCTTTTCGCACTGCTAGTTGCGCTCGGTTACTCTGCATTTACAAAGACACCGCGCGCGGTCGACCCGCATTTCAACATTCCTGTGGTTACGATGCTGGCGGTGCAGCCCGGGGCTGACGCGGCAGAGATAGAACAGACAATAACCAAGCCTATTGAAGAGATTTCACAAGGCCTTGAGGATGTTAAACAAATTTACTCGATCAGCGCAGACGGCAATGCTGTTATCCGCGTTGAATTTGACTGGTCGGGCGATGTAGACGAATATTTCAATGATACCGTTCGCGAAATCACTGCCATTCGCAGCCAGCTTCCCGACAGTTTGACGCGGCTCGAATTTATCAAAAATACGACAGCCAATCCGTCGATCTTGCAGGTCGCATTGATCAGCGAAAGTGCAAGCTGGTACAGGATGGATAAATATGCGCGCGATTTGAAGGAGGCATTTGCGCGGCTGCGTAATGTGCGCCGGGCAAGAATTTACGGCCTACCGCCGCCCGAAATAAGCGTCTCAATAGATGCTGGGCGGCTGGCCGAACTCCGGCTTCCTGTGACCGCCGTTGCTGATGCAATCCGGTCCGGCGGTGCAGACGTCCCGGGCGGATCGGTAACCAGCGGTAACCGGCGCTTCAACGTCGAAACGGGCGGCGCCTTTCGCAGTTTGAAAAGTGTTCGCAATTTGCCGCTACGCAGCAGCCAAGGATCGCTGCTGCGCGTGGGAGATGTCGCCGATGTCAAATGGGGTTCGGAAGAACAGCGCATCCGGCTATCGCATAATGGCAAACGCGCGGTATTCGTAGTGGCAAACCAAAAGCAGGGGGTTGACGCTACCAAACTGCGCGATCAGCTGACAGAAGTGCTGAATAGGGAGCGTAAATTGCTGCCGCCCGATATATCGGCGGTGGTTCAGTTTGACCAAAGCAAGGACATCCAGTTTCGGCTGCGCGAATTGGCGCGCGATTTTTCGATAGCGGCATTTCTTGTTCTCTTCACGCTTTTGCCGCTGGGTTTCAGGGCATCGCTCATTGTAATGGTTTCGATTCCCTTGTCGCTGGCTTCGGGGTTGCTCCTCAACAGCTTCATGGGCTGGAATCTCAGCCAGCTTGTGGTCGCGGGGTTTATTCTCTCGCTCGGCCTTTTGGTTGACGATTCGATAGTGGTGGTGGAAAATATCTCGCGTCATTTGCGCATGGGCAAAACGCGCGATGACGCCGCCATTGACGCGACAAAAGAGATCACAAAGGCGGTGCTAGGATCGACCGGCGTTTTGGTCTTTGCTTTCTTCCCGCTGCTTTTTCTGCCGGAAGGGGCAGGGCAGTTTATCAAGAGCTTTATCGGCACAATAATCTTCACCGTTGTCGCCTCGATGATCGTTTCGCTGACCATCGTTCCTTTTCTCGCCAGCCGAGTGTTGCGGCGCGACGCCGATCCCGAGGGCAACACAGTGCTGAAGTGGCTGAGCCGCAATATCGAGCGTTTCTACAAGCCCGCCTTGCACCGCGCTCTTAACGCGCCGCGCCGGACCGTTTGGCTCGCCCTGGCGCTGACCAGCGCGGCTTTCCTGCTGGTGCCAACGCTGGGCTTCAGCCTGTTTCCCGATGCCGATACCAGCTATTTCCGCGTGACTGTGGATGCGGAGCAGGGATCGAGCGTCGAACAAACCGAAACGATTGTGCAGCAAGTTTCGACAATTTTGGCGGGGGAGAGCGACATAAAGATACGCGCGGAGAATGTCGGCGCGCGTAATCCGCAGGTTTTCTACAATGTTTTCGACGAATCCGAAAACACCAATCAAGGTGAAGTTCTGGCCGTTATGGAAAAATGGCACGGCGATCGCAGCCGCGCGATGATTGCGCGTATTCGCAAAAAACTAGACGAAATCCCCGGCGCGCGTATCAGGCTCATCATTTTTCAAAATGGCACGCCTATCAACGCGCCTATCGAATACCGGATCGTCGGCTCCGATCTTGGCGAATTGAAGAGGCTGGCTGGTCAGGTCGAAGCCATCCTGCATGACACAGCTGGCGCGCGCGACATCATCAATCCTGTTCGAACCGACCGGATTGATCTTGACCTGCGGATCGATGATGCAAAGGCGGCGCTTCTGAATATACCGGCGGGCGCTCCGCGCCGTGCAACGCGCATTGCGCTGAACGGAGAGCAAGCGGGAACATTCCGCGATGAGGAGGGCGATAGCTATCCGGTTACAGTGCGCCTGCCGCTGGGCAACAGCCAGCCGGTTTCGGCAATCGAGGATATCTACGTGCCAACGCGTAGCGGGCGCCCCGTAGCACTGGCGGAAATTTCTGACCCGACGCTCATTTCGCAGCCGCCATCCATTCAGCGCCATAATCTTGAACGTTATGTGAGTATTACCGCGCAGGTCCAGCCAAGCTTTCTTCCCGCCGATGTCAATTCCAGCACGCTTGCCAAATTGGACAAGCTCAAACTGCCCGCTGGCTACCGCATCGAACAGGGCGGAGAAGCGCAGGCCATTGCCGATACTTTTGGCGGCTTTGGCCCGGTCGTCATGTTTGCGCTGTTCACTATCTTCGCCATATTGGTGGCTGAATTTGGCCGTTTCAGGGAAGCCTTGGTGGTGGCCGGCGTAATACCGCTTGGCACATTTGGCGGCCTGCTCGCATTACTTGTGACCGGCAATAGCATGTCCTTCCTTGCCGCGATTGGCTTTGTAGCGTTGATCGGTATCGAGATTAAGAATTCAATCCTGCTCGTCGATTTTACCAGCCAGCTGCGCGAGCAAGGGATGGGACTACGTCAGGCCATTGAGAAGGCAGGCGAGGTTAGGTTTATGCCGGTGTTGCTGACATCGGTAACTGCTATTGGCGGCCTGATGCCGCTCGCGCTGTTTGGCGGCGCGCTATACGCGCCGCTCGCGATTGTGTTGATTGGCGGCCTGATTTCGTCAACTATCCTGTCGCGCATCGTAACGCCGACAATGTATCTGCTGGTGGTGCGCGGCGCAGAGCCGAATGGCAAGAAGCCCGATGGCGCAGTACCTGCTACCGCTTGAAGTGTTAAGGCGCCCCCCTTATCTTGGAGCGCGAAAGGATATCTCCCATGGCTCGTGAAATGGCGATTTTCGCAGGCGGTTGCTTCTGGTGCACGGAGGCGGTGTTTCGGCGGCTTTCCGGTGTTGAAAGCGTCGAAAGCGGCTATATTGGCGGGCATCTCGCCGACCCCACCTATAAACAGGTTTGCAGCGGCAATACTGGCCATGCAGAGGCGATCCGCATAGGCTATGACGTGGATGTCATCGGCTATGGCGACTTGCTCGATGTTTTTTTTGCAACGCATGATCCGACGCAGTTGAACCAGCAGGGCAACGATATTGGCACCCAATATCGCTCCGCTATCTTTCCACTTGGCGATGCCCAGCGGGTTCAGGCCGGGGCAGCGATTGAACGTGCACAGCCAGACTGGCCGGAGCCGATTGTGACCACGATAGAGGATGCCGAAATCTGGTATCCTGCCGAGGATGACCATCAGGAATATTGGGAAGGTGAAGGGCAGGGCAATTCATACTGTCTTGCAGTTATTCCGCCAAAATTGCAGAAGCTGAAAAAAGGGTTTGCAGACCGAATGTCCGATCCGGCCTGACATAGGGCGTAATTGTTTTGTAAGCATAAAGCAGATAGAGGTGCTGCATGAGTTTCAAACCAATCCGCAAAGCCGTTTTCCCCGTTGCCGGTCTTGGCACACGGTTCTTGCCGGCCACCAAAGCGATACCTAAGGAAATGCTGCCGGTGGTTGATCGCCCGCTCATTCAGTATGCGGTCGACGAAGCGCGCGAAGCGGGGATCGAGCAAATGATCTTTGTCACCGGCCGCGGCAAGAGCGCGATCGAGGATCATTTTGACATTGCTTACGAGCTTGAGCGGACAATGGCAGAGCGCGGCAAGGATCTGTCGGTGCTGGAACCGACCCGGCTCGGCCCCGGCCAATGCGCTTATGTGCGGCAGCAAGAGCCGCTGGGCCTTGGCCATGCGATATGGTGCGCACGCGATATTGTGGGTGATGAACCTTTCGCGATATTCCTGCCCGATGAATTCATGCACGGCTCACCCGGCTGCATGTCGCAGATGGTGAAAGCCTACAACGAAACCGGCGGCAATATGATCAGCGTGGTTGAAGTGCCGCGCGAGGAGGTGTCGAACTATGGTGTGATCGCGCCCGGTCGCCGCGCGCCGCCGCCGCTCACCGAAGTCACCGGCTTAGTTGAAAAGCCCGCGGTAAAAGACGCGCCGTCTAACCTCATCATATCAGGGCGCTATATCTTGCAGCCCGAGATTATGCGCGTTCTCGAAAATCAGGGCAAAGGCGCTGGCGGTGAAATCCAGCTGACCGATGCGATGGCGCAGATGATCGGCGACCAGCCGTTTCATGCGGTAACTTTTGATGGCAACCGTTATGATTGCGGTTCGGTTGCAGGCTATATAGAGGCCAATCTTGCGCTAGCGCTCGAGCGCGAGGATATTGGCGAGGAAGTGCGCGAACGGGCGAAAAAGCTGCTTGGTTGATACATGTTCAGCATTGTTTCACCTTCGCTCTTTATAATGGCGCCTTCCTGAACGGAGATATTGTCATGCGCATTTTCATTTTGCTAACCTGTCTGCCGCTCGCATTGGCGACATCGGGCTGCGTATCGATCGTTAAAGATGTGGTGACCGCGCCGATAAAGGTCGTATCGAAGACCGCCGATGTGCTGACCACGAGCCAGTCCGAGGCCGATGAAAAACGCGGCCGCAAACTGCGCAAAAAAGAAGAGAATCTTGGCAAGCTGTCGCGCAAGCGCGATAAGGCGCAGCGCAAATGTGACAATGGTAACCAAGATGCTTGCGAAGATGTATATCGACTGGATAGCGAGGTCGAGGCGGAACAGGACCGGCCAGTCTGACCGTTCCCGCCCGCAAGCGTGTCAGCGCCTAAATCGCGTTTTCCTCTTCAATTTCGTAGCCGTGCTTTTTCAGGTTCCATGACCAATCGCGCTGCCCCAGTTCTTTCTTGGCATCGGCCAGTGCATCTGCGCGAGTTTTACCGAATCCCAAGGCCCAGCGGTTATAATGTTCGCCGACATGGTCCTTGTCACGTCCGCCCTTGATAATGATGAAATACCCGCCATCGGCTAGCGTGTAGCCATTATGCCGGCAATATGGCGCTTTGGGGTTACGGCTCTCAGGATAGCTCTCGCGGTGATCTTTTCGTGCGGCCCGCCAAGCGACATAGCCATTAACATTCGGGCTTTTACCGTGCCGCAGAAAATATTCGCTGTCATAGTTGTTGCCAGCCTTGTTCTTCTCTTTTTGGATACAAATGGCGACTGCGCCAGCATGTGCCGGTTGGGCCGTTGCGACAGTCATCGCCACGACGGCAAAGCCAATAAGATATTTAAGCATGTTCCATTTCCCCTTTTCCCCGACGTTGAGATATATCATAAATTATAGGTGAATGGAAAGGCGTGACCCGCATCACGCTCCCGAATTTGGACGCGATAAGGTGCGGGTCAAATGCGATGCGGTCTCGACGCAGAGATTGAGGTGGAACAGAACCGGCCGGTCTGACCGGCCCCACCCGCAAGCGTGTCAGCGCCTAAATCTTGTTTTCTTCTTCAATTTTGTAGCCGTGTATCTTTGCCATCAATGTCGCGCTGCGTCCCCACAGTTCCCTCTTGGCATCGGCTATTGCTGCCGCACGCGTTGTTCCGAAGCCCAAGGCCCAGCGGTTATAGTGGGCGCCAGCATGATCCTTTTTACGCCCGTCCTTGATAACAACGAAATAGCCACCGTTGGCTATCGATTTCCCATTGTGGCGGCAGTATGGCGTGCTGCTTTTATAACTCTCACGGTGATCTTGGCGCGCAGCCTTTACAGCGATATAGCCATCAACATTCGGGCTTTTGCCATGCCGCAAGAAATACTCGCTGTCAAAATAGTTGCCAGCCTTGTTTTTTGATTTTTCGATGCAGATGGCTACAGCACCAGCATGTGCCTGCGATGAAATGGTTGCCATTGCAACTGCACCCAAAGCGACCAGATATTTGCGCATGATTTCTTCCCCCAATTGCCAGACAGTGAGAGATATCATGCTGCGTTTGTTCTTTCAAGTGCGTGACATGCACATGGCGGCGGCCCTTATTGTTGAAAGATAGGTATATTATAGAGCGCCATGATGATGGCGACGCATATCAATATTGTCCCTGCTATCTTGTCAAAGATTAGACTTCCAAACCTTGTTACCGCAGCCCTTTTTGTGGACGCCGCCGCGAAAGAATACACCAGAAGTCCAATGCTCTCGGTTATGAGGGTCACACCGGCAAACACCAGAATCTGGAATGTCACCGAATATTCAGGGTCAATAAATTGCGGCAAGAAGCTCGCATAGAAGAGCAGCGCCTTTGGGTTGGACATGTGAACGGCAAGTCCGCTGCCAAAGCCCGGCCAGAATGCTATTTCGCCCTCGCTGTCGGGCTTTGCGCTACCCTTTGCTGAACGGATCATGCGCCAGCCCATCCACAGAAGATAGACAACACCGGCCCAACGGATAATATTGTATGTGCCGGGAGCCGTTGTTAGCAGCGTCAACAGCCCGAGCGCTGACAATGCATACCAGATGAAGTTGCCAATATGGATGCCCGCTATTGGCCCAAGCGCGGCGCGGACACCGCCGCGCGCGCCGTAGCTTGCGGTCACCGCCGTCGCTGGCCCGGGCGTCAGGCAGATGGCGAGATCAGCCAAAAAGAAAAGCAGGATGGTCTCTAGCGCCATTCCAGAGGTCTATGCGAAACCATGTAAAAGAAAAAGCCCCGCAGAAATTGCTTCCGGCGGGGCTTTTGTAATTTGGCAGGCTGCGCTGTTACGCGTCGCTGGTATCTTTCGCAGCTTCCGGAGCGGCTTCGCCTTCCGGAGCAGCTTCGACTTCCGTGTCACCCTGGACCTTTGCCAGCGGATCGTCACCAATCGCAGCTTCCGCGCCTTGCTTTAGCTCGGCATCATGCTCTTCTTCCGCAGTTTCGGGCGCTATCAGGCTTTCCTGAAGCTTCTTATACTGCGCACGAAGCGCTGCATCGCGGCTGTTTGCGGTGACCCGAACGCGGTTCATGGCAGAACCGGTTCCCGCCGGGATCAACCGGCCAACGATCACATTTTCCTTAAGGCCGGTAAGGACATCCTTTTTCCCTTCGACCGCCGCCTGCGTCAGCACGCGGGTGGTTTCCTGGAAAGATGCAGCTGAGATAAAGCTGCGTGTTTGCAGCGATGCTTTGGTGATACCAAGCAGTATCGGTTTGCCTTCGGCGCGCTTCTGCCTCCGGGTCAGCTTGGCATTATACTCTTCCATTTCTTCGCGGTCGATCTGTTCGCCGACAAGCAGGGTGGTATCGCCGCCAAAGGTAATCTCAACCTTCTGCAGCATCTGACGAACAATCGTCTCGATATGCTTGTCGTTGATCTTCACGCCCTGCAGGCGGTAGACTTCCTGTATTTCCGACACCAGATATTCGGCCAAGGCCTCGATACCCATGACTTCAAGGATATCATGCGGATCGGGTGAACCGGAGACCAAGCTGTCACCCTTACGCACCGCGTCGCCGTCCTGAACCTCAAGTATTTTGGTTTTCGGGATCAGGTAGTCAACACGGTCGCCTTCTTCCGGAACAATACCGATCTTGCGTTTCGCCTTGTAATCACGGACAAATTCGACCGTGCCGTCAATCTTGGCGATAACCGCATTATCCTTTGGCTTGCGCGCTTCGAACAATTCGGCAACGCGCGGCAGGCCTCCGGTGATGTCACGCGTCTTTGCAGACTCGCGGGTCACACGGGCCACAATGTCGCCTGCGACAACTTCCTGTCCGTCCTCAACCGAAAGCATCGTGCCAGGGCCAAGCAAGTAGCGTCCGGCTTCACCGCTGTCGCCGTCGAGCAGCGTAATGCGGGGACGCAAATCTTCGTCCTTGGCGCGGCCCGTTGTGCGGTTCTCGGTAACAACGCGCTGGGTAATCCCGGTAGCATCATCGGTCTGCTCGGCGAGCGTCCGACCGTCGAGCAAATCCTGGAATTTCACAACACCCGGCTTGTCAGTGATAACCGGCTTGGTGAACGGGTCCCATTCCGCTAGCCGGTCACCGGCCTTGACCTTGTCGCCTGCGTTGAACGTCAGCGTCGCACCATAGGGCAAACGATGGATTTCAAGCTCTCGGCCATCCTTGTCGGCAATCGCAATCTCACCGCTACGCGCCATCACCAGACGGCGTTTGTGCTTGTCTACGATGGTCGGCATATCGTCTTTGAAGACAATCGTACCGGCCGAAGATGCTTCAAGGTTAGACTGTTCATTGAGCTGCGCAGCGCCGCCAATATGGAAGGTACGCATGGTAAGCTGCGTGCCCGGTTCGCCGATTGACTGTGCGGCGATAACGCCGACAGCTTCACCTATATTCACCGGTGTACCGCGCGCTAGGTCACGGCCATAGCATGTGCCGCAGACGCCAACCTTTGACTCGCAAACGAGCGGTGAGCGGATTTTCAGCGCTTGCAGACCGATCTCGTCAATGAAAGCAGCATGCGCCTCGTCAAGCATGGTACCCTTCTTGATTGCAACCTTCTCGTCTGCGCCGACGATATCTTCGGCAATGGTCCGGCCAAGCACGCGCTCGGAAAGCGATGCGATGGTGGAACCGCCCTGAACGATGCCGCGCATTTCCAGCGCCTTATCGGTTTTGCAGTCAACTTCAACGATGGTGCAATCCTGCGATACATCAACCAAGCGGCGGGTCAGATAACCCGAGTTTGCCGTTTTCAGTGCAGTATCGGCAAGGCCTTTACGTGCACCGTGGGTCGAGTTGAAATATTCAAGAACCGTCAGGCCTTCCTTAAAGTTCGAGATAATAGGAGTTTCGATGATCTCGCCCGAAGGTTTGGCCATAAGGCCGCGCATACCGGCTAGCTGTTTCATCTGAGCTGGCGAACCACGCGCGCCGGAGTGGCTCATCATATAGATCGAGTTCGGTTGTGCCTGACGGCCATTCTCATCCTTGGGTGCGGCCTTAATCTTGTCCATCATCGCGGTAGCAACGCGGTCGCCGCAGCCCGACCAAGCGTCGATAACTTTGTTGTATTTTTCCTGCTGCGTGATCAAGCCATCCTGATATTGCTGTTCAAAATCAGCAACAATCGCCTTGGTTTCCGCGACCATACCTTCCTTCTCGTTAGGAATGATCATATCATCCTTACCAAAGGAAATACCTGCCTTAAAGGCGTGGCGGAAGCCGAGAACCATAATCGCGTCGGCAAACAGCACCGTGTCTTTCTGACCGGTGTGGCGATAAACCTGATCAATTACATCGCCAACTTCCTTTTTTGTGAGGAGGCGGTTGATGACGTCGAATGGCACTGTGTGCGCCTTCGGCAGGCATTCACCTATCAGCATACGTCCCGGCGTTGTTTCGACGCGCATCTGATATTCTTTGCCCTTCTCATCGGTCTGAGGAACGCGGGTAGTGATCTTTGAGTGAAGCGTAACTGCTTTGACTTCCAAAGCTTGATGCACCTCGGCCATATCGGCAAGGATCATGCCTTCGCCGGGTTCACCTTCGCGGTCCATCGACAGATAATAGAGGCCCAAAATCATATCCTGCGAAGGAACGATAATCGGCTTACCATTTGCGGGTGAAAGAATGTTGTTGGTCGACATCATCAACACGCGGGCTTCGAGCTGGGCCTCAAGGCTCAGCGGAACGTGAACGGCCATTTGGTCGCCATCAAAGTCGGCGTTAAAGGCTGCGCAAACCAGAGGATGCAGCTGAATTGCTTTGCCCTCAATCAGTACAGGCTCGAATGCTTGGATACCCAAACGGTGGAGCGTCGGTGCGCGGTTCAGCATTACCGGATGCTCGCGGATCACTTCATCTAGGATGTCCCAAACTTCCTTGCGTTCCTTTTCGACCCATTTCTTCGCCTGCTTCAGCGTCATCGATAGGCCTTTGGCATCGAGGCGCGAATAGATGAAGGGCTTAAAGAGTTCGAGCGCCATCTTCTTCGGCAACCCGCATTGATGAAGCTTGAGCTCTGGCCCGGTCACGATAACCGAACGGCCCGAATAATCGACGCGCTTGCCGAGCAGATTCTGGCGGAAGCGGCCCTGTTTGCCCTTCAGCATGTCGGATAGAGATTTCAGCGGGCGTTTGTTTGCGCCGGTAATGGTGCGGCCACGGCGGCCATTGTCGAACAATGCATCAACCGATTCCTGCAGCATGCGTTTTTCGTTACGCACAATGATATCCGGCGCGCGCAGCTCGATAAGCCGCTTCAAACGGTTGTTACGGTTGATCACACGGCGATAAAGGTCGTTGAGATCCGAAGTTGCAAAGCGGCCACCATCGAGCGGTACTAGTGGACGCAATTCAGGCGGAATAACCGGCACAACGTCAAGGATCATCCATTCTGGGCGATTGCCCGAACCGATGAAGCTTTCAACGACTTTCAACCGTTTGATGATTTTGGCAGGCTTCAACGTCGACTTGGTCGTTGCCAGCTCTTCCATCAGATTGTCACGCTCATGTTCGAGGTCGAGATCCATCAGCATCTGCTTGACGGCTTCGGCACCGATACCGGCGGTAAAAGCGTCTTCGCCATATTCATCCTGCGCTTCGAGCATTTCATCTTCGGTCAGAAGCTGGAATTTCTCGAGAGCCGTTAGGCCCGGCTCGGTAACGATATAGCTTTCGAAATACAGCACACGCTCCAGCTGTTTCAGCTGCATGTCGAGTAGCAAGCCGATGCGCGAAGGCAGTGATTTCAGGAACCAGATATGCGCGACAGGAGCGGCCAGTTCGATGTGACCCATACGCTCACGGCGCACCTTGGTGACGGTGACTTCGACGCCGCATTTCTCGCAGACGACGCCCTTATATTTCATCCGTTTATACTTGCCGCACAGACATTCATAATCCTTTACCGGACCAAAAATGCGCGCGCAGAACAGGCCGTCGCGTTCGGGCTTGAAAGTCCGGTAGTTGATGGTCTCGGGCTTCTTGATTTCGCCAAAGGACCAGCTGCGGATTTTCTCCGGCGATGCCAGACCGATTTGAATCTGGTCGAAAGTTTCCGGCTTGGCGACGGGGTTCTGGAATTTGCTAAGTTCGTTCATTATATTTTCCTCATCGGGCTCTTGCCCAGTGAATTGTCAGTTGGGGCGAATGGGACTGGCGGAGGTGGTCTCCGCCGGTTCCCTATTCCGCCGCCTCGGCCAGATCGTCGCCATCCTCATCGTCATCATCAAATGATTTGAGGCTGACATTAAGGCCAAGCGAGCGCATTTCCTTGACCAGAACGTTGAAGCTTTCCGGGATACCGGTTTCAAAACCATCGTCGCCCTTGACGATGCTTTCGTAAACCTTGGTACGCCCGACCACGTCATCCGATTTGACCGTCAGCATTTCCTGCAATGTGTAGGCAGCTCCGTAAGCCTGCAATGCCCAGACCTCCATTTCACCGAAGCGCTGACCGCCAAACTGCGCCTTGCCGCCCAGCGGCTGCTGCGTGACGAGGCTGTAGGGGCCGATCGAACGGGCGTGGATTTTGTCATCGACCAGATGGTGCAGCTTGAGCATATAAATATAGCCCACTGTCACCTTGCGGTCGAATTTATCGCCGGTGCGGCCATCAAAAAGATCGCTCTGGCCCGAGGTATCAAGTCCGGCGCGTTCCAGCATTCGCGAGACATCTGCTTCGCGCGCGCCGTCAAATACCGGCGTCCCCATCGGAATGCCGCCGGTTACATTGCTAGCCAGATCGATGATCTCGCTATCCGGACGGTCCTTGATTGCCTTCTCATATTTATCGCCATAGGCATGGATAAGCCGTTCACGAACCGCTTCGGGCGGCTTGGCTGTTTCGGGGTCCGGATTGGCATGGCGCCAATCTTCCAGAGCCTCCTGAACCTGTTTGCCAAGGCCGCGTGCGGCCCAGCCCAGATGGGTTTCGAAGATCTGACCGACATTCATGCGGCTCGGTACGCCAAGCGGGTTCAGCACAACATCGACCGGTGTGCCGTCTTCAAGGAAGGGCATGTCTTCGACAGGAAGGATGCGCGAGATTACGCCCTTGTTGCCGTGGCGGCCAGCCATCTTATCGCCCGGCTGCAGCTTGCGCTTCACCGCGACGAACACCTTTACCATCTTCAAAACGCCAGGAGCGAGTTCGTCACCGCGCTCCAGCTTCTCACGGCGATCGTCGAATTTCTCGACGATCAGTTTGACCGCATCATCATACTGCGTTTTTACGGCTTCAAGATCGCCCTGCACCGTGTCGTCGGCGACGGCTATTTTCCACCACTCATGCTTTTCAACCAGCTCAAGATTGTCGGCATCAATCTTCGCGCCTTTCTTGAGAGCTTTCGGGCCGGCAGCAACCTTCTGACCCACTAGCATTTCGCGCAGGCGGTTATAGGTTGCACGGTTCAAAATAGAGCGCTCGTCTTCACGGTCTTTTGCAAGCCGTTCAATTTCCTCGCGCTCAATCGCCATTGCGCGCTCATCCTTGTCGATGCCGTGGCGGTTAAACACACGTACTTCAACGACCGTTCCGGCAACCCCGGGCGGCAATTTGAGCGAAGTATCGCGAACATCGCTAGCCTTCTCGCCAAAGATCGCGCGGAGAAGCTTTTCTTCCGGCGTCATCGGGCTTTCGCCCTTGGGCGTAATCTTTCCAACCAGAATATCGCCGGGATGCACTTCGGCACCGATATAGACAATGCCCGCCTCATCGAGGTTACGCAGCGCTTCTTCACCAACGTTGGGAATATCGCGGGTGATGTCTTCGGGGCCAAGCTTGGTATCGCGCGCCATGACTTCGAATTGGTCAATATGGACAGAGGTGAAGACGTCATCCTTCACGATACGTTCGGAAATGAGGATACTATCCTCATAATTATAGCCGTTCCAAGGCATGAAGGCGACGAGGCTGTTTTTGCCCAATGCCAGCTCGCCCAGTTCGGTCGACGGGCCATCGGCAATGATTTCGCCAGTGACGATTTCATCACCCACTTTTACCAGCGGTTTCTGATTGATGCAGGTGTTTTGGTTCGATCGCTGGAATTTCTGCAGGGTGTAGATATCCACACCGCTTTCGCCTGCGTTCACTTTGCCGGTTACGCGGATAACGATGCGGGTCGCATCTACCTGATCGACAATGCCTGCGCGGCGGGCAGCAATCGCGGCGCCGGAATCGCGGGCCACGGTTTCTTCCATACCGGTACCGACAAAAGGTGCTTCTGCGCGCAGCAGAGGCACAGCCTGCCGTTGCATGTTCGATCCCATAAGCGCACGGTTCGCGTCATCATTTTCAAGGAAAGGAATGAGCGATGCGGCAACAGATACCAGCTGCTTGGGCGAAACGTCCATCAGCGTAATCTGCTCGCGCGGTGCCATCAGGAACTCGCCCGCTTCGCGCGCCGAAATCAACTCCTCGATGAAAGCGCCTTTGCCGTCCAATTCGGCATTGGCCTGCGCAACGGTGTGCTTCTGCTCTTCCATTGCCGAGAGATACACGACCTCATCGGTCACCTTGCCGGCGGCGACTTTACGATATGGCGTTTCGATGAAACCATATTTGTTGACGCGGCTGAAAGATGCGAGACTGTTAATCAGGCCGATATTCGGGCCTTCAGGCGTTTCAATGGGGCAAATACGGCCATAATGCGTCGGGTGAACGTCGCGGACTTCAAAGCCTGCACGTTCGCGGGTAAGTCCGCCGGGCCCAAGCGCTGATACGCGGCGTTTATGGGTAACTTCCGACAATGGATTTGTCTGATCCATAAATTGTGACAGCTGCGATGAGCCGAAGAATTCACGGACAGCAGCAACGGCGGGTTTTGCATTGATGAGGTCATTTGGCATGACGGTCGATACATCGACGCTGCTCATACGTTCCTTAACCGCGCGCTCCATACGAAGAAGCCCGACACGATACTGGTTTTCCAAAAGCTCGCCAACCGAGCGGACACGGCGATTGCCAAGATTGTCGATATCGTCAATCTCACCCTTGCCGTCTTTCAGATCAACGAGCTCTTTGACCACGGCGAGGATATCTTCCTTGCGCAGCGTGGTCATGTCGTTGGGCGCGTCGAGTTCAAGGCGCATGTTGAGTTTTACGCGGCCAACGGCGGAAAGATCATAACGCTCACTATCGAAGAACAGGCCTTCGAAAAGTGCATCAGCGGTTTCGCGTGTTGGCGGTTCGCCGGGGCGCATAACGCGGTAGATTGCGTCGAGACCCATATCGCGGTTTTCCGCCTTGTCGACCTGTAGCGTATTGCGCATCCAAGCGCCGGTGATGATATGATCAATGTCGAGCAATTCGAGCTTTTTAATTCCCGCCTTAATAAGCTTTTCGAGATTTTCCGCAGTCACTTCGTCGCCGGCCTCGATATATATCTCGCCGGTTTTTTCGTTGATTAGATCGAAAGCTGAATAACGCCCGAAAATTTCCTCGGTCGGGATCAGCAGCGTTTTCAGCCCATCCTTGACCGCCTTGTTCGCGCTGCGCGGTGTGATCTTCTGCCCAGCAGGAAAGACCACTTCGCCAGTTTTTGCATCGACAATATCAAATAGCGGCTTGGAGGCGCGCCATTGTTCCGCATTGAACGGGATTTTCCAGCCATCCTTGGCGCGCGCAAATGTTACGTTGTCGTAGAAATGGCTGAGAATTTCTTCGCTTGTTAGGCCTAGCCCGAAAAGCAGCGATGTGACCGGCAGCTTGCGCTTGCGGTCAATACGGACATTGACAATGTCTTTTGCGTCAAATTCAAAATCGAGCCAGCTGCCGCGATAGGGAATGACACGCGCAGTAAACAGGAATTTGCCCGATGCGTGCGTCTTGCCGCGATCATGATCAAATAGCACGCCAGGTGAGCGGTGCATCTGCGATACGATCACGCGCTCTGTACCATTGATGAAGAAAGTGCCGTTGTGAGTCATCAGCGGCATGTCGCCCATATAGACGTCTTGTTCCTTGATATCGAGAACGCTGCGCGCTTCGGTATCGGGGTCGATTTCAAAAACAATCAGGCGAAGCGTGACTTTCATCTGTGCGGCATACGTTATGCCGCGCTGCCGGCATTCCTCGACATCATATTTGGGATCTTCAAGTTCATAGTGAACGAAATCCAGTTCGGCGGTGCCGGCAAAATCGCGGATCGGAAAAACGCCGCGTAGCGTTTTTTCAAGGCCGGACACATAGCCCTTCGCCGTATCGGAGCGCAGAAATTCATCATAGGATTCGCGCTGCACCTCTATGAGGTTTGGCATATCGATGACTTCATGGATGTTGCCGAAAATCTTGCGGATGCGCCGAGTGCGGGAAAGCGGTGTCGACTTGTGGGTCGCGATTGCCTTGGATGCCATGGAAATATATCGCCTCATAAATAAGAATAATGTGCGTATCGGGCGCGTAAATTACCGACAGAAAAAGGCCGCATGAACACGCGGCCCTGCCAGCAGGGTCGAGTCATACAGCCTATCGCGTCGGTAAAACCCAATATCTCCAATGCGTTAACCCCACTGCGCGACGGCAGGATTTGTTCCGAAGATTTGGATATTGTTGGCGATATAAGAGCGGCGGCGGACTATGTCAAATGGACATGGCGAGGAGCGAGCGAAGCGATGGGCAGGGGCGCGTATCATCGCAAATAGGGGGCGGCTGCCAAGCTGCCCCCTACCGGTTTGCGCGGTGCTTCAGGATCGCAACCTTATTTACTCACCGGCTCTGCGGCTGACCGCCTTGCCCGGGCACGAACTGCTGCTGCGCGGCGGGCCTTGGCTGCACCCGGTTGAGGTTCACCGATAGTCCGAACAGTTTCCATACCCCGTCGGATGGTTCAAACATCAGGTCGAAATTGACCTGCATCGGCCTGCTGGGGAAATAGCCGACCAATTTCAGACGGCCATTTTCGATACGCGGTTGCTGGGTTAGCTGAGGCGTCAGAAAAACCACGGGAGCGAGGTCGATTTTATTGCTCCGGAATGGAGCAAATAACTGCGATAGGCGTTGCGGCGAGTTATTTTTGCGGAAGTTTGCCGACCCCAGATCTTTGAGCACACTGTAATTATTGGTGGTGTTGGCATGGCCCAGCGCGACGACAGAGGAGCGGATCATGACGATCAGCGCCTGGGGTGGCGGCATCTGGATTTGTGTCGGCGCGGCACGTTGAAGGCGCGGCGGCTTGGCCCGCGGCGGGGCCATCGCAAGCTTGCTAAATTCCGGGAGCCTACCGTCATAGGCCGCATGCGCCCCGGCTGCTGGAATCGCGGGTGAAGCGGCCAGTGCTGCGGTCACGCCGAAGGAAAGGATTTTCTCAAAATTGGTCATCTGCTTACTCCTCAATACAACAAGAAAAGGGCGCAGACACAGCTTTCTGCATCCACGCCCTCTGTTTGAATCAAGCCGTTAGAACTGGATACCGAAACCTACTCGGGTTCCGACCAATTGTTCTTCAAAGCCGTAGCTGATCGCTGCATTGATGAAGGCATCGTCGGAGAGACGGATGTAGGTTTGCAGCGCTGCTGCGTTATATCCCTCAAAGTTACCCCAAGCGCCCCAGAGCGAGAAATCCTTGTCATCAGACAGGAAGCCGCCGCCCATGGCTATCGCGAGTGCAACGCCCTGACTGTTGCGTTCGATACTGCGGAAGGCATTGTTGAGGCCCGATGTCAGCAGGTTGAACTGGCCTACATTCTGGCTTTGCAGCGCATCGACGTAGCCCTTGGTCGCGGCGTCGGTTGCATCGACCGGCCCGGCAAGTCCGGTAGCGCGGTTGCCGCCGAAGTTGAGATTGCCAGAAAGCGTGCCGCCGGTTGTTTGCAGCGCGCCATTGGCAACCTCGCTGACAGCAAAGAGCTGCGAGCCATTGACGGCATCGGTGGAAGCGGCATTGACCGCGCCCGCCACCAGCCCCGTCATGCTGACCGGCTGACCGCCGCGCGCCAGATCGACGGCGTTGGTCGGCTGACCGCTTGCATCGGCGACATATTGCACCGCCAGCATATTGGTTGCCGCCAGCGCGGAACCGACATCGCCATAGCTCTGCCCGCCGACATTATAGGCTGGTGCAGAGACTTGCCCGGTCGCTGGATCATAGGTCGATCCTCCGCCGAAATGGCTCGCCGTGCTGCTGCCCACATTGTTGGTGGTCGTCGTTGCAGCCGCGGCAAGGCCGTCAACATAGGCTTTGTTGGTTGCATCGCCCGCGTTCACCGGCCCTGCGACGTTAGTGATCGCGTTGCCGCCCATGTCGATATTGCCCGTCATGGTGCCGCCGGTGGTTTGCAGCGCGCCGTTTGCGACTTCGCTGACGGCAAAGAGCTGCGAGCCGTTGACGGCATCGGACGATGTTGCATCTATCGTGCCGTCAGCAACGCCGGTCACCACGCGGTTGCCGTCGGTGCCAGCGCCAATCGTGATCTCGCCTGTTCCCGGTGCACCGCCCGTTTGCTGGACAATGCCGCTGGTGCCGTTGGTCAGGTTGGTGATGGCATTGCCTAGATTGGTAACCTCGCCATCGACCGCGGTGATCGCCGATCCGACATCATTATAGGCGCCGCCCTGCACCGTATAGGTAGGCGCGGTAACAGTGCCGTCAGGCGCAACAGCTGCGCCGCCGCCAAGGGCAGCCGCTAGGCCGCTATTGGCATTGTCGGCCTTGGCATCACCTGCTTCTATCGCCTCGGTTACCGTCGCGTAATTCTGACCGCCAACGATGATCGTCGGATTGACCAGCTGCCCCGTGATAGGGTCAAACATCGCGCCGCCCCCGATCACGTCACCTACGCTGCTGGCCAGCGTGTTGACCTGGCCGCCATTGACCGCGTCACTCGATCCTGCCGTAAGGCTGCCGTCGAGCAATCCGGTGACAAGGCGTTCGCCGTCGGTTCCCGTTACATCAACGACCGTGCCGCCGGTCGCGCCGCCCACCGTGATGTCGCCAGTGCCGGGTGCTCCGCCCGTTTGCTGAACGATACCGCTGGTGCCATTGGTAAGCCCGGAGAGTTCGCCATCGACCGCCGCAAATGCATCACCTGCATTGTTGAAGGTCGAGCCTTGAATGGCAAAGCTTGGAGCAGAGATCGCGCCCGTTGTCGGATCAAAGACCGCGCCGCCGCCAAGCGCATCGGCTACATCCTGCAAGCCTTCATCGCTTTTGGCATCGGCGGCTTCCACAGCGTCGGTCACATTATTGTATGCCACGCCGCCGACGGTGATTGCCGGAGCCGTGATGGTTCCATCAGGAGCCATGCTCGCGCCGCCGCCCAAGGCATCGGCAAGGCCCATGCCTATCGCCATCGCTTTATCGTCGAGCGCTGTGAATGCATCGCCGACGTCATTCTGTGTGCCGCCTGCAACATTATAGGTGGGTGCAGTAACCGTGCCAGTCACGGGATCATAGCTGGCGCCGCCGCCCAGATTATCCGCCACGCTTGTGAGCGCGGTGTTAACCTGCCCGCCATTGACGCCATCACTTGAGCCGGGCGCGGTTGAACCTGCGCCAACATTGCTCAGCACATTGCCCGCTGCATCAAAGCTATCGCCCGGTGCAAGCGCAATGCCATTGCCGTCAATCGTTGGCCCGCCGGTGATGGCAAGGCTGTTCGCCGCGATGCTGTTGATACCGGTGAGGTCGCTATTCAGCGCAAATTCGGTGTCATTGCCGTTTTGCGTGATGACGATATTGTCGCCTGCGGTTAGCGTTACCGTTTCGCCTGCTGCGATGCCTTCAATACTTGTGCCATTGGCCACGCCGGTTCCGGCAGCAGCGGTGGTGAGGTTAAAGCCCGCACCCGCTGCCTGGATGGCATCGGTAAGATTATTGTATGTCGTTCCGCCAACAAGCACCGACGGCGCGGTAACAGTGCCATCTGCGGCAACGGATGCGCCGCCGCCAATAGCCGAGGCGAGGCCGCCATTGGCAAGATTAGCCTTGGTATCGCCCGCTTCGATTGCGGAGGTAACATTGTTATATGCCGTGCCGCCGACATTGATAGTCGGGGCGGTGACCATTCCGGTAACGGGATCAAAGGCCGCGCCGCCACCAGTGTTTGCGGCGATGCTGCTGGCCAGTATGTTGACCTGATTGCCCGTTACGGCGTCGGTTGATGTAGCGGTCAGGCCGCCATCGAGCAATCCAGTGAGAAGCCGCTCGCCATCTGTACCGCTGGCATCAATTAATGTGCCGCCTGTCGCCGTGCCGATAGAGATGTCGCCTGCGCTGGGCGCGCCGCCCACTTGCTGGACAAGGCCGCTTGTGCCGGCCGTCAGGCTGGTCAGCGCGGTATCGATTGCGGCAAATGTCGTGCCCGCATCGTTAAAGGTTGATCCGGCAATGGTGTATATGGGCGCGGAGATGGCGCCCGTCGCCGGATCAAAGACTGCACCGCCGCCAAGCGCATCGGCAACATCCTGCAACCCTTCGTCAGTCTTCGTATCGCCGGCCTCAATGGCAGACGTCACGTCATTATAGGCCGTTCCGCCCACCGTGATGGTGGGTGCGGTCACTGTGCCGTCGGCCGCAACGCTAGCACCGCCGCCCAACGAAGATGCGAGGCCTGCGCCAATGTTGCTGGCCTTGTCATCAAGTGCGGTTGCGGTCGCAAAAAGCTGCGATCCGTTGACAGCATCGGTTGAAGTGGCGGTTACTTCGCCATCGGCAACGCCGGTAATCTGACGATTGGTTCCGCCGCCTGAAACGCTGACCACGGCGTTGCCGGTGACATTGTTTGTCATCGTTTGACCCGCGAATGTCGTGCCCGTCCAGCCAGCATTAGCCGAACCTGCAACGCTGCCCGAACCAAGCGCTACGCTGTTCGCGCCATTGGCCGCTGCACCATTGCCGATTGCCGTCGCATTGTTGCCGCTCGCCGAAGAAAGCGCGCCCAGCGATGTAGCGCCATTGCCGGACGCATTGGCTTGCGCGCCAAAGGCAGAGGCATTGTTGCCCGCCGCTTGGGCCGCCGGGCCAATTGCCGAAGCATCGTTGCCCGTTGCATTTGCATCCGCCAAAGCCGAGTTGAAATCAATATAGCCGCTATCGGCCGCCAACGCATCCAGCGCATCTCCGACATTGTTAAAAGTGCTGCCATCAACAGTATAGCTTGGTGCAGTCACGGTGCCGTCGGCGGCAACGCTCGCACCGCCGCCTAGCGCATTGGCGAGGCCGGTATTTGCGGCGTCTGCCTTGGCGTCGCCCGCTTCAACTGCTGAAGTTACGTTATTGTAAGCCGTGCCGCCTACATTGATTGTCGGCGCAGTAACGGCTCCGGTAACGGGGTCATAGACAGATCCGCCGCCGATGCCGGTAGCCACGCTGGCCAGCGCGGTGTTGATCTGGCCGCCATTTATGGCATCGGTTGATCCCGGCGCGGTTGAGCCTGCGCCAACATTGATGATCGTTGTGCCGGATACATCGAGCGTATCGTCTGCCGCCAAGGTGATGCCGCTGCCATCGATGGTGGGCCCGCCGGTTACGGCGATGCTGGTGATACCCGTCAGCACCGGATTGAGCGCAAATTCGGCATCATTGCCGCTCTGGGTCACTTGCAGATTGTCACCAGCGGTTAGCGTTACTGTCTCGCCGGCTTCGATGGTTTCAACGGTAGTGCCTGTCGCACTGCCTGTTCCCGCTGCTGCGGTGGTTAGATCAAAGCCTGCGCCCGCTGCCTGAATGGCGTCGGTAAGATTATTGTAGGTGGTTCCGGCAACCACAACGGTTGGCGCGGTTACTGTGCCATCGGCGGCAATTGCCATGCCGCCGCCAATTGCCGCGGCGGTTCCTGTATTGGCTGTGTCATTGGCGGTATCGAGCGCCGCGAATGCATCGCCGACGCTGTTCTGCGTGCCGCCTGCGACAGTATAGGTTGGGGCAGTCAAAATGCCGGTGTTGGGATCATAGGTCGCTCCGCCCGCCAGCGCATCGGCCACATCCTGCAATCCGGCATCAACCTTGTCGTCTTCGGCTTCGATCGCGGAGGTAATATCACTATAACTCGTGCCGCCGATGCTGATTGCAATCGCGGTGCCAATCGTTCCATCGGGGTTGATGGCAAGCCCGCCGCCCGCAACGGTTTCAAGGCTGCTAGCTAGGTTGTTGGTCGCGGTTTCTGTGAGGAAAAGCTGCGATCCGTTGACCGCATCGGTGCTCGTTGCCGAAACCACACCGGCGGCGACATTGGTGATCTGCCGCTCGTTTCCTGCGCTTCCAACAGAGACTACGCTGGTAGGCGAAGTGCCTGCCGCTGTGCCGCCGTTGATGGTAAAGTTGCCTACATTTGGCGCGGCTGTGACCGAGCCGGAGCCGAGCGCGACATCATTTGCATTGTTCGCAACGGCAGTATCGCCAAGCGCGATGGCGCCGGCAGCGAGTGCTGTTGAGGTCTGGCCAAGCGCAACGGAGCCATCGCCGGTGGCGGTGTTGCCGTCGCCTACAGCTACGGCACCATCTCCGCTAGCAGTGTTATTTGCACCGACCGCAACCGCGCCTGTTCCGGTTGCAGTATTTGGATCACCTATGGCAACCGCGCCGTTACCGGTCGCTGTTTGCTGCAAACCGATAGCAACAGCCGCTCCGCCCGATGCTGTACTGTTTGTACCGATGGCGACCGAATTGGCTGAACTCGCCGTGGTCGCAGTGAGGTCTTGATTCTGGCTCCCGCTATTGTTGCCGCCGCCAATGGCTATCGCGCCGATTGCCGATGCCTGTGTGGAATGGCCGAGCGCGATTGCGTTGACGGCTGTCGCTTGCGCCACATTACCGAGCGCGATGCTGGTATTGCCCGATGCCGTGCTCTGGCGGCCCATGGCGATTGATGTGTTGCCGCTGGCGGTGTTGGCTGTGCCTATTGCGATCGCTGCGGTGGCGCTTGAGAGATTGCCAAAGCCCATTGAAATGCCAAAGCCTTGGTTCGTCACGTTGCCGTTGCCGATGGCAATGCCGGCGAAAGCGTTGATAACCTGATTGGAATCGCCAATGGCAATTCCGCCGCCGCCGGTGACTGTGTTATTATCGCCAACAGCCACGCCGGCGGAAATAATGCCTGCATCGCCCGTGGGATAAGTATATGTTCCTCCGGCGATACGGTCGAATATCTGCTGCGACGTTACATCGTCGCTATCGGCATCGTTATTCTGTCCAATGGCCACCGCGCTAATGCCGTCGGCGGTAGAGCCGTTTCCGATAGCGACAGAATTCGTTCCCGTAGCAGTGCCGCCTCCGGCACTGAAATTCTGCGCGGCGGCAGGCATAGCAAAACCAGCAATGATAGCGCCTACAGCCGCACCCGCGCCGAGACGGCCAATGCGGCTTTTCTGTCCGACGCCCATTACCATTGATGCCCGGCGCAGGACGGACATGATCCGGCGTTTCGCAGACCGGCTCATATCGGTATCCGCTAGCCCGTCGCCGCCGATATATTCGGCATAGTTGCGGCGGTGGCGATGCACAGCCTTATGAAAGCGCGCGATAGCGGCCTCCTCATACAGGCGGGCGGTGTCTTCTTCTTCCTGCGAAGTAAGAGCTAATTGGATATAGGTCGCGGTCATGATTATTCCCCTCGGTTGGAATGACAAATAAAATCTGTCAGCTAACTGGGCGGGCACTAGTTAATTTTATCTAGGTTTTTCAGTAGACTTACTCCGAAGCGGAGCAATGTGGGTGCAATGGATGCAACCACGATTCAACCATTTGAGGTCAGATTTCAGCAAAAAGAATCGCTTATCAGCCACCTGCAAAGGAGAGCGGCGCGCTAGTCTTCACTCCATTGTGGTGCAGCTTCGCCATCCCGCCAACGTCTGGCAAGTCGACAATGAACAGCGCAGTATCAACAACACCGCTCGCTTGCCGGATATTAGCTATATCGCCCAAGGATTTTCTGCAAAATGAAAGATATCGGTAAGCTATCAACCCGCTCAAATATACACACAGCGAAATTCCTCGTCATGCTACATTTTCCCGCCATCAAATGCTGGATAAAGAAAGTCCATTTTCTAGCTTGATAACCGAACGCTGTATCTACGCGCCACGTCCATTACACCATTTCCCGCACTTTCATAACTCGCGTCACCGCGCATTTCGTCGATGGAGCGCGTTGTTTTTAGCAATCGACCAAAGGTTAAACGCAACTCGGCGCGTGCTAAAACATTGCCGACGCAAGAATGAATACCATGCCCATAGCCAATGTGATTGTTCGGGTGGCGGTCAATCTTAAATTCTTCCGGATTTTCTATAAAATCCGGATCACGATTAGCAGAAGCGTTCCACAAAACGATGGAATCACCGGCAGATATTTCGACGCCATCTATAGTAACGGCACTTTTTGCGACCCGTTCATGGCGACGCAAAGTTGCGCGAAAACGCACGATTTCTTCGATTGCACTATCTAACAATTCTGGCTGCCCGCGAAGCAGCGCAAATTGTGCTGGGTGCCGAATCAGTTCGAGCAAACCATGTGTTATGACATTTGCTGTTGTCTCTGTACCACTGGCCAGCAATAGCGCGCACATCGAAACAATTTCGGCCTTATTGTCCAGCTGTTCTGCCATCTCCGATAGAATATTCTTCGCATCTGTTCGCTGAAGCGTCTCAACATGTTCGGCAAAATATGCTGCGAATTCCCAACTTACCTTGGCTATGTTTTGCTCAATTTCTGGCTGACGTTCTTTCCAGAACAATCCCTTGCCATAGTGTTCTGCAACTTTGGCCGATCCAGAAAGAATAAACTCCCTGTCGGCATCGGGGATTCCACATATCTGACATATAAGTCCGGTAGTTATCTGTTGAGCAAAATCTGAAACAAAGTCCACTTCACCATTGTCAAGGCATCGATCCATCGCCCGGTCAATTTCATGCTCTATCATTTGTTCAATTCTGGCCACCGATCTCGGCTTAAAGAAAGGTGCCATAATTTTCCGATATTTGGTGTGCAGTGGCGGATCGTTTGAAAGCATAATGGTTGCCACGCCAAGCCCCCTAGCCTTCAACTCTTCCGAACGTTCAGATGACCATTCCTGCCAGTTTTTTAGCATAGGTAAGATATCGGAATAGCGAAAGAAGGAAACCACCGGCACCAGCGTATCCTTGTGGCGATATGCCCGGCAATTTTCGCGCATCGACTGCATCAGTGGATAAAAATTCTTGTCGAATTCCGAATCCAAGGGGTCGAAATTGAGCCATTTTGCTTCACTTGGCGCTTCAGTCATTTATGTGCCTTGTCGTTTTAGGACTGTACTTGGTTACTACGCTTTTGCACATTCCAAGCGAGACCTAGCTTTTCCAGCGCTTCGATGGTCCAACCATTTATGTCAATTTCCCACCAGCCAATCAGATTATTTGCTGCGCGTGGTGCATTGTGATGATTATTGTGCCAACCATCGCCTAAAGTAAGCAGTGCCACAAACCAGTTGTTAGTAGCATCACCGCAATCTTTAAAACGGCTATAGCCAAAACCATGTGCCAAGCTATTGGTAAATCCTACGCCATTTGCAAATATAAATGTGCGCAGTAATCCGCCGATCAGGATAGTCCCAACTATATGCTCTGGCCCGCCAAAAAGAAGCGCCCATCCGGCGGGCAATATAAATAACGAGAAAATAACCCAGAACCAGCGTGTCCGATGGCACCATTCAAGTGCGGGGTCGCCTGCCAAGCCTTTGCCGTAGACACCGACATCGGTGTAGGTATTGTCGAGAAGCCAGCCGATATGGCACATAAAAAAACTCTTGATTCCCTGCATCGGTCGACCATGGCCATCAAAATTCGGAGCATAGGGATCCCCCGGCACATTAGTATGGGCATGATGGCGGCGATGATCAGCGGCCCAGTTAATGCCTGAGCCGAGGCAGGCCATATGACCAGTGATGGCAAGAAGATAATGCACCACCCTTGTGGTTTCAAATGAGCGATGGGAAAAATACCGGTGGAAGCCCACGGATAAACCAAAATTGATAGTCAGATACCCGAAAGTAAAGGCAGACCATTCAACAATCCCAGTCGTATGCGTGAAAAGCCACCATGTCGCGAATACAGATCCAATCCCCAGTAACCCGTAAATAACCACAAGATACTCTAATTGTTTGGCGCGTGCTTTCGGACCTCCGATACCAACTCCAACAAATGGAGATGGATTACCTGAACGTTCCCAACTTCTGTCGGCAGGGAAAATAGCTGTATTTGTACTGCGTTTATTTGGCATAGTCTTGAATTTATGATTTATGTGCGATCCTTGAAACAGAATTACATACTCGAATGCCTTGGTCAAGCGGTGAATTTTCATCGATGTATAGGAAAAGCAGCCTCTTCGGCTGCTTTTAGATCACAAATCCAAAGAAAATTGGTGCCGCGCACGTCTTGTGGCTATGGCAGTCGTATCGGCCAAAGGGGGATTTCGAATGAAGCGCGCGTTATTGATCCTGGCTAGCTGGGTGACGCTATTCAACGCATCTTTTGCGCATGCCGATGAGTTATGGCTGGGCGTTACCGATCATGGAGTGAACACACCTTTCACACTGGAAACGGGCGAGAACGGCGCCGACATTCAGGGCGGCTGGCGCGGAAAACGGATCGACGGGCTGTCCTTCATTGGTTCGCCGTCACCCTATATACTGGCGTCCGCCAGCACCGATGGCGAAACCAGCTTTGCCGCGATCGGAATAAGTTGGAAGATCGGCAGCAAAGTCTACATCCGGCCGGGCATTGGTCTGGCCATTCATGACGGCCCCATCCCGCGCGGACGGCCCGGCGAGCAGCGCACAGATCTGGGTTCCCGGATATTGTTTGAACCCGAAATTGCGCTGGGCGTGCAGATAAATGAAAGCCTATCAGCCGAAGCAAGCTGGGTGCATATCAGCAATGCCGGGATATTGAGCAGGCAAAATCCGGGGCTGGATGTGATCGGCGCGCGGCTCGTGTTGCGGCTGAAATAGAAAAGGGGCGGCGCACTTGCGTGCACCGCCCCACAATCTTGTCCCGAAAGGGAATTGGCTTACAATCAAATAAGCCAAATTTCTTTAGCAAGCCAAATTACTTCAGCTCAACAGTACCGCCGGCACCTTCGATTTTGCCTTTGATTTCTTCTGCTTCGGCTTTGGATACGCCTTCCTTGATCGGCTTGGGCGCGCCTTCAACCAATCCTTTTGCTTCGGTCAGGCCCAGGCCGGTGATTGCGCGGACTTCTTTGATCACAGGGATCTTGCTGCCGCCATCGCTGGTCAGGATAACGTCAAATTCGGTTTGCTCTTCAACAGCAGCGCCGTCGCCACCGCCAGCGGCAGGGCCGGCAACAGCAACTGCAGCAGCAGCGCTAACGCCCCATTTTTCTTCCAGAGCCTTGGCAAGGTCTGCAGCTTCCATCACGGTTAGTTCGGAAAGCTGGTCTACAAGCTTATTAATATCAGCCATTTTTCTAATCACTCCAATTTCTTCGCATATTAGGGCGGGGGAAACCCGCCTGGTAGGTTAAAATTCAACAGGTATCTTACGCGGCTTCTTTCACCGCATAAGCACCAAAAACCCGGGCCAGTTTCGCTGCCGGTGCAGTCGAGAGCTGTGCGATCTTGGTTGCAGGTGCTTGAACAAGCCCCACAATAGTACCACGCAGTTCATCGAGCGACGGCATCGAAGCCAGCGCCTTGACGCCATCGATATCAAGAACAGTATCGCCCATCGCGCCGCCGACAATTTCAAGTCTGTCATTGGCTTTTGCGAACTCGACCGCAATTTTGGCTGCGGCTACGGGATCGGTCGATGTGGCAAGCGCAACAGGTCCGATCAGCAAATCGCTGAGCGTTTCATATTGCGTGTCCTTAAGTGCGATTTTGGCAAGGCGGTTCTTGGAAACCTTGAAAGCAGCACCGGCTTCACGCATCTTTGTACGAAGGTCGGTTGAATCGGAGACGGTCAGGCCCGCATTGCGGGTGACCACGACAACCGCGGCTTCGTTAAAAGTTGCATTCAGCGCAGCAATTGCTTCGGTCTTTTCAGAACGGTTCATGCATTACTCCTTATTTGGAGCGCGCCAACGAACCGGCGAGCCCCAACACGAAAATGCGAACAAGCTCTTGCGAGCTAATTCGCGCTATTTTTGCTTGGGCAAAACCGGCTCCAGCCCGCGCCCCCACCCGGCCCCCCATAACCATACCCTGATAGGGTGGCCGGGTGGGG
>JAZGFP010000010.1:0-45353 GCA_036479555.1 Sphingorhabdus sp.
ATTGGTCAGCGCGTGGCCGCCCCCGGCGTCACGGTCGTCGATGATGGCACGATGCAGGATCGCCGCGGTTCGCTGAGCATCGATGACGAAGGCACACCCACACAGGAAAATGTGCTGATCGAAGACGGCATTTTGAAAAAATATATGCAAGACCGGATGAACGCCCGCCTGATGGGCGTTGAGCCCACAGGAAACGGGCGGCGTGAGAGCTATGCCCACGCCCCAATGCCGCGCATGACCAACACCTTCATGCGCGCCGGCAAGGATGACCCCGCCGAGCTCCTGTCACGCGTGAAGGACGGCATTTATGCCAAGAGCTTCGGCGGCGGGCAGGTTGACATTGTCTCGGGTAAATTCGTCTTTAGCTGCACCGAGGCTTACCGCGTCAAGAATGGCAAGCTTGGCGACCCGATCAAGGGCGCGACGCTGATCGGCGACGGGCCCACCGCGCTCAACAATGTGACCGGCATCGGCAATGATATGGCGCTCGACGAAGGCATCGGCGTCTGCGGCAAAGCCGGACAGAGCGTGCCTGCCGGTGTTGGTCAACCGACAACGTTGGTGAGCGCATTGACGGTGGGCGGAACGGCGGGATGATATGACGGCGTGGAGCAAAGATGTTTTGCATTACTGGTTCGATCATCTCGGGCCGAAACACTGGTATAATTCTGCGCCCGAAATTGATGAAGAGATCAGCGGGCGATTCAAACCATTATGGGAAAGCCTGAGAAGCGAAGCGCCGATCTTCTTCATTGCATCTGCGCGCGAGGCGCTCGGCGCGATCATCCTGTTCGACCAATTCCCGCGCAACATGTTCCGCCATGAGGCCGGCGCATTTGCAACCGACGCGCTGTCGCTGGATATCGCAAAGCTTGGGCTCGAAGCTGGGTTTGATAGTCAGCTTGACCATAGCGAACGCCAGTTTCTCTATATGCCTTATATGCACAGCGAGAGCCTGGCCGATCAGGATATGTCGGTCGAACTGTTCGACCGGCTGGACCATGCCGACGCACTTCAATTTGCGATATTGCACCGCGATATGATTGTCCGCTTTGGCCGTTTCCCGCATCGCAACGAAATATTGGGCCGCGAAACCTCTCCCAAAGAGGTGGACGCAATAGCCGAAGGGCAGAATTGGTGACAATGCAGGCTATCGAAGGAGCGACGCCATGGCCGAATTTTTTGATTGTCTGAACGACAAGCATGTCGAGATGATGGGCGAGCAGCCGCTATTTTTTGTGGCAACGGCGGCAGCCGACGGACGCGTCAACCTGTCGCTCAAAGGGTATGATGTTTTTCGCGTGCTCTCAGATTCGCAGGTTGCCTATCTTGATCTGGCCGGTTCGGGCAATGAGACCCATGCTCATCTGGCAGTGGATCAAGCCGACAAAGGCCGCATCACAATCATGTTCTGCAATTTCGGCCGTCCGGCGAATATATTGCGTATCTACGGGCGGGGCCGCGCCGTGCTGCCGCAAGATGATGCGTGGGAAACGCTAACTGCCAAGTTCACCATGTTGCCCGGCGCGCGGCAAATTTTCGTGATTGATGTCGAAAGCGTGCAGACAAGCTGCGGATGGGGCGTTCCATTCATGGCGCTTGAGGGAGAGCGAGAGACATTGCAAAAGGCGCACCGACAATTTGATCCTGCCGAATGGGTGACAAAAATGGAAGGTCGCACAAAAAGCATCGACGGTCTGCCGGTCCGGCCCACCGACCGCTATATTGCGGGGGAGGAAAGCTGATGGCGCTCGCCGAACTTGCTCGCTTTCCCACCGGCATAAATGCGGAGATTGCCAAGGGACTGCTCGAATCGCATGGCATCGGCGCGGTCACCTTCGACGCCGGCATGAATATAGCCGACAGCGCCGCCATCGCCATCCCCGTGCGGTTGATGGTTCTGGATGAGGATCTGAGCGCCGCCGGAGCCATATTGGAAGAATCCAATCTGGTATGAGCAAGGCAATTAAGGTCGCGACGTATAATATCCGCAAATGCGTGGGGCTTGATCGCAAGCGCAATCCGCAGCGGATCATCGATGTGCTGAATGAAATCGATGCCGATATCATCGCGCTGCAAGAGGCAGACCACCGTTTCGGCGCGCGCGATAGCTGTCTGCCTGCCCAGCTGATCGAAGATGAAACGCCGTGGAAGCCCGTGCCGCTTGGCGTGAGGCCCAAAGGGATTGGCTGGCACGGCAATGCAATTCTGGTGCGCGAAAATTTCGCTATCCGAGACGCCCGCCCGCTTGACCTGCCGATGCTTGAACCGCGCGGCGCGGTGGTCGCAGAGATTGAAACAGCGCACGGGCCAATGCGCGTGATCGGCGCGCATCTTGATATTTCGGGCCTGTGGCGGCGGCGGCAGATAAAGGCGATGCTTGCCTATCTCGATAATGCGCCCCGTCATATTCCGACGGTTATCATGGGCGATTTCAATCAATGGTCAAACCGGGGCGCGCTGTCCGAATTTGCCTTCCACCATCACCGCATACTTAAAACACCAAAGAGCTTTCACACGACAAAGCCCGTTGCGAAGCTCGACCGGATTATCGTCTGCCAGCATCTGAGCGCATCAGATGTCGGATGCCACGACAGCGCGCTTGCCAAAAAAGCATCCGATCATTTGCCGATATGGGCACAACTCGGAATTGCCTAATATTTAATCACAGGATTTTCTACGCCTAATTATTAGGCATAGCGCCGGAAGCAGCGCTGCCCGCATTGCTGGAATTCGCCGGAAACCCGCCGATCCTGTTTCTGGCACGTCCCTTGCTTTGTGCACTGCACAAGTAAACACAGGGGTCATCAATGAAGAAGGCAATCGCATTTATTGGAACAGCAGGGGCGGCGACTTTTGCCGCCATGCCTGCTTTCGCGCAGGAAGCGGCGGAGGCGGCCACGCCCGCGGTGGAGGCTGTTGTGAATAAGGGCGACACCGCATGGATGATGACCGCAACGGTGCTCGTTATGGCGATGATCGTTCCCGGCCTTGCGCTTTTTTACGGCGGCCTTGTCCGCACCAAGAATATGCTGTCGGTGCTGACGCAGATTATCGCAGTGGCCAGCCTCGCAATGCTTGTCTGGGTCGCCTATGGTTATAGCCTCGCATTTGGCGGCGGCGGAAATGCGTTTATTGATGGCTTTGGCAAGCTGTTCCTCGCTGGCGTCACGGCAGATTCTACGGTGGCAACGTTCAGCGAGGGCGTTGAGATACCTGAATTCGTTTTCATCGCATTCCAGATGACCTTTGCTGCAATTACGATCGCACTCGTTGTTGGCGGGTTGGTTGAGCGGATGAAGTTTTCCGCCCTGATGCTGTTCGCGCCGATCTGGCTCACAATAGTATACTTCCCGATCGCGCATATGGTTTGGGCCGGCAACGGCTTGATTTTTGATATGAGCTGGCTGTTTGGCGAAGGTGCTGCTGCGCTCGATTTTGCTGGCGGCACGGTGGTTCATATCAATGCCGGTGTATCGGCTCTGGTCGGCGCAATCATCCTTGGCAAACGGATGGGCTATCAGAAAGAAGTCATGGCGCCGCATTCGTTGACGATGACGTTGATCGGCACCGGGCTGCTCTGGGTCGGCTGGTTCGGCTTCAACGCCGGTTCGGCTCTCGAAGCCAATGGCTCAGCGGCACTCGCTTTAATCAACACATTCGTGGCAACGGCTGCTGGCGTACTCTTCTGGATGCTGACCGAGCGGGCGCTTGGCCACAAAGCATCTATGCTGGGCGCATGTTCGGGCGCGATTGCCGGGCTAGTTGCGGTCACGCCTGCTGCCGGCAATGGCGGGCCGTTCGGGGCCATTCTTCTCGGCGCGCTTGCTGCCGTCATCTGCTGCTATTTCGTGATGAAGCTGAAGGCCAGGCTTGGCTTTGACGATTCGCTCGATGCATTCGGCATTCACGGCGTTGGCGGTATTGTTGGCTCGATTGGAACCGCCTTCACGATGATGCCCGCGCTCGGCGGCTTCGGCGGCGATGACTATGCAGTCGGCCCGCAATTGATGGTTCAGATTGTCGCCGTCCTGATCGCGATTGGGTGGGCCGCTGTCGGCTCCGCCATCGCTTTCACCATCGTCAAAGCGATCACAGGCCTGCGCGTTAGCGAAGAGGTTGAACGCGAAGGCCTCGACCTCGGCGAGCATGGAGAAAAGGCTTATAATTATTGAATTTCAAGAATTGGGGGCAAGGTTTTCACTTCAACGGTGACCTTGCCGTCTCAAAATGTTCCTCCCGCGAACATCCGACTTGATAGCCCCGAGCCAGACAAAGGTTCGGGGCATTTTTTACTTTTGGGAAGGGTACGGCTTTTCCGGCGGTTCGAGAGTGCCGCCGCGCGCCTCGCAGGAACCGGTTTTTACATATTTCCATTTCTCCGGAAGATAGTCCTTGTCCGCGGTGCCGGCGCAATCGTTCAGCCTGATCGTTGCGCAATCATTCGCTTGCGCCGGCGCGATGCCATGGCATTTTTCGCGCAGCGCCTTTTCAGGCTCAGGCATGGTCAGCCCTTTATCCTGCGTATCATAGCGCACGGTAACGGCGCCGTCCCCGCACGCAGCGAGCGCGCCCACCGAGATGAGCGCGCTCGCGAGTGTTATCAGTTTTGTTTGAACCGCTTGCGCCATATTCCGGCTATAAGCCGGCCGGCGGCTTGCGGCTAGATTGATTTATGCCTCAATAGCAGTAAGCGAACCCTTTTTGCCGTCTGGCAATTCCGTGGTTTCGCAAGTGCCCTTGTCAACATAGCTCCAGGCATTGCCCTGATAGTCGGTGGTTGACGTGCCCGAGCAGCTTGTGCCGGGGCCAGCTGCGCAGCCATTTTTGCCCTTGAGAGAAACGCCGTAGCATTTTTCTTTGTCTGCCTTCGCGTCGGTTGCAGCTACTTCGGTGCCTTCTGCGCCCTCACCTTCGGCAGGTGCGCTTGCACCGCCGCAAGCTGCCAATGCCGCTGCGCCGGCAAGTGCTGCGGCTATTCCGGTTAGTTTATTCATAGTCAAACTCCCTAGTATCAAAAAATAAACGCTGGGAAGGAAAATGCGTCCCCTTGCAACACCCCATTCGCGCGATTGCCCAGTCAGGTTACACCCCGCTTGGTTCGCCCGCCATGCTTGGCTATTGCACCCAACATGGGCAAGCGATTCGAGTTTAGCATCAAAGCGGCAGACGGCAAGGCGCGATGCGGCTGTATCACCATGCAGCGCGGTGAAATCCGCACGCCGGCATTTATGCCCGTCGGTACCGCTGCCACCGTAAAAGCGATGCGGCCTGACGAAGTGCGCGCAAGCGGCGCTGATATTATCTTAGGCAATACCTACCACCTGATGCTCCGCCCGGGGGCAGAGCGAATGGCGAAGCTTGGGGGGCTGCACAGCTTTATGGGCTGGGACCGGCCGATACTGACCGATAGCGGCGGCTATCAGGTGATGAGCCTGTCTGCTTTGCGTAAAATTACCGAAGAGGGCGTGTCCTTTCAAAGCCATCTCGACGGTTCAAAACATGTGCTGTCCCCCGAACGTTCGATGGAAATCCAGCGCCTGCTGGGGTCGGATATAGTGATGGCATTCGACGAATGTCCGGCCAATGGCGTCACCCGGGACGAGGCGGCAAAATCGATGGAATTGTCGATGCGTTGGGCAAAGCGCAGCCGCGAAGCCTTCGATGCTGGCGGTGGTCATGCGGCGCGCGCAGCATTGTTCGGCATTCAGCAAGGCTCGCTCGACAAGGGGCTTCGTAAAGCGAGCGCGGATACGCTGATCGATATTGGCTTTGATGGCTACGCCATAGGCGGGCTGGCTGTTGGCGAGGGGCAGGAGGCAATGTTCGGTGTGCTCGACTATGCCGCTGATATGCTCCCCGAAGATCGGCCCCGCTATCTGATGGGGGTAGGGAAACCTGATGATCTCGTCGGCGCGGTTGAGCGCGGGATTGATATGTTTGACTGCGTATTGCCAACACGGTCTGGCCGTAACGGACAGGCCTTCACTTGGTCCGGTGCGATCAATATCCGCAACGCGAAATTTGCTGAAGACCAAGGCCCGGTCGACGAAAATTGCGACTGTCCGGTTTGCTCAACCTGGAGCCGCGCCTATCTGCATCATCTGGTCCGGTCGCAAGAGATACTGGGCGCGATGCTGATGACGCAGCATAATTTGCATTTCTACCAAGCGCTGATGCAGGCGATGCGCGATGCGATAAGCGCGGCGCGATTTGCCGAATTTGCGCGCGATTTCCGGCGCGATTATCTGAAGCAATGAGCAGGCCGGATGTTCAAGACGCCATTAAGCGCGCGCAAGCTGGCAGCCCGTTTCTCGCCGGGCTACTGGAAAGGCACACTCGATTGGCGGCAACCCTTAACACCGGCGATTTCGATATCGCTCTAGCTGCGGCCCTCGCTTTCGAAGGCGATGACGTGGCCGCGAAATTGCGGTTACAGCGGCAGGGTGTAGCGCTGGTGACGGGAATCGCCGATTTAAGCGGTGAATGGGATTTTACCAAGGTAACGCATCTCCTGTCCGATTTTGCTGACGATGCCCTTGATGCTGCGATAGCCGCCGCCATTGGTGAGCGATATGGATGTGAGCCGCGCGGTTTTGCCGTGATTGCGCTTGGCAAACATGGCGGACGAGAGCTGAATTACAGCTCCGACATCGATCCGATTTTCATTTATGACCCCAAAAAATTGCCGCATCACGAAAAGGAAGATGTGGCCGAAGCCGCCGTGCGCATAGGTAGGCGAATCATCGAACTACTCAATGCGCGCGATGAAAATGGCTATGTTTTCCGCGTCGATATGCGGCTGCGCCCGACGCCCGAGGTCAGCCCGATATCGCTGCCCGTCGAAGGCGCCATTAGCTACTATGAATCGAGCGCAGTAGCATGGGAACAGGCCGCCTTCATCCGCGCGCGAGCGGCGGCGGGCGACAAGGAGCTGGGCCGCTATTTCCTTGAAAGCATAGAGTCCTTCATCTGGCGGCGGAGCCTCGACTTTGGCCAGATCGAAAATATCCAGCAGATGACCGTGCATATCCGCAGCCACTATTCCCCGATGCACGAATTCGGCCCCGGATATGACCTGAAGCGCGGGCGCGGGGGCATCCGCGAATGCGAATTTTACGTGCAAGCCCATCAGTTGATCCATGGCGGGCGCGATGCAGGATTGCGCATGGCAGATACACGCAGCGCGCTCTCAGCCTTGGCCGAAGCGGGTGCTATCTCGGACGACAAAGCCGTACAGATTGGCAGCGCCTACACAGCGCTCAGAACGATCGAACACCGGCTGCAGATGGTCGATGACCGGCAGACACACAGCCTGCCCGACGACGCCGAGCAGCTTACACAACTGGCGCGGCTGCATGGCGTTGCCGATAGTCAGGCTTTACTAGATGAGCTGCGCCCGCATATCGAAACGGTGGGCGCCATCTATGACGAGCTTCCCACAGATGGCGAGGTTTCGCGGGCTCGTCTGGCGACTGACGGCCTGCCGCTAGAAGACCAGCTCACCGACATTGGCTTTACCGATACAGCGGATCCCATGCGGCGCATCCAAAGGTGGCGCAGCGGGAAATTGCGCGCGATCCGGAGCGAGACCGCCATTTCGGCTTTCGAAGCGACCTTGCCGGAAATCATGCGCGCGCTGGCGCAGGCGCCCGACCCTGAAAAAGCGCTGGCGCGTTTCGACAATGTGATCGAGAAATTGCCCAGCGCGATCAATTTCTTCCATCTCCTCGGCGCGCGGCCCGCGCTTTTACATCTGCTCGCCGATATTCTGAGCTACGCGCCGGTGCTGGCCGATGCGCTGGGACAGAAGATTGACCTGCTCGACAGGCTATTCGATGCCACCGCGCTTGAATTGCCCGGTAATGTCGATGCGCTCTCTGCCGAACTGTCAGGCAAATGCACGGCGCTTCCCTATGAGACAAAGCTCGATTGCACCCGCGATTTTGTCGGCGAATACCGGTTTGCGCTGGGAGCCCAACTGATCGAGGGGCAGCAATTTACGCTGGCGATTGCGCGTAGCTATGCGCATTTGGCCGAGGCAGCTTTGCGCGTGCTGGCCGCTGCAGCGGTCACCGAATTTGAGGAAACACATGGCCGCATCGATGGCGGAGAATTGCTGATCCTTGCGCTTGGCCGGCTAGGGGGAGAGGCACTGACCCATGCGTCCGACCTCGACCTGGTATTTCTGTTCACGGGCAGCTTTGAAACCCAGTCCGATGGCCCAAAACCGCTGGGCGCGACGCTATATTTCAACCGGCTCGCGCAGCGGGTCATAGCGGCGCTTTCGGTCGCAACTGCTTCGGGCGCGCTTTATGAGGTCGATACACGGCTGCGGCCTTCGGGCGAGCAGGGCCTGCTATGTGTGTCGCTCGACAGTTTTGCCAGATATCAGCGTAGCGACGCCTGGACCTGGGAGCATATGGCGCTTGCCCGCGCGCGGCCGGTGTTCGGGCCAGATGATGCGCGCGAGCAGTTGCAGCGGGTCATTGACGCTACGCTTGGTCAGCGGCGGGACGAGACAAAGCTCAGGCACGAAATTATCGCCATGCGCCGCGAAATGGCGAAGCATAAGCCGCCGAAGGGGCCGCTTGATGTAAAGCTTTTACCTGGCGGGCTGGTTGATATGGAATTCGTCACCCATTATCTGCAGCTTCGCCATCTGACGGCATTTCACCCGCAGCTAAAACTGGCGATCAATACGCTGGTCGAAGAGATGCACCTGCCCGCGAGCTTTGCAGATGCGCATGACCTGCTCACCAAAATGCTGGTCACCCTTCGCCTCGTTGCGCCCAATCTAGCGGAGCCGCCCGAAGCCGCAAAGGCACTGATCGCCCGTTCACTCGGGTGCAATGATTGGCAAGCGTCACTCGCTGCGATAAAAGAAGCGCGCGAAGCGATACAGGGCCAATGGATCAAGTATCTCGGCGCAAGGGATTTTGAATGACAAAGAGGAAAGCGATATGGCTGACATAGGTAACACGCTGCCAAAAGTGGCGGTTAAGGATAGCGAGGATAGGGCGGTCGATCTGGCCGCGCTCACCGGCCCGCTGGCGCTATATTTCTACCCCAAGGCCGATACCCCTGGCTGTACCAATGAGGGCAAGGACTTCACCGCGCTGGCAGGCGAGTTTAGCAAGCTTGGCTGCGCCATATACGGGATATCCAAAGACAAGCCCGCCAAACTCGCCAAATTCAAGGCGAAATATGATTTCGACCTGACTTTGCTTTCCGATGAAGAAGGCGCTGCCACCGAGCAGATGGGCGTGTGGGTCGAAAAGAATATGTATGGCCGCAAATATATGGGGATCGAGCGCGCGACATTCCTGATCGGAAAGGACGACAAGATCGCGCAAATCTGGCGCAAGGTTAGGGTAAAGGGCCATGCCGAAGCGGTACTCGAAGCGGCAAAAGCGCTTGGCTGATAAGGCGCCATCGCTGGCCGCCGCTTGCCGCGAGGTGCTGCTCGCTGGTGAGCCGCAGAGCAAGGTGATGCGGGCGCGAAAGGCGGCAAGGGATTGGCGCTTGGGACGGCTTGAGCATCGCTTTGATACCGCGATGCCGGATCGGCCCTCCGCGCCGGACAAGCCTGAATTGTTACATCCCAGTGCGATGCCGAAACGGCGCAAGGGCGGATCACAGCGCGCCCGCATCGCTATGTTGCACGCAATCGCCCATATTGAATTTGCCGCGATCGATCTGGCATTTGATCTGATCGGACGCTTCGGGGCCGAATTCCCACGCGAATTCGTCGATGACTGGATGCACGTCGGGGCCGATGAGGCAATGCATTTTGCGTTAATCGACCGGCGGCTCAGACAGCTTGGTAGCCATTATGGCGCATTGCCCGCGCATGCCGGATTTTGGGAGGCGGCGGAAAAGACCAGCGGGGACGTGCTGGCACGGCTTGCCATAGTGCCGATGGTGCTCGAAGCACGCGGTCTGGATGTTACACCTACGATGATTGATCGCTTTACAGCAAATGACGATTCGCGGTCTGCAGCTATCCTGAAACGCATCTATGATGATGAAATTCGCCATGTTTCGGCGGGCACTAAATGGTTTGAATCGGCCTGCGGCGTTAGAGATCTGTTAACCATTCAAACATGGAAAAGCCTTGTTCAGAGCCACTTTCGGGGCGGTTTAAAGGGCCCATTTAACGACTCGGCGCGTTCTCAAGCCGGTTTGACGAAAGAATACTACGCGTAGGTTGCATTTGGATGACAAAAAATTTTACACATAGTGCCAGATAAGGGGTGGGCAGATAACTGCCACTGGATTAATCGGGGCTGCGCCAAGGCGTGGGTCGCAAACAAGGGTTTGAACACGCTTATGAAACGCAGCGTATTGGCTTCGCGCCATTCACTGACGGGTAGAGCATTTTTGGCTGCAGGCGCGCTGGTCGCGGCTACTGCATTCACTACACCGGTCATGGCGAATAGTGCTTCGGCATCTGACAATTTCCGTATTCCAGCCAAAGAGCTGGAAGCTAATGAGACCGCATTGGGGGTTTCCGACCCCGAATTTCGCGCTCTGCATGGCAATTGGGGCAAGGCCGTTGGCCAATCAACCAAGGTTGAAATTTCCGTCCCATCGATCAACCCCGTTGAAATGATGAAGCTTTCTAGCGGTTTTGGCTATCGCCGTGCACCAACACGCGGGGCCAGCCGCAACCATAAGGGCATCGATATTCCCGGCCCGATCGGCACCCCGATCTATGCAACCGCAAACGGTATCGTGGGCCGCGCCAAATGGGTACGCGGTTATGGTAAATTCATTGAGCTCGAACATGGCAACGAAATCCAGACCCGTTATGCGCATATGTCTGCACTGAATGTCCGCTTTGGGCAGCGTGTGACGAAGGGCGATATCATCGGCTATATGGGTTCCACCGGTCGTTCCACCGGCAGTCACCTTCATTATGAAGTCCGTATCGGCGGCGTTGCCGTCAATCCGAAAGCCTTTATCGGCACCGGCAAAAAAGCCGCCAATGTGTCAAAACGGTTGCTCGTATCGAAAGATGTTGATACCACAGCCGCAGGCGGTCCTAAAGAATAGAACTTTGGTACTGACGAACGCATCACCTTTGGGAGAGGGTGTATCTTGGGGGCAGATGAAGCGCGAAGTCGCTTTATCTCCCCTTTTTGTTTGAGCCACATAGCCTAAGCGATATCGTTATTTGAATATCGCGCCATTTACCCCTACATTGATAGATATGAGCGAAGTAGCTGACATCATCCTGCTGCCGGACGCAGCAAAACGCGTGGCGCAGATAGCTGAAAAGCTCGGCAAAGATGCTGTGCTGCGGCTTTCTGTCGAGGGCGGCGGTTGTTCGGGCTTCCAATACCGCTTTGGCCTCGCCGAAGAGATAGACAGCGATGACCTGATGGTCGATGGCGACGGCGCAAAGCTGGTTGTCGATCCGATGAGCCTCGATCTGGTTCGCGGTAGCGCGGTTGATTTCGTCGAATCGCTTGGCGGAAAAAGCTTTCAAGTCACCAACCCCAATGCGCAGGCAGGCTGCGGCTGCGGTTCAAGCTTTTCGGTTTGATGCGCCGCTGATCGCCCGCTAAGGTTCGCGGCATGATCCGCATCGCCAGTTTCAACATTAACGGTATCAAGGCCCGCCTCCCCCGCCTGCTCGAATGGCTGGAAGAGACGAAGCCCGATATTGCCTGCCTCCAGGAAGTGAAATCGCAGGATGAGGGGTTTCCGGCGGCGGAATTTGAAAAGATCGGCTACGGCGCAATCTGGCGCGGCCAGAAAAGCTTTAACGGCGTGGCAATCCTTGCGCACGATGCACAGCCGCATGAAACACAGCGCGGGCTTCCGGGCGACGATAACGATGAGCAAGCACGCTATCTGGAGGCCGATGTAAACGGCCTGCGCGTTGCCACAATCTATCTGCCCAATGGCAATCCGCAGCCTGGGCCGAAATTCGACTATAAGCTGGCCTGGATGAAACGGCTGCGCGCCCATGCGGCAGAGCTATGGAAACTCGAAGTGCCAACCGTGCTGGCGGGCGATTACAACGTCATCGCGCGGCCCACCGACATCTGGTCGGACAAGGCGATGCTAAACGATGCCTTGCGCCAACCCGAAAGCATCGCCGCCTATCGCCGTATGCTCGGCGACGGCTGGACCGATGCGCTGGCGAGCCATTATCCGGCGGGCGGAATATGGACCTATTGGGATTTCCAAGCCGGTGGTTGGCAACAGGATCACGGCTTTCGCATCGATCATCTCCTCCTCAGCCCGCCAGCCGCAGACCGCCTCACCCGCTGCGGCGTAGACAAAGAACATCGCGGCCGCGAAAAACCCAGCGATCATGCGCCGACATGGGTTGAGCTATCCGAATTGGGCGCGTTTTAGAGCGCTGTTAACCAATTTTCTGTACCTCTGGCGGTGATATTCTATCACCCGAGAGACACTGAAATGGGCAAGGCATCGGCCAAAGATTTTTTCGACAATGCGTCGGCCATGCCTTCGGCTTCGGTCTCTGACGAAGATGTGAAACTGGAATCGCTACGCCGTGCCATCGAAAGCCCGGTTATAGGCCGGCTGCCGGTCCTTATCCCGCTGATTGTTATCAGTATAACCGCCATAAACATCCCCCAGCGCGCGTTGCTGTGGGCTTTGATCCTGTCCTTTTTGTCGAGCACCTTTCTCGCCGCAATCGCCGCAAGCAAGGTCGGCGTGGCGATAGAGGCAAAAAAGCCTCCCCGAAAAGCAATCTCTCTATGGCTGACCATCGAATTTATCGGAGCGGCTATTTGGGGCCTGATGCTTGGCCCGATTTCCGATAGCAGCCTTGTAGGGCCGGAGCGCGCTATCATAACAGCCGTCATAATGGTGACGGTTACGACGTCATGCCTGGTTACCCGCAATTCCGGCGGTATGCCCAAAGCCATAATAGCCGGATTTATGGCCACCGCGTTTCCCATGTTTGCATATCATTATACTCAAAACGGCGCATTAATGCTCGGGAGCGCCTTCCTGATGCTTTTGGGCCTCATCCACCTTGTATCAAAGGCGCAGAACGAGGCTATTCAGTCCCTAAAAAACGAATTGGAAAATGGGCAGCTAACAAAAACCCTCGCCAAGGCATTGAACACCGCAGAGTATCTTTCGCGCCATGACAGCCTTACAGGCTTGCTCAACCGGCGCGATTTCGAAGCGGTGGCAAACAAACTAAGTGCCAAAAATCCGCGATCCCGGATGGCAATCATCATGGTCGATCTTGATCATTTCAAAAGCGTAAATGACAAATTCGGGCACGCCTCAGGCGACGAAGTTCTCAAAACAGCTACGGAAATTATCAAGTCATCTGTTCGCGCACAGAATATATCTGTGGGAAAAGATGAAGCGATGGCGAGATGGGGCGGCGAAGAATTTGTTATTGCTCTGGCAAGCACAGGCTTGGATGAGGCAACCTTGGTCGCCGAGCGCATATGCAAAGCGCTTTACGAATACCGCGATGCCAGCTGGCCCGATGGACTAATATTAACCGGGTCATTGGGCGTAGCAGAATGGCGCAAAACAGAGGCATTGAACGAAGCGATAGACCGCGCCGACGTTGCAATGTTCGATGCCAAAGCTGCGGGCCGCAACCAGGTCAAGACCGCCAAATGGAGCAGCAAAAGCGCCGCCGCCGCCAGCGTTGTTACTGATAGCTAACCACCTCAAACTCTATCCCGTCAAAATCGTAGAAATAAAACCTGCGCCCCGGCTCATAATCATCATGCCCCCATGGCTCTAAGCCCGCGGCTTTTACTTTGGCGTCAACGGCATCAAGATCATCCACCACGATGCCAACATGGTTGAACGGCTGCCCCTTGGCGAACTGCTCATCGGGATAGTCTTTCTCGGCCCGCGTATAGAGCGCGAGATAGCTCTGATCATTGCCGACATGAATGGTCTCGCCGCCAAATTGTGACGGCCCCTGCCAGCGGATATGCCAGCCGAACAGATCGATCATCAATTTCGCCAGTCGCGCCGGGTCGCGCACTGTCATATTTACATGTTCGACAAAATTGCTACTCATTTCTGTGCCTCCTTAAACTTGTATTGCGGCGCATAACTGCTGGTTCTGCGCCATTATCGCCAACCATTCCGACTCGCGGCTTGCTCTTTATACAACCTTAACCTAAATTGAGGTCAAGCTATTTATTTTGGCGGCTGGGGATGAGTTCAAGATTGTAGAAAGCCCTCCCCTCATAGGGGAGGATTGATTTCAAACCGGCTCACCGCCTTTGCGCTGAGTCTTTCAAGGAGCGTGATGATGCGGGCAAGCGATCTATTGACCATTGGTGATCTGGCACGGCGAACCGGGCTATCGGTCTCCGCGATCCGTTTCTATGAAAGCAAGGGCCTGATCGAGCCGATGCGCAGCGGCGGCAACCAGCGCAAATTCTTCCGCTCCGATATAAGGCGATTGTCCTTCATATTGATCGCACAGAAAATCGGGCTGACGATCAGCGAGATCGGCGCAGAACTTGTTCGCCTACCCCATGGCCGGACGCCCACCCAGCGCGACTGGCGAAGGATTAGCCGGCAGTTGAAAGCGCGGCTCGACACGCAGATCGCGCAGCTGCAACAAACACGCGCAAATCTGGATAGCTGCATCGGCTGCGGCTGCCTCAGCCTGAAAACATGCGCGCTCTATAACCCGGGGGACAAAGCAGCAGAGCGCGGTGCCGGGCCGCGCTATACGATGGGCGACCGCGCATCAGATGCGGGATGAGCGACTGTCTTGCTTACGTAAAATCCGGAAAGAGCGTGCGCCTGACCCGTGCACGCTCAAGCCGGTAGTGATGTGCCAGCGCGCCGGCGACCATATCCTCAAAGCGCGCTGTTGGCGCAAGATCGCGGCCATCGAGCAGGCGCGGCGCGGCCAGACCCGGCCAGTCGGCCCGCACCTTGCCAGGCCGATTCAAGCCGCCGCCAAACATCATCGCTGCGGACGCAGTGCCGTGGTCCGTCCCCTGCGTGCCATTAAACGCCACGGTGCGGCCAAATTCAGTGGCGACGATGAGCAGCGTATTCTTCCAATGTGCGCCAAGCTCCGTATGCAGCGCGGCGATGAAGGCATCGAGTTGTTTGAGCCGGCCGCCAAGCCTTCCGCGCTGCGCGCTATGCGTATCCCACCCCGCGCTTTCAAGCATCAACACGCGTGCGCCATCGCCGCCGCGCATCAACCCCGCCGCCATTTTACCGGCCGCCGCACCCCCGCGCTGCGGGCCTTTAGGCTTTCCGGCCATCATATCGGTCCGGATCGCATCTTCCCAAAGCGTGGCCAGCTGCGGGTCTTCGGCATAGAGCATTTCGACGCGGCGCATCAGATCTTCTTTCGGCGCGGCAAGTCGCGATTGCTCATAACTGCTCACCGGTACAGCGCCGCGCAGCGCAAGCGGCACCGAAGGCGCAACTGCGATCGCCTTTGTCCGCCCTTCTGGCAGCAATGTAAGCAGCCGGTTCATCCAGCCATCCTTGCGCGCATAGGGCCTGTTTCCGCCCGATTCGAGTATGTTTTGCCCATCGAAATGCGAACGCTCACGGTATCCCGAAGCCACTGCATGGACAAAGCTGGCCTGCCGCTGCGCAAATAATTTTGCAGCCTCTGGCATATTGGCGTGGAGCGTGAAAAAGCTATCGAGCTTATTGCCTGCAAGCGCTTCGGTTGCCATGCCGCCGCGCGCGCGCAGAAAATCAGGGTCGCCCGTCGGCGCGAGAGTGGCAAGGCCGTCGGCAGCGCCGCGCTGGATCAGGAAGACAAAGCGTTTCTCGGTATCCGCAGCGCCCCATGCGGCGGCGGGCACAAAGCTAGCCAATGCCGCGCCGGACAGGCTTGCTGCTACAAATTTGCGTCTGTCTAGCATGGCATTATCTCCGCAGAAATTCAGGTGACAGGAGCAGGAGTGAAAGCCCCTGCACCGGGTTCGCCGCACGGGCGATGCTCTCGATAGTATTTGGCCCGACGACGCCCGGCAGGATCGCGGGCGCAAGCTTTCGTGCATCGATGCGCCCTGCCGTCAGCCGCGCGATACGCGAGCCGATTTCATAACGCCTGAGCAGCGCCGCGCCGCCTGCCCAATTCTGGCTTGTATCGGCAAAACCTGCGGGCGATTCGGGCCGCCACATAGGCTGGCCGAGTTGGCGGAGCGATCCCACGACATTCCCCTTGCCCGGTATTTCAGTCACATTGAGCGCGCGAAGCGATGATACCAGCCAATCCCATGGCGATTTGAATTTTGCCGTCGCCGCATCCCATTTGTCGGGCCAAGCCTCAGGCGCCTCAACCAGCGTGCGATAGAGCGACGGCAGATCGCCGCTTGTCCTCAGAAAATTCTTCTCCAGCTTCGCGACCAACGATGGCGGCGGATTATCTGCCACGAAATGCCGCGCCAATTTGGTTGCGATATGCTTCGCCGTCGCCGGGTGAACGGCAATATCTTGCAATATCGCCCTCGCCTGCGCCTGCCCATCGGCAACGTAGCGTTTTCCCATAATCGTCCGCGCGCCGGGCTGATGAAGGCCATCAACAAATAAAGTCGATCCATATCCGGCCCGCTCAGCCAGCTTTTTTGAAAATGCACCGCGCCCTAGGCCAGCGACAGTCCAGCCGGTAAGCGCGCGCGCCAATTCGGTGACGTCGCTTTGATCAAAGCCGGCGCGAACGCCAAGCGTATGCAGCTCCATGATTTCTCTCGCCAAATTCTCATTGAGCCCGAATTGCCGCTTGCGGCGCGCATTGATACGGCTGCCGATAACGCTATCGGGGCCAATCGATTGTGCCTGATCCAGATATATCAGCATCGCCGGATGGGTGACCGCGCTAATCAGAAGATCGGAGAATTTTCCCATGATGCGGGGGCGGATCGCGGCAAATTCATAATTACCGGCAAAGGTAATGATGAGCGGCTTATCAACCGAGACGGCGAAATGGTTCGACCAGAAATGGGTAAGGCGCTCGGCAAAAGGCGTGGGCGTTACCAACGCCGAAGCAAGCCGTGCATTTGCGGCGGAAATATAGGAATGTTGCAGGCCCTTCCTCGCCAGCTTTTTCTGCTGCACGGCCTGCTCCATTTGGTCGCCAGCGGTGCCATTTTTCTTGGCCATGCGAAAAGCCTTCGCTTGCTTCTGGAATGACCGATAGACAAGCGCCAACTCTTCGGTCGAAGGCTGCCCCGAAAGCGCCTTGGGATTGGCATCATGGCCTTGCAGCTGATCAAGCAGCCAATTGCGCGGATTGCCGGGAGCAGCCTGCGTGGGACCAGCGCCCAACCCGAAGCGATTCATCGCGGTGGCGGCATCAATCGACATTTGTTCTCCTCGGCGGCTTCCCCGGGCAAATTTCTCAACCGTTCAACCTTGCAGCGGCTGCCAAGAATGAACAATATCCAATCTTGTAAGAAATTGTCGCAAATGGCGCGAAGCGGCGCATCAGAGCGGTTTTTCGTAAATCCGGTAAACCTTGTCGATCGTGCCGCCGACCGCTTCCCCCACAGCCTTCATCGGACCATTGCTTGATAGCACCCAGCCAAAATCGCCATGCGAAACGCCATATCGCACGATGCAATCGCGGCGGATATACTCGATCAGCATGAAAGCGAGCTGGGTCGCCATGCGTGTCGATTGCAGTTTTTTGACGACACCCATCAGCGGGACACGGACACGGCGGGACTTCGGCCTATTGAGCCACCACAGCAGCTTGGCCCAGTTAAATGGCCATAGTGATCCGCCATAATGGATGAGCTTCTCGTTCATATCGGGTATTGCCATCAAGAACGCCACCGGCTCACCATCGACCTCCGCCACGCGGATCAAATCTTCATAAACCAGCGGCTTCAGCTTCTTGCCCGCATAGGCGATTTCTGCATCAGTGATGGGGACAAAGCCCCAATTGTCTGACCAAGCATCGTTCAATATGCCCATAATTAGCGCTGCTTCTTCATCAAAACGGCTTTTGTCGACATGCCGGATTTTTACCCGCCCGCTTCTTTCACCCATCGCCACGACACGATTGATGAGTTCGGGGAAGCCTTCGTTGATTTTCAGTCCGTATGTATAAAGATCCTCCACGCCTACATAGCCGGAGCCTTCCACCCAAGGCTCATAAGCTGCTGCATCATAGCCCATCATCACGGTCGGCGGGCGATCATGGCCGGTGACAAGCAGCCCCGGCTCGTCCCAGATCGAAAGGCTCACCGGCCCCATCGCACGATCCATGCCCTTATCGCGCAACCAATCTTCGGCAACAGCGATCAATGCCCTGAAAACGGCATCATCGCCGCCTTCGAACAGGCCCCAGAATCCGACGCCCGGGCCCATGCCCTGCTCGGGCGGCTGTTTCAGCGCGAGATGATCGAGGTGCGCAGAAATACGTCCCACAACCTGCCCGTCGCGTTCGGCCAGAAATAGCTGCATTTCGCCATGTTCAAACCACGGATTCTCGCCGGGTGTAAGCAGCGCATGCACTTCACCCTTTAGCGGCGGCACCCAGTTGGGATCATCGGCATAGAGCCGGTAGGGCAGTTCGACGAAGGCTTTGTGGTCGGCCTTCGATATCACCGCGCGAATGGAGATATCGGCGCTGGTCATTCTTCGGTTCGCACCAGCACCGCTTCGCCGATCAAGAGGAAGAGCAGGAACGGCGCCCATGCCGCAACCAGCGGCGGATAAGCGCCCAGATTACCCATGGCGAGCGCGAAATTATCGGCTACGAAATAAGTGAAGCCCAGCGCCATGCCGATCACCGCGCGGACAAAAAGCGCGCCCGAGCGAGCGAGGCCAAATGCCGCGACCGCGCCAAGAAGCGGCATCAGTAGCGCCGACAACGGCCCGGAAATCTTGTGCCACAAAATCGCTTCCAGATTGCTCGTTCTCCGGCCTGAGCGTTTGAGGTCGGCGATCGCTTGACGAAGCGGAGCAAAAGCCAGCGCTTCGCCATCAACCTTCACATATTGGAAGCGATCAGGCGTAATCCCTTTGCCGACGACGACGCGGTCAAATTTATTCTCGCCGTCCGCTTTCACAGGATCAAATGAGGTCACATTATCGAGCCGCCATGCGCCTTCGTGGTAAGTGCCTTTATCGGCATGGATTACCTGTTTCAAGCCGCCGCGATTGCGCAGATAGACGCTGACATCGACAAGCTGCGTCGCTTTGCCCTTCCCGCGGACTTCTCCGGCCCGAAACAGATCCTGCCCCTCGCGCACCCATACATTGGTTTTTACCCCGCTATCGCGTGGAATTTGGGCATATTCCGCTTTTTGCCAGCGCTTTAATTCTGCCGATGCCGGTGCCACCAGGGTGTCATTGAAGACAAAGGAAAATATCGCGACCAGAAGCGCCGCGAGAACCATGGGCGCCAGTATCTGGTGCGCCGAGAGGCCTGAGGCCTTCATCGCCACGACCTCACTATTCTGGCTTAATGTCGTGAAGGTGATGAGCGTGCCGAGCAGCACCGCAAATGGCAGGAAACGCGCGACCAGTTGCGGTACACGCAGCGCGGCATAGTTCCATAGGTCGCTCTGCCCGTTGCCATCAACTTCCAGTATCTTTCCGCTCTCACCTAGCAAATCGAGCGTCATCAGAATAAGCACCAGCATCGCAAGTACGGCAAAGCTGCGCGTCAGGAAAAGCTTGCCCATATAAAGGCTGAGTTGGCGTGAAGGGAAAAACTGCAGATACATCAGGGCGCTTCCTGTTCTATCAACCGCGAACGCCTGCGCCCGAAGCGCAGCAGCTTCTTGAGGCCCTTGCCAATTTTTTCGGCAAATTTCTCTAACGCGCCAATCGGCTGCCCGCCAGGCACATGCGCGATCACATGATACATCCAGAATATCAATCCGGCAAAAACAAGAAAGGGCAGCCACATCGCAATGACCGGATCAACGATCCCAAGGCCGCCGACACTTTCGCCATATTGATTGATCTTGTGATAGGTTACCACCATCACGATCGACAGAAATACCCCAAGCGCCGATGTCGATCTTTTCGGAGGTATTGCAAGCGCCAGCGCCAACAGCGGCAGCAACAGCATCATCAGCACTTCGACCAGCCGGAAATGGAAATTGGCCTCCGCTCGGTTGCGAAGCTCCACCGGTTCAGACGAGTCCGCGCTGATGCGTAGCAATTCGGGGATGGTATATTCCCGGTTCTTGCCCCCCCGACCCCGGAATGCCTCGATCTTCGGCAAGGGAATCGGCACATCATGATTGGTGAAGCTCAAAACGCGCGGATTATTGTATTTCGGCGAATCATGGACAAGCGTGCCACTTTTCAGCCGCAATATGATCGTGTCGGGATCATCGGTTCTAAGGAATGTCCCGCGCTCGGCCGTGACGGCAATCGAAGTTTTGCTCTTCGATTCGCCGTAAATAAACAGGCCCGACAGATTTTTGCCTTCATTCCGGCTCTTATCAATCCGAATCGTCAAATTCTTGCCCAGATTGTTAAATTCGCCAATCTTTATCGATGCCCCCAGCGCGCCGGAACGCAGGTCAAAGCGCAACTCCTCGTACAGGTAGCGCGAATAGGGCTGAACAAACCCGACAATGGCAAGATTGACGACCGCCAGCACAAATGTGAACAGATAAGGCACGCGTAATAGCCGCCAATAGCTCTTCCCGACCGCGCGGTAGATATCAAGTTCGGATGAGAGCGCCAGCCGCCGGAAAGCCAGCAAAATCCCCAATAACAGGCCGATTGGGATGCCCAATGAAAGATATTCGGGCATAAGGTTGGCAAGCATCCGCCATACAATGCTAACCGGCCCACCCTCTGCGGCAACAAAATCAAATAGCCGCAGCATCTTTTCCAGCAGCAGCAGCATTGCGGCAATCGCCAGCGTCCCCATCATCGGCAGGAAGATGAGCCGGGCGATATAACGGTCCGTGGCGTTTAGAAATTTCAAACCTTTGTCGCCCTATCACCCTATTTTGGCCGCAAATCACTGCGATAAGGCAGTTTAGGTTCAGGGGCAATATCCCTGATGCAAGCTTTTTTGGTTTGTATCTGCATATTTGTCTCATGGAGTATGATAAAATGAAAAACGCACTTCTCCCAATCGCTGCTACCGCCATGCTTGTCACCGGGCTTGTCACCGGCAGCGGCGCGGTCGCAGGATCCAGTATTAGTAATAATCTATCGCGCTGTTCGGCGGGCAAGGGCCCTGCTGTTCTTGTCACCGTACGCGGAATCAGGTCGTCGTCCGGCAAAATGCGGTTGCAGAGCTACCGTGCGGTCAGGGCCGATTGGCTCAAAAAGGGGCGCTGGCTCAACCGTATCGAAACCCGCGCATCAAGAGGAACCATGCGTTTTTGTGTGCCGGTTCCAAGGGCTGGTAGTTACGGCGTCGCGATTCGCCATGACCGCAATGGCAATGGCCGGACTGACATCACCAAGGATGGCGGCGGCATGTCGCGCAATCCCAGCATTAATATCCTGAACCTTGGCAAGCCATCGGTGAAGAAGGTGTCCTTCTACGCTGGCGCTGGCGTCACCCGCATCACCATCAATATGAAATATATGTAACCGTCTGGACAATATTTGGCACTCGTAGCGCTCCTTTCCAATCCGCATTCGACAGGCAATAAATCACTTTTGCCCAAGGTGCGGTGCTATTGTGCGCGCAATCCCGATATCTTTCACTATGAAGTTGAGGAAATGGGGCAGATCGCCCGCGCGCTGGAAATGATCGCACGGGTTAAGCCAAAAGTGCTGGTCATCAACGGCGGTGACGGCACCGTGCAGGCGGCGCTAACCGAGCTGTATCATGGCGGCCATTTTGATGGCGCTCCGCCGCCGGTTGCGGTGCTGCCAAACGGCAAGACGAATCTGATCGCGATGGATTTAGGCTCGGGAGGCAATCCGATCGATGCGTTGCGCAGGATTGTTGAGGTTTCCAAGGGTGATCTGAAAGACCATCTCGTCGACCGCGAGCTCATCGCGCTTAGCGATGGCAGCAAGGATGCGCGCCCGGTGCTGGGTATGTTTCTGGGCGGCGCAGGGCTTGCCGAAACCATCCTCTATTGCCGCCACAAAATCTATCCGCTTGGCCTGCCCAACGGATTTAGCCATTTCATCGCTGCAATAGCTGTTCTCCTCGGGGGTGCCATCAACTCACGTGCAAGTTTCTTGCCGCGAAGAAGCGAGCCGGTTCGCGTTTCGCTGATCCGCAACGGCGATTTGCACGGTAGATATTCGGTGCTGATCGTGACAACCTTGGAAAAGCTGCTGCTCATGGGCAAGACCGCCGATTCCGAACGAGGCCGGTTGAAATTTTTGGCGATCGATCAACGCTTATGGCCGATGCTACGCGCTTCATGGAATGCCGTCATCGGCCGGCTGGGCCGTGACCATGTGCAGGGCATCCATGTCGAGCAAGGCGATATGATCCGTATCGAAAGCGCCCGCAGCAGCGTGGTTCTCGATGGCGAAGTCTTTGAAGCCACAGACGAGCAGCCTATCGTGCTGCGCTCAACTGCACCAGTGCCTTTCATTCGCCTTGCTGCCTGATAGTCCTAGTTCACAAATCGCCAAAACCGCGATAGGTCACATCTATGCTTTCGCTGCAACACCTTGTCGCCAAGGAACTGGCTGGGCCGGTCAAACCAGAGGTGGCCGGTTTCGCAGCACATATTGCTGCCGCCTATCCCGATTGCGCCCGCGCGGTACTCTTCTACGGCTCCTGCCTGCGCAGTGAGCGGCTTGAGGGCGAGATGCTCGATTTCTACCTGATCGTCTCCAACTATGACGCAGCCTATGACAAGCCATGGATGGCAAAATGGAACAGGCGGCTTCCTCCCAATGTTTTTCCTTTCCAGCATGAAGGCCTGATGGCCAAGGTCGCAGTTTTGAGCGAAGAAGATTTTCATGCGCTTAACCGCCCCCGCGCATCTGCGGTTTCGGTTTGGGCGCGTTTTGCGCAGCCTACACGGCTTGTGTGGAAAGCGGACGACGATGCGCGGCAGATGGCGGTGCTGGCGATAGCTGGCGCGGCGCCGACTTTGCTCAACGGCGCGCTAGCGCATGTAGAGCGCGATGTGCCGCTCGCCGATCTTTGGCAAACCGGCTTTGCGCTCACCTATGGCGCGGAATTGCGGGCAGAACGGGGCGGGCGGGCTGCTTCGGTTATCAGCTTCGATCCTGCTCGCTATGAAAGCTTTGGCCGGGCCGCTCTGCATCATACCGCAATTGCCAATGTGATGCGCGGCGGCCGCATCTATCTGGAGGAAGACCCAGAGAACCGGGTCAAGCGCGAGCGGCGGCGATGGCCAGCCCTGCGGCGGCGCGGCAAAATTCTCACCCTCGCGCGATTGGCCAAGGCGACATTCACCTACGCTGGCGGCATCGACTATATTGCCTGGAAGGTTAGCCGCCATTCGGGCGTCGAGCTAAAGGTACGCGACTGGCAACGGCGTTGGCCTATTTTCGGAGCGGCGGTGATGTTACCCAAGCTGCTGGTAAAAGGCGCGGTGCGTTAGTGGACTGGGGTCAGCTAAAAGATGGAGAGATAGTATGACAAAGAAAGCGATATTACCGGTATTTGCCTTGCTAGCATCCTGCACTAACGGAATTGCCGAGAACGGACGGCTTAATCAGTGCGCAAGCAAAGAATTCGCCCTGCAAACGCTCGGCACCGGCGGGCCGATTGCGGATGATGCACGCGCCGGGTCCAGCAACCTGCTGTGGATCGGCGGCAAAGGGCGTCTGCTCGTGGACTTCGGCCCCGGCTTCTTCACCCGCTATGGCGAGGCGGCGGCGGATTTCAACGATCTCGATATGCTGCTCTTCACCCACGCGCATGGTGATCATGTTGGCGGATTGGCAGGATTGCTCAACAGCGGCGGTTTTGCTGGGCGTAGCCGTTCGCTCGAACTGGTTGGCCCCGGCGGCGATGAATTTTTCGCCGGGCCAGCGCAGTTGCGCGATGGGATTATCGGCAGTGCCGGTGAGCTTCCCTATCTCAAGGGCTACAGTGACGGCAGCGAAGGCAAGCCGCCGCTAACAACGCGCGCCATCGATACCGGCAAGAGCGGCCTGCAACAGGTCTTCCGTGACGAAGATATCGAAATAGATGCGATTGCCGTTCATCACGGCCCCGCCCCCGCGCTCGCCTTTGTAGTGCGCTACAAGGGCAAGGTGATAGTCTTTGCTGGCGATCACAGCGCAATGAGCGAGGATTTTGTGAAGGTGCTAGCCGGGAGCAAACCAGACATATTGGTGATGCATAATGTCATCAGCATGGCGGGCGGACAGCCGCGCGGGCTCCACCGTGATGGTCTTTCAATTGGCGAGGCCGCAGCAGCAATAGCCCCCAAACGCCTCCTCCTCACCCACCACATGCTCCGCGCGCTAAAAGACAAGGACGCCGTGATGGCGGCGATAGGCAAGAATTATACCGGCGAGATCGCGATGGCAGATGATCTGGATTGTTTTGGGATATAGGGGTGTTCGAGTGAAGTCTCCTCTCCCTATGGGGGAGAATATTGTAGGCAATGGCCATTAGCTTTGAAAAGACGAACGGGCCGATAGATAAGAAAGCTGAAACCGATTGCGTCAAGTTTCTCACATATCACAGTTTACATCCGTGGGCAGATTTAGCGATTTCACGAACTGCTTTATTGCTGGAACATCATACTCTACCCACATGTCTTTGTCCGCGTCGATGAGCTGTGGGTTTGAATTGGCATCTTCACAACAAAAGCACACTTCAATCTCCCCAACATTGTTGCCGTTGCCGTCATAATATCGGAAAAAATGGTGGGGGACGAAACAGGCAGCGCCGTATCCAACCTCACCGTCACTTTCTGGTCGTTGAATAACGATTTTCTTGCTTATCGCAGCCTCGAAAACGCGGCGCTCTTCCTTTGTTAGTTCGCGACCGTCGGGATTGCTCATTCCATCAAGGCCATTAACGTCCATCGGTAGATCATTGATAAAAAGCCGAACTGTTTCGGCCTGTGAATAAGGCTTCAGAGAATGTGTTTCGACAATCAATTCCCGATTTTTCGATTGTTTCTGTTCAGTCGAACAAGAATTCGCTAACAACGCTATTCCAAAGATATAGAGAACTCTTAGGGTGAAATGTTTGGTCATCTGGCGATCAAATAATCCCCACAGCCTTCCCGGCCCTTTCAAACTGCCCAAGAATATCCTGCACCTGCTCGCTCGAATGCTCGGCGCAGAGCGAACAGCGTAGCAGCGTCATGCCCGCCGGCGTGGCGGGAGGCCGGGCGAGGTTTACGTAGAGGCCTTCTTTGAGCAAGGCTTCCCACATCATCGCGCCTTGCTCAAGATCGGGCATGATGACGGCGATGATGGCTGACTGCGGCGTATCGGTGCCGAGGGTGAAGCCGAGGTGCATCAGCCCCTTATGCAGTATCTTGCTATTTTCCCACAAATGCGCGCGTTTGTTGCTGCCATGCATTAGCTTGCGGATGCTGGTTGCGGCGGTGGCAACCACGCTGGGGGGCAGGCTGGCGGTGAACACATAGGGGCGTGAAACCAGCCGCAATATCTCAAACTTAGGATGGTTCGATACGCAGAAGCCACCGACGGTGCCGACGCTTTTGCTGAATGTCCCGATGATGAAATCGACATCGTCCATCACGCCTGCGTCCTCGACCACGCCGCGGCCATGTTCGCCTATAAAGCCCATCGAATGCGCTTCATCAACGAGTATCATCGCGCCGTTTTCTTTGCTCACGCGCACCATTTCCTTGAGCGGAGCCAGATCGCCGAGCATCGAATAGACGCCTTCGAGCACGACCAGCTTACCGGCGTCTTCGGGCAGGCGTTTCAGCCGCTTTTCAAGCGCCTCGACATTGTTGTGGCGAAAGGCGACAGTCTCCGCATTGCCCATCGCGCAGCCGTCATAGATCGAGGCGTGGCTATCGATATCTAGGATGACATAATCGTCCTTACCGGCCAGTGCGCTGATGATCCCCAGATTGGCCTGATAGCCAGTGGAAAAGACCATCGCGTGGTCAAAGCCATAAAATTCCTTGAGCGCCTCTTCGCATTCCTTGTGCCCTTGATAGGTACCATTGAGAACGCGGCTGCCGGTGGTGCCAGATCCATATTTCTCCAGCGCTTCCTTGCCCGCCGCGATGACATCATCATCGAAGGTCATGCCCATATAATTATACGTGCCGAGCAGGATGGTTTCCTTGCCATTGCAGATCGCCACGGTGGGCGAGAGCACCTCTTCCATCACGAGGTTATACGGATCAGTCACACCTGTCGAAAGCAGGTCTTCGCGCTGCTTTATCAGCGGATCAAATTTGGAGAAAAGATCGGTCATATTGCTCTCTACTGTTTGTCACTCCCGATTTAATCGGGAGTCCATTTCCTGAGTTCACGTTTTATTGCAATGGCAGGAAATGGATTACCGTCCCGGAAATTATTGGCGCGGGAATGACGAAGGTTGATATCCGTTCATACCGTCAAAGCTAATCCACCAGCTTCGTCACCGCATCAACCAATTGCCCGACACTCTCGATCTCGGCCTGCATATTCATGGTGATGATGATGTCGAATTCATCCTCCACCTCGGCGACAAAATCCATCACCGTCAGGCTATCCCATTCAAGATCACCTGCGAAGGTTGTGGCATCGGCCAACTCAGCGCCCTTTTTGTTAAACGGCGCAATCAGGCCGCTCAGCTTTGCAAACATCTCGCTGCGATCAGTCATAATACTTCCTGTCAGATAAAGGGCGCACATGCCCGTTTGATGCCGCCCTTGGCAAGTGAATATGGCGGCAAGAGGGCGAAGCCGGGCCGAATGTCATAGCCAGCCATTCGCCTTATACCAGCGCGCGGTATCTTTCAGCCCTTTGCGCGTCTCAATCTCTGGTTGCCAAAGCGCGGGCGGCGGAGCGAGGTTGCGATCAATGACCCAGTCGGGATGCGAGAGATAACGTGCGCGGTCAGGGGTCAACTTTGCCTTGCTACGGCGGAAAAGGCGATCAGCGAAGGCCGCAGCCAGAAGCATTGCTTTCGGCGCGGATACTGCAGTAACCGGACGGCCCATCGCCCAACCGATGGCGCGGCCATAGCTTTTATGGCTCCAGCCCCGCGGCTTACCGTCATCGGCCTCGAATATCCGGGCCGTGGCATCTTCATGGGGCGGCAGCAAAGCGGCCAGAAGCCGGGCGAGATCGTCAACATGGATGAAGGACGCGCGCCCGCGCGGCGGCAGCACAACAAAGCCGCGCCGCGCCAGGCGGAACAGGTCGAGCATCTCTGTGTCGCCGGGACCGTACACTCCGGGCGGGCGGACAATCGTCCAGTCAAGCATGCTGGTCCCGACAAGCTTTTCAGCGCGAGACTTGCTCATCCCATAATCGGATAGCCGGGGTTCGCGCGCCGCGAGCGAAGAGATATGGAGGAAGCGCTTCACGCCGGCCTGTTTGGCAGCGGCAAGCATATTTTCGGTGCCAGCGACGTTGCCTGCAATAAAGCCATCCTTGTCCGGCGCATTCACAACGCCGGCAATATGCATGACGGCATCCGCGCCGTCGCAAAGTTCGGCAAGGCTCGCGGTATTATCGAGCGCGCCAGACACCCAAGTTACACCGCCGCGCGCTTCCTGCGTCCGGCGAGTGAGCGCACGGATAGTCCAGCCAGCCTCCAGCAAGCGCTCCATCGTGGCTTCCCCGACGAAGCCGGTGCCCCCCGTCATGGCGACTATACGTTTCGCATCTGGCCGTGTCATGTCCGGGAAGCTCTCATAGCATCACTAGCTGGTCGCGGTGCACCAGCACATTGCGCGGCACGGTGCCCAGAATTTTTTCAAGGTCGCCCGACTGCTTGCCGTAGATTAGCAGCGCATCATCGACGCCATATTCGGTAAGGCCGCGCGCGACGCATTTTCCGTCATGCACAATATCCACGACATCGCCTCGGGCAAACGTGCCCTCTACGGTGATCGCGCCGGCGGGGAGCAGGCTGCCACCCTTTGCCATCGCGCTGGCCGCGCCTTTATCAACGAAAATGCGGCCCTTGGCGGTGAGCCTGCCGCCAAGCCAGTTTTTGCGCGCGCCCTTGCTTTCGTCAGCCGCAAAAACCGTGCCGGGGCCGCCGCCTGCAAAGCGCTGCAACGGATGGTCATGCTTACCCGAAATAATTGCCAGCAATATTCCCGCCAGACTGGAAATCTGTGCTGCATCTAGCTTCGAATGCATGCCGCCTGATCCCATGCCGGAGGCGGAACCGGCCATCGCTACCGCGCGAATGCCATCATCGACCTTTGCAATGTAAGGTATGATTGCCGCCGCCGGGTCCGCCGGATCGCGGTCATACAGCCCGTCTACATCGGAGAGCAGGATCACGCCATTTGCGCCCGCCGCCTGCGCCACGCGTGCTGCCAGCCGGTCATTATCGCCAAAACGTATTTCTTCTGTCGCGACGCTATCATTTTCATTGATAACCGGCACCGCGCCCGCGCTAAGCAAGCGATCGAGCGTTGCTGCAATATTTAAGTAGCGCCGCCGATCCTCAAGGTCGTCGAGCGTCACCAATATCTGCGCCGCCGCCAATCCCTTGGCATCGAGCAAGCCCGCCCATGCGCCCGAAAGCATGATCTGCCCAGTCGATGCTGCGGCCTGCGCATCGGCAAGGCTAGCCCGCCCCCCTTTGGACAGGCCAAGTTTGCGCGCGCCCAAAGCAATTGCGCCCGATGTCACGATAATGATCCGCTGCCCCGCCTGATGCCGGTCTGCAATATCTGCAACCAAAGTTTCAAGCCATTTGCGGTGCAGCTTGCCTTCGCTGTCAACGAGCAAAGACGAGCCGACCTTGATGACCAGCAGCGGGCATTTGCCGGGCACGAAACTGTTTGAGTTCAAACGGGTGACCATGCCTCTTTCTCTCCGTCATGCTCTCCGCGCGAACGTTCGACGCTACTTTTTTCTGGCATAACTTCCAGTATGCGGTCGAGCACGGCTTCGACGCCGGCCCCGCTCGCACCGGATATCGGCAAAATGTCAGATGCGCCCGCTTCGACAAGCTGCGCTGCAACATCGGCCATCAGCTCGTCGTCCAGCAAATCGCCCTTGTTCAACGCCAATATCTGCGGCTTGTCTTCAAGGCCGGCACCATATTCAGCGAGCTCGCTCCGCACTGTGAGCCACGCCTCAACCGGATCATCACCGGCCGCATCGACCAAATGGATGAGGATCCGGCAGCGTTCGATATGACCAAGGAAGCGATCGCCAATTCCTGCGCCATCCGCGGCTCCGGCAATAAGCCCGGGGATATCGGCGAGCACAAATTCGCGGCCCTTGTGGCTGACCACGCCCAATTGCGGCCGCGTTGTCGTAAAGGGATAGGCGCCGACCTTCGCCTTGGTATTGGTCACCATGTTGATGAGCGTCGATTTACCGGCATTGGGGAGGCCCACCAATCCAGCGTCCGCCAGCAATTTCAGCCGCAGCCAGACCGACATTTCCTCCGATGGGTCGCCCGGGCCATGCTGACGCGGGGCGCGGTTTGTGCTGCTTTTGAAACTGGCATTGCCGCGCCCGCCATCGCCGCCGCGCAGAAAGGTGATGCGCTGGCCGACTTCTGTCAGGTCGGCCATCAATGTCCGGTCTTCATCGTCAGAAAGTATCTGCGTGCCGATGGGAAGCTTTACCACCATATTTTCGCCAGCCGCGCCGGTACGGTCGCGCCCCGACCCCGGCACGCCGCGCGGAGCCTTAAAATGCTGCGAATAGCGAAAGTCGATCAGCGTATTGAGGCCCGCCACGGCTTCAAAAATAATGTCTCCGCCTTTGCCGCCATTACCGCCATCGGGGCCGCCATATTGGATATATTTCTCCCGCCGGAACGACACCGCTCCCGGCCCGCCCGCACCGGAGCGAATGAAAATCTTAGCTTGGTCAAGGAAATGCATGGCGGGTCTTTAGGCGAGCGCGCTGGGTTTGGCCAGACGGGGCTTTCTATTTCGCAGGCACGTTGTCCCGATACCTACAGCAAAGTGCCCAATCCACGGACAAGCTGACGCGATGGGTATGAAGCCGGCATAGCTGTCAGCCTCGCTGTAATATCACTTGCCTGCCATCGAGTGCTTTTGCCCGGTTGTAATTTATGTGCAATTATGCGCAGAGTTGCGCCAATAGCAATCGAACCAGAACGCAGGCATAGTTGGATATAAATTGGCTTTTTACAGTGGCTAACGGTAAGTGGATGCTTGGTCTGCGGTGGGTGATTCTGCTAGCAAGCCTGCTGCTTTTCGCCTGCAAACCCGGCGGCGAAACTTCAGAACTTCCTAGCGGCCGGGGCGCTGTCATTCGCCTTGCCGATGCCGATGCGCGCGGGCTTGATCCGCAGGTCGTTTCTGATCTGGCCTCTATCCGCATAGCCGCCGACCAGTTTGAAGGGCTGATGCGCTTCAACAGGAAGGGAGAGGCCGAAGCGGGGCTGGCAGAGGCGTGGCAGGTTAGCAGCGATGGCCGAAGGTGGACATTCCAATTGCGCGGCGGGCTTGCATTCTCCGATGGCGAACCAATTACAGCGGCAATATTCGCCAAGGCGCTGGCGCGTATCCGCGATGCAAAGACAGCTTCGCCGCATGCCGCGCTCTTTGCAATCATTGAGAAAATTGAAACGCCCGGTGCGCGCACTGTGATATTGCATCTTACGCAGCCATTCCCGCAATTGCCCGCCTTGCTCGCGCATCCGGCCATGGCAGCGCTGCCCTTCCACCGCATCGAAGCGACAGGCGATGGCTGGACTGCCGAGCGTCCGCTCGTGACCAGCGGGCCATACCGGTTGACGGGTTGGAAACTAGCGCAGGCGATCACTCTTGAGGCCAATCCGCGCTGGCATGGCGGTAAACCTGCTACCGCGAAAATCATCTGGCGGGCGATGGAAAATCCGCAAAGCGCGATGCGGCTTATGCTCGCGCGCGGCGCTGACGTTAGCAGTAATTTTCCGGCCAGCCGTCTGGGCTGGCTCCGCGAAAATCACGCTAAGCTGCTGCATGTGCATGATTATCTGGGCAGCTATTATTTCGCGTTCAATACGCGCCGCGCGCCCTTCGACAACAGGAACGTGCGCCTTGCGCTGGCAATGGCGGTGGACCGTGAATGGATCGCCAAAGACATGATCGCTGCGGGCAATGAACCTGCCTGGGGGCTGCTCCCGCCTGGCCTTTCGGGGGGTGATAGCGCAAAACCCGAATGGGCTGACTGGGCGCGCGAAAGACGCCTTGCCGCCGCGCGCAGGCTGCTTGCCAAGGCAGGTTATGGCAAAAAGAAACCGCTAACCTTTGATGTCCGTTTTAACAGTTCGTCCGAACATCGCCGCGCTGCTGTTGCAATGGCAACCATGTGGCGTGATATCGGGGTCGATGCAAAGCTGCTCAACAGTGAGGCGAGCCTACATTTTGATGCGCTTCGCCGGGGCGACTTTGATCTGGCACGTTCGGGCTGGATTGCTGACCTGCCCGCGCCGGAAAATTTCTTGGGCGTTCACCGCAGCGACGCCGGGCCGCAAAATTATTCGGGCTATGCCAATCCCGCCTATGATGCCGCGCTGGACAATGCGCTTTCCGAACCAGACCCGGCGAAGCGACGGATGAAAATACGCGCCGCCGAAATGATGCTGATCGCCGACATGCCGATATTGCCGCTTTATTTCTATGTCTCGCGTAGCCTTGTACAGCCTGATATACGCGGCTGGTCGGATAATATTTCTAATGTGCATCCCAGCCGTTTTTTGCATAAGGTAGCTAAATGACAACGCGCTTCCTATTCCTGACCATATTGGCCTTGCTGCTCGCGGCCTGCTCTGGCGGCGTTGATAACAGCCGACTGCGGGTCGATATCGTTAGCGCTGACGAGGGCTATAATGTCGGTAAGCTGCCGCTCAATATGCAATCAGCCTATTTGCGCGCGGCAACCGCGCGGGGCCTTGTCTCCTTTGATCCGCAAGGACGTGTGGTTCCAGCACTAGCCTCTCGCTGGATGGTTGCCGAGGACGGGCTATCCTATATTTTCCGCCTACAAAAGGCGCGTTGGAACAACGGGATAGAGGTTGAGGCAAGCGACGTAGCGAAGCAGCTAAACTCGCAGATCGCCGAAATGCGCAAGCGGCGTTTTGGCAGCGGGCTGGATAACATCATCCGGGTTGAGCGGATGACCGGACGGGTGATCCAGTTCCGCCTGCACGCACCTATGCCTAACCTGCTTGAGTTTCTTGCGCAGCCCGAATTTGGCATTGTCCATAAAGACAATGGCAGCGGCCCGATGATGGCGCGCTCGCAGGGTTCCTCAATGATGCTAAGGCTTCGCGAGGAAGAAAGCATTGATGAAATAATCCTCTCCGAAAAACGGCTCTACCTATATCATAACGGGGCCGGAACGGCGCTCGCCCGGCTTAGATCGGGCGACAGCGACATCGTAACCGGCGGGCGTCTTGCGCAGCTACCTCTACTGTATGCCGCAGATTTGCAGGACGCCGCCATCGACTATGGCAGTAGTCTGGGGCAGTTTGGTTTGCTGCTTGTCGAAGCCGGCCCCTTCCTGTCCGAACCAACCAACCGCGAAGCCATCGCCATGGGCATCGACCGGCCGAGGATGCTCACCGCCTTTGAAGGCGCGAATTGGCGCGAACGGATCAGCCTTGTCCAAGAGAATATTCAGGATCGCGGTAATGTTCCGCGCCCCGGTTGGGCAAGCCTCAACATGGCAGAACGAAAAACCCGCGCCCGCGCGATCATTTCAGGGTGGAAAGCCGGCAATGGCACCATCAGACCGTTGCGCATCGCGATGCCAGCGGGGCCAGGCCACCGCATCCTTTTCGCTTGGCTGCGCGCCGACCTTACGGCGATCGGTCTTGAGGTAAAAAAGGTGGCGATTGATGCCGATGCCGACTTTCGCCTGATCGACCAGCTGGCCGACTCCAGCAGCGCCGCTTGGTATCTTGATCAGCTGTCATGCAAGCGCACGGTGATTTGCGACAAGGATGCAGATGCGCTTGTCACAGACGGGCGGGCGGCATTTTCGTCCGCCGAGCGCAGCAAGCTATTTGGCGAAGCCGAGACGCTTTTGCAAAAGAAGCGCAATTTCATTCCAATCGCCAACCCGTTGCGCTGGACGGCCTACCGCGAGGGATTGCTGGGCTATTTGCCCAGCCCGCGCGGATGGCATTACTTGCAATATCTGGGCCGCGACACCACTTAAGAGGTGACCCAAGCGGCACAAGGAGTTCCTTTCTATGCCAATTTCGCAAGACCAGTTTCACGAATTGGCCAAGCAGATGCCCGGTATGGGCAGCGACCCGGCGGCGGTGCGGCAACGCGTCGAGGCACTGGAACTCGTTCTTGAGCGCGCTTTTCACATACCTGGCACGAAAATACCGGTGGGTCTTGATTCGATTGTCGGCCTCATTCCCGTTCTTGGAGATATCATAACTGCCGCGATGGGAGCTTACATGGTCTGGGAAGCCCGAAATCTGGGCATGTCGAAATGGCAGCTAACCCGGATGGCGGCTAATGTCGGCATTGATACGCTGATCGGCTTTGTGCCGATCGCTGGCGACGCATTTGACTTTCTCTGGCGGTCCAACACCAAAAATCTGCGGATCATCAAAAGGCATCTCGACAAACATCATCCCGGTAGCCGGGTGATCGACGTTTAACCGCCGCGCCAGATTTTGACCACGGCCTTCGCGGGCGCACCGCGGACAAATGCAGGGCAGCGGCGCGGGCGGAAATTCTTGCCAAGGCATACACGCATTTCTTCCAGCCAGCCGCGCCGGTTTGTCTTCACACGGATCGCGTTTGCCGGCAGGCCTTCATTGATATCTGCAAAGGCACGCGCCAGCCCGGCAGCAGTCACCGGCGGGCCTTTCTTATATTGCCGCGAGAGCCGGTCCATATCGGGAAACTCGATCGCCCCGAACATCAGCCGCGCCGCGCCAAAATAGGTTTCCGGTTTGCGCGCCATGCATGTTCCGTGCTTGGCCCATTCATGCTGGAGCAGCTGCACATCGGGCGTCATGCAGATATTGCGCGCGATCACTTTACGCGGAAGCACAGAAGCGCGGCGGCAATATTGCGGATAATTCGGGCCCCTTGCTTCGGGCCAAAGCCCGTGCAGGATGAATCCGAAATCACCGATCTTGCCATTGCATTGCAGCGATGATCTGGCGCGCGCGCCTTGGCGTTTACAATATTCGCGGCTCCAGCTGAGCGCGAGCACATAGCCGTCAACGGCGGTGCGGCGGATTTGGCCCGGCTTTGCAAGTTCAATTTGCGGGCGCGACAGATTGGCAGGAGCGCGGCATTGCCATGCTTGGGCGGATACGGGTTGGTGCGCGGAGGATGCAATTGCCGCACACAGCAGCGGTGCGAAAACGCGCTTCCATAGCCCCTCTCCTTTAGGAGAGGGGTTGGGGTGGGGCTTATCCGCAAGCGTTTCGTTAGCCTGCGAGGCGCCACCCCCGGCCCCTCCCCTAAAGGAGAGGGGAGAATGAGGATCAAACCTGCTCAAAATCTAAACCAATATCGGCAGCAGGCGCGCTTTGCGTGAGCCGCCCAACGCTAACAAAATCAACGCCCGTTTCGGCCTTGGCGCGGATGGTTTCGAGCGTCACGCCGCCCGATGCCTCGGTCAGCGCGCGGCCATCTACGAGCGCCACCGCCTCACGCAGCATATCCGGCTCCATATTATCGAGCAGCAAATGCGTTGCCCCTGCGGCCAGCCCCGGTTCGATCTGGTCTATCCGGTCAACCTCTAGGATGATCTTCTCGATACCCGCACCTGCCGCGCGTTTTACCGCTTCGCCCACGCCGCCCGCTACCGCGACATGATTATCCTTTATCATCGCCGCATCCCACAACCCCATGCGGTGATTTTGCGCACCGCCCATCCGCGTCGCATATTTTTCGAGCGCGCGCAGGCCGGGGATTGTCTTGCGGGTATCAAGCAAAATGCAATCCGCGCCCGCCATCGCATCGACATAGCTGCGCGTCATGGTGGCGATGCCCGACAGATGCTGCACAGTGTTGAGCGCGCTGCGTTCGGCGGTCAGCATCGCGCGGCCCTTGCCCTTCAAACGCATAATATCCGCGCCCGCAGGCACAACATCGCCTTCACCCGCTAGAATATCAATCTCCACGCCAGCATCAAGATGCCGGAAAAAAGCTTCGGCAATTGGCAGCCCCGCGATCACAGTTTCATGCCGCGCGTCCATCACGCCGGTAAACATCGCATCTTCGGGGATGACACTTTCCGAAGTGACATCGCGGCAAGTCGGGCCAAGGTCTTCGGCGAGCGTGGATGCGACGAAGGCGTCGAGGTCGAAATGATCGAGGGTGAAGGTCATGAATTTCTATTCCAAAGTTGCCGAAATTGCCGCCCTAACGTGCGCGCATATGCGCGCGCGCGGAATGATGGGCATCGCTACGTCTGCCGGATGAGATTTCTGTAGCTGTATATAAGGCGTAAACATGCCTGCAAGGCTAGACCAGAAAGTCACCTGTAGGACAGTGTTATTTTACCGGGCGGGGTGGTTTGAGAAAAGATGGGTCGCGCGCTGCTGCCAGAGACCCCGGCCTGCATCTTTAATGCAGTTTATCCTGAGCGACTGCTGCAGACAGGCAGCCGGGGCGACGGGTTGGGGTGATGAGCGCATTTTCCATCAACCCTCGCTCCGTCACGCCAGCGCAGGCTGGCATCTCAGGTGTCGAGACCGAAGCAGCGTAGTGTGAAGGTTATCTAAATATTCTCAAGACCCAAAGTTACCGACGAAATTTTTGATGTCATTTCGAACGGGCTTCAAATCAATATACCCACCCCATCTCATTGCACCGCCAGCTTCCATCCACATCCCCAACATATCGGACGTCATTAGCATAGCCAAACCGTCGGAACTCATCTCTCTCGACATCCAAATAACACTCCCTTGCACTTCCAGCCCTTCCGGCATTTTCATCCGCTCATATTCCGATTGATCAAACTCCAGGTAGTTCATATTGAAATAACCAACTTGCTCGGCAGCAGTTTCTTCATTGGTTACGATTCCTGCCATCACGCTAAATTCACCGTCGTAGTGGAAGATCAGAACACGAGCAGTAAACGTGTCGTAATGCTGCTCCAGCTTAAGATAGGGGTGACCTTCAGTCAGCTTGATTTCCGAGGTAGTAGGTTCGACGCCATTGTTTGCAAGCCCTATCGAAATCGCCTGCGATGCAGTGAGCCAAGTCATTTCGGATTTGTCTGTCAAACTAGCAATCGAAAAGGATTTGGCATTAACGCCCATTCGGTCAAGATAACTCACGATGGTCCCACTAATCCTTTGAGTCAGCCCAACGTCACCGATATTGCTGTCAGAACCATAAAACTGGTGCAGTCCCAACCGCCCCGGTCCTTCATCGAAGAAACGGTTCACCCCGCCAGCAAATGCATAAGAACAAGCACTTGCACATATCGCAACTGGCCCTTTCTCATATTCGTAGTCAATGGATCGGATATCTGTATCAAAACCCAACTCTCGTATTGTTTCCCCTAATTTCAGGCCTCCAATCAACGAGCCGCCGGGAGAGTCAAAATAAACTCGTGCATGTTCGACGTTATTAGCACTAACGAGCTTGCGAAGCTCGTCTGCTGATGATTCTTCAATTTCACCTGATGCATAAATTCTGTGACTACCTCCACGGGAAATAATCCGCTTAAACCGATTGGCTTCGGTATCCTCTTCAAGCCGAAACTGCATTGGAGTCCCGGTTGACGCTACGATTTCGGTCGTACCGGTACAAAAGAAGATTAGAAAAAATAGAAATAGGAATGCCCTCTCATTTGTCAACTCACCGCGCCCCCAAATCGCCCTTACCCACCGTAGTGCTCGCCATCTCCAGCATCCGATCCAAACTCTTCTTCGCGCCCAGCCGCACTTCCTCATCCATCTCAATCTGCGGCGATAAATCGCGCAACGCCGTATAGAGCTTCTCCAGCGTATTGAGCGCCATGTAGGGGCAGATGTTGCACGCGCAGTTGCCATCTGCGCCGGGCGCGCCGATGAAGGTCTTTTCGGGAACCGCCTTTTCCATCTGGTGGATGATATGCGGTTCGGTGGCGATGATGACAGTTTGGTGCTCGGTGGTTTTCGCAAATTTCAGGATCGCGCTGGTACTGCCAACCATATCGGCATGATCGATAATATGCGGCGGGCATTCGGGATGCGCGGCGACGGGCGCGCCGGGATGCTGCGCCTTCAGCTTGAGCAATTCGGTCTCGCTAAACGCCTCATGGACGATGCACACGCCGGGCCATAGCAGCATGTCGCGGCCAAATTTGCGCGCCATATAACCGCCCAGATGCCGGTCAGGGCCGAAGATAATCTTCTGATCTTCAGGGATTTGCGCGATGATCGTTTCGGCGCTGGAGCTGGTTACGATGATGTCGCTAAGCGCCTTCACTTCGGCGGAGCAGTTAATATATGTCAGCGCAATATGATCGGGGTTCGCCTCTCGGAAGGCTTTGAATTTTCCCGGCGGGCAGGAATCTTCAAGGCTGCATCCGGCCTTCATATCGGGCAGGATCACGGTTTTTTCGGGTGAGAGAATTTTCGCGGTTTCGGCCATGAATTTTACCCCGCAAAAGGCGATCACATCGGCGTCGGTATCGGCGGCCTTGCGGCTAAGCTCCAGACTATCACCAACAAAATCCGCCAGATCCTGTATCTCCGGTTTCTGGTAATAATGGGCGAGGATAATCGCATTGCGCTCTTTTTTCAGCCGCTGGATTTCGTCGAGCAAATCGCCGCCGGTGGGGAGTGTCGGTGCGTTCATGGGAGCAATCAATCCTTATTCTTGGCCTTCTCATTCGCCGTTACCGGCGTGAGCGTGAATTTGGCGATATCGGCAATCACTGACCGCTCGCCATCCATTCCGCCCACGATATAGGCCTTGTCGCCAGATAACAACAAGCCGCGATGATCCATCGAGGCGGTTGGCATGGCTGCGTAGGCCCGCCAGCTATCCGAGGCGAAATCATAGCCGAATATTGCAGGCGAAGGCGCAGACGGCGTGCCGTCATAACCGATACCGTCAAAATTATACGGATTGTCGCTGCCGCCCGCAAAGATCACCTGACCGCGCGAGGCACTGCCCGCCGCCGCCATCCGGTAAAGCGGTGCGCCGGGATGCGGCTTTACTTTGCGCCAGACTATGCGGGCCGGATTTGCAGGATCAATATCCCCGCGCCAGACGTCGTTTGAGGGAACAAAGCGCGCCGCGCCCTCGATCTCTGGCAGTATCTTCACGCCATCGGCAATCAATATGCTGCCGCCTATTATCCCGCCAGCATGGCCAAATACAGCCGGCCCGAGAAAATCACTTGCGCGGCTCCAGCTATCATTTTTGCTATCATAGAGCTGCACAAGAACGACGTTGCCTTTGTCATGCCAGCCGGAGATCAGGTAGATATAGCGATCCTTGTAGGCGACGGCGACAGCATCATCCACGGGCACCGGCATATCGGCCATGCGCTCGTAATCGCCGGTCAGCGGATCAAGACGGTGCATCTCCGGCTCGGATATCTCGCTGCCATCCTTCGCAACGCTATAGCCGCCAATGACATAGATATGGAGGCCCAGCGTGACCGCGACGCTGGCCAATCGCCCTTGCGGCACAGGCACATCGTCTATCGCATCGCAGCGGCGCGCCATGATTGCGCAGGCGAAGGCGGCGTTGCTAATGTCGGCATGGCTCTTGCCGCCGCGCAGGCCGTTAAAGCTGAATAATGTCGGCCCGTTTGTTCCTTGGGCAATAGCGACAGCATTGTTGCTATGCGCGGCAGGCAGCGAGAAGGGAGTAGGCGCGGCATCGCCTGTGCTTGTCGCCAGCCCGCTGCATCCGCAAAGCAGCGTCGCTGCGACTATGGCTATTATGCGGGTGAACATCGGCCTGTTCAACCAAGCAGATTTTGGTCGTTTTTTGTCATGCTATCAACTCCAAAAAAACCATTCAAATTTTCCCGATAGCGCCTGTCAATGCGCTGCTGCGCCCGGTTTCTTCAGTGGCTTTGCTTCATTCCAGCTACTGAAAGCCTCGCTCTCTTGCTCATCACCGTAGAATGCCTCGACGCGCGCGCTTAAATCGACGGCGCGCAGCGGCACTTCAAATAGCTGCTGTATTGCCCGGCGGTGCGCATCACGCGCCAGCTTCATCGGCAATTTTGATTGCGCCTGTAGCAGCAATTCGGCCTGACCTTTTTCCCGGTTGGCAGCGTCGAGCACATCGTCGGCATTGGTGATCATGCGGAGCAATCCGCCATCATCATATTCGCGGATTTTTGTCATATCAATCTGCGGGCCGGTCAGCTTGATCGCGGGTAGCCGGACAAGCAGGCTGTTGCTGCGCGGGCTCCAACGGACATCATCGGCCTTCAATTCATCAAGATCAATTTCATACCGCACCAACCCTTCGAGGATCAGCGTCTTTCTTGCTGACAGGCCAAAGCGTTGCTGCTTGCTGGTCACCGCTGTCACATAATTGGCGGTGAAGGCCGACAGGCGCTTTTGTTCCTTCACGCTTTGTAGCGCTGCGCTCGCAACGCTCTGCGGCGCAGGCGGGCCGAAGGAGCCAAAGCTACGCATCGCCATGCCCACGGCAAAGACCAGCCCGAGCAATAGCGCCAACGCCACCAACGAATAATTTATCAGTCTGCTTTTTTCCATATTTCCCCGTCATGTGTCACAGCGCCGCGATTCTCAAGATCCAACAGATGCGCCAGCACCGACCGACCTGCGGCACCATGCAGCCTAGGGTCGAGGCCTTTGTACATCACCTTCACCATCGCCGGAATAGCCTGCTCGCCTGCCTCCAGCAACGTCAATATTTGCCGTTCCCTTTGCCGCCGATGGCCAATCATGCCGCGCACGAGCTGACGCGGCTTTTCGACCGCCGGGCCGTGCGCGGGATAATAAATCCGATCCTCGCGATCATACAGCTTTTGCAGAGACGCCATATAGGCGGCCATGTTGCCATCGGGCGGGCTGACGACGCTGGTCGACCATTTCATCACATGATCGCCGGTGAACAGCGCGGCGCTCTCTTTCAGTGCATAGCAAATATGGTTCGATGTATGCCCTGGCGTCGTCACCGCCTGCAATGTCCAGCCGTCGCCGGATAGCTCGTCGCCATCGGTCAATATCTGGTCGGGCGCATAGTCGGGATCGAAGGCGCTATCCGCGCGTGGACCTTGATCAGCGATCACCAGCGGCGCGCAGCCAATGATAGCCGCTCCGGTTGCAGCGGCCAGCGGCGCGGCGGCGGGGCTATGGTCGCGGTGAGTGTGGGTACAGATGATGGCGGTGATCTTCGCATCGCCCACCGCGCGCAATATCGCCTCGACATGGCCTTCACCATAGGCATCTTTCGGGCCAGAGGCAGGGCCGGAAACAGGATCACCGATGCTCTTGCCGCTACCGGCTGGCCCTGGATCAATCACGGCAATCTCGCTGCCTGCGCCCACCAGCCATGTTTGCGTGCCGGTATAGGTGTAAGGTGAGGGGTTGGGCGCAAGCACGCGGCGCACCAGCGGCTCATGCTGCTCGGTCTCGCCTGCGCGGATACTGTCGGGCCAATCCTTGTCGTTCATGATGCCTATATGGGGCAAAGCTGCGCAAAGCAAAAGGGGCAGAGGGCATTCTGCCCAGGCCTTTCTTGACCTGTTCAGATGCCGCCTGCCCCTTCCATCCGGAAATTCATAACTGGGGAGCTAAGAAAAAACCGGATGTATGGCTAACTTATATCAAACGGTTTTGGATGCAGAGCGAGCATCGGCTTCCAGCTTGCGGATATTGGCTTCCAGCTTCCTGAGAACCTTGGCGCGGATTTTCTTGGGCATACCGCTATCGCTGCGCAACCCGTCACGGGCGTCTCGCAGGCTTTGCAGCGCTTCTATTCGTGCCTGCCCAGCATTTTGCCTGCCGCATATGGCGACCCGGATCGACGCGCTATGCTGGCCATTATTGTTGCTAATAGAGGTGCTGATATGCCGGTGCTTGCCGCCGCTGCACTGACCCTTAATCTCGGCAATCTCGATAACCGGCAATATATCGGCTATCCGCGCGAAACCCTTCGGATGCACCGGAGACTGCGAAGGCATCGACGGCATTGGTGGCATCGGCGGCATGATCAAAAAAGCGCCGCTATTGCCATCATTGTCACCATCATGCGCTTTACGCTTGGTTCGGATATATATCTTCTGCGTTACGCCTTCGGCGCCATCTTCTATTTTTTCAATCTCGATGCGGATTTTGCGCGCCTGATCGGCCGATTCGCCTGCCTTGATGCGCATCTCGTCCGCATCCTTGATTATTTTTTCAAGTTCGCGATCATTGATCTCCCTGTTGGATTTGACAATGATGGTCTTGCCATCCTTTTCAATTTTACGGGTGATCAGGTCGTCACCAACAACATCGATTGTCTCGAGCGTTACGTCCTTATCACCGCTGATTTTATAGACGCGGATTTCCTTGCGAATTTCCGTTTTTTCCGGCGATGTGGCGGCGGCTGTATCATCAGGGTCATGCGCCCAAACCGGGACTATCGTCGCTGTCAATGGCAAGGCGAACCCAATCGCCGCCAATATGCCCAGCCTGCCCGTAATGCGGCGGCGGCTATTGTCGTTATTCATGGTCAATCTCCTCAAGCGTTCGATGATTGTCTTTGGCGAGTTGAACGCGGTTGCAAATGCTGGCAGGTCATCTTGCGCGGCGCGGGCCAGCGTGCGGCCGTAGGTCTGCCGCATATCGGCATCCTTGCCGGCCAGAACTCGCGCGTCGCAGGCGGCTTCCTGATCAAAACGGAAAGCATGCCACGCCATCCACGCAACCGGATTGAACCAATTGAGACATAATATGGCGAAGGCCAGCAGGTTGACAAACAGATCGCCGCTTTTGTGGTGCGACAATTCATGCTCGATCGCGAGCGCGGATTCCTCTTTGCTGAAATGCGCTGCGAAATTTTCCGGCACCACGATGAAACGGTGCAGCAGCCCGAATGCGAGCGGCCCAGTAACGCGGTCCGAAGAGATCAGGCTTATGCCCTCTACTGCGCCCAAATCTTCGGCATTGGCGAGCAGTTCATCGCGCATATCGCTATAGCGGATCATCTGAATGACAAAGAGCATCGCTGCTCCGCCCAGCCAGACGGTCAACCCAACTACCAGCCAATTGATCGCAGACGCGGCGGGCGCGGCCATCACAGCACTTTGTGCGCCGAGCAGCGCCGGGGCGCTGTCAATCACGGCCTGTAGCGGCGCGGCACTGCTTTCGGGCGCGGCGACGGCTTTTTCCAGCGACGGCATAAACAATCGCGCGGCGGGTAGCAGCCAGAACCAATAGGCCACCGATGGACCCAGTAAACGCGCCACCGGACGGCGCAGCACAAGGACGATCATCATCAACAATGTGATCATCAAGAGCGTATCTATCAGCCACTGATTCATGACTTCATCTCCTCCAAAAGCCGTTCGATTTCGGCAATTTCATTATCGCTCAATTTTTCCTTCTCGGCGAGATGCGCCACCAATGGCATGAATTTGCCCCCAAACAGCCGGTCGACCAGACGCCGCGATTCGCCGGTCACATAGTCTTCGCGCTCAACCGCAGGTGTGTAGAGAAACTGCCGACCATCCTGCGCATGCGAGACAGCGGCCTTGGCCGCGAGGCGCGACAATAATGTTTTCACAGTGGTGAGCGTCCAGCCGCGGCTATCCGATAGTTTGCCCGCTATCTGCTTGGCGGCCAGCGGCGCTTCTTCCCAAAGCACTTCCATGACGGCAAGCTCGGCATCGCTAATTCGTTCCTGCATATTTCGACTCTCCTGGATGCGCCTGCTTGACTACACCCGTAATCGCTATGACTACGTCTGTAAACAGGAAATTTCCGCGCCAGAGTGCCCGTCGCTGTCGAAAATGTTTACATCCCGTCAAAAGTTAACGCGGTAATAACCATCTAAGTGATTGTATTTTCGGGGCGCATCAAAACTGGCACAAGGGATGCATTGTGATAGACGTTCAACACCCATACCCAAAAAGCTACGGACGGGGTTGGTTGCTACTGGTCTCGCACCGCCCCGTCCCTGCTTTCCCCCAACATCATCCAAATATCCTGCGATTTATCGATTCACATCGAACGCGAATTGGTGGCGGTCACAAATACGAAAAGCTGGATGATCTGCGTTGCGGCGGTCGCTGCCAACAGCATGGCGGTAAGTTGAACGGCATCATCACCAACAAACCCGGCGAGCGAAATGCCCACGCCAAGAAAAAATAGATCAGCATTTGGTAAACCGGGGATCCGCCGCAGCAATAGCTGGATTGTAAGCAATAGAAGCCAGGTTGTGGCAGCGGCCGTCGGAAGCGCGCTGGCCCATTGTGCCACTTGAAGCGCGGCCGCGACAAGCACCTTCGCCCCATGCACCGTTGCTAGCTGCATGGCGCATTTCCGCGTCAGATTGCTAATCCGGCCAAAAAACAGCATCGCCAATGCGAATAATATGAGACAGATTATCGCAAAACTAGCCACCAGAATCGGAGCCAAATTCAATATTCTATCAAGGATGTCTGCGCGGCCGACCATGACCAGGCTAACCACCAACAAAATCGTCCAGCTATTCGATATTAGCGCCGAAACAAGATTGTTGTCCTTTATCACGGTCAGCGCGCGGCGCTGGTCAAAATCGGGCATCTTGACCAGCCTGCTGTAGAGATATGCTTCCCCGGCAAAACCGACAATCGCATCATTGAGCACGCGCTTACGGCTGAATATCCGCAGGCCATCGGGGATGAAGCCGCCCGTTAGCAGCCGGTAATTCAGCATTTCCGAGACCGGCAGGACAAGGAAAACCGCAACCGACAATATGTAGAATAGCGGATTTGCCGGAAGCGCACCTGCAATCTCGTTCCAGCCGATTTGCGTCAGCCGGTAGGCCAGAAAGGCGACTATCGACGCGAGCAATATGTAGCGCGCAGCCTTTAGCGGGCCACGCCAAGCCGCGGGCATCTCGAAATTAGGTCGCCATATTTGATAACGCTTTGCCATTTGCGTGCCGCATAGCGCAATGACGGGTAGATTTGCAAAACTTCGTTACTTGGTGTTAGGGACGCATTTCCATCTTAGTCCGGCAATTTAGACCGGGATAATGAAACGCTGGTGGGTCGCAAAAATTTGGGAGTGTTCTTTTGACCAGGACGTTGACTCTGTGTGACCTGACGCAGTCCTACGCCGAAACCGGCGGCGGCATTCGGACCTATTTGACCGAAAAGCGCGCGTTCATTGATGCCAACACCGATCACCGCCACCTTCTGATCGTGCCGGGAGCTGAAGACCGGATAACGCATGAAGGACGCCATATCACCGTGGAAATCGCCTCGCCGCGCGTTCCCAAAAGCCCGAGTTACCGCCTGTTGCTGCGCTCTCGCGCGGTCGTAAAGGCGCTCGATGAAATGCAACCGGCGACTGTGGAATGCCTGTGCGCTTACAATCTGCCGTGGGCCGCGATTTACCATCGGCGCAAGCGGCCTGATGTGTCGCTCATCGCGGGCTACCGGACGGATTTTCCTACGGTTTATGTGGAACCGGTCACGCGCAAGCTTATCGGCGGATGGGCGGCAAGGGGATTGCAGAGGCTGGCTTATGCCTATGCGGGCAAGCTTTATAGCAAGTTTGACGGCGTATATGCGCTCAACAATGACATGGCCGACCGGCTCTCCGGTTTGGGCGCGGATCAGGTTGATGTTTTACCGCTCGGGATCGACACAGCGGTTTTTCACCCCTGTAAGCGCAGCGAAAGCTGGCGCGCGCAGACCGGCGCAAAGGCCGATGATCTGGTGCTGATCTATGCCGGGCGTATCGACAAGGAAAAGGAGGCCGATGTCGTCTTCGAAGCCTTCAAGCGATTGCCTGAAGCGATGAATGCCCATCTGGTCATGCTCGGCGACGGCAAGCTCAAAGCCGATCTCGAAGAACGTGCCAAAGGACGCCGCGTTCACTTCACCGGGTTTGTCAAAGACCGCGAAAGGCTCGCCATGATGCTGGCATCGAGCGATATCTATGTGTCAGCGATGGCGCATGAGACATTCGGAATTTCGATCATCGAAGCGCAGGCGGCGGGGCTTCCTGTTGTCGGCGTGAAGGCCGGAGCGATGCCCGACAGGGTGCCTTCCGCCTTGGGTCTGCTCGGGCCGGTGGGCGATGCGGGGGCAATGGCCGCCAACATCTCGCGGCTTTGGCAATCGGGCGAGGCGCGTGCCACCGGCAAACGCGCGCGCTTGCATGTCGAGGCGCATTTTTCATGGCAGCGGACATTCGAGCATCTGTTCGG
>JAZGFP010000011.1:0-127558 GCA_036479555.1 Sphingorhabdus sp.
CCGGTTACCACGCTGGGTCACATGATGCGGCAATCCGGGAACAACAAGGCGAGCAAGACGGGCCATCTGGAGAACGTAACCTAATTAGTGTATTTAGTAAACTGTCACCGTAACCCGTCACCGTAACCCGAGCAAAACGACATCTACGATGCTGGCTTCCAGCCAACGACAATTTTGCGATTAGAATAGACGTAAAAACCATCGCAATGAAATACCGGTCCATTGCCAATGTCTAAACGCGTCATATGTTTTGTATACAATCTTGGCTTGGGGAATTTCTCCCGTTTTTGGCAAAAGGACGGAGGATTGAACGATTTGTTTAATTCGAATGAAAAGCTGATTTCATTTGTGTCGATGTCATGCACTCCATTTATATTAAGTGCCGTTTGAGGCAACCAATGAGGAAGCCATCCCCGCTGAAACGCACCGTCATTTTCGGCTGCTTGTCTGCTAGCGTAGTAGTTTTGTGGTTGTTCCGAACATGCCGCTAGTAGAAGGCAGCCAAACCAGATTCTTGAGTTCATTATAGATCACTTTTCGAATATTGTTCTACTCGCAAGGGCGTCCGTTTTGGTTTCGGGCGCGCCTTCGGTTTAAATGGTCGGCATTTTGCCCGGCAGATTTTTTTTGCTCTCCTCGGCTTAATTCGAGTCGCTGACGATTGTCTCACTGCACGCCCGGCGCGTCGACCAACATGGTTTGCTTTTTGGTCTTCTGCTGATGCTGAAGCAGGGTCACCTGTTGCTTGGTCCACAACTTCCCTTGTATCACTAATCACCGCAGCCGTCTGCTCACCTGTCCTTCCCCTCGTGCTTGCCTCGCAATTAGCTTTACAGTGGTTGTACTTATCTTGCCCTATTGTGTTTGCTTTTCTCATCTCTATGTAATTTTTAACGAAATCTCCGACCGCACCAATCGCTTCGCCTACTTTCTCTACGGTTTCAACAGCGTCTTTTAGAACTTCAGGGTTTGGTACTCCGGTAATAACCATTTGCTCCCCACTCGGATCAACCCGCCCCACCGGATCATTCCCCACATAAGCATAGAGATTAAACTGGTCGTCATACCCGATCGGATCGGTCTGCATGAACCGTCCCAGCTTGGGCGCATAGATGCGGGCTTTGTAATAATACATGCCGATCTCGCTCAGCCATATCTGCCCGGTATATTGGAACCTACCCAGGTTGCTGTCGTTGGGGTTGCCCCATTCATCATAGGCGTTGATGGTGATCGCGGTGCCTGCGCTGTCGGTGACGGCCGTGATGCTGCCCTGCCAGTTGCTATAGAGATAGCGCCTGCTCGCGGCGGCAACATTGCTGCCTTCATACCAGACCTGCGGATTGTCCACCCCGCCGCCGTGGGCGTAGCGGCGTTGCAGCGTGCCAGCGGAGTTATACTCCGCCACCATGGCGTCGCCGTCATACAGGAACCTCGTGCGCGTCGCGGATGTGCCTGCGTCGCTCTCATAGAGGCGGCCAAGCGGGTCATAGCGCAGATTGGCCGTCGAGCCGCCCGCCGCCTTCACCAGCCGGTTCTCGATGTCGTATTGGTAGGTTGTAGTGCCATCACTGGTGAGGTTGCCGTTGGCATCATGGGTGAAGGCGCTGCCCGCCACCAACGTATACTGATTGAGGCCATTGACCGCATAGCTCTGCGTATCATTGACATCGCCGGTAAAGGCATAGGCGTCGTTGCTGATCGTGCGGGTCTTCATCTGGCTGGCGGAGGCGTGGGCGAAGGAGGAGACCGGCGGCAGCGTGTAGGAAATATTCGTCCAAAGTTGCCAAAGTTGCCGCCTCACATGCGCGCGTGCGCGAGGGCGGGGCAGCGTGGCGGGCCGGAGCCGGGATGGGGCGGGGCGGGAAAAAGGCGAGTCGCGATAAATCATCGCCAAGGGTGGAGCAGGCTTGGACAATGTAGGACAGTATTATTTGCTCCCTGCGCCCGCCGCGCCCATCAGCCCGCCCCGGCCAGCATATCGAGCAGCATCACGGCTCGCGCGATATCGCCGCCAGCATCCACTGCTCTGATAGGCTGGGGGTTATCGCAACTGTCACCGTCATTTCTGCCGCCTAATTGAGTATTGTGTCCCCGGAACTCCCCGGAACTCCTCCCCGGAACTCTGGGAACTCTGTGTCCCCGGAACTCTGGAGTTTAGGGACAAAGTAAACTGTCACCGTAGTTGAATTGGTCACCGTAATTGCAGCAATTACTGTGATTTATCGACTTGTGTATAAGCCACTAAAATCATATCCTCCCCACACTTCCTTGCTACACAACGAACGCGGCTTCCTGGTAAAAATTCCCATACTTCATCGTCTGGGTCGTAATTCTGAGTTGGCATTAGTTCAAATTGATCGTCTCCTAGGGCCAAAGCAAGTGTTGGCCTTAGCACCGCGGTTCCTTCGTATAGTAGGCGAACATAAACCAATTCAGTATCGAAACCCATCTCCTCCAACATGCAGAACCTCTTTTGTTTTGTTGTCAATTACCACCGAACGCCCGGTTTTGGGGTGTATATATCTGGTTGCCCCGTTCGCTGGTTTGCTATAGTTTGGCGCAGGCACTTTTCTTCCACGCCTTACTGCCACATTAATTTGCCTACGAGTCCAACCCCGATTGGCCATTTGCCCAGCCCATTTTCCCGCCGTTTTTCCTCCTGCGGTACTGAATTTCCACCTTTTGCCGAAACCTAGCAAGCGCCAAAGCCCGCCTGCAACTCTTATTGCAGGTACGCGAGCCGTAACAATAATCGTTTCCACGGTCCAATCTTCATTGACTTTGCCGCAGGCCCCAGAATCTCCGTTGGTGCATGGATCAGGTCCTGCTTTTGCATAGGCTTCCGCATTTATTTTTTCTATGTCTTTGCTGCTTCTACTACCTTTCTTACCTTTACCAGCCCCAAAACAATTTTCCCACAGGCATTCTCTGAACGGGTCGGGGGTACCATCATCGCCAACTACTTCATTAACAATTCGCGTCCCACTAGGATCAACCCGCCCCACCGGGTCATTCCCCACATAAGCGTAGAGATTAAACTGATCCTCATACCCGATCGGATCGGTCTGCATGAACCTTCCGAGCTTTGGCGCATAGATCCGCGCTTTGTAGTAATACATGCCGATCTCGCTCAGCCATATCTGCCCGGTATATTGGAACCTGCCCAGATTGCTGTCGTTGGGGCTTCCCCATTCATCATAGGCGTTGATGGTGATCGCGGTGCCTGCGCTGTCGGTGACGGCCGTGATGCTGCCCTGCCAGTTGCTATAGAGATAGCGCCTGCTCGCGGCGGCAACATTGCCGCCTTCATACCACACTTGCGGATTGTCGGTCCCGCCGCCGTGGGCGTAGCGGCGTTGCAGCGTGCCGGCGGAGTTATACTCCGCCACCATGGCGTCGCCGTCATACAGGAACCTCGTGCGCGTCGCGGATGTGCCTGCGTCGCTCTCATAGAGGCGGCCCAGCGGGTCATAGCGCAGATTGGCCGTCGAGCCGCCCGCCGCCTTCACCAGCCGGTTCTCGATGTCGTATTGGTAGGTCGCACTGCCATCGCTGGTGAGGTTGCCATTGGCATCATGGGTGAAGGCGCTGCCCGCCACCGATGTATACTGATTGAGGCCATTGACGGCGTAAGCTTCATTCTCATTGACATCGCCGGTAAAGGCATAGGCGTCGTTGGTCGTTATCCGGCTGATCACCTGGCTCGCCGGGCTATAGGTGAAGTTGAAGTAATTATCGCTCGCCGTGCCGGGCAGCGCTGTTGTGATCCGCTTGATACGGCCAACGGGATCATAGGTATAACGGTTGGCCATGCCGCCGCCGCGCACATTCAGCCGCATCGATCCCCGGTTGTTATAATAGATCGAGGACACATATTGCCCGCCATTCTCGCGCAGCAGCCGCGACCGGTTGAGCACGTCATAGCTGTAGGTAAAATATGCACCATCGCCATGCGTGATGCGCGTGCGGTTGCCATTCTTGTCATGGGCATAGGTCAGTTGCCGCATTGCGCCGTCCATCGCCTGCGTAGAGGAGATCATCCGGCCAAAGCCGTCATAGCCGTTGGAAATGCCCTCGCCGGACAGGCTGTCAAAACGGGCCTCAAGCTGAAGCCCTCGAAGGTCATAGGCGTAATGCACATCGCGGCTATGCGTGGGGTCAAGCCCGGCGCGCGCGGGCACGACCTTCACCAGCATGCGGCCCAGAGCGTCATAGCTGTAGGTCAGCGTCGATCCGTCACGCTTGCGCAGGGACAACCGGTTGCTATTGGCATCATAGGCGTACTCTTCATAATCGGTGGTCGAGGTTTGGCCGGTGGCGGTTTTATGGGGGAAGTTCCAGCGTTTTAGCCGATCATGGCCGTCATAACTCAACGCTGCGACATTGCCATTGGCATCGGTGACGCTCGCCTGCTTGCCATTTTGGGTGTAAGTGTAGGTGACGTAATCCTGCTGGATTGGTGTGCCAATTGCCTTTTGCACCTTGAGGGTTTGGCTGGCATCGTCATAGGTGCTTCGCGTGATCCGGTCGGGGCCGTTCGGCCCTTGCGTGCCAAGCGTGCAGGCATTGGCTGGCGGGTTTGCAAACAGCGCGGGGTTCATGCGCTGCACCGTGCAGTCCGGGCGGCCCCTGTTGTCATAGCTAAATTGGGCGAGCGAAACTGTCACACCGTCGCTGCCCTTAGCGACGGTTTTTATCTTGCGGTCGAAATCATCATAGGTCGTCTCGGCCGACGACAGGATGGTGAATCCACTCCAGTTCGCAGGCGCGATAGCTTCCGATTGCCAGCTAGCAAGTTCGCCGGTTTCTACCTTGATAGGCCGTCCTGCGGCATCATAGCTGGTGCGCGTTGCGGCAAATTTGAGCGCGCTCGCGCCGTCAGGATCTGGCGCTATCGAACCGGTCACGCGGCCAAGCGCGTCATAGCGTGTCGCGCTGGTATAGGCCGACGGTGATGCCTGCGCGAGCGCAGCTGTGGAGGTGAGCGCTGTTACTGCGAGAACAAGGCAGACGAGCGCTTTGGCGATGGCCGGGGTGAGCATTTTGGAAAGCTGCTGTCTCATGGGCATGTGCTCCCCGTTCCCTTGGGCTGGGTCTCGCTGATCCTTCGCCCGAAATCATCATAGGTGTAGCAGCTGCGCAGCGTTTCAAGCTGACCAGCCGCATTGGTCGCGGTGACCGTAATGCCGCGCAACAGAAGCGTATTGGGGCCGCTATTGGGGCCATAATCATACTGCGTGACCACCTCGTCATTTGTCCCGCCTGCGCAACCGCTTCCCGACGCTGCGGTGGTTTTGCAATATTCCTCCTTGGTAAGAAGCCACATGGCCGTCGGCGATTGCACGTAGCTACCCGCCGCATTTTTGTACCACGCACGGCGCTGAGCATATTCATAGCGCGTCTGCGGCTGCACCCCGTTCACAGCAGGAGCGGTCTTGGTCAGTATTCCGCCATGCTGCGCCGCGTAGGTGTAGGTGGTGACATTGCCTTTCGCATCTGTGGCGGTCTGCGGCTTTTTCGCAAATTTGGGATTGCTAGTGTTATATGTCGCGCTGGTGACAATATCGGCTTCGCTTGACCCCGGCTTCGCATTGCGGGTTGATTGCAGCAGGTTTTTGACCAGCAGGTCATAGACATATTCGGTCTTGATACCTTCCGGATCGCTGCTCGATTGCGGCATCGCGCGAACAACGCAGCGATAATTTTCCGTTGGCGGCAGATTGGCCGCCGCATTGGCATCGCACCAATCCGTCGTCCATGTCCGGCCAAGTTCGTCGATTATCTCTTCCGGGCCGGGGCTGGTTGCATATTTGAGCGCGCCAAAATTGATCGGCGTGTTGCCTAGGAACTGCCCCGGCAGGACATGCGCACCAAATTTGACCGTGCGGCCTTTGTTGGTGTTATCAACATAGCTGCCCTGAATGATCGACGGAATTTCAAGCCCTTGCGAATTGGGCAGGACGGGTGCGGTAAATTCCAGAAACAGATAGGCATAGAAACGCCCATCGGAGAGGTCTTGCCGTCCGACTTACTCTTCCAATTCACCGCTTTGATTGAGCGTTTCGCCCACCGTATTGGTAAGCCAGCTGGCCGATTGACCCGGCTTTTTGAAACCCATTTTGTAGCTATAGGCTCCATACAGGCCAGATGGACCGGATACGTTTGTGTAGGTGTAGCTCGTGGTCTCGCCGACCGCATTAGTGGCAGACGCCAGCATCTGCCTGCCCGACATATTGGTGTAGCCATAGATAGAAACCGCCAGAGCCGCGGCCGGACAAACATTGCTGGTGGGCTTTGGCGTTACAGCCATGTTGAGAACACATGCCTTTGTCACATGCTTCCAGCTTGCACCTGTTCCTGCATATTCGAGCAGCAATGCATAGCCGCGCGAACTGGTCACGCTTTTGAGCCGCGTCATATTATTCGCGCCGCTTGGGCTTTCATACTCAAAGTCAAAGCGCGTTTCATCTGGCCAAGTGACCTGCGACACATAAGCGCAGCGCAGTTGATCGGAGCAATCATTGCTGGTTATCGGCCTGAATACCGCCAACGTTCCGTCACCAGCACGCATTGTATAGACTGCATTTGTCTTTGTGCCGGTAAAGGTGAGGTCGGCATAGGTGGTGCGGGTTTCCTGTTGGTAATTGCCGCTCTGAAAGGCCTGAAACGTCTCGCCGCGACTGCCGAAATTAACCCGCATCTGATAATCAGGGCCAGTCGCAAAGGGATCGGTCGATGGATTGTTGATATCGATCCGCCGCTCGATAATTGTAATATCCCAGCCATGCGAGAAATTGGCAAAGGGCCGGATACCGCCGCGAATATTGGTAGCCAGCAAACGTGTGAGCGCCACGCCGCCGCTTTCATTGTCTTCGCCAACCGAGATATCGGTGATGCTCTGCGCAAAGCGCCCAGTGCGCAAATCGACGCCGCCCGGACTAATCGCAGTCTCTTCTCCCTTGGGCGAAGTATTTGTTGCGCCGCTACTACCGCCGAAGCCGCCTCCGCCCCCGCCCGGAGGGAAGGTCTGCGCCGCCGCGCTGCCAGCGAATATCGATGCCCCCGAGAGCATCAGCAATATCTTGGATGTAAAAACTAACCTATTCACGAAACTTTCCCCCAATTTGATCTACCCTGCCACAAAGTGTCCGCGCCAAAATGGCGCTGATGTTAGGTCAGGATGACGGAGGGGGTGGCGGCGGAGCGCCCGTCGTTGTCTTGCTCGTGCGATTACCCGCAGGATCATAGTCCGTAGTTTTTTGTGTGCCGCTCGCAGGCCCGCCCGACTTGGTAGTCTTTACCAAACGGCCCAAAGCATCATATTCATAGGTAGCAGTCTCGGCAGCTTGGGCCGATGCAGGAATTGTCAAAACCGGGAACATATATAACCAACTAGCGCGTTTCATGCCGATCTCCTTCAAGAGTCAGTTCAAAAAAGTGCAACCAGTTCATTATGTTATTGAGTCGCGAAGCTACTCCTATTTTTATGAGAGAGTCAATGGGTGTCGCTATCCATGTCATATTTACGGCTTAACATCTGGCCAAATAGCTCGACCTCTCAGCCTACTCAAAACCAGCTTAATTCAACACCCACAAATTTGGTTTTGATTGCCTGCACGCAACCTCTTGCATGCACAGTATCTCTAAGCTAATCTAATTCTTGCAGCTCGGTAAGTCCCGGCTGTGAGGCGTAGTAACCTCAAGCCGTCACCGCCGGTCAATGTAATGTTGGCCGGGTGGCCGCTACGCATGTCCAGGGTTCCGCCTAAAGGTCGCGGCGCTCTGTGGTGACGCAGGGTTACTAACACCCGGCTTCGGGCCCGCCTCTTGAATTTGTGCAGGAGGCATTGGTTGAAATTTCATCATACAATATTTTGTGCGTTGCTTCTTGTCGGATTGACATGTTGCACTTCCGTGCGTTTCAAAACCGATAATCAAGCGCAATTCATCTCTGGACAAGTCAGTCATATAATTGATGGCGACACTTTTCGGCTTGCCGGGCATCTAAAACGCATAAGGCTGTTCGGTATCGATGCACCCGAAATTGGTGAAAAGGGCCACGCTCAATCAAACGAGGCTCTGCCGATGAATGGTGCCGGTATTCAAAAGGCAAATACGGAACGTGTCATCAAATAGCGGGGGATTAAATGACAAGATTACCATATCTGTTTTCATGCGTAGGGCTGATTGCGCTGTGCATACCATATTATTTGGTGGTCCAGGCTTACGGTAGTTTCGGTGCCGCTAGCCAATCGGCTGAGAAGAACTTTGCTCAGGTGTCTATGTTGCTGTGGTACGCCGCCGTGGCCGGATTCATATGGGTGAGCTATAAGCGATTAGAGAATGCAGGATATAACCCGCTGCATGCGTTTTGGGGTTTATTGCCATTAGCTAATCTGATTGTGCTTATCGTCGGCGTTTTTGCATCACCTAAAACACCACAGGGCGTACGAGTATCGACAGCACCGGCAGCAGATACGGACACCAGCACACTGAACGATATTGATAACACGAGCGGCGGCGAGGACGGCGTAGTAGATAAAATAATGGGTATAGGTTGCGCAGGATTTGCCATGATCTTGTATTTCGGCGTGCCAGTCTTAATGATGCTTGCAATCATCAAGTTTCTGTTTTCTTGAAGCCGAAATCGGCAGCTAGAATTTCTAAATTGGAAAAAATTCTTTTGGCAATTCGTTTTCTTGGAGGCCCCACCCTATCGGGTCCGCCCCCACCACCACTTGCGCGCGCTTAACCCCATACAGATAGAGAGAAGCATGGTAGGCGGGGCGATGGTCCGCATGGGGGGATGCTCGACTCGCGAGTCACGGCATTTGATCTAAATTCAAGTGGTGGGTAATATGGTGGATTGAATTATTCTAACTCAAATATATCCTACATTTACGCGGAGATAGCATATTTCATGGCTCCGTCCCGGGGAGCCACTATTTCCTTAGAGCGCAAACCACCCCTGCCAGAGCAGGCGTATCGCGACATAGCCTACAAGAATGGCTGTCACCCAGCGTAGCAGGCGGGCGTTGAATAGCCGAATTCCAACCATGCTGCCAATTTGCCCGCCCAGCAATACCGCAAGCAGCAAGGGCCAATATTGGACGAAGGGTTCAGCCAAGGTTGATATTCCGGATTTTGTAAGCTGCCCGGTAAGGCCGGCGAGCGAGTTGATCAGAATATAGAAGCTGGCAAAGGCCGCGATTCGCTTCGCCTCCGCCCAGCGAACCAGATACAGCATCGGGGCCATGAATATTCCCCCGCCTATGCCCGATAGCCCCGCGAGCAGACCGATACCACCTGATATAACTAGTATCATCCCCGGCGGCAGCTTTCTGCTCTGGATTTGATCTGCCGGGAGTGTCATCGCGACGGCCGAAAATAGCAAAGCGCCGCCAAGCAATAGAAAGAACGCGCCCTCGCCGATCACAATCAAGCCGCCAAGCAATGCAGCTGGTGCCGAAATTGCCACGAGAGGAAGAATAGCGCGCCAGTCATACAAGCCCGCTCGCCAGAAGCGGAATACGCCGCCTGTAACAACAACGATATTGCAGGCCAGCGCAATGGCGGGGATCAGCGCATATTCAATCCCCGATAGGGCCAACAGCGCATTATAGGTCGAACCACCGCCAAAACCCACAGAAGCATAGGCGAGCGCCGCCAGCGCAAATAGCAGCGCCAGCCACAATATCACCCGAAAATGCCTCTAGTAAGATCCATGGCAATGCTTGTATTTCCGCCCTGAACCACACGGGCATGGGTCATTACGGCGCACGTTGGGGTTTCCGGTAAAGGCAGCATCGTCCCCGCCCCCCGGTGTGGCCGCCACTTGGCGCGGCGGCAGTTTGGTGGTTATCAATCCTAGCGAACCAGCATCCGTATCATCGCTGTTATCTTCACCTGTGAGCGGGTCGATATGCGTCGTCAGAAAGTCAGGAAGCTCGGGCAATTCGGGCACCTCTATTTCATCTTGAGCGCGGAACTCGCTGGTAGAGATTGTTTTGGTCACATCCTCGCGGATTTCGGCAAGCATATTTTCAAACAGACCAAAGCTTTCCTGTTTATACTCGTTGATCGGGTTTTTCTGCGCATAAGAGCGCAGATGCACAACCTGCCGCAGCGCATCCAGTGTTGAGAGATGTTCTTTCCAATGGTGATCAAGCTTCTGGAGAAGAATACTTTTTTCAACCTGATGCCAAACTTCTTCGTCAATGTCGGTTTTCTTCTCGGCAAATTTACTTACGCTCAATTCATCGAGGCGCGCCTCAATAATTTCCGGATCAAGCTCATCTTCAGAAAGCCAGCCGTCAATATCAGGTTCGACATCAAGCACTTCTACCACGCGTGCTTTCAGCCCATCAACATCCCACTGTTCGGGGTAGCTGCCGGGAGGGCAACTCTCGGCAACAACTGCATTGACGGTGTCTGCGCGCATCGCCTCAACCACATCATCGACACGGCCAGCATCCATGATCTCATCGCGCTGCGAGTAAATCACCTTGCGCTGGTCATTCATCACATCATCATATTCGACCAGCTGTTTACGGATATCATAGTTGCGCGCCTCAACTTTGCGCTGCGCCGTCTCAATCGCCTTTGACAGCCATTTACCGCCAATTGCCTCGCCGTCCTCAAGCGAACTGTTCATCATCTTGGCGAATAAAGTTTCCGAACCGAAGATGCGGAGCAAATCATCGTCGAGCGACAGATAGAAACGCGATAGCCCCGGATCGCCCTGACGCCCGGTACGGCCGCGCAGTTGATTATCGATACGGCGGCTTTCATGTCGTTCAGTGGCAAGCACAAACAAACCGCCGGCTTCCAGTACTACTTCGCGCTCGCTGGCAATTTCGGCCTTCAGCTTTTCAACCGCCTTGTCGCGTTTCTTACCTTCTTCAATGTCCGAAAGCTCTTCTTCAATCCGGAAATCCAGATTGCCGCCAAGCTGAATATCGGTGCCGCGCCCGGCCATGTTGGTGGCAATGGTAACGGTTCCGCGCCGGCCCGCCTGCGCAACGATATAAGCCTCGCGTTCGTGCATGCGCGCATTCAAAACGCTATGCTCCACGCCCTCTTTTTCAAGATGCTCGGACAGCAGCTCCGATTTCTCAATCGAAACCGTACCAACCAGCACGGGTTGGCCGCGATCCTGCGCCTCGCGGATTGATTTCGCAATCGCGCCGAATTTGTCTTCGGTATTTTTGTAGAACTGATCATCCTCGTCAATGCGCATCACCGGTACATTGGTTGGAATTTCAACGACATTCAGCTTGTATATTTCGTGGAACTCACCCGCCTCGGTAGCGGCCGTGCCGGTCATACCGCTAATTTTCGGATACATGCGGAAGTAATTCTGGAAGGTAATCGTCGCCAAAGTTTGGTTTTCTGGCTCAATATCGACGTCTTCCTTGGCTTCCACCGCCTGATGCAGGCCATTTGACCAGCGGCGGCCATCCATCATGCGTCCGGTAAATTCATCGATGATAACGACCTTGCCATCCTTGACGATATAGTCGGTATCGCGGCGGAACATCATATTGGCGCGCAGGGCATTATCGACATGGTGCACAACCTGCGTATTTTCATAATCATACAGGTTGGTGCCCTCGATCAACCCCGCCGTTTCGAGCAGCCTTTCGATCTTTTCGGTGCCATCTTCGGTCAGAAGGATAGATTTGGCCTTCTCGTCCTTTTCATAATCCTCTTCGTCAAGCTGGATCACGATTGCATGCACAGAGTTATAGAGATCGGCCTTGTCATCGGTGGGGCCTGAAATGATAAGCGGCGTCCGCGCTTCATCGATCAGGATCGAATCCACTTCATCGACAACCGCGAAATTATATTTGCGCTGCACCATCTGCGCACGATCATATTTCATATTGTCGCGCAGAAAATCGAAACCCAGTTCGTTGTTGGTGGCATAGGTTATATCGCTGTTATAGGCGTCGCGCCGTTCGGTCTCGCCGAGATCCGGCACAACAACACCGGTGGTCAGCCCCAGAAAGCTGTATATCTGCCCCATCCATTCGGCATCGCGGCGGGCCAGATAGTCGTTGACGGTAACGACATGCACGCCCTTGCCTTCTAATGCATTGAGGTAGCAAGCGAGCGTCGCCACAAGAGTTTTACCCTCACCGGTACGCATTTCGGCGATTTCACCGCGGTGGAGCACAACGCCGCCAACCATCTGCACATCAAAATGCCGCATACCCGTGACGCGCTTTGATACTTCGCGCACCGTTGCAAAGGCTTCGGGCAGAATATCATCAAGCGTCTCGCCGCCCTCAAGCCGTTCACGGAACATCGGTGTTTGGGCTTTAAGCTGCCCGTCAGTAAGCGCTTCGATTTCGCCTTCAAGATCATTGATCTTCACAACAATCTTCATCATTGATTTGACGTAACGGTCGTTCGAAGACCCGAAAAAAGTTTTGGCAATACCGCCGAACATAGTGAAATTCCCTGTATCAATGCCTGCATTTAGGCAAGCTTGGGCCAAAAGGCCGAATAGAATAATTGTGTAGAAAAGACGCGCCTAGGCAGCGCGCAAAAGTGCGGTGTCAGCGAAGCCTATTCGCGCGCGCGGTCACTACGATATGTGCGCGGCGGCAGCGCAATATTACCGATCGGAATGAGAGCAGTTGCTTTTTGAGCCGCGATTGCAGGCGTTGCAGGCTGCCAATGCGCATCGACAGAAACGACTTTACCGGAGAGCGACGCCTGCGCCGCATCGGCAACCATTGCAGCTACACCAAGCGCCGCCGGAGCATCGCGTCGCGCCTCAGCATTTTGTGCCGCAGACAGGCCCGTTAGCAGGGCAAGAAGATAAACGATGATACGCATGATTGTGTGTTACCGCCATTTAGGGACGCAAACCGCATTCGTCCAGCAAAACGGTAAAATGTAGCTAATCTTCTTCGCTTACATCCTTAACCCTTATGACAATCGCGACTGCGACCTTTTTCCTCACGGGTTTTCCATCAGCATCGGTAGGGTTTTTGAATCGCCCTACATCGTCACATGGATTGCCAATTATGTTGAAGTTTTCAGGCCCTTCAAAACGGCAATTTGTTACCTTTCCATCCTTTTCGATTGTGAAGCTGTGCAAGATCGTGGCGCGTTCAGGGACTTCTTCTGGCGCTTGTTCAGGTATTTGCCACCTGATCCGGGTGGTGTAACTCCCCTCCACATGCCTGCCCTGAGCGTCGCGTGCTGCGCTAAAAAGAGCGCGCTCACTCGCGGCCTGACAGGCGGCGATATCCAATGCTTGATGTCCGCTTGATGCGCTAACTTTGCACCGCGTCACTCGTCCATCAATTCCCACTGTTAGTGTTATCTGGGTCGTTCCTTCCGCCCTCACACGTAGTGCTTCAACGGGATAGTCATCCGTCGTTACCCAGCGACCACGGCTGTTGGCCGGTTTCGCTCCGACGCTTTTATCAATCACGACCGGCGGTGGATTCGATGGTAGGGTTTTTTGAACATTTTCTTGCGCCATGGTAGTCATCGCTATCAAATAAATGAAACTCATTGCGGTAGCCCCCTTAATGCAGTTATCGGTGCCAATATTGCATATCGAAAGAACCCCGCTTGTCCAGCATTTCACCTCTCGCCCTGACCTTCCCTGAACTGCCTGAAATCGCAGGGGTAAAGCTGCGCGCGGCGCAGGCGGGTTACAAATATGTGGACCGTGCGGACCTGACCTTTGCCGTGCTTGATGAAGGCACATCTGCCGCCGGTGTGTTCACGAAAAACATCTGCTGTTCGCCCGAGGTTGAGCTTGGCCGCGAGCAGGTGAAGCAAGGCCGTGCGCGCGCCTTGATCGTCAATGCAGGTAACGCCAACGCCTTTACCGGCTATCGCGGGCGAGAGGCTGTGGAGGCCATTATGGCGCAAGTTGCCGCGCATCTTGGCTGCGCAGCATCAGAAGTCTTTGTCTGTTCAACCGGTGTGATCGGCGAACCATTGCCGCAAGATAAGGCCAAGGCTGGATTGGAAGCAGCTTTCGACGCGGCCCCCTGCAGTTGGGAGGCCGCTGCGCGCGCGATCTCTACCACCGACACCTTCCCCAAAGGCGCGCATGCCAGCGCGGTGGTTGACGGCAAGACCGTGCATCTTTCCGCGATCATCAAAGGCAGCGGCATGATCGCGCCCGATATGGCTACGATGCTCGGTTATATCTTTACCGACGCCGCGATTGCACCCGAATTTCTGCAACAAATGCTCTCCGCCGCCAACCAGAAGAGTTTTAGCTGCATCACTGTCGATAGCGACACATCGACCAGCGATACTGTGCTCGCCTTTGCCGCCGGCAAGGCAGGCAACGCCACCCTCACCTCGGTTGATAGCGCGGGCGCAGATGCATTCGCCGGGGCTTTGGATGACATCTGTATGCAGCTCGCGCATCTGGTGGTGCGCGACGGCGAAGGCGCGCAGAAATTTATCGAAATCGGCGTGACCGGGGCCACGTCAGATGACAGCGCCCGCCGCATCGGCCTTGCTATTGCCAATTCACCGCTGGTCAAAACCGCCATCGCTGGTGAGGACGCCAATTGGGGCCGCGTCGTCATGGCGGTCGGAAAGGCCGGCGAACCCGCCGACCGCGACAGGCTCGCGATCCGTTTTGGCGATACACAGGTGGCGCGCGACGGTTTGCCGGTTGACGGCTATGACGAAGCGCCGGTTGCTGCGCATCTGAAAGAAAAGGAAATCCGTATCGGCGTTGATATTGGGCTGGGCGATGGCAGCGCCATCGTTTGGACATGCGACCTGACCCACGGCTATATCGATATCAACGCCGATTATCGGAGTTAGTGTTTTTGGGCGTTTAAGCACGGCACCAGCCCGCTCCCCCACCCGGCCACCCAATGAGATTATGCTATGGGTGAGCTGGCTGGTGCCGCGGTTTCCCACAAGGGAAATTCTGACAAACTACTCTGACAAGCTACAACGCGCCGGTTAGCCAATCCTTGATCTGTGCTTTCGGCAATGCACCAACCTTGCTGTCAGCAGCCTCGCCGCCTTTGAACAGGATCATGGTCGGGATACCGCGCACGCCAAATTTGGCTGGCGTATCGGGATGGTCATCAATGTTGAGCTTCGCAATGGTCACTTGCTCACCAAGCTCGTCACTGATTTCTTCAAGGCTGGGGCCAATCATCTTGCAAGGCCCGCACCATTCTGCCCAGAAATCCACAAGAACCGGCTTGTCGCTCTTCAGAACAGCGCTTTCAAAATCATTGTCACCTACGGCGATGGTTGCCATGTCATTTCTCCTTTGTTGCGGTTAATTTATGCAGCCACTCCCCAGCTTGCAAGATGGATAAGCAAAAGAATAGCTTTCACGCCTTCAACTTTCCGGTCGATGCGGCGTGAGAAGCGCGGGTGGCAGCGCAATATACCGCGGTTCAAAGCTGTACAACAAAGACGCCTCGACCGTGTGATCCGGAAAGATCACCTCAAGCGCGGCCACATAATGCGCCATCTGCTTCAGGAAAGCCGCCGGAACACCGCTTGCATCCTTCGGCACATTTCGCCCGGTTTTGAAATCAAGCAGGCATACGCGGTCCTTCGTGACCAGCAATCTATCGACACGGCCCGATATCACCGTTTCGCCGACCACAGCGGCCAGCGGTACCTCTGCGCGCGCATCGGGGCCAAACCAATCGGCATACTCGGGATTGCGCACGACATCTGCGACCATGCTCGCTATTTCCCGGCAATTCAGGCCGTCGGGAAGCTTTTGCCGCGAAAGCCATCCCTCGGCCTGCGCCAGGCTTGCTTGTGCATCGCCGCCGGATATCCGTTCAAACAGCATATGCGCAAGACGCCCCCGCTCGGCGGCAAGCTGCATCGCCGTTCCAGCGGGCGGTTCGCCATAATCATCATCGCCAATTTGTGATGGCACCAGCGGGCGCGGTGGACGGGTTTCCTCCGGCGCAGGCACAAGCAACCAATCCGGCGTTTCGATGCTGTCTGGGACGGCGGGTATTTCAGCTTTAGCCGCCGACGCGCGCGCTTTTTCACCGCTTTCATGGCGCATCGCTTGCGGGAAATCTGCATCATCCTCCCACTCACAGCCCAACGCCGTCATACCGGCCTCGACATGCGGGTACCAACTGCTCTGGGGCGGAATGCCTTTCGCCTTCTGCTGGTCATTCAGCGATCCGGCCATGATCAGATGCTCCTGCGCCCGCGTCATCGCCACATAAAGCAACCTCAAATGCTCCTGCGCCTCTCGTTCTTCCTGCAGTCCGGCAGCTTCATCCAACCTCCCAAACCGCTCTTCCTTGCGGATGTTAAGCAGCGGCAATTCATCACCGTCTAGCTTCAACGTTACCGAGCGGTCGGGTTTCTTGGTCGGATCGGCGGTCACATCGGCGAGAATGACGACGGGGGCCTGCAACCCTTTCGCGCCATGCACCGTCATCACCCGCACTTCGTCGCTTCCCGGCAGCATCTCGCGCTTGATCTCGGTCTCACCGCTTTCGAACCAATGCAGGAAATTCTGGAGCATACCGCCGCCCTGCTGCTCAAATTGCAGCGCCAGATTGAGCATTTCCTCCATCGGGATCAGCGCATCGCTGCCGAGCCGCGCAGCAAATTTCTTTCGGCCCTGCATTTCGCCCGACAGCAGGTTTTCGCAAAAAGCATGGGCAGTTGTGAAATCAGCGATGCCGAGCAGGTCGCGCAGCTGTTCGATATCCGCCGCGATATCGGGTTGATCGCGCAAGTGATCCCAAAGATCGGCAGCTTTCTCACGGTAGCCATGCTTGAGCAGTTTCTTTTGATTCCAGCCAATCAGCGGCGATACCAGCAGGCAAGCCAGGCTATAATTGTCTGACGGTTGCAGCACAAACCGGATCGCAGCTAGCATATCCTGAACCACCAGCGGTTCTTGCATTTTCAAACGGTCAATCCCCGCCACCGCAACTTTGCGCGCATGCAATTGCGACACCAGATAGCTCGCAATCTCGCCGCGCCGCCTGAGCAGGATCATAATATCTCCGGGCCTCAGCGGCTTGCCGGTCGATGACAGCACGGGCTTGTCTGCCACCAAAGCTGCAACCTTATCCGCGATACGCTTTGCAAGCAGGCGCTTTTCGCCCGATATCCACTCTTCATCGCGCTCGGCATCAGCATGATCGCTGGTAATAGGAAACATCAATTCGGCGCTACCACTATCGGGCAGTTCGCTGACATGGGGGTGGAACTGGCCGATATCGCCAAGAGCGCCTTCGTCTATGCCTCCAAAGACCGCATTTACTGCATCCAATATAGGCCTTGTAGAACGGAAGCTTTGATCGAGCGACAATCGCAGCAATTCGCCGCCCGCATCTTTTATCTTCTGCCCAAAGCGTTCGCCTGCATCGCGGTATTCCTGGGGATCGGTACCCTGAAAGCCAAAAATCGCCTGCTTCTCGTCACCCACCGAGAATATCGTGCGCAGCGCCAACGCGTCCTTTGCACCAAGCCCGCTAAAGAAATCATCGCTCAGTGCGTCTACAATGTCCCATTGTGCGCGGTTGGTATCCTGCGATTCATCAACAAGGATGTGATCGATCCGGCTATCGAGCTTGAACCGGATCCACTGCCCCATCCCCGGCTTCTCAAGCAATTCCGCAGTCTTTCGGATCATATCATCAAAGTCAACAAGGCCGCGCGCCTTCTTGGCCTCCAAATAGCGCCGCGCATAGGCCTGTCCAGCCAGCAATGCGGGGGCAAGCCGCTCGGCATATTCCGCCAGTTTAACTTGGCGCATCAGCGCGGTTGACCATTGATAAAGGCCCAATGCCAATTCGGCGTAGCTTTCATCAAGCGGCGTGTAGCCCCTGGACGCATTTAACGGCTCGCCATCCCCTTTTGTCCAGCATCGATGCAGGGTTTCAAAAGCCTTTGCGCGGCCTGCGAGATCAAGCTCCAGCCAGCTCGCAATAGTATCGGCCCGCTCGCGGCCTCGCGCACTTTTCTTGCCCCAATCGGCGTTTTTGGCGGCAAGCGCGCGAATAGCCTGAACATCAACTGCATCATCGCCCAACGCAGCGGTGAGCATCGCTTCAATCGGCCCGTCAAACGCCACTCCGGCGAGGTGGCGGGCATATTTGATCGCGCCCTTATCTTCAGGAATGCTCTCCATCGCGGCAGGTTGCGACGCGCATTTTTTTAGGAATTTGAGCGCGCCTTCTTCGCCCAGCGCTAGGCTGAGGCCCTGAATATGGGAGATCAACCCGCCCCGGCCCTGCTCCTCCGCCTCAAGCACCAGTTCGGACAGCGCTTCTGCGTAAAGCTCATCCTGTTCGCGCCCTTCCACCGGCTTAAATCCCGGGATCAACCCAGCCTCTTCGGGAAAGCTACCGAGCAGGCTCTGCGCTAGGCTATGGATAGTCATCACTTGCAGCCCGCCACCGGGAGCATCGAGGACGGAAGCAAACAGGCTGCGCGCCTTTTGCTGGCTCTCCGGGCCGTGATCAGCACCTATTGCCAGCAGGTTAGTGGCAAGATCAATGCCTTTCATCTGCACCCAGCGCGCGAGCAGGCCATTGATCCGTTCCGACATCTCCGCCGCGCCGGCCTTGGTAAAGGTGATACAAAGCAGATGCTGCGGCTTTACACCGGGCGTCAGCAGCAGGCGTATTACCCGTGCGGTGAGAACCTGTGTTTTGCCGGTGCCTGCCGAGGCGCGCAGCCAGACCTGTGCATCGGGCTTGACCGCATCCAATTGATCATCCGTCAGCGGATGCAATATTTCATCGCCGGTCATTGCTCCCCGCCCTTCTGTGGGGTTTTGTCCGTACCCTTGTCTGCGCCCTGTCTACCATCCCATTCCTGCAGCCGAGAAAGCTGGTCAAAATCGGAATAGGGCGCATATTCAGGATGCAGCTTAGCCTCAAAGGCCGCATCACCATTGATCCATTTTTCGATCGCTGCAATCGCCCGCTCGCGCATCCAGCCAGCCAATTCATCGGCGGCTAAGGCATCGTCGCCGCGGCCCCCCTCGGCCATTTTGCGCTTGCCAAATTCGCCCGACTCTTTGGCTAGGCTCCAATACTCAAAACTTATCGCCTTGCCATCAACGTCCTTGAAAGCGCCCTGCTCCGCCATATCGCCTAGCAATCCCAATTGCAGCGCAAAACCAGCCCGTATCTGTTTGAGTGCGGGCGGTTTTCCTTTCTTGTAATCAATAATCACAAGATTGCCGTCACCGTCACGGTCTATCCGGTCAGCGCGGCCCTTCACCTTGATGCCGGCCAGCATCACACTGCCCTTGATCTCGGCACCAGCAAGGCTTCGGCCACCAGCAAGCAATTCAGAGGTTTCTTCAGCAATCCACTGTAATCCCTCAGTTATACGCGGCTGCCACAATGCGCGCAGATTGGGGTGCAATTCTGCGTCGGTGAGCATCGCTTCGGCGCGCTGGATAAGTTTTTCGGGAACGCAGCCATCTTTCTTTGCCCATTTTTCAAGCAGGTCGTGGATCATCGTCCCGCGCCAGCGGTCACCGGGTTCTTCATCAACATCATCAAGCGGCGCTACGCGCAATATTTTGCGCCCGTAAAAAGCAAACGGGTCGGCCATCAGCTTGTCAAAATCGGTGACCGAAAGGTCGACTTTGCGCCGCGCAGCATCGGGCTTGATTTCTGGCGCTTTTGCGAAGGGGAGCTTTTCACCTGCATCAATCTGCCGCGCCAAAGCAATGGCGCGCTCCTCGACCTGCCGGCCATCCCCCAAAAACGCCTCTATCCGCAGCAGGAAGCGCGATGATACGCTCGGCCCCGAACGATCCCGCTTGGCGCGTGTCACCACACATTCCTGTGCGCCCAGCGCCGTCGCCAAATCATGCGCCGACAGGCCAATATTGCGTTCCAGACCCGGCAAGCCCAGTTGCCGCCGGATACGCGGCGCAAGCCATGGATCGGGCTGCGGCAATTGCGGCCAACTGCCCTCATTCAATCCCGCGCATATCAGCAAATCCGCCCGCTGCAACCGCGCTTCAAGCAAGCCCAGCAGGGCTACACGCGGGTGCCCGCCATAGGGTGGACGCACCACTTGGCCTGCGCAAAGCTCAGCAAATAGCTCGGGCAATGCCTCACGCTTGACCGCGCCCAGAGGAGCAAAATTTTGCGCTGTAAATTCATCAAACAGACCTGCAGCTTGGCGGCCAGCAACGCCTTTCCAGATTTGGCCGAGGCTCAGCTTATCTGCACATTCGGCCAGCTTCTCCAGCAATGGAGAGAGCCCGGCGGATGCAGCCTCGTCGATTGGAGCCAATATCGCGGAGAAGCCTTCCCACCATCCTATCAGGGCCTTTAGTTCAGATATCCGTTCCGGTTTTTTAGCAGCCTGTAATTCAGCGCTAAGTCGCCGCGTGGCGGCATTTAGCCCTACTCCGCTGCTCGGCCCGCGTAGCTCCAGATCAAATCGGCGCGCCATTTTGAGCCAATCCAGCCTGCCCTCACCTGGTTGCACGAGCGGATGTTTGGCAATAGCCAGCAGCGATACCGGTGAGAAGCGGTCGGCAACCGCCTTCAGCAAAGCCATCAGCAGCGTTCCGCCGGGCGTTTGGAGCAATGGCTGCCCCGCGCTATCGTCAACATGGATATTCCAGCGTTTAAGCTGCTCTGAGATCCGCACCGCCAGTTCGCGATCAGGCGTCGCTATCGCGATCCGCTTTTCCGGCTGTTCGAGCCCCTCGCGGACCAATATCGCTATTGCGCGTGCTTCCTCGGCGCTATCCTCGGCCACGGCGATGCGCAGACCTGGTATCTTCTTGGCCTTATCGGGTAGCGCGGTCCAATTCACACTGGCCTCGGGCAGGCAGAATATCTGCGGAATTGCGCTAGCAGATGGCCTGCCATCACCCTCCAACCGCGCTATCTCGGCGCGGTTCACGCCCATCCGGTCGATGAGCAGCTTCAAATGATATTGGGGATGCGTTTCCTTTCCCAGTTTAGGCAACTCGCCATCGACCTGTTCTGGCGGGCCTAGCGCTTCCCAATCCTCGCCCGCCATATCAATATCAAGCGGCGGCAAAATGACATGGCCGTCGGGCAATAATGCTATGCGTTTAACAAGCTTGGCGATTGCCGGCGCAGCGGTTGATATTCCGCTGGCAAAGACGGGCTGCACGGGAGGGGTTTCTTTTAGCCGCGCTTCAAGTCTCGCCAGCAGCAAATTGCGCCGCGCCGCAGCGCCGTCCATCCCGAGATCAGCCATTTTTGCGCGATATTCGGGCAGGATCGCCAGCAGCCCGGCATAGCTAGCCTGCCAATGGGCGGCGAGGTTTGGATCACCTTCAATATCACGGTCGCCTGCAATCTTTTCAAAATCGGAAAGCTCTATCTGTTCAATATCAATTTCATCGATGAGCGCCGCGAGCAAGCGGGCAAGCCGCATTGCTTCGGTTGCATCGACCCGCTGCCCAGCGATCTCGCGCTGCTTCATCACCATGTCGGCAAGCATGAGCTGCCGCTGCAACGGCGGGACAAGCGCCGGGATATCGCCGCCGCCTTCCAAGGGGTCGAGCAGCGGCCCCAAACTCTCATCGAGCGCCAGATCGCCAATCGCCACCATGCGCGGCATCAACAGGCCGCCCTGCGCGCGGCGGACAAAGGCCTCGTTCATTGCGCGGATCGCGCGATTATTGGGAAGGAAGATGATCGCCTCAGTCAGTGAAAGCGGATCATCACCGCATGTCTTCAAAACGAGATCGACGGTGGTTTCGCACAGGTCGCTGCCAAATGGCAAAGTATAGACCGATGACCGCGCGGCCTCAGCCATGCGTCAGCAGCCTTTCTTCGGTCGGGGCGATCGCTCCGGGATGGCCGATATCAAACCAGTCGCCGCTATGCACCAGCCCGAACAGACGCCCGTCTTCAAGTGCACGGTCCCAAAGGATATTGGTTGAAAAGGGGCCTTGTGGAGGATTGCGCAGTAGACGGTGTGAAATTAGCTGTATTCCGCTAAAAACATAAGGTGCGCTTTCGGCATCACCGCGCCGCACCAGCCTGCCCGCATCGTTCAGCGAGAAATCGCCCGGGCCACTATGGTTATGCGCTTTCGCGTGCGGCACCAGTAGCAACAGCGCATCCATCTGCTCGCCATCCCACATACCCGCCATTTTTGACAGAGACGGAACCTCGTCATCGGTCCAGATATTGTCGCTATTGACGCAGTAAAAGGGTTCTTCGGGCAAATGCGGCTGCGCCTTAATCAGGCCGCCGCCTGTTTCCATCAGTAATTCACGCTCGTCAGAAATATGCAAATCAAAGTCACCGGCATCGCTGACCAGATAGGCTTCCATCATTTCGGGTAAATAGTGGATATTCACGGCAATCCGCGCAACGCCGGCCTCGCGCAGCTTGTCGAGCGAATATTGGATGAGCGCACGACCGCCAACTTCAACCAGCGGCTTGGGCCTGTGCTCGGTTAACGGCAGCATGCGTGTGCCAAGGCCCGCGGCCATTACCATCGCGCTTTTACTCATGCGCTAGCCATTTCAGATGGCAATTTGCCGCGAATTTCCTTTGGGATATGCGTGTCGATCCAGCGCTTCAGCATGATCAGTTCGGGGTGCTCAAGGTCGCGCTCCAACAGTCTCCACATGCGCGGCAGAAAATCGAGATAGCGCGGCTTGCCATCGCGTTTCCAAAGCCGGGTGAATATCCCGATTATCTTGATGTTCCGCTGTGCACCGAGCAACGCATAATGGTGGCCAAACTCGCCGTCAACGCCCGTTTCATGGCGGTAATAGCCAAGCATTTCTGCTTCCAATTCAATCGAGACATCGCGCCGCGCATCTTGCAACAGCGATACCAAATCATAGGCTGGATGGCCAATAAGCGCGTCCTGAAAGTCAATAATCCCCTGGCCGCCGCCCGCCAGCAGCATTATATTTTCGGCATGGTAATCGCGCAGCGTGGTAACGCTATGATTCTTCTCGCCTTCAAGCGGCTCGAGCAAATCACGCCACACCGCCTCGTAACCTGCCCGATCGGGGTCAAGCCCCATCGCCGGCATATACCAATCGGTAAGCAGGTTGGCCTCGGTTAGATAGGCGGTCTCGTCATAAGCATTCACATTGGCAGGTTCGACGCTGCGCAACCGGATCAGCGTATCAATCGCTGCGCGGTAGATATCGCGTTCATCGTCAGGGTTCTTGTCAAGATGCTCACGCATCCGCTGATCGCCAAAATCCTCAATCACGACGAGCCCGCGCGACAGATCCTGCGCAAATATCTCCGGCGCATGGAAATTATGCCGGGAAAGGTATCCGGCCAGGTCTACGAACGTCTGAGGGTTTTCGTGTGGCGGCGGGGCATCCATCAGGATCGCGCTGTTGCCATCGGGCTGCGTCAACCGGAAATAACGCCGGAAGGAGGCGTCACCCGCCACTGGCGTGATTTTGGCATCGGCAAAGCCAGCATTGCTGAGAAAACCATCAAGATTGTCGGGCGGCTGCATCGGTATCTTTTCTTTGAAATGAATCCTGAACAACACGTCTAGCCAAATTGGCAGACCATTGCCAGACCGTCTCTTCAAGAGCGCAGGCAGGCCGCAAGGAAAACACGGTATAATCCCGCCAATATATTGGGCAAGCAGGTTTCAAATTTGTCAGCGCGCTATCTGGTCAGCGCTTCACTGCATTCCAGGAAAGCTCGTCACCATTTTTATCTTGATATCGGGAAAACTATCAACATACTGGATTTTAACGTCAGGAAAGTTTTTGACGAATTTCCACTTGCCGCAATCATTTGGAAAATTCTCCACCTTTTTGACATGGATATCGGCGAAACTCTCTACGGTCTGAACCTTGATATCAGGAAAGCTATCAACGACTTGAACGTCGCCATAGAGCGGAATCCCTTTGTAACTGCACGCGGCCTTGTCTAGCGGTTGCTTGTCTGCAGAGACCGCAATCGTAGCGCCGATAGCCAACAAGGTGGGGAAAAGGCGGGCAAAACCAATCATGAGGTGACCTTGCACCATCGAAGCTGTCGGCGGGCTGAATGCAGCCTAGATATGCAACGCCTTGCCATAGGCCGCGAGCACGCTTTCATGCATCATCTCGCTCAGCGTGGGGTGTGGGAAGACGGTTTGCGCAAGCTCGGCCTCGGTCGTCTCCAGCGTCTTGCCGACGGTATAGCCCTGGATAAGCTCGGTGACTTCAGCGCCTATCATATGCGCGCCGAGCAATTCGCCGGTCTTTGCGTCAAACACGGTCTTGATGAACCCTTCGGCCTCTCCAAGTGCAATCGCCTTGCCATTGCCAATGAATGGGAAATTGCCGACCTTCAGCGCGTAACCCGCCTCTTTCGCCGCAGCTTCGGTTAAGCCAACGCTGGCGATTTGCGGGTGGCAATAGGTGCAGCCAGGAATATTGCGGACATCCATCGCGTGCGGGTGAACATCCTTGTTACCCAGCGATTGCGCGATGGCTTCGGCGGCAATCACGCCCTCATGGCTGGCTTTATGCGCGAGCCACGGCGGCGCGGTGATGTCGCCTATCGCGTAGATACCCGGCACATTGGTGCGGCACATCGGATCGGTCTTGATATGGCCTTTCTCGGTTGCAATTTTCAGCTGCTCGATACCGATATTTTCTGCGTTGGGGACGATGCCGATGGCGACGATGCAGTGGCTAAATTGTTCTGCGGAGGTTTTGCCATCCTTGCCTTTGATCTTCGCCGAAACGCCCTTGGCAGACGTCTTCAATTCCTCGACGCCTGCGCCAGTCATGATCGTCATGCCCTGCTTCTTCAGCGATTTCTCCAGGAAAGCGGAGACTTCGGCATCTTCCACCGGCACGACGCGATCCATCATCTCGACCACGGTCACATCCGCGCCCATATCATTGTAGAAGCTGGCAAATTCAATCCCGATTGCCCCCGAGCCAATCACCAGCAGCTTCGTTGGCATTTCGGGCGGAACCATTGCGTGACGGTATGTCCAGATGCGCCCCCCCGGCTTATGGCCATCGGCGGGTGCAAAAGGCAGATCGCGGGCGCGCGCTCCGGTGGCGATGATGATATTCTTGGCCGAAAGGCTTTCGCTGCCCTTCTCGCCCTTTACGTCCATTTTGCCCGGGGCCGTGATCTTCCCGTCACCCATAAAGACCGCGATCTTGTTCTTCTTCATCAAATGGCCAATGCCCTGATTAAGCTGCTTCGCCACCCCGCGCGACCGCTTCACCACGGCATCAATGTCTGCACTGATCTTTTCAGCAGTTAGGCCGTAATCTGCCGCATGCTTCATCTGATGGAAAATTTCCGCCGAGCGCAGCAACGCCTTGGTCGGAATACATCCCCAATTAAGACAAATCCCGCCCAAATTCTCGCGCTCGACGATCGCAACTTTCAGGCCAAGCTGTGATGCGCGGATCGCCGCGACATAACCGCCGGGACCGCTGCCGAGAACGATGAGGTCGTAGGTAGCGCTCACGCCAACATACCCAGCGGGTTCTCCACCAACCCCTTAAACGCCTTCATCAATTCCGCGCCATCTGCGCCGTCAATCGCGCGGTGGTCGAAGCTGCCGGTGGCGCTCATCACCGTGGCGACGCCGAGCGCATCATCGACAATGTAAGGACGCTTCTCGCCGGAGCTGATCGCCATTATCATGCCCTGCGGCGGATTGATGACGGCATCGAACTGCTTGATGCCGAACATACCCATGTTGGAGATGCTTGCGGTACCGCCTTGATATTCATGCGGTTGTAGCTTGCCTTCCTTGGCGCGCCCGGCAAGCTCTTTCATTTCGGCTGAAATCACGCTCACCGCCTTGCTGTCGGCTCCGGCAATAATCGGCGTGATAAGCCCGCCGGGGATGCTGACCGCGACGCTGATATCGGCGCGTTGATAGGATATCAGCTGGTCACCGGCAAAACTCACATTGCATTTCGGCACGGCCATCAGCGATTTTGCCAAGGCTTTGATCAGCAGATCATTGACCGACAGCTTGATACCTTGCGGTTCTAGCGACGCATTGATCTCGCTGCGCAGTTTGAGCAGCCTATCGATATTGATGTCGACGGTGAGATAAATATGCGGGATGGTCTGCTTTGCCTCGGTAAGTCGCCGCGCGATTGTCTTGCGCATGTTCGAGAGCTTCTCAATGCTATGCGGAATGTCGGCCGGATCAACCTGCGCGGAAATAGCGATGGGCGCTGCTGAGGCGGTAGCAGAACCGCCCTGTGCGTCCTCGATGTCAGCTTTAATGATCCGGCCTTTCGGCCCGGTTCCGGCCACATTGGCCAGATCGATACCCTTTTGCTCGGCAATCCGGCGGGCAAGAGGGGAAGCGATAATTCGCCCGCTTTCGGCGCGCGACGCAGCCGGTGCGGCCTGCGTAACTGGCGCTTTGGCTTCGGCTTGAACTTTGATTTCGGCCTTTGCCTTGGGCGCAGCGGCCTTTTTCGTCGCAGCCGGCACTGAAACATCGCCCGCATCCTCGCCTTCTTCGGCGATCATCGCGATAACTTCACCGACCTTCACATTATCGGTTCCCTCGGGAACCAGGATTTTGGCGACCGTTCCCTCGTCAATCGCTTCAAACTCCATTGTCGCCTTATCGGTTTCAATCTCGGCAAGCAGGTCGCCTGATGAAACATTGTCGCCCTCTTTCACTAACCATTTGGCAAGCGTGCCTTCCTCCATCGTCGGCGAAAGCGCTGGCATTTTCAATTCGATGGGCATGGACGGGCCTTTATTGCTCAGTAATTGCGTCTCGACGCATTAGAACCCCGCCTTCCCAAGCGTCAAGCAGGTAAAACTTGCATGGCTTGGTCTTTTCGCGCAGGTTCCTACCCAGCAAACGGGGAAAGTAGCAGGAGGGGCATATGCGAACCTACCTTGTAGTTGTTGACGAAAGCGATGAAGCACGGCTCGCCCTGCGTTTCGCGGCGCGGCGCGCGATCAAGATCAAAGGGCAGGTGCATATTCTGGCGCTAGTGGAGCAGGCCGATTTTGTTGCCTTTGGCGGCATTCAAGCAACAATGGCCGCAGATGCTGAGGCGAAAGCCGTTGAAATTGTTCAGCAGGCTGCTGGCGAACTCATGACCGAAATGGGGATGCGCCCGGCAATCACGGTGAAAAACGGCGATGCAGTGGAGGTTGTACGCGAAGTGATGGAGGAAAATCCCGACATCAACCTACTGGTACTCGCTGCTGCGGCTCAGGGCGCACCCGGGCCGCTGGTATCGCATTTTACCGGCAATGACTGCGGCACATTGTCACGCCCGGTAATCATCATTCCCGGCGGACTTGACGATGCGACGATCGACGAGTTGAGTTAACGCAAAGTTTGCGCCGGTATCTAGCGCTTCCTTCGGCCTTTATGCTTTATATTTGAAGGTCTTCCGCCTTTTCCAGCGCGGTAATTGCCCTGCCGCTTGCCGCGGGGTGCAAACTTCGGAGCGCTTTTGTGAACTTCCGGAAGCTCAAAACGCAATGATCCTGACACCGGATTTGCTTCTGCCAGACGTAGTTCCAAACGCATTCCGGGCCGGTAAACCGTTTCGCCGTCTTCGCTCGTCAGTGTTTGAGCGCCCTCGTCATAGGTGAAATAACCCCGCCCCAATGTTGAGACTGGAACCAAGCCGTCACCGCCAATCGCTTCAACTGTTGCAAAAAAACCGAAATTCAGAACGCCGGTGATGCGCGTCTCCACGATTTGCCCAACCTGTTCGGACAGATAAGCCGCAACATAGCGGTCAACCGTTTCGCGTTCAGCCTCCATCGCGCGACGCTCGGTTCGGCTAATCGCCTCGGCAATTTTGCCAATCTCCGCCGCATTCGCCGGTGACAGGCCGGTTTCAGCCTTGATAGCCCCGCCTTTCGGCGCTGGCATTTCCAGATTATGTGCAGTGACCAACGCACGGTGCAGAATCAAATCAGCATAGCGCCGGATGGGCGAGGTAAAGTGCCCATAACTGCCTAGCGACAGTCCGAAATGGCCGATATGCGTTGGTGTGTAATAGGCCTGCGTCTGGCTGCGCAGCACCGCCTCCATGATCCGCGGCCGAATTTCGTCATCATCAATATTGCGTAATATCTGATTGAAAGTAGATGGTTTTACGACTTGTCCTAGCGCAAATTCGATATCGAATGTCTTGAGGTAATCCTTAAGCGCCAGCAGCTTCTCACGGCTTGGGTTTTCATGTGCCCGGTAGATGACCGGCGCTTTTTTCGCCTCCAGCGCCTTGGCTGCTGCAACGTTGGCCGCGATCATAAAATCTTCGACCAACCGGTGCGCCTCAAGCGGTGTTTTAACCGCCACTCCGGTGACTTGGCCCTGATCATTCAATGTTATCCGCCGTTCGGGCAGAGAAATTTCCAGCGGTGCCCGCTTCGCTCTTGCTTTGGCAAGTGCCGCCCAGCAGGCCCACAGCGGCTTTAGAGCCGATTCCAACGCCTTATGGTCGCGCTTACCATCAATCGCTGCCTGCGCATCCTCATAAGGAATATTGGCAGCTATCCGTGCAACAGCGCGGGTAAACCGCCATGACGTCACCTGCCCCGAAGCATCAATCGTCAGGTGGCAAGCCATTACTGCGCGGTCTTCCTCTGCGCGCAAAGAGCATTTGTCTGAAGACAGGTTATGCGGAAGCATGGGGACAACACGGTCGGGAAAATAGACACTGTTGCCGCGCTTCAATGCTTCGCGGTCAAGCGCGCTGCCTGGCCGGACATAATAGCTGACGTCGGCTATGGCGACGATTGCACGGAAGCCGCCCTTATTGGCCGGATCGTCATCAGCCGTAGCCCAGATCGCGTCGTCAAAATCGCGCGCATCGCGCGGATCGATCGCTATAATCGGCAGATGGCGCAAATCTTCGCGTTTTTCGGGGGTTACGGGCAAACCCAAAACCAACGCGGCCTCGGCCTCAGCAGCGTCCGGCATCTCATTGGGGATACCGTATTTATGGATGGCAATCAGGCTAACAGCCTTGGGCGCGAATGGGTCGCCCAATATCTCCTCAACCTTTGCCGAACTGCGCGCGCCCCTGCCCTTCACACTCGCGAGCACCAGATCGCCGGCATTTGCCTCACCGATGTCGCCTATCGCGGTGTCATACCGGCTTTTCTTGTCTAGAGATTTCAGGAAGAAGCGGCCATTCCCAGCCTTTTCAACGACGCCCATCACCTGCTCATCGACGCGGCCAAGCTTCTTCATGGGGTGGGCAAGCAAGCCCCTGCCCGCTTCTTCGGTTCGCGCCAATATGCGGTCACCTATCCCAAGTGCACCGCGCCTGCCGCGCTCAATCACGCGCAATTTGGGCGGCGGGATACCTTCTGCTTCCCAACGCTCTGGCACCGCAATAGGCTGGTTGCCGTCAATCTCCACAATTTTCAGCACGGTGACACGCGGCACACCGCCCATTTTGTTGAAAGCCCGGCCAGGTGCCAGATCGACCAGCCCCTCGTCGGTCATATCCTTGAGCAGCGCCTTAAGCGCGATCTTCTCCTGACCTTTCAAGCCAAAGGCGCGCGCTATTTCCCGCTTTCCAGCGGGGCGGTCGCTCGTTTCAATGAATTTCAGGATCTGCTTTTTGGTTGGCAGGCCATGTTTTTGGGTTGATAACTTTTTGGCCAAATCAATATGCCCGACCGATAAGGATACGCTCTACCGCAGCTTCGCCGGTGAAGAAGCAAGCTCCGTCGACAGGCGCAGCATCCATTGGCACATTGCGCATCGTGAGTTTGAGCTCTTTCAACTGCTCGGTGATTTGTTCAAGCGCGTCGCCGGTGGGTCTCGACCACTGCAACTCTACCCAACCCGGATGTCTACCGATTTGTTCATAGAATGATTTTAGATCAGAAACATCACGGTGTATATTACCATCAAGTCTTGCTTTCGCTTTGGCGTGAAGGCCTGCCTGGATTTCCTCCAGCATAGCCGCTGCCTGACCAACAAATTCATTTTGCGCCGGGAAGCTCGTCGCCAACTTGCCATCATCCTTGCGCAATCGGTCACGGCGCAGCAGAGCCACATTGCCATTTGATACGTCGCGCGGGCCAACCTCAACCACCAGCGGTGCGCCCTTCTTCACCCACGCCCAACGCTTGTTCGAAGCTTTTTCCGCTTTCATATCTAACAATATGCGGACCGGTTCATCAAACGCCGACAACTCCTCAAGCGCGGCCTTAAGCGCCTTTGCGTATTCAAGAACGCCTTGATCTTCATCAGCATCTTTTTCGCGCAACATCGGAATAATAACAATCTGATACGGAGCAATCTGTGGCGGGCAGCGCAGGCCGTCATCGTCACCGTGGGTCATGATAACACCGCCAATCATGCGGGTGGATGTGCCCCAACTGGTGGTGTGGCAAAGCTGCTGACCGCCTTCTTTATCCTGATATTTTATTCCAGCGGCTTCAGCAAAGCTGGTCCCCAGATAATGCGAGGTACCAGCTTGAAGCGCCTTGCCATCCTGCATCATCGCTTCAATCGAATAAGTCGTCACTGCGCCCGGGAAACGTTCATTCTCTGGTTTTTCGCCTGCAATTACAGGCATCGCCAGCGGCCCCTCGGCAAAGGTGCGGTACATTTCAAGCGCGCGCAGCATCTCCTCCATCGCACCCTCCTCGTCGGCATGGGCGGTATGGCCTTCTTGCCAAAGAAACTCGCTCGTTCTCAGGAACATGCGGGTTCGCATTTCCCAGCGCACCACGTTGGCCCATTGATTGACCATCAACGGCAGATTGCGCCAGCTTTGCACCCAGCGTGCCATTGCGGCGCCAATCATCGTCTCCGACGTCGGCCGAACAACTAGCGGCTCTTCAAGCTTGGATGCCGGGTCTGGAACAAGCTTACCGTCGACACCCTTCAGCCGGTGATGCGTAACAACCGCCATTTCCTTGGCGAAGCCGTCGACATGGTCAGCTTCTTTTTCAAAGTAAGACAGTGGGATAAACAGTGGAAAATAGCAATTCTCGACGCCAGCCTTCTTGATCTCGGCGTCCATAAGCTTTTGGATGCGCTCCCATATTCCATAGCCCCAGGGCCGGATTACCATGCATCCCCGGACTCCCGATTCCTCAGCCAGATCGCCTTCGCTTATGACCTGCTGGTACCATTCCGCGAAATTTTCTTCCCGGGTGACGCTCAATGCGTTTTTTATCACTTGGTTTTTTCCGATTATCTTGTCGTTACTTATCGTCGAGGAGGTCTATCCGCGTCTGAATATCGGCCATCTGCTTCTTTAGACAATCCAGCTCATCCGAATTATCATCGGTTGCTTTCCGCTTGGACTGCGGAATCAGCGCGTCCCTTGCTGCGCGCGCCATCTTCAGATTCTGCTTTGCTAGGTCGCCAAGGGCCCCCGAAGGGATCGCGCGATCAATCGCATCTTCCATCTTGTCGCTTCTTGCACGAAATTTGTCCATTGCATCTTCCAGAAAACCTGGAACCATCGACTGCATCGAATCTCCATAGAGCGAAATCAATTGTCTGAGGAATGGGACGGGCAGCATATTCTGTCCCGCATTTTCCTCCTCCATGATGATTTGCGTCAGGACATTATGCGTAATATCTTCGCCAGATTTCGCATCAACCACCTGAAAGTCGACATCCTTGCGAGTCAGTTCCGCCAGAAAGTCCAGCGTGATATATTTCGACGATTGGGTATTATAGAGTCGCCGGTTGGCATATTTTTTGATGATGACGGGGTCACCCTCTTCCAGAGTCCGTTTTTTCCGCGCCATTTTATTGCCGACCTTTCATTGTTTGTAGATGCCTCTAGCCAATTTGATGCCGCACCGCAACATGCTTACGCATCGGCGAATCATGGCGGTGCGTGCTTGTAGCTAGCTCTTTGGAAAGACGGGATAGCTGCCCTCAATCTCTATTTTTCCAGAACGCTACTCGTGTAACATCTCGCTATCTCACTTGGACTCAGGGCAACTCAAATAGTCATAATATTTGTAACGGCATTGCATAATTATAATTATATTACACTCGATGACAATCTAATTAGGCAAAAGTGCTTTTCATCCAGTTTTTGTCTAAGCAAGATTGCCGAAAACTGCCTGTGACAAATGTGCAACGAGAGACGCCAAATGCGAACTTCCGGCATTTAGCCTATTGAACATTTGCGCCCGCTGCGCTTTACGGCGAGGGTTAATCGAAAATGAACATAGCATAACTGGGGAGTTATCATGAAGAAGTCGCGTTTGATGATGGCCGGATCGGTCGTTAGTCTGGCCATGCTCGCTGCAGCACCTGTTTTCGCACAGGATCAGGCAACCGAAGATCAGTCGGATACTCAGAAGGATGAGGAAGAAGAGGAAACCGGTGAGGTTATTCTGGTAACCGGGTCGCGTATCGCGCGACCAATCGTTGAAGATTCAATCGTACCTGTTACGTCGGTGTCGGTCGATGAAATACTCGATAGCGGCGACCTTAGCCTTGGCGATGCTCTTAACGACCTTCCATCGCTTCGTTCGACTTTCAGTCAGGCTAACTCAAACCGCTTCATCGGCACATCGGGCCTTAGCCTGCTCGATCTTCGCGGCCTTGGCACCACGCGGACGCTGATTCTCGTGAATGGCCAGCGCCATGTGACTGCGTTGCCTGGTGACTTCCGCGTTGATGTAAACACCATCCCGTTCGAACTGCTTGAGCGGATCGACGTTGTTACCGGCGGTAACTCGGCTATTTATGGTTCGGACGCGGTTGCCGGCGTTGTGAACTTCATTCTTCGCAAAGATTATGACGGTATGCGTATTACCGCACAGTCTTCGGTGACGGGCCGGGGAGATCGCTCGCAATCATTCATTGGCGGCATCTATGGTAAGAACTTTGCAGATGGTCGCGGTAACGTTGCCGTTGCTGCAGAATTTGCTACCGCTAGCCCATTGTTCAACTTCGAACGCGACGACCAGACGGGTTCAATTTCGGGACGTAGCCAGTTTAATCGCGGGCCCGGAGCTTTCACCTTTAACTTCCTTAGCAACATCAAAAACGGAAACATTTCGAACGGCACGAATGTGCTGAGCGTGTTCTGCCGCCGTGATCTTGGTGTATTTGGCGGAATTGACCTTGCCTCAGCAGACCGCTGCGCGGTAAATGCCGATGGCACAATAGTTGACAACGGTAACGGCCGCGGTGCCAATGCATTGTGGGTCTTCAATAACAATGGCCGTCTTGTACGCAATCAACCTGACCTCGATCTGCGTTCCTTTGGCAGCAACAACACCGTCGGTGGTGTTGGTTCAACGCTTCGGGAAACCGGGCAGCTTGCTCCCGGTCTGGATCGCTATACCGTTAACCTGCTTGCCCATTATGAATTCTCCGATGCGGCAGACGTTTTCGTCGAAGCCAAGTGGAGCCGTTTGGAAGCGCTACAAGAAGGTCAACCTTCTTTCCGCTTCTTCGATGAGATCGTTCGATACGACAACGCATTCCTGGATCCCGCAGATGCTGCCTTTATCCGCGACGAACTTGCATTGCCGATAATATTTGGCGGCGATCCAAATGGATTTCAGTATTCCCGGTTTAACACCGATTTTGGCGGACGTTCGGAAGTCAATGATCGCGAAACATACCGCATCGTTGCTGGCCTTCGTGGTCAGTTCAACGACGATTGGCGCTATGAGATTTCAGCCAATTACGGCCGTCTTGATACCTTCTTGCAGTCACGCAATCAGCTAATTCCGGTAAACTTCCAGAATGCCTTGGATGCCGTGTTCTCCATTCCTGGAGATACGACAAGCCCGATTGTTTGCCGGATCAACATCGATGCTGATCCAACAAATGATGATGCGGCATGTGTTCCGATCAACATTTTGGGCAATGGCAACGCTAGCCAGGCTGCCTTGGATTATGTGAATTTCACATCGACGCGTGACGAATATGCAACGCAGTTTGTTGCCACGGCCTTTGTAAGCGGTGATCTTTCGCAGCTATTTGAACTTCCTGGCGGCCCAATCGCTTTTGCCGTCGGCGTTGAATATCGCCGTGAAACGTCCTTTTCGGATTTTGATGATTTCACGCAGGCAGGTAATACCTTCCTCAACATCATTCCGACATTCGACCCACCGGCCTTTGACGAGAAGAGTGTGTTCGGCGAAGTCAGCATCCCCCTTCTGGCGGATATGCCTTTCTTCAACGAACTGACGATCAGCGCTGCGGCCCGTTATTCGGACTACAACACCCGTGCGAATAAAACATTCGCGTGGAATGCCGGTGCGATTTGGGCGCCTTTCGAAGGTCTACGGATCCGTGGTAACTACTCGCGCTCGGTTCGTGTTCCTACACCGGGCGATCTGTTCTCACCTGCATCGCAGAACTTCGCGTTCATCGGTGATCCTTGCGATATACAGAATATCAACGCTGGCAGCCCGAACCGCGCAGTAAACTGTACAGCTATCGGGCTTGGCCCGGGAGTTGGGTTTGTAAATACTCCTGCGCGTGCGCAGTCACTTCCCTTCCTGACTGGCGGCAACCCGTTGCTTGAAGAAGAGGTATCTGACAGTTACACGCTTGGTTTCATCGTATCGCCCGCCTTTATGCCGGGCTTCTCGCTGACAGCTGATTATTACAACATCACGGTGAACAACGTGATCGGCGGCGTTGGAGCTCAGGCAGTTCTCAACAACTGTTTCGATGCAGATCCGGGTAACTTCCCCAACAATGCGTTCTGCCCATCGATTTTCGCGCGTGATCCGGCAACCAACTTCTTTGGTGATCCGGTTCTGCAGGGCGGTTCGTTCAACTTTGCCGCTTTGGAAACTGCGGGTATTGATGTGAATGCGCGTTACACTCGGAAGTTTGACAATGGTCACCGCATTCGAGTGCGAGCCATTGCAACTTATGTGCTCAATAATGTGACGTTCTTGGACATCGCGAACCCGACCGTGCCCAACCGGGTGCAGAGCGAGCTCGGTGATCCGACCTTCGCAGCTGTTTTCGGCGTTGACTATGACTTCAACGACATCTCGTTGAGCTATGATCTTCGCTATGTTGGCCGTCAGACGATCGATAGCTATGAGAACGCATTCCCGTTCAATGGCAACCCGGCAAACCGCCCAGGTGCCTTCGGAGAGGTCTACTATCCGGATGTATGGTATCACGATGTTCGTGTTGACTGGCGCGTTGGTGATAAATTCACCTTCTATGCTGGCATCGACAATCTCGGTGATCGTCTACCGCCACTTGGTTTGACTGGTGCCGGTGGAGGCAGCGGTATTTTCGATTCCTTCGGTCGTACCCTGTTCGCCGGCGTTCGAGTGAACTTCGAATAATATCGACGTTCGATCAATAAAATAAGGAAGCCCCTCGAGAAATCGGGGGGCTTCTTTTTTGTTCGCTTGAATTGATCGGCTGGAAACCGAGCGGTTAACGCCAACTGCGTTCGAACCGGCTTCCCAGCCCGGTCAATAATTCATATTGTGACATGCCCGACGTTGCAGATGCAGTTGGAAGATCAAAATCGATAGCTACCCAGTCGCCTTCCTTAAGCCCTGGCGCATTACCTGCATCCAGCGTTACGAGGTCCATCGAGATGCGCCCAATGACGGGCAACTCCACATCATCGACCATCGCCCTGCCCTTGCCGGAAAACCCGCAAAAATAGCCGTCGGCGTATCCCATGGCTATGGTCGCAACGCGAGTATCATTTTTGCAGGAATAGGTCGCATTGTAACCGACCGGATCGCCTGCCTTCAAATCGCGTATCTGGAGGATTTGCGCTTCGGGAAAGACAACGGGCCGGATAAAGTCAGCCATCTCCGCCCGCGCGATACCGCCGTAAAGCGACAGGCCAGGCCGCGTAAGACAAAAATGAAACTCTGCGCCCAGCATGATGCCGGCGCTATTGGCTATACTCAACCGGTTTGCCTCAATTCCAGACGCCATGGCGCGAAACCGCGTAAGCTGATCGGTATTTTGAGGAACATCTTCATCCGCAGAAGCCAGGTGGGTCATCAATATGTCAATATCCAGCCCCTCAAACATCCCGGCGGATATTTGCTCCGGGCCAATACCCAGCCTGTTGATCCCGCTATCAAGCATCACATGGCAGCGCGCGCCGCCCATGTCTTTCCAGCGGGCAACTTGCCCCGGCGTGTTCAACACAGGAATGCCGATGCGCTCATGGGAATTTTGCACTTCATCCGGAGCAAGCCCGTTCAGCACGGCGATCTGGTCCGGCGGGATGATATCGGCGATCGCGGCCGCTTCACCCCAATGTGCGACAAAGAAGTCTTTGCATCCTGCCCCAGCAAGGCGTGAGACAACTTCGCGTGCGCCAAGGCCATAGCCATCAGCCTTCACCGCCCCGCCGCAATCCGCTCCGCCCGATCGATCAGCCAGAGCGCGCCAGTTTGAACCAAGCGCATCACCGTCGAGCTTTAGCCGGACCGGCGTTTGGATAGCGTTAGCTGACATCGTCGGAAAAATCGCGCGGCGGGCCGTCTGGCAACCCCCACCAAGCTACTATCACACCGAAGGCGACAACTGCCATAGTATACCAGAGACCGGCATAGATATCGCCGGTTCGCGCGACGATTATACCGGCAATCAGCGGCAGAAATCCGCCAAGATACCCGGCCCCGATGTGGTAGGGGATAGACATTGAGCTATAACGAATTTTTGGCGGAAACATCTCCGAAAGCAGCGCAGCAACCGAACCATAAGTCAGCGCCGAAAGAGCCGCGAGCACAAGCAGTAGCCCGAGGAGGACGGCAAAGGTGGCGAAGGAGGGAGTTTGCCGCGAGAAATCGAAACCTACACCAGCCAGAGCCTGCTGGATACCGTCACTGCGGGCTTTGCTGTCTTCCAGCCATTCGGCCGCAATCGGAATTCCAGCACTGCCTGCTGATAGGCTAAGAGTATCTGCCGGTTGCAAATTATATCTCACACCGCTGGAGGTGAGTGTCTCGAGGATTTTGCCGCAATCGCTTTGCTCTGCGCCGTAAAGGTTGGCGAAAGGATCGGTCGAACAGTTTGGCCCTGAAACCACCACGGGGTTATCAGCTGCTGCCTTTGCAAGTCCGGGATTGGCAACGCTGCCCATCGTCCAGAAAATGGGGAAAAGAAGAAAAAGCGACAGCACTGCACCGATCATGATCGGCTTTTTCCGGCCAACACGGTCTGACCACCGGCCAACGATGATATAGAACACCATCGAGATTATTCCGGCGGCAAACAGCAACAGCTCGACTGAAGATTCGTCCATCCGCATGTCGCGGCGCAAAAATGACATGCCGGAGAAGAATGCGGTATACCAGATTGTCGTCAAAACACCGGTCACGCCGAAAAGAGCGACGAATATGCGCTTCTTGTTTCCGGGATAACTAAAGCTTTCGACAAACGGGTTTTTCGCTGTTTCGCCAGCGTCTTTCATCGCCTGAAAGACCGGACTTTCGGAAAGCTTGAACCGCATCCACAGCGAAATAACGAGCAGGATTAGCGACAGCAAAAACGGAACGCGCCAACCCCATGCGGCAAAATCATCAGCCGGTATCAGAAAGCGGCAACCCATAACCACAGCGATTGAAAGCACGAACCCGCCGACCACGCTGGCCTGGATAAAGCTGGTATAATAGCCCCGTTTCTCTGGCGGCGCATGTTCGGCCACATAGATCGCCGCCCCGCCATATTCGCCGCCCAACGCCAAGCCTTGCAAAATACGGAAGAAAATCACGATTATTGGCGCAGCAATGCCGATGGTTGCGGCGCTGGGGATCATGCCCACACCGGCAGTTGCGATCCCCATCAAGGTGACCGTGACAAGAAAGGTATATTTGCGCCCAAGCTTATCGCCGAGGAAACCAAAGAGGATGGCTCCCAATGGCCGGAATCCGAAGCCAACCGCAAACCCCGCCCATACGAGCAGCAGTTGCAATGTCTCATTGTCCGAGGGAAAGAAGGCCGCACCGATCAGCCCGGCCAACGTGCCGTAAATGAAGAAATCATACCATTCAAAAATCGTCCCCGCCGATGAAGCGGCGATAACCAGACGGATTTCCTTGGCGCTCGGTTCGCGCAGCGATGCTGTTTCGCTCATATATCTCCCCTCCCCTCGACGGGATATTCGCTGCCAACCTTCTTAAGCAATGATGCCCATCGTTCAAGGCGGTTCTTGCCTCCGCCGCCGCTTCATCATAGCCATAGGGAAAGAGGAGCAACCGATGCCGCAATTTATCGACCTGTCGATACCGATAACCAATGACGTGATATCCGACCCGCCTGTGATGCGCCCGCAGATTACCTATATGACGCATGAGGATACATGGCAGCAAATTGCGATGTTCTTCCCCGGCCTTGTGAAAGAAGATTTGCCCGATGGCGAAGGATGGGCTGTTGAAAGCATAACGCTCAGCACGCACAACGGCACGCATATGGATGCGCCCTGGCATTTTCATTCGACCACTAACAGCGGCGCGACCCCGGCCCCATCAATCGACGAAGCACCGCTTGATCTGTTCTTCCGACCGGGCGTGAAGCTTGATTTCTCCCAAAAGCCCGACGGCCATGTGATCAGCGCGGTAGAGGTAGAGGCCGAACTGGAAAGGATCGGCTATGAGCTGCAGCCACTCGATATCGTGCTGGTGCAATCTGGAGCGGTCTATGGCACCGATAATTTCACCGATCAAGGATGCGGCATGGGAGCAGAAGCCACGCTATACCTGACGGAACGCGGCGTGCAGGTCGTTGGCACCGATGCCTGGAGCTGGGACGCGCCATTCAGCCACACTGCCAAACGCTGGGCCGAAACACGCGATCCATCAATTATCTGGGAGGGGCACAAGGCGGGGCGCATCAAGCCCTATTATCAGATTGAAAAGCTTACCAATTTGGCAGCGTTACCGCCAACTGGTTTTACGCTCAGCTGCTTTCCGGTAAAGATCGAACGCGCCAGCGCGGGCTGGATCAGAGCCGTCGCAATGCTGGAAGTATAGCTATTTGCGGCGCGGCAGCGCGGCAACATTATCCGCTTTATCCTGAGTCGCAACGACAGCTTCCAAGACTTGCCGGGTCATATCATCATGATCGACAAAAATTCTTTCGATTTCTGCACGCTTTTCGAGCAGCATCGCGGCGATTCCGGGCGCCAGACTATCGCCCTCTCCAATCCGGCCAAGCAGAGAGGAAAGATCGCTTACAGATGCTTCTTCGGGAGTGGGAAAATACTCACCGCGTTTATCGAAAAAACCTAATCCACTATTCGCCAAAACTGCCTCCATCAAATGCCAATGTCAGCGGATATTCATTCAAAACCCGCCGATTCGTTTATTGGTATAGCAGAAGTTGAGTAAGGTAATGTGACGACAGACACGCAAACTTGTGGAAAAATACAGTATTAACACTAGTTTACAAATGGATGGCAGCTTGTAATAATAGCTTGGCTACTTATCTCAATACATTGGGATTGCTGGATTTATTCCAACTCCAAAATGATTGCGTCAACGGCAAGGCTCTCACCTTCGCTCGCTTCGACCGATTTCACAACGCCAGCCTTTTCTGCGCGCAGGATATTTTCCATCTTCATTGCCTCGACAACGGCAAGCGGCTGCCCGGCCTCAACCCTTTCTCCCTCTGCAACATGGATATTGGTCACCAGCCCCGGCATCGGGCAGAGCAGATATTTGGAAAGATCGGGCGGGATATTCTGTATCATATGACCTGCAAGCCCGGAAATATGTGATGGCAGGCAAATCGCATCATGGCTCCCGCCGCGCGTGGTCATACGAAAACCGGTTGCCGTCTTGGCGATCTTGATCGCGAGTTCTTCATCGTCAATTTCCGCTACTATCAAGCTATCACCCGGCGCGTAGGCCATCGACAGGCCCATTTTTTTGCCATCGACGGTAATGCCGGATTCCTCATCAAGCTTTACGTCATGTTTCGTACCGCCAACAGTGATCTGCCAGCTTCCCGGCGGATCAAGCCTGCCGCCCAGCTGCCCATCCACGCGGCGCGCAAGATCGGCAGCCGCGGTTGCCGCAAACGCCGCTATCGCCGCCAAGCGCCGCAACAATGCGTCAGAAGCTGGCGCGCCTTCAAAACCTTCGGGATATTCATCGGCGATGAAACCCGTCGACAGTTCGCCCGAGCGAAAGCGCTTATGCTGCATGATAGCGGAGAGAAAATCGATATTGTGGCCGGGGCCTTCAATCTCGAACCTGTCTAGCGCTGCGACTTGCTTATCCGCCGCCTCATCGCGTGTCTCGCCCCAAGTGACGAGCTTGGCAATCATCGGATCATAGAAGGTCGAAACCTCCCCGCCTTCCATCACGCCATCATCTATGCGGACACCATCGACGCCGTAAATACTATCGCCTGACCAGCCTTCAACCGGCGGGCGGTAGCGCACAAGACGCCCTGTCGATGGCAGGAAACCACGATAGGGGTCTTCGGCATAGACGCGGTTTTCGATTGCCCAGCCCTTGATGCCGACATCTTTTTGCTTGAGCTTCAGTTTCTCGCCCGCTGCGATGCGGATCATCTGCTCGACCAGATCAATGCCGGTGATGCACTCGGTAACCGGATGCTCGACTTGCAAACGCGTATTCATCTCAAGGAAATAGAAGCTCTCGCCAGACGGATCATTGCCCGAAACGATCAGCTCGACCGTGCCTGCACTATGATAATCCACGGCCTTTGCCAGCGCGACCGCTTGCTCGCCCATGCTCTTTCGCATTTTTGGCGTTACGAAGGGCGATGGCGCTTCCTCCACCACCTTTTGATGACGGCGTTGAATCGAGCACTCGCGTTCGTTCAGATAGATGATATTGCCATGCTTATCGCCGAGTATCTGGATTTCGATATGGCGCGGGCCTTCGATGAATTTCTCAATAAAAACACGGTCATCACCGAAACTATTGAGACCTTCTCTCTTGGTCGCTTCAAAGCCTTCACGCACGTCTTTTTCAGACCAGGCCAGCCGCATCCCCTTGCCGCCACCGCCCGCACTGGCTTTCATCATCACCGGATAACCGATGTCTGCTGAAATCTTCACCGCGTGCTCGGTATCCTTAATCTCACCAACGAAGCCCGGAACAACATTGACGCCCGCCTCCATCGCAAGCTTCTTGGACGCGATCTTGTCCCCCATCGCGGCAATTGCGCCCACAGGCGGCCCGATAAATTCAATGCCTTCCTTGGCCAGCGCCTCGGCAAAGCTGGTGCGTTCGGAAAGGAAACCATAACCCGGATGCACCGCATCTGCGCCAGTTTCCTTGCAAGCTTGAATGATCTTGTCCGCGATCAGATAGCTTTCAGCCGCTGGCGAAGCGCCGATATGCACCGCCTCATCCGCCATAGCCACAAACGGCGCGCGCGCGTCGGCATCCGAATAGACCGCAACCGTTGCGATGCCCATTTTTTTGGCTGTGCGCATGACGCGGCACGCAATTTCGCCACGGTTTGCTATCAGGATTTTTTTGAACATGGCGATCCCCCTAAATCGTCACCCCGGACTTGATCCGGGGTCCAGAGATTTTGAACGCAGCGGTTGCCGCCCTAGATGCTAAATCAAGTTCAGCATGACGAACTTGTTCCTGCTTCGTCATTGCGAGCATAGCGCGGCAATCCAGAGTCATTGCAAGACCGCACTGGATTGCTTCGTCGCTTACGCTCCTCGCAATGACGACTGTCGTAGTGGCGGTACTCACTCCGCCGCCTCCAGCGCCTTTTCCGCCCCGCCCTGAGCCTGTCGAAGCGGCTCCTCGCCTTCCATCGGCTTCAAGCCCAGCTTGGCAAACAAAGCAGCATCCTTGCTATCCCCCGCGTTGGCCGTGGTCAGCAACTTATCGCCAGTGAAGATAGAATTCGCGCCGGCCATAAAGCACAGCGCCTGCGTTGCCTCGCTCATGCTTTCGCGGCCCGCGCTCAATCGCACCATGCTTTTCGGCATCGTGATACGTGATATGGCAACAACGCGGACAAATTCGATGTCATCAATCTTCGCCAGCGGCGTATCGGCGAGCATATTGCCGAGCACTGTGCCTTTAATCGGGATCAGCGCATTTACCGGCACGCTTTCTGGGTGCTTGGGCAGCGTCGCGAGCGCATGGACAAAGCCGACACGATCCTCGCGCGTTTCGCCCATACCGATAATTCCGCCACAGCATACGTTAATTCCGGCCTCGCGCACTTCTTCGAGCGTATCGAGACGGTCTTGGAATGTCCGTGTAGTGATGATCTTCTCGTAATTCTCAGGCGAGGTGTCGATATTGTGGTTGTAATAATCAAGGCCGGCTTCGGCGAGCCGCTCGGCTTGGCTCTTGCTGAGCATCCCGAGCGTCATGCAGGTTTCCATGCCCATCTCGCGCACGCCCGTCACCATTTCGGCTATCGCGTCCATATCGCGGTCTTTAGGATTGCGCCACGCCGCACCCATGCAGAAACGCTGCGATCCGGCCTCTTTGGCTTCCCGAGCCGATGCCAGCACGGCATCCACATCCATCAGCTTCTCAGCCTTGAGCTGCGTATCTGCCGAAGCGCTCTGCGAGCAATAGCCGCAATCCTCGGGGCACCCGCCGGTTTTAATCGACAATAACGTGCAAAGCTGTACCTCGCCGACCGCATGATGGGCGCGATGCGCGGCCTGCGCCTGAAACATCAGCTCGCCGAATGGTAGATCAAAAAGACCGGCAATTTCGCTGCGGGTCCAATTGTTGCGGATGGTGGTCATTGCGCGGCTTCCTCTATATTTTCATCTGCAGGCGGCATATTGTGGCCGAGCAGCCTCAACACATCTGCGGCAGTTTCAACGATATTGCTGCCCGGGCCATAAATGCCCTGCACGCCCGCGTCACGCAGGAAATCATAATCCTGCGGCGGAATGACACCGCCCGCGATAACCTTGATGTCGCTACGCCCCACGTCTTTCAGGCCTTTAACGAGTTCGGGGATCAGCGTCTTGTGTCCGGCTGCAAGGCTCGATGCGCCGACAACATCTACGCCGCTTTCAAGCGCGAGCACCACGGTTTCCTCTGGCGTCTGGAAGAGCGGGCCAGACACGATGCCAAAGCCCATATCGGCAAAGGCGGATGCGATGACATTCGCGCCGCGATCATGCCCGTCCTGCCCCATTTTGGCGACCAGCAGCTTTGGCGCGCGGCCAAGCCGCTGCTTCACCGCCGCAACGCCGCTTACCACCTGGGCATAGCGGTTATCCTCGGAATGCGCCGCACCGTAGATACCCTTCACCGGCGTTGGCGTGGTGCGATAGCGGCCAAACTCTGCCTCCATCGCTGCCGAAATCTCGCCCAAAGTGGCGCGGGCGCGGGCGGCATCAACCGCCAGAGCGAGCAGGTTTTCACCATTTTTCGCGCCTTCGGTGAGCGCCTTCAACGCCGCCTGACAGGTATCTTCGTCGCGCCCGGTCTTATTCGCCTTGATCCGCGCAATTTGCCCCTCGCGCACTTTCGCATTGTCTACCTCAAGCGTTTCGAGATGCTCTTCATCATCCAATGTATATTTGTTGACGCCGACGATGACATCCTCGCCCTTGTCAACGCGCGCCTGACGTGCGGCCGCGGCTTCTTCGATAAGCTGCTTGGGCATTCCGCTATCGACCGCTTTGGTCATCCCGCCCGCTTCATCGACCTGTTCGATGATCTTCCAGGCATGATCGACAAGCGCCGTGGTCAATGCCTCGACATAATAACTGCCACCTAGCGGATCGACGACCCTGGTAAGGCCGGCCTCTTCGGCAAGCACGATCTGCGTATTGCGCGCGATACGGGCGGAAAAATCGGTGGGAAGCGCGATGGCTTCGTCAAGCGCGTTGGTGTGCAGCGACTGCGTGCCGCCCAAGGTCGCGGCCATTGCTTCAATCGTGGTGCGGATGACGTTGTTATACGGATCCTGCTCGGTGAGCGACACGCCGGAGGTCTGGCAATGGGTGCGCAGCATTTTGGAGCGATCATTCTTCGCGCCCAGCCCGTCCATCACACGGTGCCATAGCGTCCGCGCCGCGCGCAGCTTGGCGGCCTCCATGAAGAAATTCATGCCGATGCCAAAGAAGAAGCTCAAACGCGGCGCAAACACGTCAATATCAAGCCCCGTCGCCATCGCCCGCTGCACATATTCCTTGCCGTCGGCAATGGTGAAAGCGAGCTCCTGCACCGCCGTCGCTCCGGCCTCATGCATGTGATAACCGGAAATAGAAATACTGTTAAACTTCGGCATATTAGCAGAAGTATATGCGATAATATCTGAAACAATTCGCATCGAAGGTTCGGGTGGATAGATATAGGTGTTGCGGACCATAAACTCCTTGAGGATATCATTCTGGATCGTGCCTGAAAGCTGATCCAAGCCAGCCCCCTGTTCCTCGCCCGCGATGATATAGAATGCAAGGATCGGAATGACCGCGCCGTTCATCGTCATACTCACGCTCATCTTGTCGAGCGGGATGCCGTCAAACAGGATTTGCATATCCTCGACAGTATCTATCGCGACGCCCGCCATGCCGACATCGCCGATAACGCGCGGATGATCGCTATCATAGCCGCGATGCGTGGCGAGATCGAAGGCAACCGACAGCCCCTTCTGCCCGGCAGCGAGATTGCGGCGATAAAAGGCGTTGCTCTCTTCGGCGGTGGAAAAGCCCGCATATTGGCGGATTGTCCACGGGCGCCCGGCATACATCGATGCTTTCACGCCGCGCGTGAAGGGTGCAAACCCGGGGAGGCCCGGATCACTAGAATCCTCCGCCGCATAGAGCGGTTTAACAGCAATCCCCTCGGGCGTGTTCCACGTCAGATCACGGCCTTTGACCTCTTTCTCCGCCAGCTTTTTCCAGTCATCAACCGATGTTTTGGTCATGATGTCGCCTTTCACGCATTGGCGCTTGGCCGCGCCGAGACGCGTGTATGCCAGTCAAGCAATTGGTCCAAATCTTCAGGAAGTTTTATGCCAATAAACTTCGCAAATTCCACTGTGGAAAACAGAATGATATCGGCCATGCTATATTGCGAACCCGCCATGTAAGCGTTCACACCCAACGCCTCATCGCACATGTTGAGGGCTTCGTGAACCCGTGCATGGTTGCTTTCCCCATATTCGGGAAAGCGCTGGATCGGTAGCTTTGCTGTCAATGGATGCGTGTGCACCCAAATCTTGCCAACCGGTTCCATCAGCAGCATTTCGATCCGGCGTATCCACATATCTATCGCGCCAATTTCAGCAGGCGTTTCGCCAAATAACGGCGTTTCTGGGTGGAGCGCTTCAAGATAGCGGCAAATCGCCACGCTCTCGGTCAACACAGAGCCATCATCCAGTTTCAACGCCGGCGTCTGGCCGCGCGGGTTTATCGCCAGAAATTCTGGTGATTTCTGCTCGCGAGCAATGATCGAGATTGTCTCGGTTGGCAGCTCCAACCCTTTTTCTGCGGCAAACATCCGGACGCGCCGCGGATTGGGCGCAGGATTGGGGCTGTCGTAGAAAATCACTTGCCCTTAAACTCCGCCTTGCGTTTTTGCAGGAAGGATATTGCGCCTTCGCGCGCATCCTCGCTATCACCGGCAATCTGCTGGTTCTCTGCCTCGGTGCGTAATGCGCTGGCATAGTCGCTTTCGAGCGCCGCTGCCAACCCTTGCCGCATCAGGCCGATTGCCTTGGTTGGCCCGCCTGCAAGCCGCGCCGCAAGCGCCCTTGCCTCCTCGATCAACGCGTCATCCTCAACGCATTTGTAGACAAGCCCCCAATCCGCCGCTTTCTCGCCGCCAATCTTCTCGCCCAGAAGCATCATTTCAGTGGCGCGCGCCTTACCAATCAAACGCGCCAGCATCCACGAAGCACCACCATCGGGAACAAGGCCAATGTTAACAAAGGCCTGTAGGAAATAGGCAGATTTGCCCGCAATCGCAAAATCGCTGGCGAGCGCGAGGCTGCAACCAATGCCTGCCGCCGGGCCGTTAACCGCGGTGACAATCGGAATAGGCAGCCGCGCCATTTTCATCATCAACGGATTGTAGCCGCTGGTGAGCGAACGATAGGCATTCTGCCCGCCGGTTGCTGCGGCGCCGCTGCCCCCCATTGCGAGATCGGCACCCGAGCAAAAAGCGCGGCCCTCGCCGGTAATCAATAGCGCCCGCGCACCTTCCAGATTATCGAGCACGCCGGAGATTTCTTCCGCCATCTGCGGCGGCATTGCGTTGAGCCGATCGGGCCGGTTCAACGTGATCGCCGCGATATTGTCGGCGATGTCTACTTTTATCATCTCGTATGTCATTCTTTCTCCCATCTCCCTCTCCCGCCGGGAGAGGGTATGAAGACTTGCGAACTTGTTCGCTAGTCGGAATTGGTGAGGGGGTGTTATGTGATCGCAGCGGCGGAACCCCTCACCCACTGCGACTAGGCCTAAAGGCCAAGTCTCGTTGCCCTCTCCCGATGGGAGAGGAGTGTTAATCCTACGGCGTCTCCATAATTTCAGTCAGCATCCCGTTCATGTCTTTGGGATGCACAAAGAATATCGGCGTGCCATGCGCGCCAATGCGGGGTTCGCCAAGCACCCGCTTGCCCAGCCTCTCAAATTCAGCCTTCGCGGCGTGAATATCGGGCACTTCAAAACAGATATGATGCTGCCCGCCCAACGGGTTTTTGGCGAGGAAGCCGTGGATTGGGGAATCGTCCCCCAAAGGCTCGATAAGCTCAATCTGCGTCCCCGCCGTGCCATCCGCACCGGGAGTATCAACAAAGCACACCTTCACGCCCTGTGCGGGCATATCGAAGGGTTCATGGATTTTGGTTGCACCCATAACATCGCGAAAATGCGCGATGCTCTCCACGATAGATGGTGTTGCCACGCCGATATGGTTGAGACGGCCTAGTTTCATATTGAACTTTCCTCGTCATTGCGAGCGACCGCAGGTCGCGCGGCAATCCAGAGTCGAGTAGCGCTGCCCTGGATTGCTTCGTCGCTACACTCCTCGCAATGACGATTATTACCCATGCGCAATATCATCAAACAAGTCCTTCCATTGCGGATTTGATCCCTCAATCAGTTCCAGTTTCTTCTTCCGCGAACCACCCTTAATCTGCTTTTCCCGAGCAATGGCATATTCCATAGTCGAATGTCGCTCGTACCAAACCAGCATTTTGCAACCATGTCGCTTGCTAAACCCTTCAACTTGTCCTTCTCGATGCTGATAAACGCGCTTTGGCAGATCAGACGTCACACCTGTATAAACTGTTCCGTTCCGCCGATTAGTCATTATGTAGACACAAGGAACTTTCACAACGTCATATCCACACCGTCATTGCGAGGAGCAATAGCGACGAAGCAATCCAGTGTTGACGCAGGACCGCCCTAGATTACTTCGCTCCGCTCGCAATGACGAAATTAAAAGGCGGCGTTGCTACGCCGATATGGTTGAGACGGCCTAGTTGCATAAATCTTCCTTAAATCCTCCTCGGCACCGGGAGGTGGCGCGAAGCGACGGAGGGGTCCCACACTCCGGCAAAGCCATGCCTATCGTAAGCCCGCGCCCCCTCCACCGCCTCGAGGCGGTCCCCCTCCCCGTTCCGGGGCGGATTTGGATGAGGCGGCCTAGTTTCATGCCCCTTTTTTGTCAGCCTTCCGCGCGGCTTTGAGCACTACTGCCTTGTGCTTCGCCAGCAAATTGAGTTCGTTGAATGTAAAACGCACCCCATTCTCTCGATGCGTCTTTCCTTCGCACCACGTCACTCCAGTCTTGGCGACATAGACATCTCCAAACTGCTTCCCGCCTTCCCAAATACCAATCTCAATCCCGTTGTTCTTCAATTCCTGCTCAACGTGAAAGTCCTTAACCCAAGCCTTATTTGCCATTCTTTCTCTCCTCACAACGGTATATTATCATGCTTCTTCCACGGATTCTCCAACGCCTTATTCCGCAGCTTCCTCAGCCCCAACGCCACGCGCCGCCGTGTGGAATGCGGGTAAATCACCTCGTCGATAAAGCCCTTCTGTGCCGCAATAAACGGATTGGCGAAGCGGTCTTCATATTCGGCTGTGCGCTCGGCGATTTTTTTGGCATCACCGATGTCTTTGCGGAAGATGATTTCGACCGCGCCTTTCGCGCCCATCACCGCGATTTCTGCGGTCGGCCAGGCGTAGTTCAGATCGCCGCGCAAATGCTTTGACGCCATAACGTCGTATGCCCCGCCATAGGCCTTTCGCGTGATGATGGTGATTTTGGGCACGGTGGCCTCGGCATAGGCGAAGAGTAGCTTTGCGCCGTGTTTGATGATGCCATTATGCTCTTGGCTCACGCCCGGTAAAAAGCCCGGCACATCAACGAAGGTGACAATCGGAATATCAAAGGCATCGCAGAAGCGCACGAAACGCGCGGCCTTTTTGGAAGCATTGATATCGAGGCAACCGGCGAGCATCATCGGCTGATTGGCTACAATGCCCACGCTGCGCCCCTCGATACGGCCAAAGCCGACAATGATATTGCCCGCATGGGCAGGCTGCACTTCAAAGAAATCGCCTTCATCCACGGTTTTGCGGATGATCTCGTGCATATCATAGGGCTGGTTCGCATTGGCCGGGATCAACGTATCAAGGCTCGGTTCCTCGCGGTCCCATGCGTCCGCCGTTGGCCGCTCTGGCACGGGCATACGGTTGTTTTCGGGCAAGTAATCAAAGAAATCGCGCGTCGCAATCAGCGCCTCAAGATCATTCTCGAAAGCATTGTCGGCAACGCCGGATTTGCCGGTATGCGTCAAAGCACCGCCAAGCTCCTCTTGCGTGACCACTTCATTGGTAACCGTTTTGACAACATCTGGCCCGGTTACAAACATATAGCTGCTATCTTTCACCATGAATATGAAGTCTGTCATCGCCGGTGAATAGACCGCACCGCCCGCGCACGGCCCCATGATAAGGCTGATCTGCGGAACCACGCCCGATGCTAGCACATTGCGTTGAAACACCTCGGCATAGCCGCCTAGCGAGGCCACGCCTTCTTGGATGCGCGCACCCCCGCTATCATTGATGCCGATCACCGGCGCGCCGACCTTCATCGCGTTGTCGAGGACTTTGCAGATTTTCTCGGCATGACGTTCGGACAGCGAACCGCCAAAAACGGTGAAATCCTGCGAATAAACAAACACCAACCGCCCGTTGATCGTGCCGCTACCGGTGACCACGCCGTCGCCGGGAATTTTCGTTTCTTCCATGCCGAAATCGGTGCAATTATGCTCGACATACATATCGAGCTCTTCAAAACTGCCTTCGTCGAGCAAAACATCTATCCGCTCACGCGCGGTCAGCCTTCCTTTAGCGTGCTGCGCATCAATCCGCTTCTGCCCGCCCCCCATACGCGCAGCTTCGCGGCGGCGTTCCAATTCGGCAATATTGGCGGACATGGTTGCTCCCCTGCAAATCTGGCCTGAATATCTGGCGCTGACCCTAGAGAAAGGGTAGGAGAATGCCAATGCAAAAACACCCGATCCTCTACAGCTTCCGCCGCTGCCCCTATGCAATGCGCGCGCGGATGGCGCTGATCGTGAGCAAAGTGGAGCATGAGCATCGTGAGGTTCTGTTGCGCGATAAGCCGGCGCAAATGATCGAAGCTTCGCCCAAGGGCACGGTGCCAGTGATACTGCTGCCTGAGGGTGAGGTGCTGGATGAAAGCCTTGATGTCATGCGATGGGCATTGGCACAAAACGATCCGGAAAATTGGCTGAAAGGCACCGACCAAGCCCTGATAACTGCCAATGACGGGCCGTTCAAAACATCATTGGATCAATATAAATATAGCTCGCGCCACGGGGTGGTTGATCCCACCATCCCGCGCGATGCAACGATGGCGCATCTTGCAATGCTCGATAAGCGGCTTTCCGCGCAGACATTTCTTGCGGGCGACCGCCGAGGCCTTGTCGATATCGCGCTGTTCCCCTTCCTGCGCCAATTCGCCAACACTGATCGCGGATGGTTTGATGGTCTTCCCCTGCCCGCTTTGCACAATTGGCTGGCAGGACTGCTGGCATCGCCGCTGTTTGAGACTGCTATGGTCAAGCACCCGCTTTGGAAAGCTGACTGAAGGTAGTGCCTCAATTTGAAAACGCCATCACAATCCTCCCCAATGAGGGGAGGTGGCAGCCTGAAAGGCTGACGGAGGGGTGACACCGGTTCCGTAGAGTTAGGTCGTTGCGGGGAGGGTGACACCCCTCCGACCCGCTAACGCGGCCCACCTCCCCTTGCAGGGGAGGATTTGGAGAGAACCGCTCTCAAACCGACACGCTGCCGACTGACGCCCTATTTGAGCAACACCAGTTCCTCAGACATGCTGGGATGCAGCGCGACGGTATCGTCGAAATCCTGCTTGGTCAGCCCGGCCTTGATCGCCACAGCCGCAACCTGCAATATTTCCGGCGCGTCGGGGCTAATCATGTGCAGGCCTACGATTTTCCCGGTCGTGGCATCACACACCATCTTGTAGAGGCTGCGTTCGGCGCGGTGCGCAAAGATATTCTTCATCGCACGGAAATCGGACGAGTAAATCTTCACATCACGGTATTGCTCGCGCGCTTCGGCTTCGGTCAGGCCGACAGATGCGATTGGCGGCTGCGAAAAAACGGCCGAGGGGATATGGTCATAATCAATCTTTCGGTTCTCGCTGCCAAACATGCGGTCTGCAAAAGCATGGCCCTCACGGATGGCCACAGGGGTTAGCTGAACACGGTCTGTTACATCGCCGACGGCATAGATGCTATCGCAGCTGGTGCGGGCTTCATCGTCGACAATGATCGCGCCCTTGGCACCCAACTCCACCCCTGCATTTTCGAGGCCAAGCCCGCTCGTATTCGCGCGCCTGCCCGTCGCAACGAGCACCGCATCGAAAACCTGCGGATCGCGCCCGTGATTGTCATGCACCAGAAAGCTGCCATCATCCTGCTTTTCGATTTTCGTGATGCTGCAATTCAGCCTTATATCAATATTCTTGGCGAGGCTTATTTGAATGAGGCGCTCGACAATCTGCTGGTCATAGCTGCGCAGCATGGTTTCGGAACGATTGGCGAGCGTTACCTGACTGCCAAGGCCATTGAAAATCCCGGCAAATTCATTGGCAATATAACCGCCGCCGTAGACCAAGAGCCGCTTTGGCAGCTTTTCAAGATGGAACATCTCGTTAGACGTCAAGGCGTGCTCATTCCCCTCAAATTCGGGAATATCGGGCCATGCGCCGGTCGCGATCAAGATATGCTTGGCGGTGATTTTCTTGCCGCTGGCCAAGCGAACTTCGTTGGGGCCGGCGATTTCCGCGCGTTCGAGATAGCTTTCGACCTTATGGCTCTCCAGCGTGCTGGTGTAGGCCTTGTTCAGCCGGTCAACATCACCCATCACATGATCGCGCAATTTCGGCCAATCGAACGAAGCGTTTTCAATGGTCCAGCCATAGTTGCTGCCATCCACAAGGTCTTCGGCAAAATGCGAGCCATAGACGAGCAGTTTCTTGGGAACGCATCCCCGAATGACGCAGGTGCCGCCGACGCGATATTCCTCCGCCACTGCCACCTTCGCGCCGTGGCTGGCCGAAATTCGTGCTGCGCGAACACCGCCGGAACCGGCACCAATCACAAATAGGTCATAGTCATATTGGCTCATCTGCGTTTCCTGTCTAATTATCTGGACGCGACCTATGCACGGCGCTGGCCAGTTTCCAATGGCTAATTCCGATGAGTGTGATCGAAGTTACAGCCCTGCTGCTGCGATCAGCGCCATTGTTGAAGGATCAAAGCCCTGCGGCCCGTCCTCACTGATTTTGGTAGCGATTTCCTTGCCAAGCTCGACCCCAAATTGGTCAAAAGGATTGATGCCGAGCAAAACGGCATTGGTGAAGGTGCGGTGTTCATAGAAGGCGATCATCGCCCCGAGGATCGCGGGGGTCACATCTTCGATCAGCAATGTCATCGATGGCCGATCTCCCGCATAAGATCGCGCAGGATCATCACTTTTCCGCCCGGCCATCAGAGCCGCACCTTGCGCAAGGCAGTTAACCAGCAATGCTTCGTGATGCGCGGGATCAAAATCATGCCCCGGCGTTTTGCTGACAATAAACTCCACCGGGATGAGGTGCGTGCCCTGATGCAGCAGCTGGAAAACGGCATGCTGCGCATCGGTCCCCACGCCGCCCCAGGTTACCGGTGCCGAGTGATATGGCAGAGCTTCGCCTTTGGCGGTTACCGATTTGCCATTCGATTCCATCTCCAATTGCTGCAAATAATCGGGCAGCAGGCGTAGCCGTTCATCATAAGCAAATACGGCCCGCGTTTCACAGCCGCGATTCTGCGCGTAATAATAGTCGGCAAAGGCCGCCAAGATGGGCGCATTTTCGGTTAGCTTAGCAGAACGGAAATGCCGGTCCATCGCGCTAGCACCCTCGAGCATCTCCTCAAACGCTGCCCAGCCTAGGCCAAGTGCTGCAGGAAAGCCGATCGAGCACCATAGCGAGTATCTACCCCCGACGGTGTCGCTAAACGGTAAGATACGGCTGTCATCAACACCCCATTCAAGCGCCTTATCTGGATCGGCCGTGAGCGCGATACAGCGCCCCTGCGGATCATCGACGCCGCCTTCCTTAAGCCACTCCAGTGCGCTTTCAGCGTTCAACAGCGTTTCTGTGGTGGTGAAGGTTTTGGACGCGATAGCAATCAGTGTCTTCGCTGGATCCATATCAGCGACAGCCTCGGCCAGCGCAGCAGCATCGATATTCGATACGATCTTTACGTCATATCGCGCGTCCTCCCGCCCAAGCGCATCGACCAGCAGCTTCGGCCCAAGCGCGGAACCACCTATGCCGATATGCAGCAAGTGTTTGATCTCGCCAAAAGCGCCCGCCTCTATCGCCTCTATCAAAGCGCGCATACGTTGATGCAGCGCCTTTACCCGGGCGACGGCCTCCACACTGCCGTTGCCGCGTTCAGCGGTGTGCTCAGCCCCGCGGCCTTCGGTAGGGTTTATGGTTTCGCCGGAAAAGAGCCGGTCTCTCTGTCCGTCAAAATCTTGCTCGGCTGCCAATGCGCGGAATTGCTCTAACAAGCCTGCATCCAGATGCGTTTTGGAAAAATCAAAACGAATATCCGACTGTTCGATCGTTAGCGATGCGCAGCGCTCATCATCGCCATCAAACATATCGGTAAGCGCGACTGCGGCGTGGGCAATAATCTGGTCTCGGGCTGAAACGCTCATCTTTGGCAAATCCTCATGAAAACTGCGAACAGGAATCTCTGCGCTGGCCATTAGCCCGGCTCGGCATTAGAAGACCAGCCAAAGCTAATGAGCGAAAGCAATATAATGAATACCGGTTCGGCCGATTTGCCAGAAAATAAACTGCCGCAAGACGAAAAGGCAAAGGACAATGCGTCGGAATGGAAGGATTTCGGCCTATTCCTGCTGAAGCTGGCGGCCTTCATGTTCATTCTGCGCAGCTTTATTATTTCGCCCTTCAATATCCCGTCGGAATCGATGCATCCACGCCTGCTCATCGGCGACTATTTGCTCGTGACCAAATGGAACTACGGATATTCGAAATATTCGCTTCCCTTTAGCCTGCCGATTATTCCCGGGCGTATTTTAGCTAACCCGCCAGAGCCCGGCGATGTTGTGGTGTTCAAGGCACCGCCAAAGCAGCGGGACGACTATATTAAACGCGTCATCGGGTTGCCCGGCGATGTCATTCAAATGCGCAACAGCAATCTGGAGATAAACGGCGTCGCGATCAAAAAGGAAAGGCTGGCTGACTACGTTATTCCGGTGACAGATAATATGAAGGAAGCGGCGAAAGTCGAAGGCAACAATACCGCATGCTGGCGTCCATCATTCGAAGAACCGGGAAAGGACGGCGGCACACAATGCCGTTATCCTCGCTACCGTGAAACGCTTCCCGGCGGGCGGAGCTATAATATCCTTGATCTGGAAATCGGCATGGCCGGCGACGACACCGAAGCATTTGTCGTGCCCGAAGGTCACCTGTTCCTGATGGGCGACAACCGTGACCGCAGTTCTGACAGCCGTTTTCCTGCAGAAGATGGCGGCGCAATCGGCATCGTTCCCCAGGAAAATCTGGTCGGGCGAGCTTGGGTAACTATTTTCTCCACCGATGGTTCGGCGAACTGGATATTGCCTTGGACATGGTTCACCGCAGCCCGGTGGGACCGCATAGGGGATGGCTTTTGAGCGCGGAAACTCGTCGGCGCTGGCTTGCCGAAAATTTCGGCGACGGGCTGACTGATCTTGCGCTGTTCGAACGCGCTTTCACGCATGGCAGCACGGGCCGAGCCGATTATCAAAGGCTTGAATTTTTGGGTGACCGCATCCTCGGCCTGGTCATTGCAGATACCCTATATAGTCACTTTCCAGATGAACCAGAGGGTCGGCTATCACACCGGTTAAACGGGTTGGTATCGGGTGACGTCTGTGCAGAGGTGGCGCGGAAGCTGGATATTGGGGTGCATATATCGCTGGGTAAACAGGCGCGCGATGATGGCGCGATGGATAGCGACAATGTGCTGGGCGACATTATGGAATCGCTAATTGGCGCGCTCTATCTTGATCAGGGCCTAGAGGCGGCGAGAAGCTTTATACTGGAGCACTGGCAACCGTTGATGAAAGCCGCCCGGACAGCGCCCAAACATCCTAAATCTACACTCCAGGAATGGTGCGCGGCGCAGAACCGCAAAATACCAGAATATGCCATCACCAAAAAAGAAGGTCCGCCGCACAATATCCGCTTTGAAATTACCGTTACGGTTAAAGGGTTTGATCCCGTCTCAGCCGAAGCCGCCAGCAAACAAGCTGCTGAAACGGCCGCTGCCAAAGCCTTTCTGGAGCAGCACTCTTGAGCGACGCACCGGCAAATAGAAAATGCGGGCATATCGCAGTGATCGGTGCGCCCAATGCTGGAAAGTCTACGCTGGTCAACGCGTTGGTGGGACAGAAGGTCGCAATTGTCAGCCCGAAAGCACAAACCACTCGTACACGGCTGATGGGTGTCGCGATGCATGGCGAAACCCAGATGATACTGGTAGACACGCCGGGCATCTTTGCGCCCCGGCGCCGGCTTGATCGCGCCATGGTAGCTGCCGCCTGGGACGGCGCGAGTGACAGCGATCTAATCGCGCTGGTGGTCGATGGCCGTAAAGGCGCCGGGCCGAAGGTCGAACATGTCGTCAAAGGCCTGTCATCGCGCAAAGAGCCGAAATGGCTGGTTCTCAACAAGGTAGATATTGCGGCCAAGGACAAGCTGCTTGCGCTGGCCGACAAACTCAACGCGATCACACCATTTGACCAGATTTACTTCATCAGCGCGCGGGATGGTGAAGGACTGGAAACGCTAAAAACCGATATGGCAGCCGTCATGCCCGAGGGCGAGTGGCATTTTCCGGAAGACCAGGTATCCGACATCACTGACCGCCTGCTCGCGGCAGAACTTACTCGCGAGCAGCTATATGTAAGGCTGCGTGAAGAGCTGCCCTATGCGAGCACGGTTACGACGGAGAAATACACCGAACGGCCTGACGGCTCCGTCGAGATATACCAGCAGATATTGGTCGCCCGGGCTACACAGCGGGGCATTATTCTTGGCAAGGGCGGCCGGATGATCAAGTCAATCGGCGAAGCCTCTCGCGCAGAACTGGCCGGTTTATTGGGCGTCCCCGTGCATCTATATCTGCATGTGAAGGTAAAGCCGGACTGGGATGAAGACCGCGAAGTTTATCAGGATATCGGGCTCGACTGGAGCGAGTGATCGATATCGCCGCTTATTCAGCTGCGGCCTTCTTTTTCGCGGCGGCTTTCTTCTTTGCTGGCGCCTTCTTCTTTTTCGCCGGAGCTTTACGCTTTTTCTTGGTGGGGCCTTTGGCGGCTTTAACGTCGATAAGCTGCGCTGCCTCTTCGAGCGTTAGCTGATCCTGTTCTATCGATTTGGGCAGTGTCGCATTGACGTTGCCATCGGTAACATAGGGGCCGTAGCGGCCATCCATCAGCTTGATTTCATCATCGGTGCGCGGATGTTTGCCAAGCACTTTCAATGGCTCGCGCGCTGCTCCGCGTCCACGGCCGCCTTTTTTAGCTGCCTCCGCAAGCTTCACCACCGCAGCATTCATGCCGGTTTCAAAAACATCGGCCGTCGATTGCAGCCGCGCATATTTGCCATCATGCAGCAAATAAGGGCCATAGCGCCCAATCGCCGCAGTAACCGGATTACCTGTTTCCGGGTGATCGCCAACGGTCCGCGGCAAGGACAGCAGCTTTACTGCCCAATCGAGGCCAAAATCCTCCGACGGCACATCCTTGGGGATAGAGGCCCGCTTTACTTCCTTGCCCTCGCCTATTTCGACATAAGGACCGAAACGCCCCGACTTGCGGGCAATTTCTTGCCCGGTTTCGGGATGTTCACCCAATATCTGCGGGCCATCATCGCCGCCATCATCGGAACCGCCAGGCTGCCCGAATTTGCGGGTGAATTTGCAATCCGGATAGTTAGCGCAAGCCACAAAAGCGCCAAACCTACCGCCGCGCAGGGCAAGCCTGCCATCGCCGCAGCGCGGACAAAGCCGCGGGTCGCTGCCATCTTCTTTTTCGGGAAACAGGAACGGCGAGAGATATTTGTCAATTTCCGCCGTCACATCGGATGGTTTCTGCTCCATCACCTCGGCGGTTTTCGGCTTGAAATCCTTCCAAAAGCCGCTGAGGAATTTCTTCCAGTCCTTTCGTCCGCCGCTGATCTCATCAAGCTGATCTTCAAGCTCAGCGGTAAAGTCATAGGCCACATATCGTTCGAAAAACCGTTCAAGAAATGCTGTGAGAAGCCGTCCTGATTCTTCTGCAAAGAAACGGTTTTTCTCAATGTGGACATATTCCCGATCTTTCAGAACCTGAATAGTCGACGCGTAGGTAGATGGGCGGCCAATGCCAAGCTCTTCAAGCCGCTTCACCAGGCTGGCTTCCGAATAACGCGGCGGTGGCTGCGTGAAATGCTGGTGCTTCTCAACCAGTTTCTTCGCCGGTGCATCGCCCTTATTCATCGCGGGCAGCAAGCCGTCTTCGTCACCATCGCGCTTATCGTCACGGCCCTCCTGATAGGCAGCGATAAAGCCTGCGAATTTCATCACTTGGCCAGTGGCACGTAAAGCAGTCTGCCCTGTCCCGTCGACAAAATCGATTGTCGTGCGCTCCATTCGCGCAGGCGCCATCTGGCTAGCAATAGCGCGCTTGAAGATCAGACCATAAAGCCGCGCATGATCGCCTGACCCGGCCCTTTCCTGCATGAAATTAGTTGGCCGAATGGCCTCATGCGCTTCCTGAGCGTTCTTCGCTTTGGTTTTATACATGCGCGGTTTTTCGGGCAAATAGCCTGCGTCATAGCGATCTGAAATCGCCTTTCGCGCTTCCGAAATTGCGCTGCCATCCATCTGCACCCCGTCAGTACGCATATAGGTGATTGCACCATCCTCATACAGCCCCTGCGCAACGCGCATGGTATGGCTGGCGGCGAAGCCCAATTTGCGCGCCGCCTCCTGCTGCAATGTAGAGGTCGTAAAGGGCGGCTGAGGATTACGGGTCAATGGCTTGGTTTCAACGCTTTCCACCGTGAAACTGCCTTGTTCAACCGCAAGCCGTGCGGCTTCGCTGTCGGCCTCATTACCAAGCGCCATCTTGTCAAGCTTCTCGCCCTTATGCCGCGTCAATCTTGTTTCAAAACCCTGCCCTGCCTGCTCCATTTGCGCAGTGACCGACCAATATTCCTGCGGCTTGAAGACATCAATTTCGCGCTCACGTTCAACAACGAGACGCAGCGCTACCGATTGCACCCGCCCGGCTGACTTGGCACCGGGCAGCTTTCGCCAAAGCACTGGTGAAAGCGTAAAGCCCACCAGATAGTCAAGCGCACGGCGCGCCTTGTAGGCATCAATCAAATCGGTATCGAGCTCACGCGGATGTTCCATCGCCCCGGTCACAGCTGCTTTGGTAATCGCGTTAAATGTCACGCGGCGGACATCGTCAGGCAAAGCCTTCTTTTTCTTCAGCACTTCGCGCACATGCCAGCTGATCGCTTCGCCTTCGCGGTCAGGGTCGGTTGCGAGTATCAGCACATCGGAGACTTTCGCGCTATCCGCAATCGCCTTCAGCTGCTTGGCTTTATCCGGATAATTGTTCCAGATCATTTCGAAATCATTGTCGGGATCTACCGAGCCATCCTTGGGCGGCAGGTCGCGAATATGGCCATAGGAGGCAAGCACCTTGTGGCCGCTTCCCAGATATTTTTCGATCGTCTTCGCTTTTGCGGGCGATTCAACAACTACCAATTTCATGATTTTATTATCTTTTTCCAAACTCTCATATACACGCGCGAGGCTGGCGTGTAACTCGCCGTCCCGTCAAGCGACATTTTCCCGCGAGGTCAAGCGCACTTTTGCTCCAGCCCCGCGTTCCAACCTTCCTGCGAGTTCCAATTCGAGCAAGACAAGCTGCACGATTGCCGGTGCTGCGCCGGACTGCCTGACAATCTCGTCCACAGAAACGAGGCTGTGGCCCAGCAGGTCGGTAATCTTGTTTCGATCTCCATCGGCGGCATCCACCACCGGCGCTTCGTCGCGCAGCAGATTGAGAGGCGCGGCTGTTATTGATGCCCGTTCATCGAAAGGCCGCAACAGCTCGGCAATCTCTCCGGCATCCTGCACCAGCGTAGCCCCTTCGCGGATGAGCTGATTGCAGCCGCGCGCACGCGGATCGAGCGGCGAGCCGGGGATAGCCATCACCTCACGCCCCGCCTCTGCCGCCAGCCTTGCTGTGATCAGCGAACCCGAACGCGGTGCCGCTTCCACCACCACCGTGCCCTGCGCAAGGCCCGCAATGATGCGGTTTCGAAAAGGGAAATGACGCGCGCGTGGTTCGACGCCAGGCGGTTGTTCGGCAATCAGCAGGCCAGTGCTGGCAATTTCCGCCTGCAACTCGGCGTTCTCGGGCGGATAAGTCACATCAATCCCGCCAGCGACAACCGCAATCGCCCCGCTTTTGAGCGAGCCGACATGCGCCGCGGTATCAATACCGCGGGCTAAACCGGAAACCACCGCGAGCGACTGGCTGCCGAGGTCATAGGCAAGCTGCCGCGCAAATTTACATGCCCCGGCAGAGGCATTGCGCGCGCCCACCATCGCAACAGAAAGCTGCTGCAAAAGCTCCAGTCGGCCGCGCCATGTGAAGACTGCTGGCGCATTGCCCAGCTGGGCGAGCAAAGCGGGGTATTCCGGGCTATCGAGAAATAGATAGCGCCCACCGGCCTTTTCGGTCTGCGCCGCTTCCTGCTCGATATCGGAAGACTTCGCCGCTGTGAATTTTCCGCCTCCACGTGATGCAAGATCGGGCAATGCCGCCAATGCCGCAGTTGCACTGCCGAAACGCTGGAGTAGCTGGCGGTAAGTTACCGGGCCGATACGACGCGAGCGGATCAGCCGCAGGCGGTCAATATCAGGTCCCTCAAGCACCCGGCCTAGCTCGCTTTCGAACCGACGCGCGGCTCGGTGCCTGCGAGAAGTCGTTCAATATTGGCGCGATGGTTCCAAAATACGAGCAGCGAACAGGCGACCAGCAGCGCGATGATATCGTAATTGCCCATCCACGCCGCCACGAGCGGAGCTGCAATAGCAGCCAGCAAACCGGCGGCAGACGATATCCTGAGCAGCATCAGCGCGCCGATCCATACCGCAGCATATATCAGGCCGCCCTCCCAGGAGCATAGCCCGAACATTATGCCTGCGTATGTCGCAACGCCTTTGCCACCGTTAAATTTCAGCCAGACCGGATAGAGATGCCCAAAAAATGCGCCCGCCGCAGCAAGCGATTCTGTCCCAGGAAGAAATCTCATCGCCAGCAGCACCGGCACTGCGCCTTTGGCGACATCAAGCAGCAGTGTGAGCGCTGCAATTGGCTTGTTCCCGGTGCGCAGGACATTGGTCGCGCCGATATTGCCAGAACCAATATTGCGGATATCGCCCGCACCGGATATCTTGGCCAGCAGCAGGCCAAAGGGGATGGAGCCCATGGCATAACCCATAAGCAAAGAAATCAGCATCTGTCCGCCGATGCTAGCCATCGCCTCATCACTCCTCAACTAAGCCTGTGATTGATATATATATATAGCTACATTCTCAAGCCATTATCCGGCTTGGAACTTTTCCAGTGGGCCTGCTGCCTTGCCTATGACACCGCCTGCCGATAACAGCGCGCGATGGATCAAAATCGACGCGCGACAAATAGCCAGTCACTGATTCGGCCCGAGTCGCCGCTCTTGATCTTCGATAGCGGGATTGGCGGGCTGTCTGTGCTGGGGCGGATCCGACGAACGCTTCCGATGGCACCGATTGTCTACGCAGCCGATTATGCGGGGCTGCCCTATGGCGCAAAAAGCGAAACAGAAATCGCTTCGCGCGTTCCGGCTCTACTTGGCCGCCTTGTCGAACGCTATCGCCCACGGCTGATCGTAATCGCCTGCAACACCGCCTGCACCATAGCATTGCCGCATGTTCGTGCCGCACTCGATATTCCCGTGGTTGGCACAATCCCGGCCATCAAGCCGGCGGCGCTGGCAACAAAGACAGGGATATTCGGATTGCTTGGAACAGCGGCGACGATACGCCAACCCTATATAGACAAGCTGGAAAGTGAATTCGCCGGTGGCAAGCTTTTGCTGCGTTATGCTGCCCCCGAACTGGTCACCGCGGCAGAGGCAAAGATGCGCGGGGATACGCCTGACGCTTCCATCTTTGACGGTGCGATCACCGGGTTGATCGAAAGTGACCCCGATGGTCGCCGAATTGATGTAACGATCCTTGGATGCACACACTTCCCGCTCGTTCAAACCGAACTTGAAGATGCTGCGGTCAATCAGATGGGGCCTACCCACCCTATCGGGTTTGTTGATGGCGCGCACGGTATTGCGAGGCGCGTAGCAACGCTAGTTGAAGGGCAACCGTGGCCCGATCGCAAAATAGCTGGCAAGTTTGTCACAACCGGCAATGTCGCCGAGATGAGACCCTATAAGGCAGCTTTGCAGCGGTATGATTTGATGCAAATCGATGCGCTCTAATCACCTCTATGCCAATTGATGCAATCGGGCGAGCCGCTGTTGCAAGTCGTTCGCACTGGATTTTGACAATTATCTTCCTTATGGCTCAGCCTTGATTTAGCGGACTGGGAATATTGGCCGGAAATACAGGCCGGAAATATAGGGCAGAAGCAGACGTGAATTACGACCAGATTTTCGACAAAGCGATTGACCGGCTGCATGCGGAAGGGCGCTACCGTGTTTTCATTGATATATTGCGCAATAAAGGGAAATTCCCGAATGCGCGGTGCTTTGCCGGACATAATGGGCCAAAACCGATTACCGTCTGGTGCTCGAATGATTATCTCTGCATGGGGCAGCATCCCAAGGTTATCTCTGCGATGGAAACTGCACTGCAAGATGTCGGCGCGGGATCCGGTGGCACACGCAACATCGGCGGGAATACACATCTGCATGTCGAACTTGAGGAGGAGCTGGCCAATTTGCATGGCAAATCAGCCGCGCTGCTTTTCACATCGGGTTATATTTCGAACGAGGCGACCTTATCGACGCTGGCGAAGATATTGCCCGGTTGCATTATTTATTCAGACGAATTGAATCACGCGTCAATGATCGCCGGCATTCGTAATTCTGGCTGTGAAAAGCGTGTCTTCCGGCACAATGATCTGGCGCATCTTGAAGAATTGCTCGCCAGCAGTGACCCTGATGCGCCAAAGCTCATCGCCTTCGAAAGCGTCTATTCGATGGATGGAGACATCGCGTCGATCGCAGATATCTGTGACTTGGCCGATAAATATAACGCGCTTACATATTGCGACGAGGTGCACGCAGTGGGCATGTATGGAGAACATGGCGGCGGTATTTCCGAACGCGATGGCGTGGCCGACCGGGTGACAATCATTGAAGGCACGCTTGGCAAGGCTTTCGGCGTAATGGGCGGATATATCGCGGCCGACCAAAAAATCGTCGATGTCATTCGCAGCTATGCCCCAGGATTTATTTTTACTACCTCGCTTGCTCCTGTGCTTGTTGCCGGGGTTCTCGCAGCTGTGCGGCATTTGAAAGAATCGTCGGAAGAACGCGATGCGCAACAGGCCAATGCTGCAACGCTCAAAATGATGTTTGCCGATGCGGGCCTACCGGTGCTGATCAGCGAAACGCATATCGTCCCGCTGATGGTAGGGGATCCGGTGAAGGCGAAGAAGATCAGCGATATCCTGCTCGCCGAATATGGCGTCTATGTGCAGCCGATCAATTTCCCAACCGTTCCGCGCGGCACCGAACGCCTCCGCTTCACCCCCGGACCGCAGCATGACGGCGCGATGATGCGCGCGCTGACCGACGCCCTAGTGGAAATTTGGGGCCGTATGGAATTACAGCTAGCCAAGGCGGCCTAAGCAAAAAAAACGAAATTCCGGCGCTGCTATCGCCCGGATGTAAACTCTGCTAACATGGCAGCGGTTTAGAGGGGATAGCGACCATGACCATCATCCATAGCCTGCGCTGGAAATTTGCGCAGGACAAGACTCATCAGAATTTTGTAGCTGAACGGCTACTGGCGTTAAAAAATGCGTTGCGGCAAGAGGTTCAGGGCCAAACGGACGAGCGTTCGTTAAGGCTGGCAACTTGGAACATCATGCATTTTGGCGACGGCGGCGGCTATCAGCGTAACGCGGAATCGATGCTCTATATCGCAGAAATTATCGACCATTTTGATCTTGTCGCCATTCAGGAAGTGAACCGTAACCTGCGCGCACTCAAACAGCTAATGAAGGACCATCTTGGCTCTGGTTGGGACTATATTGTCACCGATACTTCGGGCGGCAATTCCGGCAGAGATGCGGGAAACGATGAGCGGCTTGCTTTTCTATACCGCAAATCGAAAGTTGAATTCATGCGCGAGGCAGGCGAAATCGTGTTGCCCACGGGGCAGGAAATTACTGTGCCCAATGCGGGCGGCACGACCCGCAAGGTGCAGTTTGCCCGCACACCCTTTTCAGTATCTTTCCGCTCTGGTTGGCTAAAATTCCGGCTATGCACTGTCCATATCTTCTTTGGCCAGGACAAGGAAAGTTCAGCAAAAATGGAACAACGCCGCGCCGAGATTGAGAAAATTGCGCAATTTTTGGCGGACCGGCAAGAGGATGAAGTCAAGGCAGCAATCAAGCAGGCCAAGAAGGAGAATTGGGTCGAGCCGCAGGATGCAGCGCGCGATTCAAATTATATCCTGCTTGGTGACTTCAACATCAAATCGCCCGAACATAAAACCATGAAGGCGCTTGAAAGTGCCGGCTTCGACATCCCGACCGCGCATCACAAAACCAATTTGGGCAGCACGCATCATTATGACCAAATCGCCTTCAAGGCAGGCGATCCCCGCTTTTCTTTCATCAGATCTGGCGTGTTCGACATGCTTGCCCATGTCTACCGCGATACCGATGCAGCGCATTATGTCGACCATGTTAAGCCGGAATCATTCAAGAAAAACAGTAAAGGGAAAACGCGTAATCGCGACCAGCAGATCACTTATTTCAAAAAATACTACCGGCGCCATCAAATGTCGGACCACAAGCTGCTTTGGGCAGAAATCAGATCCGATTTTTCTGATGAGTATATCGCTGAAATAATTAACGGCTAATCGCGCAGTATTTTTTCGAAAGCCGCCTTATCTACATTGCCGCCGGACAGGGTAACCAGCGGATAACGGCCGAAGGCTAACTTTCCTGACAATACTGCTGCCAACGCCGCAGCGCCGCCAGGTTCCAAGACGAGATGCAAGCGTTCAAAAGCTAGGCGCATTGCGCCATGAATTTCCTCTTCGGTCACCGTAACGCCAATCGCGCCGCGCTGTTGCAATATCCCGAATGTCAATTCTGACACGCGCAAAGTTTGCAGCGCATCGCAGCTCGTGGGCGGCGGATCGGGCTGTACTGGCACAATTGCGCCTTGGCGTAAGGACTGCTGCATGTCGTCCCAACCTTCCGGCTCGGCGACCACGACGTCTGCGTCCGGCAGGGCCAGAGCGCAACCGCTGGCCAAACCGCCGCCCCCGCAGCATGCAATGACAGAATCGAAAACACCGCCATCCATGCCGGCAAGCTGGTTCGCCGCTTCAAGCGCTACGCTGCCCTGCCCCTCAATAATCCACGGATCATCAAAACTCGGCACAATCACCGCGCCGCTTTCTGCCGAGATTTGCGCGGCGATGGCTTCGCGGTTTTCGGTCATTCTATCGTAAGTGATTACCTTTGCACCCAGCGCCTTGGTATTTTCCAGTTTCGCTTGCGGGGCGTCCGTGGGCATAACAATGGTCGCTGCTATCCCCAACCGCCTGGCGGCCCATGCTACGCCCTGCGCGTGATTGCCGCTTGAAAAGGCAACGATGCCTCGGTGCCGATCCTGTGCACTCAGGTCGCTCAGCCGGTGCCATGCCCCGCGTATTTTGAACGCGCCAACGGGCTGCAAACATTCCGCCTTGCACCAGATGGTCCGGCCAGCAATTTCCAGCGGCAATAGCGGCGTTGCCGGCAATATCTCCGCTATCTTGTTCGCCGCGCGTTCCACGCCTTCTTTCGACGGCTGCCGCCGGGGATCTGTCAAAACTTGCCCTGCCATGAAAGCCGCCTATATCGCGGTTGAGAAGAATCTCCAGCGATAAGGACTGATGATGGGCAATGTTCTGGTAATTGGCGCAGGCGGCGTTAGCTCGGTCGCGGTGCATAAAATGGCAATGAAAAGCGGACAATTCAGCCATATAAGCCTTGCCAGCCGGACCAAATCGAAATGCGATGCGATCGCAGAGTCGATCGAAAAGCGTACCGGCGTGATCGTCGATACTTACGAGATCGATGCCGAAGAAATCCCCGCATTGATCAGGCTTATCCGTCAGATAAAACCCGAACTTGTCGTCAATTTGGCGCTTCCTTATCAGGATCTCGCCATCATGGATGCCTGCCTCGAAACCGGTGTGCACTATATGGATACCGCCAATTATGAACCCAGGGATGAAGCCAAATTCGAGTATCATTGGCAATGGGAATATCAGGATCGTTTCAAGAAGGCCGGCATCACGGCTTTGCTGGGTTCCGGCTTCGATCCCGGCGTCACCAGCATATTCACGACATACCTCAAAAAACACCATTTCAGCAGGATCGACACGCTCGACATTCTGGATTGCAATGGCGGCGATCACGGGCAGGCCTTTGCCACCAATTTCAACCCTGAAATCAATATCCGGGAAGTGACCGCTATCGCGCGCCATTGGGAGAATGGCAAATGGGTGGAAACGCCGCCACTGTCGGTCAGGCAGCCGTTTGATTTTGAAGCTGTTGGCTCCAAAAACATGTACCTAATGTATCACGAAGAGATTGAGAGCCTGAAGACCCATCTGCCGGAAATTGGCCGTATTCGTTTCTGGATGACCTTTGGAGAGGAGTATATCAAGCATCTGGCGGTACTGCAGAATGTCGGCATGACGCGGATTGACCCGGTGATCTATGAAGGCAAAGAAATCATCCCCCTGCAATTCCTGAAAGCAGTATTACCCGAACCCGCTTCGCTGGGCAAAACCACCAAGGGAAAAACCAATATCGGCTGCATCGCGACGGGCGTTGGCAAGGACGGCACGAAAAAGACACTCTATATCAACAATATCTGCGACCATGAGGAAGCTTATGCCGAAACAGGTAATCAGGCGGTGAGCTACACTACCGGTGTCCCAGCGATGATCGGCGCGGCATTGATACTCTCAGGTAAATGGTCGGGCAGCGGCGTGTTCAACATGGAACAGTTTGATCCCGATCCGTTTATGGAGATGCTCGGCGCGCACGGCCTGCCTTGGCAGATCAAGGAACTGGAAGGGCCTTTGGCGTTCTGATGAAGACCAGAGCTGGCGATCCCGGCGCATTTGCGCATTTTGACCTGAGCCGTGTTGATAGCCCGGCCTTCGTCATCGATGCCGCCGCCATTCGCCGAAATTTGCAAATTCTCGCGGATGTAAAGGAGCGCTCAGGGGCGAAGATACTGGCTGCATTGAAAGCTTTTTCGATGTGGGAACTCGCACCGCTGATTGGCGAGTATCTGGATGGCACCTGCACGTCTGGTCTTTGGGAAGCGCGGCTGGCAGCGGAGCATTACAAGGGCGAGGTCACCACCTATAGCGCTGCATACAAGGAAGCCGACATGGCAGAGATTGTTGGAATCTCGGATCATGTTATCTTTAATTCACCGGCTCAGCACGACCGCTTCCGCGGGTTTCTAGATGACAGCGTCGATGTCGGGCTTCGCGTAAATCCTCAGCATGCAACCGGCGAGACAGAAAAATATGATCCTTGCCAGCCCCATTCGCGGCTCGGCTTTCCGATCAGTCAAATAAAGCCGGAGCATCTCACCGGTGTGTCAGGCCTGCATTTCCATACGCTTTGTGAGCAGAATTTCGTGCCGCTCAAGCATACATGGGAAACGCTGAAGCCAAAGGTAGCGCCCTATCTTGAACAGCTAAAATGGCTGAATTTTGGCGGCGGCCATCATATCACCCGCGCCGACTATCAGCGCAACGAACTTATTGATTTCGTCAAACAGATACGCGCAGAAACGGGTTGCGAAATCTATCTCGAACCGGGCGAAGCAATAGCGCTAGACGCCGGTATCCTTGTTGGTGAACTGCTCGACATTGTCGATAATGGCATGCCAGTGGGCATCACCGATATCTCAGCTACCTGCCACATGCCCGACGTGATTGAAGCGCCATACCGCCCTGCCATGCTTGGCGAGAAACCCCAAGGCACGCCCATCCGCCTAGGCGGCCCCTCCTGCCTCGCCGGCGACATCATCGGTGACTATATCCTGCCCTGCGCGCAAGAACCCGGCCAGCGTTTTGCGTTCCTCGACCAAGCGCATTACTCAATGGTGAAAACCAACAGCTTCAACGGCGTACCCCTACCCTCGATCTGGCTTTGGGATAGCGATAGTGATGATTTGCGCTGTATCCGCCGCTTTGTATGGACCGAATTTCGTGACCGCCTTAGCTAACGCAAATAGGGGAAAATTCACTTTACATTCATTGCGCCGACCCTATATCCGCATTTCCGCTGCCCCAAGGGGGCTTCCTAACCGTAAGGCAGCGCTCTATCTTTGATGTTCCGGGGGTCCCTTGAGTTGTACAGCTATCCTGATGCTTCGTCTGTAGTTGCTGATCTTCAGCCTGACGAACCAGTTACCCTTATCCGCCCGCACGCTGCCCAAAGCGCCGCCCGCTTCTTTGCTGAGAAGTTTCCGGGCAAGTCGCTCTATGCGGTAAAGGCCAATCCTTCGCCAGACCTGCTGCGCACCCTATGGGATGCAGGCATCACCCACTATGATGTCGCATCAATCGGCGAAGTCCGGCTTGTTCGGCAGGTTTTGCCAGAGGCAACGCTGTGCTTCATGCATCCGGTCAAATCCCGGCGCGCGATTGCTGAAGCCTATTTCGATCACGGCGTGCGCACCTTCTCGCTCGACACGCATGAGGAGCTCGCCAAGATTTCACACGCGACGCGGGATGCGAGGGACATTGACCTGTGCGTGCGCATCCGCGTGTCTTCCGAGCATGCAAAGCTCAGCCTCGCCGCAAAATTTGGTGCAGAACCGCAAGATGTAGCAAGCCTTCTGATGGCCGCGCGTCAATATGCCGATCGCCTCGGCATCTGTTTCCATGTCGGCAGCCAGGCGATGACGCCTGCGGCATATGGTGACGCGATGGAGCATGTTCGCGCTGCCATCGTCGAAGCCTCGGTTACCGTCGATATTGTCGATGTTGGCGGCGGGTTTCCATCGGTATATCCGGGCATGGTACCACCCGACCTTGCCAGTTATTTTAAGGTAATCGACGACACTTTCGAAGATTTGCCGATCAGCTATTCTGCCGAACTTTGGTGCGAACCGGGCCGCGCGCTTTGTGCCGAATATGCTTCGCTAATCGTCAAAGTTGAAAAGCGCCGCGGCAACGAGCTGTATATCAATGATGGCGCTTACGGAGCGCTGTTTGATGCAGCGCATGTCGACTGGCGTTTTCCTGTCCGGCATTGCGAGGAAAATGGCGCGACTGAAATTGCGGAAATGACGGCTTTCAGCTTTTATGGCCCAACCTGCGATGATCTTGACCACATGACTGGTCCGTTCCTGCTTCCCGGTAGCATCAAGGCAGGCGACTATATTGAGATTGGTATGCTCGGCGCATATGGCTGCGCGATGCGTTCAGGCTTTAACGGCTTTCAAGCCGGCGAAACTTTCATTGCACAGGATGCGCCGATGGCGACGCTCTATGCGGCTCACCCTGCAAATGACAGTAATGTCATCCCTTTCGCGGCCAAAGCCTGAAAGCCGTAAGATAAGTTGCATTTGACAATTCATCTATACTAACGCACTCTCCTGCCATCATTTTGGGAGGGGTATTTATGCAAAACGCAATTCTCGCGCCTGCGGCTGTTCTGGTCGCATGGTCGCTTATCATGTTGCTTTGGATGGCCGGCACACGGTTTCCTGCAATGGCCAAGGCTGGCGTTGATATTGGCGGAGAGCCTGGCGGAAGGGGCATGGATTTAGAAGCCGCGCTTGATGCCAAAACAATGTGGAAATCCCACAATTACACGCATTTGATGGAGCAGCCGACGATATTCTATGCGGCGGTTCTAATCATAGCGGTGGCCGGCACGGCGACTGATCTCATGGTATCATTCGCCTGGGGCTATGTCATATTGCGGATCATTCATTCGATCTGGCAGGCTGTTGTAAATCAAGTCACCATTCGCTTTGCGCTGTTTATATTGTCGACGGTATGTTTGGCCGTGCTATCCTATCACGCGGTCGCATCGACGATCTAGTAAGAGGCCATTTCTGGGGAGGGAATTTTGGAAAAAAGTGCAATCTTGGCGCCTGTAGTCGCGCTGGCGGTCTGGACCATGGTCATGTGGCTATGGATGTATATCACACGCATCCCGGCGATGAACAAAGTTGAAGAGATTGACGTCCCCAATATGGTAGGCGGCATTGGTGCCGATCTTGATAAAGTCATGCCGGGGAAAGTGCAGTGGGTTGCGCATAACTACAACCACTTACATGAAGCACCTACGGTGTTTTACGCGGTAGCTCTAGTGCTTGCAATGGTCGGTGCAGGTGATGGTTTCAATGCCATGCTAGCATGGATTTATGTTGCGCTGCGGATCTCCCATAGCTTGGTACAGGCGCTTTGGAACCGGGTAATGGTGCGCTTCATGCTGTTTGCTGCTTCCAGCATTGTGCTCATCATGCTGGTTGCTCACGCCGCATTGATTGTGCTCTAGGGTTCTCGCCCTAGGCTTTCATAAACTCGCCCACCATTTCGACATGCGTTGCCCAGCGGAACTGCCCCACAGGCCATATCCGCTGCAGCTTGTATCCACCCGAAACGAGCGTCTTTGCATCACGCGCGAAGCTGTTCGGATTGCAGCTAACATAAGCGATTTTGGCAACTGAGGACGAGGCAAGCTGCGTGACCTGCTCCTTCGCCCCGGCGCGCGGGGGATCAAGGATAACCGCGCCAAACTTATTTAGCTCTTCGGCAGTGAGTGGCCGGCGAAATAGGTCGCGATGCTCGGCAAATACTGGCTTTCCGGCAACACCGGCCGCCGATTTGAGCGCGACAATGGCCTGCTGGTCCGCTTCGGCGGCGTATACTTTCGCGCCGCCTGCCATCGACAATGCAAATGTTCCCAGCCCACAAAAAAGATCCGCCACCATTTTGCTCTTCCCGGCGATATCGGCAACACCAGCGACCAGCGCCGCCTCTCCGTCATTTGTCGCCTGCAGGAAACCAAAGACTGGAAAGGCAACCGAAACACCGCCAAGGCGCACAGTCACCGGCTCAGGCTCCCAAAAAGCAGTCGGGCCATAGCCCTCGTCGATCGACAGCCGCGCCAGGCCATGACCTTCCGCAAAGGCGGAAAGCGCTTCATGGATTTCTAATCCCTCGGCCACCCAATTCTCAATGAGCAGGTCTATGCCCTGATCCACCATTGCCATTTTGATCTGCACATGATCGCGCCGGCCAAGATGCATTTTCAGGAATGCGCGCAGCTCGCTAGTGAGCGCAAATAATTCCGGCGTCATGACGTCGCATTGCTGCAAATCTATGATTCGGTGACTTTTTTCTGTGCTGAAGCCGAGATGAAACTCTTTCCCGGCCCATGCCGACCGCATAGCGATACGCCGCCGCGTTTGCGGAGGGGAAAGATGCACGGGCATAATGGCTCCAGCTTCAACCTTTTGCGTGGCGAGCGCGTGTACCACCCGGTCGCGAACGAAATCACGCAGTGCGTCTTCATCGAGATGCTGAAGCTGACAGCCGCCACATATTGGAAAATGCTGGCAAGCAGGCTCTTGATGGCGCGGACCGTGGATCAGCCCGCCATCGGCAGCGATCTCGTCTCCCGGCGCGGCATGCGCAACATACCGGCCATCGTCGGTTACACCGTCGCCGCGCGCAGCGACGCGGATAATCTGATTATCATCACTCATGGCAATGCCCCATGGACGCACGCTGGCGGCTAATCAACCTGCCTTGTCGGTCTTAGGATCGGTATTGGGCGCCTTTATGGGCTTTTCAGCCGGTTCTGCCGGCTTTGCTTTCACCTTCGCGGGAAGCCGGTAGCGGTCGCCGCCCGAATTTACCTCTATAAAGCCATTGTCGAGAATGGTGATGCTGGTGGGATCAAACCCCTCAGCAGGCTCAAGACCGCGGCCATCGGTTAGAACATTAAAGCGTCGGAAACCGCCATCTGGGTGACGGATCACCAATATCTGCCCATCTGGCCCGGCAATACGTTCGGTTTCACAAACCCGTGTAAAGTCTGTCACATCGGCCAAGGCGCAGTCAATCTTGCCATCTTCTGCGGCCTGCTCAGTTGCGGCCTGCTCGGCATTTTCCAGCGCCTTCGGATCGGCTTCCTGCTCGCCGCAGGCCGTAACCGCCACCGTAGCCAAAATCAAAAAAACAAAATCAGATATCCGCATAGCAATGCCGCTCTTCCTTCCCGCCCGGATGGGTGACCGCGCCCTTATATGCAGGGCCGACATTGCGTGCATAGCGCCATAATGCCCCCGCCCCATAATCGGTCAGCCTGCTTGACCAGCTTTTACGTCTTTCTTCAAGTACATCCGGCGCAACCTCAAGATCAATTATCCCCGCTTCTGCATCAATCGAGATGACATCGCCATCCTCTATCAGGCTAATTGGTCCGCCATCTGCAGCCTCAGGACCAACATGCCCGATGCAGAAACCGCGCGTCGCGCCCGAAAACCGTCCGTCGGTAACAAGCGCCACTTTCTCGCCCATTCCCTGACCATATAGTGCGGCGGTGGTCGACAACATCTCGCGCATTCCAGGCCCGCCTTTTGGCCCCTCATAGCGGATCACAATAACCGATCCCTCGACGATATCGCGCGCCTCAACGGCGGCGAAGGTATCTTCTTCACTATCAAATACGCGCGCAGGCCCGGAAAATTGCAGCCGCTCCATGCCCGCCACTTTCACTATTGCACCTTCGGGAGCCAGCGAGCCTCTAAGGCCTACAACGCCGCCGGTTGGCGTGATTGGCGTCTTGGCGTCATAGATAACCTTTTGGTCCGGGTTCCAGGTAACCTGATCGATATTCTCGCCCAGCGTTTTGCCGGTTACAGTCATACAACTACCGTCCAGATAACCCTCCGCCATCAGCGATTTCATCAGCATGTAGACGCCGCCCGCCTCATGCATATCCTTCGCCACATATTGCCCGCCGGGTTTCAAATCAGCCATATAGGGCGTGGTCTTGAAAGTTTCCGCAACGTCGAACAGGTCAAACTCTATCCCCGCTTCATGCGCCATTGCGGGCAGATGCAGCGCAGCGTTCGTTGAACCGCCGGTTGCCGCCACCACGCGGGCAGCATTTTGGAAGGCTTCACGGGTGCATATGTCGCGCGGGCGGATATTTTTTGAAAGTAGCTCCATCACCTGGAAACCCGCCGCATGTGCGATTTGATCACGCGTAGAATAGGGCGCGGGCACCATATTGCTATTTGGCAGCGACAGCCCAATTGCCTCTCCAACGCAGGCCATCGTATTTGCGGTAAACTGCCCGCCGCATGCCCCATGGCCCGGGCAAGCCACCTTCTCCAGCTCCTCAAGCTCTGCAAGCGGACAAGCCCCGGCTGTATATTTGCCCACGAGTTCAAACACATCGACCACAGTGACGTCTTGCTCGTGATGCCGCCCCGGCAGGATCGATCCGCCATAAACGAAGATTGACGGAATATTCAGCCGCAACATCGACATCATCATGCCCGGCAGTGATTTATCGCAGCCAGCGAATCCCAAAAGTGCATCATAACAATGCCCTCGAACCGAAAGTTCAACAGAATCTGCGATGACTTCGCGGCTGACCAGCGAACTTTTCATCCCCTGATGCCCCATCGCGATCCCGTCGGTTACGGTGATGGTATTGAACCGCCGCGGCATCCCGCCGCCTTCCTTAACCCCGGCGCGAGCTATATTGGCCTGCGCGTCAAGCGTGGTGTTGCAGGGCGCGCTGTCATTACCGGCAGAGGCAATACCAACAAAGGGCTGCGCTATCTCTTCTTCGGAAAGCCCCATTGCGTAATAATAGCTACGATGCGGTGCACGCTCCGGCCCCAGAGAAACATGACGGCTTGGAAGCTTGCTTTTGTCAAATCTGTTTGTCACGTCTAGCGTTCTCGCTTTCTGGCTTGGCTATGGCGTCAAAGGCCACTTTTGCGCAAGGGAATTACGAAATTCTACCAAAATTTGACGTTATCAAACTGGCAGGTGATTTTGAATATGCGCCAGCATTTCGTTCAATAATGCGGCATATTCCTTGATACCCACCTTGCCGCTGAGCAGGTCTTGACGCAGTTCAACGCCCGTATAGGCGATACCCCTCGCCTCTGCATTGCGGTTCATAGTCGCATTTAATTCCTCGCCCGAATAAGGGCATTGATCACCGACAATGACTGACTGCGTTGCCAGAAAATCCAGTGCTAAACGTGCCCCGCGATCATCTTTATTATACATGACCCCAACGTCCCAAGGCCGCAGCTGCCCGGGCTTCTCTTGCAAATACGGCGCAAAACTATGTAGCGAAAGAATTAGCTTCGGTGAGTGCTCATCTAAAATGGCCGACAACCGGTCATGATAGGGGTGGAAAAACCGCGATAGGCGCTCCTCTCGCAAGGCTTCATTTAACCTGTTGCCGGGAATGTCTATGCCGTCACTCGCTCGCGGAATAGCGGCTGCTTCATGCGGGTAACGATTGAGGTCGGCCACAAGCCGCGAAACTCCGCCCAACAGCGCAGCATGTCCATATTCTGCAACGAGCATACGGGCAACATCCGCCGCGCCAATATCCCATGCAATATGCTGCGTGAGCATTGCCCGGTCGATTCCCAATTCAATATCCCCCGGAACATGGCGAGAGGCGTGGTCAACAACGATCAATACCGGACTTTTTGCCGGATCACCCAGAAGCTCATAAGCCTCATTCATCGCAGCAGGCCAGGCATCGCCCACCATTCAGGATGGTGCCGTGCTAATTTTGAAACCGCGTCGTCGCGCAATGTTGCGCTTTCATATATGGCAAAACAGGTTGCGCCAGATCCGGACATCCGCCTCAACAACGGGCCGGTCTTTTCCAGTACCGACAAGATATCGCTGATTACCGGGCAAAGCCCTATCGCGGAAATCTCAAGTCCATTTCTGCCGCCCAAAGCGGCCTTCATCGCGTCACCCCCCGCAATCGGCCCATCGTCCTGGCCGCTCCAGCGCGCAAATATGTCAGCGGTTGAAATTTCCTGCAGCGGATTAATAAGAAGCACCGGTAAACCTTTGACGTTACTGTTGCCGGGTCTACGCAAATTGACACCTGTTCCGCCGCCAATCATCGTTTGGCTATACACACATGCAGGGATGTCAGCGCCCAGCGGCGCGGCCATATTTGCAAGCTCATCAACCGGCAGGCCGCAGCCCCAAAGCCGGTTTAATATCCGCAATGTCGCCGCAGCATCCGCTGATCCGCCGCCTATTCCCGACGCAATCGGCAGGTTCTTGATGAGCGTAAGCTTCACCCCGCCCTGCACGCCGCAATGCGACCGAAGCAGATTGGCAGCATCAACTACCAAATTGTCACTTGCCGAAAGCCCCTGGGCAAATGGCCCGGAAATCTGCAGCGTCAATTTATCCGCCGATTCCGCTGCCAGCCTGTCGCCACCATCAAGAAAAGCAAAAATTGTTTCCAGATCATGATAACCGTCGCTGCGCTTGCGACGAATATGTAGTGCAAGATTGATCTTGGCGTAGGCAATTTCGGTGAATTGCGACATCAATTTTGGCGCGTATCGCTGCTTTCCAGACCAAGGCTGATCTTGTTGGTCAGCCGCTCTGCATCATCACCCTCGGCACCCAAAGCAGCAACGCGCCATGCGTAGCGCGCATCGATGAACCGGCCCGATAGCCAATAGGCATCGCCAAGATGCTCGTTAATCGTCAGGTCGCTACCCGAACCGCGAGCAGCTTTTTCCAGATATTTGACCGCATTGCTATAATCGCCTGTCAGATAATAACCCCAGCCCAGCGAATCGGCGATCGCCATTGACGCAGGTGCAAGCCGGTGCGCGCGCTGTAACATTTCGAGCGCATCGCCGAGCCTTTCCTTGCGCTCAAGCAGCGAATAGCCGAAATAGTTGGAGAGATAAGCATTTTGCGGATCAAGCGCTTGGCCTTTTTCCAGCAACTGGCGAGCGGCCTGCCAATCGCCTAGCTTGTGGGTTACGGTTGCCAGATAGAGATAGAAAACGGCGCGACGTTGCGGAGCAATACGCGCAGCATCTGCTCCGTTAGCAAGCTTCGCATAGGTAGCACGGGCTTTTTCAAATTCACCTGCGGCTTCCTGCACCTGCCCCAGCAAGACGCCCAAATCCGCAGAATTGCGGCGGGCCAGTGCCTTTGTGGCCAAGGTGACAGCTTCAGAATGCTTGCCTGCTTTGGATAGGCCGCGAATTTCATCGCTTATCGCGCGCGCCCAATAGGGTGATTTCTCATCAATTGATGTGAGTATTTTACCAGCCTTACTACCCAGTCCAACACTGCCAAGCGCCCGTGCCAAAACCAATTTCGCAGCAACATTTTCGGGCGATAGCCAAGTCGCGATGCGCCCTATCACAAGGCTTTTTTCCGGCGCCCCTTGCTCAATGAGCGCGTTGGCCAGCCGGGTGTAGAAGGCGGAGAGACCGTCCTCGGGTGCGAATTTTGCCAATTCGCGCCGCTGCCGTGAAGCTGACAGAGTGTCGATGATATCGTTCGGAACAAGCCCCTGCAACAATGTGCGGGAAAATTCCTGCTCGCCGTTTGCAGCCATAACCGGGGCGGCGCGAACTCGAAGGTCAACGACATGGCCGGTATCAACGCTGGCAAGAGCCGAAAGCGATGACTTTGCCTTAGCCATATCTCCCGAAGCAAGTGCGAGATACGCGGGTTGATCGCCCGAATAAAACCGCAATAGATTGTTATCCGCCGGAACACTGAAGGCCGTCGGTCGCCCCCTTGCAGTGCTAAGCCAAGCGGCAAACAGCGGCGCGGCAAAGCTGTAATTATTGCCGTCCTTCAGAGATTTGATCGTCGCGGCAGCAGATTTCCAATCGCGCTTTTGCAAGGCATCACCAAATATCAGCAGCGCCGCCTCCGATACACCGCCCTGTAATTCGAGCGCCCGCGCCGCTCGCAATGCTTTTGCTCGATCTCCAGCGCGAATGGAACTTTCCCACAGACGCGCCGAAACTGAAGGATTACTAGGGTTCTTGTTAAGCAGCGCGAGATACTTGCCCGCGGCCTCGGCGTCATTCTCGGTCACTTCGGCGGCCCACGCGTGGGCGAAGCTTTCGATGCTCTTATTGTCAGGCTTTATGGCAGAGGCGGGCGATGCAACAATCGCCGCCGCGCCAATCGCCGCTGCACTAAACAGCTTACATATTGGGATAATTCGGTCCACCGCCACCCTCCGGAGTTACCCAGTTGATATTCTGGTTCGGGTCTTTGATATCGCATGTTTTGCAATGCACGCAATTCTGCGCATTTATCTGGAATTGGGGTTCCTTCCCCTCTTCCTCAATCCATTCATATACGCCGGCAGGACAATAGCGCGCGGAAGGTCCAGCAAATTCCATGAGCTCGCTCGAAAGTTGAAGGTCCCGGTCTTTCAACTGCAAATGCACAGGTTGATCTTCTGCATGATTGGTATTTGAAAGAAATACAGAGGAAAGCCGATCGAAGCTGAATACTCCGTCTGGTTTTGGGTAGTCGATTTTCCTGGCTTCGCTCTTTTTCTTTAACGCCTTATGATTAGGATGATGCTTCATCGTGAATGGCAGCCGCAGACGAAGTGTCTCAAGCCACAGCATTGTACCCGCCAACATCGTTCCCAATATACCACCGCCAAATTTCGAAATGATCGGTTCAAAATTACGAACCATTCTCAATTCTTTGTAAATCCAGCTATTTTCATACCCTGACTGGTAAGCCGTGAGTTCATCATGTGTGCGTCCAGCTGCCAAAGCCTCAACTGCTGCATCCGCCGCGAGCATGCCGGACTTCATGGCGGTATGCGTGCCCTTGATACGCGGTACATTCAAGAAGCCGGCGGTGCAGCCGATCAGCGCACCGCCCGGAAAGGCTAGCTTGGGAACGGATTGAAAACCACCATCGCCAATCGCCCGAGCTCCATAGGATACGCGCTTACCACCTGCCAAAATTTTAGCGATCTCCGGATGTGTTTTCCATTGCTGCATCGATTCGAAGGGCGAAAGATAAGGGTTGGAATATCCCAGCCACACCACATAACCCAAGGCCACCTGGTTGTTGGCTTGATGGTATAAGAAACCTCCGCCAAAACCATCGCTATTCTTTACTGGCCAACCTTGCGAGTGAATCACGCGCCCCTGCTTATGCTGCTCTGCAGGAATATCCCATAATTCCTTGACCCCGATACCATAAACTTGCGGTTCGCGATCTTTATCAAGATCAAATTTCGGTATTAGCTGCTTGGTAAGATGCCCACGAACGCCTTCTCCAAAAAATGTATATTTCCCGTGGATCTCCATACCACGCATATAGTCCGCTTTCTGGCTACCATCAGCCGCGACCCCCATATCGCCAGTTGCCACACCCTTCACCGAGCCATCTTCATTGAAGAGCACTTCGGCAGCAGCAAATCCGGGGAAAATCTCGACGCCTAGGCTTTCAGCCTGCTGACCAAGCCATCGGCACATATTACCGAGCGAACCCGTATAGCATCCCTTATTGTGCATCCATCGCGGCGATATGATGTCTGGAAGGTTAAATTTGCCTTTCTCTGTGAGTACCCAATGTTGATTGTCGGTCACCGGCATTTCAGCCATCGGGCAATCTTGATCGCGCCAATCGGGGATCAACTCGTCCAGCCCCTTGGGATCAACAACAGCGCCGGACAGAATATGCGCGCCAACTTCGGATCCCTTTTCAAGGATAACGACGCTGGTATCGGGCGATTTCTGCTTGATGCGGATCGCTGCAGAGAGACCTGCGGGGCCTGCTCCCACGATCAACACGTCATAAGGCATGGACTCCCTGTCACTCATCACGCATCGTCCTATATTATTTCGGCGCTCATCCCAATTTCAAAGTGGCCAATTTCGGGCTGGCGGCGATCGGAAACAACTGTCACTGTAGAGCAATGGCAAGCAATGCCCCTTCCCGTCAACATGTGACTGCAAATCGGATCAATTCACCTTGGACGAAATAGCGACAGAAATGCACAGAAAAATGGCCGAGAGCTACCTTGGCTGGTGGCGCGACGCAGGTTTGGATGTGCTCAGCACGGAGGAAAGCCGCAACTGGCTGAAGCAAGGTGATGGGCAAGCCGCGCCGGCAAGAGAGCCGGAATCTGGAGAAGGAACGAAACTGCCGGCGGTAAAAAGACCGCAGCCAGCAACGCCGCAGGCAAAGTTGCTCGAACCGGAAAAGTGGCCCAAAACTTTGGATGAGTTGAAGCAGGCGGTTGCAGCAAAGGCGCCATTACCCGGTAATCACTATGGCGGAGCGCCGGTCATCTTGCTCGGCGATGCTGGGGCAAAATGTCTGGCGATTGGCGATATCCCGGAAAAAGAAGAAGTGGATGCTGGCGTGTTCGGTGCGGGGCCAGCCGGCACACTAATACAGCGCATGATGCAGGCCGTTGGCTTAAGCCAGGCAGAATATGCACAAGCAGCGCTGGCGACCACACGGCCCGCCACCGGCGCGCTACCAGAGGACGATCACGCGCTCCTGTCCGCATTCACAGGCCACCTTCTCGGCCTCATCCAACCCGAACTGGTCATCATTTTCGGTTCCGCCGCGTGTCAGGCACTATTGGGCGCAGAGCTAATGAAAGCGCGTGGAAATTTGCATTTTATTAACCATAATGTTCAAAAGGTGGCGACGATAACAACATTTCACCCGCGAACGCTTCTGGCCCGCCCACAAATGAAGGCGCAAGCTTGGAAGGATTTGCAGGTGCTAATAAAATAAGAGGTGTTTTGTGAAGCCCTATTACTGGCTAGCTGCTGCGATTTTCTCCCTGCCCCAAATTTCCTTTGATACCGCTGTTGCGACAACAAGTGATAGCGTCCGTGACGCTGCGCATGTTGCCGCTCCCAAAGTATTGAGCAAAAAGGAAAGACGGGAATATCGCGCAATCTATGACGCTATTCAATCGAGCAATTGGCAAGAAGCGACCAAGCTGATCGGCAGGGCTGACAAAGGCCCAATGAAATGGATGGCAACCGCAGAGCTTTATCTCGCCGCCGGAAGCCCGCGTGTAAACGCTCCCGATCTGGAAAGGCTATTGCATGCCGCGCCTTGGCTACTGCAAGCAGAGCAGCTTGAGCGGCTGGCGACAAAGCGCGGCGCGATAGGCTTGCCTCAGCGACCCGGCACTCGGCGCTTTTCCTATTTGGGAGAAGCCCCGCGCCGTAAAGTTCCAACGATAGTGAATGAACCAGGCGCCGATGGTCTGCGCCGCCAGATCAACCTTTTTATCCGCAACGATTCGCCCGCAGAGGCAGAAGCAGCGCTCAACGCCCGGATTGGCGGCCTTTCTTCTGACGCACGCACCGAAATGCTGCACCGCGTTGCATGGTCATACTATATTGAAAATGATGACGTGAACGCGCAACGGATGGGCGCTCTTGCTCGCTCCGGCAGCGGTGTTTGGGCGGCTCAGGGCGCGTGGGCCTACGGCATGGCAAGCTGGCGTCTGAGGCAATATAGTCAAGCCTTTCAGGCGTTTGATCAGGTTGCCCGCAGCGCCGACAATGATGATATGCGCGCCGCCGGTCTTTTTTGGAGCGCGCGCGCAGCGATGGCCGCAAAGCAGCCGCGGCAAGTGCAGGCACGGCTACAAAATGCAGCACGGATGCCCGAGACATTTTACGGCCTGCTCGCCAGTGAATCACTGGGAATGGAACCGATCGCCCGCAAGCAACTGCGCGCGACACGGCTGAATTGGAAGAAACTGAAACGCGACGAAAATGTTCAAATCGCGGTTGGGCTTTCCCAAATTGGCGAACGCAAACTCGCCGATAAAACCATCAAATTTCAGGCGCGCATCGGTGACGCGCGCAATCACGGAAATCTTGCGCAGCTCGCTGGCGCGCTGGATCTGCCATCGACGCAGCTTTGGCTTGGCCATTATGGCCCATCGCGCGACAATGCCGATGCTCTCGCACGCTACCCGATGCCAAGCTGGCGGCCTACCGGCGGCTGGCGGGTCGACCCGGCATTGGCATTTGCACACACCTTGCAAGAATCGCAATTTCGCACGAGCGTCGTTAGCCCCGCCGGTGCACGCGGATTGATGCAAGTGCGCCCCGGCACCGCCGGCGACATCGCGCGCGATAAGGGTATCAGCTTCAACAGGAGCGACCTCAACAACCCATCGATCAATCTGGAATATGGCCAAAGCTATTTGGAAAAATTGCGCGACATGCCTGTGACCGGCGGTCTGCTTCCAAAAGTGATTGCAGCCTATAATGCCGGCCCGGCGCCGGTTGCCCGCTGGAACAGTGAAATACGCGATAATGGCGATCCCCTGCTCTACATTGAATCGGTTCCCTATTGGGAAACGCGCGGCTACCTGACGATAATCCTCAGAAACTACTGGATTTACGAAATGCGCGCTGGCAAAAGCGGCGGATCAATGACGGCGCTCACGCAATATCTCTGGCCGCGCTTTCCGGGCAAAGATGGTCGCAGCTACGCTGTTCGCAACAATGGAGCCAGCATTGGCAATTGACGAAAGCCGAAGCTTCAAGCCCGTCAACATCGCATTGTTGACCATTTCCGACACGCGCACTGCAACGGATGATACCAGCGGTGACATATTGGCTGAGCGGATTACCAATGCAGGTCATAATCTCTTCAAACGCGAGATTGTGCGTGATGATACCACAAAATTGGTGTCGCGCCTCCACAGCCTGATCGACAATGAAAATGTCGATTGCATCATCTGCACCGGCGGCACCGGCCTTACCGGGCGCGATATTACACCCGAGGCGATGGACCGCGTGAAGAGCAAGGAAATCCCCGGCTTTGGCGAACTATTCCGCTGGCTAAGTTACGAAAAAATCGGCACATCAACGATCCAATCCCGCGCCTGCGCCGTGCTCGCGCGCGGAACCTACATCTTCGCCCTCCCCGGCTCCAACGGCGCAGTGAAAGACGGCTGGGACGGCATATTGGCCAGCCAACTCGATAGCCGCAACCAGCCCTGTAATTTCATCGAGATTATGCCGCGATTGCGCGAGGTTTAGTCGTTTGGGCCGAACTTGATTCACAACAAATACGAAAAGCAAAGGTCGTCATCCTGAACTTGTTTCAGGATAACACCTACCCTTCGCTCAATCCCAATGCGATTGCCAAATCCTCCCAATCGGGGTTCTGGCTTTCAATCAAGTTGATTTTCCAGTCGCGGTGCCAGTTTTTCAGTTGCTTTTCTCGCGCAATCGCAAATTCCATCGCGCCGAATAGTTCGTATCGGACCAGCAGCTTGGTATTACGCTGCTTCGAGAAGCCATCGACAAGGCCCTGCTTATGCTGGTAAATTCGTTGCGCCAAGTTTGATGTGACGCCGATATAGATATACCCACGTCGCCCGCTGGCCAGAATGTAAACACAGGGTTGTTTCTGCATATTGTGAGCATAACGACGTGTTATCCTGAAACAAGTTCAGGATGACGATTTCTCGGCAAGGAATCGTGCGGGCAGGAATCTCACATCTTGACAAGACGAACCCATTTGGTTATATACACTTGAATGAACGCTACACCAAAAAAAATAATTTCCCCCGAACTCCCCGCTGCTCTCACTGGTTTTGCGCCTGTCCCACGCAAGGGCGATTCGTCCAAGGGCTGGTCCCCTGCACGGCAAAAAGCCTTTATCGCCGCGCTGGCCGAAACCGGCAGCGTGCGCCGCGCCGCGCGGGAAGTGAATATGTCGCGGGTCAGCGCCTATTATCTCCGCCGCCATCCGCAAGGCGCGGAATTCAAACGTGCTTGGGAAATGGCACTCAAACTCGCGATGAATTATCTCAAAGACATCGCCTTTGAACGCGCGGTAGAAGGCGAACTGGAACCGGTTTGGCAGCGCGGCAAGCTGGTCGGGTACCGGCGCAAATTCAATGATCGGCTGCTGATGTTTATGATCCGCCATTATGGCGATGGCGGCGGACGGCGGGTAACGGTGAATTATGTGAAGAGCAAAGCGGTTTCGGGCAGCGCGTCGGGCGGCGCGCGCGGAGATGATGGCAAAGGCGTAGCGGCAGCGGAGAGCAGCGTGGTGACGATACGCAGCAGCGGCGGCGGCGCAGCGCTCACCGATGGAAAAACCGATGCAGCCGCCGCGCAGATGGGTGAATTTTCCGGCGTCGAACTCGACGCGCAAGCCGAAGCGGAAATGGCAAAAATACTCGAAGAATGCGCCGCGCGGCGTGAACAGTTTGGCGGCACGACGGCGGATGTGAACGAACCCTTTGTGCGGCTGGCCGACAGCGATCCGTTGTGGCAGGGGAATTTCGAGCCAGAGGGCGAGTGGATTTATGATGTGAAGGATGCGGGGTAAAATTAGTTTGATCAATAATCTGTGAACCGCACGTTAAATTCCCCACTGCCAACAAGGATGCCTTCTTTGGGCACGCTTGCTAGCATCATCGCAATCCTCGGGTTTGATCTATTGACAGGCAAATGAAAATTAAACTTGTACTCAAATGACACGATCCCCTTAAAAACATCTCCCTCCAGAAAGCCGATCGCCTCAGAGAAAACTTCAAAAGAAACAGTGAATGGACAAGGAATTTCTCCCATACCCGGCGCTTCAATTAATTCTCCTTCCTCAATCGCACCTGTTTGAATGTTTTTGAAAATTGTAGGTGAATCGTCATCGCGCGAGATTTCTGCAGCATTCGCAGTGAATTCAAACCTGTCTAAACCGAGTTTCTCGTTTAGCTTGCGACCGGCACCTGTTATACTAAGCACCCTCAATTTGGCCAGAATACGCCCATCGTTCCGGCGAGATACTTCACCTTCGGTAATAGGCGCAACTGTGTCGCCAATAACATCTTGTTGCAGCAATGGATGATCGGAGTAGTGGCTTGCATAAACGATTTCTCCGCCGGGTATACGCAGCCTTGAAGGGAACCCTTTTGCCAACGGAAGGCCCACATCGGGCGTAACCTTTGCCTCATATTTTTTAATGGCGTCGAATTCCAAGAGATTGCATATTTGAAGCCGCAAGTCCTCGATCTCTTCATACTCCCACTGCAAAAGGGGAGCCTTGAGACGACTAGTCATATACAACTGGAAGTCCCGCCCGTTGGTTACGAGAAAATAAATTGCTGAAATCTCTGGGTGCGCGGCATATGTATGAGCTTGCTCAACATCATGATGATCTATCTCTCGATTTGGAGCTTTAACTTCTACCACCCACCTTCCATATCCTATCGCCTCGCAAATATAGTCAGCCCTGCCTAGCGCAGGGTCCTTTGCGGGTTTTTTCCGCCCAAGAAAAGCCTTGTCATAACGAAGCGGAACCTCTGTTCGGATTGTGGCCTGGGTTCCATGTCGGTAGCCTAAGCTCTCTAGAAATGGACGCACGACTACTTCGCGAACATCCGTTTCATTCATCGAATCGAAATCCGGCATAATCAACCTTCCTTAAGTCTCGTCCCTCATATATTGGCCGAACACAAGCGCCTATAATTGAGAGGCAAGTTAGGCAAAGCCTAGAGCGAGAAGATTCAATTGCAAGTTTTTTGTTCTTTTTATGTTCCAATTATTGTGCTACCTGATCTCTATGCCAGCTCGTTCATCCGCAGCACACACCAAAGGCCGTGGCGCACCCGCCAACACAACCCCGCAGCGCTTCAACCTGCAAGCGCGCGAGGCCGATGGCGATTGGCTTGACGCTCGTGAGGAACTTGATGGCCCGCCGCAAAAACTCCGCACCAGCGTCACCGAAGAATTTCCGAAATCGATCCTGTCTTTCAACAGCTCGCCCGATCTGCCTTTTGATCGCTCGGTGAATGCTTATCGCGGGTGCGAGCATGGCTGTGTCTATTGCTATGCGCGGCCGACACACGCCTATCATGATCTCTCGCCGGGGCTTGATTTTGAAAGCAAGCTGTTTGCCAAGCCGGGTGCGGCGGAATTGCTCCGCGCTACGCTGGCGAAGCGAAGCTACAAGCCTGCGCCGATTGCGATTGGCACCAACACCGATCCGTATCAGCCGATCGAGGCGCGATACCGGATTACGCGCAGCATATTGGAATTGATGCTGGAGACGAAGCATCCGATAGTCATCACAACCAAATCAGCGCGGGTGACGCAGGATATTGATGTGCTTGAAAGTCTAGCGAAGGATGATCTGACCGGCGTGGCAATATCGGTGACGACGCTCGATGCAAAGCTGGCACGGATATTGGAGCCGCGCGCTTCGGCCCCGGCCAAGCGGCTCGATGCGGTGCGTGCGCTTAGCGATGCGGGTATCTATTGCCACGTCAATATCGCGCCCGTCATTCCCGCCATCACCGATCACGAGATCGAAGCCATCGCCGAGGCCGCCGCAGAGCATGGCGCGCAGAGCATTAGCTGGATTCCCATCCGCCTGCCCCATGAAGTCGCGCCGTTATTCCGAGACTGGCTCAATGTGCATTATCCTGATCGCGCGAAGAAGGTGATGAATATCATCCGCGAGATGCGCGGCGGGAAAGACAATGATGCGCGCTTTGGGGCGCGGATGCGCGGACAAGGGCCATGGGCGGAGCTAACCCGCACGCGGATGCAGCGGATGATCCGCAAATACGGGCTGGGAATGTCAAAATGGCATGTCCGCAGCGATCTGTTTGTGAAGCCTAGTAGCGATGGGCAGATGGATTTGTTTTAGAGTCTTGGCCCCGTCCCATTCTCTCCGTCATTGCGAGGAACGGAGTGACGCGGCAATCCAGTGTCGGCGAATGCTGCTCTGGATTGGTTGACCTTTGGTCGCCTTCGGCCCCGCTACGCTCGCAATGGCGGGGCTTTATCTAGGGGGTTGTGATTAAGCAAATCCGCCACCTTCAATTGCCAACGGCGCAAACCGCACTAGCCGGCTGGTCAGCACAGCGGCTTGCCGGTTGACCACGGAGATCTGGTAATCGGGATCGGTTATCATCTCGAAGAAAGCGTCGCTATTCGGGTAGGCGGCGATGAAGGCTGCGTCCCAATGCTCGCTCATCGGCCCGGTTAGCACCGCCTCGATTTGTCCGCGCCAGATGATGCTGCCGCCAACGCGGGTGAATATCGGTCCGCTGGTGACGCCATATTCTTCGTAAGCGCGCTTGCCGCTCCATCCCCTTCCGGCGTGTTCATGCCCCTCGGGATACCCGGCGTGTTCGCGATAACGAATGAGGTTGAGCATATTGATCGGCGTATCGCGCGGCAATGCCTTGAAGGCATCGAACGCCTCCCGCGTGGGATCGACAAAATGCTCTTCGGTCATTCGATGCTCGCCAGCTTGTAATCCTTATATTCCAGACGCAGCGCACGTTTCAGGACTTTGCCGGTCGCGGTGTGCGGCAATTCTTCGACGAATTTCACTTCGTCGGGCAGCCACCATTTGGCAACCTTGTCTTTCAGATATTCGATCACATCATCGCTGCTGACATCGGCATCGGGCTTGCGCACAATCAGCAGAAGCGGCCGCTCATCCCATTTGGGATGGTAGACGCCAACTGCAGCGGCTTCAGCAACGCCGGGGCAGCCAACGGCGGCATTTTCCAGTTCGATAGAGCTGATCCACTCGCCGCCCGATTTGATCACATCCTTGGCGCGGTCGGTAATCTGCATCGTGCCATCGGGATGCAGCACCGCAACATCGCCGGTATCGAACCAGCGATCATCGCCGACGGCATCTTCATCGGCCTGAAAATAGCGCTGGATAATCCACGGACCACGTATTTGCAGCGCGCCGCTGCTTTCCCCGTCGCGCGGCAAATCATTGCCATCTTCATCGATCACGCGCAGCTCGACACCGAATGGCGGCCGCCCCTGCATACAGATAATATCGACCTGCTCGTCAAAGCTCAGCTCATCCCAATTGGCCGGGAAAGCGCCAGTCGTTCCGATAGGCGACGTTTCGGTCATGCCCCACGCGTGGCCGACGCGAATATCGTTTTTCATCAATCGCTCTATCATCGCGCGCGGACAGGCTGATCCGCCGATAATCACCGTCGTGAGATCGCCATAATCACCGCCGTTGGCATCCATATCGGCAAACATCGTTAGCCAGACGGTAGGAACACCGGCGCTATGCGTCACGCCCTCTTCGCGGATCAACTTCCACAGCACAGGCGCTTCATTGCTCGCCGAAAAGACCAGCTTCGCGCCAACCGCAGCGGCGGCAAAAGGTATTCCCCAAGCATTAGCATGGAACAGCGGCACAACGGGTAGCATCACCGATTTTGTCGCTAAGTCCATCACATCGGGCTGCACTTCGGTTATCGCATGGATGACGTTTGAACGATGCTCATACAGCACGCCCTTGGGATTCCCCGTCGTGCCGCTGGTATAGCAAAGCCCGCAAGGGTCGGTTTCTTCAACAACAACCCAATCAAATTTTCCATCTTCGGCATCAACCAACTCTCGATAAGTGGGATAGTCGCCCTTCTCGCCATCAAATTGGATATAATGCTCGACCGTCTTGAGCTGCGATTTAATCTTCTCGATGATCGGCGTAAACATCTTGTCGAACAGAAGCACGCGGTCTTCGGCATGGTTGAAAACATAAACCAGCTGTTCCTCGAACAGCCGCGGATTGACGGTATGCAGCACACCGCCCATCCCTGCCGTGCCATACCAGCTGGCGAGGTGATGGATATGGTTCATGGCGAGCGTTGCGATCCGGTCACCCTTCTTCATGCCGAGCCCGAGCAGCGCCTGGGCAAATTTGCGCGAATCTGTGCCAACCTCACCCCAGCTGGAGCGGGTTAGCGAACCATCGGCCCAATAGGATACAAGCTCGCGGTTTGTGTGTTCGCGCGCCGCATGGTCAATAAGGTTGGTCACGAGCAGCTTACCCGCCTGAATGGCTCCCAGCATTTTTCTCTCCCTGGATTTTGGTCTATCCGACCAAGCTTAGATGAGAGTTTGCTAGCGGCGCAAGTTCTACGTTGGCAACACCGTCAATTGCCTCCACTTGGGCTTTAACCTCAGCATCAAACAGAAATTTGCGGCCCAGCACAATATCGGCCCATTTGCCCTCACCCGCTGGCGCGCGCACCACCAATTCACATCGCCCCCCTTGCAGCGGCGCAATCAGATGCGACAACTCCTGGATTGCCGCTTCGCTCTCCACCCGTATCGCCATTTTGAGCCGCGCCACATTGGCCAGGGCAGAGAGCGGTTTTGCGCTCCGGATCGCAAAGCGCGGTACTTCTTCGCCCGGCGGCATGTCCATTTCCACATCGAGCAGCAGACAAGCCGATTCCTTGCTCCATTCCGAAAGCTGCGCGGCGACGCTTTCTTCAAAGCAGCTTGCCGAAAACTGCCCAGCCGCATCAGAGCATTCGACCATCACAAAGCGTTTGCCGCGCCGCGATTCACGCCAGCGTACGGCTTCGATCATCGCCGCCAGTTTTGCCGGTTTACGTGTGCCTTCTGCTATCGGCCCGGAGCGTAGCAATTCGCCGTGACTGCGTGCGCCGTGACTTTGAGCAACCTCCTGAAACTGCGACACGGGATGCGAAGAATAATAGAAACCAAAGGCCTCTTTCTCGCGCACCATAATCTCACTTATCGACCAGCTTGCTTCTGCGTCGATGCGGATATGCGCAATATCGGCAACGCCGCCATCGGCAAACAACCCGCCCTGCCCGCTTTCACGTCCATCACGGGCCGACTGAGCTGTAGCAAGGATCATCTCAGCCGATGCAGCAACACCGCCGCGATTTTGTTCGATTGCGTCAAAGGCCCCCGCGGCGGCTAGGTTTTCCAAGCTCCGACGATTTAACTGCGCTGGGTCAACACGGCTGGCAAAATCATCAAGGCTTTCAAAAGCGCCGTTTTCTCGCCGCTCATCGGCGACTGCTTCCATCGCTTTCTCGCCGACATTTTTCAGCCCAGCGAGCGCATAGCGCACGGCGAGCCCGTCATCTGTGGTCTCAACGATATATTCCGCTTCGCTGGCATTGATACATGGCGGCAAGCGGCCAACATCCATGCGCCGCATATCATCGACAAAAATCGCCAGCTTGTCGGTCTGATGCATGTCAAAACACATTGAGGCGGCAAAGAAGACTTCTGGGTGATGCGTTTTCATCCAGGCGGTCTGATATGCAAGCAGCGCATAGGCCGCAGCGTGGCTCTTGTTGAAACCGTATCCGGCAAATTTATCTATTAGGTCAAATAGTTCATTCGCACGGTCGGGTGCAATTTCATGCTGCGCGCAACCGGTTACAAAACGGTCGCGCTGCGCATCCATCTCAGCCTGGATTTTCTTACCCATCGCACGGCGGAGTAAATCGGCCTCACCCAAACTATAGCCCGCGAGGATTTGTGCGGCCTGCATAACCTGTTCTTGATAGACGAAAATTCCGTAAGTTTCGTTGAGCACCGGGCCCAGCAAGGGGTGCGGAAATTCAATAGGTTCTTCGCCATTTTTGCGCCGCCCGAACATCGGAATATTGTCCATTGGGCCGGGACGATAGAGCGAAACCAGCGCGATAATATCACCAAAATTGGTGGGCCTTACCGCGGCCAGCGTGCGCCGCATCCCTTCCGATTCAAGCTGGAATACACCGACGGTTTCGCTGCGTTGCAACAATTCATATACTGCCGGGTCATCATCGCCAATCGCGTCCAGATTGACTTTGGTGCCCAGTTTTTGGAGCATCTGCACGCAGCGTTGCAACACCGATAGCGTTTTGAGGCCCAGAAAGTCGAATTTTACCAAACCGGCAATCTCGACATATTTCATATCAAATTGCGTCACCGGGATATCCGACCTCGGGTCGCGGTAGAGCGGTGCGAGTTCGGATAAATCACGGTCGCCAATAACCACGCCCGCAGCGTGCGTTGAGCTATGGCGCGGCAAACCTTCAAGCTTCATGGCAAGATCAAACAGCTTTTTGACCTGCGGTTCGCGCCGAATTTCCTCTCGTAATTCCGGTACAGTTGCTAGCGCCTGTCGTAGATCGCATGGCTTGGCAGGATTATTGGGCACCTGTTTGCAAAGCCGATCGACCTGATTGTAGCTCATCTGCAGCACGCGCCCGGTATCGCGCAGCACCGCGCGCGCCTTCAGCTTTCCGAAAGTGATGATCTGCGCAACTTGTCGCGCGCCATATTTTTGCTGCACATAGCGGATCACCTCGCCGCGCCGCGTTTCGCAGAAATCAATGTCGAAGTCAGGCATTGATACCCGCGCGGGATTGAGGAAGCGTTCGAACAGCAATCCCAGTTTAATCGGATCAAGATCTGTAATCGTCAGCGACCATGCCACCACCGAACCAGCACCCGAACCGCGCCCGGGGCCAACAGCGATGTCGCGGTCTTTCGCCCATTTGATGAAATCAGCAACGATCAGGAAATAGCCGGGAAAACCCATGTCGCCGATAACACCGCATTCAAATTCAAGTCGCTCGACGTAAAATCTGCGCATTTTCTCGTCGGTGATGCCTGCCACTTCGAGCCGCTGGTTAAGCCCGGCCATCGCGTCATTGCGCAGCTGTTGCTTCTCCGCTTCAATATCGCCGACAAGGCTGGGCAAAATAGGGTCGCGGCGCGGTGCACCGACGCCGCAGCGCTGCGCGATTACTAGCGTGTTTGCAATCGCTTCTGGCAGGTCGGCAAATATTTCTTGCATTTGCGAACCGGTCTTTATCCAAGCATCGCGCGACGATTTGCGCCGATCCTCACTTTCCAGATATTCGCCATCGGCGATACATAGCATCGCATCATGCGCCTCATGGAAATCCGGTTCGGCAAAATTTGCAGGATTGGTCGCGGCAAGCGGCAAGCCGCGCGCATAAGCAAGGTCGATGAGCGCGGTCTCGGCGACCTCTTCGGCTAGATCGCCGCGCCGCGAAAGCTCTACATAAAGCCTATCTTGAAATAATTTTTGCAGGCGGTCTGCATAGGCCTCCGCAGCTGGCTTCTGTTCGCCGGCAAGCAGCTGCGTTAGCGCGCCCTCATTGCCCGCCGTCAATGCAATCAACCCGTCGGTCATCCCGGCTAGCTGATCGAGCGTGACATGCGCATCTTGTCCCTCTGGCCGGTCAAGATGCGCCATCGAAACCAAGCGGCACAGATTTTGGTATCCAGCCTCATCTTGCGCATAAAGTGCCAGCCAGTCGCGAATAAAGCCGCCTTGCTCTTCGGCGCCGGGCCGCGCGATGCCAAGTAACGTACCGATAATGGGCTGCACACCTTCGGCCTTCGCGCCATCCTCAAAAGGCATCACGCCATAAAGGCCGTTACGGTCACAGATCGCAATCGCCGGAAAGCCCAGCTGCTTGGCATGTTTGCCAATAGCTTTGGGTTCGATCGCCCCTTCGAGCATCGTATATGCCGAAAATATGCGCAGCGGGACAAAGGGAGTGAAGGCCATACCAGAGAAGCTAGTCCCAGTTAGATGATTCTAGCAAATCGCCAAGACAAATTGCTGTGGAAAATAGCTGTGGAAAATAGCAATCAGGCCCCCGTTTTCAGTAGCTTCTCGATATCTTTTGTCAGCGCTTCAGGCTTTACCGCCGGGCCGTGACGCGCGACAACATTGCCACTGCGGTCGACGAGGAATTTGGTGAAATTCCATTTGATCCCGCGCGATCCCATCAGGCCCGCCTGCTGCTCTTTAAGATAATCCCATAGCGGATCGGCATCATCGCCATTCACGTCAACCTTTGCCATTAGGGGAAAACTTACATCATAATTCAGCGAGCAGAAATTCTTGATTTCCTTGGCATCGCCCGGCTCCTGCGCGCCGAACTGATTGCACGGAAAAGCAAGGATCTCAAAACCTTGGTCCTTATATTTGCGGTGCAGCGCTTCCAGCCCTTCATATTGCGGAGTAAAGCCGCATTTCGAAGCAGTGTTGACGACGAGCAGCACCTTGCCCGCATGTTGCAACAAATCCTGCTCTTTGCCGCCGGGCATCGCGGCGGTGAAATCAAAAACGGACATGGCAAACTCCCTGATAGAAAAGTTGGAGCCTATTTGGGTAAAGGCTCCTTACGCCTGCGATAGATGAAGTCGAAGCTGGTTGTCCATGTCAAACCATGATCGCGCGACGCCTCGCCATGCTGTCGCACCGCCCCATCATCGACCTTGCTATACGTCATACGGATCAACGCATGCTTGCCCCGCCCGGCGATGTTTTTCCAGAGGCCAGTAAGCACCATCTTGCCATCTTGCGTAGCACCGCCGACAAATTCAACGCGCCCCGGCGATGCCCCGATCCAGGTTTGATGCCATTGCCCGGTTTCTGCCTCGTAGCTGTTGAGGCTTCCTCCGCCCGCGCCTTTCAGCGGCATCCAGTTTTCACGAACCGCGCATCCATCATAGAGCCGCTCGATCCGGCTATGCGCCGCCAGCTTCTCGCTGCCATTCGGGTAGACATCCCATTCACCAACCCAGAAATCAAACGCGGCATGCTGTTTGCTAGCACAGGGCGGCGGAGCAGGAGGCGGGGTTGTTGCTGCTGGTTGCTGCGCAGATGCAAGCATAAGAAATGCGTAAATCGCGGACATGATATCTCTCCCTCTTTGCCCCAGGATATTGGGGGAAGAATGCTCCCGCGGGCAAGCCCTGCTCTGCCAAACCGGAATTTGCTGCGACGAATAGCGGAGCGATAGCTTGGCGCTACGCTATTCTAACACCCCTTCATGCAAGCGGACTACGCGGTCCATCTTGCTGGCGAGCCGCTCATTATGGGTGGCCACAACCGCAGCTGAGCCCTCTTCGCGTACCAGCGACATGAATTCGCCGAGCACGACATCGGCAGTATGCTCATCGAGATTTCCGGTCGGTTCATCGGCAAGCACAAGCCGCGGCCGGTTGGCCAGCGCGCGGGCAACGGCAACGCGTTGCTGCTCCCCGCCGGAAAGCTGTGACGGGCGATGTTCAACGCGCTCATCCAGACCAAGCTGACCGAGCAGATATTCCGCCCGCTTGTTTGCCTCATCATCACTCGCACCGTGAATAAGCTGCGGCAGGGTGACATTTTCCAGAGCATTGAAATCCGGAAGCAGATGATGAAACTGATAGACAAAACCCAGCTTTTCGCGGCGGATTTCGGTGAGGCGATCCTTATTCAGGCTGCCTGCTTCCTCACCATCAATCATGATACTCCCGTCGAAGCCGCCTTCAAGCAGGCCAAGCGCTTGGAGCAGCGTCGATTTGCCGGACCCAGACGGCCCAAGCAGCGCAACCAATTCGCCCGCTCGGATATCCAGATTGATGCCGCGCAGCACATTGATGGTGACCTCGCCTTGCACAAAGCTGCGATGCACATTTTTGAGCGAGGCAATGATATCATTCATAGCGCAGCACCTGCACCGGATCAGTGCTCGCCGCCTTGAACGCCGGATAGAGCGTTGCCAGGAAGCTGAAAAACAGCGCCAGCCCCGCGATTGCCATGACTTCGAAAGGATCTGTGCGGGCGGGTAGTTCGGTGAGAAAGCGTATCTCGGGATCCCATAAATTCTGCCCGGTCACAAACTGGATAAATTTGACCACCGATTGGCGGAAAAACAGGAAGATGAAACCGAGGATAAGGCCGGCGGCCGTTCCCGCAGTGCCGATGAGCACGCCTACGGTCATAAAAATGCGCAGCAGCGATTGTCGCGAGGCCCCCATTGTCCGCAATATCGCTATGTCCCGTGTTTTCGCGCGGACCAGCATGATCAGCGACGACAGGATGTTGAACACCGCAACCAGCACGATAATCGACAGCACCACAAACATCGCCACGCGTTCAACCGCGAGCGCCTCAAACAGTGAAGCATTCATAGTTTTCCAGTCGATAACCAAGCCTTTACCGTCGATCTTCGGCAACAAAGGCGCAAGGATATTATTCACATCGTCGGGGTCATCGGTGGTCACCTCAATCATCCCGATATCATCGCCAAGCAGCAGCAAAATCTGTGCGTCTGCCATCGGCATCACGACAAATGCCTTATCATAATCATAGATGCCAATCTCGAATATCGCCGCAACCTGATAGGATATTTCGCGCGGCACTGTGCCGAAGGGCGTTGTTCGCCCAGCTGGATTGATGATCGTAATCCGCTGCCCCGGCGACACGCCCAAATTGGTTGCCAGCCTTGAACCAATGGCGACATATTCCACTTCTTCATCGTCGCTACCGAAACCCGGAGTGCTGCCCGGCGGAGCGATCAACTCTCCATCTTCGGTCAAATCATCGCCTTCGGGCACATCGGGAACCACGGCCAGCCCTTTGTTGCGTTTTAGCAGGCTGATGTCACCAGCGATCACCTTGGGCGCGATACCGTCCTCGCCCAAAATCCCATTCATTTCCATGCCGCGCACTAATATGGCTTCAACCCGGCCTTCATAGGTGGTTAGTAGTGGCTGCTCGATCAGCGGCGATGCTTCGGTCACACCCGGCGTCGCGCGTACTTCCTTTAGTATTTCGCGCCAATCGCCGAGCCGCCCGCCATAGCCCTGCACCACCGCATGGCCGTTCAATCCGACAATTTTGTCAAACAGCTCTGCGCGAAAACCATTCATTACGCTCATGACGATAATCAGCGCGGCCACGCCGAGCATCACCGCCACAAGGCTAATACTGGCGACAAGGAAAATAAAACCCTCGCCCTTGCCGGGCAGCAGATAGCGCTTGGCGACCATGCGTTCGTATCGCGATAGGAACATTTTGATGAATTATCCGCTAGGTTGCTGTTACCCCGCGCTTCTATGGCGGCGCCAGCAATCATGCAAGCGCAGATACAGGCGATTTCATTGTTGCATCAAAACAACAGCATTTCGCAAATGCGTCAGGTTGATGACGGTAAAAATTGCAATCTGCGAGAAGTTCGCGAATGAAGGCGGCGAACTTTATGGCTTCGATAATGTGGCCAATGGTTCAGGGGGGCTGGCCCCGGGCAATGATCCGGAACAAGGTCGGCAAAACACAAACTGCGAGCCGCCCGGAGATATCCGGGCGGTTTTCTTTTGCCCCCTTGAAATGTACAGATTTGTTTCCCAGATTGGTGCTGCAGGATGCCTTATTGGATCTTGCTTTATTAACCGAAGCGCCGGGTTTCCGGGCTTCATCACATACAGATTGCTCAACAGGAGAATTTGAAATGAACCGTTTTGATTTTACCCCCTATCGCCGCACAACCGTTGGTTTCGACCGTCTTTTTGACTTGCTCGAAAATTCCAGCCGCGCGACGCAGAATGAAAATTACCCACCATTCAATATCGAACGCTTTTCGGAAAATGAATATCGGATCACCATCGCTGTGGCCGGATTCAAATCCGAAGAAATCGATATCACCGCGCAGCAGAATATGCTGATTGTGACAGGTAACAAGGAAGCAGATGGCAACGACAACCGCGACTTCATGCATATGGGCATCGCCAACCGCAATTTCGAACGGCGTTTCCAGCTTGCCGATCATGTTTTGGTCACAGAAGCGGGCCTGAACGACGGATTGCTAAACATCTCACTGCTTCGAGAAATTCCAGAAGCATTGAAACCGCGCAAAATTGAGATCGGCAACCATGCCTCAACTGCCGTCATTGAGGGCGAAAAGAAGCAAAAGAAAAAGTCCGCATAACCGCACAGACATAGCTGATATATCACTGAAAAAGGTTCGGGGCGGCCATGGGATTGGCCGCCCCGGGGACTATAAAGCGCCCCATCATGCTCAATCGGTCCGGGTCGCATATGGACCGACCATCGCACGAATTTGATTTCGCGGAATTGCGCCTACTACCCCATTTTACAAAATTTTACTAGCGGTTTGGCCTCACAAATTTTGTGCAGGCCTAAACTAGACGGCTTTGTTCGACAGCGGCTTTGATGAAGCTGGCAAAGAGCGGGTGCGGGTCAAACGGCTTGGATTTAAGCTCAGGGTGGAATTGCACCCCGATAAACCAGGGATGGTCGGGCCGCTCGACAATTTCGGGCAACGCGCCGTCGGGCGACATTCCTGAGAATATCAGGCCGCCCTTTTCCAGCGCACTCACATAGTGCGAATTGACTTCATATCTGTGGCGGTGGCGCTCGGAAATTTTCTCACTCTCATAGATTGAGGCTACTTGGCTGTTGGCCGTCAGATTTGCATCATAGGCCCCAAGCCGCATCGTGCCGCCCAAATCGCCGCCAGCGGCGCGTTTTTCCAAACCCTCTTGCGACATCCATTCGGTGATTAGGCCGATGACAGGCTCTTTCGTCTGGCCAAATTCGGTGGTGGAAGCGTCCTTAATCCCGGCCAAATTACGCGCGCCCTCTATGCAGGCCATCTGCATGCCCAGGCAAATGCCAAAGAACGGCACCTTGTGCTCGCGTGCGAATTTTACGCTGCCTATCTTGCCCTCGCTGCCGCGCTCGCCAAAGCCGCCCGGCACCAGAATCGCATGCATCGCTTCAAGCTTGGAAGATATTTCATCTTCATTTTCAAATATTTCGGCATCGATCCATTTCACGTTTACCTTTACCCGGTTGGCCATCCCGCCATGCACCAGCGCCTCATGCAGCGACTTGTAGGCATCTTGCAGACCGACATATTTGCCAACAACCCCGATTGTTACCTCGCCCTCGGGATTATTGTAGCGATCAAGAATATCGTACCAACGGGAGAGGTCGGGGTCCTCGGCATCATCTATGCCAAAGGCGCGCAGCACCTCATCATCCAGGCCTTCACCATGATATTGCAGCGGCACAGCGTAGATACTCTCAGCATCAAGCGCCTCGATAACCGCTTCCTTGCGAACATTGCAGAAAGCAGCGATCTTACTGCGCTCGGCATCAGGTAGCGGATGTTCACAGCGGCATAGCAAAATCTCAGGCTGAATACCCAGCGATGTGAGCTCGCGCACGCTATGCTGTGTCGGCTTCGTCTTCAGTTCGCCCGCCGCGGCGATATATGGCACCAGCGTCACATGCACCGAAAGCGTCTGGTCAACCCCCAGTTCGTTTCGCAGCTGCCGAATCGCTTCCATGAAAGGCAGCGATTCGATATCACCTACCGTGCCGCCAATCTCACACAGCACGAAATCAAGGCCTTCGGTTTCGGCCAGCGCGAACTCTTTAATCGCGTCGGTGACATGCGGGATAACCTGCACAGTCGCGCCCAAATAGTCGCCTCGGCGCTCCCGCTGAATGATCGTCTGATAGATGCGGCCCGATGTCACATTATCAGATTGCCGCGCGGAAACGCCAGTATAACGTTCATAGTGGCCAAGATCGAGATCGGTTTCCGCGCCATCATCGGTCACATAAACTTCGCCATGCTGATAGGGCGACATCGTTCCGGGATCGACATTCAGATAGGGATCGAATTTGCGAATACGCACGCGGTAACCGCGCGCTTGCAGGAGCGCAGCGAGCGATGCTGCCATGAGACCTTTGCCGAGCGAGGAGACCACGCCGCCGGTAATAAAAATAAACCGCGCCATGGGAGTGAAGGCTTAGACGCCCTTACTGCCAAAAGACAAGCCAGCGAATCCGCAATATGAAAATTTTTCTGTGCAAAAGAAAAAGGGAAGCGATTGCCTCCCTCTTTTTTGCGCCAATTTCCGGTTTGAATTTACTCTACCGGAATTTCACCGCCCGTTGGAGCTTCGGGCGTCGGCGCGCCTTCTGCTGCCGGTGTCGCGGCTTCGCCCGCTGCAGGAACAACAGGCGCAGTTATCGGCGTTTTTGTACGATCAAGGCTCTCATCCAGCGTTCCAGTCGTCCCCTGCTGCGCGGCAACAAATGCAAGGCTTATCGACAGCAAAACAAACAAAACGGCGAGGATCGTTGTCGTCCGCGTCATAAAGTCGGCAGCGCCGCGCGCTGACATCAGACCTGACGGGCTACCGCCCATGCCAAGACCGCCGCCCTCGCTACGCTGCATAAGAATGATGCCGACAAGCGCTGCGGCAATAATGCCTTGCACAACAATAAGAAAATCAAAGAGACCCATGGTAATTTTCCGAAATTTATATGGCCCTCGGGCCCGGTTGCAGCCCACATAGCGACTGCATCATGCATATTCAAGCGGTCAGAGCGTCGAATATTCTACAGCCGGGATGCTGCCGCGATAATCGGCCCGAATTTCTCGGCGCTCAAACTTGCGCCGCCGACCAGTCCGCCATCAACATTGGGAACGCCGAGCAATTCGCTTGCGTTGCCGCCATTCATGGAACCGCCGTAAAGGATGCGCACCGCGTCACTCCCCTCCCCCATCAGTTCGCCCAGCTTGCTGCGGATCGCAGCGTGCATTTCCTCGACATCGGATGTTTGGGGAACGCGGCCTGTGCCGATTGCCCAGACGGGTTCATAAGCGACGGTGAGCCAGTCAGCGTTCGCGCCGCCGGGGAATGAACCGGCAAGTTGGCCGCAGACCACATCGACCGCGCGGCCCGCATCGCGTTCCCCTTCGGTTTCGCCGACGCAGATGATTGCGTCCAGTCCTGCTGCCCTAGCCGCCTGTGCCTTGGCTTTGACATCGGCATCGCTTTCATGGTTGTCGGCGCGCCGTTCGCTATGACCGACAATGACCATCCTAGCACCGGCATCGGCCAGCATAGTCGCGGAGATACAGCCGGTATGCGCTCCGCTTTCAGCGATATGGCAATCCTGTCCGCCAATAATATTTGGATGGCGGGCGGTAGCTAAGGCAATCAGCGTTGCCGGCAAACAAAGCCCGCTATCAACATCGGTGTGGCTAGCAGCCAGCGCGGCGATGGCGCTGACCTCTGCCAAGTCACCCGCCAGCCCGTTCATCTTCCAATTGCCGACGATAAGCTTCCGCATCACATATTCTCCACTGACCCTGTAAATCTGCCTCCCGCTAGCAGCGTTGGCGATATTTGCCAATTCATCACCGCCGCGGCCCGAACTTACGGCCTGTTCGCCATGCCTGACGGTTGCGCTTGATTGAAGGTCGCTTGCTGCCTAAAGCATCGAATATCATCTGCTATCCGCATTCACCGGCGGCGATAACATCAAAGGCAAGCGTATTATGATCAGTTTTTTCCGTAGGCTATTCGGCACCAAAATCGGCGCTATATTGGCATTGGCTTTTGTCGCGTTGATCGCTGTCGCATTTGCGCTGGGTGATGTCACCGGCAACTTCGGCTCTGGCGGCGTTGGCGGCGGCAATATCGCGCGCGTTGGCAATCAGAATATTCCGGTCAGTGAGCTTGATAACGCCATACGCAACCGCCTGCGCACCGAACAGCGCAACAATCCGACGCTGGATATGGGCCGGTTTGTCGAAAGCGGCGGGCTTGATCAGACGCTTGCGCAAATCATCAATCGTTACGCGCTTGCCGTATTTGGCGAAAAATACGGTCTTGGCGTTTCAAAGCGGCTCGTCGATTCTGAAATTTCGGAAATTCCGCAAGCAAAAGGTCTCGACGGCAAATATGATTCAGAGGCTTTCGAAGCATTTTTGCGCGGTATTGGCCTCACTGAAAAAATGGTCCGGGCCGACTTGTCCCAAAATTTATACGCCCGCCAAATTCTCTCAACCACGGTAAAAGGCACCATAATTCCCAACTCGCTGGTGCTCCCCTATGCTTCATTGCTACTCGAAAAGCGCACCGGCAGGCTGGCGGCGATACCTTCGACGGCCTTTCTGCCGAAGCAGCCGCCGAGCGATGCGGTGCTTGCCAAATATTACAAGGACAATGCGATCAAATTCACTGTCCCAGAAAGGCGAGCGATCAGCTATGCGATATTCGACAAGGATATCATCGCCGAAAAAGCAAAACCCAGCGCGGCTGATATCGCCGCCCATTACAAGAAGAACGCCGCAACATACGCAGCTTCGGAAAGCCGCAATATAGCGCAGGTTATTGTACCCACACAGGCAGCTGCAAAAACTCTCGCGGGAAAAATCGCGGGCGGTCAATCCATCTCCGCTGCCGCCAGCTCAATTGGCTTGTCAATCACCAACACGGCCAACACCACTAAGGCCTCGCTGACCAGATCGGCGTCGAAATCGGTTGCAGACGCGGTCTTTGGAGCGAAACAGGGTAGCGTGGCGACGCCTGCTCGCGGCGGGCTGGGCTGGTATGTGGTCAAAGTAACCGGCGTGACAGCTATTCCTGCAAAATCACTCGCACAGGCCTCCAGCGCCATTGCAGTCGAGCTTGAAAAGTCAAACTCGGAAGAGATGCTCGCCGAGCTGACCACCGAAATAGAAGATGAATTTTCCGGCGGTGCAACGATCGGCGATATTGCCAAAGCGCAGGGGCTCAAGGTTGAAACCACGCCGAAGCTGCTGGGCAATGGCGTTAATCCCGAAGATCGCAACTATAGGCCCATCGCTGAAATGCAGCGCATATTGCCTGCAGCATTCCAAATTGAACCTGACGGCGACGCGCAGCTTATCGAAATTGAGCCCGGCACCAAATTTGCCATGGTCGCCGTTGCCGATCTTGATGAGGCCGCCCCGCCGCCGCTCGCCGAAGTAAAGCAGCTGATTGTTCGAAGCTGGGCATTGTCGGAAGGTTCCAAGCGGGCAAAGACGGCAGCCGAGAAGGTTCGTAAAGCGGTAGCCGCTGGCCAGCCGCTCGGTGCAGCCCTCGCCGCGCTCAAGGTGAAGCTGCCCGCAGCGACAACCGTTTCCGGCACGCGCCGCGATTTGAACAAAGATGGCCAGCCGCTTTCGCCGCCACTAGCGCTGCTATTTTCGATGAAGAAAGGCACCGCCAAAACGCTTGCCGCGCCGGGTGACAATGGCTGGTTCATCGTCGTGGCCACCGAAATTATCCGGGGCGATGCCAGCGGACAAAAAGAAATGCTTGCGGCCCGCAAAGCCGAAATGCGCAACATCCTGACGCAGGAATATCAGTCGCAATTTGTCCAAGCTGCAATGTCCGATATCGGAGTTGAGCGCAACGAAGATGCGCTTACACTGCTGCGCGCGCGCCTGACCCAATCCGGCGACGGCCAGTAAGTACATAATGGCCTGATAATGACGGATAGTAGACCATCAGGCGAAGCCGCTGCAAAAACTATGCTGAATGTCGGCAAACCAGCGCTTGTTTGGCGGAAACGCGTTGCCGATACCGAAACGCCAGTTTCTGCGGCGATCAAGCTGATGCAGGCCGAGCGCGGCGATTTCATTCTCGAATCTGTCGAAGGCGGCGAAACGCGCGGGCGGCACAGCCTTATCGGCCTCGCGCCAGACTTGATCTTTCGCGCGCAGGGAAACACCGCCGAGGTCAACGATGACTGGCAGCATGATCGCGCCGCGTTTAAGGCGACGCCGCTTCCCGCGCTCGAAGCGCTGCGTGCGCTTGCCGGGCAATGCCGGATGGATGTTCCCGAAGAACTGCCCTCCGCGCTCGCCTGTCTGGTCGGCTATTTCGGATATGAGACGGTAGGATTGGTCGAGAAATTGCCGCGCGCGCCAGTATCCGAACTTGATCTGCCCGATATGCTGTTTGTGCGACCCACAGTCATCATCGTATTTGACCGGCTTAAGGACGAGATGTTCCTTGTCGCGCCGGTCTGGCCGGATGATGATGCGGACGCTGGCAAGCTATTGGCGGCCGCAGAGGAACGGCTGGATTTGTGTGAGCGCGATTTGGCGAGGGCGGAAGACAACGCTGACGGCAATCAACCTGCGCTGCCCGACGAAACTTCAATCGCCCTCAACCCTGTCCTGCCCGAAGGCCGCTACGCCGAAATGGTGCTTGCCGCAAAGGAGTATATCGAGGCTGGCGATATTTTTCAGGTTGTGCTGGCACAGCGCTTTACGGCCCCGTTCACCCTGCCGCCGCTCGATCTGTATCGCGCGCTCCGGCGGATAAACCCCTCCCCCTTCCTCTATTTCCTCGACCTTCCGGGCTTCTCGGTCATCGGTTCGTCACCCGAAATTCTCGTGCGCGTGCGCGATGGTGAAGTTACAGTACGGCCAATCGCCGGAACGCGCCCGCGCGGCAAAACAGCAAGCGAAGATGCGGCAAACAAAGCCTCCTTGCTCGCCGACCCCAAGGAACGCGCCGAGCATCTGATGCTGCTCGATCTCGGCCGCAATGATGTCGGCCGCGTGGCGCGTGCGGACAGCATAAAAGTCACCGACAGCTATATGGTCGAATTTTACAGCCATGTGATGCACATCGTCTCGAACGTCACCGGCGAGCTATCACCCGATCACGATGCCATCGACGCGCTGTTCGCCGGCTTCCCCGCTGGCACGGTCAGCGGCGCACCCAAAGTCCGCGCCTGCGAAATCATCGCTGAACTGGAACCCGAAACCCGCGGCGCTTACGCAGGCGGCGTCGGATATTTCAGCCCCAACGGCGATATGGATAGCTGCATCGTGCTACGCACCGGCATCGTCAAGGATGGCACGCTACATGTGCAGGCCGGCGCAGGCATTGTCGCCGATAGCGACCCCGCCTACGAACAAGCCGAATGCGAGGCCAAGGCGGGCGCATTGCTGGCCGCCGCGAAAGAAGCGGTGCGCGTGGCGAATGAAGCGGGGTTTGGGCAATGAATGATCTGCTGACTTTTACAGATTGTCTTACCAAATCTGAACTGGCGCTTGAAGACGTTCGATTGTTGCGGCATCAAGAATACAGTTCTTCACGAACGACTCCCTATCATTTGTGGGTGGAGTCGCCAGACAAGCTCAACCGCTATCAGTCCATACACCGGATAGACCGACGGGCCAGGTTTCAAGCACCATATTGGTGCAGTTTTGTAGCTACCCCTGATGGCAGTACGCTATTCGTTGGAGTTTTTTCGATCCGCAGAGTTGGCAATCCTGACCAGCGGTGGTTGCACCCTTTCGACGATAAACCGGTGTCTGATACACAAGAGCAAGATTTTGATTTATATCATTGCATCCTTACCGATCATCTAGCCGACTATATTGGCAGGTTGTATATAGAATGGGGGAGAGGAACGCGGTCGTGGGTGCAACTAGCGACGAGTGAAGCAGGTCAAAGCAAAACTATTCGGGAAATTAAAACTGAATTTCAAGAGCCTGTATTCCCTGGCTATACGCAGTTCATGGTCTCATTGAACAATGTGCCGAAAATGCCAGCGAGTTGGGTCGCCATTTTACGCCAAGCGAAAGGAATCTATCTTCTAACCTGCCCTAAAACCAAAGAGCAATATGTCGGAAAGGCTGTCGGTCAAGACGGATTTTTTGGCCGCTGGATGGAATATTCTGGTTCAGGCCACGGCGGTAATATTGGGTTGAAAAGTCGCGATCCAAGTAACTATCAGATAAGCATTCTTGAGGTTGGAGGAACCGCTACTACGGAAAAAGACTATGATATGCTTGAGAGTCTTTGGAAGCGAAAATTGCAAAGCCGTGAAATGGGGTTGAATCGAAACTAATGATCCTGGTCATCGACAACTACGACAGCTTTACCTTCAACCTCGTCCATTATCTGATGGAATTGGGCGCGGCGGTGCGGGTGGAGCGCAATGATGCGATTTCGGTTGCGGGTGCGATGGCGAGCGGGGCGGAGGCTTTTCTTATATCGCCGGGGCCGAAGACGCCCGATTATGCAGGCATCAGCCTTGATCTTGTCGCGGCCTGTGTGGAGGCGAAGAAGCCGCTGCTTGGCGTGTGTCTTGGCCATCAATCGATTGGCCAGCATTTTGGCGGGCGCGTGCTGCGCGGCGGGTTGATGCATGGCAAGACATCGGCGGTGAATCATGATGGCAGCGGGGTTTTTGCGGGCATCCCCTCGCCTTATACCGCGACGCGTTATCACTCGCTGATTGTCGAGGATATTCCGACCAGCCTGATTACCAACGCCACCGCCGATGATGGTTCGGTGATGGGTTTCCGGCATGAAAGCCTGCCGATCCACGGCGTCCAATTCCACCCCGAAAGCATCGCCACCGAACATGGCCACCATCTGCTCGGTAATTTTATGGAGATTGCCGGAATGAAGGTGAAAGAGCGGACGTGAGAGACGCCAAACACCCTCGACAAAGCAATCTCGTCAAATCCTCCCTTGCGAGGGGAGATGGGCCGCGCCAGCGGGTCGGAGGGGTATCGCCGGTTCGGGAAGGCGCGCTGTTGCGGAGAGGGGGACACCCCTCCGTCACGCCTTCGCTAATGCTACGGCGCGCCACCTCCCCTTGCAGGGGAGGATCGCGTGACGCTTGGCGCAAGGGGATAGATACTAGACAAGCTCGCAGTGACGGATGAACCATGGCTAACAAGGCACAAATATTCGACCAAATCCTCGGCGGAAAGCTCTCGGACGGGGAAATCAGCAATGCGCTCATCCAAATGGCTGATCGCGGCGAAACGGCAGAAGAGATCGCCGCCGCCGCCAAAGCGATGCGCGCGCGGATGATAACGGCGAAGGCTCCCGCAGGCGCGATAGACGTATGCGGAACGGGCGGAGACGGGCAGCATAGTCTCAACATTTCAACCACCGTTGCGCTGGTAGTGGCGTCACTCGACGTGCCGATGGCGAAGCATGGCAACCGTGCAGCATCAAGCAAGGCTGGCGGCGCGGATACATTGGAGGCGCTCGGGCTTGATCTGGATATGGCGGCTGCGGGAGCAGAGCGAACACTGGCCGAAATCGGCATCGGGTTTTTCTTTGCGCAAAACCATCATCCGGCGCTCGGCCCGCTCGCTCCCATCCGCAAAGCGCTTGGCCGCCGCACGATATTCAATCTGCTTGGGCCGCTCTGCAATCCTTGCGGCGTGAAGCGGCAGTTGATCGGTGTGGCGACGCCCAATCTGGTGGAGACCTATGCGGCGGCGGCGCAAATGATTGGCTATGAACGGCTGATGGTGGTTTCGGGCGAAGAAGGGCTGGATGAGTTTTCTATAGCCGGGCCAAGCAAGGTGGCTATGCTGTCGGGCGGCTCCATCACACACTCGTTGATCACGCCAGAAGATGCTGGCCTCCCGCGCCATTCGCTCGATGCGATAAAAGGCGGCGATGCGGCATATAATGCGCGGGCGCTTACCGACATGCTCGCAGGTCAGGAAGGCGCGTATCGAGACGCTGTGCTGCTCAACAGCGCGGGCGCGTTGATGGTGGCGGGCGCCGTGGATAGCTGGGAAGAGGGCGTTGAGGAAGCGGGTGAGGCCATCGACAAGGGGCTGGCGATGGCGATGCTCAATTGCTGGATTGCGAACCAATGAGCGGCTTTTCTTTCACCAACAAGCTAGCCGAGATCTGCGCGCATAAGCGTGAAGAGGTGGCGCGGCGCAAAGCAGCCATTTCGCAGTCAGAACTGCAGGAAGCGGCGGCGAACCAAAGCGCACCGCGCGGCTTCAAGGCAGCGCTCGATGCCAAGGCTGAGGCCGGCTTTGGCCTGATTGCCGAAATCAAACGCGCCAGCCCGTCCAAGGGCTTGATCCGCGAAAATTTCGATCCGCCCGCACACGCCAAGGCTTACGAAAGTGGCGGCGCGGCTTGCCTATCGGTGCTGACAGACACGCGCTATTTTCAGGGGCATGAAGATGATCTGGTAGCCGCGCGCGCCGCCTGCGATCTGCCGGTGCTCCGCAAGGATTTCATGGTCGATCCCTGGCAGCTGCTCGAATCGCGCAGCATCGGCGCCGATGCGATCCTGATTATTGTCGCCGCGCTCGACGATGCGCAGATGACCGAGATTGAGGCCGCCGCCATCGAACACGGAATGGACGTGCTCGTCGAAACGCATGATACGGCAGAAATGGAGCGCGCCTATCGGCTCAAATCGCGGCTGATCGGCGTTAACAACCGCAACCTCAAGGATTTTTCGGTCGATTTTGCGCGCACGTTTGAGCTTGCCAAAACAGCGCCGGAAGGCTGCACGCTTGTTGCCGAGAGCGGACTTTCCTCGCATGATGATTTGAATGCCATGGCTGCACGCGGCGTAAAATGCTTCCTTGTCGGCGAAAGCCTGATGCGGCAGGATGACGTTGAACAGGCCACGAGGACATTGCTGACAAGCGCATGAGCAAATTGACCCATCTCGATGAAAGCGGCGCGGCGCGCATGGTCGATGTTTCGGCCAAGGATGATAGCGTGCGTCAGGCGGTTGCCGAGGGGCGCATTTCAATGTCCGCAGAAGCACTGGAAGCGATCAAGTCTGGGCTGGTCAAAAAGGGCGACGTGCTAGCCACGGCGCGTATCGCCGGGATCATGGCAGCGAAGAAGACGAGCGAACTGATCCCGCTATGCCATCCGCTGCCGCTATCGTCGGTGGCCATTGAATTTAAAATGGAAGCTGAAGCTATCCGCACCACAGCGACTGCCCGCTGCACAGGCAAGACCGGCGTCGAGATGGAGGCGCTGACAGCGGCTTCAACTGCTTTGCTCACCATCTATGATATGGCGAAGGCCATCGACAAGGCGATGGTGATAGACGGCGTTCGCTTGCTCGCCAAAAGCGGCGGCAAATCGGGCGATTGGCGCGCGGAACAGTGATTCCTCTGGAAGAAGCGCAGCAACGCCTGCTCGATATCGCGCCGCCGCTCGGGACTAGGAGCGTGCCGCTCCTTGATGCAGCAGGTTGCTATTTGGCGAAAGACATGACCGCGCGGCGCACACAGCCCGCCAAAGATCTGTCGGCTATGGACGGCTATGCGTTTGCCCATGCAGGCTTTCTCGGCCCGTGGCGCGTGGTAGGCGAATCTGCAGCAGGGGGCAGCTTCGATGGCGCGGTGCAGGCCGGTGAAGCGGTGCGAATATTTACCGGCGCGCCGCTGCCTGCTGGAACCGATACGGTGTTGATTCAGGAAGAGGCGCGCCGCGACGGCGATGCCCTTAGCGTTATCGGCGATATAACGCTCCCAAAGGGACGCCATGTCCGCATCGCCGGATCGGATTTTGGCGGCGGCGAAACACTGGTCGCTGCTGGCACTTTGCTGAACGCCGCACAAATTGGCCTCGCCGCAATGGCTGGGCATGACGCGCTTTGCGTTTATCATAAGCCGCGTATCGCGATATTTTCAACGGGCGATGAATTGGTGCCTCCAGGCGAGATTGTGGGCGAAAACCAGATGCCGGCTTCCAACGATATTATGCTGGCGGCGATGATGAAAATGCTGCCATGCAAAATTGCCTCGCGCGCGATCATTCCCGATGAGCTGGAAGCAACAAAGGATGCGCTCAGAAATGCCAGTGCCGACATCATCGTTACCATTGGCGGCGCGTCTGTAGGGGACCATGATCTGGTGCGGCCGGCGCTCGAAGCCGTCGGCGCCAATATAGATTTCTGGAAGGTCGCGATGCGGCCTGGAAAGCCGGTTATGGCCGGAATGCTGGGTGAAGCCGCTATTCTGGGCCTGCCCGGCAATCCGGCTTCGGCCTATGTGACCGCGTTCCTGTTCCTGCAGCCGCTTATCCGCCATATGGCCGGCGCACCTGAACCACGGCCCAAAGCGATTGGAGCAAAGCTTGACGGCACCCTCCCCGCAAATGGCGAACGAAGCAACTTTGTCAGGGCGCAGCTAAGCGGCGGACAAGTCACGCCGCTGCCTTCAACCGATAGCGCGGTGCTGGCAACATTGGCGAGGGCCAATGCGCTTATTCACCGGCCCGCTTTGGCAACGGAAATAAATGCCGGAGAGGAAGTTCCCTGTTACAGGCTTGATCCGATAGCCTCGTAGCTCCACCTGTATACAGCGGTTGACTTTACCCTGTTTGTTCTCTAATCGTTCCTTCAATGTATCACCATATGGGAATTGATAATGTTGACAGCCAAACAGCATGAATTGCTACTCTTCATCCATTCAAGGCTGGAAAATACGGGCATCTCGCCTTCCTTCGAAGAGATGAAAGAAGCACTTGATCTCAAAAGCAAATCGGGCGTCCACCGCTTGATCGGTGCGCTCGAAGAACGCGGTTTTATCCGGCGGCTTGCCAACCGTGCGCGGGCTTTGGAAGTTGTGAAAATGCCCGAAGGCGGTAGTAGCAAACCCGCCAATCTGGTTTCGCTCGAAAAAGCGCGCGCTGCGTCGGCGGCGAATACATCGACGGCAAAGACAATGCCGGTTGCCGCCAACGATGTCATGGAAATTCCCTTGCATGGCCGGATCGCCGCCGGTGTTCCGATAGAAGCTCTGGAAGGGCAGGAATCGCTAGCCGTGCCAATGGCGCTGCTTGGTTCAGGTGAGCATTATGCTCTCGAAGTATCGGGTGATTCTATGATTGAGGCCGGTATTTTCGACGGCGATTATGCCCTCATTCGAAAGACTGACACGGCGCGCGATGGAGAAATCGTGGTCGCACTTGTGCATGGGGAAGAAGCAACGCTCAAATATCTGCGCCGCGACAATGGCAAGGTCCGGCTCGATCCTGCAAATGCAGCCTATGAACCGCAAATTTATGGTCCTGATGAAGTCCAGATACAGGGTAAGCTTGCCGGGCTATTGCGCCGGTATCATTAATTACCGGTATTCCTGATCGAAGGCCGCCCAAGGGGCACCCGATATCCTGTCACTCACGGTTTCCAATTGCTGTTTGCTAAGATAGATGGCTGTTCCCCCGGTGGTGCCCAGACGGCGGCGATCGAGCTTGAGCCAGCGCGGTTTGCATGAATAAGGAAGCCAGCGGTCGCTGATGACAATATCGACGCGTTTGCAGGCTGCTGCCAATTCCATCGACGGGACGAGGTTTCTGGTACGCGTCGCCATAATGTCCCATGGCCGCGCCGGTGTTTGCGTCCGCACGATACAAATATCGGATGAACATTTCGCGCCCGGCCAATCCTCTATGGCAACCGGTTCGGCAGGTGTGCCTGCACTTTCCTTTAGCGTATCGCGCACATAGTCGCCTGCCCCCGCGCGCAGCAGACCGATATTTCCCTCACCATCGGTCAGCGCCAAATGCTTGCCATCGCCGGTGACAAGCAAATCCGGAACGGGCGCTAGCACCATTGCAATTAGCCCCGCCATGACGGGTGCCAACCCCCAAACCCTTGCCCGCGTCCTGAAAATCGCAAACCACAAGCCGCCGAGCATCATCGCCGCGAAAGCCAGCGGCGGCATTTCCGGACGCATGGTGACTGCGCCCGGCAACGCCGACACGCCGTGCGCAATGCGCAAAATGAGGGCCAGACCCTGTTCAACAACCCACCAGAAGGGCGCCCCCATTCCCACCAAATCAAACAGCAACGCCAGCGCTTCAAACGGCATGATAATGAAAGTTGTGAGCGGGATTGCCGCCATATTGGCCAGCGCGCCGTAAAGCCCGGCCTTATGGAAATGCCATAACGCAATCGGTGCCAGAACCAGCTCTATGGCGAGCCCGGTGAGAAAAAGCGACAATAGCCCGCGAAGTATCTTTTCAAAGAATTTGCTTTCCCGGAATGAAATCAACCGCTTCATGAAACCCTGCTCATGCAGCAGGATAATTGTGGTCACGGCAGCGAAGCTCATTTGAAAGCTGGGGCCCGCAAGACTTTCGGGCCACAATAACAGCACAAATATTGCGCCCGCTGCCACCATTCGAAGGCTAATCGGTTCGCGGCCTAATATGAGTGCGGTCAGTATCAATAATGCAGCGACACAAGACCGGATAGTCGGTACTTGAGCACCAGTTAGCAACGTGTAGCCGACAGCTCCCATGGCGGCGATTGATGCCGCAAAAATCGGAATAGGAAACCTCAATGCGAACCATGGGAAAAGTGCGAGCAGACGGCTAGCAAATAGAAATATGCCGCCCACAACAGCGGTCACATGCAAGCCGCTTATCGCAAGCAAATGCGCCATTCCGCTTTCGCGCATGGCTTTTGCATCGGCCTCCGAGATAGCGCCCCTGTCGCCGGTCGCCAGCGCCGCAGCGATGCCCCCTGTATCGTCGGAAAGCTTCGACCTGACATGCACCGCAAGCCCGCTGCGCGCATCGGCCAGAAGCGGCGGATCGCGCGCGCCGCTATGTAATTTCACCTCACCAAGCGCGGTTCCCGTCGCTCCGATGCCGGCAAACCACGCACGCCGTGCAAAATCATAACCGCCTGGCAGCGCAGGGCCCGCGGGCGGCATCAACCGGGCCTTAAGCAGGACGATCGCGCCAACCTGAAACTCCTCGCGATATTGTTCGGGGGATAGATTAACGCGCAATCGCGCGGGCAAACCGGCGTGCTCACCGGTCGCGAGCAGAAGACGGAACTTACCGCGCGCCACAAGCTTTTCGACCTGCTCAACGCGGCCGTAGAAATTTCCGATCCATATTTTTTCCAGCACATGGTGATGCACCAGCCAGGATTTCGCGGTGACCACGCTATAGCCAGTAGCAATGCAAAGCGCGCACCCAACAGCGATAACCCGCAAACGCCCGCCAGCGGGCACCGAGCGAGCGACAAGAAATAGAAACAGGCAGGCTGACAGCAAAGGCCAGAGCGCCCAGCTCCACCATACCTCCCAGACCGCAACACCAATTCCCAGGCCGGCAGGTATCAAAAGCGGCAACCGCTCGCGCTCTTCCTCAAGCCAGTTTTCAACAGCTGAAAGTTGCTTTTGCAACAATGGATGGTGCCCTGCTTATCCGAAAATTACGGCAATTTGCCCAATCCCATCCAGACCGCGAGGGCTAACACAGCCGCGGGGATTTTGACATAGTTTTGCGAAACGCAAATGAAATGGCGCTTTTTCAAGCGGAAAAAGACAAGAAAGCTGTGTGAGCGTCTTGACGTTTTCGTCAAATCACCGCATTGCTTCTTCCCGAAAGACCATATTTCGGCTTCAACCGATGCCAATGCGGCCCACCGCAGCGATCATTCCCGACACGCCCATCGGACTTGCCCGGAAATTACGCAACCTAACCGTAGCAAATGGCATAAAATGCCGTTTGATGCTGCAATCGACGAGCGGAGAAGATGATGAGCAACGAAAGTGGAAAACTGACGCTTGGAGGCAAAGAGCATGATCTGCCAGTGATGGGCGGCACGCTTGGGCCCGACGTTGTTGATATCCGTAAGCTATATGCGCAAAGCGGCGCCTTTACTTTCGATCCCGGCTTCACCTCGACCGCAAGCTGCGAGTCGCAGCTTACCTATATCGATGGCGGCGAAGGGGTGCTCCTGCATCGCGGCTATTCGATTGAAGAACTGTCCGAACGGTCCAGCTTCATGGAGGTTTCCTATCTGCTGCTCAACGGCGAATTGCCCGGCAAACAGGAGCTTGATGATTTCAGCCACACTATTTCACGCCACACGATGCTGCATGAGCAGCTAGCGACCTTCTACAAAGGCTTTCGGCGCGATGCGCACCCAATGTCAATCATGTGCGGCGTGGTCGGTGCGCTGAGCGCTTTCTATCATGATTCAACCGACATCTCTGACCCCGAGCACCGCAGGATTTCGAGCCATCGCCTGATCGCAAAAATGCCAACTATCGCAGCGATGGCCTATAAATATGCTAGCGGACAGCCATTTCTCTATCCCGATAATAATCTGAGCTACACGGGCAATTTCCTGCGCATGACCTTTGGCGTTCCTGCCGAACCTTATGAGGTGAACCCGGTCATTGAGCGCGCGATGGACCGCATTTTCATCCTCCATGCCGACCACGAACAAAATGCATCGACATCAACCGTGCGTCTTGCCGGTTCGTCGGGTGCCAACCCGTTTGCTTGCATCGCTGCCGGCATTGCCTGTCTTTGGGGCCCTGCCCATGGCGGCGCGAATGAAGCCGCGCTCAACATGCTCCGCGAAATCGGCACCCCAGACCGGATCCCGCATTATATTGAGCGCGCCAAGGACAAGAATGATCCTTTCCGTCTGATGGGCTTTGGCCACCGCGTGTATAAAAACCACGATCCGCGTGCGACCGTAATGCGTAAGACTGTGCGTGAGGTTCTTTCCGAATTGAACGTGAATGATCCGGTATTCGATGTAGCTTTGCAGCTTGAAGAAATGGCGCTGAATGATCCTTACTTCATCGAAAAGAAACTGTTCCCCAATGTCGATTTCTACTCTGGCATCATTCTCTCCGCCATCGGATTTCCGACCGAAATGTTTACGGTGCTATTTTCCGTTGCCCGCACGGTAGGCTGGGTAGCGCAGTGGAATGAGATGATTAGCGACCCTGCACAAAAAATCGGCCGTCCGCGTCAGCTCTACACTGGCCCGGTCGCCCGTCCTTATGTGGCAATCGACAAACGCTGAGTTTTGAAATCTGATCCTACCCAGCGGGTAATGTCAGCGCGAAAAGCGCTCCGCCATCCCTTGCATCGCTCACCCTAAGGTCGCCCCTCATGGCGACTGCAAGCCTGCGGGAAATATAGAGGCCAAGCCCGCTACCGCCATCGCCGCTACGTCCCAGCCGTTCGAATTTTTCGAAGGCCTTCTCGCGGTCTTCCACTGCAATGCCATCGCCTTGATCGGTAACGGTAATGCAGGCGACATCATTCAGCTTTGCGATGTCGATAACCACCTTGCTACCGTCGGGCGAATAGCGAATGGCATTGTTCACAAGATTGAGCATAATCTGCAGCACGCGCCGGAATTCGGCGACAGCAGGCACTTTCTCATTTTCATCCGGTGTGATGATATCGATCCGGTGATCTGCGGCTTTCAATGCCAGCAGGCCCCTCACCCGCCGCGCAACATCTCCAAGTTCAATATCGTCGAGTGCGGTTTCAAAATCTGGCTGTTCAACCGCTTCGAGATCTCCCAAATCGTCAACAAGCGCGACAAGATGCTTGGCTGCGCTTGCAATATCCTTTGCATAGACCGCATAATTATCGCGCAGCGGCCCCTGCAATTTCACGCCGATAGTCTCGGCATTCGCGATGATCCGGCCAAGCGGTTGACGCAATACCGAGCCAAGCTCCCTGCCAAAGAGAATTTGGCGTTTGCCAGCCTGGGCACCACCAGCATTTTCGTTTGCACCTGGTTCAAGCCCGCAAGGAGAGAAGCTGAGGCGATATCCGGCCAGTTCGCCCTTACGGTGAAATAGTGGACGGGATTCCATCAAATACCGGCTATCCAGTTTTGAAATTTGGACATTTTTAAGATCAAAAGCGCGCTCGGCCCGCCAGCCATTCTCCCATTCTTCGCGCTGATTTGCATCTAGCATGAACATGCCATCAATCGGGAAACCGATATGGGCATGATCATAATCCGGCGGGAAATCACCTGTGAGGCCGATTAGGCGGCCATCGGCATCAACTTCGGCCTCAAAGTCTCCGCCCAGCCAATCAATCTCTGCATCACGTGAAGCATCTTGATCGCTGGTATAATTGACCGGCTTGGAACTCAGTATGGAAAGATGCGCGACGCCGTTGGCCCAATAGCTTTCAACCCATAATTCGGCGCATTCGTGGGCGTCAGCCACCACCACGGAACGGGCAAGGCCCATTTTGAGCCGCGCCGTCAACCGAGCGATATTGAGCAAAGCCGGAATTGCAAGCAGCCCGCCCTCTTCACCGCCTGCAGCAAATTGCATGCCGAGCAGCTGCGGATCTGCACGCAGCAAACGGCCGTCAATGGCGACTTCGCCGGTGATAGGTTGAGCAAGAATTGACGTGCCGGTCATGACAGCGGTTCCATATCCGAACGACCGGGAAGTAGATAACTATCGCGCGCAACCTGCCACTCGGCAACCACTCGCCTTGCATCTTCCAATGACAAGGCAGCGAAGCCGTCTTCGAACAGTGTAATATCACGCGGTGTCAGCGTGTCGAAACCGTAGAGCAGACGGATATTTTCCATCGCGGGATCAAAATCACTCCCCGCCGCTCGCTGCAATAATGCAAAGGCAGCGATGGATGGGCGATCAATTAGCTGCAGGACATGATCTTCGGCAAGCCGTAAGCTTGCTGCAAGATTGCCCACAAACAGCGCCAGTCCAGCCTTTTCTGCATTTCCAATTTCGTCAGCATAGTCGGAGCCGAGCATATGCAGTAGCTTTCGCACCGCATTGCCCGTCGTCGCCCCTTCATCATAGCAGGCAAGCATTTTTTGCGCATTCTGGCGAAACTGATCCGTTTCATCCGAACGTTCCGGGTGAACCGCGGCCACGATCCGCCAGCAAAGCGCGTGAAGCAGTTCGGGCGGCAGGCGGCGCCATTCCAGTGCCGCGCTTCGGCGGTTCAGGCTGGTTGCCGCAAGTATGGTCTGCGCCGCTTCGGCAATTTCGTGACTCGCATTGGTTAGCAATCTGGCTGGTAGCGTCGCCGACAATGCAATGTCACTCTTGGCAGACAGTCTTTTTTCAAGCCGGCGCTCAGCCTGACGGGCGAGCATAAAATCAATCAATGCCGGATCGCGGAGATGCGCAGACCGGTCGAGTAGCGGGGGGCTTGGCGAATTCGCAACTTCATTGGCCGTGATTTCCTGCTCAAGCATTTGAACTAGTTGAATGATATTGGCTGAAATGTCGGCAAGCAACTCGTCACTCGCCGGGAAATAAGCGCGCGGAAAGATCATGGCGGCGACATCCGCGCACAGAAGCTGGCTGTCGCGCGCGTGGAACGAGGCAACCTCCATAAGATCATCCATCTGGCCGGGTAAATTCCGCAAATTTGCTTCCAACGCTGTCAAACAGGCTATTTTCCTAGCAAAATCAGGTTAAGGCCGGTTTAACCCTGTCGCATCTCTTTGTGCCATCGATTGGGTAACAAGCAACGCCAGAATTTGCAGGATAACCAACGCCTTCAAACCCAAATCAAACGGCCCCGCTATGGCCAAAAGCAGTAAGACCGCAGCGGCGAATGCGGGCGTGGGTAATAGCCGCGCCCGTTCTACGGCCAGCGGCAATTGATGCGAATGAACCAGCAGTCCGGTAAGCGCGGCGGCTGCAAAAATGCCTTCAATATGCGATTGTTGCCACGAAACTACGGCAAGCGCCAGGGCCAGAAGAAGCCAAGATAGTGGTCGAATAATTTGGCCAGTATCTTTTTTATTTTCAAAGTCTAATATCAACTTATTCATAAATAAGATGAATAGTGCAACTAGGCCCGAAGCAAGCGCGATCGCGGCCAGCCCGGCGAAACTGGCAAGCAGCGCAAGTGCTGCAAATATCGGCGACATAAGGCCAAGCCAGTTTGACGTTGTAGCCACATTCAGAACCAGCAATTTGGCGATGGGCGCAAAAATGAATGCGCCGACCGCGCATCGTTGCTGACGGACGCTGCTTTGAAATTTCGCCTTGGCAAGCGCGCGCATTTCGGCCGCGCTGGTCACCTTGAGCAAGTTCCCGGCTTCGAGCGCGGGCTGCGCAATCGGCAATTGACGCACGCCGGATTGCAACGATTGGCGAAGTAGCGCGGATGGCAAGCTCCACCCTTCCGGAATTTCCGAAATTGCATCAGCGGGCAAGGAATCAATGACCGCAACGCCGCTCCAGCGCGTGTTCAAATCGATGCGTTCGAAGACTTCATTCTCTTCGCTGCCTTCAACGGTCGCAATTACCGGGCCGTCTCCATCAAGAATTCTGGCAAGCATATCATCGCGAATGTAGACCGATGCCGCCACCACAAGCATCCGCCCAGCGGGTTCCGGATGGCCAGACAGTTCTTTGGGATCACGAATAAATTCAAGATCAATACCCTCGGCAGTAAGCCCATCAGCTATGGCAATCAACGCGCCGGAAACCTGATCGACTTCAACCAGAAAATTCTTGAAACCCAATCGCTTAAGCTGGCGCACTTGCATCGCCAAAAACGGTGTTGTTCCCACATTTTCAAGCGCCGGTGTATAGCCCCCGGCGCCTGAATTTTCCGCAACCGCCGACAGCAGCACCGTATCAATTGAAGATATTTCTTGAGAAACCTCACCCATATCGCCGATATGGCGCAGCTTGGACAATTGCCCAAGATTTATTTTGTTGTCGGCTCGCTATTTTGAGGGCTGTGATTTGGTGACTAGCCGAGATTATGCGCTGCAATATCAGCGACGGCCTGCTCCAGCTCCCGGATGACCACGGGATCGCCCGGCGCGCCGTCCAGCGCTTCATCGGTGAGTTCGATGACAGCTCCTGCGCCAAAACTCGCAGCGAGCCCCTTGAGCCGGTATGCGGCATATTGCCAATTCGCATCGCAGCGGGAACGTGAAAGCAAGCTAATCTGCCGCATCGCGCTATCCACAAAATCAGAACGCAGCTCTTCGGCCAACGCGACGTCATCGCCTGCTGCCGCCTTTAAGGCTGTGTCAAATGCGCCATAATCCATAGACATTCGAAGGCAATTAGCCCGCTAACGTTAACTTTGCGTTTCACACCGCCGATATTGTGCTAATATGGGACAATGGGATCACGTTCAAAAATAGTGGGGATAAACCGCGAGAAGGCCGATTCTATCGATGAGATAGATGAAAAGGCCATTGCACTTGGCGGTAAAGACGACGTTGCGGAAGAGCTTGTCGTCGGTCAGGAAGAAGCAATTGAGGAAGAGTGGGAGTATGATGATGCCTTAGAGCCATCGCCTCGCAATTGGGGAATGACTGCGGCAGCGGCCCTACTACTCACTGGCTTTATCGGCTGGACCGGCTTCTTTGTTTGGACAAACCTTTCCATCATTTCACAACTGCCGGTCAATTCCGAGATTATCTCGCTCGTTGGCGCATGGGCGCTACCGGTCGCAGTGCTTGGCATTCTCTGGCTGCTCATCATGCGCAACAGCCACGCAGAAGCCTCTCGTTTCGCCGATTCTGGTGAGAAACTGCGCCGCGAAAGCGAGGCGCTGGAACTGCGCATGCGCACGGTAAATGAGGAAATCGCCCTCGCCCGCGAATTTCTTGCGCAAAATGCCCGCGATCTTGAGGCCATTGGCCGCCAATCTGCCGAGCGACTTACCTTGGCTGCGCAGCAGCTTGGTACTGCCCTTGCCGACAGCGACGACAAGGCGAAAAAGCTTGAAGAAGTGAGCAATGCGGCTGCGAGCAACCTTGAACATTTGCGCAAGCATTTGCCGGTGGTCACCAGTGCTGCCAAAGATGTGACCAACCAGATTGGAAGCGCGGGCAATGGCGCGCAGGTGCAGGTCAAGTCACTGATCTCTGCGCTCCAGCGGGTGAACCAGGCGGGTATTGCCGCAAGGGAATCGGTCGATGGGCTTGAAGAGGACGCCGTGCGCGCTGCCGACCATATCACCGAAAGCATCGGCGAGAGCAGCCGCTCCTTTTCTGCAAATATGGTGGAGGCGGAGAAATCCGGTGCCGGAATATCAGCGCAATTTGAAAAAATCACACTCGACAGCAACACTGCCTTGGAGGCCGCAACGACGAGGCTTGCCGAGTTGCTCGGCGAGAGCGGTGAGGCGCTTTCGCAGCAGCTTACGGCAATTACTGCGAATTTTGAAACAACGACATCGCAGGCGCAAAGCCTTGTTGCCGAAACATCTACCGAGCTATCGGGCCTTCTCGATTCCAGTAGCCAAAAACTGTCTAGCCAACTCGCCGATATGGGCAGTGCTGTCGAGAATATGCGCGGCACAATCGAGACGCAGGACGAGCGGATAGACATAATGGTCGCCCGCATTTCTACGCTGATAGAGGAGAGCATGACGCATATCGAGCAGCTCGATATGGATGCGACTGACAAGACCGCCAAATTGGCCTTTGCCATCGAAACGCTGGTGCAAAGCACGCGCGATCTTGACGAGAGCATCGGACAGACGAATAACAGCGCAACCGGACTGGTCGAAAGTTCCGAGAAAATCCTCACCGAATTTGCGACCGCGAAAAACGAGATTGATGTCGAAATTCCAGCGGCGATAGAGCGGCTTGGAGAAAATTTCGCTTCAAGCTTTGCGAATATGCGCGATGCCCGCGAACTCACCGGAGAGATGGACACGCATAGCGACAATCTGCTTGCGCGTCTGACCACGATAGATGGCCTTATTCAGCGGCAGAGCAGTACGCTGAGCAACCTGATGGCGAGTAGCGATGAACAGCTAACCTGCTTTGGAGAGCAGGCACAGGCACTGTCGGATAGCCTTGAACAGACCCGCGATCTGGTTGAGGAAATGGCGGAGGACGCCGACAAGCGCCTGCTGCCATCGCTTCTGCAAGTGCGCGAAACAACCGAAGAAACTGCCGCGCGCAGCAAGGAATTGATCGTAGAAGAACTCAGCGGTGTCGCAGACCGGCTTTCAACGCAGAATAGCGAAATGCTGAGCGGAGCTGTAGATAGCCAGCTTGCCGTTTTGAACGAGCATATGCAGGGAGCAATCGAGAAGCAACTTACGCTGTCACAAGGCGCAACGGAGAAGCTCACGGCGCAGCTTGCCCAGATAAACGAAATGACGGCCAACCTGGAAACACGGCTTCGCGATACCCATGACAGCTTTGGCGGCCTGGATCATGAAGGCTTTGCGCGCCGGATGGCAACGCTCACCGAGACATTAAATTCAACCGCCATCGATGTTGCCAAAATCCTCTCGAACGACGTGACCGATACCGCTTGGGCTGCTTATCTGAAAGGTGACCGGGGTGTGTTCACACGCCGCGCCGTGCGCCTTCTCGACAATGGAGAGGCCCGCGTGATTGTCGAGCAATATGATGAAGATGCTGAATTCCGCGAGCATGTGAACCGCTACATTCACGATTTTGAGGCAATGATGCGCGTGCTGCTGAGCACAAGGGACGGTAACGCGATTGGTGTGACGCTGCTTTCATCTGACGTTGGTAAGCTTTATGTTGCGCTCGCACAGGCCATTGAGCGGCTTCGTAACTGATCAGCCCTTAGGCGGGTTGATCAGAAAATCGAAACTGTGCCGGTCGATCCAGCCATAGGTATAGTTGGCATAGTAGATAGCGAACAAGGCCGCCGACAATAATGTGGTGCGCGCCAGCACGCGGCGCGGCCTGAAATTGCCTGGCGCGCCGTCCATCTGCCCTTGTACCTTGTCTTGCCCTAGCTCGTCTGTCGTGCGGATACCGAAGGGCAGCACCAAAAACGCACTCAGCACCCAGAAAAGCACGTAGATCGCGATGATCGATGTAAAATTCATGCCGCTTCGATGATGCCCACATCGACAATCGGTTTCTTTCCAGTCCAGCGTGTAGCCGTTCGCCGAACGGCAAGCCTTACGCCCTCGCGCAGTTTTTCAATATCCCCATTCTTCCAGTTGGCTATCGCCTTGTGCGATTCCTCGGTAGCCTCATCGAGAAACTCGTCCATGTCATCTTCAAGCGGAACGCCGTAGGGGCGAATGACAGGGTCGCCATGCAGGCGGTTTTTCTTGTCCAGCGCCACCGCCACATTGATCATGCCATTCCATGATGCGCGCCTGCGCTGCACCATCGCCTCACCATCGGCGGCCACAATCACATCGCCGTCAAGGATCAGTCGCCCGGTGCGCTGCTTGCCGATGATCTTTGGGCCTTTGGGTGACAATCGCACCATATCGCCATTTGATTGCACCAGCGCTTTACCCACGCCGTGCTCCTTTGCAAAACGTGCCTGCTCTTCCATATGCCGCCGCTCGCCATGAACGGGGATCAGAATTTCTGGCCGTATCCAGTCATACAGCTTGGCAAGTTCGGGTTGCCCGGGATGCCCCGATACATGCACATGGGCTTGCTTTTCGGTTACGGTTAGCACGCCTGAACGCGCAAGCTTGTTCATAATGACGCCGATCGCAATCTCGTTACCCGGTATCTGTTTCGATGAGAAAATGATGGTGTCGCCCTTCTCCAGCGGGATCGGGTGATTACCCTCTGCCATTCTCGCCAATGCGGCACGCGGCTCGCCCTGCCCGCCTGTTGCAACCACCATCACATCGCCGCGCGGCATACGCTCGACTTCCTTGATATCGATTTGATCGGGCAGATCCTTCAAATAGCCATTGGCCTGCGCGGCATCCTTGATCCGGTGCAACGACCGGCCGGCGAAACAAAGCGTCCGCCCGCTTTCCCGTGCGACTTCGCCCAACGTCTGCAGACGCGCAGCGTTGGAGGCAAAGGTGGTAACAATCACCCTGCCCTTCGCCGCATTTACCGCATCGAGCAAATCAGCCTTCACGCTACCTTCGCTACCGCTATCGCCGGAATTGAACACATTGGTGCTGTCACAAACCAGCGCAAGCACGCCTTCATCGCCAACCGCGCTGAGCGCGTCCGCCGTCGATGGTTCGCCAATGATCGGCTGCGGATCGAGTTTCCAATCGCCGGTGTGAAAGATGCGGCCATAGGGTGTGTCTATCACGCAGGCGCTCATTTCCAGGATCGAATGCGCAAGCGGCATGAAGCGGAAACCGAACGGCCCGAGATCGAAACTACCGCCCATCGGGATGACGTTGACCTCAACCTGGTTAAGCAAGCCCTCTTGCTCCAACTTCCCGCAAATCAGGCTCGCCGTAAAAGGCGAAGCGTAGAGCGGCACGCCAAGATCGGCAGCAAGGTATGGCACCGCGCCAATATGATCCTCATGCCCGTGGGTAAGCACAATGCCGAGTAAATCCTTGGCCCGTTCCTCGATGAATTCAAGGTCTGGTAGCACCAAATCAACGCCGGGGTATTCCGCATTGCCAAAAGTAATGCCAAGATCAACCATCACCCATTTACCGTCGCAGCCATACAGGTTGACATTCATGCCAATTTCATCCGACCCGCCAAGCGCGAGGAAGAGCAGTTCTTTTCCGGGTTTCACTTTGCTACCTTCCTGCCTTGATAAAGAAGCGCGAGGCCGCGCAAGGTGAGATCGCTTTCGATATAGTCAAAAAGATGCTCATGCCGCTGAAACAGCGGCGCTAGCCCACCGGTCGCGATGACTTTGACGGACCTGCCAATTTGTTTTTTCATGCGTGCAATCAATCCTTCAATCATAGAGACATAGCCCCAATAAATTCCATACAGCATCTGGCTTTCGGTGGTACGGCCAATCACGTCTTCCTGTTCGGGTGCCGCGATGGCGATGCGCGGTAATTGTGCGGTCGCATTCACCAGGGCATCTAGCGACAAGTTGATCCCCGGCGCGATTACACCGCCATGATAGGTTCCATCTGCGCCGACATGATCAACCGTCGTAGCTGTGCCGAAACTGATGATAATTTTGTCGCTATCGCCGACCAAATGCTGCGCGGAGATGGCGTTGAGCGCGCGGTCTGCTCCCAAATTCTGGGGTTCGTCCACATTCAGCTTTATGCGCCAGTCAAGCGGCGCGCGCCCCGCAACCAGAGGTTCTGTGTCAAAATATTTGCGCGCCAGCATGCTGAGATTATGCAGCGCACGCGGAACAACGGTGGATATCGCCACTGCGTCTACATCCGCCCGCGTATATCCCTCCAGTTTCAGCAGCTGGTCGAGCCAAACGGCATATTCATCGGCCGTTTTGCGCGCATCGGTAGCAATCCGCCACCGCGCCTTGACCTCAAGGCCATCGACGAGCGCAAACTTAACATTTGTGTTGCCGGTTTCAATGGCGAGCAACATGGACTTCTCTTTCAATCATAACAAAAATATATCACCGGCATGAATGGCACGAATGGAGCCATCCGCCAAGCGCAGCTTCAATGCGCCATCGTCTGATATCCCGGCATAACTGCCTTCCACCATGGTACCGTCGGGCAGGCTGGCACCAATGGCATCGCCGTCTTCATGCGCATGGGCGCGCCATTCGTTTAATATTGCAGGCAGCCCGCCAAGCCGCCACCGGCCAAGCCATTCGCCGAATATATGTGCGGTAGTCTCAACCATCTGCTGCGGCAAGGGCGTTAAGCCGCCCAAGGCCGCAATGCTGGTGACGGGGCGATCAATTCCGCCGGGATGTTGTGCAAGATTGATACCGATGCCGATTATCACCGCATCATCGCGGCGTTCGAGCAACATACCGCAAAGCTTCGCGCCGCCGACCAGGATGTCATTCGGCCATTTCAGCGAAAATGGTATACCAGGCGCTGTCCGCTCCAACGCTTCGCGGACGGCAACCGCGGTCACAAATGCAAGGCCCGCTGCCTGCGGACTACCGGGCCCAATACGGACAATAGTGCTGGCGAATAGATTGCCGTCAGCGCTTTCCCATTGCCGCCCCATCCGGCCCCGGCCGCCATCCTGCCGGTCCGCGCGCAGCCACAGGCCTTCGGGCGCTCCGGCTGCAGCGCGCTTGAGTAAATCGGCATTGGTGGAGCCGGTAAGCGCGACTTCTTCAAATATCGGCTGATAGTTCAGAACAGGGCGCTCGCGGCCTTATCAGTGATCTGACCAAGCGGTGTGATCAGCAGATATCCCAGCGGCGATACCAAAGCAGCCAGCACCGCGCCTGTCCAGATGAGAGTACGGCTATTTTCCGAGACAATGATATCTTCGGCATCATCGAAATACATGACCTTCACGACCTTCAGATAATAGAAAGCTCCGATCACAGATGCCGCGATACCAATTACGGCGAGCGGCAACAGCCCCGCCGCGACAGCGGCATTAAACACTACCAGCTTACCCCAGAAACCGAAAAGCGGCGGAATACCGGCCAGCGAAAACATGAATATCGCCATCGCCGCCGCCAGCCCTGGCCGCGTTTTCGACAGGCCGGCTATATCGCTCATATCCTCACGCAGTCTCCCGTCCCGGTTTCTAAGCTGCATCAGGCAGATAAATCCGCCGAGCGTCATCGCAACATAGATGCTGAGATAGACCAGCATCGCCGCAATGCCTTCTTTGGTGCCGGCAGCAAGGCCAATCAGGATAAAGCCGACATTGTTGATCGAGCTGTAGGCGAGCAGGCGTTTCAGGTTTGATTGGCCAATCGCGCCAACCGCACCGATCAGGATAGACATGATCGCGATGACCATAATGATCTGCTGCCAGACGAAGGTCTGATCGCCAAATGCCGTAATTGTTACGCGAACCAGAAGAGCCATTGCCGCCACTTTCGGCGCGCTTGCAAAAAAAGCTGTGACCGGCGTTGGTGCGCCTTCATAGACATCTGGCGTCCACATATGAAAAGGTGCGGCGCTGATTTTGAAGGCAAGCCCCGACAGCACGAATACTACACCAAATAGCGCGCCCATACCGATGTCGCCCGAGAGCGCCTTGCCGATGGCATCGAAATTGGTCGAACCGGTGAAGCCATAAAGCAGCGACATGCCAAATAGCAGGATACCGCTCGCCAATGCCCCCAGCACGAAATATTTGAGGCCCGCCTCTACCGATCGCCCGTCATTTCGCGCGAAGCTCGCCAGCACATAGGCCGACAGGCTGTTGAGTTCGAGGCCGATATAGAGCGTCATCAGGTCGTTGGCGGAAACCATGATCCCCATACCAACCACGGCAAACAGGATCAGCACCGGATATTCCGCCCGCATTGCGCCCATATTTTTAAGGAAACGCGGCGCGATCATCAATGAAATGGCGGCGGCCACATATATCAGCAGCTTTGAAAAACTACCAAATGCATCCATCCGGTAGAGCCCTTCAAAGGCATCCCCGCCAAGTTCAAGTGATGGATGCGTCAGCAGATTGACCGTCCATGCACCGGCGGCAAAAAGCGCGGCTATAGCGGCGAGCGAAAGCAAACGGCCACTGTCGCTGCGCCATGCTGCGATGATCAGCAAGACCAGCCCCGAAACACTCAGGATCAGTTCGGGCCGGGTGAAATAGAGGGAAATGCCAAGGTTCATTTAATGCCCGCTTCCCTGTTTTGCTTCGTGGCTGTCGCCGCCTTCATTTGTTTTCACCCGAAATTTTTCCATCGCCGGGTCATTCTCCCTGATCGCAGAATCTCCGGCAGGTGCGGCGCGCTCGATCCGCTCGACTATCCGCGCGACATCGCCGCGAATGGGCCGCAGGAAGCTCTCTGGATAAACACCCATCCACAGCACGACCGCTGCTATCGGAACCAGCAGCCAAAGCTCACGGCCGTTCAAATCCTTCATCGCGGCAGCATCGGCATTCTTCTGCTCGCCAAAGGCAACGCGCCGATAGAGATAGAGCATATAGCCAGCGCCAAGAATGATCCCCGTCGCGCAAATCAGCGTCACCCAAGTCGATACCTGATACACCCCGGCGAGCGAGAGAAGCTCACCCACAAAGCCGCTCGTCCCGGGCAGGCCAACGCTCGCCATAGTGAACAGCATGAAGAGCAGCGCATATTTCGGCATGTTGATGCTAAGGCCGCCATAACGGTCAATCTCTCGCGTGTGCAGCCGGTCATAGATCACGCCGACGCACAGGAAGAGCGCCCCTGACACCAGGCCGTGGCTAAGCATCACGATGATCGCGCCTTCGATGCCCTGTTGATTGAAAGCAAACAGCCCGACAGTAACAATCGCCATATGCGCAACCGAACTATAGGCGATAAGCTTCTTCATATCGCTCTGCACCAGAGCGACGAGTGAGGTATAGACCACCGCCACCATCGACAGCCCAAAGATCAGCCAGATGAACTGCGCCGATGCCTCGGGAAACATTGGAAGCGAGAAGCGCAGGAAGCCATAGCCGCCCATTTTCAAAAGCACGCCGGCCAGAATGACCGAACCCGCGGTTGGTGCCTGAACATGCGCGTCGGGAAGCCAGGTATGCACCGGCCACATCGGCATCTTCACCGCGAAGCTTGCAAAGAATGCAAGCCACAGCCAGCTTTGGGCCTCAGCGGGGAAATCATGGTTTAGCAGCGCCGGAATATCTGCAGTGCCCGCCTGCTGTATCATCCACAGCATAGCAATGAGCATCAGCACGGAGCCTAGCAAGGTATAGAGGAAGAATTTGTAGGATGCGTAAATCCGGTTGGCACCGCCCCAAATGCCGATGATCAGATACATCGGGATCAGGCCGGCTTCAAAAAAGATGTAGAATAACATCAAATCTTGCGCCGCAAACACGCCGATCATAAGCGCTTCCATGAACAGGAAGGCAGCCATATATTCGCCAACCCGCTCTTTGATCGCGCGCCAGCTAGCGCCGATGCAAATTGGCATTAGAAAGAGCGAGAGCATGATCAGCATCAGCGAAATGCCGTCAATGCCCAGCTTCCACCCTATCGGGCCGAAGAGCGCGACGCTTTCCTGAAACTGCCACTGCGAACCCATCACATCAAAACTGCTCCACAGCCAGATGCCGAGCAGCAGGTTGAACAGCGTAGCAACCAGCGCAATCACCCTTGCGCCTTCTGCGCGCAGGAACAGGCACAGGATTGCCGCGAGGGCAGGAACAACAATCAGTGTCGTCAATATCGGGAAATCAGCCGCGCTCATTTTGCAGCCACCATCATCCAGCTGATCAGCGCAACGAGGCCCAGAAGCATCACCAACGCATAGCTATATACATATCCCGATTGCAGGCGAACCGCCATCCGGCTACCAAAGCTCACAATCGCCGCAGAGCCATTGGGACCGAAGCGATCGATAATTCCGACATCGCCGCCCTTCCAAAACAGCCGCCCAACCCAGAAAGCCGGCTTAAGTAATATCCAGTCATACAGCTCGTCAAAATACCATTTGTTCAGGAAGAATTTATACAGCGGCTTGAACGCCGCAGCCAGGCGCTGCGGCGCGTCTTCACTGCGGATATACATCATATAGGCAGTGAACAGTCCGGTAAGCATCGCAGCGGTTGAAGATAGCTTCACCCACATCGGAGCTTCATGGACCGCGTGCATCAGATGCTCGTTGAAAAAGAGTGTACTCTGCGCCCAGAAAGCTGTCGCACCATGGTCGCCTTCGACGAAGGGATTATGGAACAAGAAGCCTGAAAAAATTGCGCCGAATGCCAACACGCCCAGCGGTATGAGCATCGACGCCGGGCTTTCATGCGGACGATAACCCCCCGTAGTGTCCTTGCCCGCCTGCTTGGGTGTTTTGTGAACGCTATGCTGGATATGCTCACTGCCAATCCAGCGCGGCTTGCCAAAGAAGGTCAGGAAGATGAGCCGCCAGCTATAGAAGCTGGTCAAGAGCGCGGCGAGTACACCAATTACAAAGGCGTAGCTCCCGAAATTATCCGGGCTGCTTCCGGCAAATGCCACCTCGATAATCGCATCTTTCGAATAGAAGCCGGCAAAGCCGCCAATCCCGACAATGCCGACGCCGGTAATTGCCAATGTCCCCGCGATCATTGCCCAGAAGGTTAGCGGGATTTCCTTACGCAGCGCACCATAATAGCGCATATCCTGTTCATGGTGCATCGCGTGGATCACACTGCCCGCGCCCAGGAACAGCAATGCTTTGAAGAAAGCGTGGGTGAACAAATGGAACATCGCGGCGCTATATGCGCCCATGCCCGCAGCGAAGAACATATATCCAAGCTGTGAACAGGTGGAATAAGCGATCACGCGTTTTATATCGGTTTGCACAAGACCCACGGTCGCCGCAAAAATCGCCGTGGATGCGCCTACGACAATCACCACATTGAGCGCATATTGGCTCGCTTCAAATAGCGGCGACATGCGGCAGACCATGAAGACGCCTGCGGTCACCATAGTGGCAGCGTGAATAAGCGCAGAGACCGGCGTCGGGCCTTCCATCGCGTCGGGCAGCCAAGTGTGCAGGCCAAGCTGTGCAGATTTCCCCATCGCCCCGATAAACAGCATAATGCAGAGCAGGCTTAGCGTATCGACGCGGTAACCGAGAAAGCCGATGCTCGACCCGGCATGATCCGGAGCAGCCGCGAGAATGGTCGGAATGTCCACCGTTTGAAAGACAAGATATATGCCGAAGATGCCGAGCATAAAGCCAAGATCACCGACCCGGTTGACGACAAATGCCTTGATCGCGGCGGCGTTTGCAGACGGCTTTTTGTACCAGAAACCAATGAGGAGATAGGATGCAAGCCCCACGCCTTCCCAGCCGAAGAACATCTGCACCAAATTGTTGGCAGTAACCAGCATCAGCATCGCGAAGGTGAACAGCGACAAATAGGCGAAAAAGCGCGGTTGATCCGGGTCTTCCTCCATATAGCCCCAGCTATACAGATGGACGAGCGCGGAGACGGTGGTGATCACCACCAGCATCACAGCGGTCAGGCTGTCGAGGCGCAATTCCCAATCAAAGATCAAATCACCCGATTGCACCCATTGCATGATGTGTACGACATGCTGCTCCTCGCTGCCGCTGACAAAGCCGAGGAAAATAGGCCAGCTTAATATGCACGACATAAACAGCGCGCCAGTGGTCAGCGTTTTGGCTGCAAGCGCACCAATGATCCGCTGACCAAGCCCTGCGATGATCGCTGCCAGTAAAGGCAGGAAGACGATAATCTCAATCGATGACACGCTGTCCCTACCCCTTCATCCGGTTCGCATCGTCAACCGCGATCGTGCCGCGGCCGCGGAAATATATCACCAGGATCGCCAGCCCGATGGCTGCTTCTCCGGCAGCTACAGTCAGAACGAACATTGCAAAAACCTGCCCGGTCAAATCGCCCAGAAAGGCGCTGAAGGCGACGAGATTGATATTCACCGCTAGCAAGATCAGCTCGATCGCCATCAGGATGATAATCACATTCTTGCGGTTCAGGAAAATGCCGAGCACGCCCAGCACAAACAGGATCGAGCTGACCACGAGATAATGTTCAATACCGATCATATCTCAACCCCCTCGCCCACGCCGGGCTGCATGTTGCGCACCGCATCCTGCGGACGGCGGCGAACCTGATCGCCAATATTCTGTCCGCGCGTGCCTTGGCCGGGGCGATGCGTGAGTACGATTGCACCGACCATCGCGACCAGCAGGATTAGCCCGGCACTTTCAAACAGGAAGATATATTTGGTATAAAGCAGCTCGCCCATCGCCTGAATATTTGACACATTGTCACGCAAAGTTGCCGCGCCCGCATCCGGCGTGCCAAGCTCAACCGCGCCAGCACGATATGCGCCAATGCCGAGGATAAGCTCGCATGCCAGTATGATCGCCAGCAATATTCCAAGCGGCAGATTACGGATGAAACCGGCGCGCAATTCAGCAAAGTCAATATCGAGCATCATCACCACAAACAGGAACAACACCGCAACCGCGCCGACATAAACAATCACCAGCAACATCGCGATAAACTCTGCGCCGACAAGCACCATCAGGCCAGCTGCATTGAAGAATGCAACGATCAGCCACAGCACGCTATGCACCGGATTACGCGCAAAAATCACCATCGCGGCAGCGCCAATGACAATGCTGGCAAACAGGTAAAAGGCGATGAGTTGGATCATTACCCGCGCGCCCTATCGATAGGGGGCATCGGCGGCAAGATTTGCCGCGATTGCCCGTTCCCATTTATCACCATTTTCCAGAAGCTTGCCCTTGTCATAGAGCAATTCTTCGTGGCTTTCGGTGGCATATTCAAAATTCGGCCCCTCGACGATAGCATCAACCGGGCAAGCCTCCTGACAGAAGCCGCAGTAAATACATTTCGTCATGTCGATGTCATACCGCGTCGTCCGGCGGCTGCCATCATCACGCGGTTCGGCCTCAATCGTGATCGCCTGCGCCGGACAAACCGCCTCGCACAGCTTGCAAGCAATACAGCGCTCCTCCCCATTGGGATACCGCCGCAGCGCATGTTCACCGCGAAAGCGCGGGGATAGCGGGTTCTTCTCGAACGGATAATTGATCGTCGCCTTGGGCTTGAAGAAATATTGCAAGGTCAGCCAGTGCGCCTTGACGAATTCCCACAGGGTGAAGGATTTGATGAGATGGGTGATGGTCATACGGAATACCTCGTTAGCATAAGATACCCGCTCACCAGGAATACCCAGAGCAGCGACAACGGCAGAAACACCTTCCAGCCCAAACGCATCAGCTGATCATAGCGGTAACGCGGCACGGTGGCCTTTATCCAGCTGAAGATGAAGAAGAACAGGAATATCTTGGCGAACAGCCAGATGATGCCCGGCACCATATAAAGCGGCGCCCAATCGACCGGCGGCAGATATCCGCCCCAAAACAGGATCGCGTTGAGCGTG
>JAZGFP010000012.1:0-236861 GCA_036479555.1 Sphingorhabdus sp.
ATGAGGCGGTTTTTCGTGCGCTGCGCCAATCGGAGACAACAGGCCGCCCGCTGGGAAGTGATCGCTGGCTTGAGAAATTGGAAAACCAGACGAGCCGAAAGCTGAAGGCGCAAAAGAGAGGCCCGAAAAGGAAGGCAAGGAGTAATTAAGTGTATTTAGTAAACTGTCACCGTAATTCAGCCTCAGCGATACGGTCTGGTGTCATTTTCGACCGGTTCTTTGCGTCGAGCGCGGCGCGTTCCTCTTTGGTCAGCGCTACCAAGCGGTACGTGGCTTTGATTTGGTCGATCAATTCATGATCCGTTGCGCCTGCTTCGATCAAGTTGCAAAGGCTGCGTGTGTATGCACGGTGCGGCATAACATGCTCGATATGGACATTGCCGATATTACCAGCCTCTCGCTCTTTGTGCGCAGCAACGGTAATCTCAACGGCATCACTGATCTTTGCGGAGTTAGGGTGCGACAACGTAGGATAACGGACTGTGTTGCTCAAAATCATGGCTATGCGCTCAGCTGAATGGATCGCCCCTCCATTGTCTGTGAACCCTGCCGTCAATGCAGCGCGTCGCGCCTCGACGAATAATCGAAGCGCAGGAATTAAGTTCTCAGTTGTATATTTATCCGTCACTAGAATTTCGCAATTGCCACGCAACGGCAGTCGCCTTCGCCGGGGTGCGGTCCTGATCCATCAACCGAATATGTCTTACCGTCACGGGCATTGCAGTCATCCGTCACACGTTCATCGCCCGAAGTAAGCCACTCATATTCGGTGACCTCTGACGCTTTGAAGCTCTTGAGCGTCCGTTCCCAATAGGTCTGTCCCTGCGCGTCTCGAAAGACTGGCATATTATCCTCCTGCCTAGCAGCCGCTGCTAAATACTGTATGACCATCGGCACGGAAAACATATATCCCGCACCCCATTTCTCCATCCTGCATTGGTCGTCCACCGACCGCTTTCACTTGCTGTTTGACTTCATTCAGAGAGGCATTAAGCGACAAACTAGACGTCTCATATCCAGTGAAAATCTCCTTAACCTCAAGTCCGCGCCATTTAGCGTCTAGAAAAATGGTGTAGGGTACGCGCCCATCAACCGCTTCTGTTGTATGCCACTGGATGCGATAGGGGAATCGCTGGCCTGCAAATTCGAAGGTGGCGCTGCCGGACTGTTGCACCAGTTGGCGTTGGAGCTGAATAATGTCGGTCGAGAATTCGCACAATGACATGCCGTTATCATTTGAGCATTCTATAAAGTCTTTTGGCAGGGGGAGCGGGTCTGCGTTAGAGGCACTTGTCCTGTTAGGTGCCGGAGGGGAACTTTCAGTGACAAGGGGGACGGGTGCTACTGGTGGTGCATTGCTGGATTGATCCACCTGTGCAGCGTTAACTTGTTGACCCGCTGGCGCAGTTTCGGTGCGAAAAAATGTTTGTCCAATCAATGCGAAGGCACAAATTGCGGACAGTACAATTGCCCACGTGCGATGTCCGTTCTTTGCAAAAGACGTCAATGCACAAGGAAGAATGGATACGCCAAGACCCCAACCGAGACTTCCGACGAGTTCCAAAATGGGGGCCTCTAACATGATGCTAAAGTACTCAGCAGAGTTCATAAATATATCGGTACCCAGTTTTAGGGTGCCCGTTACGAGGGTTGCAAATATCAAATCCTTTGCAAAGCGTTGCCAATAACTACTTGTAGTCACGTTGTCCCGACCAGTGTCCAGCCAAACTTCTCTTTGCTGATCCATCATTCACATCCCTACCATTGTGGTATGGTTGATACACTTATTCATCCATAAGCCTATAGGGGCATATGGTGCTAGCGGTTGCTCTGACTAGTGCGTTGGAATTGCCGGGGTTGCTGGCAGAGAAAGGCGCTGGACTTGGGCGGTTGTCGTTGATGCTCTGACTCGCGAGTCAAAGTTCAGAATTGTCATTCGATACCGACAGCATTGAGTTCAGCGAAGTGCTGCCCGACAATGTGAGCAGTCGTTTCAGTTGATGTGACAGCTTTCCGTTGTTTAAGTTTTGTATCGAGCCAGCTTGTACCACTGCGTTGCTTCTCGACTGGTAATTTTGGTAGCATTTTTTCGGCACGGGCGCGGAGCATGAAGCCTTCTTTCCTGAGCCGGGTTATCTCGGTCTGTTCCACGGAGGCAATTTGAGGGGTGCGTACAAGTCCATCATTGATACGGGTGATCATGGCGTTATGAAGTTGATCTGACTTTTCGATGCGGGCATCTCCTTCGGCTTGCAACATGGCGGCGTGAAGTGTTTTGCCGTTAGGATGTTGGTCAAGCCAGTTCATGAGGTGCACGATAGTTGTGATGGCTTCGAGACATGCCCTGGTGGGTGTCATGCCGGTGGTGATCTGGGCGATGACGGTATCGAATTTTTGTTGATCCATAGTTAGTCGCCTTTCAAGTTTATAGGCAGGGTGACTTCGTTCGAGCTAGTCGTTTTAAGACAATGGGATAGGGGATTGACGGTCATAGCTTGGGGTTAGTCGATTAAATTTCTGATAGGTCATGATAGCTGTCCTATATAGACCCTATGTGACCGTCTGAGTTTTCTATCATGGTCATACCTCAAACCCGCAGAAACCTTTCGCTGATTGATAGGGTGACCATGTGACCATCTACTCAGAATGGGTATACAAAAATAGTAACCTATATTACTTAGGAGAGATGAGGCTTGGAATATCATGGTCTCATGGTCACGCAAAACTACTGAACAGTCATTGACGGTGTTATTGGCTGTGGCAAATGCGTATTGACCACCGGTTGGCTTGCCGGTTGAACAATAGTGCCTTTTAAATCCGCGATCTCGTCGGGTGACAACACTTTTGAATATCCACGTATTCGCTTCTTGCCACGCCGCTCTTCGCGCCAGCCTAGCGCAATCATTGCTTCCTTGAGATACTTCCCATCGGCCCCCTTCAACGAGCCGTTAGGGTGAATGATGTTTTGAATGTCAGCACTGCTCACAAAAATTTTGTCAAAGCCAGCGGTGCAGAAGTGACGTTCACCTCTGCTAATTATCAATTTCATATTGCTTTGGACTTTGGGTTCCCAAAGCACACCTTCGGTATGCTCTTCCTGCCGCTGCCTTGCGGCGTTGTAATATTTGGGATCAAGCCGAACTTGTGACGGGTCACCCTTCAAATCCTCAAAGAAGATATGTATGGCTTCTGCCAGTAGCTGATCGACATCACGCCGAAGCTCATCCAGCATGATATTACCGACTTCCACTGGCCCCATTCTCCGGTTCCCATCGACGCCTTTGAGGGGCTGGCGTTTGTTTGTGGTTGCATAGTAAACACAGCTTCGGAGTACCTTTGATACCTTCTTGTTCCATACCTCGCGTGCTATGTCCGTTTGAGCCGAAAGCATGGCCTTGATTTGCTCTTGACCCTTAATGTCATATCCACCCAATTCACTAAACTCGGCGATTGCGACACCAGCCGATTGCTCAATGATCGTTCTTGCGTCAGAACCGATCTTTAGCTGGTCGGTAAAATAATCATCGCCAACTAGTATCCTGCCGATGGTTGACTTGCCGACACCTTCAGCGCCAATCAGCACTAAGCAGAAATCAAATTTACTGCCTGGGAAAAATACGCGCATCACGAGGCCGACTAAGAACAAACGGCTATATTGTTCATTGAGTTCGTTATCTTCGGCACTGCAATATACCGTCAAGAACTTCTTCACCCGACGAGTACCATCCCATGTGCCACGAAGCCGCAAAAACCGGACTTTCACAGGATCGAACTTCAACTGATCGCCCAAAGTCATGGCCCCTTGATCGACCGCATCTAGCTTGAATGTCTGTTTGCAATGTTGTGTTGCTATGTCTGCTAGGTACCTAAGGGCTTCATCGGAAAGGCGTTGCCAACCGGCAATCATGGGTGGGCGAACTAGATTATCAGGCACAAAAACATCATGCTCATTGGAGCGTTCGTTGTAGCGGAATTGGAAAGCGAGTCTGCCAACTAGTGACATGAAGTTAGTTGGCACTGCTTTCGGAATTCTGCTCTTTCCTACCGAGCCGCCCGGCCATTCCTTGTCGCCCGGTTCCATTTCCGCATCAGGTACTGGATTAGCCCAGCCGTCAGCGACCGCCTGTTCAACAATGGATTTACAGCCGAGTAATGGCTGACCTCCAGCAACTTTCACTTGGGCATCAGCGAGTGCGCTGTGCCACTGGCTTTCATTGTCCTGTTTGTTGCCGCCCGACGCACCGCAGGCCGCGTCATATATCGACTTGGCCTCTTCTTCTGTCAATTCACCGGTGACGACAGAGCCCGCCAAGGCGAACAGGAAATTGAGCCAGCCGTCCCTTGCGGCATACCGGGCGGGATGGGCTGCGATGCTGGCAAGCAAAGCCTGCTTGATCCGGGGCGAGTCTTTCGGTTTGCGCCCGGTCGATAAAAAGCCGAGAGACCCGCTGATATTGCCCGTAGGATTCGATTTGGCATAATCTGGTATCTCGCCTAGGTCGAACGCACTCTTCGACCCTGTGCGGGGCTTAGAATAGCCTAGGATTGGAGCGCCATCGCGCATAGTAACGGCCAGACCGAACCACTCACACATCTCCAGCGGCAACTCCGGCAGGGCATCAAAACGCTTCAATCCATTCTCGGCCCACTGATAGTGGCCGCCATGCTGGGCAATGCTACCATCGGGATTGGGCACCGTGGCAGTAAATGAGGGGGCAGTGAGCACCTGATTATGGTGACATCGAAGGTCTATCGAGCTTCCATCATCAAACGTGTGTATGTGATCCAGCCCTTTCATCGCCATGCCAACAGGCAATTTACAATACAGGCGCTTTCCGTTGGGGGAGATGTCATGACCAGCCGCCGCCATGAACGTATCACACGCATCCTCGCCGCATCTTTTGACAAATTCAGCTTTGAACCCGTCCAATGCGCCCTTGCAAGTGCTGCCATCCACGCTTTTATCTCGGTCAAAGTCAATAACGAGCAAGTGCGGAGTAGTCATATCCGGCTTGCCATCCAAGCCATCTACGCCGCCGCATAATATACCAACATTCATTGCCGGATCGAAATTGCCAGCTTCCACGATCTGGCGTGAGATTATCTTCTCATACCATCGTTTTCCAACTGGCGCTTTATGCCCAGGACGAACTCCAACAAGCCGGTAACCAGCATTCATTGTACTGAGCATCTGGGCTTGCAGTACATCCTTTCGCTGTTGGAGCACGGCGAGATCACGAAGGCCGTTGTGCACCGCTGTTTCCGCCTGTTTGATGATTTCGTTTTTTGTTAGTTTTCCAGCAAGCTGGGGCTGCGAGAGTGTGTCTCCGCTGGGCGCAACTGGAGTCTCGTTGGTAGACATGTTTTTTTTATCCTCTTAGGTTATTATTATTTCGAGCGCTGTGGCTGCGTCGATTGTGGGACAAGGAGCCATACGATAGCCCCATCCGTGGGGTAGGCTCACGTGCGTGTCGCTACGTACCGGGATTAATTTATCCATGAAGCTGCATGAGATTATGGGACCAGAAAATTTTCTGAGCTCGGCAGGCTCAGTCCTGAATACACCGATACCGCCAATAATGAGCTGCGGCTGGTCGGTTAATTTCAAATCCCCGTTTTGTGGTAGGCCAAGCATTGCGATTGAACCGCAAACCACCCAACTCGCGGGCAAACATTGTTCGCAAACCCAGCCCGATATAGCACTGCAGAGAATTTGTTTTCCACCCGGCATGAAAGGCATTTCAATTATCTCTATGGCGTCAAGTGTGCCGTCTACAACTCCGATACGTGAGGCTAGTTCGGGGGGCATAGGCTTTCCGGCTGGCCAACAAACTACTACCTGTATCAGCCCCGTCCTTGTGGGGTGACGTGTGCCTTCTGCGAGCGGGTCGCCATAAGCTGGGACCATGTCGCCCGCGTTGCCCGTGTGGCCTCCATTTGCGAAGCCTCTTACGTACTGCCGCGGGGTGGGCCAATCTCTATCAGTGTGGGTTTGGGGAGGCTTGATCGATAAATTTGATTCTGCTATTTGATGATAAATTATCACGATAACTCCTTGTACTTGTACAGATTGATTCCTCCTGTTTGGTAAATTATATAGGCCGGTGCTGTTGCGAGCACCGGCCTTTATTCTATGCTGCTTGATCTTGGGGCTGCCCGCCAGAAGTACCGGCTTGCTGTTGAATATAAGCAGTAACGGCGTCCAACGGGACGCGCCGCGCCCGGCCAAACTTTACGCTCGGAAGTTCTCCCGAGTTCATTAAATTATACACGGTCGCAAGACACACGCCCCACCGCTGAGATAAGTCCTTTGGACTTAACATTTGTAGGGGAGAGTTCGTGTTATCTATTTGGTCTATCATACTTAACACCTTTCGCATCGCTGCACATTGTTCGCGCTGATGCCAATAGTGCTATCTGATCTCTAGCTGACTTAAAATCATATTGAGCAAGTAGGCGCAGTTAGCTGAAACTGCGTCCAGGAAACCTACTTTCTATTACTTTTCTTCCCAAACCTCGCCTGGTAGAATCCGCCTTCACTAGAAGCAAAGTCTAAAACGCAGACCCCTTCATCCGCTGTAATGGAGAGAGGGCCTTCCTTGAACTTTCCAGCTTCCGCCAATTCATACACTTCGCGCCGGGCTGCGTCACGCGGCTGAGAAGCGTTGTAGTTATCGCGCCATCGGTTAAGTGTCTTTGCGGTGACACCGTAGCAGGCAGCAATACCCTTGTTCACTGACTTGGTTTTATCCACACGTTCAATCTCGCCATCCGCGTAGCCAACTGCTACGTCCTTGTACTGCTGACGGACAGAATCAAACTTTTGGCTACTGCCTGACGGCTTTAGCCAAGTAGCTTGTTGGCCTGCCGGAGTATCTCTCAGTTTATTGATGTCGTGCCACCCTCTGCCGGACGATTCCGCAACTTTCTCCGCGTGACTGCCCGACTCGGCTCTTTTTAAGAGTTCAATGCCAGCGTGGAGTGTCCGCATCGTCGCGGCACCGACATTGTCGGGATCAACACGTACTTTCTCCAGCGCTGTCTTTCCGCCAGCTAGGTAGTCCATGCCTTTCTTGCCAGCCAGCTTTGCACATGCGGCGAGGGCCAATGCTGCTTTGTCGCCTGGTTGGTTTAGGTCATATATGCCGCCATCAATCACTTCACCCAGCATCTCATGGAGTTTGTCGCGGCTGCGCTTATCCATGACGTATCTCCGTTACATTGTGTGACTCCCCAGTCACAGGCGTCTCGCCTAAGCAAAAGCCTGACCAGTCCTCCATGAGCCGCACCCGCCGGTCAAAGAGTGTATCCCTCAAATATGCAGCCTCAACGGCGTTGCTTACACCATGAGCAAGCGAAAACTCCGCTGCCTCCCTCTCACTAGGGTATGTAGCGCTTGACCAATTGCGGAAACTTGAACGGAACCCGTGAGCTGTCGCTTTGCCTTTGAGTCCCATACGCTTGAGTACTGCCGTCATCGTCATATCGCTCATCGGCTTATCGACGGTACTGGTTAGGAAAACATGGCTCCGGCCTTGCAGCCGAACTACTTGTGCATCGCGTAGGACGGCCATAGCGCCGTCTGATAGGGGGACGACGTGCTGCCTTCCTGCCTTCATTCTTTCTTCGGGTATTGTCCAAGTGCGTTCCACAAGATCAAACTCATCCCACGTCGCGCCGCGAACCTCACCAGAGCGGGCCGCTGTCAGGATTGCGAACTGTAGGGCTAATACGCCAGCGCCCGTTCGCTTTGACAATTCAATCATGAACGCCGGAACTTCCTTATACCCAAGCGCAGCATGGTGGTTTGTCTTTGTTTTCTGCTTGCTTCGCTTGGCCAGCACCGCTTTGAGTTTAGACAAGTTGATAGGGGCAGGGCGGTAATCAAGACCGTAGGCCCAGTCTAAGACAGTCAGCACGTTGCGTCGCACCTTTTTTGCTGTTGCAGGTTTATCGAGCCAGATAGGCTCTAACAAGGTCCCAACGTCACGCTCCGTTACGCGGTCTATCCTAATCTTACCGATAACCGGATTCGCATAGTTCTCAATCAATGAAAGCCACTGCTTGACGTGCTTGCCCGCCTTCGCGTCGGCGGTCTCATTGGTGTGTACTATGATCGCAGCCTCAGCAAAGGTAGGAGTCTCAGCTAGTTTCCGGCGCTCCGCAACGGGGTCAAGTCCTGCTTCCAACTGTGCTCGAACTCCTTTTGCGTTCGCTCTAGCTTGAGTGAGTGTTGTGGTTTGACAGCTACCAACCCCGAACTCACGGCGACGCCGATCTTTTTGCACGCGCAATATCCATGACCTGCTGCCAGAAGGCGTAACCTGCTCATAGATACCGCCGCCTCTGGCAAACTTGCCCGGTTTGATTCGTAGTGATTCTTGTTTTTCGGTTTCGTTGTTCATGTTCGATCTCTTTCAACCCACCATATTACCCACCACTATAGCAGGATATAGGGTGATATCCAGTGAATAAGGAATAGACTAAATAGAATAAAACCCGCAGAAACCTGCGGGCTCTATTGGTCTACATAGAATGTATAGAAGAGAGTGTGGCTCCCCGGGACGGATTCGAACCGCCGGCCAATTGATTAACAGTCAACTGCTCTACCACTGAGCTACCAGGGAGCAGCCCGATTTGCACCGGGCAAGCGGGCCTATAGCAGCCGCTTTCTCAATATTGCAAGCGTTCAAACAACAAATTGTTCCATCGCGATGCGATCATCAAGCGCATGCTCTGGATCAAACAGCAAATTCAGTTCGCGGTTGCGATCAAGGCTGACTTCTACCGACGCCACATCGCGGATTTCGTGTTGATCTGCGACCGCGCTCACGGGCCGCTTATTATGCTCCAATATTTCAAGGATAATCCGGTAGCGATCAGGCAGGATAGCGCCCTTCCAGCGTCTCGGACGAAAGGGGCTTATCGGTGTCAGCGCCAACAGCGGAGAATCTAGCGGTAATATCGGGCCATTTGCGGAAAGATTATAGGCGGTGGAACCAGCAGGTGTGGAAACCAGCACGCCGTCGCTGATGAGTTTGGGAACAACCAAGCGGTCATTCACTGTAATGGCGATCTTTGCCGCCTGACGCGTTTCACGCAGCAGGGACACTTCATTGATTGCCGGCGCTGTAAATTTTTGGCCGTCAACGGTGTTGATAATGACTTCGAGTGGTTTGATTGCGAATCTTTTGGCCTTGGCAATGCGGCCTGGAAGATCGGAAGTATGCCAGCTGTTCATTAGGAAACCGACAGTGCCTAAATTCATACCGTAAACAGGCAGTATCCGGCGATCCTCTAGCATTTCGTGAAGCACATGAAGCATATGGCCGTCGCCGCCAAGCGCGACCACCAGATCAGCTTCGGCGAGGGGAACAAAGTCATATAATTCGCGAAGCTGCTTTTCGGCATCGCGCGCTTGCGGGGTCGAAGAGGCGATCAGGGCAAGCTTTTCAGTCATGATTATTCAGCCTCCCGTTGCGTTCATGTGACGCTCAAGCCGCAATGCAGGCTCAACCAGCTGCTGTTCAAAGTTATGACGCTGCGGCTTCAGGCGCAGGGCCTTTTGCAGCAATGCATCGACCGCGTCGACACCCTCTTGCCTGATAGCCCGTTTGAAATCGACATGCATGCTAGATCCTAGGCACATATATACCTTGCCGTCGGTAGCCAGACGCAGCCGATTGCAATCATTACAAAAATTCTCGCTCATCGGCGTAATCAGCCCGAGCCGCAGTCCCATTGGGTCGACATTCCAGTAATGCGCAGGGCCGGAAGTGCGATGATCGAGAGGGGCAAGTTTTTGCGAAACGCGAAGCGGTGCTACGAAATCGTCTAGAGCGATATAGTCATCTGATCTGCTCGTCACGCCGCTGCCCAGCGGCATGGTTTCGATTAGCGCAAGATCATGGCCGTTTTCGGCGCAATATCTGGCCATGGGAAGAAGATCATCTTCATTCTGGCCCTTCATGGCGACCATATTAATACGTATCGATATACCGGCTTTTTTTGCAGTCGCTATTCCGGTGAGGAGCTGAGCCACGTCGCCGCCCCGCGTAATTTTGGCAAAACGCTGCGGATCAAGGCTATCGGCGCTTACGTTGACGCGCTGAACGCCGGCATCGGCCAGCAAAGATGCAAATTTCGAAAGGCGGCTACCGTTGGTTGTCAAGGTAAGCTCATCAAGCCGGCCAGCATGAACATGAGCGCCGAGCGCCCGGATTAACACACCAACATCCTTGCGAACCAGCGGTTCGCCGCCAGTCAGGCGGATTTTGCGAATGCCGTGAGCGATAAAGCGCGATGCAATATCATTGATTTCCCGATAATCGAGTAAGGCGTCATGCGGCAAGAATTTCTGGTTTTGCGGCATACAATAATGGCAGCGGAAATTGCACCTGTCGGTGACCGATATCCGCAAATAATCGACTTTTCTGCCAAACGCGTCTTGCATCTTGCCCTGCTAGGGCAAATCCGGTTTGAGCAAAAGCCCGTTTTTTTGATCAGGATTGCGAAAGATTTAACTGCTAAGGCGTGATCATGGACAGCCCCGCTCAACAGAGGAATATGCGTCTGGCGCGCACGCGCGATGCGCGTGAGTGGCTTGCCGCCTATGACAGGGACCGTGACGGCCCTGCGGCGGTGATGCTGATCGGTATTCGCGATCTTAAACAGATCAATGATCGCCATGGTCGCGATTCCGGCGATGAGGCAATCCGAAATACCGGTAAAGCGATCATTCAATTTTCCCGCGAAACGCGGCTAGAGGTTGCTCTTGTCGGGCGCATGCCGGGGCGCGAATTTATGCTGGTGGCCAGAGGAAATCTGTCGAATGCTACATTGAAAGATGAGGCCCGTAAGTTGATCGAATTGCTCTCTACGCCGCCGGGGAAGAAGGGCGTCAAAATCCCGGTTAGCGTTAGGATTGGAGTTGCCAAAGCGGCAAAGGCCGATAGCGGTCCGGAAATTTTGCACCGGGCTACCAGTGCGTTGGCCGACGCCTATGCGCATAAGGGAGAGCGGATTGCCTTTGCAAGGGCGAGCGCGAGCAGCGGCAAGCGCATTGCCAATATTCTGGATACCGGTTTGCGTGATGCAATTGCGGCAAGCGAAATTGCGATCATGCTGCAACCGCAATTTGCCGTACAAGATGGTAAGCTAATCGGGGCCGAGGCGCTCGCCCGCTGGCATCATCCCGAATTTGGCGAAATTGGTGCAGACCAGCTTTTTGCATCGGCTGACCGCTGCGATTTGCGCGAGGAATTGTCACAGCTATTACAGGAGGAGGCTATCCGGACCGCAGCTGATTGGCCGGTCGCGCTCGACGACTTAAAGCTATCGGTCAATTTGGGGGCAGGCGAATTGAGCGAGTCTTACGCAGCCAATTTGTCTGACGTTCTGGATAGGACTGGATTCCCGGTGAAACGTCTTACCTTGGAACTTACCGAAGAGAGCCTTATCCGCGATCTCGAGGCGGCCTCGGGGCAACTGGAGAAACTGCGCGACAAGGGGATCAGCATCGCTCTTGATGATTTTGGCACCGGCTATTCCAGCCTCGCCTATCTCAAGACGCTTCCGCTGGATTATCTCAAGCTCGACAAAAGCATGACGCCGGATATTAAAGGCGAGGGCAAAGAACGGATTGTGCTGCGCGCAATTATCGCCATGGGGCAGGCGCTGGGGCTCAAGATCATTGCCGAGGGTGTGGAGAGCAAGGACGAGCTGGAAATGCTGCGTGCCGAGGGCTGTGACTATTTCCAGGGATTTTTGATGGCCCCGCCGCTGACGCCGGTAGAGTTTGAACGGTTTGCGCTCAGAAGCAACTAGAGCTGCTGGCCTAGCTAGCAAGCCGGGCAAGGCCTTTCGATAGCTGTAAGCAGCCATGTAAGCGGCCTTCGGGATTGTTCCAGACGCGGTTGATCACCAGCTTGCTGTCAGGGCGAAGCTTTGCAGTTTCTCCCAGCTTGGCGACATAGGCCAGCAATCCGGTGATATTTGGCGGTGTGTCATTGTGGAAACTCACCAGGGTTCCGCGTTCGCCGACCTCCATTTTGGCAACCTTGGCTATCAACGCATTTTGCTTGATCTGGATTAGCTTAAGTAGATTTTGTGTTGGTTGCGGGATGGTACCGAAGCGGTCAGTCATTTCGGCGGCAAAGCCATCAACATCCTGCGCCTCGTCAAGGTCATTCAGCCGGCGATAGAGTGCCATGCGAACAGAGAGGTCGGGCACATAGTCCTCTGGAATTTGAATTGGCGCATCGACGGTGATTTGCGGGCTAAAGCTATCCGAAGGTGCGGATAAGCCAGCAGCATCCGCCTTCACCGCCAATATCGCCTCTTCCAGCATCGACTGATAGAGTTCGAAACCAACCTCCTTGATATGCCCTGATTGCTCGTCGCCTACCAGATTTCCTGCACCGCGAATGTCGAGGTCGTGACTGGCCAGCTGAAATCCGGCGCCAAGGCTATCAAGATCGCCCAACACCTTTAACCGCTTCTCTGCCGTTTCGGTCATGATGCGGTCGGCCGGAGTAGTCAAATAGGCGTAGGCCCGGGTTTTCGCGCGCCCGACTCGTCCGCGTAGCTGATATAGTTGCGCCAGACCGAAGCGATCAGCGCGGTGGATTATCATGGTGTTGGCGCTCGGTATATCAAGGCCGCTTTCGACAATCGTCGTCGACAGCAGCACATCATATTTTTTGTCGTAAAAGGCGCTCATCCGCTCTTCAACCATGCTGGCCGCCATCTGGCCATGCGCAGTGACGGCTTTCACCTCGCCAACTTCTTCGCGCAGATAATCTTCGATATCGGCTAAATCTGATATACGCGGAACCACGATAAAGCTCTGCCCGCCGCGGTAATGTTCGCGCAGCAGGGCCTCGCGCAGAACCACCGGATCCCACGGCATTACATATGTGCGAACCGCCAGCCGGTCGACCGGCGGTGTCTGGATCACTGACAGCTCGCGCAGGCCGGTCATGGCCATTTGCAGGGTGCGCGGGATCGGTGTTGCGGTCAGGGTTAGCATGTGAACGTCGGTTTTGAGCATTTTAAGGCGCTCTTTATGGGTGACGCCAAAGCGTTGCTCCTCGTCAACAATTACCAGCCCGAGACGTTTGAATTCAATCGATTTGGCAAGCACTGCATGGGTGCCAATGACGATATCGATCGTGCCGTCGGTCAGGCCATCGCGCGTTTTTGCTGCCTCTGCTGCTGGAACGAGGCGTGAAAGGCGACCAATATTGAGCGGAAACCCGTGAAAGCGTTCGACGAAATTGCCGAAATGCTGACGCGCCAGCAGCGTTGTCGGCGCGACGATGGCGACCTGATGCCCGTCCATTGCCGCGGCAAAGGCTGCGCGCATCGCCACCTCGGTCTTACCAAAGCCGACATCGCCGCAAACAAGGCGGTCCATGGGCTTTCCGCTAGCCATATCGGCAAGGACTTCCTCAATAACGCGTGCCTGATCATCGGTTTCTTCATAGGGGAAGCGATCAACAAAGCTGGCGTAAATTTGCGATTCAACTTCGATCGTAACACCGGGCCTAAGCGCCCGGGCGGCAGCGGTTTTGATGAGCTCATGTGCAATCGCACGGATACGCTCTTTCAGCTTTGCCTTGCGCCGCTGCCATGCCTCACCGCCCAAGCGGTCAAGCCGTGCATTTTCATGGTTTGAGCCGTAGCGTGTGAGAACGTCGATATTCTCGACTGGTACGAATAGCTTATCTCCGCCTGCATAGGTCAGCGCCACGCAATCATGCAGGCTTCTGCCCACGGTGACCGGTATAAGGCCTTCATAGCGGCCAATGCCGTGCTCGATATGGACGATCAGGTCACCCGGCGAAAGTGCCTGCAATTCAGCCAGAAAGGCGTCTGCGCTCTTGCGCTTTTTCTGCCGCCGGACCAATCGATCGCCCAGCATGTCTTGTTCGCTGATGAGAGCGACGTCATCGCTGTTGAAACCATGATCGATGGGCAGGATGACCATGGCCACTTTTTTTGCGGGGCTGCCCAGCGCTTTTTGCCAACTATCGACCCTGACCAGCGGCGGAGCGCCGTGGTCGGCTAGTAGCTCGGAGAGCCGTTCACATGCGCCCTTTGAATAGCTTGCAATGATTGCCTTTTTACCAGCCTTGATTAACTCAGAAAGATGACTTGCAACCGATTCATATATATTGCTTTTCTGCGCTCGTTCTGGAGTGAAATCACGTGCAGCGTGAATACCGAAATCGATCACAGCAGCGCTTTCGGGCTGCGCAAAAGATGACAGTGAATGGATCGGCAAACCGCTTTCGCAGCGTGCCAGTTCGTCGGCACTGAGATAGAGCATTTCAGGTGGCAGCGGGCGGTAGCTTCCGGCTTCTGCGCTTTCCACTCGTCGACGGTTTTCATAATAGTCGTTGATGGCGTCAAACCGCCCCTGCGCGGCAGCATCACTACCCGAATCGCGTAGCATCAGCAGATCATCGCCGAGATGTTCGAACAGGGTGACCATGCGGTCTTCGAACATTGGCAGCCAATGATCCATTCCCGATAGACGCCGTCCTTCGGAAATGGCTTGGTAGAGCGGGTCACCAGTAGCGGTCGCGCCAAATCTTTCGCGATATGCACTTCGGAAACGGCGGATTGAATCTTCATCCATTAAGGCTTCGACCGCGGGTAAAAGGTCAAAATGGTCTACACGGTCAATGCTGCGCTGCGTATGCGGGTCAAAGCTTCGCATGCTTTCAATCTCATCGCCGAAGAAATCTAGTCTGATCCCATTCTGGCTACCCGCTGGAATAAGGTCGACCAAGCTGCCGCGAATGGCGTATTCGCCAGCCTCTGCTGTGGTATCGACGCGAAAATAGCCATTGGCCCGCAGCAGCTCAGCCAGTCTTTCACGGCTTATCGATAGCCCCACTTTAAGCCGCTCTCCGCATTGCCGGATGCGAAAAGGTGCCACCACACGCTGGCTGATCGCCGATATCGTTGTCAGCACAAGCTGGCTGCCATTTATTGGCTGCTGCAATGCCTGCAGTGTTGCCATGCGCTGCGATGTGATCGCAAGCGAGGGGGAGGCGCGGTCATAAGGTAAACAGTCCCATGCGGGAAATTGCAGGATATTAAGATCGGGCGCAAAAAATGGCACCGTATCTGCAATTGCGCGCATCGCGGTATCGTCGCTGGTGATGAATAATACCCGCCCCCTTGCCGCGCGCGCCAGATCGGCGAGCAGCAGCGGGGAGAAGCCATTCGGCACCGATGATAGCGTAAGCGGCGCTGTAGCGGAAATAATAGAGAAAAGTTCGGGCATCAAGCTAGCGTTCTTGCAACCCTTCTGGCAATTTGATGAAATCCAGCCGCTTCAGATCCTCGATCATGTCGCCTGCGAAACTATCGGGGGTAGCTATCGTTTCCATAGCCCAGCCCATAATATCGACATCCTGTTCTTCGAGCAATCTTTCAAACCAAAGGACATCGTCTGCTGACCAGCATTTGGAATAATGATCGAAGAAACCGCCAACCATCGCATCGGCTTCCCGCGTGCCGCGATGGTGCGCACGGTAGTGCAATTTGCGATAGGCGGCTGATTTATCCATTGGTGGATAACCTCTTGTCTTGTGGCGAGCTTCAGGATGGGGAATAAGGCGGATAGCCATGCGCCCAGATATTCTCAATCCGTTATTTGCCGAAATCACAACGTTAAAGGGCGTGGGGCCGGCTTTGGCCAAACCGCTGGACCGGCTGAAAATCGCGCGGATCAAGGATTTGGTCTATCACTTTCCGTCTGGCTGGACCTACCGAAAGCAGGCGAGCAAGCTCGACGAAGCCGATGTCGGGCGAAACATTATCATCCAGTTGGTGATTACTGAGCATCGCGGGAGTGGCCGGCCGCGCGGGCCTTTACGTATTTTTGGATCAGACGCAGATGGCAATTTCGTCACGCTCACCTTTTTCGGGCGTAACGGAGGCTGGGCGAAGAAACAGTTGCCGGTCGGCGAAGAGCGCATCGTTTCCGGCAAGCTGGAACGCTATGGTGACGAGTTGCAGATTGTGCATCCCGACCATATGGAAAAACCGGGTAGCAAAACGAAGCCGCAGCTTGCCGAGCCGGTTTATCCGCTATCCGACGGCGTGACGTCAAAACGCCTGGGTCAGATGATAGCTGACGGGGTTGGCCGCGTCCCGGATTTGCCCGAATGGATAGAACCCTCAGTGCTCACCAAAAAAGGTTGGATTGGCTGGACGCCTGCGCTGTCCGCCATTCACATCAAGGATGATGCCTTGCTGTGTGACCGGCTCGCTTACGATGAAATATTTTCAAACCAGTTGGCGATGCAGCTTGTGCGCAAAGAGCTTGATCGTCGGAGCGGCGTTCCGGTGCAGGGCGATGACAGTTTGGTCGGCAAGCTTTCTCTGCCATTTGAACTCACTGGCGCGCAGAAGCGCACGATAAGCGAGATTGAAGGCGACCTTGCGCAATCCCGGCCAATGCTGCGCCTGCTTCAGGGCGACGTAGGGTCCGGCAAAACCGTTGTGGCGCTGGCGACATTGCTGCGCGGCGTTGAAGCGGGGATGCAGGGCGCGATGCTAGCACCGACAGAGATATTGGCGCGCCAGCATTTTACTTCGCTGCAAGAGCTGCTGAGAGGCCTTCCGGTCAACATTGCGATCCTGACGGGGCGTGACAAAGGCAAGGTACGCGAATCGACGCTGATGGGCCTTGCCGACGGATCAATCGATATACTTGTCGGCACCCACGCGATTTTTCAGGAGAGTGTGCAGTATAAGAACCTCGCCATTGCGGTGATCGATGAACAACACCGGTTCGGTGTTTCGCAGCGGCTGATGCTGTCGCGTAAGGGCAAAGGCGTGCCGCATCTGCTGGCGATGACCGCCACACCCATCCCGCGTAGCCTGGCGCTAGCGAATTACGGAGACATGGATTCCTCGCAGCTCGATGAATTGCCGCCCGGCCGCACGCCGGTTGAAACTTTGGTGATGTCGCAAGAAAGGCTGAGCGAACTTGTTGACGGCGTGGGGCGCCACCTGAAGGCGGGTAAGCAGGCTTTCTGGGTGTGTCCGCTGGTCGAAGAGAGCGAAAATAGCGATCTCGCCGCCGCCGAGCAGCGCGCGAAGCAGCTTCGGCTGCGCTTTGGTGATAAAGTCGCCGTCATCCATGGCCGGATGAAGGGGCCGGAAAAAGACGCAGTTATGGAAAATTTCGCAAACGGCAAGACACAGCTTTTGGTAGCGACAACGGTAGTCGAGGTTGGCGTCGATGTGCCTAATGCCAGCCTAATGGTTGTCGAAGCGGCAGACCGCTTTGGTTTGGCGCAGCTACATCAGCTGCGCGGACGGGTTGGGCGCGGGGCGGAGAAATCGCGCTGTGTGCTCGTGCGCAGCGCTGAGATTGGAGAGACAGCCAAGGCGAGGCTTACGTTAATGCGCGAAACCAATGACGGTTTCCGGATTGCCGAAGAAGACCTGAAATTGCGCGGCGCAGGCGAGATGCTTGGCGTACGGCAATCGGGTGAAAATGCGTTCAATGTGGCCACTGACGAGCAGGTGCGCGAATTGATCGACACGGCAGCGGATGATGCAAAGCTATTGCTGGAGCGCGATGGCGGCCTCACCGGGTCGCGAGGTGAGGCCGCCCGCATTGCGCTTTACCTGTTCGAACGCGACGCCGGTGTGGCGACACTTAGAAGCGGTTAAGCCCAAAAACTAAGCTTTACGAAGACGCGGACTGATTTCTTCCAGTAGCGCCAGAAAATCTGGGAGGCGAATAACACGCTCAAACTGAAATCCAGCGCGTTCGTCAACCGACCAGATCAAATATGCTTCGATTCGGCCAACGGCTGGCAAGCGCAGTTCGATCCGGTCACCGCGTTCAAAAACCTCGTTATTGTCGATCATGAAGCCATGGGCAGATACATTTATGATATGTAGCTGCTGATCTCCATGCTTTTTGCTTTCGCCGATAACGGCGTGATCCGCCCGGTGGCGTGCTGCCCGGCGTAGATCCAAATCTTTATTGGCATTTGCCTGCGCCATATGTGCGACCCCTTATTTTCCCCATTGGTGGTGAGGGATAAATCGCAGAAAAAAGCAAAAATTGTGTGAACTATTGCAAATGCCGGGAAAGATTAGCTCGCATCAAAATACAGCAGGCCGTGTTTTTTCTTTCCTGCAGAAAGCTTTACCGGCTCAGCTGCGGCTTCGACGATTTTATCTTCCGACGCAACTGCTTCTCCGTCAATGCGTGCGCCGCCGCCTGCGATTAGCCGCTTTGCCTCTTTTTTGGAGCTAACGAGTCCCAAAGCGAGCAGACCGTCGATGACGGAAATCTTGTCGCCGGTAACGCGGTGGCTTGGTAAATCGCTGCCGCCTTGGCCCTCGTTAAAGGTCTTGCGCGCGGTCTCCGCAGCTTGGCTAGCCGCTTCGTCGCCATGGGCCATGGCGGTCGCTGCGCCGGCCAATATTTCTTTTGCCGAGTTGATCTCTGATCCCTCCAACGATTCGAGACGAGCAATCTCATCCATCGGTAAATCTGTGAAGAGTCGCAGGAAACGGCCAACATCCGCGTCTTGCGTATTGCGCCAGAATTGCCAGTAGTCATAGGGCGCTAGCTGATCGCCGTTGAGCCAGACTGCTCCCTTGGCGGTTTTGCCCATCTTGGCTCCGTCGGCTGTTGTAATTAGCGGTGTTGTAAGGCCAAATAATTGCCTAGAGTCAATTCGGCGTGTAAGCTCTATCCCATTGATTATATTACCCCATTGGTCAGAACCGCCCATTTGCAGACGGCAATCCGATCGCCGTGATAACTCCAGAAAATCGTAAGCCTGCAGGATCATATAGTTGAATTCGAGGAATGTAAGCGGCTGCTCGCGTTCCAGGCGGAGCTTAACACTGTCGAATGTCAGCATGCGGTTGATCGTGAAATGCCGTCCGACATCGCGCAGGAACGGTACATATTCGAGCTTGCCCAGCCAATCAGCATTGTTGACCAACACCGCATCGGTCGGGCCGTCACCAAATGTCAGGAAATTTTCAAAACAGCTTCGGATTGAAGCGATATTGGCATTGATAATGTCTGGGGTAAGCAGTTGGCGGCTTTCATCTTTACCCGAGGGGTCACCGATCATGGAAGTCCCGCCGCCCATGATCACAATGGGTTTATGCCCGGCCTGCTGCAACCGGCGGAGCATCATGATCTGTACAAGGCTACCGATATGCAGCGATGGTCCGGTGGGGTCGAAGCCGATATAGGCCGGTATGACCTCTTTTTGCGCAAGAGCATCGAGCCCTTCCGCATCGGTCATTTGGTGTATATAGCCGCGCTCATCGAGCAGGCGCAGAAGATCGGATTGATAATTCGTCATGATGCAGGCGCGCCTAGCAGGGGAGCGCCGTTTGGACAATATGCTGAAATTGCTTTGCCATCCGGAATCTTCGGGAAGTCTGGTTGGATCAATAGAAGTCAATATGGGGCTGGAGGGCGATGGTCGCCTATGGATCCGCTATTACACGCCGTGTCCGCTCGATTCTGTCGAGACTTTAGCACCGGCCGATCCGGTTCACACAGACGGTTTGTGGAAAAGCACATGCTTTGAACTTTTTATGAGAAAAGCGGGCGAAGAAGCCTATCTGGAGTTTAACTTTGCACCTTCCGGACAGTGGGCGGCATACCATTTTGAGAGCTATCGCGATGGCATGCGGCCAATAACATTACCGCGCGTGCCCGCAATTACCCTTGATGCCGGTGACGGCTATCTCAGCGTTGAAGCCTCATTGGACTTGCCGAGCGAATATTCCAGCGACGCGTGGGAAGCGGGAGTTTCGGTTGTCATTGAGGAAACCGATGGAACCAAATCCTTTTGGGCGCTCAAGCATCCGCCAGGAAAGCCCGATTTTCATCATAAGAGTTGCTTTGCGGCCAAACTGTTGCCACCAGAAATTCCATGAAATTCGGTGTTGAACGACTGATTGAGAATGCGTCACTGCGCGCGCCGCTCGCAGGTAAGCGCGTGGCCCTTCTTGCCCATCCCGCCTCTGTAACTGCAGATTTGAAACACAGCTTGGACGCTCTGGCAGGGCTGGATGATATCAACCTGACAGCCGCATTCGGCCCGCAGCACGGCCTAAAAGGCGACAAGCAGGATAATATGATGGAGAGCCCGGACTATACCGATCCGGTGTACGGTATGCCGGTATTTAGCCTCTATGGCGAAGTCCGCCGTCCTTCCGGGCAAATGATGGGAACATTCGACACCATCCTGATCGATATGCAGGATTTGGGCTGCCGGATTTATACCTTTATCACAACGCTGCTGTATATATTGGAATCCGCCGCCGAGCATAAGAAATCGGTGATTGTTCTAGATCGCCCCAACCCCGCCGGACGGCCCGTCGAGGGGCTGACCTTACGAAATGGCTGGGAGAGTTTTGTTGGCGCTGGGCCAATGCCGATGCGGCACGGTCTTACGCTGGGCGAGCTTGGCCACTGGTTTGTCGATCATTACAAAATTGATGTTGATTATGATGTGATCGAAATGGAGGGCTACGCCCCCGATGCCAAACCCGGCAGCGGTTGGCCCGAAGACCGTATCTGGATAAACCCCAGCCCCAACGCGGCCAATCTCAACATGGCGCGCGCTTATGCAGGAACCGTGATGATCGAAGGTGCGACATTGAGCGAAGGCCGCGGCACGACACGGCCGCTCGAAATGTTTGGCGCTCCCGACATCGATGCCCGCGCCGTTCTGACGAAGATGGAGGCTTTGGCACCCGAATGGCTAAATGGCTGTGTTTTGCGTGAATGCTGGTTCGAACCAACCTTTCACAAACATGCTGGATCGCTATGTCACGGTGTACAAATCCATGCTGAAGGGCAGGGGTATGATCATGCGGCTTTCAAGCCATGGCGGCTGCAGGCGCTGGCATTCAAAGCAATCCGGCTGCTCTACTCGGACTATGAGCTATGGCGCGGCAAGGATTTCAAATATGAATATACCGATGATGTTCTGGCGATTGATGTAATCAATGGCTCGCCGTTGCTGCGCGAATGGGTGGACGATAGCGAGGCCGCGCCAGGCGACCTTGATACCTTGGCGGTGCCTGATGAAAAGGCTTGGGCGGATGAACGCCGGGCTTATCTGAAATATTGATGATGAAGAATCCTGCCATTCCAGCGCAAGATATAAGTGAGGCTGAAGCCGACGCGCGGCTTCGGCAGAGCCATTTTGATATTGGAGCATTGCTGGCCAAGGCCGACCACCGTTTTACCGCTGACGATCACCGCGCTGCCAACAGTTTTTATACAGCGGCGGCGCAGTATATTGGCCAGAATGACGTAATGGCTGCTCAGCATGCGGCAGACGCGCAGCGCGCTACTGCGATGATTGAATATTGCGGGCAGCTTTTCCGGCAACATCTCAATGACTATCTCGATAATGCCGGTTTTACCAAGAGCAACCGTCATCCGCGGTTTCAAAAATCGCTTGAGATGATGCTGGGTGAAAGCGAGCGCCCGCCTACCAACCAAGCCTTTCCGCAAACACCGCTGGTCTATTATTATCCTGACCTGCCTTATGTTGATTTTGCAGATCCGGTAGATTTTCCGTGGAGGGGAAAGCTCGAAGAACAATATCCCGCTATGCGGCGCGAGGCTGAGGCTCTGCTCGCCCACGGAGCTGACTTTAAGCCCTATATCAAAACAACCGAAGAACGTCCGCAAGGCGATGTTCACGGGATGCTGGAAAACCCGGATTGGAGCACACTATATTTGTGGGAAAACGGCGCGGCGGTTGACGATCATGTGAAGCTTTGTCCGACAATTTTCGAAGCCGTTATGGAAAATGCTCCACTTTGTCATATCGGCCCGCGCGCGCCTTCTGTCATGCTGTCGCTACTGCGCCCCGGCGCGCATATTCCCCCGCATACCGGCATGTTGAACTGCCGGTATATTTGCCATTTACCGCTGATTATACCAGGCGGCTGCGGCTTTCGGGTTGGTGAGCGGCGCGTGGAGTGGGAAGAGGGCGAGATGCTGATGTTCGACGATACGGTTCAGCATGAGGCGTGGAACAAGGGCGATGAGAACCGTGTCGTGCTGATCATCGATATCTGGCGGCCCGAACTTGATGATGCGGAGCGGGAGCAGGTTACAGCTTTATTTGCCGCCGTGGATTCCTATTAGGGCTGACCGACCATGAAAGACAAAAAAATTGAGCAGCTTGCGGTTGATGCCGCAGCGTCAATGCGGGGCAATCGGTCTGCCGACGCTATAGCTGCGCATATAAGGCTGCTCAAAGCCGATCCGAACCGTCCCGACGATTGGTATAATCTGGGCTATTTGCAAAAGCGCAGCCGGATGTTTGACGAAGCGCTATCCTCATATAGCGAAGCGCTTGACCGAAATGTCAGCGGGCCGGAAGAGGTGTATCTCAACCGTGCTGTAATTCTAACTGATGCGCTGCGTAGACCCGAAAAAGCGGCTGATGAGTTGTTGAAGGCTCTTGCGGTGAAGGCTGACTATGTCCCGGCATTGCTCAATCTTGGCAATCTTCATGAGGATCGCGGTGCGCGGGATGAAGCGCGTGAGTGCTATTCAAAGGCGCTGGCTGCACAGCCGGGCAATGCGCTCGCACTGATGCGGGTTGCCGAAGTCAGCCAGATCGTAAGCGCGGATGATCCGCTTGTTGGCGAACTGAGGTCAGCGATCACAAGGCAGGGTAACGAGTCCATGGACCGCGCGGATATCGGCTTTGCGCTGGGGCGTTTGCTCGATAGTGTAGGCGCGTATGATGATGCTTTTGCGGCCTATGACAATGCCAATATCGCGAGCAGACAGGCGGGCGGTCTGCAATATTCACCGGCAGCGACCAAGGCGATGATCGATCAGTTGATCGATGCCTTTGATGATACAGGACTGGGCGGCGGCAATGCCAGTGACAAGGCCGGTGACAAGGCCGGCGATAGCCCGATCTTCATATGCGGCATGTTTCGTTCGGGATCGACGTTGGCGGAAAGAATATTGGCAGCGCATAGCGGCATTGTAGCGGGCGGAGAGCTTGATCTCATTCCGGCGCTTGTCGCCCAGCAGCTCAATCCCTATCCGGCATCGGTCGCCAGTGCGAATTTCTCCGAATTGCGCGCGACCTATCTTAGCGGCCTTGCGCAAATGGATTTGAAACCGGCGTTTCTTACCGACAAACGCCCTGATAATTTTTTGCATATCGGATTGATTAAACGAATTTTCCCCAGCGCAAAGATAATCCATACTACGCGCAATCCGCTCGACAATTGCCTTTCAGCATTTTTCGCGCATCTCGATCCGCGCATGACATATGCGCAAAATTTGGACTGTGCGGCCGATTGGTATCGGCAATATCAGCGGCTGATGCAGCATTGGAAGCGGCTATATCCCGATGATATCTTTGATTTGAGCTATGACAGCGTTGTCCATGACCCTGGGCCGCAGATTGCCGAAATACTAGATTTTCTGGGGCTGGATTGGGAGGACGCCTGCCTTGAGCCGCATTCGGTAACCGGCGTTGTGCGGACAGCCAGCAGCTGGCAAGTGCGCGAACCGCTGTATCAAAGATCGTCGGGACGTCACCGGAATTACTCAGGCCATATCGAGTCGCTGATCGAAGCGTTCGGCGCGCCGGGCTAGGAACGGGAGCCTAGCCCTTCCGCGTCAATTGTTTCATGGCTTCATCAAGGCCATCGAGCGTCAGCGGATACATCCGATCATCCATCAGCTCTTTGAGTATTTTGGTACTTTGCGAATAGCTCCATTGCTTTTCCGGAACTGGGTTTAGCCACACAGACGCTGAGTAAGTGTTTGTCAGCCGGTCCATCCACACTGCGCCGGCTTCTTCGTTGAAATGCTCGACCGAGCCGCCGGGATGGGTGATTTCATACGGGCTCATCGAGGCATCGCCAACAAAGATCAGCTTATAGTCATGCGGGAATTTATGCAGCATTTCCATAGTCGGTGTACGCTCGGCAAAGCGCCGCCGGTTACCCTTCCACAGCCCTTCATAAGGGCAATTGTGGAAATAGAAAAATTCTAGGTTTTTGAATTCACTAGTGGCAGCACTGAATAATTCTTCGCAAAGTTTAATGAAAGGATCCATCGATCCACCGACATCGAGCATCAGCAGAACTTTGACGGCATTGCGCCGTTCGGGACGCATCCGGATATCGAGCCAGCCCTGCCGCGCGGTGCCGCGGATAGTACCATCCATATCCAGTTCTTCTGCAGCGCCTTCGCGGGCAAACCGGCGCAGACGGCGCATCGCAATCTTAATGTTGCGGGTGCCCAATTCGCGGGTGTTATCGAGATTTCGAAATTCGCGCTTTTCCCAAACTTTAACTGCGCGCTTATGTTTGGATTCTCCGCCGATACGCACGCCTTCGGGATTGTAACCCGAATTGCCAAAGGGCGATGTACCGCCGGTGCCGATCCATTTATTGCCGCCCTCATGGCGCTCTTGCTGCTCCTCAAGCCGTTTCTTGAGGGTATCCATGATTTCATCCCAGCTGCCCAGTCTTTCGATCTCGGCCATTTCCTCAGGGCTCAGCATTTTTTCGGCAACGGCCTTTAGCCAGTCGATAGGGATTTCGGTTTCATCGGTGCCATATTCACTGAATACGCCCTTAAATACCTTGTTGAATACCTGATCGAAGCGGTCAAGCTGTGCCTCATCCTTCACCAGCGTAGCGCGGGACAGATAGTAAAATTCCTCTGGATTTTGCGCGATCACATCGGCATCAAGCGCCGCCAGCAATGCCAGATGTTCCTTGGTCGATGCTGGAATACCCGCGCTGCGCAGTTCTTCGAGGAAAGAGACAAACAAGTTTAATCGCCTTAATAAATTTCCAGCCTTCTCTGAACCTTGTGAATTTCCGCGTCAATCCCGCAATTTCTTAACCTTTGGCTAACCATAAATACTTACTGTTTTGGCCAAGAGAAACAGGGTAGCATTTATGAAAATGGAAAATATCAAAGCTGCGGATAGCCGCCGCGTGAATGCAACCGCAGAAATCTGCGGGGAAGTTACTATCGGTTGTACCGAGACTGTTGGCATTCTGGATCAGGCAATTGCATCTGCGGAGCATGTACAGAAAAGCAATGCTGATCTCGCGCTGATTACCGAGCAGCTGGAATTGGATATCGCTGCAGTAGCGCAAGCGACCGATGAGGCGAAAATACTGTCGGACGACGCGCAGACCAGACTGTCTGACGGCAATCAGGTCATTCGTACATCGATAGAGAGTTTTTCCGAGCTTATAATGCTGGCGCGAAGCCTGGGCGATCACATCACCAGCTTTGCTGCCGCGATGGATCAGGTGAAGCATGTGTCGCAAAATATCGACACGATTGCACGGACGACTAACATGCTGGCGCTCAATGCCGCCATCGAAGCTGAAAGGGCTGGCGAAGCTGGCAAAAGCTTTGGCGTGGTCGCCGCAGAGGTGAAGAAGCTCGCAGCCGATACCCGCGAGGCGGCCGTTGAAATAACCGGGACCGTGAACTCGCTGGCGGGTGAGGCGGGCAAATTCATGGCTCGGGTTGAATCCGGCGTTTCTGCTAGTGATGACGCACAGAAGCGCTTTGCAGGGCTCGATAGCATGATAACCGACGTCACTGAAACGGTGGCCAATGTAGGAAACTACAATCAGGACATCGCGAAAAGCTCCGCCGCCGTGCATGAACGGTTGCTCGATTCGCAGAATGTCCGGATATCGGTAGCGACAGCGAATGAGCAGATGCATCAATGGCTCAAGACCGCTCATGGTACCGTGCAAGATGTAGAATTGCAGGCCAACCGGATGTTCAATCACATCGTCCATGGCGGCATGTCCGAAAAGGACAATGTTTATGTTGAACTTGCTTTGGCCAAGGGACGAGAGTTAGAGGCGCTGACCGAAGCGGCAATAGAGGAGGGTGAACTGGACGGAAAATGCCCGTTCGATTCTGACTATCAACCCATCGAAGGCAGTAATCCCGAACGTTTTCGCACTTCGCTTTCAGATTGGGCTGATCGGCATTGGCGACCGCTCTTCGACAAAACAATGGATGGGCGAAGCGACCTGATCTCGGTTGTTTGCACAAATATGGATGGTTTCCTGCCGACGCATCTGAGCAAATTTTCAAAAGCCCCTATCGGGGAGATCACCCATGATACCAAGAACTGTCGCAACGGCCGCATGATGTTCGAACGCGTGGACAAACTTGCCAAGGCCAGCGATGAAAATTTCATGATGGCGGTCTATCTTCAGGAAGGCGACGGCAAAAACCACGTCACCGTCCGCAATGTTTATGTGCCGTTATATTTCGGCGGGCGGCGCTGGGGTGATCTTGAAATAGCTTATGTAATTTGACCCTCTAGCGGTTTCACCCGTTTCGGCGCGCCATGAATGCTAGCCGTTCAAACAGCATCACATCCTGTTCATTTTTGAGCAGTGCGCCATGCAGAGGTGGGATCGCTTGGGTCGGGTCCTTGTTTTGCAACACATCGAGCGGCATGTCCTCATGCATCAGCAGTTTGAGCCAATCGAGCAGTTCAGAAGTGCTCGGTTTTTTCTTGAGGCCCGGAACTTCGCGCACATCATAGAAAATATCCATGGCTTTTTTAACCAGAATTTTCTGAATATCGGGGAAGTGAACGTCGATGATCGCTTGCATAGTCTCGCGGTCGGGAAACTTTATATAGTGGAAGAAGCAGCGGCGAAGGAATGCGTCGGGCAATTCCTTTTCGTTGTTCGAGGTGATAATGACGATCGGGCGCTCGACGGCCTTAATCGTCTCGTGCGTTTCGTATACGTCAAACTCCATCCGGTCGAGCTCCTGCAATAGATCGTTCGGAAACTCGATATCGGCCTTGTCAATTTCATCGATGAGCAGCACGGGAAGCTGCTTTGAGGTGAATGCTTCCCACATCTTGCCGCGCTTGATGTAATTTTTGATGTCATGGACCCGCTCGTCGCCCAGCTGGCTGTCACGCAGACGTGCGACCGCATCATATTCATAAAGCCCTTGATGAGCCTTGGTGGTGGATTTGATGTTCCATTCGATCAGCGGTGCGCCCAGCGCATCGGCAATTTCCTGCGCAAGGACGGTTTTGCCGGTACCCGGCTCACCCTTGACCAGCAAAGGCCTGCGAAGCTTCACAGCGGCGTTGACCGCCACTTTTAGATCATCGGTTGCAATGTAATTGTCAGTGCCATCAAAACGCATCGAATTTCCCTGTCTGTTAATCAATCGATTAACCGATTAGGTGGACGCGCTAGGCATTGCAATATGCGTTTTGAGTAAGATCGCTTTTATATGCCGTGGGCTAGCCCATTTCGCGGATTTCCGCATGGCGGGCCGCGATGATCTGCCAAAGGCCGCGCTGGAGTGCGATCAATTGGTCACCGCCGAAGGTCATCGCGCGTTCAATGCGTGTATTTTCGGCGAGAGCTCCGGCAAGTTTAGCAGTATTTTTGCGGGCGGGAAGCTGACATTCGGGCGGCGTTATGCCGAGCAGCAATGCAACACCGTCGAGCAAAGGCCGTGACGTTTGCCAGTCCAGAACAAAGGTAATAGCGGCGCCGGCAGCACACCCTTTGCGATCTGAAGTTGACAGCATTTCGAAGTTTTTCGATTGCGATGCCAAGAGGGCCGAGACCTTTTCCTGGCCGCTATGGCTGTGCATAGGGCCAGCTGCAACGGTCAGCTTGGTAAGGAAAGCGCGTTCGGCAGCGAAGCCATCGATCGCTTGTACTAGCCATTCGCGTGCGGCATCTTCGATTATCTTGGATGCTGCGTGATCCACAACGCCGGGATGGCGTCCATGGGAAACGCACATAAAATGCGCAATATCGGCAATCAGAGCGACACGTGCCAGCTTGCCGGTCGAACGCAGAGCGGATAAATCCCGGCTTTCTGCGAGAAATTCTTCGAGCGGATGGACCGCAGCAAGACTGCCATTGGTCTCCACGCCCCGAACGAAACTGGCGCCAAAATCACCTTGCGGTTCGGGGCGGGCAAGATTGTCCATCAAAGTCTCCGGTAAGGGCAGCGCCCGTCAAATAGTATCGCGAATTCCAAAGTGGATAGCAGAAAGTCCTAAATGACTGGTTTACGGAAAGGGGCTGTGCAGTAAAAATTATGCGGCCAACGATAATGCGACGCCCAGTGGAAGGGCAGGCTGTGCAGCCTGCCCTTCCATCACCGGTTTTCGAGTGTCAGATTATTGGTCTAGGAAGCTGCGCATCTTGCGACTACGCGAAGGATGTTTAAGCTTTCTCAATGCCTTGGCTTCGATTTGTCGGATACGTTCTCTGGTAACCGAGAATTGCTGACCAACCTCTTCAAGCGTATGGTCGGTGTTCATTCCGATGCCGAAACGCATGCGTAGCACGCGCTCTTCACGCGGTGTCAGGCTGGCAAGAACGCGGGTAACGGTTTCTTTCAGATTTGACTGAATCGCTGCATCAACGGGAATGACAGCATTTTTATCTTCAATGAAATCACCGAGATGCGAATCTTCTTCGTCGCCAATAGGCGTTTCGAGGCTGATCGGTTCCTTGGCAATTTTCATTACCTTGCGGACTTTTTCAAGTGGCATGGAAAGGCGCTCGGCCATTTCCTCAGGTGTCGGTTCGCGGCCCTGTTCGTGCAGGAATTGCCGCGAAGTGCGCACCAGTTTGTTGATCGTTTCGATCATATGCACAGGGATACGGATTGTACGGGCCTGATCGGCAATCGAGCGGGTAATTGCCTGCCGGATCCACCAGGTTGCGTAGGTGGAGAATTTGTAGCCGCGGCGATATTCGAATTTATCCACCGCTTTCATCAGGCCGATATTGCCTTCTTGAATAAGATCAAGGAATTGCAGGCCGCGGTTGGTATATTTTTTGGCTATCGAAATCACTAGGCGCAGATTGGCTTCGACCATTTCCTTCTTGGCGATACGTGCCTCGCGTTCGCCCTTTTGCACCATATTGACGATGCGGCGGAATTCGCCGAGCGACATGCCTGTTGCGGCAGCAATATCCGAAATTTCATTGCGGATGCGGTCAACGGCGACGGCTTCATTCTCTCCAAATTTGGCCCATTTCTTGTCGATCTTGGTGACATCGGCCAGCCAATCCTCGTCAAGCTCATGGCCAATATAACGATCAAGGAAATCCCGGCGCGCAACTTTGTGGCGTTCGGCCAGACGTAGCATCTGCCCGCCTAGCGCAGTTAGCCGACGGTTAAAGCTATATAGCTGATCAACCAGGAATTCGATCTTGTTGGCGTGAAACTGAACGCTTTCAACCTCTGTAGTCAAACTTTCGCGCAGCTTATGATAGCGGTTCTCGCCAGCTTTCTTTAATTCTTCATTGTTGGCAAGAGCCACCATCCGGTCATTTTGGATTTTCGAGAACCGCTTGAAAAGTGAAGTGATTGTCGCAAATTTTTCCAGCGCATCGGGCGTTAGAGCTTCTTCCATCTGGGCGAGAGAAAGCGTGTTATCTTCTTCTTCCTCCTCAACCGGGCGCTTACGCTCTGTTACATTACCATCGGCGTCTTCTATGGTTTCCGGCTCTTCCTCGACCTCTTCTTCTTCCTTGAAAGATGGAGCAGCGGTCTCTTCGGTTATTTCACTGCTTTCTTCCGCAGCCTCATTTTCCTCCTCCATTTTATCTGGCGCAGGCTCTTTGGTCAGCATGGCATCGAGATCAAGTATCTCGCGCAGTTGCATTTCGCCTTCGTTGAGCGCTTTTGACCATTCAATGATGGCATGGAAGGTGATCGGGCTTTCGCAGAGCCCCAGGATCATGGTGTCACGTCCGGATTCGATGCGCTTGGCAATCGCAATCTCACCCTCGCGGCTGAGCAGCTCAACCGCGCCCATTTCGCGTAGATACATGCGCACAGGGTCATCGGTTCGCTCGCCGGTCGCTTTTTTGACCGGCTTCGTCACCGCGCGCGGATCGCTTTCGGAAATATTGTCGACGCTCTGGACTTCGCCCTCGGCCTCTTCCTGCGCTTCTTCTTCATTTTCAACGATATTGACGCCCATTTCAGAAATAGAGGACATGACGTCTTCGATCTGCTCGGAAGTCATCTGGTCCTGTGGAAGCGCCTTATTGAGTTCGTCAATCGTCAGATAACCGCGCTTTTTTGCCTTCGTAAGCAAGCGTTTGATCGATGCATTGTTGAGATCGACTAGCGGAGCATCACCGCTTTCACTTTTATTTTTAGCTTTTGCGCGACTGGCCAATGTATCTTACCCCGATAAAGTCTTGTCAAAAAGCGCCTGGATCCTGCAATAATTCGGCCAGGCGGCGATCAAATTCTTCCTTTTCGCCGCGCAGCCTTTGCTGTTCGGCATAATTCTCGTCCGTCAAATCCTCGCTGGCCCGCTGCGTTGCAGCTTCAAGAGCATCCTCTAATGCAGGCCGTTGCCGCATCAGTTTGATGGCATCTCCCAGTTCGTCGGATCGTCGGGAAGTATCTTCCTCCGGCACTTCGCTGATTCGGCGATTGAAACCAAAGGCTTTTCCGTCCCCATGAAGCAGCTCTTGTGCTCTATTATACAATTTCTCCCCCAATATGGTAGATAGCCCCTGCTTATCAAGCCCTTCTTTTTCATAGGATGCAGAAATTATTGCATCGAGCATTTTGGCATCTTCGGTGTTGCGCGGGATGAAATCTGCTAATGCATCCCGGTGGCAAGCGATCAACGCCGGTTCATGCAGGAAGCTGGCTAGGATACCGCGGAGCAAAAGATCGCTGCCTTGCTGGCTGTAGGAGCGGGTTTCCTTATCCGGAGGAATATAGCTATCGCGCTTCCAATTGCCCTTGCGCTGCCCGCCTCGTGCGGCTTGATACGGCTTTCTTGCAAATAGCCGGTCAAAACGTTCCCGAAAAGCATCGGCATAATGCCGCCGGATTTCACCATGCGCGATATTGGAAAGATGCACACCTAGCCGGGCTTTCAGGCCAGCACGGTCTTCGGGCGTAGCAAGAGGTTCAGCGGTATATTCCGCATGCCACAACCGTTCGACCAGCGGCGCTGCCTGTTCAAGGCACTGATCAAGCGCTGCCGGACCAGAAGCGCGGAGCAGGTCGTCGGGGTCCTTGCCATCGGGTAAAGCAACAAAATTTATGCTGTGGCCCGGTTTTAGCAAGGGAAGCGCGCGCATCGCTGCGCGTAACGCTGCCTTTTGCCCGGCCGCGTCACCATCGAAGCAGAGCAGGGGCTTTTCGGTCATTCGCCAGAGCATCTGTATCTGCTGCTCGGTCAGCGCGGTGCCGAGCGGAGCGACGGCATCGTTGAAACCGGCCTGAGCCAGCGCGATGACATCCATATAGCCTTCAGCCACAATCACCCGTCCCGTCTGCCGCGAGGCGGGCGAGGCTTTGTCGAGATTGTAGAGCGTGCGGCCCTTGTCAAAAAGCGGCGTATCGGGCGAGTTGAGATATTTGGGTTCGCCGTCGCCCAATATCCGCCCGCCAAAAGCAATCACACGGCCTCGCGGATCGCGGATCGGAATCATCAGGCGGCCGCGAAAACGGTCGTATGGTTCCTTGTCCTCGACCGAGATCAACAAGCCTGTCTCGATGAGCATCGGGTCACCGAATTTGGCCAACGCTTTTTTGATCGCGCCGCGACTATCGGGGGCAAAGCCAAAGCCGAATTCCTTGATCGTTTCCAGCTTGATCCCGCGCTTACCCAGATAATCGCGCGCCTTTGCGCCCTCGATCGAACCAAGCTGCTGCACAAAGAAATCCTGCGCTGCCGTCATGACGTCGTGAAGTCCCGCGCGCTGCTCGGCCTTTTGCGCGGCGCGTGGATCAGGGGCAGGCACGTCCATGCCGGCCTCTGCTGCCAGCTCCTTGACCGCATCCATAAAGCCAAGACCGCGCTGATCGGTCATCCAGCGGATTGCATCGCCATGTGCGCTGCAACCAAAGCAGTGGTAAAACCCCTTTTCATCATTGATCGTGAAGCTAGGCGTTTTCTCGTTATGAAACGGGCAGCAAGCCTTATATTCGCGCCCTGCCTTTTGGATGCGCAGCGTGCGCCCGATCAGCGCCGACAGCGTAGTGCGCGCGCGCAATTCATCCAGCCATTGCGGAGTGAGTGCCATTGCTTAGCCGAGAGCAGCCTTTACCGCACCGCCCGCCTTGCCCATATCAACCTCTCCGCCATGGCGCTGTTTGAGCAGGCCCATGACCTTGCCCATGTCCTTGACGCTCTCAGCGCCGGTTTCCGCGATAATCGCGGCGATGGCGGCTTTGAGGTCGTCGCCGCCCATCTGCGCAGGCAGATATTCTTCAATCACAGCCAGTTCGGCTTTTTCCACCGCGGCCAGCTCGTCGCGGCCGCCATCTTCATACATGGTGATCGATTCGCGGCGCTGCTTTGCCATTTTCTGCAAAACAACGGTAACAAGCGCGTCGTCGTCGCCAGCATCCTTACCGCGCAGTTCAATATCGCGGTCCTTGATCTTCGCAGAAATCAAGCGAAGCGCGGCCGTGCGCGGCTTATCGCCGCCTTTCATCGCGGTAATCTGCGCGGATTTAATATCGTCTCTCAGCATTTTTTGCTCCTGTGCTTAGGCGCTGCAATGCCAGTATCGCCGCCGCGAAACAAGCGCAGCGTCGATGCTGCCCGCAGCTTTTCCACATCTATATTGCACGGCGCAGATTAAGCCATTGACGATGGCGGTCAGCGCCTATAGCGAAAATGTCTTAGCGACATTGCTGTAAATTTCTGACGGAGCATCCACCATGGCTGACCCTATCAATATGGCTGCGCCCTTAGGTGCGACTGGCCTATTGGTGCTGGCATCGGGGCAGATGATATGGGGACGCGGCTTTGGCGCAGAAGGTAGCGCAGTCGGCGAAGTTTGCTTCAATACGGCGATGACCGGTTATCAGGAAATACTGACCGATCCCAGCTATGCTCGCCAGATCATCACCTTCACCTTTCCTCACATAGGCAATGTCGGCACGAATGATGAGGATTTTGAGGCCGATAGCCCGCACGCGCTCGGCTGTATTGTGCGTGAGGATGTGACCGCGCCATCGAATTTCCGCAGCACCGGGCATTTCGCCGAATGGATGAAGGCGCATGGCCGGATTGGCCTTGCCGGCGTCGATACCCGCGCGCTGACACGGCTCATCCGCACCGAGGGCGCACCGAACGCGGTGATTGCGCATAATGCGGATGGCGAGTTTGATGTTGAGGCATTGCTGGCGATGGCGCGGGATTGGGCCGGGCTTGAGGGGGCTGATCTTGCTGGGGATGTGACGTGCGACGAGGCCGGTGAGTGGACTGGCGGGATTTGGACGTTGGGGCAGGGGCATGCAGGTGCTAGTTCACCCCTCCTCTTTAGGGGAGGGGTTGGGGGTGGGGCGTCTCAAACACGCACAGCGTCTGCGGATAGGCCCCACCCCAACCCCTCCCCTAAAGAGGAGGGGCTTACTGATCGCTCCCACATCGTCGCCATAGACTATGGAGCAAAGCGCAACATCTTCAGAAGCCTTGTAAAAGCAGGCGCAAAAGTCACCGTAGTTCCAGCGCAAACCTCCTTTGACGAAATCATGGCGCACAATGCAGACGGCGTATTCCTCTCCAACGGCCCCGGCGATCCGGCGGCCACCGGAGTCTATGCCGTGCCCGTAATCCAAGCCTTGTTGGAAGTAGATATGCCAATCTTCGGCATCTGCCTCGGCCATCAGATGCTGGCGCTAGCGGCAGGCGCGAAGACATTGAAGATGTTCCAAGGCCACCGCGGCGCCAACCATCCGGTGCAGCGCGACGAGGATGGTGCCGTTGAAATCACGAGCATGAACCACGGCTTCGCAGTCGACGGCAATACACTCCCCGATCGCCTGCGCGAAACCCACAAAAGCCTGTTCGACGGCAGCAATTGCGGCATCGAAGTCGTGGGCAAACGCGCCTTTGGCGTGCAATATCACCCCGAAGCCAGCCCGGGGCCACAGGATAGTTTCTATCTCTTCGAGAAATTTGTGGGGGGATTGGGGTGATGCCCAAACGTACCGACATTCAATCCATCTTCATCATCGGCGCAGGCCCGATCATCATCGGGCAGGCGTGCGAGTTTGATTATTCGGGGACGCAGGCGGTTAAGGCTTTGCGGGAGGAAGGCTACCGGATCATCCTCGTCAATTCGAACCCGGCGACGATTATGACTGACCCTGAAATGGTGGGTGAGGGCGGGGCGACGTATGTTGAGCCGATTACGCCCGAGATTGTGGCGAAGATTATCGAGAAGGAACGCGCGAAATATCCAGACGAGAAGATGGTCTTGCTGCCGACAATGGGCGGGCAGACGGCGCTGAATACGGCGCTTTCATTGAACAAAAATGGCACGCTCGCCAAATATGATGTCGAGATGATCGGTGCCGATGCGACGGCTATTGATAAAGCCGAAGACCGGATCAAATTCCGTGATGCGATGGACAAGATCGGGCTGGAAAGCGCGCGCAGCGGCATCGCGCACAGCATGGAAGATGCGCTTGAGGTGATTGAACGCACCGGATTGCCAGCCATCATCCGGCCAAGCTTCACCATGGGCGGAACCGGCGGCGGCATTGCATACAATAAGGATGAATTCATCCAAATCGTTTCGGGCGGACTGGAAGCATCGCCGACCACTGAAGTGCTGATCGAGGAATCGCTGCTTGGTTGGAAAGAATATGAGATGGAGGTTGTCCGCGACAGGAACGATAACTGCATCATCATTTGCTCGATCGAGAATATCGATCCGATGGGGGTGCATACCGGCGATAGCATCACTGTAGCGCCTGCACTGACGCTGACCGACAAAGAATATCAGATCATGCGCAATGCCAGCATCGCCTGCCTGCGCGAGATTGGTGTCGAGACCGGCGGATCGAATGTGCAATTTGCGGTGAACCCCGCCGATGGGCGCTTGATCGTGATCGAGATGAACCCGCGCGTATCGCGCTCTTCCGCGCTGGCCTCCAAAGCCACCGGCTTCCCTATCGCAACTGTCGCGGCGAAGCTGGCGGTTGGTTACACGCTCGACGAGATCGACAATGATATTACCGGCGCGACGCCCGCATCGTTTGAGCCGAGCATTGACTATGTCGTTACCAAAATCCCGCGCTTTGCCTTCGAGAAATTCAAGGGCGCGGAGCCTTTGTTGCACACTGCAATGAAATCTGTGGGTGAGGTGATGGCGATTGGCCGCAATATCCATGAGAGCCTGCAAAAGGCATTGCGCGGGCTTGAGACGGGCCTTTCCGGCTTCAACTATGTCGATGAACTGATCGGCGCGTCTGATGACGATTTGATTGCCGCCTTGTCACGTGCCACGCCTGACCGATTGTTGGTAGCAGCGCAGTGTTTGCGCGAAGGGATGACCATCGAGCAAGTCAACGACGTGGCCAAATATGATCCCTGGTTCTTGGAACGGATTGCCGAAATCATCGATGCCGAAAATGATGTGCGTAGCAATGGCCTGCCACAGGATGCCGGGGCGATGAGGCAGCTTAAGTCGATGGGCTTTTCCGACCGGCGTTTAGCTTATCTCAGCCTTGAATCGGCGAAGCTGCCCGAAGGCATGGAAACCGCTGCAAAGCACGGTTCTGGGCTGATATCCGAAGCCGTCCGCGCGATGACAGGGCCGATCACCGAGAAGGAAGTTCGCGCGCTTCGTCACAAGCTTGGCGTGCGGCCAGTATTCAAACGCATTGATACCTGCGCGGCAGAGTTCGAGGCCAAAACGCCCTATATGTATTCAACTTATGAAGCGCCGATATTTGGCGAGCCCGAATGCGAGGCGCAGCCTTCCGAGCGCGAGAAGATCGTTATCCTGGGCGGCGGACCAAATCGGATCGGGCAGGGGATTGAGTTTGATTATTGCTGCGTTCACGCCTGCTTCGCGCTAGAAGAGCGTGGCTATGAAACGATCATGGTCAATTGCAACCCGGAGACGGTTTCAACTGACTATGACACGTCAGACCGGCTGTATTTCGAGCCGCTTACCACTGAGGATGTGCTTGAAATTCTGCATGTCGAGCAGCAGAATGGCACCCTCAAGGGCGTTATCGTCCAATTTGGCGGCCAGACACCGCTGAACCTTGCCAATGCGCTTGAACAGGCCGGGATCCCGATCCTAGGCACATCGCCTGATGCGATTGATTTGGCAGAAGATCGTGAGCGGTTTGCCGCGCTGGTGGGCAAGCTGGGCCTCAAGCAACCTGAAAACGGTATTGCGCGAAGCCGGGAAGAGGCCATAGCTGTAGCCGACCGGATCGGTTATCCGGTGCTGATGCGGCCGAGCTATGTGCTCGGCGGCCGCGCGATGGAGATTGTCGATACGCAGGCGCAGCTCGAAAATTATATCCAGACGGCGGTGATTGTGTCGGGCGACAGCCCTGTACTTATTGATAGTTATTTGCGTGACGCCATCGAGGTTGATGTTGATGCTATCTGTGATGGCGACGATGTAGTGGTTGCCGGAATTCTTCAGCATATTGAAGAAGCTGGCGTACATAGCGGAGATTCTGCTTGTACTTTGCCGCCTTATAGCCTGCCCGGATCAATCGTGGCCGAGATCGGCAAGCAGGCAGAGGCGCTCGCTCACGCGCTTAAAGTCTGCGGGCTGATGAATGTTCAATTCGCGGTCAAGGATAGCGAGGTCTACCTTATCGAGGTAAATCCGCGCGCTTCGCGCACCGTGCCGTTCGTGGCAAAAGCCATAGGTGCACCAATCGCCAAGATTGCAGCACGGGTGATGGCGGGCGAGAAGCTGGCCGACCTTCCGCAGATTGATCTCGATATTGACTATATCGCGGTTAAAGAGGCCGTATTCCCCTTCGCGCGCTTCCCCGGAGTTGATCCGGTGCTATCGCCCGAGATGAAATCAACTGGCGAAGTTATGGGTATCGACCGCGAATTCGCCGTCGCCTTCGCCAAATCTCAGATCGGTGCCGGTCAGCCGATGCCGCTGGGAGGCACATTGTTCGTATCGGTGAAGGACAGCGACAAGCCAGTCATCCTGCCTGCGGTAAAACGTGCGCTAAAACTTGGCTTTGATGTGGTGGCGACGGGCGGCACGGCGGAGTATCTAACTAATGAAGGGCTGCAAGTTCAGCATGTTAATAAGGTAGCGCAGGGGCGTCCGCATATTGTTGATTTGATCACCGATGGTGAAATCGATCTGATATTCAACACCACCGAAGGCTGGCAAAGCCTGATGGACAGCGAATCGATCCGCCGTAGCGCGCTAGTCCAAAAGGTTCCGCAATATACCACGGCTCCGGCAAGTGTTGCTGCGATGGAGGCGATTGCTAGCTTGCAAAAACAGCCGCTTGAAGTTTGCCCGCTACAGGACTATTACTGAGTACGAGCAGTATCTCTCCTACACTATTGAAACTGCAAGAGCGGATGACCATCTGGTTAGCCCGTGGAAGAAGAATTTTGTTATTTTAGAAGGAAATACTCATGGTGAGTGTTGAAAAATTCCCTATATTGGCCGGCGGCTATGACAATCTCGCAGCTGATTTGAAGACGCTGCGCGAAGAGCGCCCCGTTATCGTTGATGCCATTGAGGTTGCGCGCGCGCATGGAGATCTTTCGGAAAATGCCGAATATCACGCTGCGAAAGAACGTCAGGGCCAGGTTGAGGCTATGATTGGCGATATGGAGGACAAAATCAGCCGGGCGCAGATCATTGATCCGACTACGCTGTCGGGTGACAAGGTGGTGTTCGGCGCGACGGTGACGTTACTCGATGAAGATGATAAGCCGGTAAAATATCAGCTTGTCGGCGAAACCGAAGCAGACGCGAACGGTGGGCGGATCAGCTACAACAGCCCGCTTGCACGGGCGCTTATCGGGCGTTCGGTCAAAGACGAGGTCGAAGTTACTGTTCCTGCAGGCGACAAATTTTACCTGATCGAAAAGATCGAATTCGTTTGAGCGATGCGGACGGGTAGCTTGATATGAAAGCTCAGCTGGGCCCTGTAACGAAAGTGCTTCTGGCGCTAAATGTCGCGTTGGGATTGCTGTTCCTATCGGACCAGCTTTGGAGCAACGCGGTCTTTGCAGGCGGGTTGTTTCCAGCCCGCTTTACCGCTGGAGATAGCAATTTCGCTGGGTTTTTATTTCCCGTTTGGCTAACCCCCTTCACTGCGGCCTTTCTGCATGGCGGGGTCGGACATCTTCTCGTGAATATGCTGATGCTGACGCTGATGGGCGGAATGGTAGAGCGTGTTTATGGCTGGCGGTTATTCCTGTTGCTTTACGTGGTTGGAATAATTGCTGCTGCGGTTGCGGAAATTATTGCTGCGCCAGCATCCGCTATTCCCGCGATCGGCGCTAGCGGAGCTATCTCGGCGGTTATTGCGGCCTATGTCATGCTGTTTCCGAACAAGGACGCCAAGGATATCGGGCCTATCCCAGCGAAGATCGCGCGGCCGCTGACCTTAATGGTGGGCTGGGTTGTGCTAAATTTGATGTTTGGTTTTCTCGCGCCAGACTTTGGCATGAATATCGCGATATGGTCGCATATTGGTGGTTTTGCAGCTGGTTTACTACTGGCATTTCCGCTGCTCCGGTTGAAATACCGAAACGCCTAAACAATCAGGGAAGCACCGGTTCCAGCAGTCTGTGGAGATGAACGACGACATATTTCATCTCGGCATCGTCAACGGTGCGCTGTGCGGCGCCGCGCCAAGCCTCTTCGGCTTCTTCATAGTCCGGATACACACCGACCAAATCGATATTGTCCAGATCGTTGAAATCAAGCGATCGCGGATCCGATACGCGCCCGCCAAACACAAGATGCAGTTTTGGTTTTGACATTTCTTATTTCCCCTTACGTGCCGCCTCTGTTGCCGCTTTGCCTGCAGCTTTGGCGGCTTCGGTTGCCCTACCGAACACATCCTTGAACTGTTCGCGGGCATTATCCGCATCTAGGCCAACTTCGGCCATGCGCGCCTTGCCCGCTTCTTTTGCAGCACTAGCGGCGTTTTTTGCGCGGTCATTCATCTTCTTACCAGTTTTCCCCAGGGCCTTTTGCTCGCGTTCGCTCTTTGGAAGCAGTGCTCCGATTATTGCGCCCAATGCCAAACCGCCAACGACAGCGGCAAGCGGATTGCGCTCAATCGTCTCGCCAGATGCAACTTTGGCCTTATGTGCCATGTCCTTCGAACTCTGTGCGCCTCGCGCCGCAGCGTCGCGGCCACGGTCATAATATTCGCCGGCTTTGCGTTTGGCAGCTGCGCCGGTTTCGCGCGCGCTGGACAGTCCTTCTTGTGCCTTGGCTTTCGCATTCTTGGCGGTATCGCCCAATCTACTCATGTCACTATCCTTTGTTCCGTAATTTGCGAGCTGCCCGTAAAATGGGCTTTCTTGCTGCAAATAACAAGGCGGCGATGGCCGCTGTTCCAATTAGCGGTGCATTTTTCTTGACGACCCTGACGCTCGCATCCTTAGCGCGCTCTGCTCGTGATATTTGCCGCTGTTTCCAGCGACCGAAGATGGCCGAGGGGTGCAGCAATATTTTCGCCGTCGCACCATCTTCGCGGAGCGCCTTCCTTGCATTCTTGCGAGCAAGGTTTTGCGATATGATATCCCTGCGATCAATCATCTACTTCGCTTTCACCATCACCAAAAACCAGTTTCTGTGCGCTCCGCCGGGCCAAAGTTGCGGCAAGCCAGGCTAGGCCCAAAAAGGAAGCAGCAATCACAATAGTTGCAGGAACTATTCCGATCAAACTCGCGGCGAACAGCAGGAGGCCTATAACCAGCCCGATGAACGCTGAAAGGACGGCGAACAAGGCAAGCGCAACATATATTCCGGTCCATTTGGCGATCTTGCCGCTGTAGGCCGCACGCATCTTCAGATATTTGATTTCAGCCTCTGCGAGCTGACGAAAATCTGATACCAGCGTTGCAAGCTGCGCCTTTGCAACCCCGGTTTCCTCATCATTTTCGGTGGCTTCGGCTATTTCCTTTGGCATATTTGGGACATAGGCCGCAGCAGGCCCAAACCCAAGCGGCTTTTGCGTCCGGCGAGCAAAATCAGGTTTCGTCGCGGCCCGAACGGAGCAGGCGGATCAGCACAAAACCAATTGCAGCAGCTGCGCCAATCGCTACCGCCGGGCTTTTGCGGACAAACTCGCGCGCATCATCGACGATGTCATCGACTTCCTTCTGGTCAACCTTTCCGGCAAAACCTTCGACAGCATCGGCGGCTTTGCGGGCGTAGTCGCCATATTGTTCACCGACGCTATCATCGATTGATTCTGCGCTATCACGGATCATCTTGCCGACGCTATCCATCGCTTCGGAGGCGCGATCCTTTCCGCGTTCGGCAGCCGAGCGGGCAGCGTCGCCTGCGCGCGACTTGATATCATTCACTTCCGCTTTGACAGTTGTTTGCGTCTTTCCGCGTGCTGGCACCTTTTTCGCTATTGCTTTTTTCGGCGCTGCCGCCTTGCGCGCTTTCGCGGGGGCTTTTTTTGCGGTGGCTTTTCGCGTTGCCGGTTTTGCCTTGTTTTTCGCGGCGGAGCCTTTAGCGGCAGGTTTCTTTTTGGGTGTCTTGGCCATATATTTGCTCCTGTTTGGGGCGGGGTCTTGTCTTAATATTATGCGGGCAGGTGACTTATTCAACTATATCACCTCGTCAAAAGTTGCAAATCGCGATAATTCTTTTGAAAAACTGGCTCTCGCCAATTGCTAAATGCCGGTTTGAACGATAAAGGGCGGCGGTTATCTAGCCCGATCAGGAGCCTGACATGACTGCCATTATCGACATCCATGGACGCGAAATTCTCGATAGCCGGGGCAATCCGACAGTTGAAGTCGATATCCTGCTCGACGATGGCAGCTTCGGGCGTGCAGCTGTTCCTTCAGGCGCATCTACCGGCGCTTATGAAGCGGTTGAGAAGCGTGACGGGGACAAGGGGCGTTATCTGGGCAAGGGTGTGCGAGACGCCATTGCTGCGGTCAACGGCCCCATCCGCGAGGCTTTGTTCGACCTGGATGCAGAGGATCAGGAAGATATCGACGCGGCGATGATTGCGCTGGATGGCACCGACAATAAGAGCAAGCTTGGTGCCAACGCTATTTTGGGCGTGAGCATGGCGGTGGCCAAAGCAGCTGCGGATGCGCGCGGATTGCCGCTCTATCGCTATCTTGGGGGTGTGAATGCGCATCTCCTGCCAGTGCCGATGATGAATATCATCAATGGCGGCGAGCATGCTGATAACCCAATTGATTTTCAGGAATTTATGGTGATGCCTGTTGGCGCCAACAGTATAGCCGAGGCGGTTCGTTGGGGCAGCGAAATTTTCCATACGCTAAAGAAAAGCCTGCATGAGAAAGGGCTGGCGACGGCGGTTGGCGATGAAGGCGGCTTTGCCCCCGACTTGGCGTCGACCCGCGATGCACTGGATTTTATCATGGCATCGATTGAAAAGGCCGGTTTTAAGGTTGGTAGCGAGGTCGTGTTGGCCCTCGACTGCGCGGCGACCGAGTTTTTCCGCGACGGCAAATATGAAATTTCAGGTGAGGGGCTGTCGCTTAGCCCGGCGGAAATGGCTGATTACCTAGCTGCGCTCTGCAAAGACTATCCTATCAGTTCGATTGAAGACGGCATGAACGAAGATGACTTTGAAGGCTGGAAAGCGGTTACCGATATGATCGGCGACAAGGTTCAGCTGGTTGGCGATGATCTGTTCGTAACCAACCCGAAGCGCCTTGCCATGGGTATTGAGAAAGGTTTGGCGAACAGCCTACTGGTCAAAGTCAACCAGATCGGCACGCTCACGGAAACACTGGCTGCGGTATCGATGGCGCAGCGCGCCTCCTACACCGCTGTCATTTCGCACCGGTCGGGCGAAACCGAGGATACAACCATCGCTGATTTGGCGGTTGCCACAAATTGTGGGCAGATCAAGACCGGCAGTCTTGCGCGGTCAGACCGGCTTGCCAAATATAACCAACTCATCCGCATAGAGGAAGAGCTTGGCAGTGCCGCGCGCTACGCTGGCGCATCAATCTTCGCGTGAGAGGTGCGAGGGCTTAGCTTGCGCGACTCATTTTTCTGTGGTGCTATTGAACAATGGCAAAGCACAGGAAAAGGCCTGCGATAATGAAATCGGTCATTGTGCCGGGATTGTCTCTCCTCGCGCTGCTTGGTATTGCGACCTATGCTTTGCTCGGCCCGACCGGGATCATAGCTTGGACAGATTATCGTGCCGCGCTGGAAGAACGGAGTAAGGAACTCGCGACGCTTGAAAAAGAACGAGACGCTTTGCGCAACAAACAACGCCTGCTGGATCGTGATAATGTCGATCCCGATCTGGCTGGTGAGTTGCTACGTAAAGAGCTTAACGTGGTCGCGCCTGACGAGATTGTTGTGCCGATGAAGTGATGCAGGCTTAAGTCTGTATCCAGACCGCAAATTTCTTCGCACTGCTCTTTTCATTCCGTCGAAACTTTACTAGTCGGAAGCCAGCAATTCCGTAACGGTTTGTGCCGTTTAACATTGAAGGACTGAACTTTGGCGAAAACACCGAAGAAGAACACATCTTCAAAAACGCGAAAGGCCGGAAAAACAGGCACAAGCGCTGCTGACATTGCCTCTGACCGAGAACGGCCAAGTGCGCCGAAGATATTTAAGGCAGGCAAGAAAGAGCTATTCACATTTTACGAAGAGATGCTGCTTATCCGGCGTTTCGAGGAAAAAGCCGGGCAGCTTTACGGACTTGGCCTTATCGGTGGTTTCTGCCATCTCTATATCGGTCAAGAGGCTGTTGTCGTCGGGCTGCAGTCAGCGATTGAGCCGGGCAAGGATAGCGTTATCACAGGCTACCGTGACCATGGCCATATGCTTGCATGCGGGATAGACCCCAATATTGTGATGGCAGAATTGACCGGGCGCGCCGCCGGCATTTCGCGTGGCAAGGGTGGCTCGATGCATATGTTCAGCGTAGAACATGGCTTTTATGGCGGCCACGGCATAGTAGCTGCGCAGGTTTCTCTGGGAACGGGCCTGGCCTTCAAGCATAAATATTCTGATGATGGCGGCGTCTGCCTTGCTTATTTCGGTGATGGCGCAGCAAACCAGGGCCAAGTCTACGAAAGCTTCAACATGGCGGAGCTTTGGAAGCTGCCGGTCATTTTTGTGATCGAAAATAACCAGTATGCCATGGGCACGAGCGTTAACCGCGCATCTTCGGAAGATCAGCTCTTCAGGCGCGGTGAGAGTTTTCGTATTCCCGGTATACAGGTTGACGGTATGGATGTTCTTGCGGTGCGCGGTGCGGCCGAAGAAGCGTTGAAGTGGGTGCGCGCCGGCAAAGGGCCGGTATTGCTTGAGATGAAAACCTATCGCTACCGCGGGCATTCCATGTCAGATCCTGCCAAATACCGCAGCCGTGATGAAGTGCAGTCGGTGCGCGAGAAGAGCGATCCCATCGAGGGGCTAAAGGCCGAATTGATAAAAGCCGGCGTAAAGGAAGAAGAATTGAAAGCGCTCGACAAGCAAATTCGCGCAAAGGTGAATGCCGCTGCTGATTTTGCCGAGAATTCGCCGGAACCGGAACTTTCCGAGCTTTATACAGATATTTTGGTGGAGAGCTATTGATGGCAATTGAGCTGAAAATGCCCGCGCTTTCCCCGACCATGGAAGAAGGTACGCTTGCCAAATGGCTGGTCAAGGAAGGCGATCAAGTTGCCGCCGGTGATGTTCTCGCCGAGATCGAAACCGACAAGGCGACAATGGAATTTGAGGCCATTGATGAAGGCACGGTGGCATCGATTATGGTTGCCGAAGGCACCGACAATGTCGCGGTAGGCACCGTTATCGCTATGATTGCTGGTGAAGATGAAGCCCTAGAAGCCGCCGCTGTTTCTGCTTCTTCGCCAGAAAAGGAAAAGCCATCACCGGTAGCCACGCCGGAGGCAATAGCGCCGCCGCCTGCAAACAAGCCAGCGAATGATCCGGCCATTCCCGAAGGCACAGCGATGCGATCTACAACTGTGCGCGAGGCATTGCGCGATGCGATGGCCGAAGAAATGCGCAAGGATGACCGCATTTTCGTGATGGGCGAAGAAGTCGCGGAATATCAGGGCGCTTACAAGGTTACTCAAGGGTTGCTTGACGAATTTGGCGGAAAACGGGTGATCGACACGCCGATTACCGAATATGGCTTTGCCGGCATTGGCACCGGAGCGGCGATGGGCGGATTGCGGCCGATAGTCGAATTTATGACCTTCAACTTTGCGATGCAGGCGATAGACCATATTATCAACAGCGCAGCCAAAACGGGCTATATGTCCGGCGGTCAGATGCGTTGCCCGATCGTGTTCCGGGGGCCGAATGGAGCTGCGTCGCGTGTTGGCGCGCAGCATAGCCAGAACTATGCACCCTGGTATGCCAGCATCCCCGGTTTGATTGTAATTTCACCCTATGATGCTGCTGATTCCAAAGGACTGCTAAAAGCCGCTATCCGCAGCGGCGACCCTGTCGTGTTCCTTGAAAATGAACTGCTCTATGGACGCAGCTTTGATGTTCCGGAAATCGAAGATTACGTGCTGCCAATTGGCAAGGCACGGATCATGCGTGAAGGCACCGATGTGACGATAGTAAGCTATTCTATCGGTGTTGGTTTAGCGCTCGAAGCTGCAGAAACGCTGGCAGGTGAGGGCATTGATGTGGAGGTCATCGACCTGCGCACAATCCGCCCGCTCGACAAAGCGGCGGTGCTGGAAAGCCTTGCCAAAACCAACCGGCTCGTCGTTGCAGAGGAAGGCTGGGCAACATGTTCGGTGGGCAGCGAAATTCTGGCCCTTTGCATGGAAGAGGGATTTGACGATCTCGATGCGCCGGTGCTGCGCGTCACCAACGAAGATGTGCCAATGCCTTACGCCGCCAATCTGGAAGCAGTCGCGCTTATCAATGCAACAAAAATCGCTGCGGCTTGCCGTCGAACACTCGGTAGATAGTTCGCTTAGCTCGTTGGCGGTGTAATCGGCGCGTCGTCACAATCGGAAATATTCACACTCTCCGGATTAAATATCTGCGTATAATCGCGGTCGTCGCGAACAACCATTGCTGCCGTTTGCGTTATCGTGCGATCGGTCAACCGGGTAAATCCGTTAAGAATGGCTGGCCGGTAAAAATACTGGAGCTCGACGAACATTATTGCGCCGCCTTCGGGCGGAGCGACCTGCCTGCCCGCCGGGCCGATTGCGACCTCCGATGTCGCGGTATCGGGGTCTCCGAAGTTGGAAGTATAACGGCTTGCCTGGCCAATGCAGCGCTGCCAGCGGATGCGGTAACGCGGGTCATCCGGGTCGAAAGCAGCAACGGGTTCAACGCTTGATACAATGATGCGGGCATTGCCGCGGAGGACAATTTCACCGGTGCTTGGGTCGACGAAAGGATGGTCGCCGCCAAGCAGGACACTTTCACCTTCGCGAATGGTGCCAGCAAAAACATCATTGATCATCAATTCGGTGATGCGCTTCGCCTGAAGCGGATTGCCTTCACCCATACGCGCAGCACTATCTGCGGTGTTGATCGTCAACTGGTTGAGCCGCATGTGCGTCAGCGAATAGCTGGCCACTTCAAAGCCGCCAATCGTTAACCCCATGAAAAAGGGAAGCGAGATCGCAAATTCGACAAGCGCAAGCCCGCTATTGTCATTTTTCAGACGTTTCAGAAATGTTCTGAATGACCGCCTCTTTTTCGGTGCATTTATCATGAGCAATTCCTTACCACTGCCGTGCCATATAGCTGTTGCTCACCATAGGGCTGGTTCGCGAGGATAGAGTCTGAGGTGAACGAGACGTCATCTGACAGCCCAAGCAGGCCAGCCATCGGGAAGAGGCGTTCATAGTTTACCGTGGCGGTGATGATAACGATATCGCGTGCGCCGCCCTGACCGTTATTCCCGCCATCTGCATCCCAGGCTTCGTTGTTATTTTCATCGACATAGGGTTCGTTATTGTCGCAGGTGTTATTGTCATTGTCATCGGTCCAACTCTCGGCTTCAGCAAGGGCTGCATCCGAAAAGGTTTTGTAATAGCGACGGTTGACTGTCACCCCGGCGTTGGGAGCCAGTTTACGGATAATCCGCTTGATGTTGTTGTCAATTCTCGATTGTTCACTGGTTACCGCTGAGCCTTCGAGCGATGAGCTGCGTCCGGCATCCTGCAACGCGCCATTGATTACAGTGCGCATATACAATGTATGCCCGACATCCATCGCGCCGATGATCATCAAAATGAGCGCCGGAGCAATCATCCCGAATTCGACCACGGATACGCCGGAATTGTCTCTGGCAAGTGTTATGAGTTTTTGAATTTTTGTCATATTTCCCTCAACTTGTCAGACGAAGTGCGGAGATTGATTCGGCGATCGATTTGAAGTTGGCTATGAGCGTTGCCGTGTCAGTAGCCTTAAAGAACCGATCATTGTTGTTATCGACGCATGCCTTCAGAGCGGTATCGGTTGCCGCGTTGACATCGCCGTAGGATATCACCCACAAGGTGATGTTATTGTCGCGGATCCATTTGCACACTGCCTGCGATCGGCCGTCAATATTGCTGATCAGCCAGGCGCTACTAGGCCCCGATGTTCCGTCATTTTGCCGGCGATCCCACCAATTGAGGCCATAGGCGGACAGGTCGCTACCATTCGACTGAGTTTTACCATCAGTCATGAACACCATATGGCGTACAACGTTAGGATCATCGTTGGTGGTTGCGCTGAATATGCCCGTTGGTGACATAAGGCGCGCCCCCCAAAGCAGGCCGATATCGTGATAAGTGTTACCTATCGCGTTGAATTTATCGAGCTCGGCAGAGAAGTTGGCCGGAGTCCATTCCTTGTAAGTGGTAGCTTCCGAAGGACAATATTCATTGGGCTGTCCCCAATGGCTGTTATCGGTTCGTGACCGGGTCGATGTAGTCCAGTTGCCCGAGCTATTATTGCGACGGTAAACCGCCTGGCCGAGCATAGGGCCCCATTGCGTATCAGTATCGCTAACATCCGGTGTGCGATCGATATCCATGTCAATCGCACCGGCCGGAATTGGATCCCAATTATCCGACGGGTTGCTATCATTCACGCGCTGAGTTTTGCGTTCTTCGATGCAACCGTTCCAGTTGATTGTTTTGCCTGTTCCATCGTTGCCGAGCGGCAGGGTCAAACTCTGCTTCCAGGCGTTGTTATTGGTATCTTTGAGCGCGCTTACATCAAACGCCACTTTTTTATAGTCCCACCGCAGGAAGTTTTGATCTGCTTCCCAAGTGATGGGCTGCGTTGACGTAAAGGTATAGGTGGTCTCGCTCTGATCGGTCGACCGGCGCTGGAGGCGGCAAATTTTGCCCCACCAATAGCTGTAGAATTTATACCGATATTCATAGGTAACTTCACCGTCGGTACGCTCATATGTCCGCGTCACCTCGCTATCGGGATAAGTCACCGGATCAGGGTTTTGAGAAATTACATTGGCTGTGCCGGTGTATGAATCATAGATATCTGGCGGTAGCGTAACATTGCACTGGTTAGAGTTACTCGCCCAGAATGCCCAGGCCCAGTAACCGCCCGTTGTAGGTGCCAAATTTTGGCCCCATGGGCGATCGATCCAGCTCCCGTTGCCGGTGTTGTTTGAAGATGACCCTGATTGGGTAAGGTCGCTTTCATCACCATAAACGGGGTTGTAGCCGCTGCCGCTGCCCGAAGTGTCGTATATTGCTTCGCGTGACTGGTATGACCAACTGTCGGCCATATAGTCCAGAGGTAGCAATTTACCGACATTCACATTCACCGAATAGGGAACAAAACCGAAGCGCAAACGCACATCGGCTGAGACCCCGCCGGACGGATCAGCGCTTTCACCGCAATCTGCAGCCGATGAGGCAGTGATATTTTCCTTCGCCAGCGATTCATAGAAACACCGGACCGCGGTACGCAGGCCCTTCATTTTGGCGTTCGATGCTTCGACATTGCCGTTGTTGCCGCAGGATGACGAGGCAATCGGACAGTTCATTGAGCCGGTTGTATCGAGCACAAACATCACGTCCGTGCTGGGGATACGAAGCTCTGATTCGCAAGTAATGCTCATCGTGCGGTCGGTGATGCCAAATACTTGCATCAACGCCATTGGAACCACAGCGGAAGCCGTGCCGGTTACGTTGCCAGCAGCTTCGGTAAAGCTACGCTGCAAGGACTCGGTGCCATAAGCGCCTGATTTGAAGTTGGCGTCGAACAATTCTTTCGCCGCTGCATCTGCCTTGCCGCTATCGTCGTTCCAAGCGCCGCCGCCCATCGTGCGGCGGCCCATCAGCGAGCCGGCATCACATGCAGCTTGCAGCTTTGCTTTGACTAGATACATGCGGCTAACGTCAACGCCGCCGCCAACCAGGCCGATGATCGGCACAATCGCCGCCGCCATTATAGCGATAGCGTTACCGGCTTCATCTCTCATCAAGCGTGTGAGAAAGCGGCTTTTCTTCATGTTCTTATCTTCGGCCATATTGGTCGAGCCCCTGTTGCGTATACGAATTTCAGAGTTCCATTTACGCGTATTTTGGTAAGCAGGCCTTGAAGATCATTGGTTACCGCTTTGTTTACCTTGATTTCTGGCTCAAATCCGTCAGGCAGTTGCGCAATGAATCTAGAAGACGATCCGCTTGACCCGCCAAAAAGGCTGGCGATCACCTATTTCAAAGGCGACGCGAAGGCATTGTTGGAGGCTTTGCTGAAATTTGACGTCAGGCTTGGGCAAATTGTCTTGCGCGGCAGTGAAGTCGTCATCGGCCAGATGCGGATGGCATGGTGGCGAGACGTCATCGCTAGCGATCTCGATGCTTGGCCAAAAGGCGAGCCGTCAATTGCCGAGCTAGCCGTCATCGCCGAAAAACTGGGCAAGGGAAGTCTTGAGTCAGCGCTCGCCGCCATTATCGATTCCTGGGATATTCTGCTGGCGAACGAGGTGTGGAGCCGCGATATCTTGATCGAGCATGCACGGCTGCGTTCTGATGGAATCTTTCTGCATATGGCCAAAGTGTGGGGGCAAACCTCGATTGCGCCGGTATTCGATCATGGCAAAATATGGGCATTGTGCGAGCTTGGTTATCGCAGCGATACCGATATAAAGTCCGCAATAGGCAGCGTGTCCAAGGCCGCCAGATTGCCGCGAGAGGCTAGGGGCCTATCAATCCTGTCGATGGCCGCGAGGCAGCAATATTATGGCGGCGGTGGTTTTTCTGGCGTCCGGCTTTTGTGGCACGGCTTGACGGGAATGTAATAGCATGGTGAATTGACGTCAGAGCTACCGGGCCTTTTGCCCGAGGTTCCTGCTGGTTGGGCTATTCTAGCAGGAGAAAGCCCAATGCGTAGATATTTGATAGGCGGCGTGATTGCCGCAATATTGCTGAGCGGAGGCCTCTGGCTATGGCAGGGCCGCGCCAACCAGAAGGTAGAAATTCCCGCGCCTCCGCCGCCTGATGTGCCGGTAGAGATTTCACTTCCCGAAGCAAGCCCGGGCGCGCAGGCATACGGGCCCGCCCCGCCCAAGCCGCCAAAAGCAGCTAAAGCGAGCCGGGAAGAGCGCCGGTTCAATCGCTATGACAAAGATCGCAACGATCTGATCACACGCATCGAGCTTATGTCTAGCCGAACCAAGGCGTTCAAAAAGCTCGACCGCGACGGCAACAACCTGCTGACGTTCGAAGAATGGGCTACAAGGACCAGCGGCCGGTTTCGCGGCGCGGACGGCAACCGGGATGGAAGGCTGACTCGGAAGGAATTTGCCACCACGCGCCCGAAACGCCGTAAAAAACGGCGTTGTCGGTGCTAATGCTGCTCGCCGCTACAATGCGTTCGTCTGACGCCACTCCGCCATCGCTGCGCGCGCGCGGGTGGTCATCGCCTGCTTGCGCGCTTTTTTGTGTATTTTGACTGCAAGCGGCGTGAAAAGCCCGAAATTGACATTCATCGGCTGATAGTCATTCCCATGCGCATCACCGGTGATATGGCCGAGCAACGCCCCCAGCGAGGTCGTTGGCGGTGGAGGAGCGATATTCTCTCCTGACAATTCCGCAGCGGTCATTATGCCCGCGATCAGGCCGACGGCAGAACTTTCGACATAACCCTCGCAGCCGGTAATCTGCCCGGCAAAGCGGATATGTGGAGCTTTTTTGAGCCGCAGTTGGCGATCAAGCAGCACCGGCGAGCGGATGAAGGTATTGCGATGCATCCCGCCGAGCCTCGCAAATTCGGCATTTTCCAGGCCGGGTATCATGCGGAGAAGCTCCGTTTGTGCGCCATATTTCATCTTGGTCTGGAAACCGACCATGTTCCACAAAGTAGCTTGTTTGTTGTCCTGACGCAGCTGAACCACCGCATGCGCGCGCCTCCCGGTAGCAGGATCGGTAAGGCCCACCGGCTTCATGGGCCCGAAACGCAGCGTGTCGAGGCCGCGTGATGCCATGATCTCTATCGGCATGCAGCCTTCGAAATAGGGTGTGTTTTTCTCCCATTCGCGAAATTCGCCTTTTTCGGAATCGAGAAGCCCCTGATGGAACGCCTTATATTGCTCCTCATTCATCGGGCAGTTTATGTAATCCTTGCCATCGCCCTTGTCCCAGCGCGATTGATACCAAGCGGTATCAAGGTCGATACTGTGATGGTGGATGATCGGCGCAATGGCGTCAAAAAAGGCCAGCCTGTCCTGTCCGGTAATCTCAATAATACTGTCCGCAAGGCCGCTTGCGGTCAAAGGCCCGGTCGCAACAATCGTGTGGCCTTCGCTTGAAAAACCATCAACGCGTTCGCGAGATATTTCAATATTACCATTATCTTCCAAACGTTTTTGAACAATATCAGAGAAAATATCTCGGTCTACTGCTAGGGCCGAACCCGCTGGAACCTTTGCTTCGTCAGCGGCTTCCATAATGACCGAGCCCAGATCGCGCATCTCCTGATGCAAAAGGCCAACCGCATTGTTTTCCGCATCATCGGAACGAAAGCTGTTTGAGCAAACCAATTCCGCTAGCCCGTCGGTCTGGTGTGCAGGCGTCATTTCGCCGCTTCCGCGCATCTCCGACAGCTTGACCTTTATCCCGCGTTTGCCAAGCTGCCATGCCGCCTCACAGCCTGCTAGGCCGCCGCCGATAATATGAACCTGATACTCGCTCAACTGATATTCTCGCCTGAAGGTTTTTGGGGAGCGCAGCTATAGCGAAGCGACAGGGAATTTCACCTATTTTCGTGTGGAGCAAATCTGTTCGCTTAATCTGCAATTCATGCAGCAAATATAATGTGATGCTGCTATACACCGCGCCGAGGGAGAGGTTCATGATCAAGTCCGCAGGCTTTACGGCTCTTTGCTTATTCTATGCCGGTCTCTCCGCTTGTGCTTCTACGCCGGCGTCACAGCCCGAAGCCGCTCAACCCCGCAGCAGTCACTTAACGGCATTCAAATCCAAGGCGGAGTTACAGAAGTTTATTTCAAGCAGGAAACGCGTCGGATTACGGCAATATGCGGTTCAAGGAGCATTGGCGGATCAGATAGTTGTAACAGCTACCAAAAGATCCGAAAATATAACCAACCGTCAGGAAGCAGACGTTGACGAAGGCGGTATCGTCAAAAATTATGGCGACTATCTGATCATCCTTCGGCGCGGGCGGCTGTTTACCGTGTCGGTCGCCGATCATTCGATGAAACCTGTCGGCCAGATCAATGCCTTCCCGCCGGGCGAAAGCGGGCGCGGCGCATGGTATGATGAAATGCTGATCTCCGGCAATCAGGTGATCGTCGTTGGTTATAGCTATGCGCGCGGCGGCACGGAGGTGAACCGCTTCATTATAGGCGAAGACGGAAGTCTGACCTACAAAGACAGCTATCATCTGAAATCCAACGATTATTATTCATCGAGAAACTACGCGTCTCGGTTGCTCGGCAACAAGCTAATTTTCTACACTCCCATTCCTTTCTGGCAGGAGAACTGGGAGAAGCAATTGCCCAGTATCCGGCGGTGGGATGGAAAAAAAGATAAAAAATTCAGTACAATATCATCGCCAACCGAGGTCTATGTAGCAGAATCCGTGCGCGGCGATCAGAATGGCATTGTTGATACTTTCCATAGCGTCACCACTTGTGATCTGACGGCGGCAAACCTGAATTGTTCGGCAAATGTGTTGATGGGCGCTAATGCGCGAACCTTCTATGTTTCAGGCCGGGCGGTATATATCTGGGTCACGAATAGCTTCGTCTCGAAGGACCGTAAGAAGAGCTCTATCCTATACCGGATGCCGTTAAATGGCGAAGCGCCTAGCGCGGTGATGACCCTTGGCGGGCCGATCGATCAATTTTCATTCAAAGAAGACAGGCGCGCCAATATGCTGAATGTTGTGGTCCGTTCGGATAGCGGCGGCGATGGCATGTGGCGACCAGAAATCAGCCAAGGCGATGTCGCGCTCTTGCGTTTGCCATTATCCGAATTTGGCGATGGTTCTGGCACGGCGCGTCCTGGGCAATATCGGCCATTGCCCAGAACAAGCGAGGACGACTGGTCATTCCGCAACCGCTTCATCGGCAACAACCTAGTCTATGCCGCCGGAGAATGGCAGGAACAAGCAGGACGAATGACTGTCTTCACCGTTCCACTGCGAGGCGGTAAGGTGAGTAGGGTAAGCGTTCCCCACGGGGTTGACCGCATAGAAGCGATGGGTGACGATGCTTTGGTCGTCGGCAGCGATGACGATGATGCGCTTGGCTTTAGCAGTATCGAACTGGGGCAGGGCAGTAGACGAGGCGACACATTCAAGCTTCCCGCAGCCAGCGAAGGCGAGAGCCGCAGCCATGGGTTTTTCTTCAAACCCGATAGTCGGGACCCCGCATCGGGTTTGCTGGGCCTTCCCGTTTCCAGAGAGTTAAAACGCACAGTGAGACGTTTTCTTGGTAACGGATCGGCCATCGTTTTCCTGAGCCGTCGTGATGGACGTTTCCGCCTTGCCGGAGAGCTCGAAGCACGGGCAGCGAATGCCGTAGACGATGCTTGTCAGGCGTCCTGTGTCGACTGGTATGGCAATGCGCGGCCAATATTCTTGGGGAAACGTGTTTTTGCGCTTATGGGCTATGAGTTGGTAGAAGGCAGACGATCGGGCAGGGCAATCAAGGAGATAGGCCGCGTTAGCTTTGCGCCGAATATGCGAAAGTAAACAAGCCGTAGCAGGGGGTATATATGGCACAGGATTTGGCACATAAACGGCCTTGGCTGCTGGCCAGCCTAGCATTCGGGTTAACCTATCCGGCATCTTCGCTTCTAAATATTCCCGGTACTTTTGAAATCATTTGGAAGATGCTCCCGCTGGCCTTGCTGATTCCTTATGCACTGCGAAGGCATCATTCTGGTGAGTTTGCGATACTCGCCGTGATATTGGCTCTGTGTTCAATGGGTGATGGATTGGTCGAAATTAGCCTTGAGCTGGGTGCGATAGCATTTGGCCTATCTCATCTTGCTGCGATATGGCTCTATGGCCGGAACCGCCGGGACAAGACGGCATTCAGCCAAAAATTTCTAGCATTGACCGTAATAATATTGGCGCCGCTGATCGCCTATCAGCTTGCCGGCGGTCTAGCTGCTGGATACACGCTGCTGCTGGCGGCCATGGCAGCGATGGCGTGGAGCAGCAATTTCCCACGATACCGCGTGGGAATTGGAGCTATGCTCTTCGTTATTTCTGATTTGCTGATCTTTGCACGCGAGGGGCAGGGGGTGCGGATGCCGATTATCAATCCGGCAATATGGTATCTCTATTATGTCGGGATGGTAATGATTGCGACTGGCGTCGTCCAAACCTTGGTAAAGCGCGGGCATCATGTCGGCGACACAGAGGATGCAGTGAAGATTTAGGCCGCCATTGAGGCGCTGGCCGAGGCCCCGGTGTATGCCGCAATAGTGGTGCGGTGTAATTCACGCCGGTGGCCATCATACCCGCCCGTCGCCTTATGCAACACAGACCGGTTGTCCCACATAATAAGCATGCCGGGCTGCCATTGGTGACGGTAGACAAATTCACCTTTGCTCTGCCAGGCGTATAATTCGGTTAGCAAGGGCAGCGCCTTCTCCTGCTCCATCCCCTCGATACCGATAATATAGCCCATGCAGCTAAACAGGCCGAGCCTTCCGGTTTCCGGATGGGCGCGGACCAACGAGTGAAGCTGTGTTTTGCTCGCCGTTTCGTCTGGGCGGATAGCCATGCTGCGGCCTTTATCCTCTTTCCCATAGGCACCGTCCGGGGCGTATGCGAGCCGCGCGCTGTGAATGGCCACCAACGATTCGTATTTTGCACGCATATCGGCCGGCATGGCGTCCAGCGCGGAATGTTGGTTGGCAAATAGCGTATCTCCGCCAACCGGGGGGATATCAACGGCCATCAAACAGGTGCCAGCGGGCGGGCGGGCTTGAAAGCTCCAGTCGCTATGCCAGTTTTCGGCAAAGAGCGGGCTTTGTTCATCCGCCTCGCGCAGGATCGCGGCGATATTTTGCCGTCCTGGAATAGGATCGAAAAACGGGTCATCGCCAAAGCTGCCAAAATACTGCGTGAAGCGCTCCAGGTCATCATCCGATATCGCTTGATCGGGGAAGGAAAGCACATGATATGTCAACCAGGCTGCGCGGATATCAGCGATCTCTTTTGCCGTCAGCGGGCCGGCAAGATCAACGCCTGACACCCAAGCCCCGCAGGCCTGACCGGACGGGTCGACCTCAATCGCCATCAGGCGCGGTTGGCTCGTCAGGAACGTTTTTTGCAGTTTCGCTGGCCTCCGCAGCGTCCTCGCCTTCCGCAGTTCCGCCGGTCTCGATATCGCCTTCCTCAACGATATCTTCGTCTTCGTCGCTCTCTTCAATTTTGGCCGCACTGACGACGTGTTCGCCTTTGCCCACATCAAATAGTTTAACGCCGGCAGAGCTACGGCCAATGACACGCAAGCTCTCAAGCGGTGTGCGGATTAGCTTGGCTTGATCTGTAACGAGCATGAGCTGGTCGCCCTTTGTCGCCGGGAAGCTGGCGACAACCGGGCCATTCCGCTTGATATTATCGATATTCGTTACGCCCTGTCCGCCGCGGCCTATGCGGCGATATTCATAAGCGGACGACATTTTACCAAAGCCATTGGCGCAGATAGTGAGGATATATTCCCCGCGCTCATCCAGCTCGGCAAAGCGTTCGGCGGACATCGTTGGCTCACCTTCCTTCTCGGCTTTCCACGGAGCGAAGCGTAGATAATCCTCACGCTCCTCGGCCGTCGTTCCAGTGCTGCCAAGAATGGAAAGCGAGATAACCTCATCATCGCCCTTTAGCTTCATTCCGCGCACACCGATGCCGGTACGCGCCTTGGTTTCGCGGGCATCCTTGGCGGCAAAGCGGATCGCCTTGCCAAGGCGGCTCGCCAGCAGCACATCGTCATCCTCATTAAGCAGGCGAACACCGATCAACCGGTCATTTTTGCCTTCGACAAAGCCCATCGCAATCTTGCCGTTGCTTGGCACATTGGTGAAGGCATCCATGCTGTTGCGGCGCACCATACCCCGAGCAGTGGCGAAGACGATGTTGAGATCAGCCCATTCTTCCTCGTTTTCCGGTAGCGGTAGGACGTTGGTGATATATTCATCTTCACCGAGCGGCAGCAGGTTGACCATCGGCCGCCCTTTGGTTTGAGGTCCACCTTCGGGCAGTTTCCAGACCTTCAGGCGGTAGACACGGCCAGCATTTGAGAAGAACAGAACCGGAGTATGCGTTGACGTCACGAACATTTCGATAACGACATCTTCTTCCTTGGTCGCCATTCCGGCACGGCCTTTGCCGCCGCGGTTTTGTGCGCGGAATGTCGCCAGCGGGGTGCGTTTGATATAACCGCCATGGGTGACGGTGACGACCATCTCCTCGCGCTCCATAAGGTCTTCATCGTCAAGGCCGTCCCAGCTAGCGGTTATTTCACAAAGACGCGGCGTGGCGAATTCATCGCGAATTGCCTCAAGCTCTTCACGCATAACGGCATAGAGTTTTACACGGTCACCCAGAACCGCGAGAAACTCTTCGATATCAACGGCAAGTTCTTTTAGTTCCTTGCCAATTTCGTCTCGGCCAAGCGCCGTCAAACGATGTAAGCGCAATTCGAGTATGGCGCGAACCTGCAGTTCGGAGAGCTTGTAGCTGTCTCCGGTAATCTCGGTCTCTATTGCCTCGACAAGTTTGATATAGGGCGCGATTTCAGCAATCGGCCATTCGCGTTCGAGCAATGCAGCGCGAGCGTCCGCGGGGCTTGCTGAGCCCCGGATAATCCGTACAACCTCGTCCATATTGCTAACCGCAACGACAAGGCCGAGCAAGATATGCGCGCGGTCACGCGCCTTATTCAGCTCATATTTGGTCCGGCGCGTGATGACCTCTTCGCGAAACTGGATAAATGCTTCGATAAAGTCCCGCAGGTTAAGAACTTCAGGCCGCCCGCCGCGAATCGCCAGCATATTAGCCGGGAAACTGGCCTGAGCCGACGTGTGCCGCCAAAGCTGGTTAAGCACAACTTCGGGCGTTGCATCGCGCTTCAGATCGATGACGACGCGCACGCCTTTTCTGCTCGATTCATCGCGAATGTCGGAAACGCCCTCGATCCGCTTGTCTTTGGCCGCTTCTGCGATCTTTTCGACCAAGCCCGATTTGCCAACCTGAAAGGGAATGGACGTCAGCACGATGGATTGGCGATCTCCGCGCCCTTCCTCGATCTCGTGTCGCGCGCGCATCATGATCGAACCCTTGCCGTCACGATATGCGGATTGTGCGCCGCCTTTCCCCATAATTAGCGGGCCGGTGGGGAAATCGGGTGCCGGAATTATTTCGATCAATTCATCAATGCTGATCGCCGGATTGTCGATATAGGCGAGCGCTGCGGCGATGACTTCGCCCAGATTATGCGGCGGTATATTCGTCGCCATGCCGACCGCGATACCGCCCGCGCCATTAACCAATAGGTTGGGGAAGCGGGCAGGGAGAACGGTGGGCTCTTCACGGCTGCCATCATAGTTGGGTTGAAAATCGACGGTATCTTTGTCGAGATCGGCAAGGATACTATTTGCAACCTTTGCAAGCCGCGCTTCGGTATAACGCATCGAAGCTGGCGGATCGGGGTCCATCGAACCAAAGTTACCTTGGCCATCGATCAGCGGCACCCGCATCGACCAATCTTGCGTCATCCGTGCCAAGGCGTCATAAATCGCGCTGTCACCATGCGGGTGATAGTTACCCATCACGTCGCCAACGATTTTGGCTGATTTGCGATAGGCGCGCCCGGCAACAAAACCGCCTTCCTGGCTGGCAAAGAGGATCCGGCGATGCACAGGTTTCAGACCGTCACGAACATCGGGCAGTGCGCGGCTAACGATCACAGACATGGCATAGTCGAGATAGCTCGTCTTCATTTCGTCAACGATATCTACAGGCGCAATATCGGATGGATCGGGAGTGGTCGGTTCGTCGCTCACGGGGGCTTGTCCTCAAGTCTGGATTTGTCCCGGCAAGGTTAGCCTAATGCGGGCATGCATACCAGCAAATTAGCGGCGAAAATTGGGCTTTTCGACAATTTATCCACAGGCAAATATAATACGGGCAGCGGCGCGATGTTTCTTTGTTTTATCAGTTGAATATCCGCCAGGAATCGTCTGGTGTTTAGCGCCAGCGAACGGGTATAATTTATCCAACAAATAGCAGGCTCAAATTTCCGTGTGCGGACCAGCGGAGACGGCCACTTTACAAGTCCATTCAACCTCAATTCAGTATCATTCGGCTACAAGCTTGCCCAAGGGTAGCTAATTTGGCTATGCATCAAATGGATCAATAATTATTGCCGGATAGCAAATCCGGATTTTCTGGAGGAATTTATGAAGCTTCTTTCATCTGCGACCGCAGCGCTGCTGCTCGGTATAGCATCTGTTTCAATGGTCACGGCTCCCGTGGCAACCGCGCAAGATGCCGAAGTGAAAACCAAGCCTTCCAAGGAGTTTAGCAAAGTCTACAACGAGGCAGTTAAATCATTCCTTGCTGATGACGAAGCCGCATCAAAAGCCGCGATACCAGGCCTGAAGGCAGCTGTTTCCAAGGATGACGACGGCTATATGCTGGGCAGCCTCATGTTTAGTGTAGGCAAAAAATTCAAGGATCCTGTACTTGAGATCGAAGGGCTCGATCGGATGATGGCGAGTCCATTGATTCCCGCTGCCAAAATTCCTCTATATCACTATGAAAAAGGCGCTGCTTATTACAACGACCTAAAGGATTATTCATTGGCGGCTGCATCGTTTGAAAAGGCCTATGAACACGGCTTGCGACGAGGTGATATCGAGGTAAATCTCGCTAATTCCTATACGCTTAGCAAGAATTATGAAAAGTCGGTCGACTGGTTGGTAATTGCTATTGACGCAAATGCGGCCAAAGGTGGTGGACTTAGAAAAGACCTTTACGACCAGCTGGTTGCCAACTCCCGCCGTTCTCGCAAACCGGCGCTGATCAACAAGGCCTACAAGGCAGTGTTGAAGCGCGTTCCGAGCGACGTTTACTGGCGTGATGCGTTGCTGTTATTTCAGCGCAACTCCAATTTGGGTGTGCAAGAAACAGCCGACCTGGTGAGATTGGTACGTGCTGCCGGTGCATTGGGATACAGGCAGCAATATTCCGAATATGCAGAAGTTGTTGATTCAAGGCGCTATCCCGCCGAAGTGGCCGCAGTGCTGGAAGAAGGGTTTGCCAGCGGCGTAATCTCGAAAAGCGAAGTCACATTCTCTGAGATATATAATGATGCGAAGGGCCGGGTAGCTGGACTACGCGGCGGTTGGGATCAGGATGAAAGAGAAGCAAATGCAAGCTCCAGAGGCTATCTGGCAATGCTCACAGGCGATGCCCTGCTCTCATTCAATGAATATGGCCGCGCCCAAAAAATGTACGAGGCCGCGTTGGCCAAGGGCGGTATCGCCGGGAATGACGGCGTTGATCAAACTGATCGCGCGCAAATGCATTTGGCGATGGCCCTCTTTGGGCAAGGTGATCTAGCTCGGGCGAAAGCTGAATTTGCTAAGACTTCCAGCGCTAACCGGAAAGCGGTATCGGAATATTGGATCATCTTTATCGAGCATAAGCTGAACCCGCCAGCAGCGCCTGCGGAACCGGCTGCTCCTGTTACCGAGGCAGCGCCGGAAAGCTAATCGTTTGTCAGTTGAATTAATCGGGCGTGCTAATTGGCACGCCTGGTTCGTCTTTGGCTGTCCGAATGGTCAGCGACGTTTTAACGCTGCTGACATTTGGCGCCGAAGTCAGATGCGATGTGAGTAGTTCCTGAAAAGCCTGAAGGTCTTTTGATACAATCTTCAAAATAAAGTCTATTTCGCCATTCAGCATATAGCATTCGCGAATATCGGGTATGTCACCGATATGTGCTTCAAAGGCGCGTAAATCTTCCTCCGCCTGACTTTTCAGGCTGACCATCGCGAAGACGGTGATCGTGTATCCAAGTGCGACCGGGTTTACATCTGCATGGTAAGACCGAATGATTCCCGACTGTTCAAGCGCGCGCATGCGGCGCAAGCAGGGCGGAGCGGTTAGCCCTACCTTCGCGGCTAGGTCGACGTTAGTGACCCGGCCATTTGCCTGCAACTCCTCCAATAGCTTCATATCTATCGCATCTAGGTTCAAATTTGCCATAAGATTGATATTTCCGTCCCCAATTTCGTTCGAACGTATAATTATATTATAGCAAATTGCAATTGTCCCATAGTGTGACGTAGCAAATTTGTACCTTCCGCGATCTGTGCCAAGGGGTTACTAAAACTTGAAAATCATGAGTTAACACACCGACCGGAAAGTCCGAGTTTTTGCGCTTCGATGATCGCCTAGATACTGCCCTTCGTACCGCGGCAGACGATAAGATTTCTGCGTCAACACAGTGGCGGCAGTTGATTGACATCCTCGCCCAGGATCCCGGGAACTTTCCAATTGAAGATGTTTCCAGAGGGCTCAAGCAAGCGCGGATTTTGATTTCGGCAACAAAGCATGAAGACAGGTTATCTTCTGTGAACAACCTTTTTGATAGGATAAGAAGCGCGCCGCTGGTCCAGCTGTTATCCGCCGACGAGCCGGATATTGCCGCATCTGCAATCTCCGGAGCACGGTTACATGACGATGAATGGGCAGACCTGGTGCCGCATCTGCCGGTGCGCGCACGCGGTTTCCTGCGCAATCGCCGAGATTTGGGAGTTCGAACCAAGAAAGCATTGGCGATATGGTCAGCCGCTGACTTCGCCTTGCCCTATGCGGTTGCACAGCCGGCAGCAGATGCCGAGATTGCCGCGGTGCCTACCGCAGACAAAAGCAAAATTTATGAGGCAGGATCCGAACCAACACAAATCGGCGAAATCGTCGCAAGAATCGAGAAACTACGCCAAGAACGTGAAGCGGAGGAAGCGCCTCAACTCCCGCTTGAAGGCGGAAAGCGCGACAAAGCACCGCTGGCAAACGAAATCCGCTTCGAAACCGATGATTTTGGTACAATTTGCTGGGTAGAAGGTGTGCCGCGTGCCGCGGTTATTGGTATCGGAATAGCGGAACCCGCATTTGACGACGGGCCGGGGCCTGACGCCTATGGGGCTAGCGCATTCCGCCAGCGCATGCCGCTTGAAAATGCACGGATGCGCCTTGTTGGATCGCCCAGCATCGAAGGCGATTGGCGGATTAATGCCGCCCCATTCTTCGATGCCCGAAGTGGCCGGTTTAAGGGTTATCGCGGCATCCTGCGCCGTCCGACTCTCGCCGAAAGCCCAAAGATCAAGGTATCAGCGAATGTGCAAGGCGAACAATTGCAGCAGCTTGTCCATGAATTGCGTACGCCGCTCGGCGCAATTATCGGCTTTGCAGAAATTATCGAACAGCAGCTTTTTGGCCCGGTATCGCACGACTACCGTGTTCTGGCGCAAAGCATATTGGCTGATGCGCAAAAATTGCTCTCGGGATTTGACGATCTTGCAACCGCAAGCAAAATGGAGAGCGGGCACCTAGCCATCGAAGCTGGTGTTACCGACTGTAACTGGCTTGCTTCACGGCTTTCGGAGAGGCTGTCAGGGTTGAGCGAGAAGCTGGGCGTCACGCTGAATTTGGCAAAAGCAGAGCCTGTGCGGGCATTCGCAGTGGACAATGAATTGACCGAGCGGATATTTTCGCGATTGCTTTCGGCTGTCATCATCGGTTGCAGAAAAGGTGAGGAACTTGGCGGCCGCTTCCATACCGATGTTGGCGGACTGCCCACAAACCATTTCATCCTCTCACTTCCACATAAGCTCCGCGGTATGGGCGAAGAGGAATTGCTAGGTTCAGGGCCAGGCTCGGTTGATGACAGCGACAATGCACCACTGCTTGGACTGGGTTTCTCTTTGCGCCTTGTTCGCAATCTAGCCCGCAAAGTGCAAGGCGATTTACGCTTTGACAATGAAAGGCTGCTATTGACCCTGCCAGCAGCGCGCAATGGTAGCGTGTGGTCAAGGGGAACTGAAAGGTAGTTAGGCATGGCGGTGCAGGGAGCGGCAATTCATAGCAATTCTGCATCCCCGCAAATTGCCGGTATGCCGTTCGACACGTCGCCGCTTGGCGGACCGCGTTTTCTGGTTACAGTCGATACCGAAGAAGAGTTTGACTGGGCAGGACCATTTACGCGCGACCAGCATAGTTTAAGCCATGTTCCAGCGATTGATCGCTTTCAAAAGCTCTGCGAAAGTTACGGAATAATCCCGGCATATCTGGTTGATTGGCCGATCGTGCAGGACCCTGCTGCGGTTCAGTTGCTTGGCGAGTGTGTTTCGGCAAAAAAGGCATCGGTCGGCGTTCAGCTTCATCCATGGGTTAATCCGCCTTTTGATGAGGAAGTTTCGGTTCGCAATAGCTTTGCCTGCAACCTGTCGGGTGAGCTCGAACGCGCGAAGCTGACTAGGCTGACCAAGGCAATAGCCGAGAAGTTTGGAACGCAGCCCGATATCTATCGCGCCGGGCGCTATGGTGCCGGGGCAGAAACGCCGGCAATCCTCAAGGACCTAGGCATCCGGATCGATACCTCGGTAAGGTCCCGTTTCAACTATGCCGGTCAGCATGGGCCGGATTATTCACGCAAGCCGGTTAATCCCTATTGGATCGATGACAACCTGATTGAATTACCGGTAACGAGCGTGTTCACTGGCGGCCTGCGCAGCGCTGGGGATGCCCTGTTCTCCCGCTGTTTCGTGTCGGATACGTCGCGGGCGGTCATGTCGCGTGCTGGCCTAGTCGAGCGAATCGCGTTAACCCCCGAAGGCATTCCGCTGGATAAAGCCATTGCCGGTATTGACCGCGCGCTCGAAGAGGGCATTCCAATCCTGAATTTTTCCTTCCACTCTCCTTCGCTTGCGGTAGGGCATACACCCTATGTTCGCGACGAGGATGAACTGGAATTGCTTTATGATTGGTGGAAAGGCGTTTATGCTCACCTTGCAATGCGCAGTGTTTCGCCGGTTTCGGTCGAACAAATTGCAGCACTTGTCGGCTAATTTTGGCCAAAGCGCATATTTGCGCTTGGCTTTGCGAAAGGCTTGGGCTATCGGGCGCCTCGGCGTTCGAGCCTCTTAAAAGCCTTCTAATGAAGGGCCTGTAGCTCAGCTGGTTAGAGCTGGCCGCTCATAACGGCTAGGTCGGGGGTTCGAGTCCCTCCGGGCCCACCATTAACGGCCTTGATGGACGAGGAAACGAATGCTGGTTTGCTGCTATATATGCAGCGAGGATGAAATTGTCGGGGAGTGGCGCAGCCTGGTAGCGCACCTGTTTTGGGTACAGGGGGTCGCAAGTTCGAATCTTGTCTCCCCGACCATTTTATCCAACGCTATTATTGCGGTGCATTTTCTAGATTAATGGCTTTCGGGCGCATGGCCTCAATTTCTTTGCGGCTTTCTGCCTCGACCAGCGCGGCGGCCTTGTCGGCGGCTTCTTCAATCGACTTTGCCCCGCTTTCCAATTCGCTGCTGGGTGCGGAGCCGTCTGTTGTCACCGGCGCTTCCGCTTTGGGTTTTTGGGCCTCTTCTGAGCAACCGGCTAGCGAGATTAGACAAAAGCTAAGTAGAATTCTCATGGTTTCAACTTACCATCATAGTTGGCAACAAGCTGCAACACGGCTGTCCACGCGGCGACATTCTGTCTCAGCTGCGCTTTGTCAATCTTGTCGAGCGTATCATCGGGCGTGTGGTGCAGATCGAAATAGCGTGTGCCATCCTGCCGCAAATCAATGATTCCCGTGTTCTGTGCCGCAATGATTGGGCCAATATCTGCCCCGCCGCGCGCCGCTCCTTGGCCGCGCAAAATACCAAGCGGTGCCAAAGCTGTGGTGATCTCATCGCTCAGCTTCTTTGCGCTTTCGGGAAGTTTGAAAATCACCTGCCAGACGCGATCTGCGCCAAAATCTGATTCCATCGCGAGGCCATGCGGTTCGTTTTTATGCTTCTCTCCATAGGCCTTTGCACCCCAGATACCCACTTCCTCGGCGCCTGCCCATAATAACCGGATCGTGCGTTTGGGCTGACCAGCCTTTTTCACATGCAGCGCGGCGGCGGTGATGATTGCACAGCCAGCGCCATCATCAATCGCACCGGTCGCCAAATCCCAGCTATCAAGGTGGCAAGCGATAATGATCGGAGGCAAAGAAGCGTCGCTGCCGGTCACCTCGGCAATCACATTGCCCGATGTCTGCATCCCGATATCCCGGGGCGTCAGTTTAACCGTCATTTCGATCGGCTTGCCCCGCAAGAACATGCGTTCGAGATTTTCAGCGTCGGGAATCGATAATGCGCCCGCAGGAATTGGCTTCACGCCCTCGGCAAAGCCGGTGCCCCCGGTGTGAGGGTTGCGATGACGATCGGTTCCCACAGATTTGATAACAATCGCTGCAGCGCCCTTGGTCGATGCAATGCTTGGCCCAAACCAGCGAACCGGGCCAGCAAAGCCATAGCCTGCTCCGCTTTGCGTAGGCTTCATTGTATGGCTGACAAAAGCTATCTTGCCCGCAAGGCTGCCATCGGGAACTGCCTTGAGATCGGCAAGTGTCTGGAAATAGCGCACCTGCGCCGTTAGCCCCGATTCTCCTGTGCTGGCACTGTTGCCGAGTGCGGTGATGGCCATTTTCTGCGGGAAGGGCGATGTGACGGCGGCGGTTTCTTCACCGCGCACCCAGGTTTTCATCTGGAATTCTTCGCTGCGCACATTGTCAAAGCCTAGCGCTTCCAATTTTGCCAACGCCCAAAGGCGTGCGCGCGCTTCTGCATCGGTTCCAGCTTGGCGCGGACCAATTTCGGTAGTCAGACCCTCAACGATATCCCATGCCAGATCATCGCCTTCGAGTGCGTCTTGAGCCGGATTGGCAATTGCTGGAGTTGTGGCGGTTGTCGAGAGCGCGAGAAACGCTGCGAGGCATTTTGTCATATATGTCATTTGCGGGACATTAGCTGGCACTTCCATAAATGCAATCCCGCCTTGCGAGGCCGCGATGCTCGGGCTAGGGGCTTTGCCAGATAAAGACTAGGGCGCACGCGAGTTTGCGCCGCTATACAAATGAGGACGATCATGGCCGCGCAATATAGCTTTGTAATGAAGGGTCTGACCAAAACCTTCCCCGGCGCAAAAAAGCCGGTGCTCGACGGCATTCATCTGCAATTTTATCCTGATGCAAAAATCGGCATCGTCGGCCCGAACGGAACGGGCAAATCGACACTGATGAAAATCATGGCCGGGATCGACACCGAATTTGTCGGTGAAGCCTGGGCGGGTGACGGGATTACGGTGGGTTATTTGCCGCAGGAGCCGGCGCTTGATGAAGACAAGACGGTCAAAGAGAATGTCATGGACGGTATTCGCGAAGTGGCCGACCTTGTCGAGCGCTTCAACGAGGTTTCCACGATCATGGGCGACCCCCCGGAAGATGCCGATTTCGATGCCCTGATGGCGGAAATGGGGGAGCTTCAAGAAAAAATCGACGCGGTTGATGGCTGGACGCTCGACAATCAACTTGAAATCGCAATGGAAGCGCTGCGCTGCCCGCCGGGCGAAAGCGCGGTTACCAACCTTTCAGGCGGAGAAAAACGCCGCGTCGCGCTCACGCGCCTTCTGTTGGAGAAGCCCGACATTTTGCTGCTTGATGAACCAACCAACCATCTCGATGCAGAAAGCGTTGCATGGCTTGAGAAACATCTCGTTGATTACCGCGGCAACGTGATCCTCGTAACCCACGACCGCTATTTCCTAGATAATGTGGTGAGCTGGATTCTCGAACTCGATCGCAGCCGCTATTTTGTCTATGAGGGCAACTATTCCACCTATCTCGAAAAGAAGGCCAAGCGCCTTGAGCAGGAAGCGCGCGAGGACAAGGGGCGGCAAAAAGCGATTCGGGACGAGCTTGATTGGATTAGGCAAAGCCCGAAGGCGCGGCAGACCAAATCCAAAGCGCGTATCAAAAGCTTCGATCAATTGGTTGAGGCGCAAGAGGATCGCACGCCCGGCAAGGCGCAGATCGTTATCCAGATACCCGAACGGCTTGGCAGCAAAGTGATCGAGGTGAAGAATGTGAGCAAGGCTTACGGAGATAAGCTCCTGTTTGAAAATCTCTCTTTCTCGATTCCTCCCGGCGGCATCGTCGGTGTCATCGGCCCCAACGGGGCGGGTAAGACGACCTTGTTCAAGCTCATCACCGGGCAGGAAACGGCGGATAGCGGCGAAGTGGATATTGGCGATACCGTTAAGCTCGGCTTTGTCGATCAAAGCCGCGATGATCTTGATGCGAACAAGAATGTCTGGGAGGAAATTTCCGGCGGCGCGGATTTCATGACGCTCGGCAAGCATGAAACGCCGACGCGGGCTTATGTCGGCGCGTTCAATTTCAAAGGCCCCGATCAGCAGAAGAAGGTCGGGCAATTGTCTGGCGGCGAACGCAACCGCGTGCATCTCGCCAAGATGCTCAAAGAAGGCGGCAATGTGCTGCTGCTCGATGAGCCGACCAATGATCTCGATGTCGAGACGCTATCGGCGCTCGAAGAGGCGCTGGAAAGCTTCGCTGGCTGCGCCGTTGTCATCTCGCATGATCGCTTCTTCCTAGATCGCCTCGCGACGCATATCTTGGCGTTTGAGGGTGACAGCCATGTTGAATGGTTCGAAGGTAACTTTGAGAGCTATGAGGCGGATAAGATTGCCCGGCTAGGCGAGGGGGCTACGCGGCCTCACAAGACGACGTATAAGAAGATGACTAGGTGAGGTTGGTTAAGTGGTGCAGCGGACGCACCCAAAAATCACCGAAAATCTACTTCAACCGCCTCACAGATAGATGCCCGTTGTCCTCGCGCTTGATCTTAAAATTGGGAACTTTCTCGAACATATCCGATAGCCGTGAAAATCCGTAGTTGCGCACATCGAAGCTGGAGCGGTTTCCAGCAATCTTCCCCACTTCGGAGAGGCTTGCATATCCTTCTGCATCCCGCTTACTCGCTTGATAGGCATCTATCAAAAGCTTGAGCAATTCGTCGCTTACTGTCCCACTTTCTGCTTTGCCCGCTCTACCATCAGTTTTCTCCACACCGCTATCTTGATTGCTTGCCTGTATCAGCGCATCTACGTCTATAAACCTCGTGCAAGCCGCACGGAATGCCTCGGCCGTCTTGGTCCCCCCGAAACCATATACCGGTAGCCCTTCCTGCCTTATGCGCATGGCCAGCGGTGTAAAATCGCTGTCACTACTCATAATGCCAAAGCCTGTTACCTTGCTACGGAACAGAAGGTCCATCGCATCGATGGTCATTTTCATATCAGTGGCATTTTTGCCTTTGGTCATGTCAAACTGCTGCTGCGGTTCGATGCCATACTTATGCAAAATACCGGCCCAGCCTTTGAGCGACTCATTGTTCCAATTGCCGTAGGCCCGGCGGATATTGACCGTTCCGAGTCCTGCAAGCGCTGTCAAAACCGGGTCAATTCCGCTGTGGCTGACATTGTCTGCATCGATGAGCAATGCGATATTGTTGCTGTCGTTTTTTGCCATGAGGCTGGAGTGGACTAACGTTAAAGCTTGGTCAATAACATTGCTTTCGTGGCCACCATCGCAGCGACACATCCCGATACAAGCTCATCTATTCAATTGCCTAAACAGGGCCAAACTCTCCGCTCGCTTCATTGAGCACATGCAGAACGCCATCTGAAATAGCAAAGAAAGCGCCATGCAATCGCAGGCTGCCATCAGCCTCCTTTTCTTGCACGCACGGAAACGTCCGCAAGTTGGCAAGGCTCACCTGAACCGCCGCCATCTCCATTGCGCGCTCGGCATCGCGGGTTTCGGTGCCATGCTTGGCCGCGACCTCTGCCTGGGCATCGTCGAGCATACTGATCCAGCTGGCAATAAAGCCGCCTTCACCGGGAGGTGCGCCCTCCATTTGCTTGGTGAGTGCCGCCTGGCAGCCGCCGCATTGGCCGTGACCCAACACCAGTATGTCCTCAACGCCAAGAAACTGGATAGCAAATTCGAGCGCCGCTGAAACACCGTGGCGGCCGGGATTGGTCTCGAATGGCGGAACCAGCGCTGCGACGTTGCGAACGACGAATATCTCGCCGGGATTAGTATCGAATATGCGGGTCGGATCAACGCGGCTATCGGAACAGGCGATGACCATCACTTTGGGATGCTGCCCTTCGCCAAGTTCGTTCCATCGATCCCGCTGCCGGTTCCAATTTTTGGAGCGAAAGCGGTGGTAACCCTCAATCATGTTGGCGAATTGCGTCATATGGCATCTCTATCATCGAAATTCGCACTGGCAAGATTACAGATGAATGGCTATCTGGACCGCATGAATGAAGTAACCCGCATAGATACCGGCGATGATCGCCCTCTGCGCAGCCGCAAGCCCGACTGGATCAGGGTGAAAGCGCCGATGGGCAAGGCTTTCAACGAAACGCGCAAGTTGATGCGCGATCTCAACCTCAACACCGTTTGCGAGGAGGCGGCTTGCCCCAATATCGGCGAATGCTGGACCAAGAAGCATGCCACAGTGATGATATTAGGTGATGTTTGCACCCGCGCCTGTGCCTTTTGTAACGTCAAAACCGGCATGCCAAAGGCGGTCGATCCGCTAGAGCCGGAGCATGTCGCAGTGGCCGCAGCGAAGTTGGGGCTTGAACATATCGTTATCACCTCGGTTGACCGTGATGATTTGGCCGATGGCGGCGCTTCGCAATTTGTGAAGGTGATCGAAGCTTTGCGGAGCAATACGCCCGATACCACTATCGAAATTCTCACCCCCGATTTTCGCAACAAATCCGAAGCAGCGGTCGAAGCAATCGTCACCGCCCGCCCCGATGTTTACAATCACAATCTGGAAACCGTGCCGCGGCTCTATCCCACCATCCGCCCCGGTGCGCGCTATTATGCCTCGATCCGCTTGCTTGAGAGTGTGAAGCGGCATGACCCTTCGATATTCACCAAATCCGGCGTGATGCTAGGGCTGGGCGAAGAACGACTGGAGGTCCATCAGGTGATGGATGATATGCGGAGCGCCGATATCGATTTCCTCACCATGGGTCAGTATCTGCAACCAACGCCCAAACATGCAAATGTGGAGGATTTCGTTACGCCGCAGGCCTTTGACGCCTATGCCGCTATTGCACGTGCCAAGGGCTTCCTGCTGGTGGCCTCAAGCCCGCTAACCCGCTCAAGCTATCATGCCGGCGATGATTTTCAAAAGATGCGGGCAGCGCGCGAAGTCAAGCTCGCGAAAGCAGGGTAGGGGGCAGATGCCCCATCACCACGAACGCCGCGATCTGCCCTTCAGCGCAGAACAGATGTATGACCTGGTCGCCGATGTGGAGCGCTATCCAGAATTTATCCCTTGGGTCAATGGTGTGCGAGTACAATCTAACAGTAAAACTGAAACGATGGCAGATATGATTGTCGGTTTCAAATCGCTGCGGGAGACGTTCACCTCGCGCGTGGTCAAATCGCCGAAAACGGCGATTGAAGTCGACTATCTTGATGGGCCGATGAAACATTTGCACAATGTCTGGAAATTCGAGAGCAAAGCTGACGGTGGCTGCTTCGTCGATTTCACCGTCGATTTTTCGTTTCGCAATGCCGTGTTCGAAGTGCTTGCGGGTCAATTTTTCGATGCCGCTTTGCGCAAGATGACAGGTGCCTTCATCGAACGGGCCGAAGAGCTTTATTCAAGCAGCAATTCCAGCGCATAAATCGTCGCATCGCGCCGGATTTCAGCGCGGTTCTTTTCTGCGCCAAACTGCTTGAGGATCGTTTTCGTCGGCTGACCCCGGCGAGCAAGTCCAAACATCACAGTGCCGACCGGCTTTTCAGCGCTGCCGCCGCCGGGCCCGGCAATGCCGCTTATCGACACCGCTATATCAGCGCGGCTTTTTTCGAGCGCGCCTTCTGCCATTGCGCCCACCACCGGCTGCGATACAGCGCCGTGGCTTTTGATAAGCTTCGGATCGACGCCCAGCATGGCGACCTTCGCATCATTCGAATAGGTCACGTAACCGGCAGGAAACGCGGCACTGATTCCCGCAATTTCGGTCAGCGCGGCGCTTACCAATCCGCCCGTGCAGCTTTCTGCTGTGGCAATTTTTAGTCCGGCATTCCCGTTCTCTTCTATGACCCGCTGCGCCAGCGAGACGATCACTTTAGGCAAAACCGTATCCATCAGTCAGACACGGTTTTATCGACGAAGGGGCAGACCTTCATTCCCGCCAAAGGATTGCCGTCATCGCCTTCGGTTGCACCGGACTTATTACCGCCTTTGCCTTCGTCTTCCTCAATAGCCGCAAATATTGCCACAGCCACATTGATGACATTGCGTGCAGGAAGGCTGGCTAGCGGAGACCATACATTGTTGAAAGTAGCGCAGCTTTTGGCATCAAGTTCCCCAGCCATGCCGTCAACCATCAGCGCTTCGGCGAATGGCAAAACAACGTCGGCGGACAAAGCAGACGGCATCGCATCGCCGATAAACGCCTTGATGGTTCGGCCAGCCTGCTCGCGAACGCCTTCCGCTTCGGCACGGTACCGCGCGACGGCTATAGGCCCGCCGATCAAAAGCGAAGACTGCGCCGGAAGGAACTGCTCACACTGGCTGACGGCTTGCTCCATCGCGGCAGGAAGTAGTGCCACACCCAAGTCTCCAAGCTCCTGTTTGGAAATGCAATCAACCTCCGCGGCGATCGCTTGTGATGATAGCGAAGTTGCTGCTGCAATCGCCAATAATGCGCTCATTCTCTGCATTTGGTATTTACTCCTGTATCTCAATCAAACTTGCCGACGCTTGCGCGGTAATCCCTTCACCGCGTCCAGTATATCCAAGCCGCTCGGTCGTTGTTGCCTTTACCGATATTTGTGAAAGCTGAACATCCATGATTTCGGCCAGCTTTTCTCGCATGACCTGCCTATGCGGGCCTATCTGCGGAGCTTCACAGATGATCGTTACATCGGCGTTGGAGAGTTCATACCCGGCCTCTCTAGCGAGCTTTACAGCATGGGCAAGAAACTGATCAGACGATGCGCCGCGCCATTGTGGGTCGCTCGGCGGAAAATGATCGCCAATATCGCCCAGCGCGAGCGCGCCCAAAATAGCATCGACCAGCGCATGGATTGCCACATCTGCATCGCTGTGACCCGACAGGCCGTGGCTGTGATCGATTTTAACGCCGCAAAGCCATAATTCTTCGCCGGCGACTAGACGGTGTACATCAAAGCCGTTTCCGGTGCGGATCATTGCGTGCGCTCCATGGCCATCAAAATCGCTGGCAAAGGTATATTTTGCTAGCCTTTCGTCTCCCGGTACAATAGCGACGTCATATCCTGCTGCCAACGCCATGCGCGCGTCGTCGGTTGCCTCCTGTGATGGATCCCACCCGCGATGCGCGGCGAGGATCTCATCAAAATTGAAAGCCTGAGGCGTCTGGATACGTTGTAAACCAGCGCGTTCGACGGTTTTCGTCATAACAGTGCGGCCGCGCGCGAGACTGTCTATGACCGGAAGCGCGGGGACGGCGCCCTTGTGGCTTGCCAACTGGCGTAGGAGCCGGTCGATGACCTCTGCTGCAAGGAATGGGCGCGCAGCATCATGGATGAGGATATTTTGGGCACCGCCGCTGTGCGCAATAGCCTCAAGTCCAGCCCGTACACTTTCGCGCCGGGTGGCTCCTCCGTCAACGAAATTGGCGTCTGGAAGCCCCGATAGCGCCGCCGCGGCCGTTTCTTTCTGGCCGCTACCAACAACCACAAAATGGCCATCTATGCCGGTGTGATCGCAAAAGGCTGCATAACTATGGCGCAACATGGGTTGACCTTTTACCGGCAGGAATTGCTTTGGGATATCGCTTCCAACCCGGCTGCCGGTGCCGGCGGCCATAATCAGTGCAGCATTGCGGTAGCGATTTTCGGTCATAACGCTGCGTCTAACCAGTCCTGACTTGCTCGCCAAGCCGGAAAGCGATATGGGCCTGCCTAAATTTTGGCGACTGTATACTTTACTTAGCAGCCTAAGAAAGCTTGTGAGTCGCTCCAAATTTTGGGAGTGCCTAAATTATGGGCAGTGAAAAAGCAAACGAGATAGAGGTTACGGACGCTATGATCGAGGCGGGCGTTTCGCTTTATCGCCTCTTGTCGTCTTCTTTTGGGCCTTACGGTGGGGAAGAAGAGGCCCTTGCAGAGATCTATCAAACGATGTTTTTAGCGAAAGAAAGTCGGGTAAGTTGTCCGCAAGATATTCGGCCTTCGCAGACATGTTCGCGATAAAATCAGGGTGAAAACCTCTGACCAGTTGGATTGCAGTGCCATTTTGGGGAATGTCAGTGTTGGACGTGAGCAAACTATACAATCCATCACCATCTACTCCAAGCAAAACACCATGCGCTAGAGTGTTCCGGCATCGTAACAATTCCCAAAAATCAGTGTTGAATATCTTGGCCCAGCTTTCCTTCTCTTCATCCCCTCGCATGCCCGCTAAATAGGCTCCTATTTCCAATTTCTTCGATATAGGCGACCGGCTCACAAGCAAGGTCATGTGGCTACCATTTATGGCACAGGCAGCGGCCAAATAGACATCAACGGCATGTTCAATCTTTGCGAAAGCGCGAATAAGTTTGCCAGTGGCTAGAAGCGAGGCGTCGTCCATAACACAATGCGCTGGCGTTTCTTTTTTGGTTCCGTATATTTGCGCCATGAATAAACCTGCTAAATCAGAAGACACCTACTCCGAAGCGGAGACAGAGGCTCGACGCGAAGCTACGTTGAAAAAGCTACTTTCGACTCCGCCCAAGCCTCACAAGTCTAGCAAAGCTAAGGGCAAAGAGTCTCAACGAAAATAGCGTTTTCGTCTGGTTCCGATTTTAGGGGCTGTCACAGCTATTTAGGCTGTGAGCCTATCAATCCGCCGATATGTCAAGCGCTTGCCCTCAATACCGCTTAGGGCAACGGCTGCGCGCTCACCGTCTGTAATATCGCGGTGGTTATATCTGAAATCAAATTCAGCGGTGTAACGGCCAAGATGCTGCTTGCTCCAATGGTGATAGGTTCCGATCACGCCGCGCTTCATTATCGAAAAGAAGTTTTCGACTGTGTTTGAATGGATAACGCGTTTTTTAACATATTCGCCAAGCAAGTGTTTGGTTGAACTATGGCCGCTAAACTCTTTGCCTACGCCAATATAACCGGAATGTTCATCGGTCATTAGCCAGCTGTTGCGGTCTGCATTTTGAGCCAGCACCGAACGTAACGAAGGGCCGGTGACATTGGCAACGTGAAAACTGCGAACATTGCCTTCACGCTCGACAAGAGCGACAACGGCCTGTTTTTTGACCATGCCAGTGCCAGAGCCGGAACGCTTGTTTTTGTGATGGTTTTTGTCTTTGCCACCGATATAGGTTTCGTCTGCCTCAATGACCTTGCCAGCACCGCCCACAGGATCGGGACTAGCGGGTGTCATGGCTTCACGGATGCGATGGCATAGGAACCACGCCGTTTTGTAGCTGACACCGATGTTACGGCCTATCTGACTAGCTGAAATACCCTTTTTGCTTGATGCAAGAAGGTGCATTGCCAGCAACCACTTGTGAAGGGGAACGTGCGAACGCTCCATAACCGTGCCGGTGCGGACTGTGAATTTATCGCGGCAATCGTTGCACTGGAAATATCCAGCCTGTGTCTTGCCCTTCATACGCGTAGGAGTAAGCGAACCACAATGAGGGCAGCTAGGCTCGCCGTTCCAGCGCGACGTCTCAATATGCAGCGCGGCTGCTTCTTCGTTGTGGAAAATTGGGTTGGTAAGATCGGTCATTGCATAGGCTCTTTCTGTTGCCTATTATGTAGCACACACGGGCTGCTAAGTAAAGTATATAGTTGCCTAAATTTTAGGCAAATATCCTATGACGCAATTGAAACCCATCCAGATCGGCCCGATTACAATCGAAAGCCCGGTAATTCTGGCGCCGATGACCGGCGTGACTGACCGGCCGTTTCGCACAATTGTCCGGCGCTTTGGCTCAGGCCTGAATGTAACCGAAATGATTGCCAGTCAGGCGATGATCCGCGAAACGCGGCAATCACTGCAAAAAGCTGCTTGGGATCCAATCGAAGAGCCGGTGTCGATGCAGCTTGCAGGCTGTACGCCATATGAGATGGGTGAGGCGGCAAAGCTGAATGAAGATCGCGGTGCTTCGATTATCGATATCAATATGGGATGTCCGGTCAAAAAAATAGTCAATGGTGATGCCGGAAGCGCCTTGATGCGCGATCTGCCGCTTGCAGCCAGCCTGATTGAAGCGACGGTGAAGGCGGTTTCCGTGCCGGTGACCGTAAAAATGCGGATGGGGTGGGATCGTGATAGTCTTAATGCACCGGAACTTGCGCATATTGCCGAAAGCCTTGGTGCCAAGATGGTCGTCGTGCACGGTCGTACGCGCAATCAGATGTATAAGGGCAGCGCTGACTGGGCCTTCATTCGCAAAGTGAAGGAAGCGGTCCGCATTCCGGTGATTGCCAATGGCGACATTTGTTCGGTTGCCGATGCCAAAGAGGCGCTCGAACAATCGGGTGCAGACGGCGTGATGATCGGGCGCGGCACCTATGGGAAGCCGTGGCTGTTAGGGCAGGTAATGCATTGGTTCGCAGACGGAACGGAAATTGATGATCCGAAATTGGAACAGCAATATCACCTGATCATCGAACATTATCAGATGATGCTTGAGCTTTACGGAACCGATGTCGGCCTACGCGTAGCCCGTAAGCATATTGGCTGGTATACCAAGGGGTTGGGGGGATCGGCTGAATTCCGTAACCGCGTAAACCGGATAGAAGACGCAAAGATTGTCATCGACGAAATCACCCGGTTTTATGAACCTATCGTTACGCGCATGGCGGCGTGAACCTATGGAATTCGCGTTAACCCGGCCCCAGAGTAGTGTGATCCTTTCCAATATGCCGCTGCCGCTGCTTACGGTTGACGGCAATAATTGCGTCAATTTTGCCAACGAGGCCTGCGAGAGTTTTCTGGGCAAAGCTAAGCGGCGTATCGAAGGCCAGCAAGTATTCGACATTCTTCATTTTGCGAGCAACCGCCTGAATAGGGCGCTGCTTGACGGAGAGAATGACCTGACGGCGCAAGATATGCTGCTCAAGATCGGCCAAAGTAACGTCAATGTCGACATCAGTATTTCCAGCCTGCCTGAACAGGAGGGTGAGCAACGGCTCATCATTCTAATCCCGCGCAATGCCAACCGCGACCATATCGGCAATGATGCCAAAGCTGGTATACGCCAATCAATGGGCGCTCCCGCCATATTGGGCCATGAGATCAAGAATCCGCTGGCAGGCATACGCGGCGCAGCGCAGCTATTGGCGCGCGGTGGCAACCGGGATCAGAAACCGTTGACCGAGCTTATCGTCGATGAAGTTGATCGTATCGCGCGCTTGCTCGATCAGATGCAGAATCTTGGCGGAAGCGTGGCGATGAAGTTGGCTCCGGAGAATATCCATGTCATCATTGAACGCGCGGTCGGTTCTGTTCGCGCGGCGAATAGGGCGATGCCGGATATCGCGATCAATTATGACCCCTCGCTTCCGGATGTAATGATAGACGCCGATGCTATGTTGCAGATAATTATCAACCTGCTGCAAAATTCGATAGACGCATTGGAGGGGCAAGAAGAGCAGCAAATCGGTATTTCAACCCGCTATGTAATGAGCGGCGCATTGCGCGAAACATTTGAAGATAGCTCGGAGAACAAAACGATCAAGCTGCCGGTAGAAATCACTATTTCCGATAATGGTCCGGGCATACCAGACGATATCGGCGATGAGTTATTTTCGCCCTTTGTGAGTTCCAAGCGCGACGGGCAGGGGCTCGGTCTGGCCATTGTTCGCAAGCTGGTTAGGCAGATGAAAAGCCGCGTTCGTTTTGAACGCGATGCTGCAGCAGGCCAAACATTATTCCGGCTATACCTTCGCATGACTGATTCAGGAGCAGGTGGATGACGCCCGGCAGGATATTGATAGTAGAGGATGATAGTTCGATCGGCGTCGTTGTCAGCGCAGCGCTAGATGCCGAAGGGCTGGAAACCGAAATTTGCGAAACCACGGTCGCCCGTGACAAGCTGCTCGCGCGGCAAAGCTTCGACGTGATGCTGACAGATGTTATTTTGCGCGACAATGACGGGATAGCCAGCTTGCAGCCTGTAATTGAAGCCCATCCCGACATGCCGATAATAATCATGTCTGCGCAAAACACGCTGGAGACCGCCGTGCGGGCTAGCGAGATTAACGCCTTCGAATATTTCCCCAAGCCATTTGACCTAAATGAGCTTGTAACTGCGGTGAAGCAGGCGCTTGCAATGCGGCAGCGGGTTCCTGACAGCGGTGGCGCTGAACGGGGCGTTGAAGCAGATCTGCCGATGGTTGGGCGCAGCCCCGCCATGCAGGATGTCTATCGCATGGTTGCGCGGCTACTCCGCAATGACCTGTCGGTGCTCATTCTGGGGGAATCCGGCACCGGTAAGGAGCTTGTTGCAGAAGCCATTCATAACCTTGGCCACCGTAAGACGGGCCCTTTTATCGCGGTCAATATGGCAGCTATCCCGGCGGAGCTGATCGAAGCGGAGCTTTTTGGGCATGAAAAGGGCGCGTTCACCGGCGCCGTTGGTCAATCTATCGGACGGTTCGAACAGGCGCAGGGCGGAACGCTGTTTCTCGACGAGATTGGCGATATGCCATATCAGGCGCAGACTAGGCTGCTTCGTGCTTTGCAGAGCGGGATCATCAGTAGGGTGGGGGGCAAGGCCAAAATCCGGTTGGATGTGCGTATAGTTGCTGCAACCAACCAGAATTTGGAGGAACTGATAGCCGCCGGCAAATTCCGCGAAGACCTTTATTACCGGTTGAATGTGGTGCCGATAGAAATCCCGCCCTTACGAGAACGGACCGAAGATATCGGACTTCTGGCACGGCACTTTCTGACTATGGCCGAGAGCGAGGGTTTGCCTTTGCGGCAAATAGACGATGGTGCCATATGGCTTCTTTCACAGATGCCTTGGCGCGGAAATGTCCGGGAATTAAAGAATCATATTTACCGCCTCGCGCTGACCTGCCGTGAGGATGTGATTACCGAGCAAGTCATTGCGCAAACGGACTATGCGGGCGATTTCAAGGATACCGCTGATGATGGCTGCAGTTTTGAAGCGGCGGTGGAGCAATTTTTTAGGCTCAACCGGGCTGCGCCTGGCACAAAAGACACGCTGTACCAAAAAGCGTTGGCTGAATTTGAGATGCCGTTGCTCAAACGCGTGATGACGCAGGCGGGTGGGAACCAGTTAAAGGCAGCCGCAATGCTTGGCATCAACCGCAACACACTACGCAAAAAACTCAATGAATATGGCGTTGAATTCACGAAACAGGGTTGAACCGAGCCAAAGCTGCGGTCGAATATTGCGAGTGGCGTTATTTGTGCTTCTAATGCAACTGTGTTGATGTATTAGTGACTAAATGGCAACAGTCGAGCTGGACCAAGAATTGAACGAGGCGTCGAAACCGGTTTTCGAGTTCGCCAGCACATATGGTTGGGCCGAGCGCGGACGTTCGATGAAATGGGTTGAGCTAACCGTCGTTGCGGCTCTGATTATCATCGGAATTGCCACCGCCAATATTTTGCTCAATCAGGAACCTCAATCGGCACCGTTACGCCCCTATGAGGCAGCAGCTTTGCTCGTTTTGAATTTGCTACCGGCAACTGCGATACTGGTCTTGATCGGGCGGCGGTTGGCGCTCGCCCGTGCAAGGCAGGCCGATATATCAAGCCGACAACTGATCCATGTTCGCCTCGTTGCGATATTCTCGCTTATTGCCGTGATACCTACGCTATTTCTTGTTATTTTTGCATCTTTCCTGTTCCAGACCGGCGTGCAGTTCTGGTTTTCGGATTCTGCCAGAGACATGCTGCTCAATGCCGGCGAATTGGCAACCGGATATTACGAAGAAAAGCTTGACGATGTGGGGTCGGAAACCACCACAATGGCAGGCGATTTACGATTTGCGCTAGGGAATTTGTCGGCCGATGATCCAGCATTTCTTGACGGTTATTTCAAACAGGTGCTTGGCCGCAAGCTGAGCGAATCTGCGATTGTTGCCGTCGGTCCGGATGGAAAGCAGCGCACAATAGCGGTCGTATCGCCAGATGATGAGCGCGAGGGTAGTTGGATAGATGCGGCAACGATGGCCGATCTTGACGATGGGAAAGGCCTCGTCGTCAACGTCAGCGACGGCGGAATTATCGCGGTTACACTGTTATTTGACACGCCCAACAAGACATATCTTTTTGCAAAGCGAACCGGCGATGTCCCGTCCTTCAAGCTTGGGGCCAAAGCGCAGTCGGTGCTAAATGACTATGGCGAAATGGTCTCGCGATCCCAGCAATTGCAATTTCAGTTTAACATCGCGCTCTATGTCATTTCACTCCTGATAATCGCAATAGTTGTGTGGGTGGCACTTCTGGTAGCCGACCGATTGATCAAGCCGGTGAACAACCTGGTAGATACGGCGCAGAAGGTTGCCGATGGAGATCTTTCTGCGCGAGTGGATGAGGAAACCAGCAGGCAGGATGAGGTCGCACTGCTTTCCCGGTCTTTCAACATAATGACCGAAAAATTGCAGAACCAGACCAGAAAATTGCTCAATACCAATCAGCAACTCGATGATCGCAGAGCCTTTATGGAGGCGGTGCTTGAATCGGTGTCAGCAGGTGTGATCAACATTGATCGTGAACATGTCATCACGCTCGCCAACTCCACAGCAGAGAAATTGCTGGCCGGAAAAGCTGCGTCGATTGTTGGTGGCAGTTTGACCAAGATTTCTCCGCGCTTTTCTGAACTGATGAATGAAGAACTATATAATGCCGTTGTACAATTTGATGATGGACCAGAGCCTCAGACGCTTGCGGTCAAAATCTCTGAACGTGAGGCTGGTTACGTTATTACTTTCGAGGATATCAGCCAACAGCTAGCGGATCAGCGACGTGCCGCATGGTCGGATGTTGCACGGCGCATCGCACATGAAATCAAAAATCCGCTTACGCCGATACAACTAGCCGCGGAAAGGCTTCAACGCCGCTTTGGAAAGCAGGTTGATGATAAGAAAGACGGCACCGAAGTCTTTGGACAGCTAACCGATACCATTGTCAGGCAGGTTGATGATTTACGCAATATTGCCGATGAATTTTCTTCCTTCGCGCGGATGCCTAAACCGGTGCTGCGTGAAGAAAACTTGACCGATATAGTGGCCCATGCGGTCTTTCTTTTCGAAGTTGCGCATGTTGATATCAACTTTACGTTGAGCAAGCCCGATCAGCCAATCGCGCTGATCTGTGACCGGCGGCAAATGGGGCAAGCGGTTACCAATCTTCTAAAAAATGCTGCCGAAGCGGTTCGAGAGAAGTTGGAAAAAGATGGTTCCACAAATGGGGGCGCGATCAAAGTCGCCATGTTTGAAGTTGGTGAAAGAACAGTGGTCGAGCTTACCGACAATGGCGTCGGATTTCCGGCAGACCGGAACCGAATAGTTGAACCCTATGTCACCACCCGAAAGACTGGCTCCGGGCTTGGTCTCGCCATTGTCCAGAAGATTGTTGAAGAGCATTTTGGTGACATTGAGCTGGATGATGCTGAGGGCGGCGGAGCCGTCGTCCGAATTATTCTGTATCCCGAAATACTGAACGAAAAATCGAAATAGTAATGTTGCCGTCAACAAAATTTGAATTGGATCAGGAATAAACCATGTCCCTCGATATTTTGATCGTTGATGATGAAAAAGACATTCGTGAACTCGTATCTGGCGTCTTGAGTGACGAGGGTTATGAAACGCGCACGGCGGACACCTCCGAGGCTGCACTTGAAGCTTTGGATGAGCGTTTGCCATCGCTTATATTGCTCGATGTCTGGCTTCGCGGTTCGTCGATGGACGGTTTGGAATTGCTCAAGGCAATCAAGCAACGCGACCGCCATATTCCAGTGATCGTTTTCTCAGGGCATGGCAATATAGATACGGCGGTTGCAGCGATTTCAGACGGCGCTGTCGACTTCATCGAAAAACCCTTCGAAGCGGGCAGGTTACTCCATTTGGTCGCCAAAGCCACCGAGACCGAGCGATTGCGTCAGGAACATGCCTCAATGCGGGCTGTTCTTGGACATGCCGAAGAACTCACAGGCAATTCGGCGACAATCAACATTGTTCGTGCAACGCTAAAGAAAGTAGCGGCAACGGGTAGCCGCCTGCTGATTACTGGCCCTGCCGGTGTTGGCAAAGAAGTTGCGGCCCGCCTGCTGCATAGCTGGAGCCCGCGCGCTGACGGCCCGTTCATTTCGGTTAGCTCGGCACGACTTTCCTCCGAACGCTTTGAAGAAGAGTTGTTCGGGATGGAGAAAAACGGTCAAATGGTGCAGGCAGGAATGCTGGAAAAGGCACATGGCGGCACTATCTTTTTGGATGAAGTGGCGGACATGCCGCTGACTACCCAAGGTAAGATACTTCGTGTTTTGACCGATCAAAGCTTCATAAGGGTCGGGGGTGACCGTCATATTCGCGTCGATGTGCGCTTCGTTTCTGCCACCGCGCGCGACCTCCCTGCGGAAATTGACGCGGGGAATTTTCGCGAAGACCTTTTCTACCGGTTGAATGTCGTGCCGGTAGCAATTCCGCCTTTGTCTGCGCGCCGAGAAGATATTCCGGATTTGGCAATTCACTATGCCGCGCGGTTTTCGTCAGAGAACCGGATTGCGCCGCCCGAAATTTCACCCGACGCCATCGCCGCGCTACAGGCTTGTGAATGGCCCGGTAACGTTCGGCAACTGCGCAATATCATCGAACGAACTATCATTCTCGCACCATCTGATAGGATTCAGAGCATCGAAGCCGATATGTTGCCATCGGAAATCCTGAATAGCTACGAAGGCGGAGATACCAGCGTTTCATCGATGATGGGCGCCCCGCTGCGCGAAGCCAGAGAAGCATTCGAGCGCGAATATCTCCAGGTGCAGATAAAGCGCTTTTCCGGTAATATCTCAAAAACCGCCAAATTTGTCGGGATGGAACGCTCAGCGCTTCATCGTAAGCTGAAATTGCTCGGCGTTGTGGTGAGGAAAAAAAGCACCGGCGAAGAAGGAAAGCCTTAGGATATTTGCACTTGGTGCGACCTTGCTATATTAGTGCACCGCCAGTTCATGAGAATAAATACAATCTCCCCGACACCGGAACGGCGTAATAAAATAACAATAATCGGAAAAACACAATGACTGACAAGAATAATGGCCTTCAAGATCTGTTTCTGAATTCAGTCCGAAAATCCAAAACTCCCGTCGTAATGTTTCTTGTAAAAGGCGTAAAATTACAAGGTGTTGTAACTTGGTTTGACAATTTTTCTGTATTGTTGCGGCGCGATGGCCAATCGCAGCTCGTCTACAAGCACAGCATTTCCACGATAATGCCATCCGCGTCACCCGACATCACCATGTTCAATGAGATGATGGCAAAAACAAAACATCGCCCCGGTATCCTGCAGGATGTTTTCCTTTACGCAATGTGCGACCGCCAGGAATCGGTGACGACATTTCTGGTCAACGGAGTGATGCTACAAGGCGTCATTGCGGCCTATGATCTGTTTTCGGTCCTGCTTGAGCGCGACGGCATAACGCAGCTGGTATACAAGCATGCGATCTCTACAGTTCAACCGGCACGCCCGGTCAACCTCGCCGAATATAATGACGGCGATGATGACGGTGATGATGGCGGCGAGAAGGATGAAGATTGAGCGGTTTTGAGCGTGACGACAGCGATGAATTTACTCGCGGAACCAGAACGCTTGTCGTCTATCCTGAAATAGCAGGGAAATCGGCGGTTAATCCGGAAACCCGACTTGCCGAGGCGGAAGGCTTGGCGATGGCTATCGGCTTGAATGTGGTCGAATTGAAGCACTACCGCGTTCGCCGCCCGCGTGCCGCTACATTGCTAGGGGGAGGGCAGGTCGACGAGATTGGCGAACTTGCCAAGGCGCAGGAAATTGCATTGCTGATAATCGACGGGAGCCTGTCAGCCATTCAACAGCGCAACCTGGAAGAGAAGACCGGTATCAAAACGATTGACCGAACGGGGTTAATACTCGAAATTTTCGGCGAACGCGCGGCAACGGCTGAAGGCCGTTTACAAGTAGAGCTAGCTCATCTCGACTATCAAGCCGGCCGTTTGGTGCGAAGCTGGACCCACCTTGAACGGCAGCGCGGCGGCTTCGGCTTTCTGGGCGGCCCGGGTGAAACGCAGATCGAGGCCGACCGCCGAATGATCCGCGACCGTATGGCGCGATTGCGGCGCGATCTGTCGGAAGTTAAGCGAACCCGCAGTCTGCACCGGGCGAGACGCCAGCGTGCCCCTTGGCCGGTTATTGCGCTAGTCGGATATACCAATGCGGGAAAATCGACGCTCTTCAATCGCTTGACGTTGGGTGATGTGCTGGCTGAGGACATGCTCTTTGCGACGCTTGACCCTACTATGCGGGAGGTTGAACTACCGGGAATAGAAAAGACGATATTGTCCGACACGGTGGGCTTTGTGTCGGATCTTCCACCGCAGCTGGTTGCGGCCTTCCGGGCGACATTGGAGGAGGTTATCTCGGCAGATATCATTCTGCACATCCGGGATATTTCTCACCCTGCTAGTGATAGCCAGCGTGATGATGTTATCTCTATTTTACAGGAGCTTGGAATCGGTATCGAGGATGAATCGGAATCTACCGCACCGGTAATGATGGAGCTTTGGAACAAGATTGATAGCCTGACCAATGAGCAGCGAGCGGAATTGGCCAAAATCGCCGGGAGGCGTGAAAACGTCCATCTGATATCAGCGCAAACCGGGGAAGGGTGCAACGAGCTTCGAAGCCTTTTGGCGACGGGCATTATTTCGGACAACGAGGAGCGCATCATTCGCCTGCCTTTGGCTGCAGGCGCGGCTCTCGCTTGGCTGCATCAAAAGGGGTATGTGATTGCGATCAACGAGCAGGGGGACGGTATGTTGGTAACGGCATCGCTCAATCCGCAAAGCTGGGGCCAGTTTGAAAAACAGTTTGGCGAGCAGATCATAAGCGGTTGAGTTTGAACGAAATCAGCGTTGCTTTACGCGGTTCCAGAGCTTTTCTTTTTCTTCCAACGACATATCTCCAAATTTGTCATTGCCGATATTTTCCATACCCCGGAAACGACTTTCAAATTTACGGGTCGCGGCGCTTAGTGCTTGCTCGGCATCGATACCGCTATGGCGCGACAAATTGACAACCGCAAATAGAAGGTCGCCCATTTCTTCCAATTGGTGCTCGCTTGTTTTTGCTTCGTCAAATTCAGCCATTTCCTCAATGATTTTTGCTTTCGGCCCATCGCTATCGGGCCAATCAAAACCGGTGCGGGCGGCGCGCTTTTGTATTTTTTGGGCGCGAAGCAATGCCGGATATGCGTTTGCTACCCCTGCCAAAGCGCTGCTATCGGCTCCTTTATCGGTGCGTTCCTGCGCTTTTATCTGTTCCCAGTTTTGAACGACGGTATCGGGATTGTTCGTTTCTACATCGCCGAACACGTGCGGATGGCGGCGGATCATTTTCTCGCAAATGCCGTCGATAACGTCCTGAAGCTTAAAATCGCCATTTTCATTTGCCATTTGGCTGTGAAAGACGACCTGTAGCAAAAGATCGCCAAGCTCGTCCTTGAGGTCTCCCATATCATCGCGTTCGATGGCATCGGCTACTTCATATGCTTCCTCGATTGTGTAGGGCGCGATGGATGCAAAATCTTGTTTGATGTCCCAAGGGCAACCCGTGCGCTTGTCGCGAAGCTGGCGCATGATTGCGGCGAGAGGGGTGATATCTGAATTAGGCATCAATAAGTCCGATAATATATATTATGTTAAATTGAATTTCATCATGGCTCAAGGACCATCACATCACCTTCCACTCGCCAACTTGATAATTCACCAAGAAAATTCATGCCAAGCAGATTAGTTTCACCCAAAGATTCACCGACCAAAACATTATGATCAGACAACTTTATTCCGCCAACATCAAAGGAAGATATCTCACCGCGCCAGGCCTTGGCCCGGCCATTGGCTGTATCAAGCAATACCGGAACAGAGTTACGACTATAATCAACGTTGGTGTCGTCTGCGGTCTTGGTTGAAATACTGGTGACCGAAGCGCCGCTATCAACGAGGAAATTCGCGGTTTTGCCGTTGATTTTTGTCAGTACCCAGAAATGGCCATCATCATTCCGCGTAAGCCGGAGTGTTTGCCCAACGAGCTGTTGATTGGCGGTCCCGGCAATATCAGATTTTACGCGCTGCCAGATCATACCAAATTCGTTTCGAAAGCTGAACAGAACAAACAGGAGCGCAAATATTGCAACCCAGGCCAAGATCATTTTCAATGTCTGGCCAAGCGGAAGCCGCCGGGCAGCGAGCGAACCGATGAGCACCACTGCCATGGTAACGCCCCAAATGAGTGAACTGCCGTCTTCGGGATTCATGGATTGGCCTTTGCAAAGAGCTTGTAGAAATTTTCAGCAGTTGTTTTTTTGAAAAGCTGTTGATCTTCATCGCGCAGACCAGCGACAAACTCCGCCGTATCGGCTACAAACGCTGGCTCACCGGTTTTGCCGCGATGCGGGACGGGCGCAAGGAAAGGCGCGTCAGTTTCGACGAGAAGGCGGTCTGCTGGCACCCACTTGGCGACGTCTTGCAGATCTTTCGCATTCTTGAAGGTCACAATTCCTGAGAGCGAAATATAGAAGTCCAGATCAAGCGCCTTGCGGGCAAAATCTGCGCCTGCCGTGAAGCAATGGATAACGCCGGGGTAAGCGCCCTGCTCCATCTCTTCAGCCAAGATCGCTGCGGTATCTTCCTCCGCATCGCGCGTGTGGACGATCAGCGGCAACCCTGTTTCACGAGACGCGGCAATATGGGCACGAAAGGATTTTTGCTGATTGTGGCGGTCGCTATGCTCGTAATAATAATCGAGGCCGGTTTCGCCAATGCCGATGATGCGCGGATGGGCAGCGCGTTTCACAAGTTTTGCGGTATCAACATCGGGATGCGCGTCTGCCTCATGCGGATGGATACCCACGGTGGCCCAAACATCGCTTTCGCTCTCGGCCAGACCGACAACCTCATCCCATTCGCTTTCGCGCGTGGAAATGTTGAGCATCGCGGTGACGCCGCTATCCCGCGCGCGTGCCAAAACGTCGCCCTGCTGCTCGACAAGGCCTTTGTAATTGAGATGACAGTGTGAATCGACCAGCATTAGGCAACCTCCTCCCCTTCCCCCGTGGGCAGCTCTAGGCGCGGGAACGCCGGCTTGGGCTTCTCGAGAGCGAAACCGCTATCTACCAGCCGCGCAAACCAATCAGTATCCTCAAATGTAGCATAATCACGGCCTTCTAGCGCTACACCCAATTGATCCAGGATTGCACCCGCCGAAGTCGGAACAATCGGCATGATTGCAATCGTCAGGTCACGGATGGCTTTGAACAACGTCATCAACACCGCCGCCATCCGTTCGGGGTCGGTCTTTTTCAGCGCCCAAGGTGCCTGATCATCTACATATTGGTTGCAGGCAAAAACCGCGCGCATCCATACTTCGATTCCCTGGGAGAAATTGAATTCGGTAAAGGCGCGGGGTAGTTCGGCGGCACATGCCGAGTTCACCTTCGCCAGCAAATCCGCGTCATCCTGGTTGTGGTCACAAAGCGCGAGCCTTCCGTCCATATTCTTGAAGATCATCGACAATGTGCGCTGCACCAGATTGCCGAAACTGTTGGCGAGATCGGCATTTACCCGCGTGATAATTGCCTCTTCGGAATAGCTGCCATCCTTGCCGAACGGTATATCTGCCAAGAGAAAATAGCGGAGCTGATCGACGCCGAGTCGCTCCGCCAATTCCATCGGATCAACAACATTGCCGCTCGATTTCGACATTTTCTCGCCGCGATACAGCAGAAACCCATGGCCAAAGATCTTCTTGGGCAGCGGCAAACCCGCCGACATCAGGAAGGCCGGCCAATACACGGCGTGAAAACGCACGATATCCTTGCCGATAATATGCACATCAGCGGGCCAGTATTTCGCGTAATCGCCTTCTGTATCGGGATAGCCAACGCCGGTCATATAAGTCGTGAGCGCGTCGACCCAGACATACATCACATGGTCCGGCGATCCGGGAACCGGAACCCCCCAATCAAAGCTGGTGCGCGATACGCTCAGGTCTCTGAGGCCGCCCTCGACAAAGCGCATTACCTCGTTTCGGCGGCTTTCGGGCTGGATGAAATCGGGATTGTCCTGATAATGCTTGAGCAGCCTGTCCTGATATTCAGACAGCTTGAAAAACCACGTCTCTTCGGCGGTCCACTCAACCGGCGTGCCTTGCGGAGAGAGCTTTTCCTCCCCTTCCCCGCCGGATAGTTCTTTCTCGTCATAGAAAGCCTCGTCGCGGACTGAATACCAGCCTTCATACCGGTCGAGATAGAAATCGTCGTTCGCCTCCATCGCCTTCCACAGGGCTTTGCTGGCGTCATGATGCCGCGGCTCACTGGTGCGTAAGAAGTCTGTATAGGAAACATCAAGTTTCTCGCACATTTCATAGAAATATATGGACATTTCATTTGAAAATTCAAGCGTATCACGCTCGGCATCGCGAGCCGTTTGCACCATTTTCAGGCCATGCTCATCGGTACCGGTTACGAAACGCACATCGCGGCCCATCATGCGTTGAAAACGCGCAATGGCATCTGTTGCAATCGCCTCATAGGCATGGCCGATATGCGGTTTGCCATTCGGGTAAGCGATAGCGGTGGTGATATAGAAGGGTTGGGACATTTCGCTCAAGTTACAAAAGGTTGACTATCTGCTTGGCTGCTTATGACCATTGAGGCCAGCCAGCAAGCTTCCCATCTGCAGGATCACCGCATTCTTGTCGAGGCTCAAGGCGATTGCACGCGCGGATAGTTCATTTGCTTCTTGCCAGGCATTTACTGCCGGTATCGCCAGGTCGGCGCTCTTCTCACGCGCAAATTCTGCGATGTGGGCGGGCACCCGGCGCAGGAACGCTTCATAGCGCGGCTGCGCGGCCTTTAATGCAAGTTTTGATGCGAGCGAGAAACGAATAGCATTGTCAGGATCACCGCTGGCAATGATGCTCTCCATCTTGGTTTCCAGATCGACAATATCAAGCCCGGCAAATTCCGCGGCCATACCGGGTGCGCCGCCCCCGATACGCGCCAACATATTGATATCTTCCGGTGAGCTACCAGATACTATATCTGCTAATACGGCACGCATGTCATCTTGCCCCAACGGCTCGAAGCGCATGATTTGGCAGCGCGAGCGGATTGTGGGCAGCAGCGTATCGCTGGCATGGCTAATCAGTAGAAAATGGCAACCTTCCGGCGGCTCTTCAAGCGATTTAAGCAATGCGTTGCTCGCGCTTGTTTCGAAATCATCGGCGCTATCGACAATGATTACGCGCTTTTGCGAGATAGTTGGCCGTTTGGTGAGCATGGCTTGGAGCCGCCGGACCTGCTCAACATTTATCGACCGTTTCAACTCCGCTTTCGGGTCGGGTGCCTCTCCTGCCTTCGGGGGTTCTTTGGGTGGCCGTGAAATCGTGACGATATCAGGATGGGTGCCGTTTTGCGTCAATTGCCGGTGGGCGCCGTCACCATCAACGATCATTGCAGCAGCTATTCGCGCAAAGGTGGCTTTCCCGATCCCGCGCGGTCCGGCAAGGATCAGGCCGTGATGCAGTTTCCCGTTGGACAGGGCAAATCTCAATTTTTCAAGATTCCGATCATGCCCTAGAAGCTGCTTCATGCCAGCAAATCTTCTATTTCGCAAAGTAGGCGCTTTGTGATGTCAGCTGAATCGCCGCCCGCGTCGATCAGCCGTACTCTTTCCGGCTCTTCTTCCGCATAGCGCCGAAAACTGTCATGTACCTGCATATGAAAATCGCTGCCCCGGCCCTGAATTCGGTCTGGCCGCTGATCATCGCGCTCATCCGCTCGCGCCGCTGCCTCACGCTCTTCCAACATTAGTATGAGGGTTCTGTCGGGTAGCAAGCCATCGCTGCCAATCCGGTGCAACTCTACAATGTCGGCATCTTTAAGCCCCGAACCACCACCCTGATAAGCACGGCTACTGTCGAGGAAGCGGTCGGATATCACCCATTTCCCTGACTCCAGAGCAGGAAGGATCAGTCTTTCTACATGGTCGCTGCGGGCTGCGGCAAAGAGCAGCGCTTCTGCCCGCGCTTCCCAGCGTTCGGCGCTACCACCAAGGATAAGCTGCCTGACAGCCTCAGCACCTTCGGTTCCCCCGGGTTCACGGGTGATAATTACATCAAGGCCTTTACTGCGCAAAGCTTCGGCAAGGGCACTAATCTGCGTTGTTTTCCCAACACCTTCACCGCCTTCGATTGAGATAAACTTACCCGGTGTCATCACAAACCTGCCAAACCTTTCAGACCATTCCATGCACGGCCAAAAAAGCCTGCTTCTGCTATGTCTCTGGCGGCAAGCAGAGGCGTCACCTGCTCGCTACCGTCGGCAAATTTCGCAACAAGTAAAGCCACACGCTGCCCCTTTTCCAATGGTGCCTTTATCGGCCCATTGTAGCGGATGGAGAGACGATAGCTAACGTTGCCTGCTTTGGGCAGCGTCACGGAAATTTTTTGCGGTGCGAACAAATTCACATGGCTTTGGGTGCCAAGCTGCACTTTCGCCGAACCGACCACGCTTTCCTTGGCGAACAGGTCTTCGCTGCGCCATTCGCCGAAACCCCATTGCATGAATTTCACCGATTCATCGATTCGGCTGTTAAAGCTGCCGAGGCCGGCGACAACCATTACCAACCTTCTCCCGCCTTGAACCGCGCTGCCGGTGAAGCAATAGCCTGCTTCATTGGTGTGCCCGGTTTTTAGCCCATCTGCGCCAGCAATGCGGCCCAATAGAGGGTTGCGATCGATTTGCGTGATATTGTTCCAGGTGAATTTTTCGTTGGCATAGAACATCCGGTAAAGGATCGGGAAATCTGCCATTGTCCGCTGTGCAAGCACCGCCAGATCATGAGCTGTAACCAACGTGCGTCCTTCGTCCGGCCACCCATTGGCGGTGCCAAAGCGGCTGTCTTTCAGGGCTAGCTTACGAGCCGTCTCATTCATGCGCGCAACAAATGCCTCTTCGGAACCGGAAACTCCCTCGGCCAGTGCAATCGCTGCGTCATTTCCCGAAACGGTAATTAGGCCATGTAGTAGATCTGAAACGCTAACTTCTTGGCCTCCTCGCAAATACATGGTGGACCCTTTGCCGCTCCATTCGCTCGCTGTTGCCTCACTGATGCGGAATGTCTGGCCAAGTTTCAACCGCTCGGCCGCTAGCTCCTCAAACAGCACATAAGCCGTCATCATCTTGGTCATGGAAGCCGGCGGAATGCGCTTCGTTGATTGCTTGTCATATAGCACCGCGCCAGAGGACATATCGATCATGTATGCGATCGGTGCCTTGCTGTCATAGGCCGGCGCCGCACGGAGCGGGCCAGCGAATGATAGTAACAACAATATCAGGCAGGATAACAGCCTAGCGCCCATGAAACCCCCGGATTAGGCAGAATTTTCTTCATCCGCCAAAACCGCGCGAATTAGCCGCGAGTCACTGACGAAATATCTTGGCGTTGGGATAGCCGCGTTGCTTTGCCGTTGCCAGACCTCTTTGTGCTTCCGCCTCACTGGCATAGGGGCCGTAGCGGACACGGAATAACCGCCCATCACTGCTTGTCTGAACATTTCCGCCAAGCTTCCTTGCCAGCGACACCGCGCGCGAACGCGATGAGAATGATGCTAGTTGAACCACGTAGCCGGTCTTCGCCGGTAGCGTGGCGCGCGCTGGACCGCCGCTTTCGCGCACGAAACGGCCATCACGGCGGATCGGCGTAGCTGTCCGCGGCGGGGTCGAAGCGGGGCTACCTTCTCGAATAAACCGTCCCGAAGATCGTCCACTTGCAGGAGGAATGCTGCCTGCGACGGCCCTCGGTGCTGTATTCCTGACCACAGCCTTTGGCTGGGGCAGCTTCGCGAGGTTTTCGCGCAATACGACCAGCAACGAATCGGGTGTGTTGATCCGTGTCGCTGCCTGACGACCATTACGTAGGACAGCGCGCTCTGACTCGGGCGGATTAACCTTGCGCACTCGTACGCCGATAACACCGTCAGCAGTTATTCCAAGCTGCCTCGCGGCACCTTCTGAAAGGTCGATCAAGCGGTCATTGGCAAAAGGACCACGGTCATTGATCCGCACTAATATCGTGCGGCCTGTGCCAAGCGCTGTAACCTCGACATAGCTTGGCAGGGGCAGCGTTTTATGTGCGCCCGTTATCGCTGCGGGGTTGAATATTTCACCTCTTGCCGTCGGCCGTCCGGCGAGTTCCTGCCCGTAAAAACTGGCATAGCCGACATCATCGTAATTCGCGACATCAACAGGAGTGTAGGTCTTCCCTTCAATGGTATACGGCTCACCGACCTTGGCGGGGAAATCGGAAACGCCGATCGAAGCGGGGCCGGTGGCCGGAACAGGTGCGGTCTGTAATCCGCGATCTCCCTCAACGCCACCACAGGATGAAAGCAGACAGATCATGCCCGTCGCGGTTAGTAATCTAGTTACGTACTGCATCTGCCAAAAGCCCCACTGATAATGCATAAAAATTCGAACAATTATAGTCCAGTATCACGCGATAATTGCTACCAAGTAAATAGGCGGTTTTTCCCTGGCCGTCTGGCTCAAGCAATGTCAGCATCATATTATCCCGCGGCCAGAAACCGCGTTGTGGTGATATCCCCAGCGCCCGCCATTCCGCCACCGATTTCCACTGGCTGTGCCGGGCAAACACCCGCTCACAGCGCGGAGCTTTAATCCGGGAAGCGATCGCAGCGCGGTTGAGTGACGATGGAACATTGACAGAAAATCCCCATTCTTGCCCTCGCCGCCAGCCGGAATTCACGAAATAATTGGCAATCGACGTCATCGCGTCAACCTCATTATTCCAGATATCTGCATAACCGTCGCCGTCGCCGTCCTTTGCGAGACGCAAATAAACCGATGGCAAAAATTGGGGCTTTCCGAGCGCGCCGGCCCAGCTACCGGTAATTGCATATTGCGGAACACCGCTATCGATCATTTTGAGAACTGCAATAAGCTCGGCTTCAAACAAAGCTCGCCTGCGCCCCTCATAAGCCAGCGATGCCAGCGCTTCGGGCGCGTTAAAATTGCCGGTATAGGATCCATAATTGGTTTCATGCCCGTAAATGGCGATCATCATCTGCGCAGGGACCCCCGTTTCGGTTTCAATACGCCTGAGTGCAGAACGCAGCGCCCGGTATTTTGCGCGCCCGCCATTGATCCGCGCCGCATCGACATGGCGGCGCTTATATGGCGCAAAGGGCGGTATCGGTTTGTTGGAACCGCCTTCGGGTTGCTTGCGGTCAAGCCGGACAACCCGGTCATTGTATTTTATCGACGCCATAACCCGGTTGACCGTTTTGGCACTGACACCTTCGGATATCGCCTTGCTCCCTACCTGAGAGAGATACTGGCGAAAGCCGCCGTGCCCGGAATTCTGCGCTGAGATTGACTGGGTCATCAGCGATGCCGATCCAATTCCAGCTGCGCACAGCAACAAATAGCGTAATTTCTTCAAAGCCATTGTGAAATTCTCTCTCGACCTAGCTGGAATTTATGTTGCGATCATAATGGCACAGTGCGATTCGCCTGTGAATCCCTTTTTGTCGCTGGCTAGAACCGCCTGACCGCTTAATCCGCCTATTTATCTTATTTGCACCCGCGCCTTTGGGCTTGTGTTAGCCACCGGGAATGGATAATCGAACGCCTGCTTTGCGGACAGGTGGCAGAGTGGTCGAATGCACCGGTCTTGAAAACCGGCGTGGGTGCAAGCTCACCGTGGGTTCGAATCCCACCCTGTCCGCCAAAGCGTTGCTTTGCTTAGCGCTGCTCTATTTCTCTTTGACCGGGCGGGTCTTGTCCATCTCATATTCGGAATAGCGTTCGAGGAAACCGTTGATGATTCCCTGCACCTCTTCCCCAGCATAGGTTTCAGACTCTGATTTGTTTGAACCATATTTTCGTTCGTCGCGTGCGACTATGTCGAAAAAAATCTGACGCTCCTCCGCGCAACCGGTTTCAGTCGCTTTCCTGAAGCCGCCCTGGTTGGTTTTCTTGTCCAGATGCTCGATAGAAAGATCTACAAGGCAGTTATTCAGCCTGATGCGCGCATCATCCATCGGCGTATACGCATAGGCAGTCATGCTCAATAGCAAAGCTGAAGTGAGTGTAATAACCATATCAAATACCCCAATATTCTGGGCTATCATGCCGACCCTTGGTCGACAATATTGCCGCCCGATAGCTTTATCCTATAGCACGAATACAATATGCGCGGCAAACGGATATGTCAGGACGTAATCGAGATTTCCCGTCTATCGGGTGCCAGGAAGGCAATATCGACATGGAGGCTTGCGGCAGCTTTCAAGGCGGGTACTCTCTCGGCCCATTCGATCAGGGTCAACCTGCCATCGTTATCTTCAAGCAAACCAATTTCTTCAATTTCCTGCGGGCTTTTCAAACGGTAAAGGTCGGCATGCGATACCGGTATTGTCGTTTCAGGCGGGGCATATTCATGGATCAGTCCGTAGGATGGGCTGGTGACGTCGCCCATAAAGCCAAATCCGCGCAATATTCCTTTGCATAATACGGTTTTACCTGCGCCAAGCTGCCCATTGATTACAACCATATCCCCGGCCTTAAGCTTGCCAGCGAGCTCTCTGCCCAAGGCGAGCATAGCAGCCTCATCGTCAACGATCATTGCCGGGAAAGCCTGACGGTTACGGTGGTCCCTGCCCCGGCTTCTGATTGCACCTCGATGCTACCCCCATGCGCCTCAATCAGCTGCTTCGCCAGCGGTAGGCCCAACCCGCCGTCACGCGGTTCTATTGAATCATCTGCCAAATTGGCAAAAATGGCCGCTTGCTTCTCTTCATCTATACCTTGCCCATCGTCTGAAATCACAATTTGGCATTCGTCGGTTGTTGCCGTTGCGTTGACAAGAACTTGCCCCTCTTCGCGGCCATAGCGGATTGCATTGTCAATGATTTGCCCAATAGCCTGATGCAGTCGCTGGCGGTCGCCTGGCAGGCTGCCAATGTCCTTCGCAATATCAACGCGAAGGTTGCAAGCTTGTGATGCCGCTTGCTCGGCATATTCATCGATCAGCGCCTTCAAAAGGTCGCCAATATCGACATCTTCATTTGCGATTGGCAACTCACCTGCTTCACTCTGGCTATAATCGAGAACGGTGTTTATCTGCTGCGACAGCCGTTCGGCGGAGGTCACGATTGCATCAACATATTCCTGCGCCTGATCGGGCAGTTCGCCGGCAACTCCGGCCTTAAGCAAATCGGCAAAGCCGCTGATAGAAGTGAGCGGCGTCCGGAATTCATAGCTCATGTTGGCAAGGAATTTGTTTTTGACGGCATCGGCCTCCGAAAGCGCCGAGTTGCGATCACGCAAAGCTTGTTCCATCTGCATGCTATCGGTCATATCCAGCATGGCAAACAAGGCGTTTCCGTCTGGCAGAGGAACGGTAGATATCTGGAAAATACGGTCATCGGCAAAATTGACCCTGCCAGTGCGCTGTTCGTGATTGGCAGTCGTCATTCGCAGCAGTTCACCAATGACCGAGATTTCCGCTGGCTTCTGGAGCAATTTTGCAAACTCCGGAAGCAACTCATCGATACGGGGGTGATTTGCCAATTGCTCTTCTTTGACGTTCCAATTGGTCGCGAATTTCCGATTCCAGATCGACAACCGGCCATCGGCAGCGAATACCGCAATCGCTTCAAACAGATTGTCGAATGTGGCGGTGCGCACGCGCAGCAGCGTATCATGCGCGCTTGAAAGCTGCGCCTGTTCGGTACGGTCTTCAAAAATAACAAGTAGGCCCGAGCTGGGCATTGGCTGCGCCAATACACGCAGATGGGTGCCATCGGGCAGCAGCCAGTTTTCTTCATTTGGCTGGGTTGAGCGGAACCAGTTTTCCCGCTGCGCGCGCCATTCGGGGAAGTCGCGTACTTCGGGTAGCTTCCCGTTTTCCCGCATACGATCAAGCAAGCGCGCAAATTCTGGCTGCTCGTCTAGCCATTGGTCGCGCAGTGCGAACATCCGCTGAAAGGGGGTGTTGGCAAAAACAAGATTCTCATCGGCATCAAACTGTGCGACGCCCGCCGACATCATATCAAGTAAGTCTCGCTGCGCGTCGGAAAGCCGTCGGAATTGCGCCTGCGCATCTTCGAGCTCCTGCATGTCGATAGCCATGCCCGCGATCCCGGACTCGCCAAGCGGGATATCGAGCACTTTGATCTGCCGCCGTTCGCCGTCCAGCGTATTGGATATCACGCGCTCTTGCGTCATTCCGGCTTCTTTTGCGGCAGCAGCGAAGGACTGCGGCGATTTTCCTTCCACTTCCTCAACAAGTTCGATGCCGTCGGCGATCACCTGCTCACCATTCTCGCCTTCAACTGCCTTCACATAGGCGCGATTTACAAGGCTGATCCGCATGTCGTTACCACGGTGCCACATCGGGATGGGTGCTTCTTCGATAAGGCCCGACAGGGCTATAAAGGCCGCGCGAGCATCTTCTGCTTCCCGGCTCGTTTGCTCCCAATCCCTGATATTATCTGTGAGATCGAAAAACCAGAGCAGCGCAGCACCGTTTGGATAAATAAGCGTGTCCGCCATTCTTCCGACGACCATGAAGCGCCGCTCCGATGAAGCAAGCCGAATGGGAAGGCGGAAACGCCCCCCGGTGCGCTGCGTCTCACGGACATGCTCTTCAAGTATTTGCAAATCGTCCGCGGTTAGCCCCTCTCCTGACGTATCATGAAGTTCAGCAAGATTCGTTGCCGCATTCTCAAGGCCGAGCAGCCTGGAAAGCCGGTCGGAGGCTTCAATTCTTCCGTCACTACGCACCACCACCGGGACCGCTGGAGCCGTTTCGAGCAAGCGGGTTAGGCGTGCGGTTTGACGTAAGCTTTTCTGCGCCTTTCGGCGGATCGATAGGCCCAGCCAGATGATAACCGTTGCCGCAACTAGCCACAGCGCCAAAAGCAGCCCGATAACTGCCAGTGTGCTGTCATTGCCCAAAGTCATGCTGCTAATCCAAAATCCCGCATAGGTCCCCTGCCGCCCTTAAACAGCAAAGAAGCAGGGAAAGGCAAAGAAAAAAACCCGCCTCTCTGTGAGAAGCGGGTTTTTCGCGAATATTGTCAGGCAAGAATCAATAGCGATAATGGTCAGGCTTGAACGGGCCCTCAACCGGAACACCTATATAATCGGCCTGCTTTTGCGTCAGGCTACTGAGCTTCACGCCAAGCTTGTCAAGATGCAGCATCGCCACTTTCTCGTCGAGATGCTTGGGAAGAACATACACTTCATTCTTATACTCGTCCGACTTGGTCCACAGTTCGATTTGCGCGAGGACCTGATTGGTAAAGCTTGACGACATCACGAAGCTTGGGTGGCCGGTTGCGCAACCGAGGTTTACAAGGCGGCCTCTGGCCAAAAGCATGATTTTCTTGCCGTCTGGCAATTCAATCAAGTCGGTGCCGGGCTTTACCTCGGTCCATTTGTAGTTCGACATGGCTGCGATCTGTATCTCGCTGTCAAAATGCCCAATATTGCAGACAATCGCCATATTCTTCATCGCCTTCATATGGTCGGCGGTGATCACGTCGGCATTGCCAGTCGCGGTGCAGAAGATGTCTGCGCGTTTTACCGCTTCATCCATGGTGACGACTTCATAGCCCTCCATGGCGGCCTGCAAGGCGCAGATCGGATCGACTTCGGTCACAAGCACGCGCGCGCCGCCATTGCGAAGCGAAGCGGCTGAACCTTTGCCAACATCACCGAAACCGGCAACGCAGGCTACCTTACCGGCTAGCATAACGTCGGTTGCGCGGCGGATAGCGTCCACCAACGATTCCTTACAGCCATATAAATTATCGAATTTCGACTTGGTCACCGAATCATTCACATTGATCGCCGGGAACGGCAATTCGCCGTTTTTCGCGATTTCGTAAAGCCGGTGAACTCCGGTAGTAGTTTCTTCGGAAACGCCTTTGATATTTTTGACTGATTCGGTGAGGTAACCGGGCTTCGCAGCAATATACGCCTTCAATGCACGCTGAAATTCAACTTCCTCTTCATTTTCCGGTGCGGGCAATTCGGCGCCGGCCTCAAGCTTCGCACCCCAAAATGCGAACATCGTGGCATCGCCGCCATCATCAAGAATGATGTTAGCCGTTGTGTCGCCCCAATCAAAAATCCGGCCTACATAATCCCAATAGTCGGCAATGCTTTCGCCTTTGATCGCGAATATCGGGATATTCTCCGCCGCGATAGCTGCGGCGGCGTGATCCTGCGTCGAGAAAATATTGCAGGTTGCCCACCGCACGTCGGCGCCAAGTGCAATCAGCGTTTCGATCAACACCGCGGTCTGGATTGTCATATGCAGCGAACCGGTAATACGCGCGCCTTTCAGCGGCTGCGTAGCACCGTATTCTTCGCGAAGCGCCATCAGACCCGGCATTTCGGTTTCAGCAATGTTGATTTCTTCACGGCCGTAATTGGCGAGGCCGATATCTGCGATTACATATTCATTGGAAGACACTGTCTATAGCTCCATCTGTATTTTAATAGGGAGGGTTCTCAATATGCGCCTCCCCTAGCGATGACTCGCTTCCAAGGCAAATATAAAGATTGCTTTATATGATTTTCGAAAATGCAACGCAGGCTTTCGTTGCGCTGTCACCGCGGGGGCATATATATACCAAGGGCAGTGCCCCCTACCGAACCGGCCCTACGGCCCGCAACGACAAGGAAACAATAATGACAATATCCGTTGGTGACAATATTCCGAACGTGAAATTGGTGAAAGCCAGCGATGAAGGGCCTCAGCAAGTCGACAGCAGCGACTATTTTGCGGGCAAGAAAGTGGCGCTATTCTCGGTTCCTGGAGCGTTTACCCCGACTTGTTCGGCCAAGCATCTCCCCGGCTTTGTTGAAAAAGCTGACGAGCTAAAGGCCACCGGCATCGATGAAATCGCCTGCACCGCAGTCAATGACGCATTCGTGCTGGGCGCGTGGAACAAGAGCGGCGGTTCCGATGCGATTACAATGCTGGCAGACGGCAATGGTGACTTTGCCGCTGCATTGGGCCTCGAAATGGACGCATCCGGCTTTGGAATGGGAACGCGCGGCCAACGTTTCTCGCTGATTGTAAATGACGGCAAGATTGAACAGGTAAATGTGGAAAATCCCGGTGATTTCCGCGTTAGTTCCGCCGAACATATGCTTGGACAGCTCTAATTTTATGACGGATAAAAAGAGACGGCGCGAAATTTGTGCCTCCTTTTTTGTTGACCGGATGCCTGCTAACGGCAAGACATGGTTATGAGCAAATCAAATACCGATAAAATAGTCGAAGAAATCAAGGAAGCTTACGAAGCTGCTGTCAGTAGGCTTCGCGCAGATATAGCAAAATTTCTGATTGAGGGCGTGGCGCCGCCAGCAAGCGCCCGCGCGGCTGGTGATTATACCTATCCGCAGCTGGTCATCCGGTATGCAGGCATCGAAAAGGAAAGCAGCAGCAACCTTGCTTTTGGGCGGCTTGAGAAGGCCGGTACATTCCGCACCACGCTGACCCGTCCGTCATTATTCGAGAAATATTTGCGCGAGCAGATCGATTTGCTCTGCGATCAGTATGAAATCGAAATAGAAGTTGCGCGCAGCAAGCAGGAAATTCCCTTCCCCTACGTACTCGATGGCAGCACCGAGCTAGGAGATGTAACGCCGATTGAACTTGCACGCCATTTTCCGACCACGGAGCTTGCCTTTATCGGCGATGAGATTGCCGATGGATATATACTGCCTGATGAAGATGGCGGGACACCGCTGGCTTTGTTTGATGGATTGCGCACCGATTTTTCATTGGCACGCTTGGCTCACTATACCGGCACGTCGGCTGAACATTTTCAACGGTTCGTCCTTTTCACAAACTATCATCGCTATGTTGACGAATTTGTTAGCTGGGGCTGCGAACAGGTTGGTCAAGGTACCTATCAGGCGCTGGCCGGCGCTGGCGGGCTGTTTGTTGATGCCAAAACCGAGAATGCAGAACAATTGATCGCAGACAGCACCTGGCGTAAACACCAGATGCCAGCCTATCACCTGATCGCGCCCAATGGTGACGGCATTACACTCGTCAATATTGGCGTTGGCCCGTCCAATGCCAAAACGATTTGTGATCATTTGGCGGTGCTCAGGCCGGAAGCTTGGCTGATGATCGGCCATTGCGGTGGCCTTCGCGAAACGCAGCGTATCGGCGACTACGTTCTTGCTCACGCCTATTTGCGCGACGACAAAATCCTCGACAGCGTATTGCCGCCAGAAATCCCTATCCCGCCAATCGCTGAAGTCCAGCAGGCGCTTGCCGGCGCAGCGCAGCAGGTTTTTGGCGCAAGCGGAGCAAACTTGAAGAAACGCATGCGTACGGGAACAATCGTCACCACCGATGACCGGAATTGGGAGCTGCGCTATACCGATTCTGCACTGCGCTTTTCCCAGTCGCGCGCCATCGGGATCGATATGGAGTCCGCAACGATAGCCGCGCAAGGATATCGCTTCCGCGTCCCATATGGAACCTTGCTATGCGTATCTGACAAGCCGATCCATGGAGAAATCAAACTGCCGGGGCAAGCCAACCGCTTTTACGAGGAAGCCATCGCCGCGCATTTGCAGATAGGTATCCAGACCTGCCAATTGCTCCGTGAGGCTGGCAACAGCATGCATAGCCGCAAACTGCGCGCCTTTAACGAGCCGCCATTCAGGTAGGAACGGAGCATACGTTGCTGTGGCGGTATTGGCATAGCCTATTGCGACTAGCCCAACGCGCCTATTGACCCAGGGGGTCAGAGCCGCCGATGCTTGATACTCGAAACCAGCTTCACCATCCGTTTTTCTGTCCCATATTCTGTTTTTTCAGCCAGACCATTAGCGGTTTGAAATATTCGATCATCGCGTTGCCAGACATTTCCCGGCTGCCGGTGAAGGCTTCCAAGGCGTCAGGCCATGGTTTTGATGCTCCCATTTCGAGCATCGCGCCCAGCTTCGCGCCAACCTCTTTGTTGCCATAGAAGGAACAGCGATGCAGCGGCCCCTTCCAACCGGCGGCGTCGCAAGCTGCCTTATAGAATTGGAACTGCAAGATGCGCGCGAGGAAATAGCGCGTATATGGCGTATTGCCTGGAATGTGGAATTTTGCGCCTGGATCAAAGGCATTTGTGGGGCGCTCTACCGGCGGTGTAATGCCCTGATATTGCAGCTTCAGCCCGTGCCATTGAGCGTTATATGTGTCCGGCGTGATCGAACCATCGAAAACGCCCCAGCGCCAGCGATCAACCAGCAAACCAAATGGCAGGAAGGCGACCTTGTCCATCGCCTGACGCAGCAACAGGCCGGTATCCTTGTCCGCGCCGGGCACCTGGCTACGATCAAGTAGACCAATCTGCACAAGATATTCCGGCGTGATCGACAGCGCCAGCATATCGCCGATAGCTTCATGGAAGCCGTCATTCGCACCGTTCAAATGCAGATAGCTTTTTTTGTTATAGGCGCGCTGATAATAATTATGGCCAAGCTCATGGTGGATGGTGGTGAAATCATCGCCATTCACTTTTATGCACATTTTTATGCGGATATCGTCCTTGTTGTCGAGATCCCAGGCAGAGGCGTGACAGACAACCTCGCGATCGCGCGGTTTGGTAAATTGTGACCGCTTCCAGAATGTGTCGGGCAAAGGTTCGAAGCCCAGCGAGGAGAAAAAGCCTTCGCCTGCTTTCACCATTTTGATCGAATCGTAACTCTTGGCTTTGAGCAATTCCGTCACGTCATAGCCGATATCGCCTGCGCCTTTCGGTGCGACAATATCATATATGCCGCCCCATTCCTGCGCCCACATATTGCCAAGCAAATCCGCACGGATCGGGCCGGTTTTGGCCTGCACGCCGTCACCATATTTTGCATTTAGCTTGGTGCGCACATAGGTGTGAAGCTCGTCATAAAGCGGTTTCACTTCCTGCCACAATTTTTCGGTAAGCTGCCCAAAATCATCGGCGGGCATGTCATAGCCCGATCGCCACATCGCGCCGACATCCTTGTAACCCAGTTCATTCGCGCCTTCATTGGCGATTGCGACCATGCGGGCGTAATCTTCCTTCATCGGCGCGCCGACTTTGCTGTGCCAGCTTCCCCACATTTCCTTCAGCTTTTCCGGATTGCGGTTGGTGCCCATTTCAGCTTCAATGTCTGAACCGTTGATCTCCTTGCCGTCCAGTATTCCCTTACCCTTGCCATATTGGCTTTGAAGCTTGGTTGCGATGGTGCTCAGTTCGGTTGCTGCGCCCTCAGTCGTTGGCGCCGGAAGAACAATCCCGCCGCGCAAGACGTTGAGCTTGCGCTTGGTCTCAGCAGAAAGCCCCGGCACTTTTTGAAATTTTGCGGCCTCAAGCGCATATTTAACAGACTTCTCTGTACCAACCGCGCCATATTTGGCGGCGATGGCATCGGTATCTTCGGTGATATATGTGCTGTTGATCCAGGCCACTTTTGCCCCCTCAACCGAAAAATCGAACAGATCAGCCTCTGCCGCCGCGATAAAGGCCTCAGCATCGGCAACCGTGGGCGCGGCCATTTCCTTCTCTTCCTTGCCTTCATGATGGTCTGCGAAAACGGGCGTCGATATGCTCGCAATTGCGAGCGCGGCTATTGAAACAAGATTTTTCATGTGAGGCATCCCCAGTTTATTGGCGTTCAGTTTGTAGGCATCCAGTCTTTGACGCAAAGAAGCTTATTACGTGAGACTGAAACTTTCCATTGCAAGCGTCAAGCAACGCTCGTCGAAAGGCAGTATTATTTCGCGCCGGAGTTTAACCTCCGCTGAAGGAGAAGGCCCGCCAAAATCCCGATAAAGCTAACGAGGAAAGCCAGCATCTTTATCGGCCTGACAAATGCGGCAATTCCCGCAAGCATATCCGAGCCGGAAAAACGGAGCAGCTGAATAAGCTGACTGATTGTCTCGGCATAGTCGGTCACGAAAAAAACAATCGCAGCCACGGTCACGACACTGCCAAGCCGGCGCATCGCTGCCGACGGCATTTTGCGAAATAGCTGGCCGCCCTGAAAAGCACCAAAGCTGTAAATGCCGATGAAGATGAGGTCGATGACCATTGCCAATTTCGCGGTACCAAGCAATCCGGCGGCCTGCCAAGCGGCGTGGATGGCGTTCACATTGCTCGCCGTAGTCGCCGCCTGATGATCGCCCATTCCGCTCGGCACACCGGGAACTGACAGTGGCGCGCCGGCCACAACCACCGCAGCGAACAGCAGCAGCCCACCAAGCCAGTATATCCGGAAATTTCGTTGATTGATTGCAAACATCGCTAAATACCTTCCGACAAAAAATTCACCATCGCATCACCAAGAGCACCTTCAGTTACGCTTGACATATGCGTACCAGGGATTTCAATATATTGCGCATTGGTGAGCTTCTCCGCTAGCACAGATGCAGAGCCATTGTCGGTATCATCCGCGCCGCAAATTACCGCGACAGGCACGTCGGCGGCGGTTAACGCCTCTATCTCCATCGAACCAAAACTGTGCAGTAGCAATCGCGCCGCAATCGGATCAATCTTCTGGCTGTTCATAAATTGCACCGCCATCCAATGCGGGTCGCCCCGCTTCACTTCGCCCCGCCCGTCTATCGCATCAATGAAAAACTGCCTGCGGTCACCCCAGCCATTCAGCCCTTCCCAGCCCATTCCCATCAACATTGTCCAGCCCGGTTTAACGCCTGTGGTCAGGAGCTTCGCCGCTGTGCGCGCGCCCAATGAAAAGCCGCCTAGGTCGAAATCATCCCAGGCGAAATGGTCAATGAGAGCAAGCATGTCATCGACGAGTATGTCCCGCGGATAGGCATCCGGGTCATGCGGCGCGGCGCTTACGCCATGTGCTCGGAAATCGGGCATGACGACATGAAAGCCAGCATCAGCCAGCTTTGCGGCGTGACCAAATTTGATCCAATTCATCGCGGCGCTGGAAAACAGCCCGTGGAGAAGAAGGAGCGGACGCCCCTCCCCCATTTCATGAATGGCAAGCTCTACGCCGCCGGATGCCGCAAAAGTTCTGCTGCGCAATGTCACAGAGGCGCTCTATCGAAATTGCAGCGCCTTGTCACTTTGGTGAACTCCTGATCAGGCTTCGCGTGTTTCTGCCTTGGGGCCATTCTTCTTGACCGATTCAATGGCATTTATGGCAGACGCCTTGGATGAATAGCCCTCGGTCCAAAAAATCGTCTCGCTGTTATATTTGAAATAGGCGACATGCTCGCCCTTCTTGTTCTTCTTAATTTCAAAATAATGCGCCATTTTGCGACTCCCTTTATTGTTGTGGAGCCTTGGCTATCAGATTGAGCTTGTTGGTCAACCGCGCGACTGTAGCCCCTTTTGCTGCATTCTCCACACAGCCAGATCAATCCGGTCTTGCCCGAAAAATGGTTCGCCTTCAAACACAAGCGTAGGCACACCCCAATGGCCAGCGGCTTCGAGCGCATCTTGGTTGTCCGCAACTTCTGTATCAAGCGCGTCTGCATCGGCAACCACCTCTGCATCCATCTCGGCAAGATCAAGCCTCGCGCGTTCAGCAGCGCCCGCCAGATGATCGCCAGTATCCCATCCGGCCACGCCGCCCCAAATCATCCGTGATACCTCGTCAACGAACTCCAGACCCCTGCCCCGCCGTGCAGCTGCCTGCCCGAGCCGGGTTAGGCGAAATATATAGGGCTGCTCATCGGCGATCTTGCGCGTTGCAATATCTTGCACAATCGGATCGGGATTGGGCGGAGCTATCGGAATATCCAAATACTGGCCAAGCCGGAATATGTCCTTGAACACGTAGTTCAACCAGTTGGGATGGTTCTTTTCGAAAAAATCGGGATCGCGAATAGCCAGCGGATAGACCAGACGCAGATTAATCTGCAGGTCATAGTCCTTCGTCAGCGCTACGTAGCGCCGCGTGGCGAGATAGCTGTAGGGAGAACGAAACGACCAATATACATCTGCTTGAATTGTCATGCAGGCGCTATTGCCCTGCCCTTACCCCTTTTGCAAATGGTTGCGGCCCAGCAATTCTGCAATCTGTACCGCGTTGAGCGCCGCGCCTTTGCGCAGATTATCCGATACGCACCAGATATTAAGCCCGCTATCGACGGTAGGGTCTTCTCTCACGCGGCTGATGAAGGTTGCATAGTCACCAACACATTCGACCGGCGTCGCATACCCGCCATCTTCGCGCTTATCTATCAGCATTACGCCCGGTGCCTCGCGCAGGATAGACTGCGCTTTCTTCGCCGAAATTTCATTTTCAAATTCGATGTTGATTGCTTCGGAATGGCCGACAAATACTGGCACTCTTACGCAAGTTGCCGTGATCTTAATCTTCGGGTCGAGTATCTTCTTGGTCTCCGCGACCATCTTCCATTCTTCTTTGGTAGAACCGTCGTCTAGGAAGCTGTCGATATGCGGAATAACATTGAAGGCGATCTGCTTGGTAAACTTCACCGGTTCTGCCCGATCACCGACAAAAATGTTGCGGCTCTGTTCAAACAGCTCATCCATGCCCTCCTTACCAGCGCCCGAAACCGACTGGTAGGTGGCAACGACGACGCGTTTGATCTTCGCGGCGTCATGCAAGGGTTTGAGCGCGACCACCATCTGCGCGGTCGAGCAGTTTGGATTGGCGATGATGTTCTTGGCTTTATAGCCGCCAATAGCCTCTGAGTTAACTTCGGGAACGATCAGCGGAACATCGGGGTCCATACGGTAGAGCGAGCTATTGTCGATCACTACGCAACCAGCTTTTGCTGCCTTGGGAGCATAGATTTTGGTTGCATCAGAACCAATGGCAAACAGCGCCATATCCCAGCCAGCCCAATCAAAATTCTCGATATTCTGAACCGGGAGCATCTTGTCAGTATCGCCAAATTCAACCTCTGTGCCATGCGAACGGCTTGAGGCAAGAACCGCTATTTCATCCGCCGGAAATTCGCGCTCAGCCAATATCGCCAGCATCTCTCGCCCGACATTGCCCGTGCCGCCAGCAACTATGATCCTGTAACCCATGTAACCAATCCTTCATCCGGGAGGGGAGATAATATGAAAACAGCCGACCTTCCTGTTTTGAGGAGAGCCGGCTGCCATAAACTTCGAAATTTGCTTACTGGCTTATTCCCCAGCGCCCTCCGCCGGTTTATTGTCGCGGCGTTCCGCAATACGCGCCTTTTTACCTGTGCGTCCGCGCAGATAGTAAAGCTTCGCACGGCGAACAACGCCGCGGCGGATAACTTCGATCGAAGCTACATTGGGCGAATAGAGCGGAAACACACGTTCCACACCTTCGCCGAAAGACATTTTACGCACGGTAAAGTTGGAGCCCATGCCCCGATTGGTGCGTGCGATGCAAACGCCCTCAAAATTCTGAACACGGCTGCGTTCGCCTTCGACGACTTTTACGCCAACCTTCACGGTATCACCGGCACGAAATGTCGGGATTTCTTTCTTTTCGGACAGATCAGCAATAGCCTCCTGCTCGAGTGTCTGGATGAGGTTCATTCCTCTTTACCTTTTTCTTCTCGCCGCGCGCCAGAGGCAGGACAGTCCCGAGCGGCAATATACCGCTCCCAAAGGTCTGGCCTGCGTAACCGTGTGTCGTTCTCGGACTTAGCTGTACGCCAAGCTTCGATCTTCGCGTGATCCCCCGACCGCAGCACTTCAGGAATCTCGCGCCCTTCCCACATGGCGGGCCGGGTATAGTGCGGATATTCAAGCAAATCTTTTTCGAAGGACTCTTCAACACCGCTGGAAGCCGCGCCCATTACGCCGGGAAGCAGCCGAATGCAAGCATCTAATAGCATCATCGCGCCAATTTCGCCGCCCGAAAGAACAATGTCGCCCATAGAGACCTGCTCAATTTGCGGATGAGCCTCAAAAATACGCTCGTCAAAGCCTTCAAAACGTCCGCATAAAATGGTGGCGCCGGGGCCAGTCGATATCTCGCGAATACGCCCCTGCGTGATTGGCTTCCCGCGCGGTGTCATGGCGAGGATTGGAACATCGGGCAGCTGCTCCGCCGAGTGGTCGATCGCCTTGCCTAATATGTCTGCACGGAGCACCATCCCTGCCCCGCCGCCTGCAGGGGTATCATCGACGCTGCGATGCTTGTCTTCGGCAAAGTCGCGGATGTTGATGGGGTCGCAGGCCCATTTGCCCTCGCCCAGCGCCTTACCGGCAAGCGATGTGCCGAGCGGCCCGGGAAACATCTCCGGGTAAAGGGTGAGGATTTGGGCGGAGAAGGTCATATAATAAACTCGGCAGCGACAACTATGCGTTCGCCCCACTCCGGCACGGCATCCTTGTTCATCGGCACCATAAAAAGCTTCTTATCAGGCCGCTCTATCTCGATAATGTCGCCAGCGCCGAAATTATGCATGGCGATGCAATTGCCGAGCGCTTCCCCATCGGTTGATACGCAAGGCAAGCCAAGCAAATCGCGGTGATAATATTCACCTTCCTTCAAAGGCGGCAGTGCTTCGCGGGAAACGGTCAGCAGGGTGCTGCGCAGCGCCTCGGCAGCATTGCGGTCGGTCACCTCGGCAAAGCGCGCCAACGCACCACCCTTGTGCGGTCGTGCGGATTTTAGCGTGAGTTTTCCGTTGTTAAAGCTCTTAAGTTTTTTCAGACTGCTGAGGTCATCGGTAAACAGCTTCAGACGGACTTCACCGGTCACGCCATGCGCGCCAGCGATGGCGGCAAGCGTGACGGTGTTGTCTTTATCCAAGGATCAGTCCTTGGCTTTTTCTTCTGACGCCTTTTCTTCACCAGCATCTTCCGGCTTGGCATCTTCCGGCTTGGCATCTTCGGCAGGCTTTTCTTCGGTCGGCGCTTCTGCAGCCTTGGCGTCCTCAGCGGGCTTTTCTTCAGCTTTCGATTTTTCTTCGACAGGAGCTTCTTCAACCTTCGTCTCTTCTGCTGGAGCGTCTTCAGCCTTGGCATCCTTTGTTGGAACCTCTTCAGCAGCTGGCGCATCAGCCTCAGGAGCAGCGGCTTCTTCCTTCGGAGCTTCTTCCTTCGGAGCCTCTTCCTTCGGAGCCTCTTCCTTGGGTGCTTCAGCCGCAGCCTTTTTAGCTTCTGCGGCTTCGGTCACCTTTGCTGCTTTTTCTTCTACCCGATCCTTGGCTTTCTCGCCAGGCGCACCCTTTTTAGGGTTGTTGCGCGCTTCACGCTCACGAACGCCGGCGGCATCAAGGAAGCGCAACACACGGTCGGAAGGCTGTGCGCCTACCGACAGCCAGTATTTCGCACGGTCAACGTCGAGTTTAACCCGCTCATCGCTGTCTTTTGCCAGCAGCGGGTTATAGCTGCCGATCCGTTCAATATATTTTCCGTCGCGCGGGCGGCGTTCATCCGCGACAACGATCCGGTAGTAAGGGCGTTTTTTTGAACCACCCCGTGAAAGACGCATAGCCAAAGCCATAATTAAAATTACCTTTCTAAAATAAACTTCTAAAATTAAACTACTTTTTCTTATTCAATAAATTCGCCAGATCTGGAGGGAGGCCGCCAGCAGCGCCGCCCGGCATGCCCTGCGGCATTCCGCCAATTGCATCCATCGCGCCGCCCATATTTCCGCCCATATCGCCGCCGCCCTTGCCAAACATGGCGGCAAGCCCTTTCAGGCCGCCCATCTTCCTGATCCGCTTCATCGCGCTGCCCATTTCCTTGTGCATCTTGATCAACTTGTTCACATCTTGAACGGTTGTACCTGAACCATTGGCAATCCGGATTTTACGTTTGGCATTAAGCAGCGCGGGTTTTTCGCGCTCAACGGGTGTCATGGAACCGATGATTGCATCCATCCGCAGAAGGATTTTGTCATCCATCGCACCCGCGGCCATCGCGGCCTTCGCCTTTTTCATCCCTGGCATCATGCCAGCAAGCGCGCCCAATCCGCCCATTTTGCTCATCTGACGGAATTGGCTGCGCAGGTCGTTCATGTCGAATTGGCCTTTGGCCATTTTTGCGGCAAGCTTCTCGGCCTCATCATGTTCGACAATTTCCGATGCGCGCTCCACCAGCCCGACAACATCGCCCATGCCAAGGATACGGCCCGCAACACGTTCAGGGTGGAAGGCTTCGATGGCGTCGAGTTTCTCACCCACACCGGCAAATTTGATCGGCTTTCCGGTAACCGCGCGCATCGATAGCGCCGCGCCGCCGCGCGCATCTCCGTCCATACGCGTCAGGACAACGCCGGTCAGATCAACCTGTTCACCGAAACTTTCCGCAACATTCACCGCATCCTGGCCAGTGAGGGCATCGACGACGAGCAGCATTTCGTGCGGTGTGGAGACTTTCGCAACCGCCTGCATTTCCTGCATCAATTGCTGATCAACATGCATCCGGCCCGCAGTATCGAGCATCAGCACGTCAAAGCTTTGAAGCTTGGCGGCTTGCATCGCACGCTTGGCGATCTCAACAGGCTGCTGTCCTTCGACAACCGGCAATGTCGCAACATCAACTTGCTTGCCCAGCGTTGCCAGCTGTTCCTGAGCCGCCGGACGGTTCACGTCGAGCGAAGCCATCATCACCTTTTTGCTCTGCTTTTCCTTGAGAAGCTTGGCGATTTTCGCAGTGGTTGTGGTTTTACCCGATCCCTGCAGGCCGACCATCATGATGATGGCGGGCGGCGCAACCGCAAGATCAAGCTCGCTGGTTTCCGCTCCCAGCATTTCGACCAGACCGTCATTGACGATCTTGACCACTTGTTGGCCCGGCGTGATCGACTTCAAAACCGATTTGCCAATGGCTTTGTCGGTTATCCCATCAATAAACTGGCGTACAACAGGAAGCGCTACATCCGCTTCGAGCAGCGCCACACGGACTTCCCGCATTGCTTCGCGAACATCGGATTCGTTCAACGCACCGCGACCGCGCAAGCGGTCAAAGACCCCTCCCAACCGATCGCTTAATTTGTCAAACATATGTTCTTCCTACGGATTCATACAAAAACGAAGAAAACGCCGGTGGGCGAAACCTCGCCAACCAACGCGGAACTTGCGTCCTGATTTTCGTTATGAGCGGCGGCTCTAGCCATCAACGGTGCACAAATCAACGGCAAATTACGCAGCTTGGCGGAACGAATCCCATTCGTCTTATTTGCCGTACGCTACAGTGTTAACATAATATTGAGCATTATGGGCGCATAGCGGCAGACCGAAGGGTGTAAAACAACCATGGACCAAATGACTGTAAGCGAAGAACCCGCTGAAAAGCTTGGCAGTGGCATGTCAAAAAGCGTGAAGTCCTATTATTACGGGGCATCGATGGTCGCTGCTATAGGCATGTTTGTCTATGTGGGCAGCTCGGTCGGGACGGATATGGTTCGCCAGTTGATTGGCCGCAGCGAAGGCGCTGATCAGGTGATGGTCACCGCACTCATGCTCAATATTGCACTCATCCTGCTAATTTGGCGCCGGACATCGGCGTTAAGCGACGAAGTTGATGTTTACCGCAAGGCCGAAGTCCGCGCGCAGCATATGGCCATTACCGACCCGCTAACAAATTTGTATAATCGCCGCGCCATCAAAGAAAAAACCACAGAACTCAGCGCAAGGGCCGCTCGCCGCGGCAAGTCAGTCGCATTCCTGATGGTCGACCTTGATGGCTTCAAGAAAATCAACGATCTTTACGGCCATGACACGGGTGATCAGCTTCTTCGTGAGGCCGCTGATCGGATGCGTGAGGTTGTCCCACCAAGTTCGATCTTAGCGCGTCTTGGCGGAGATGAATTTGGCGTTTGCATGGTTTTCGAACCTGAATATCCTGAAACCGTTGACCGCGTAGCAGAAGATCTGGTTGAAATATTGGCGCGTCCGGTAACAATTGCCGATATGGATCAGACCGTTACCGCGTCAATAGGTGTCGCTCGCCCTGAATTTGATTGCGATTCAATTGAACAATTGATCCGCCGGGCAGATATCGCACTCTATGCCGCCAAGAAAAATGGCCGCAATGGTTTTAGCTGGTTCGAAAATGGTATGGAAGTTGAACTGCGCACGCGCAATACACTTGAAGCCGACATTCGCGTGGCCATCCCGAACGACGAATTCGTTCCCTATTTTGAACAGCAAATCGACCTTGGAACAGGTAAACTCGTGGGCTTTGAAATGCTTGCTCGCTGGATATCACCAACCCGCGGTCTGATCGCTCCCGATGAATTCATTCCTGTGGCAGAAGAAACCGGCATGATCGGTGATCTGTCGATGGCGATCATTCGTAAAGCGCTGCTCGAAGCCAAGGGTTGGGATCCCAAACTTACCGTATCGGTCAATATCTCGCCGGTGCAGCTAAAAGACCCATGGCTCGCGCAAAAGCTCGTTAAGCTGCTTGTCGAAACCGGCTTTCCGGCCAATCGGCTCGAAGTTGAAATTACCGAGAGTTCATTATTCAAGAATTTGAGCCTTGCCCAGTCAATCGTGGGCAGTCTCAAAAATCAAGGTATCCAGATCGCGCTTGATGACTTTGGTACGGGCTATAGCTCGCTTGCGCATCTCCGCGCCCTGCCGTTTGACCGGATCAAAATCGACCGTAGCTTCGTTTCTTCCATGCTGGACAACGCCGAAAGCCTAGCCATCGTGAATGCGATCGCCGGGCTTGGCGCCAGCCTTGGCGTGCCAATCACTGCTGAGGGAATCGAGGACGAGGCGGTAATCGCCAAACTTCACGAAATCGGATGTTCCAAAGGACAGGGTTGGCATTACGGCCAACCAACGTCGATTGAACAGACTCGCCGCCTACTTGCAGATCAGGATTTGCTGGTCGAGACGCGCAAGTCCCATCGTATCGGTTACGCCGATAGCGAGGAAGGCACGGACAGCGAAGCAGGCACGGTCGGCGAAGCAGGCACTGGCAGCGAAGAAAGCACTGTTGAAACCAAGGTTGACGACAAGAAAACTGCCACCGGTTAAAACGCCTCAAATTTCAAATTTCTGGACTTAAAGCGGCGTGCGCCCTAGAGCGCAGCGCCATGGCAAGCGGCGAATTTCACAAGATGCATGGGTTGGGCAATGACTTTGTCGTCATAGATGTTCGCGCGCATTTGATAGAAATGACAAAGCCGCGCGCCAGCGCAATTGCAGACCGCAATACCGGTATTGGTTGCGATCAACTGATCTTGCTTGAACCTTCCCAAAAAGCCGACCTTGCAATGCGAATTTTTAACGCCGATGGCGGCGAGGTAGAGGCCTGCGGCAATGCAGCGCGCTGTGTTGTCAAATTGCTCGGCAATGATGTGTCCATTGAAACAGCAGGCGGCGTCATTGACGGCCATATATCGGGCAGCCAAGTCACCATTGATATGGGCCAGCCACGCTTTGACTGGGAAGAAATCCCCCTCGCCTACGCAATGGATACCGAGAAAATGCCGCTTGCTTGGGAGGAATTGGCGGGTCCGGTTGCTGTCAATGTTGGCAATCCGCATGTCGTGTTTATTGTTGGCAATAACAAGGCGGTTGATCTGGAGCGTTTAGGGCCGATCATCGAACATGACGATGTTTTTCCAGAGCGGGTAAATGTCAACGTCGCCGATATTGCGCTTGGCGAGATAAATTTGCGTGTTTGGGAACGCGGCGTAGGCGAAACGCGGGCCTGCGGCACCGGAGCCTGCGCCACGGCGGTTGCCGCTATCGCGCGAGATTATGTCCAATCCCCAGCGAGGGTGCATCTGCCCGGCGGCACACTAACCGTCGAATGGGAGCGCGGCGGCAATATCTTGATGGCTGGCGATGCCGTCCATGTCTTCACTGGCCAAGCGGACTGGGATGATTTCTAGATGAATAAAGCCACCAAAGATCGCGCCGAGTTCATCACCATGGGTTGCCGCCTCAATTTGGCTGAGAGCAACGCGCTCAAACAACAATTGGGCGGTGAAAAAAACCTGATAGTCGTAAATAGCTGCGCGGTAACCAACGAGGCCGTTCGCCAGACGCGTCAAGCGATCCGCAAGGCTCGGCGCGCGCGGCCAGATGCCCATTTGGTGGTAACCGGATGTGCCGCACAGGTTGACCCTGCCAGTTTCGCGGCAATGACCGAAGTATCTGCAGTTATCGGAAATGCCGAAAAGCAGCGGCCTTCGCTCTTCCTTCCAGACCGTAATGACCCGCTCGTGGTGTCAGACATCATGCAGGTGAAAAAAACAGCGCCGCAGCTTGTTTCCGCATTTTCAGACAGAGCGCGGGCTTTTGTCGAGATTCAAAATGGCTGCGACCATCGCTGCACATTCTGCATCATTCCATATGGCCGCGGAAATAGCCGTTCGGTGCCCGCCGGCATGGTGACCGAACATATCCAAAGACTGGTTGATGAAGGCTATCAGGAAGCCGTGCTAACGGGCGTTGACGTAACCAGCTATGGCCATGATCTACCGGGGAAACCAAATCTGGGGCAATTGGTCGAACGCATCCTGCGTCATGTCCCCGCCCTGCCCCGTCTCCGGCTGTCATCAATCGATGGTATCGAGATAGATGAACGGCTGTTCGACCTGATTACAGGTGAACCGCGCATCATGCCGCATGTGCATCTCTCGCTTCAGTCCGGCGACAATATGATCCTAAAGCGAATGAAACGCCGGCACAGCCGCGAACTGGCCATAGAGCTTGTAGCGCGGATGCAGGAGAAGCGTCCAGAAATAGCGATTGGCGCTGATATCATCGCTGGTTTTCCGACCGAAGATGAACTGATGTTTGATGGCAGCGTCAAGATGGTCGAGCAATGCAATATCGTTCATGGCCATATTTTTCCCTATTCGCCAAAGATGGGCACGCCGGCTGCCAAAATGCCGCAGGTTGATGGGCGGATCATCAAGGAGCGTGCCCGAATTTTGCGCGCGGCTGTCGCCTGGCAATTTAGCAAGTGGCAGCAGGGCTTGGTTGGTAGTAGCCAAAATATTCTTGCCGAAACGAGCGGCAAAGCGGGCCATGCCGAAAATTTCGCCTTTGTGCATCTGGACAAGCCTGTGAACGAAGGCCAGATAGCCGAAGTTGAAATAGTCGGTGTGACGGACGGCAAAATGATTGGGAAAGTCAAAGCATGAGCGACAAACCCGGCTGGAGAGCCAAGCTTTTTGGCGGCCTCAAGAAATCATCAGGGAAGCTGACCGGCAATCTGAAGGGCCTAGTCACAAAGGCCAAGCTTGACGAGGAGGCACTGGACGAGCTTGAAGATGCCCTGATCGTCTCCGACCTGGGCCCGGCCATGGCCGCGCAAATACGCGAGAAGATCGCCAGTGGCCGATTTGACAAGGGCATCGACGAGGAAGGCATACGCCAGATCGTCGAAGACGAAATTGCCGCTGTATTGGAACCGGTTGCCAAACCAATTGAAATTGAAGCCTTTCCCCGGCCGCAGGTCATATTAGTCATCGGCGTCAACGGCTCGGGTAAAACCACCACGATAGCCAAACTTGCGCATCTTTTCCTTGAGCTGGATTATGGCGTGATGCTGGCCGCTGGTGATACCTTCCGAGCGGCAGCTATCGGGCAGCTTAAAGTATGGGCTGAGCGTATCGGTGTCCCGATCGTGTCTGGCAAAGAAGGCGGCGATGCTGCCGGAATTGTCTTCGACGCCGTTAAACGCTGCACTGCCGAAGGCACAGATGTGCTGATAGTCGATACCGCTGGGCGGTTGCAAAACAGAACCGAATTGATGGATGAGCTAGCCAAAATTCGCCGCGTACTAGGGCGATTAAACCCCGAAGCGCCCCATAATGTTGTTCTCGTTCTTGACGCGGCGGTCGGGCAAAATACGCTTTCGCAGATTGAGGTATTCAAGGAGGTCGCGGGCGTAACCGGTCTTGTCATGACCAAGCTTGATGGCAGCGCGCGCGGCGGGATACTGGTTGCAGCAGCCAAGCAATTCGGCCTTCCCATCCACGCCATCGGCGTTGGTGAAACAACGGAAGACCTGAGGCCGTTCAACGCACGCGATTTTGCCCGAGCCATGACCGGGGGCGAGGCATGAGCGGGGAGATGCCTGATGTGCAGCCACCCAAACCAGCGCCAAAGGGCCTTGGCTTCGCGCTCGATTTCGGGCCTTTGCTGATCTTTTTTGTGACCAACTACATTATGTCATCAAAGGAAAACCCAGCTCGCGGTGCGCTGATCGCTACCGGCGTGTTTATGATCGCGATTATTGCAGCGATTGTCATATCAAAATGGAAACTCGGTAGGGTCAGCACGATGATGTGGGTATCGGGTATTTTGGTAGTCAGCTTCGGCGGCATCACGCTGCTGCTAGGTGATCCGGTCTATATCCAGATCAAACCAACGGTGATTTACGTGCTTTTCGCGGCGATCCTTTTTGGCGGATTGCTGCGCGGCAAGGCGCTGCTCAAATATTTGCTGGAATATGCCTTTGACGGCGTTTCGGATATTGGGTGGAAGAAGCTTTCGCGCAACTGGGCCTTTTTCTTTCTTGCGATGGCCGCGGTCAATGAAGTGCTCCGTCAGATGTTTGATTTTAGTACGTGGCTAACGCTCAAGGTTTGGGGCGTTACGGCGTTATTTTTTGTGTTCAACATGACGCAGATACCGATGCTCTTGCGTCACGGCCTTAAACTGGTGGATGACAAGGCCGAATAGGGCGCTTGTGCGATCACCGAAGCTGCGTTAAACTGCGCAATAACGTAGAAACTAGGCTCGATCAGAGCGCCACAAAGGGGAGTGCAGATGGCGAAATTTTTCGGAAATATTAATGCGGTTGTTATCGCGGGGCTGGTGCTGACGCTCGCCGTCATGTTCGGGTTACATGGTGATGGACTGACCGCGAATTCGGTTGCCCGCTGGGCGCACCTGTTTTTTGGCGTGCTTTGGATAGGCCTGCTATATTATTTCAATTTCGTGCAAGTGCCGCAAATGCCCAATATCGCCGATGAACATAAGCCTGCCGTGAGCAAGCATATTGCGCCATCCGCGCTATTCTACTTTCGCTGGGCCGCGCTCTTCACCGTCGTAACCGGATTGCTTGTCGCTTATCTAAGTGGTTGGGCACATGAAGCACTGTTACTCGACCCCAATTACCGGATGATCGGTATCGGCATGTGGATTGCGATTATCATGGCGGCCAATGTCTGGTTCATTATCTGGCCCAATCAGAAGAAAGTGCTAGGCATGGTAGAGGCATCTGCCGAAGCCAAGGCAGCAGCCGGAAAAATGGCGATGATGGCATCGCGGACCAACACGCTACTGTCGTTTCCGATGTTCTACACGATGGTAAGTGCAAATCACGGCTAAGGCGGCTTCTTGGTCTGGATCAGGAGCGGCTTTGGCCGCCCTTTTTCTTATCCAAGCAAATCATGCTTTTTTAAAGTATGCCGTAACTGGTCATAGGAAAGGTTGAGCGCTTTGGCTGTTTGCCTTTGATTATAGCGATGTTTTGCCATCGCTTGCTCAAGCACGGCCTTTTCGTATGCTTCGGTCGCCGCCTTGAAATCGGTAATTTGATCGGAGGCTTTGCTGACGGCGGACAGATCGGTAGTAAACCGGTCCGGCGCGATCGCAGCCGCGGTTTGTGGCTTGGCAGCTTGCTGCGGCTTGACCTCTCGAGTCATTTTCCACGGACTTTCAAACGGATCAAACTGGACATGATCAACGGGCTGCGACGCATCTCCCCATCTATAGACCGCGCGCTCTACAACATTGCGCAATTCCCGGACATTGCCCGGCCATTGATGGGCTTCCATTGCAGCTTCCGCTACTTGGCCCAGGCCGGGCCATTCTTCCCAGCCCAGTTCGCTGGCCATCCGGCGCCCGAAATAATCAGCCAAAACCCCGATATCACCATCGCGCACACGCAGTGGCGGTAGGGTGATGACTTCAAAGCAAAGCCGGTCAAGCAAATCAGCCCGGAATCTGTTCTCTTCTGCCATTTGGGGAAGGTTTTCATTGGTAGCGGCAACGATACGCACATCGACATGCATCGGGCGTGATGAACCGATCCGTGTAACTTCGCCATATTCAACCGCGCGCAGCAAACGCTCCTGCGCGGCCATGCTGAGCGTACCAATCTCGTCGAGAAAAAGGGTGCCGCCGTCCGCCTCTTCAAATCGCCCTGCCCGCACCTTGGTCGCGCCGGTAAATGCACCTGCTTCATGGCCAAATAATTCAGCCTCAATCAGCGTTTCGGGGAGCGCCGCGCAGTTCATAGTGATCAGCGGCCCGTCCCACCTGCCGGAGAGGCGGTGAAGCCGTTCTGCAATCAATTCCTTACCCGTCCCGCGTTCGCCGATTACCAGCACCGGGCGGTTTAGTGGTGCAGCAAGGCTGGCACGTTCGACGGCGTCTAGAAATGCCGAAGACTGGCCGATAAACTGATTGTCCCTGTCCATGCCGAGCATTTGGCATATTTCGCCACCTATTGGCAAGAATTACCACATCAACTGCAATATATTTCTACAAAAAGCATGAATCCCTGTTGCTTTTCCAAACTGGCACGATTTCTGCATGGTAATTTGTAAACCCGATCTAGGGCGTATAACGAAGCAAAGGACAGAAGATGAACCTCTCCCCTCTCTCCCACAAAGCTCACGCGGCCCAGATGGCTACCGTCATCCTAGCACCGCTGGCGGTGTGTCTAGCTTGTTATGCGCCTGCCTTCGCCCAGCTCGAAAGTGCTAAGCCTGAAACGGCGCAAATAGAAAAGCAGAACGACAATGACACAACCCTCTCCCCTCGACCGTCAATCATCGGCTACCTTGCCTGATATTGACGGCCAGCGACCGGGGCTTCCTCCACCCCCCAGCTCCCCCGCAAAAGGGATAGCCCCGGTCGCCCGAATTTCGAATTATCCAATCACCAAGCGGAGTTATCAAATGGGAATATTTTCACGAACCCGTGACATTATCGCAGCCAACGTAACCGATATGCTCGATCAGTCGGAAGATCCGACAAAGATGATCCGCATGATCATCCTCGAAATGGAAGAAACTCTGGTCGAGGTGCGTGCATCTGCCGCCCGGACCATTGCCGATCAGAAAGAATTGCGGCGCCATATCACAAAGCTTGATACACTTGAGATCGATTGGACCGATAAGGCACAGCTCGCACTTTCAAAGGATCGCGAAGATCTGGCCAAGGCCGCACTTGTTGAAAAACGGAAAGCCACCGATATGGCCGTGCAACTGAAGGCTGAAGTCGGTGTTCTGAACGATGCTTTGAAAGCGTCGGAAAAGGATATCCAAAAGCTCCAGAAGAAGCTGGCCGATGCGCGCAGCCGCCAGAATGGTCTGATGACCCGTCTCGAAAGCGCGGAGAACAGGGTAAAACTCCGCACACTCTATAATGGCGACAAGGTCCGCGAGGCATTCTCCCGCTTTGATGTTCTCGAGAAGCGTGTCGATATGACCGAAGGCCATGCCGATGCGCTGGCCATCGGATCAGACGAGCCCAGGACCTTGGGCGACGAGATCGCAGCGCTGGAATCGATCGACAAAGTCGATGAAGAACTTGAAGCTATGAAAAAAGCCCTCAACAAAAATAAAACAAAGAAAGGCTGATCCGATGGAATCAGAAATGATCATAGTTCCAGTTGTAATGGGAATCTTGTTTATCGGATTGCCTTGGCTGATCCTGCATCATGTTACCAAATGGAAAACCGCAGCAACGCTAACCAATGATGACGAACGTATGTTGAGCGATATGCACACGCTTGCCAATCGCCTGGAGGAGCGCCTTGATACAGTTGAGCGCCTCGTTTCAGAAGATAACCCGAATTGGCAGCCGCGCCGTATCGACCATGAAGACAATGAATATGTCGAAGAATTTTTGACCGAGAGTAGCCGCAAGCTCGAAAGGAAAAGCTGAAATGGCAAGCATTCACACCAAATTTTATCTCGATAAGATGAATGCCAAATGGAAGGGCGTTTGTGCCGGGATAGCTGATTATACCGGCGTCAATGTAATGTGGGTCAGGCTCGGCGCCGTCATGCTCACGCTGATGGGCGGATTTCCGTGGACGCTGGTGGCCTATTTCATCGCGGCGTGGATCGCCGACAGGAAACCTATCCATCTTTACAAGGATCCGAAGGAGCAGAAATTCTGGCAAGGTGTGCGTCAGTCCCCTGCCCGCACCAGCAAGGATATCCGTGGACGTTTCCGTCAGATCGACCACCGGCTTGCTGATATTGAACTCTATTACACTAGCAATAACAAAGTGCTCGCCGACGAAATTGAGAATCTGCGCTGATCCGCGCTTAAATAAAAAAGGGAGGATTAAATATGTTTACATGGATAGTCATCGGACTGGCCGCGTGGTTCACCTACCGCCATTTCTCCAACAAAAAGCGCGAACGCGATATCCGCAATTGGAGTGTCGATTTTCGCGGTGAACCAAAGGCCAACCGGATTAAACGCCGCCTGCCTTGGAGGAATTTGTAATGAGTTGGGGAGGCCCGGGGTTTGTGATCGCCATTGTAGCATTGTCGATGGGCGGATGGGTATTCACCACCTGGATACGTGCCAGACATGGCTATCCGCTGGAGGATGAGCTTGGCGGCCTCATCGAAAAAAGCGATCCAGAAGCTGGGCGCAAGATCGAATTGCTTGCCAATGAAAACGAAGGGCTGAACAACAAGGTCGGCCATCTTGAAGAACGCATCGCCGTACTGGAGCGCATCGCAACCGATAAGTCGAGCCGACTATCCGACGAAATTGATAATCTGCGCTAAAGCGCAATCGAAGGAACAAGATCAATGGACCCCGATAAAATATCCCTTATTTCAGCGATCGCGCCAATGATCGCAGTGGTCGGCGTGGCCGGCATGGCAGGCTGGGTAATTACCACCTGGATGCGGATCAAGAACGGCTACCCTCTTGATGGCAGTTGGGGACAGGCAATCTATCCCAAGACCGATCAGGAAGCGGCTGAGCGGATCAAATTGCTCAGTCAAGAAAATGCGCAGCTACGCGCAGAGCTTGGCTCGATCAAAGACCGGCTTGGCAATGTTGAGAAGATCGTTGTTGATGATAACCACCAGCTGAGCGCAGAAATCGACGCGCTGAACAGCCCGGCGGATGGAGGGGAATAGACGATGGAAATTGAGTATATCATTTTTATGATCCCGTTTGCTGGAATTGCGCTTGGTGCGTATGCGGTTTGGGCCGATCACCGGCTGAAAATGCTCGACAAGCAATCCGAGATATCCGCCGAAAAAGCAGCGCAATATGCGGCGAACAATGAACGGCTTGAGCAACGCGTCGCAACGTTGGAAACAATCATAACCGACAAGGGTTTTGATGTAGCAAGTCAAATCGAAGACCTGCGCGATAGGCCGTTGAACTAGTTACAATAGGGAAAAGGAAGGAAATAAAATGAATCCGTTCGAAATGGTCATAGGTATCATTCTGATCATCACAATCGGCAGCGTTATCAAGGCGCGCTATCAGGCAAAACATGGCATTCTGGAAGATGAAGATGCCGAAGGTAACACTCGCCAGCGCCTCGCCCATGATCCTGAAAAAGGCCGGATGGCAAACGAAATTAAAGAGCTGAAAGACCGCATCCATGTGCTCGAGCGAATTGCGACGGACAATCATGGTGCGGACGACTTGGAACGCCAGATAGAGGAATTGCGCGGCAAATAAGGTCGCGCAGCTAAGGCAAGGACATTCAATATGATACAGGATGCCAGTTTCTACCTGACAATGGGCGCGGTCGCGCTGACAAGCATCGCAATTGTTGCTGCAGTATCGTTGCGCGGATGGCACGAGTGGATCGCGCTAAAGCGAGCGGAGCTTGTGCAGCAGCGAAGCGATGAGCAGCCCGAGATCCAATCAACCGCATCGCGAATAGAAGTTGCCGACCTGAAAGAGCGAGTTAAAAAGCTCGAAGCTATTGCTGCGGGGATCGAATATTAGGGTTCCGGCGTCACCGCACACTCGACACAGGCATAAAATTTGGTAATGGCCTAAGCCATGCCATCTCTCCCGGAAATCCACGATGAATTTGATTTTCTCGATAGCGATGACCGCTATCGCCTGCTAATCGATCTCGGTCGCCAATTACCTCCCATGCCCGATGCGCTGAAAACCGATGCGACGCTGGTGCGCGGCTGTTCAGCAAGTGTTTGGGTCTATCCAACCCGAGAGGATGGCGAGCTTGCATTCCTTGCTGATAGCAATGCTGCCATCACCAAAGGCATCATCGCGCTTGTCCTCAAAACTGTTGAAGGCCTATCCGTAGCATCGATTATTGACGTTGATATCGAGGCAGCGCTGGCACCCTTTGACTTGAAAAGTCAGCTAAGTTCAAACCGCACGCAGGGTATTCCCAATATGATCGCGCTGATCAAAGAGACGGCGAACAGGTTAGCTGCCTAACCCTGCCATTCGCGCATTTCTTCGGCGGCGCGCAGCACATCAAATGCCGCCTGCCCGGCCTGAAAATTCTTCGCAGCATCGGCATCGTCGCCCTTCACGTCAGGGTGATTTTCCTTGGCCAAAGCGCGCCAGGCTTTTTTTGCTTCTTCAAGTGTAGCGTCTGGATCAAGTCCCAGCACTTCGAGCGCGCGCATCTCATCAGGGCTGCGGCTGCCATCACCTGAACCAACCCAGCCATAATGCGCGGCTTCTCGGTATCCTTTGTTGTCCCGGGTTTCATCGGCCTCACGCTGCGCCGCCTCTTCCTTGCTCAGGCCCTCAAAATAATCCCATTTCCGGTTATATTCGGCGGCATGTTCTTTGCAGAACATCCAGCGGTCAGGGTTATTTGGTGATTTGGGTGCAGGGCAATTGCCCTCTTGGTTGCAGCCATGCCGGTCACAAAGTCGCACCTTTTGCGCCGCGCTCGAACTGCCATAGCCACGCCAGCGCGGGAATCCCCAATCATTCTTTCTATGCAAACGGGCCATGCCGACGCTTTAACGCAGGCATGGCCCGTTGGCTATCATTTGTATCAAAAAACAGAAGCGGGAATTACATTCCCATCATTGCGCCGCTAAAGAACATTGCAATAACCGCAGCGGTAATCAGGCCGCCGACAACTATTGATGTGACAATGTAGATGAGCACGATGACAACCGTCATACCAGCCACCTTCTCCTGAGGCACTTCCAAAACCGGCTTCACGCCCAGATAGATTAGATAGACGGTGTAAGCTATCGCAGCAAGACCGAGTAACCAGCCCAAAACGGGGATCCAGTTTACCAAGCCAACAACCCAAGTTGGCGTAGCAGCATAAACCATAAGTTTGGTTGCCTGCGTCATATCCTGCTTGCCGTTAAAACTGGGCACCACCGCATTCACGATAAAAGACATCAGCCAAAGTAAAGCGAGGCCGACGACATACCCAACTATTCCCATTGTCACGAAATAACTAAACCCGAGCGAGGCCATTGCGCTTCCCGCACCGCCCATTCCTAAACCACCCATGCCCAACAGGCCCAGAAAGAGAATGCTGGTTATGACCGGAATAATGGCCAGAATGGCCGCATATCCGGTAAACAGGCCGCCTACCGTCGCCTCTTCTTTCGCTATGACCTCCCATTCCTGCTTTGGACTAAGCAGGATATTTTTCGCTCTATCTACCAATGACATTTGGTTTTCCCTTCCTCAATAATTCGATGCGTGACAACATCACAAAACCGATCCAATGTAAATGGCCGTTGTCGCAAAAAAATCGCCAGAGGGCCTGTAAGCCGGGTTCTGTCCATCCGCCTCTTCGAGACGGATTAGGCAGCCATTCATCTAGCCCGCAATTTGCATCGCGGGTCGTGCGACCAACCCGGGCGACTGGCAGGAGGATGCCCGAGGCACGAATGCGTGCCGCCCCTATTTGGTCTTGCTCCCGGTGGGGTTTGCCATGCCAGCTTTGTTACCAAAGCCGCGGTGCGCTCTTACCGCACCCTTTCGATCTTGCCGCGCCGAAGCGCAAGGCAGGCTTCTTTCTGTTGCACTTTCCCTAAGGTTACCCTCGCCGGATGTTATCCGGCACCGTTCCTCGCTGGAGCCCGGACTTTCCTCCCGTCATTGCCTAAACAATGACAAGCGGCTGCCCGGCCCTCTGGCGCATCAGCCTATATCAGGCCCGCCTTCATATTCCAACAGCAGGCTCCACAATATCGCGCGGCATTCGCCATCGATGGTGCCATCAACATTTTCGGGCCGGAAGCGGCGCTGGAACGCGATTACCGCGGAGCGCCCTTCGGCAATGTCATAGCCATAGCGGCCAAGCGCGAGCAGAAAGGCCGCATCGCTCCAGCCCGAATCGATCAAATTCTTTTTTGGGCGCGAAACCGCAAGCCCGAGCCGCGCGAGCATTTCCCAATCAAAAAGCTCGCCTGGATCTTCTTTGCGCGCCGGTGCCACGTCGCTGTGTCCAACAACATTGCGCGGTTCAATCGAGTATGTCTTCACGATTTCCGCAACCAGCGGAACAATCGCATCCATCTGTTCTTCAGGGAATGGGCGATATCCCCATTCATGCCCTGGATTGACAATCTCAATGCCAATGCTGGCGCTATTGACGTCGGTAACGCCGCGCCAATGCGACCTGCCTGCATGGTGCGCACGCTGTTCCTCGCGCACCATATGAACAACCTGCCCGTCCTCCGCCACGACATAATGTGCAGAGACACCGCTTTTGGGGTTAGCCAGCCAGTCGATCGCCGATGCTCCATCCTGCATTCCAGTGTAATGCAACACGAGAATGGTTACGGGCAGCTTTCGCTCACCAAAATTCGGGGACGGTGTCCAGATCATCAATCTGCGGATAATCGACTATCCGGCTTTTGCCAATGGCAACATTTTGGGCGTCAGGCGGATATTCTATATTGTGAGGTATCGCGCTTGTCGCCCGATGCCTCATATAGCCCGCGAAATTCACCGCTGGTATTGAAGCTTTCGGTATGACCGATAACCGTCTCGGCAGCGCCGAGCATCAGATATCCGTCTGCCGCAATTGAAGAACGGAGATTTTCGAGAACCAGCGCCTTATTAACGTTCGATAGATACATCAGCATGTTACGGCACAGTATCAGGTCGAATTTGCCAAAATGTGCCGCTGGCTTGGTTTGATTATGTTCTGTGAAGGTAACCAGTTTGCGGATGTCTTCATTCAGCACCCAATCTTCCCGTTCTTGCCGGAAATGTTTGAGCATCATCGTAACGGGAAGCCCGCGTTGAATTTCAAATTGGGAGTAGCGGGCCGATTTGGCTTTCTTCAGAGCCGACCGAGAAACGTCTGTCGCCAAAATGCTGATGTCCCAACCCCGCCATTTTTCGGCATTTTCGGCAAATGATATCGCCAGCGAGTAGGCCTCCTGCCCGGTGGAGCACGCTGCCGACCATATTCTGAGCTTCTTCAAGGGGCGCCTTTTCTCCCGCATTGCATCTATTGCCGGGCCAGTCATCAAGGCGAAATTGGCTTGGTCGCGAAAAAAGCAGGTCTCATTGTTAATCATCGCCTCGACGCAGTCGCGCGCAAGCTTTTGATCGGCATCGGATGCAAGCAGCGACGCGAGCATCGCAAGGTCGGGAATACTGTGTATCCGCATCACCCGTTTGAGCGCAATTTCGATGCGCCAATGTCTGCTCGGCATAAGGTGCTGCCCGGTATGTTCTTCCATCAGGCCGGTAAGCAATTCAAAGGTGTCATTCTGTATATTAGTCATGGAGCCACCACAGCCCGATTGAGCAGCTGTACGATTTCAGGCGCCTTCAGAATGGCAGAAGCAAGACCTTGCTGAGCTATAGCGCCCGGCATCCCCCACACCACCGAACTCTCCGCGTCCTGCACAATGATATCCGCGCCGCGGTCCTTTACCGACTGTGCCGACGCAGCTCCGTCATTTCCCATTCCGCTCAAGACTATGGCGAGCAACTTGCTCGCATACACATCTGAAAGCGAATTGAGCATGACGTCAACCGAAGGGCAATATCTGCTTTCTTCCGAGGCATCCGGCTTGCGAAAGGCAACCATATCGCCTTGCCGGGTAACACAAAGATGCGCGTCACCTGCGGCAATATATATCTTGCCTGCGGCAACTTCGGCCCCCGGTTTGGCTATCAAAACATCCCTGCCAGCCAAGGCAGAGAGTTGTTTTGCAAAAAATGCCATGAAGGGTGCTGGTAGGTGCTGGGTTATGAAAATCGGGCAATCAATCCGCCGATCCAGCTTTTCCAGAATATGATAAATGGCGGGAATACCGCCGGTTGACGCGCCAATGGCGATACAGTCTGGAATATTCAAATTGCTTAGAGCATCTGGAGATATGCATTTATGATCGGCCGGAATATTGCGGCGTTCAGATTTTCTGCCAAGCCGGACGATCTTTGCAATTAGCTGTCGTGAAAAATCACCAGAATATCCCGTCCGGCCCGGTTTTGCTAGCGTATCACAGGCGCCCAGCGACAGAGCTTTGATGGCTGCCGGCCCGTTTCGCTCGGCGAAAGAAGAAACCATCATTATCCGTGCGCCATCGCTGGCATCTAGCAAATCAGGTAGAGCCTCCAAGCCGGTGCGCCCAGGCATCTCTATGTCAAGAAGCATAATATCAACAGTATCTTGCTTCAGATAGTCAGAGGCAGCGTCCGAATTTTCTGCGCTACAGACAATTTCGATATCATCATGCCTGGACAGCATCCGTTCCAAGACCGATCGCGCAACGCGGCTGTCATCCACAATCATCACGCGAATTCGCGCTTCATGCTGCCTTGCGGCAATTTTAAGATTATGTTCGGGGGCGTTCATCAAATTGGCCGCTACCTAAATGCAACCAACGATCTGAAGCTTGCTCTCCAATGTCTCCCGGTCAAAAGGTTTCATGACATACTCATCTGCGCCAGCTTCGATGGCTGCTTGGATATGTCCGCTCCCATTTTCCGTAGTGCAGAAGATCACTTTGGCTGCTTCTCCGGTATTTGCCGAACGATAGGCTTTCAAAAAATCCATTCCGCTCATTACCGGCATATTCCAGTCGAGCAGGATGACGTCTGGCCGGACCTGACGGCACTGATCGAGGGCCTCTTGTCCGTCAGAAGCCTCAGAAACGCTGAATTGCATGGTTTCAAGAATATGCCGCGCAACCTTGCGAATTACCTTGCTGTCATCGACGATCAAACACGACTTCATTTCATCCACCTTTTTGTCCATCCACATTGCGGAGTAGCGCGGCTATCTTTGCGAATGGTTAAGAGGGTCATATTTATTGCACTGTCGGAGCCTAAGCAGCCACGGAGATATCTGAACCGACAAAGCTCATTGGTTCGATGATCATGATTGTTCGCCCATCATGCACGGTAAATTCACGAACGAGCTTCTGCCAAGCACCGGCAGCCAGAATATTTTTCTCGGATTTTCCAAGCTCGAGCGAAACAACGTCTTCGACAGCATCCACCCACAACCCGTATGTATGGCCGCAAATCTCAACAATAATTGCTAATGCTCGTGATTGCTCCGGTGCCTGCTTTCCGGTCACCGGGAACTGGCTGTCGATGAGTGTCAACACTCTGCTGCGCAACGCAAAGATACCGGCTACAGAAGGGTCGCTCTGGGGCACACGCAAGACATCGTCGACATGCACAACCGATTCAACATGGTCGCTTTCTAAGGCGACTAGCTCATCAGCAATTCTGGCAAGAAGATACAGTTTTGGCACTATCCGGCTCCCGCTAATTTTTGTTCGATTGCCGCGATCAGGCCAGCGCGATCATAACGATAGATGCTTCCAGTTTCGCCGCGGCCTGCATGGTTTGCGTCGCGTAGCCGCAAGAGGCGCGGTTCGTCCGATGCTGTGTCTGCATTGGTCTGCGTGCAGATAATTACCGATGCATCCGCTTCATCGCGCTCATCATGGCTTACGCTGTAGCCCGATGCCGCTAGCAAGGGCGCAAGAATGTTACGCTCCCATCCATTTTCGATTCCGCACGGCACATAGCAAAGCGGACGCAACTGTTTGTTTGCTGCACCAGCGCCAGTTTCTTCAAAATACGGGAATATGCTGATCAGCTCGATAGACTCGCCAAAGGCAGACACCACGCCTTCATGAACGTCCGGTGTTGCACTCGGCAACATTTCACCGTCGAGCGTAAACATGTCGATCACTTCATCTACCGCCAGACATTTTTGCTGGTTCCCATCAGATAGGCGGAGTAGCTGAACATTGCCGGATTCCGGGATGTGATCCAGCCCAAACAAGTCGGTCACATCATCGCCAACCGACACCCGCATCCGCCCGCCGATGAATTTGATTTGATCGGCGACGACATCCTCAGTCCTGTCGATGACGGAGAGGCGCACAGCCTGTTTGCGGCCCTCGATGGTTGTAAACAACAATGCGGCCGCACCCTTGCGCTCGGCTTCCTGATCCTGCGGGCTATCTTCTTGCCCGGCGATATCGTCATTTTCGACCTGACCATAACCCATCGCATTGGCTAGTCCGCTGGCATCAAGCAGGAGCATGGGACAGCCATTGTCGGGTAGCGACGTTCCTGAATAAAGACCAGATTGCATCACCAGCGGCGCGCCGGGTTTGACGACAATTTCTTCATGATCGATCACCCGTTCGACTTCGAGCGCGAAGCGTGCGCCAACGGCTGGGCGAATAACAATGAGCGACCGTGCTGTTTCGCTATCGCGAATTTCTAGGTCGAGCAGTTCTTCAAGCCGGGCATAAGGAAGCCGCTTGCCGCGGATAACCGCAATTTCGCCACCGCCCACTTTCTCGATCTCCACATTCGTGTTGGAAACCGATAATATTTCTTCGACCGAATTGCGCGAAACACCGAAAAGCTGACCCGACGCCTGCACCGAGAGTCCAGCAATGATTGAAAGCGTAAGCGGCAGACGCAGGGTCATCTTTAACCCCCGTCCCTCACTATTTTCAAGGTCGATCGTACCACCAATTGAGCGCAAATTCGACCTGACAACATCCAAACCTACGCCGCGACCAGATATCACCGTGATCTCTTTTGCAGTCGAGAGTCCGGGTTCAAAAATCATGGCAAGCTGAGCGCTGTTTGGCTTTTTTTGCCATTGCTCAACAGTGACGATCTTTGCAGCAATCGCCTTTTCACCGAGTTTAACGACATCAATCCCGCGGCCATCATCGGAAATTTCAATCATAATCTGGCTGCCAGACTGACGTGCCAAAATGCTTATTTGTCCCACAGGGTGTTTACCGGCGGCAACGCGCTCTTCGGCGCTTTCTATCCCGTGATCCGCAGCATTGCGCAGAATATGCGTCAAAGGGTCGCGCAAAACTTCGACCATCTCACGGTCAACCTCAACTTCACTACCTTCGATACGCAGCTCGATATTCTTGTCGAGCTCAATCATGGTGTCGCGGAGCAACCGAGGCAGCGTCGAAAACAACCTGTCAATATTCTGCATCCGCATCTGGTTGATCGAATCACGCATATCCGCCACAATCGACGAGAGCCGGGCAAATGCCTGATCGACCTCTCCTGTACTGCCGCTACTACCACGAAGTCGTCGCGAAACCTCATTGCGGGACAGAACAAGATCGGAAACGCCGGTCATGAGCTTGTCAAGAAGTTGCAGTGAAACGCGAACTGTGCGCGATTTCCCGCGGACGCCAACCTCCTTGCGGGGTTCGGCCTCTGCACTATCAGTAGCCGGTGCCGGTTCACTACCAACCACGGTTGCCAGGGCGGCATCTTCAGCTTGGCCTGCGTTGGCATTTTCTGGCAGGAAGCGGAGCATTTCAGATATCAATTCACTGTCATCATCGTGCACCGAGCCGCCATTTTCCAGCGCATCAGTTAGGTCGGCAATCCGGTCAACCACAGCCAATACTGCAGTTACCAGACCAGATGATGCGGTAAGATTTCCGTCCCGCGCGCTACTTAGTAGATCTTCGGCGGCGTGGCTCAATCGGGCGAGGCGCGGCAGATCGAGAAAACCGCAACTGCCCTTTACCGTATGCACAAAACGAAACACGCTGTCGATAAGACTCGAATCTTCGGGATGACGTTCCCAATCCACTAGCTGGGCAGAAAGAGTTTCGAGCATTTCCCGCGTTTCAGCGATAAATTCTTCGAGAAGATCGTCCATATTTGGTGGCTCCGGCTATACTGGAAACCTTCATCGCTAAATATGGTTAACAGCCGGTTTATTTACCCCGCTAGACAACGCCTATTGCCGAATGAGCGCACCGATTATTAGCTGTTCCGGGTCGGGTTCAGCGAGTTGCACCATCCCGCCGGCATGGCTCGCCAAATCACGCACCATCCACCCCGGGGCCGTACGGGCGTCCAAATTCTCTTCAGCCAAGCTTCCGTCAAGCGCGGCACGAACTGCGGCATCGAGGACAATTTTAGGGCCGCTGGCACGGATGACGATTTCCTGTTCATCACCGCGATTTTCCGCACCAACCGACAAATTCCCACCGCGGACCAAGGCATCATTGGCAATCAATACAAGATTGAGAAGAATCTTGACCGCCCGTTTTGGCATCATTCCGGCGGGTATCGACCATTCAAGTTCTGTCCGCCCGCTCGATGTCACCAGCGGCGCAATAACTGCACGTGCTTCTTCAGGATCAACCTCGCTTCCAAAGCCGCCTGCAGCGCCAAAGGCTAGCCGGAAAAATTTGAGCTTATCTGCGGCAGAGCGCGCGCTATCGGCCAAAAGATCCATGCATCTTTTTTGCATTTCCGGATCGGTTTCATCGGCAAGAAGCTCCAATCCGTTATTCATCGCACCAACGGGGCTCAACAGATCATGGCAAAGCTTGGAGCATAGCAGGGCGGCAAGGTCATTCCGGGCCTCAGGCATAGAAACATCTTTCATATACTATTGGTTCTTGTGAGAGCTAATGAACGTCGCAGTGGGGATTTTCAAGCTTTGCCGATTAATCTGCTGTAACCATTTCATATTGCTTAAATTTAGAGTCACTTTCAAATCGCCAGGCTGTCACATCATCTCTGGCTACAATCAACCAATAGCGGCCGTCAGTGCTAGCCATCGCCGCATCGGTATCAGATGGTTGCGGCGCGCCATTTGGATGAGAGTGGAAATAGCCCATGAGAAATCGCTCCCCTGCCCGATCGCGTTTCTCGGCTGCCAATAATGCGGCGGGTTCGATTTCAAACGATGTTCGAGGGTTGGTAGAAATATTCACTACTAATTCAACTTCTTCTATCTGACTTTTGTCACCAAATATCAGGCCGCAACATTCTACGGGGTGCGCCTGCACGGCCCATGCGAGCAATTGCACCTTTGTTGCTCTTGATATGATCAATGCCATTACCCACATTTAGGCGATGTCTGGGGGGAATACCATATTAACCGGGATAGTTGGCAGCGGTAGGTTAGACCGCGCGCTGAGCGATGCGCTGCCGGAAATTTCGAGAGCACGGATTCAGGCTCTTGCCGAAGAAAGCATGGTAGAGGTTGACGGAGAGGCGGTAAGCCAGCTTTCAAGCCGCAAATATACCGGCAAGCCATTCACTATATCCATTCCCCCGCCGCGCCCTGACAAAGCGCAGCCGCAGAATATTGCGATAAATATAGTTCATGAAGACAATGATTTGCTCGTGGTCGACAAAGCCGCTGGTATGGTCGTCCACCCCTCGGCAGGGCACCATGACGGCACTTTGGTCAACGCGCTCCTGCATCATTGCCGCGGACGGCTGTCGGGGATAGGCGGCGTCGAACGGCCCGGAATAGTCCACCGCATCGACCGTGATACATCCGGCTTGCTGGTTGTAGCCAAAACCGACAAAGCACATGAATACCTCGCAAAACTATTCGCCGCGCATGACATTGAGCGTAAATATCTTGGCATAGTCAAGGGCATACCCGCCCCGCCCGCTGGCAAAATAGCGACCCAAATTGGTCGATCTCCCAAAGATCGCAAGAAAATGGCGGTCTTGCCCGAGGGGCAAGGCAAGCATGCCGCTACCCACTACCGGGTCGAAAAGCCGCTCACTGGCGCTGCATTGACCGTTTGTAGGCTAGAAACCGGGCGTACCCATCAGATCCGCGTACATTTAGCGCATATCGGCCATGCACTTATCGGCGACCCCGTTTACGCTAATCGACAAAAACCCGTTTATATTGGACCAAATCGTTCCAAATTCGACAGGCAGGCCTTGCATGCGGGCTTTCTAGGGTTTATTCATCCAGTTAGCGGAAAAAAAATGCGCTTCGAGAGTAACCTTCCCGCCGATATGCAGGAACTGTTAAGCGAGCTAAGTGTATAAGATAACGCAACCGATATTTCACCAAAGGGTGCTTGATGAGGCCCGGCAGGAAATGTCATAAAATGGAAAGTGAAAACATGTCTGACAAAAAGAATGTTCCAGCCACCATTCCTGCCCTTGGGGGGGATGCCAGCCTTAACCAATATATGGCGGAAATCCGCAAATACCCGATCCTGGCGCCAGAAGAAGAGTATATGCTCGCCAAGCGCTACCAGGAACATGAAGATACACAGGCGGCAGAGCGCCTTGTCACCTCTCATCTGCGCCTCGTCGCCAAAATAGCGATGAAATATCGCGGCTATGGCCTGCCCGTTTCGGAACTTATTTCCGAGGGCAATATTGGATTGATGCAGGGTGTAAAGAAATTTGACCCAGAGCGCGGCTTCCGCCTTGCTACTTATGCAATGTGGTGGATACGCGCATCGATGCAGGAATTTATCCTGCGTAGCTGGAGCCTGGTAAAAATCGGCACCACGGCGGCTCAGAAAAAACTGTTTTTCAATCTTCGCCGGATGAAAAATAACCTTGCAGCTTTCGAGGATGGCGACTTAAAGCCCGAAGATGTAAGGAAGATATCAAGCACCCTTGGCGTTACCGAGGATGAAGTTGTTTCGATGAACCGGCGCATGAATAAGGGCGGTGATACCTCCCTCAACGTGCCGATGCGCGAGGATGGTGATGGCCAATGGCAGGATTGGCTTGTCGATGATGTGCCATTGCAGGATCAGCAGGTTGCCGAGGCACAAGAAGGCGATATGCGCCACGCGATGCTGGTTGAGGCGATGGGCGGCCTGAATGACCGTGAGAAGCATATTCTGACTGAGCGGCGTTTGACCGACGATCCAAAAACACTTGAGCAATTGAGCCAAGTTTACGAGGTCAGCCGCGAACGTATCCGGCAGATCGAGGTTCGCGCTTTTGAAAAGCTGCAAAAGGCGATGCTTCGGCTTGCCGGCGACAGTAAGCTCATTCCCGCGACTTAGGCCTCAAAATCAAAATTGGGATGACGGGCGCGAAGGCCTGCGTTAGATAATCTGCATGGCAGAAAAAACGCGATCCTTCTCCGCCCGTCTTTTCCGCTTTTTTCTTAAGGTCATCGTATATTTCATACTGATCAGTGTTGGTTTGACGCTGGCGTATAAGTTCCTGCCTGTGCCGATAACGGCAACAATGCTGCTTGATGACAATGGCGCAAGGCGCGACTGGACTTCGATTGACGATATATCACCCAATATGGTGCGCGGCGTGATATCGGCGGAGGACAGTAAATTTTGCGCACATGACGGTTTTGACCGCGAGGCGATCGAGGCGGCGATAAGGCGCAATGCGGAGGGCGGGCGTATTCGCGGCGGTTCTACAATCAGCCAACAGACCGCAAAAAATGTCTTCCTATGGCAAAATGGCGGCTATTTCCGCAAAGGGCTCGAAGCCTATTTCACCTTCTTGATTGAGAAAATTTGGGGGAAGCGGCGGATCATGGAAGTATATCTGAATGTGGCTGAAACCGGCATAGGGACCTATGGCGCTGAGGCCGGTGCACAGCGTTATTTCAAGAAACCGGCCAAACACCTGACGCGCATCGAATCAGCGCGCATCGCCGCCGCCTTGCCCCTTCCCAAAAAACGAGGGGTCGCCAATCCCAAGGGCTTCACTCGCCGCTATGGCAACAGCATTGCGGCGCGGATATCCGTTGTAAAACGCGATCAGCTCGACGATTGCATATATCGCTATTGACCAAAGAAAAAGGGCGGAGCCAATGGCCCCGCCCTTCTCATATGCTTTGGATAGCTACGATCAGAATTCGTAGCGAACACCCAGTTGAATTTTCCATGTTGATGATGAAATACCGATGCGGTTCTGATCATCTGGATTGAAGCCAGTGATAATGTACCGGCCCGCTGCATCGACACCGCCGTCAACAACATCGACAAGTCCGGCGCGCCCACGGAAAACATTGGCCCCATCATCAATGAAGTTGAGGAAGTTATCGAAATCCAAGAAGAATTCAATTTTGTCCTCAAGCCCGAAGAAGCGCCCTGGTCCGGGCAGTTCCTGACTAAACCGAAGATCGAGATCATAATACCAATCATTCCGGCATGTATTGCGACTAATCGTCTGACCCGCAGTGAATTTGCAACCGGACGCATTGACATAGTTTATCAGCGACGTGACCGCGGCAGGATCGGAAAGCGGCGATACATTGGGATCACCCGCGCCTGTTGGAATGTATAGCAGCGCGTTGTCGTTACCCGACGATCTGTCATTAAATACGCCGCCGCCATCGAATGTCAGGCTGTAAGGACGGCCAGAGCGCGCAACGAACACCAAGCCGAGTGAGGTGTCATAGTCTCCAAAGAACTGCTCCTTGAAATTTGCGGCGAAGGTGAAGTTATGGCGTGTTTCGTAGTTTGACGTCGAATTGACAGGGTTTTGCCGATCAAATGCCGCCGTGCGATCATAGCTTGAAGTTGCCGTCGAACTAGCAACATCGCGGAAGTTGCTCGAATCTGTGTAGGCGTAACCCATATTGATCGCCACACTGCCGCCATCGGTGATGACACCACGTCCGAAATATCTCGACAAAGCAATCGATGCCACATGGCTTTCAAAGCTCCGGCCATTGGTAAGCTGGATTTCGTCATCGCGCCCGGTTCCGAAACAGGCCGCAGAAACATTAGTATATACAGGCGGCGTGCCTCCTTGACCTTGCAGCACGGCAGCACAACCAGCCCGCGTCGGGTCAATCGCCGCATAAATCGGACGGCCATCGGTGGTGAAGCCGTTCAAGCCGCTGGCAGGATTAGGCGTCTGTGACAGATCTACAAAGTTCAGCGGGTCAATGAACTTCGAATAGATGTAATCGAGATGCAAATTCCAGTCGCTGAAGAAACCACCGCCGCTACCGAATTTTGTCTCAAAGCCGAGATTGGCGCGGAGCACCGTTGGAACCTTAAGGTTTGGATCGGTCGACTGGGTATCAGCAAGACCGGCAGCAGCGCGGGCCGAACCGGCGTCAATTGCGCATTGCGGGAAGCCGTTGAAGGTTCCGCCCGTGACAACGTTGATTGTTCCGTCAGGGTTGCGAATTCCAGCGCAAGCCGCGTTAAAAGTATCGCCGTTTGCCGACGAAAAGCCATTGTTTGAAAATGCGTTAGAGAAATAAACGATTGGATCTCCGCCGCTGAACATGCCCACACCGGCAGTTATCTTCGACGAGTGAAGGAAGCCGTCATTGCCGAAATTATAGGTTGCTGCAAAGCGCGGCAAAATTACCGGAGCTAGCTTGCTGAACGCATTCGCGTTGGTGAAACCATAGCGCGCGAGAAAGGTCGGGTTGCCGCGCGGTGCATCGCCGTCATAAAGTTGTATGCGGACACCTGCCGTTACATCAAGATTGTCGGTCGCAGCCCACTCGTCCTGCGCGTAGAAGGAGTATATTTGACGACCGAAAGTTGCGGCTGCTTCATTAATATCACCCGTTGGTGTGGCCGCGATAGTGCCGCCTCCAAGCGCTCCGCCCGCAAGATCATCTGCGCTTCCGAAAACGCTGGAAAAGAAGCCGTTGGCTACGATCCCATTTTGAAAATCCGCGAGATTTCGGAAGAACAAAGTGCCGGTCGCGTTAATTGCGAACAGGTTAAACACCTGCAGATCGTTGATTTCCGCGCCAATTTTAAACTGATGATTGCCAGCATCAATGTTCATCAGGAACTTTGCTTGATCCACTTTGGTATCCAGCTGGTTGGCCGAACGGAAAATACCTGGGCCAGTTGACAAGATGCCGTTCTGGCCGCCTGGCGCGCCAGGCACGCCAACCGCCAGACGGACGATCGGATTGTCGGACTGCGCTTCACCGCCGCCTACTGGTCCTTGAACGTCACCGACTTCTGCACGGGACAACCGGATTTCAGTCGAAATCTGGTCGTTCCATTCCGAATAGAGACGCACCGAATAATAATCAGAAATTGTACCTTCATCTTCGAAACTGTTGAGGCCGGTCAGATTTTGGCCGCCGAAATCATCTTCAACATTGGTTTCTTCAAGCCGCTGGTAGGTCAGCTCGAGACGGTGATCTTCGGTAATGTAGGCATCAAGCCGGCCAAAGTAGCGTACGCTCGATTCGGGTAATGACCGAGGGAAACCACCGATATCCTGGCCATAAACTGTACTTGCTATAGCCGCGAACTGGTCAAACTGGGCCTGCGTCACAAAATTCAGTTCATTGGGGAAGCCCGATCCGGTCGGGCCATTGTCGTTACTGTCACCCAGATCGGTTTCTTCGTAGCCGGCGAAGAAGAACAGGCGGTCGGGAATAATCGGGCCGGAAATCGTCACACCCCAGCGCTTTTCCTGGAATGGAGCGGGCACAAATGGCGCGCCATCAATCGAGTTACCGCGCAACCCTTCATCGCGGAAAGTAAAGAACGCGCTGCCGTGGAATTTATTTTCACCCGACTTGGTCACAACATTGATCGCGCAGCCGGTGAAGTCGGAATATTCGACATCGAATGGCGCAAACTCGACCGAAGTCTCGCGGATAGCATCGAATGGAAGCGGCAGCGAGTTACGCGCTGCGAACGGTGTACCGTTAAGGCCGAACACGTCGGCCTGAACAATACCGTCAACGGTGAAAGTGTTGCCGCGGTCATTGCCGCCTAGGCAAGAAATACGGTCAACTTCGTTGGCGCGGTCGAGGCTAACGCGCGGATCGAGCCTAACGATATCGCGAACGTCGCGTGAAATCGAGGGGAAGCTCTCCAGCATTTCCTGACCGAATGAGGTCCCCGGGCCGACTGCAAGCTGCGCAACATTTGCGCGCGCGCCGGTCACAACGATGACATTGTCTGCACCGGCGCCAGAGGCAAGCTTGAACGAGAAGCTGGTGTTGCCCTGCAGGTTGATAGTCACATCCTGAACCGTCTGGCCTTCAAAGCCAGGAGCGGTGGCTGTCACCTTGTAGGGGCCGCCAGTGACGAGGCTGCCGGTGCGGAAGGAACCGTCGGATGACGTCGTCAACGTACGTGCAGCGCCGGTCCGTGTGTCGGTGATGACAACAGTTGCGCCAGAAATGGAATTGCCGTTTTCATCGGAAACCGAACCTTCGACGCCGGAAGTAATTTGCTGCGCCATTGCGGCGCTTGGCAGCATAGCGGCGGCGGAAAGCGCGGCGGCGCTGGCTGCAAGGAAATAGCGAATCTGCATGTGAATACCCCTAGTCTTTTCCGCATTAGGAGTGTTTGTCGCCATCAGCCTGCGGAATAGGCAGTGGCGTTGACCTGTTTGGCCTCCGGGCCCCGATAACTTGCAATTATTGCACTACAATGACAGCGGGAACGAATCTACATCCGCGCCATAGCGGCAAGCATACGAGACACCTAGTTGCACAGTGCAACCTGCTGTGGATATCACATCATAAAGTGTTTTTTTTGAATGACTGTTGCAGCGCGGCAACAGCTACATGCGAAATATCAGGCGGCGTCTTCCTTCTTCACCTTCTTCTTCGACTCGATCACCTTCACAGGTTCTTTGCGGCCTTCGACAACATCCTTGTCGACCACAACTTCGCTGACATCCTCCAAAGAAGGAAGATCGAACATCGTATCAAGAAGGATGGCCTCCAGAATCGATCGCAGCCCGCGCGCGCCAGTTTTGCGCTGGAGCGCCTTTTTGGCAACTGCCTGAAGCGCATCGTCGGTGAATGTCAGAACAACACCCTCCATATCAAACAGCTTGCGATACTGCTTTACCAGAGCATTTTTCGGTTCCGAAAGAATTTTGACTAAAGCGTCAATATCCAGATCTTCAAGCGTCGCGGTAACGGGAAGGCGGCCAACAAATTCAGGAATGAGTCCGAATTTCAGAAGATCTTCCGGCTCCAGCTGCTTTAGCACCTCACCGGTGCGGCGCTCGTCCGGATCGGCAACATGCGCGCCAAAACCGATGGATTTCCCTTCGAGGCGGTCACCGATGATTTTTTCGAGGCCGGCAAATGCACCGCCAGCTATAAACAGGATATTGGTCGTATCGACCTGTAGAAATTCCTGCTGCGGATGTTTGCGTCCGCCCTGCGGCGGGACCGAGGCGGTTGTGCCCTCCATCAGCTTGAGAAGCGCTTGTTGAACGCCCTCGCCGCTCACATCGCGAGTGATCGAGGGGTTTTCAGCCTTACGGCTAATCTTGTCGATCTCGTCAATATAGACAATACCGCGCTGCGCCTTTTCAACATTATAGTCCGACGCTTGCAGCAGCTTAAGGATGATATTCTCGACATCCTCGCCAACATAGCCTGCCTCTGTCAATGTCGTCGCGTCAGCCATAGTGAAGGGGACATCAAAGGTTTTGGCCAGCGTCTGCGCGAGAAGCGTCTTGCCGCAGCCGGTGGGGCCCACCAGCAAAATGTTTGACTTTGCGAGTTCGACATCCTGATTCTTCACTGCATGATTCAGGCGTTTATAGTGATTGTGGACGGCTACCGAGAGCACGCGCTTGGCGCGCGGCTGCCCGATCACATAATCATCAAGAACTTCGCAGATTTCCCGCGGGCTCGGCACTTCGCCTTCCTTGCGCCCAGTCAGGTTCCCTTTGCTTTCTTCGCGGATGATATCGTTGCAAAGCTCGACACATTCATCGCAGATAAAAACCGTAGGCCCGGCAATGAGCTTACGTACCTCATGCTGTGACTTACCGCAGAATGAGCAGTAAAGTGTCGATTTGCTGTCAGAGCCGCTAAGCTTCGTCATAAAAAACCCTGTCCCCGCGAGTCATCGCTGTAGAAATATCCCGCCATCCTATCGGCGCGATTCCATTTGGCAATAGCGTAAACCCTGTTCGCATACGCTTTGCAGAAATGGTGGATATTTGGCTAACGCTGCTCGCTAGCTATCTTTCTTGTCCTTATCTGCATCGACAGCAGCCGGCCGCTTGTCGAATACTTCATCGACCAGACCGAATGCCTTTGCCTCATCAGATTCAAGATAAGTGTCGCGATCCATCGCCTTTTCAATATCTTTCAAAGGCTTACCGGTATAACTGGCATAGAGTTGGTTCATCCGTTCGCGGATACGCAGAATTTCTTTGGCTTGAATTTCGATATCCGACGCCATGCCGCGCGCTCCGCCAGATGGTTGATGAACCATTATCCGCGCATTAGTGAGCGCGATGCGCATACCGGGTTCGCCCGCAGCAAGCAGAAAACTACCCATCGACGCGGCCTGACCAATACAAACTGTACCCACGCGCGGGCGAATATATTGCATCGTATCGTGGATCGCCATGCCGGCAGTTACAACGCCTCCGGGCGAATTAATATACATCCAGATGTCTTTTTTGGGATTATCTGATTCGAGGAATAGCAGCTGGGCAGTAATGATAGCGGCCATATTGTCCTCTATCTGCCCGGTCACAAAGATGATCCGCTCTCGCAGCAGGCGGGAAAATATATCCCAGCTGCGTTCACCGCGGTTGGATTGCTCGATCACAACTGGAATCATGGATTCTGTGGTAGGCATTTCATTGATCATGGATAAACCTTTTTATATTCTTGCACTCTCATCTCGCCCTACATCGGACGCGCGCGCAAGAGTTTCAAGCCAAAAAGGCCTTTCTTTGGTTAACAAGAGAACGATACAGCCGACAGAGCGGCCCAGAGCAACACTATTTCTTAGCAGCAGACTTCTTTGCCGGCGCCTTTTTGGCCGGTGCCTTTTTTACAGCTGCCTTTTTGGCGGGCGCCTTTTTAGCTGCTGACTTTTTTGCTGCTGCTTTTTTAGCCGGAGCCTTCTTGGCGGCAGCTTTCTTAGCCCCGCCCTTCTTGGCTTTCGGCTGAGTTTCGGGTTCGGCTTCTATCGCCGCTTCCAACTGAGCCTTGGTGGCCTTCTTATCGGTCACATCTGCCTTTTCCATAAGGAAATCAACAACCTTGTCCTCAAACATCGGCGCGCGAAGCTGTGCTGATGCCATCGGGTTTTCCTGCAGATACTGCACGAATTTTTCCTGGTCTTCAGGGCGATATTGCTGAGCAGCCTGCTGCACCAGCATGTTCATTTCCTGCTGGTTGATCTCGACACCGTTTGATTGACCAATTTCGGAAAGCAGAAGGCCAAGACGCACGCGCCGCACCGCAATATCGCGATATTCTTCCTTCTCGTCTTCCATTTCCTTGCGCGCAGCATCAGGGTCGTCTTCCTTCTGCGCTTCGGTCTGTAATTGAGTCCAAATTTGCTCGAATTCAGCTTCCGCCATCGAAGGCGGCACTTCGAAATCATGGTCAGCGGCCAGCTGATCGAGCAGCTGACGTTTCATATGGGTGCGCGTAAGGCCGTTAAGTTCCTGCTCGACCTGACCTTTCATGAGCTCCGTTAGCTTATCGAGCCCCTCAAGGCCCATAGCGATAGCAAAATCATCATTGATCTTCGTTTCGACAAGCTTTTTTACCTCACCGCAAACAACATCGAATGTCGCGTCCTTCCCTTTCAGGTTTTCCGCCTGATAGTCTTCTGGAAAAGTGACATTGATCGTGCGGGCGTCATTGGCCTTCATTCCAATGATCTGGTCTTCGAAACCCGGAATAAGCTGTCCAGAGCCAATCTCGACGGCCATGCTTTCGCCCTTACCGCCTTCGAAGAGAACGCCATCAACCTTACCTTCAAAGTCGATCATAATCTGATCGCCTTTTTCAGCCTTGTGGCTTTTGGCAGCAGTTTCAAAGCTTTTCTGTCCTTCAGCAAGGCGTTGAAGTGCTTCTTCGACCTCTTTGTCGGTCGCCTCGACCATCATCCGCTCAAGCTTTATGCCGTCGATAGCCGGGGATTTGATTTCAGGCAGAATTTCAAAGTGAAAATCTACTTCGGCATCTTTTCCAACTTCATAGCCATCGGCAAGATGAACATGTGGCTGTGTGGCAGGGCGCAGCTTGTTATCCGAAATAGCCGTCTGCACGCATTCCTGAATGGTGTTGTTGAGTGCATCCTGATGCAGGGCATCCTTGTGCATTTTACGCACCAGATTTGCCGGGACCTTGCCGGTACGAAAACCAGGCATTTGAACCTGCGGAGCAATCTTTTTAACCTCGGCATCGATCCGCGCTTCAACGTCAGCTGCGGTGATGGTGAGCTTATAGGCCCGTTTCAGACCTTCATTTTGCGTTTCAACAGTTTGCATTTCGAACTTCTCTATTATCTCTATCTGCTACGCGCATGGCGCAAAAAATGGCAATCTGCCCGGCATGCCAGACTCCAGCAAATGGTGCGGGCGAAGGGACTTGAACCCCCACATCTTGCGATACCAGAACCTAAATCTGGCGCGTCTACCAATTCCGCCACGCCCGCCCGGATTGCCGTCTATATCAAGCGAAGCGCGCCTCTAACGCGAAAGGCGCTATAGGGCAAGGGCTAAGCTTAGCCGTTAGCCGCCAATCTTGATAGTATCGACAAGCTTCTGGAAATTATCAATGTCGCGGTCAAAATAGTGAATTGCCGGCGCTACGAAATTTACCAGATACAGTTTGCCATCGACAATCGCCGCAACCGCCTCGCCGTTTCGCTTTAATTCGTCGCCCTGAATGGCGTAGCTATAGCGAAAGCGCACGGCATCATGCCCGGAAAGCTTCGCCGGGATTGTCTCGCCAACTTCAAATAGCGACGTTTGCAGCACGATACGATTGGTCGATTCAAACAATTCAACGATATCGGTTAGCAGCATGTTCGATCGAAATTTGGGCAGTGGCCGCCGCTTGCTCTGCCGGTCATGATAGATGGTCTTGCCGCTTGGGATCCCTGCAAAAAAGGAAAGCTCATTGAGCGAAAGCCCGTCAATCGTCCATATCTCGCCATAGTCGGACGGCCTACTTGACCAGCGATTCCATCTTTGCGACGGCGTAACGGTCAATTTCTCATCTACCACCGAAGCCGCTGTGCCCGCTGGCATGATTTTCCAGCCAGCAGCCGCCGGGGCTGCGCCTGTCAAAATGATGGAGAGAAGGAAAAACAACCGCATTATTTGCTGCCCGCCATCAGGGCAATCATCGCGTTGTCATCGGCCTCAGGATCTCGCGAAAGATATTTGCGCAAGGCCGCCCTGCCCTCCACCTTGGCTCCCGATCGTAAAAGCGCCAGCCCCAACCCGCGCCAAACTTCCGCCTTGGCGTCGCGCTTGGCTATGGCCTGCCGGTAAAAACCAATCGCCTTTACCAGATCATCTTTCTTTGCCCGCGCCCGGTAAAGTTCGCCGCGCGCAAATAGCAAGTCACTGGTCCAACCTTCCGAAGCCAATTGTTGCAACAGAAACTCGGTCGCGCCAAAGTCATTCAGTTTAATCTGATCATCCATTAACCGCGGCCACCATTTCGTCATCGCTTTGCGATATTTCTTGGCGCCATCGGTGAAGCCCACACTTCCTTTCTTTTCCGCTGCCTTGCGGAGATATTCCATGCGTTCCTTGGTATTGGGATGCGTTGCCCAGAAACCGAAATTCATATCCTTTCGGCTTCTTTGTTTGCGCGCCTTGGCGGTTGCATCCATTTCGCCGCGCAATTGGCCCCAGATGGTCGAGGCCGCCATCGGATCATAGCCATTCGCCGCCATGTAATCGAGCGAGATCAGATCAGCCTCGCGCTCCATCTGCCGGTTAAACTTGAACAGCGAACCAACGATACTGAATCGTGCCAAATTACCTACGCCGGGCACCAGCGAAAGCCACGCTATAGCGTCCGTCTTGGCGCGAATATCACGGAAGGATTGCAAGCTATGCTGATTTTCGAAATGACCAAATTCGTGGCCCAATACGCTCGCAAGCTCGGCTTCGTTACGAACGCGCAATAACAATCCGGACCACACCATCATCACACCATTGGGCGCCATGCTGGCATTAAAATAGGGCGTGCGCATGATGTAAATGCGTGCCGCGCCGCAACGCTCCGCGCCAACCGTCCTGCACAGCACCCCGCGAACATAGGTATTAAGCTGCGGATCTTTGATCAGCAGTTTCGAATTCTTCAAGTCGCGTTCAAATTCGTCCATCTGTAACCACAGCCCGCGCTCATCCTCATCCTGCGGTTCATAGCCAATCGCCGAAGGCAGCGGGCGAGAGGCGGCAGTCGCGCTACTGCTCGCGCCAAAGCTTGCAAGTGGTGACAGCATGAGCGCAGCGACGGCAAAAAAGAGCAGAGTGTTTTTGGTCACATCATTTGCCCCTGTGCTCACTGGCAGCAACGCCGCGCTGCGGAAAATTGTTCAGCAATTGACTAACGCGGTCATCTGCCCCTTCTGGCCGGCGAACATCACCGCCAATCCTGACATTGACATTCATCCACACCAATTCGCCAGTTTTCAAATCGACGAGGCCAGCATAGCCGATATGCGGCTGCGATACGGCCTCAAGTCCCTTTGCAAATCCGATAATTTCTAGTGCCTTACGGCCTGGCAAGCTGTAACTGTCGTAGCTGTAGAGGAACAAGCCATAATTCCCGCCACCAAGCTCGGCGAGGTGGGAAATGCTCGGGCCAAGCGTCCAGTTGAAACCCTGCTTTTTCGTCGGGAGCCCATCGACTGGCCACAGGCTATTTTGAATGGCAGCGTTGGTCACGGTTTTGAAAAGCGCGCGATACTCCGCCGCGATATTAGCATCATCACCGGAAAGCTCCAGCATGGCGCTCGCCTGAAAGCCGCCATGCTGCAAATATTTGCGCGTCGCCGAAATCAGATTATCTCGTCCAAACCCAGTCCATTCGGCATTAATCCGGTCCATCCCGCCGGTGGATTGCGCACCCACAAAAATGTCGGGCCGCATGATAACGATGGTGACTTGCTCGCTTTCAGGAAACGAAAAGCCTTCCTTCGTCGCTGACCGTTCCGATCCATAGTAGATATAGGGCGAGGCGGCGGCGGGAGCGGCGGCTTGCATGGCAACAGCTGCGGTGGAGAGCAGAAGAAAAACGGATATTCTCGCCAACATTGCACTCCCCCCAAAATCCCCTGTTTGGACAATAGCTACGATGGCTATCTATAAATCAAGAACTTTCTTAAGCAGCTCATTCACCACTTGCGGATTGGCCTTGCCTTGCATGGCCTTCATTGTCTGACCGACAAAGAAGCCAAACAAGCGGTCTTTGCCGCCGCGATATTCGGCTACCTTGTCTTCATTGGCGGCCATGACGTCGGCGATCACCGCTTCGATCGCGCCAGTATCCGATTCCTGCTTCAGGCCTTTTTCCTCAACTATTGCCGCAGCGCCCTGCCCGCTTTCGAGCATGATCTCAAATACATCCTTGGCGATTTTGCCTGAGATTGTGCCATCATCGACAAGGCCCAGTAATTCCGCAGCCTGCGAAGGGTTCACCGGGCTTTCAGCAAGCGTCTTATCGAGCTTGTTGAGCGCCCCGAAAAGCTCCGAAAGCAGCCAGTTGGATGCGGCTTTGGGCTTAGCGCCCGCTGCTAACATCCCTTCAAACCAGAAAGCGGTGTCGGCATCGGCAGTGAGAACCGCAGCATTATAGGCCGAAACATCAAGCTCATTTTCATAACGCGCCCGCTTTGCATCGGGTAATTCGGGCAAGGATGCGCGGCATTCCTCGATAAATTCATCGCTCAATTCAATGGGCAGCAAATCGGGATCGGGGAAATAGCGATAATCATGCGCATCTTCTTTTGAGCGCATAGAGCGCGTTTCGCCCTTGCTTGCATCAAACAGCCGTGTTTCCTGAGCCACTGTGCCGCCATCCTCGATCAAATCGACCTGACGCTGCGCTTCATATTCGATAACCTGCATCATAAAGCGGATAGAGTTTACATTCTTCGTCTCTGACCGTGTACCAAGCGGGTTCTCTTCTGTTATTGGGCCAGGTTTGCGCACGCTGACATTCACATCAGCGCGCATAGAGCCTTGCTCCATATTGCCATCACAGCTGCCAACATAGCGTAGAATTGAACGTAGCTTCTTGACGTAAGCTCCTACTTCACTTGGTGAACGTAAATCGGGGCGGGAGACTATTTCCATCAACGCAACGCCGCAGCGGTTGAGATCGACATAGCTCATCGTGGGATGCTGATCATGCATCAGCTTGCCGGCGTCCTGCTCGACATGGATGCGCTCGACACCGATCACTCGCACCTCGCTGTCCGGGTCTTTTTCATCCAACTGAACTTCAATTTCGCCCTCACCCACTATCGGGTGGAATAGCTGCGATATCTGATAGCCCTGCGGCAAATCAGCGTAGAAATAATTCTTCCGGTCAAAGCGCGAATATTTGTTGATCTGCGCGTTGATGGCAAGGCCGGTTCGCACCGCCTGCCTCAGGCATTCTTCGTTGGGAACCGGCAGCATCCCCGGCATAGCGGCATCGACAAGGCTAACCTGCGTGTTTGGCTCCTGGCCAAATTCGGTCGCCGCGCCCGAAAACAGCTTGGCATTGGTTGTGATCTGCGCATGAACCTCAAGGCCGATCACGACTTCCCATTCGCCGGTGGAGCCTTGGATGCGGTAGGTTGATTCAGTCATATTACCACCATTTCTCCGGCCGTGCGGTGAAGTCGGCGCGTTCTTCTATCGCCAATCCCGCATTCAAAACGCTCTGCTCATCCATTGCCTTACCTATAATCTGCAAGCCCAGGGGCAACCCGTCTTTATTCAGCCCTGCAGGCACAGACATAGCGGGCAGCCCGGCCATTGACGCCGGCACCGCGAACACATCGTTCAAATACATCGCTAGCGGATTATCCGATTGCTCGCCTGGCGCGAAGGCAGCAGTAGGCGTAGACGGCGCAAGGATTACGTCGCATTTTTCCCACGCCTTCTCAAAGTCTTGCGCGATCAAAGTCCTGATTTTTTGCGCCTGAGTATAATAGGCGTCGTAGAAACCCGCGCTGAGCACATAGGTGCCAATCATGATCCGGCGTTTCACCTCACTGCCAAAGCCAGCAGCGCGCGTGACGGCGTACATATCCTGAAGGCCCGCGCCGTCAGGTAAATCGCGCAAACCGTAGCGCACACCGTCATAGCGTGCGAGATTGGAGGATGCCTCGGCAGGTGCGATGATATAGTAAGCGGGAAGCGCATATTTGGTGTGCGGCAGCGAAATATCGACAATCTGCGCGCCGGCATCGGTAAGCAGCTCAATACCTTTTTGCCAAAGCGCTTCTATCTCCCCGTCCATCCCATCCATCCGGTACTCTTTGGGAATACCAACTTTTTTGCCCTTGAGGTCGCTCGAAAGTGCCGCCTCCCAGTCGGGAACCTGCGCATCAAGCGAAGTGGTGTCTTTGGGATCAAATCCCGCCATTGCCTCCAGCATGATTGCGCAGTCACGCACATCATGCGCCAGTGACCCTGCCTGATCGAGCGAACTTGCAAAGGCAACCACGCCCCAGCGCGAACAGCGGCCATAGGTGGGTTTGATGCCCGTGATGCCGGTGAAGGCCGCAGGTTGCCGGATAGAGCCGCCTGTATCGGTGCCGGTTGCGCCGGGGCAAAGCCGCGCCGCAACCACCGAAGCAGACCCGCCAGAACTGCCTCCCGGTACCAGATCATGATTGCTGCCTTGAATACGCCACGGCGAAAGCACATTGCCGAAATGGCTGGTTTCATTGGACGAGCCCATCGCAAACTGATCCATATTCAGCTTGCCCAGCATACCTGCGCCCGCTTTCCACAAATTGGCGGAAACAGTCGATTCATATTGCGGTATGAAACCTTCTAGGATTTTGCTGCCTGCAGTTGATTGCACGCCTTCGGTGCAGAAAAGGTCCTTCATGCCAATAGGAACGCCCGCCATCTTGCCAAGCGGCTTTCCGGCGGCCTTGTCGGCATCGATAGCTTTTGCTGCTTCAATCGCCATTTCAGGCGTTTCTACGATGAAAGCGTTGAGCGCCCTGCCCGCTGCTACATTGGCATTGAAAGCTTCTGCTGCCTCGACCGCAGTAAATTCACCTTTTGCAACTCCGTCTCGGATGGCCGCAACGCCCAGTTCGGTAATATCGCTCATTATTCAATCACCTTGGGTACGCCGAAAAAGCCATTTTCGCGCGCCGGCGCGTTGGCGAGCACCTTCTCTCGCACATCGCCGTCTGTTACCTTGTCCTCGCGCAGGCGCAGCTTGTTTGGGATAACGGCAGTGGTCGGCTCAACGCCGCTCACGTCAACTTCCGCCAGCTGTTCGACCCAGCCCAATATGGCGTTTAATTCGGGGACCATCGATTCGGCCTCCGCATCGCTAATTGCGATGCGCGACAGCCGAGCGATTTTCATCACGGTTTCTTTGTCTACACTCATGGCTCTGCCGCTAGCACCGGCATTTGCTTGCTTCAACATCCAAAAAGGCCAACGCAGCAAATATCGGCTCATCTTGCATTCAAAATTGGGGTGCAAAAAGGGAGCAATCGGCTATGGGCGGCTACGGGCGGCTATGGGGCCGTTCAGAAATAGAATATTGAGGTCTAAATAGTGGCGCGTAAATTTCTCTATCTGGTTGCGGCAATAATAGTGCTGGTGATTGCCGGCGCCTTTGTCGTGCTGATCTACGAAAAAGAACTGACTGAATTGGCGTTCGTACCCGAAACCGAATTTGTGGAACAAGAGGCGCTAGCCACCAATATCTATGACGACCCGAAAATGTGGTTCTCAATCGCCGGGCAAAAAGAGAAAAACCCAACCAGCTGGCAACCGGACGGAGCAGCGGACATCGATCCGCGCGGTCCGGCAACCATATTTTTCGTGCATCCAACCAGCTACATCTCGAAAGAAAGCTGGAACGCGCCGCTCGATCATTCGGAGACCAACAACCGCACCCGCTTGTTTTTGCGCGGCCTTGCCTCTCCCTTTGCGAGCGCCGGCGAGATATGGGCTCCGCGCTATCGCCAGGCAACCGTAGGCGCTTTCCTCACCAAAAAGCCCGAAGGACAAGAAGCCCTCGATGCTGCCTATCAGGATGTATTGCTGGCCTTCGACCATTTCGTCGCCAAGCAGCAAAAAGACCGGCCTATCATCCTCGCTGGGCACAGCCAGGGTTCGCGGCACTTGACCTATCTTCTGCGCGACCGCGTGGCCGGCAAGCCGCTAGCAAAACGGATTGTTGCAGTTTATGCGATTGGCTGGCCAATCTCGGTTGAATCCGACCTGCCGGAACTTGGTTTGCCAGCGTGTAGCGGGCCAGACGAGGCGGGCTGCATTATGAGCTGGCAGAGTTTTGCCGAGCCATATGACTATGACCGCATCATTTCGATCTACGACAGCACGACCGGCTTCAACGGTGAAAGCCGCAAAGACACAAAGCTGCTGTGCACCAATCCGCTGAATGGCGGAGGCGCTGTCGAAGCCGGGATGAGCGAAAATAAAGGCACGTTAAAACCGAATCTTGATCTTTCGCATGGCGCGCTGATTGCCGGTGCCGTTCCGGCGCGATGCGATGAGCGCGGCTTTCTCCTCATTGGTGATCCGCCCGAACTCGGCCCCTATGTGATCCCGGGAAACAACTATCATGTCTATGACATCCCGCTCTTTTGGAGCAATATGCGTGTTGATGCGTTGCGGCGAACGCGGGCATTTTTCGCGCAATGATATTTGACACAGCGCCTGCTTTTCGCAGCCAATTGCCAGAAGGCGGAGTGCTCATCGGGCTGGATATCGGGAGCAAGACCATTGGCACGGCTTTTTGCGATGCGGCATGGAGCTTTGCTTCGCCTGCAAGCCTGATCAAACGCCGCAAATTCGCGCAAGACAAAGCAGCGCTTACCGAATTGATCGCATCGCGCGACACAAAAGGTATTATCGTCGGCCTACCGCTCAATATGGATGGCAGCCAAAGCCCGCGGAGCCAGTCTTCACGCGCCTTTGCGAACAATATCGAGTATCTGGGCCTACCTACCCTGCTATGGGACGAGCGGCTGTCGACCGCCGCCGCTGAGCGTGCCATGATCGAGGCTGACCTCAGCCGCGCCAAACGCGCCGAACGGATAGACAACGCGGCGGCGGCCCACATTTTGCAAGGCGCGATAGATGCGCTTGTTCACGGCGCTTGATCTTTACTTAAGCTGCCCGTAGATGCCTCGCTTTAATGACATCGCAAACAACAAAGACCACTGATCGCTTCCCGGCTGGATCGGACGCTTTCCAGCATAAACATCTATTGGGAATTTCCGGGCTTCAGCCTTGGGAGATTCTATACATTCTTCGCGAGGCCGAACAATGGGTAGCACTCAACCGGTCTGGCGCTGCTAAGCATGATGACCGGCTTGCAGGGCTAACCATCATAAATGCCTTCTTTGAAAACAGCACGCGCACGCTACTGTCCTTTGAAATAGCGGGCAAACGGCTGGGCGCAGATGTCGTCAACATGCACGCAGCGCAGTCCAGCGTGAAAAAGGGTGAAACGCTGATCGACACTGCGGTCACATTGAACGCAATGCGCGCCGATGCCATCGTCATTCGCCATGGAAGCTCCGGCGCGGTGCAGCTTATATCCGAAAAGGTCGACTGCCCCTGCCTGAATGCCGGTGATGGCGCGCACGAGCATCCCACTCAGGCACTGCTCGACGCGCTGACGATCCAGCGCCGCAAAGGGCGAGTGGATGGCTTGACGATCACAATTTGCGGAGATGTGCAACATAGCCGGGTGGCGCGCTCCAACATTTTTTGCCTGAAACAACTCGGTGCAGAAGTGCGCGTGGTTGCACCCCCTGCCCTGCTGCCCGCTGCGCTCGAACGTTTTGGCGTAGAGGTATTTGCGAAATTCGATGACGCGCTTGCAGGAAGCGACGTGGTCATGATGCTGCGCCTTCAAAATGAACGGATGAATGGCGATTTCGTTCCATCCGCACGCGAATATTTTTACCTCTACGGGCTAGATGAACGCCGCTTGGCGCTGGCAAAGCCCGACGCGCTGGTGATGCATCCCGGCCCTATCAATCGCGGCGTGGAGATTGCCAGCAGCGTTGCCGATAACATCGAACGTTCGGCAATTACCGAGCAGGTGGAAATGGGCGTTGCGGTACGTATGGCATGCCTCGATATACTCACGCGTAAGGCCCGCGGCGTGGAGGGTTGGGCATGAGCAAGCTCGCTATTTCCAACGGTCTGCTGATCCTGCCCGGTGAAAATGCTCCCAGGCCTGATGCGTTATATGTCGACGGTGATAGCATCGTTGGGGCCGGCGGAGACCAGGCCGCAGCAAAAACTATCGACGCAGAAGGCCTCATCGTTGCGCCCGGTATCATCGATCTTGGTGTATTTACCACTGACAAACCAGCTTTTCGTTTCGGCGGCATCACGCGCGCAGCTCTGATGCCCGACCAGTCGCCGGTACATGACGACCCGGCGACGGTTCGCTTTGCAGCGCTTAAAGGAAAGCCGGATTTATGGGTGCATCCGCTGGCTGCTGCGACCAAAAATCTTGAAGGCGCACGAATCGCCGAAATCGCGCTGATGAAAGAAGCTGGTGCGCGGGCCGTTTCCACGGGACGTAAGTGGATCGGCGATAGCGGGTTGATGCTACGGCTAATGCGTTATTGTGCGTCACTCGATATGCCGCTGCTGGTGCATTGCGAAGATAACGGATTGGCGAGCGGCGCCGTAGCAACATCGGGCGAAACCGCTACATTGCTGGGATTATCTGATGCGCCAGCTATTTCCGAGGCGCTTGCCGTTTCCCGCGACCTGATGCTCGCCGAAGAAAGCGGCGCGCAGATCCATTTCCGACAAGTCACAACTGCAAAAGCGCTCGATCTGATCCGCGATGCGAAGCTATCCGGGTTGAGCGTGACGTGTGGGATAACGCCCGCACATCTCTTCCTGTCAGACGATGCGCTGGCCGAATACCGGACCTTCAACCGCTTCTCGCCCCCGCTGCGATCACAGTCCGACCGTGAAGCCTGTATCGCCGCTATTGCGGACGGGACAATTGACGTGATTTCGTCTGGCCATAATCCCCAAGGGCCAGAGGCAAAACGCCTCCCATTTTCCGAAGCTTCTGCCGGAATGGCAGGCGCAGAAACACTGCTCGCCATGACGCTCAACCTGGTTCGTGATGGCACCATCAATATCGGCCGCATGTTCGATCTGCTTGCAGCTAACCCCGCGCGTATCCTGAATATCGACGCAGGTGAACTTTCAGAAGGAAATCAGGCTGATATTATATTCATCGATCCCGATGCACCATGGCAGGTGGACAGCGCAAAGATGGCAGCGCTTGCCGGTAACACACCCTTTGACAAGCTGCCCGTTCAGGGCCGCGTCGTCAAAATGATGAAGGGCGGCAAGATCATCGATTGATCCGCCGCCCTTCAGCATTATCTATTGGGTTATCTCAGCGTGAAGCGAGGCGTACCGGCGGTTTCGAACCGACCGACCGAACGATACAGCTACCGCCCTGCGCCTTAATACTCTTGCAAGCGGCAACCGCAGATTGCTTGTTGCCAAAGCCCATTGCGGCCAGACGGATCAGCTTCCTGCCGTTCACGTTAACCGACGAGCTTGCTGAACTAAAGCCTTGAAGTACCGAATATTTGCTTGAAAACTGTACCCACGCCCTCTTCGCATTTGCAGAAGACGAGAATGCGCCCAGTTGAACGATATGCGTTCCAGCTACTGAGCGGCGGCGCGGCGCAGGTTTTGGTTCAACCGTGGCGAGTGCCAGCTTGACCGGCGCTTTAACTGCAGGCTTGGCTTGTTTGACAGGCGCTACTTTCGGAGCGACCTGTACAGCCGCCTTGCTAGCCGCCTTTACCGGGCCTTGCTGAGCCTTAATAAGCGGAGCTTCCATTGCCGGTTTAGCGCTAACAACCGAAACATCTTTTTCAGCGGCAGCAAAACCTACGCTGGTTGCCACAGGAGCCGGGCCTACCGCCGCGAGTTCTTTGTCAAATGCTGGCAGCAGATTAACGGGCGAAGATTTGGGAGCCGCTGGAATCGCGGCCTGCGCCAAACCGGTTGAGGTGTTAGCAAGCGCCAGACGTACCGGCTGTCCTGCGTCTGTCTGAGGCGTGACGCCCAGCAATCCTGCAACGCGGGTTTCATAGGCATCGGGACGCGCATAATGCGCCCATTCTGCAATTTGCTTGTTGACTGAATCCCGAGCGAGATCTTGACCGGCCATGATCCGCGCTTCGCGCCAGCGGCCACTAAGGGCATAGGCGAGCGCCAGATTCTGGCGGACACGAGCGCCCGCTCCATTGGCTCGAATTGCCTGCGTCAAAACATCGACAGCGCGTTTCTCTTGGCCGGCCAAGGCCAATGCGAGTCCATAATCGCTTTCGGAGACAATAGAACGATTGGCTTCAATCAGTGAAATCGCCGATGAAGTACGTCCCTGCGCAATGCGGGTAAGGGCAAGGCTTACAACCGTGCGCGGGTCAGAAACACCAAGCTCCACAACATCCATTAAAGTGCGTTCGGCAGATTTGAATTTTCCTTGCGCCATATAGACGCGGGCGAGCAACGAGCGGTAACCGGCATTGGTCATGTCGCCTTCTACTGCCATCTCGGCATAGCTGGCAGCACGATCAAGGTTGCCTTTGGCAATCTGTTTTTCGGCCTTACGCGCATTTTTATCAGCACGTTTGGCAAGCTTGGTTGCAGAGGTCATGCCCTTCGTGCTGGAAATACCAATGCTGGTACAGCCCGCTGTTGGTATGGCAATTACGGCACTGGACAAGGCCAGCTTTACGATCATCTTGCTATTCATTGCATCACCTCTGGATATTACCCTGTTGATTTACTTACTTATTGACTTTGCCGGAACGCTGGCCGCGAGCTGCCCAATTTCGGGCATGTCGTTGAGCAGCGCGTCCAGCGCTTCGGTTACGATATTCTGAGCCGACTTGTTGCTTACCGCACAGGCCAGACGCAGTTTCAAATGACGTTCCTTGTCAAGCCGCAGCGTAAATGCCGCTTTGCTCTTGCTGCCAGGTGCAGCGCGCTTTTTAGGCTGCACAGCTTTAACAATTTTTGCGACCGCAGGTTGCGAAACCTTGGCAGCTGTTGGCACTAATACGGGAGTCGGCACCGGCGCTGCGATGCTCGCTTTTTCGGGCTCCGCTACGTTGCCTGCGACTGTTTCTTCTTGGTCCGCCGTCCAAACGCCGCCCACAGGGAGCGTTGTCTGTTTAACGGCGTTGCTGATTTCATCTTTTGGATAAACGGTTTCCGGCGGCGCTTGTAGCTGCTGGGCAATACGTTCTTGCTGCTGGCGAACCTCAGGTTTTGCTTCCGGTACTGCGCCTGCAAGTGGATTCATTCTGTGGTTATGCTCATGATCCATCGGAGCATCGGGCGCCGGGTTCACATCATAGCCCATATCATTCCAGCCAAGATCATCTTGGGTCACGGCATTTTCACTGCCATCCCCCAGCGACGAAGGACGCCGCATTGCAGGCCGCGCGCCGCCCTTGCGGGCAAGCAACACGCTGGAAAGCGAAGCTGTTGGTTTTGGTTCTCCCATTTCAGCAACCCCCACTTAAGAACCGATCACCCGGCGACCGAAACCACCCATGGGGCGGGCTGCGGCAACTGGCTGACTAACGGCGGCGGCGGGAGCACTGAAAACAGTGCGGCGGAAATTCTTTTCAAGCCTGTCGGCGACATAACCCCAAAGTTCTTGAACCTCTTTCGAAGAGCGGCCTTCAGGATCAACTTCCATCACCGTGCGGCCATCGATCATTGAGGACGCAAAATCTGTACGATGATGCAGAGTGATCGGTGCGACGGTGCCGTGCTGCGATAGCGCGACTGCGGCTTCCGATGTAATTTTGGCTTTCGGCGTGGCTCCATTTACTACGAATATCAATGGCTTGCCTGCGCGCTCACAAAGATCGACCGTGGCGCCCACGGCGCGAAGGTCATGCGGGCTTGGGCGAGTAGGAACCACTATAAGTTCCCCGACCGAAATAACGCTCTGAATTGCCATAGTAATGGCTGGCGGTGTGTCGATAACGGCAAGCTTGAAGCCTTGCTGACGCAAAACGGCAAGATCAGATGCCAGGCGCGCGACAGTGGTTTGCGCGAAAGCTGGAAGATCAGCTTCACGTTCATTCCACCAATCCGCAAGCGAACCCTGCGGGTCAATATCAATAAGCACAACCGGCCCTGCTCCTGCGAGCTGAGCCTGAACGGCCAAATGACCGGCAAGCGTGGTTTTACCCGATCCGCCTTTTTGCGATGCTAATGCGAGAACCCTCACACCTATCCCCTTTGCAAACTGTTTCGTTGCATGGGTGTGACAGAACAGGGCTAAAAATCAGTTAACGTCGCCAGCTTATTTCGGTGTTCTTTTTTATGGCAATGCGGCGTTAAGCCAATTTACCTATGCCTATATATATAGTGTGAATATGATGCGCACGCTGGTTAACCGATTCACTGCATGTGTTTACCATTTGGCAGTGTCTTTGGTGCTAAGGCGCAAATTGAACTATATATATGTATTGGAGTTCCAAGAAATGTCTGTCGCAACAAAATTCCTTAAACTCTCCCTAGCCGGTTCAGCCGCCTTGATGGCGGTCCAGCCAGTCGCCGCCGACGTAAAAGACGGCGTAAACGCTTGGAGCCGGGGTCAATATGAAAAGGCAGTGAAGGAATGGCGCGAACCTGCGCTTGCAGGAAATTCTGATGCACAATTCAATCTGGGTCAGGCCTATAAGCTTGGCCGGGGCGTGAAGGTCAACCTCAATACAGCGCTCGCCTGGTACACAAAAGCTGCCCAGCAAGGCCATTTGCAAGCAGCCGACAGCGTAGGTCATTTACTGCATTATCAAGGCAAAATCGCTTCTGCGCTCCCCTATTTGCAGGCCTCCTCGGCGCGCGGCGAACCGCGCTCACAATATTTGCTTGCAACCGAATTATTTAACGGCGTTCACGCAATAAAGGATTGGGTGCGTGCCTATGCATTGATGACCCGCGCTTCGTCTGCCGGCATGTCGGCCGCATCGCGCAGCCTAGCGCAAATGGACAAATATATTCCGCTTGAACAGCGCCAGCAAGGCACGGTCCTTGCAGGCCAGCTTGAGCAACAGGCCGGAAAGATCCGCCAGCAGCAAGTTGCCGGATTTCCAATCGACACCACTCCCGCTGCACCCGTTGGCCGCCCCGTTACCCTGCCGCCATCGCGGCCTGTGCAGACCAGCAGCGCGCCCGGGTTCCCATCGAATATTCCTGCAACCGGACGGCCGAGAACTCCCGCCCCCGTTGCAACGCAGCCCGCAATTCGCCGTGTTCCTGTCACCGCCCCCACGCGGGTAGCGACGAGCGGCAATTGGCGTATTCAGCTTGGCGCATTCGGCAAAGAATCCAACGCGCGCAACCTGTGGACACGGCTTGAAGGAAACATCAGCGAGTTATCATCGCTCCAGCCTTATCTGAAAGCGGCGGGTAGTATTACCCGGTTGCAAGCCGGTCCGTTTGCTACACGCAGCGCTGCTCAGGCCATGTGCGGCAAGGTAAAGGCCACCGGCCAGGCCTGCATAGTTATTTCCAGATAGCGTCGCTCCGGCTATTTGCCGCAAAGCCTGTCGATTTTGCGGCCCAGAGTTTTTCGGGCGGCATCGTCGCCCTGCGCGATCAGGAAATAGCTGGTGCCTGAAAAACTGGCGCGCGGCGAACAATAAGAATCGCAGCCATCCTCCATCGCGCCAGGGAAGCGGAGTTCAACACCGTCATATTCGGCTGAAAATTTGCAACTTTCCTTCCCGGTCAGAGTGATAGTCACGCTGCCCTCGCCCGCCCTAGCCGTTCCGCGCGCCTCGCATTTGCTCTCCGGGCCGAATACTGCAAGTACGCCAATGTCAAAATCGCTGCCACTTGATACAGCACAAAATTTGTCGATGCCCAGGTCACTGCGGGTTTCGAACTGCCCCGCCAGACTAAGCTCATTGCTATCAGGCAGTATCCCCGCCGCTATTGCTTGCTCGTCGAGCTTGCTGGCACTTTCGGAAGTTTTCTGTTCCTCTTGTACCTTGCAAGCCGCAAGCAACAGGCAAGCCATGAGCAATATATTCCTCATGCCGGTTCCAATCCAGCAGACGTCAGTCGCCGGTAAAAGCAGCTGCGCGCGCCGGTATGACAGGTCGGCCCGTCAGGCCGCGCCCGGATGACGAGGGCATCCTGATCGCAATCAACCAGAATTTCTTCAACATGCAGCAGGTTACCGCTTGTCTCACCCTTCTGCCAAAGCGTTTGCCTGCTACGCGAAAAGAAATGCACCATACCGGTCGCCTGCGTTTTATGTAGCGCCGCATCATTCATGAAACCGACCATCAAGACGGCGCTATCCGAAACATCTACAACCACGGTCGTCAGCAGGCCGTTATCGTCAAATTTAGGCATGAATTTACTGCCCTGTTCGCGTTTCTTTTCCATCCAAATGGCCTAATCCATCAATGATCGCAGTGCAATCGCCGGTATAATGTCATCGTAAAGTAACTTGGGTGCAGACATTCGCATATGCCTTGCCTATATGGGCGTTCACTCTGGCGCGGACGGATTCGGTTATGGACGATTTTTCCACTAACCCCTTTGATGATGACAAATTACGTGAGGAATGCGGAGTCTTTGGCGTGTATAACACCGAAGACGCTGCAGCTATGGTCGCGCTTGGCCTGCACGCCCTGCAACATCGCGGACAGGAAGCCGCCGGAATAACGAGCTTTGACGGTGAATTATTTCACTCGCACCGGGCGATGGGCCATGTTGCAGGCAATTTTGACCGCGAAGATATCATCGGCGGATTGAAGGGAAATACCGCCGCCGGGCATGTGCGCTATTCGACAACGGGTGAAACCTCACTGCGTAATGTGCAGCCGCTCTATGCCGATCTGGTTTCCGGTGGGTTTGCAGTGGCGCATAATGGCAATATTTCCAACGCTAACCATCTGCGCCGCACTCTGGTTCGTCGCGGATCCATTTTTCAGTCTACTTCGGATACCGAGGTTATCATTCACCTTGTTGCGACCTCAACCTACCGAACGTTGGTCGATCGTTTGATTGATGCGCTGAAGCAGGTCGAGGGTGCCTATTCGCTGATCTGCATGACCAGCGAAGGCATGATCGCCTGCCGCGACCCGATGGGGATACGTCCGCTGGTGATGGGTAAACTAGGCGATACCACGATTTTTGCTTCCGAATCGGTCGCACTGGATATCGTCGGTGCGGAATTCGTACGTTCGGTCGAACCAGGCGAACTCATAATTGTCAGGAACGATGGCATCGAATCGCACATGCCATTCGCCAAATTGTCGCCGCGCCCCTGCATCTTTGAGCATGTTTACTTCTCCCGCCCCGATTCGATTGTGGATGGCAACAGCGTCTATGCTGTTCGCAAGGCCATTGGCGCGGAACTAGCGCGAGAAAACGGCGTAGAGGTTGATTATGTAATCCCCGTTCCAGACAGCGGCACACCGGCGGCGATCGGGTATGCAGAAGCAGCAAAGGTGCCTTTCGAACTTGGAATCATCCGTTCTCACTATGTGGGCCGGACATTTATTCAACCCGGTGACGGCGTCCGCCACCTTGGCGTGAAGCTGAAACACAACGCCAACAAGAATCTGGTGGCAGGCAAAAAGATTGTACTGGTCGACGACAGCATCGTGCGCGGCACGACGTCGCTGAAGATAGTTGAAATGATGCGCGAAGCAGGTGCTGCTGAGGTGCATATGCGCATCGCCAGCCCGCCAACTATGCATAGCTGCTATTATGGTGTTGATACGCCTGAACGAGAGAAACTGCTGGCGAGCCGGTTGGATGTAGAGGCTATGCGCAAACATATTCAGGCAGACAGCCTCGCTTTCGTGACCATCGACGGGCTCTATCGCGCGCTGGGCGAGGCCAACCGTGAGAACAAATGTCCGCAATATTGCGATGCCTGTTTCACCGGCCAGTATCCGACCACGCTCACCGATCAGGATGAGATGGAGCAACCCGGCCAGCTAATCCTTCTAAACGAACGAGTGCTGACAGCGTAATGAGCGACAAGCCCTTTGAGGGAAAACTGGCGCTGGTCACCGGCGCAAGCCGTGGTATTGGCGCGGCGGCAGCAATCGCAATCGCGGCAAAAGGCGCGCATGTCGTGCTGACCGCGCGTAACGGCGATGACCTTGAGAAGGTCGAACAGCAAATTCACGAGGCCGGTGGAGCGTCAACGATAGCGCCGCTCGATCTGACCGATGGCGACAGTATCGCGCGCCTCGCTGCAGCGATAGAAGGCCGCTGGGAAAGCCTCGATATATTGGTGCTGAGCGCGGCCATGCTTGGAAGTTTGGGGCCGGTGGCTGCGATTGACGCTGCGGAATTTAACCGCGTGCTTACGCTCAACTTGCTATCACAGCAGGCGCTGCTTGCCGCTTTTGACAGGCTACTCTGCGCCAGTGACGCCGGGCGCCTGATCGCGCTGACATCAAGCGTGGCTAAAAACCCTCGCGCCTTTTGGGGAGCCTATGCAGCATCGAAAGCGGCACTAGAAAATCTCGTATTATCCTATGGGCAGGAGATTGCTAGCCTTTCACCCGCAAAGGTAGCAATCGTCGATCCCGGCAAGACCCGCACCGAAATGCGCGCGCAAGCCTATCCCGGCGAAGATCCGGCGACACTGAAAGAACCGTCAGTTGTTGGCGATGCGATTTGCGCATTGCTGGACAGCGATTTTGAAAGCGGTCATCATTTGGTTATCGGATAGCACTGGAAATTTTGGCTCCAATACGGCTAAAATCGTAGACCAAAGAAGGCGTAAGCATGGATAACCCGATGTTGAAGCGACTGCTGGCTGTGATTGGCGGCGTGATTGTGATGAGTGTGATCACAACGAGATGTTCCCACACCCGCTCTGGATGATTTGCAGCGCGATATTGTTGCCGCTGCTTGCAACCTGGAGCGCGCGGCGGATGATACTTACCTGAATTTACAGTGACTTGCGAGGCACAACCTGATCTGTCGACACGCATTTTTTGCTATCTGAGGACTCGATGCAATCGCCAAGCCGCACAATATAGGCTGCGACAAGCTTGTTCTCCTTTACAGTTTCGTCTTTTCCCACCGCGACCAATCTTTGCGCAGCGCTTACAAAGCTTCCTTGAAAATAGTCCAAATAGGACATAACTAACTGAATATAGGGCGTGTTTTTATCGGAATGCTCTGCCAACTCGCTGTCACCGGCGACCTGAACAGCCTTCAAATATTCCGGATCGGATAGTGTATTCGCCCGGTCAAATTGAAGACCGCCAAACAGCATGCTGAAACCCAACCCCTTGGCATCTCCACCACCTTGCAGAAACTTTTCTGTCTCATGTGCAATCCAATAACGCGAACGTTCTTTCAGGCTCTTATACGCATCGGTTTTGACAAAGCCTTTCAACTTGCGAATTTCTTCGTCGCTAAATTCCTTATATAGCGGCAATTTATTCATAGGACATTGCGCCAGTTTCGTCACGAAGTCGCAGCTTGTCTGCGGCTTTAACAGAAAGTCCTGACTGCCACCAAATGTCGAACAGGATGCTGTTTGGGTGACGGTAAATTTTTCACCCCCGACCGGGCATTTTGTCTCTTCCATAATGGGTCTACCCGCTTGCGCCGAAGCGGCAACAACCAGAAAACCAGCGGCCAATAGGTAGTTAAATTTTGTCATATCTCTCTCCGTAAACATTAGAAATAGAATGGCAAAATGACTAGGTGCTGAACACTCATCGACCTGCTGGCCCCTGCTTGTCCTTTGAGATATTGACGCGGACTGTGAAACGATCGCCGACCAGCGGGTCCGAGAAGCGTTGGTCTCGAATTACAAGTTGGTCATTTTCAAGCGAGGTCAATGGCATTCGGGACCAAAAGAGAAAAGCTGAAACTTCATTGTTGGTCGCCATTGCAAAATCAACAATATGCGGTTTTTGGATTGGCGTCGAGGTCAGATTGTATCCAATATGATCATCCCAGTAAAAGAGATTGTAGTGATAATCTCCATAATACCGGTCACCTTTCCAATTTCCTCTCCACAATATATCGCGTCGCCAAAAGGTAATTGGTCGAGGGCTTGCTACGACCATATCTGGCAGAAACCCCCGGTCCTCGGTAAATCGCTCTGTGAATTCGGCCTCCGCTTTCTCCGTTATCAGTCCATTCGCAAAAATATAGGCACATACCGCCGCAAAACTCACCCAAGCCGGACGTTGCCAATTGCCCTGCCCTTTGCGTTCGCCGCGGAGCGACAGCCCGACGCCTATAATCAACGCCGCCCATATCCAAACATCGATGATGAAGAGCGTGTCGCCATAGAACCACTGGCTGCTGAAAGGCTCCAGTAGCCGCACCCCATAGACATTAAGCCAGTCCATCGCCGGATGGCTAAGACAGCCGATAAAAGCCAACGCAAGCAGCCAGCCCTTGTGGATCGGCGGCCGCCGTTCAGGCCGTTTGCCGCGCCGTTCCTGCCAGCGATCAAACCAGAGCATTATGCCCCACAAGACCAACGGCAGTATTAGCATCGCAATCGGCCCATGCGTAATCCCGCGGCGAATGGCCAGATGCGCATGCCCGCCAAGCAGCACCGCAAGCGCATCAATATCAGGAATATTCGCCGCAATGATCAGCGTCGGCATGGCAAGACCGGTCTTTTTCTTCAGCCCCATTTGGCCGAGGACAGCGCCCGCTAGACTGTGGGTCAAATTATCCATGAGCGTTAGGTCACATACCCATAAATAGCAGGACTGAGGCAACAAAATGGCGAAGATATCGGATAAAAAGGCACGCTGGGAGCAGTGGTTCTGCTTCCAAGTGCGTTTTTATTCGAGATCGAAGCCATTTTATTGTCCCTTCGGGATTTGACCGATTTTGTCCATTGCTATGTTGGCGAACCTTGAAATATTAACATATTCCTGCGGCCCACCGCCTTGCACTGAACAAAATCGCTTCAAACCTCAGCCCTGTTATTTATGGGTATGTGACCTAGAGCTCCGGTCCGCCTTCCTCAACGGTCCAAGTCTGCCCTTTGCCGAGCAGCTTGGCGAGATCGGCGCTCTTGCCTTTGCTCGCGGCTTTGTTCTGCGCAACCACGGCATCCTCGAATGTCGGGCGCGGATCGTCATAGAGGACACCGAGCGCCATCGGGAATTCGCCAAACGGCATTTCGACGAGCATGTGCGCGACGCTGCGGTTGGTGACGTCATGAACGATCACACCGGCGGCTTCGTGGTCGCCATCGGCAACGTCAACGACTTTCAGCATCAGCGTTTCATGATTCAAACTGATGCCTTTAACACCGCCAGTTTTTTCGGAGCCGAACAGCATCGGCTCCCCATTTTCCAGCCACAGCTGCCGGTCTTCTGCACCCTTTGGCGAAGCGAAATCCTCGAACACGTCTTTGTTGTAAACGATACAGTTTTGAAATATCTCGATAAAGGCAGTGCCTCTATGGACATGAGCGGCTTTCAGCACATCGGTCAATTTTTTCGAAACATCAAAACCCCGCGCCACAAAACGTGCGCCTGAACCGAGGGCAAAAGCACAAGGACGCGCCGGATGATCTACCGAGCCATACGGCGTCGAAGGCGTATTCGTACCCTCCCGCGAGGTCGGCGAATATTGCCCTTTGGTAAGCCCGTAAATCTCGTTGTTGAACAGCATCACCTGACAATTCAGATTGCGCCGCAGCAAATGCATCGTGTGGTTGCCGCCAATCGACAGGCCATCGCCGTCGCCGGTGATAATCCAAACATCCAGATCAGGATTGGCAAGCTTCACCCCCGTCGCAACGGCGGGCGCGCGACCGTGGATGGTGTGAAAGCCGTATGTTTCCATATAATATGGGAAGCGCGACGAGCAGCCAATGCCGCTGATAAACACCGTATTTTCCGGCGTGCCGCCAATTTCCGGCATAGTGCGCTGCACGGCTTTCAGGATCGCATAATCCCCGCAGCCCGGGCACCAGCGAACCTCCTGATCGGTTTCCCAATCCTTGAGTGTGGTTTTAACGGGAGTCATCTCGTTCATGACAAAGCCTCCTGTATAGCTGCTTCAATCTCTGCAATCGTGAATGGTTGCCCCGAAACCTTGTTCACCGGCTTCGCATCGACGAGGAACTGGTCGCGCAGCAAGGTCTTCAATTGCCCGGTGTTCATTTCGGGAACGATAATCCGGTCAAATCCTTTGAGTAGTTCGCCCATATTTTTGGGCAGCGGCCAGATGTGGCGGATATGGACATGGGCGACATCCTTTCCCGCAGCGATATTCCGGCGCACGGCCTGATGGATCGGGCCATAGGTGGAGCCCCAACCGACAACCGCCAGCTTTGCGCGCGGCTTGCCGAGAGCGACGCCCTGATCAGGAATGCTATCGGCGACGCCAAGCACCTTGTCGGTGCGAATGTCGGTCATCGCCTGATGGTTTTCGGGCCCATAGTTGATATGGCCGGTATCAAGCTCCTTCTCGATCCCGCCTATCCTGTGCATCAGGCCGAGCGTGCCGGGTTTAACCCACGGACGCTTCAAATTTGCATCGCGGCCATAGGGCTTGAAGCCGCCTTCCGGTGCCTCGGCCATAAACTCGGCGGGGAATGGCTTATACGCCGTCAAATCGGGTATTTTCCACGGCTCGGCTGCGTTGGCGATATAGCCATCAGTCATGAGCATCACCGGTGTCATATATTGCGTCGCAATCCGCACCGCCTCGATAGCGCAATCAAACGCATCGACCGGCGAGCGCGCGGCAATAACCGGCAGCGGCGCATCGCCATTGCGGCCATAGACAGCCTGATAGAGATCGGATTGCTCGGTCTTTGTGGGAAGACCGGTTGATGGCCCACCGCGCTGCGAATTGATGATGATCAGCGGCAGCTCGGTCATGATCGCGAGGCCCATCGCCTCGCCTTTCAGCGCAATTCCCGGCCCCGATGAACTGGTTACGCCGAGCGAGCCAGCATAGGCCGCGCCGATTGCAGACGTGATAGCGGCAATCTCGTCTTCGGCCTGGAATGTGGTGATGCCATATTCCTTCAGCCGCGACAGATGGTGAAGGATAGCAGAGGCAGGCGTAATCGGATAGCCGCCAAAGAAAATCGGCAAACCCGCCAATTGCGCGCCCGCAACCAACCCCAGAGAAATCGATTCTGCGCCAGTGACGGTGCGATATACGCCGGGGGAAGCGGGAGCAGCATCAACATGAAACCGCTTGATGGGCGCAGAAAGCTCGGCTGTCTCGCCGTAAGCATGGCCAGCGTTCAGCGCCGCAACATTCGCTCCAGCAATATCCGGCATTTTGGCAAATTTGGTATTGAGCCAGTCGACAACCGGCTGCCGATCGCGGTCAAACATCCACAGAGTCAGGCCCAGCGTCCACATATTCTTGGATCGCAGCGCCTCTTTCTTGCCCAAGCCGAAGGGTTTAACCGCTTCCAACGTCAGCGCGCTGATATCAAACGCCAGAAGCTGCCATTTTGCCAGGCTGTCATCTTCGAGCGGATTGCTTTCATATTTGGCCTTGCTCAAATTGCGCGCGCCAAACTCGCCGCTATCCGCGATAATCAACCCGCCTTCGCGCAAAGCATCCACATTGGTCTTGAGCGCCGCCGGGTTCATCGCCACCAGCACATCGGGCCGGTCGCCAGCGGTTTCGATAGCGCGCGAACCAAAATTGATCTGGAAAGCGGAGACGCCAAATAAAGTCCCGATTGGCGCGCGGATTTCTGCCGGAAAATCGGGGAAGGTGGCAAAATCGTTCCCGGCCAGTGCCGAGGAGAGCGTAAACTGCCCGCCGGTTAGCTGCATCCCATCACCTGAGTCGCCGGCAAAGCGGACAACAACTGCATCAGGATGCGGTATTTTTGGGGGTTCTGGCGTTTCTTCTTTTAACGCGGTGGCCATTCTGGACGGTCCATTCCTGTTGATATCAGCAGCTTTCTAAACCCGCCTAAGCGCTTTGGCTAGACAGTCAATTTGGAAAAACTGCTCCGCATGGAGGCATCGGTTGCTGCCTAGACTGGACGGAATGGTCTCGCTTGCTAGAACAGAGGAGGAATTTATGGAGGAAATAGCGATGAGCAAGCATTTTACGCGCCCTGATGTGGAGGCTTTTCTTGCCTTTTTGAACAGCCAAACTGGCCCCAAAATGCATGAAGTCGCTGCACCCGAGGCGCGCCAGATGATGGCGATGGTGGGGCAACTTGCCGAGCAGCCATTGGGAGATCTGGCGATCATCCGCGATATCGCGATCCCCGGCCCTGCAGGAAACATCCCTGCCCGGATATTTGATGCGCAGGAAAGCAGGATTGCGGGCCCAGTGATGGTTTTCTATCATGGCGGCGGTTTTGTGATCGGTGATCTGGATATTTATGGCTCCTATTGTGCAGAAGTCGCCCGGCAACTCGATTTGCCAGTAATCTCGATTGACTACCGCCTTGCGCCCGAACATCCCTTTCCAGCCCCCACCGATGATTGCGAAGCAGCGGCGCGCTGGATAGCGACCAGCCCGGCAGAACTTGGCTATGATGTCACCGGCCTGATACCATCGGGAGACAGCGCCGGCGGAAACCTGACCATCGTCACCACCATGGCTTTGCGTGATAATCCGGCAGATGTGCCCGTTATCCTGCAGCATCCTATCTATCCGGTTGTCTCCGATTCCGGCGATTGGTCGAGCATTACTGATTTTGCCGAAGGTCATTTGCTGACAACAGACAGCATGACTTGGTTCGACGCGCAATATGCGCCCGACACGACGACTTTTCGGGGAGCACCGTTAAATTTTGACCAGGCGGGTATGCCGCCGACGCTGGTTACTACGGCCAGCCTTGATCCACTGCGCGATCAGGGTATCGCCTATTATGAAAAACTGAAAGAAGCGGACGTGCGCGCCGAATACCGCAGTGCAGAAGGCAATATCCACGGCCATATCACGCTACGCAAAGCCATTCCTTCATCGGCCGAGGACGTGAAAGGCAATATGGATGCGCTGAAAGCGATGCTGGCCGAGATTTTGGTCACCGCATGAGCGACTTTGAAAGCCTACCCTACCGGCCTTGTGCTGGGATCATGCTGGTAAACCAACGCGGGCTGGTCTTCGTCGGGCAGCGGATCGACAGCCGTGCCGGCGAAGCATGGCAGATGCCGCAAGGCGGGATTGATGATGGCGAAGAACCGCAGGTCGCGGCTTTACGCGAATTGAAGGAAGAAACCGGGATTTCCGCCGATCTGGTCGATGTAATCGCGCAAAGCAAAGACGAATATTACTATGACCTGCCGCCTGAATTGCTGGGCAAATTATGGCAAGGAAAATGGTGTGGGCAGCGGCAATGGTGGTTTCTAATGCGCTTCAAAGGCAGCGATAGCGACATCAACATCGGTACCAAGTACGCGGAATTCTCAGACTGGAAATGGGAAGCAGTAAGCATGCTTCCTGAGGAAATTGTATCGTTCAAAAAGAAGCTTTATGAACGTGTTGTAGATGAGTTTTTAGAATTGATCTAAGGTAGTGTCTAATTTTTGTCGGTTGAATTCTGGCCAGCAACTGGTTTGATTTTCACTGCACTGGCCTGCACCGCCGGTTTCTTCCCAGCCTCGTCAATCGACAAAGCTATCTTTTCGATATCACCGCAGTCACTGCGGCAAATCATCCGCAGACGGGCAAGGTTTTTACGAGCTGCACCCAGCGCGCCTTTGCTCACCAAAACATCGGTTTGTTCGGACAATGCGATCAGGTCATTCGGATCGATTTCCAGCGCCTCTCGATAGAAGCGGATCGATTTACCCTTCAGCCCCTGTGACCGCAACACGCGGGCTATCGCAATATAGGCCGCACGGTTGCGTGGATCGACGGCAAGCGCCGTTTCATACCAGTCTATTGCTTCTTCTGCCTTGCTGGCGCTCGCTGCCGCATCGCCCTTTGCCAGCAACTGCGTCGAAGCCGGATTAATCTGAGTATCACGCAGCTTGGTAAGGCCCGCACTCGACATGACAGCAAGGCAGGCAGACAAAGCTATGGCAGCGGGTGAAAAACGCATGATCTTTTCCAGTATTGTTTCATCGGACATGGTCTATCGATATCGCTATCACAGCTTTCGCAGTCTGGCGAAGAAAAAACCGTCCGTGCCGTCATGCGCGGGTGTGAGCAACAGGCCATCACCCTGCTTGCGACCTATTGGCATTTCCAGCGCTTCTGCTTGCCAACGCTGATGCCGTGTCAAAAATTCGGATATTTGCTGCTGTCCCTCGCCAACGGTCAGCGCGCATACGGCATAAACCAGACAGCCGCCGGGGCGAACGAGGATTGCGGCAATATCGAGCAACCTTGCCTGTTCCGAAATTAGCCGTTCGAGCCGGGCGGGTGACAGCCGCCAGCGGGTTTCAGGATTACGGCGCCAAGTGCCACTTCCCGAACATGGCGCGTCAATAAGCGCCACATCGCAGCTATCATCCAGATAAGCGAGCGCACTGCTTTCCTTGCCGGGATTGAGCAAGCGGCTTTCGGTCACTCCCGAAGCCCCCGCCCGCGCTACCCTTAGCCCCAACTGATCAAGGCGGTTTCGGTTGGTATCGCTAGCGATCAGTCTTCCCTGCCCCTTCATGCCGGCGGCCAGTGCAAGCGTTTTACCGCCTGCCCCAGCGCAGATATCAAGCACTGTCATTCCCGGCTTTACGCCGCACACGTCTACGATTAGCTGGCTGCCGAGATCCTGTATTTCAACCGCGCCAGATAGGGCCATCGGATGGCGATCGAGAGGATGCCCGGTCGGTAGCCGAAACGCATTCGGCGATGCAGGCAATCTTTCCGCTTCGGCCATTTCTGCCGCCACCGCGTCGCAGGTCGTTTTCAGCACATTCACGCGAATATCTAACGGTGCGCGTTCAAGTAGCGCGGCCCGCTCGGTTTCGTCTACGAGCACGCTGAGCAGCGGTAACATCCATTTGGGTAGTGGGCCGCCGGTCGCCCGCGCTTCGTCACTGGTAAGCGCCGCCGGGCCGTAGTTGCTGCCATCAAACAGCGCCGCTAGCTCAGTATCAGCATCTGCCATCGCAGCAAAAGCAGCACGGCCATTTGCGGGCCTTTCGCCAAATTTCCGTATCGCATCCCATACCAGGTTGCGGACCGCGCGCCGGTCTTTTGATCCTGCATACCGCCTGCCAGCGAAGAATTTGCGCGCCAATGAATCCGCCGCAGAGCCATTGTCCCTGGCTGCGATGATTATTTCATCGAGCAGTTCAATCGCTGCTTGAAGGCGTGCCGCAGGCCGCATCAGATATCAGCGCGTAGGATAATTGGGGGCTTCGCGGGTAATCGACACGTCATGGACGTGGCTTTCCTGCAGCCCGGCATTGGTGATCCGCACGAAGCGCGCGCGGCTTTGCAAATCGGCGATGGTTTTCGATCCGGTGTACCCCATGGCCGCTTTCACCCCGCCGACAAGCTGATGCACGATATCGGCTGCGGGGCCTTTGAAGGGGACTTGGCCTTCGATACCCTCGGGTACCAGTTTTAACTGGTCCTTGATATCCTGTTGGAAATAGCGGTCCGCTGAGCCGCGCGCCATTGCACCAACACTCCCCATCCCGCGATAGCTTTTGTAAACGCGCCCCTGATAAAGAAACGTCTCGCCCGGGGCTTCTTCGGTTCCGGCCAAAAGCGAACCGATCATCACCGCAGCGCCGCCCGCTGCCAATGCTTTGGCTACATCCCCAGACGTCCTGAGGCCGCCGTCGGCGATCACCGGGACCCCTGCCTTTTTGGCTTCGATCGCAGACTCCATAATCGCCGTCAATTGCGGCACCCCAACGCCGGCCACAACGCGTGTGGTGCAAATCGAACCAGGGCCGATACCGACTTTTATGCCGTCTGCGCCCGCATCAATCAACGCCTTCGTTGCCTCTGCGGTCGCAACGTTACCGGCGATTATCTGCGCATCTCCAGCCACCTTCTTGATCTCGGCGACCGAAGCCGAGACCATTTTGCTATGGCCATGCGCGGTGTCGACAATAATCAAATCGCACTCGGCATCAATCAGCGCCATGGTGCGTTCAAACCCCTTTTCGCCGACCGTTGTTGCCGCTGCTACGCGGAGCCGGCCCGCGACATCTTTCGTGGCGGCAGGATAATTCACTGCCTTTTCAATATCCTTGACCGTGATCAGGCCCATACAGCGATAGTCCTTATCGACGACCAGCAGCTTTTCTATCCGCCGCTGATGCAGCATCCGGCGTGCCTCTTCCTTTGAGACGCCAACGGGTACCGTCGCGATATCATCCTTCGTCATCAGCTCTGACACAGGCTGATCGGGATTTTCGGCGAAGCGAACATCGCGGTTGGTTAGAATACCGGCCAGCTTACCACTGGCTTCGACAACCGGTATGCCGGAAATCTCATTTGCATTCATGGTCGCTTGCGCATCGGCCAGCGTAGCATCGGGCGCTATGGTGATTGGATCAACTACCATGCCCGATTCAAAACGCTTCACCTGGCGAACCGCAGCGCATTGTGCTTTGATCGACAGGTTGCGGTGGAGCACCCCAATTCCGCCCAACTGCGCCATGACAATCCCCATCGGTCCCTCGGTCACCGTATCCATGGCTGAGGAAAGGATTGGGATATTTAGCTTTATCGTTGAAGTTACCTGCGTGGCGGTATTTGCTTGGCTTGGCAGGACATCTGACTCCCTTGGCTGCAGGAGAACATCGTCAAATGTCAGGCCGAGGGGAATATCTGTCATGGAAGTGCCGCTTCTTTTTGTCTGCTATGATTCGTGGCACTTCATGTAACCACTATGCAGCTTATTCGCCAGAGGGCTTTTCTGCGGTTGCTTTTTTCCTGCGAAATTTACGTGTGCTAGCGAAATATTTGCCAAGCGCGACATGAAGATCGGCATCTTCCGTCGCACCGCCAAGCTCGGTTTCTGCGGTAAGTTCGTCATCAACACCGTGGTAAACACCGCGCAGAAACTCCTGTAGCAGCTTCAAATCCGAAAATGCGCCGCCAACCATCAGCGCCGGGACACCTTTTTGGGTAAACGCCCATCCATCCTGACGGCGGATAAATGCATTGGCATCATCCGATTTTTCGATCCGGCGCCTTTTCTTGCGCGCAACTTTCTCGACGGCTTTGTCGAGCCGCTCTGTCCCGCGCCCGATTATCGCAACTTTGGCCCCCTTAGGTGCGATAGCGATTGTATCTATATTCAGGGCAACGACAATATCCTCCAACGGGAATACCGGTTTCCGCGTATAGGCGTATGCCCCCAGAAGCCCGCGTTCTTCAGCGGTTGTCGCAAGAAAATAGATATCGCGATCATGCTTTTTGCGTGCCAGCTTTGCTGCAACTTCGATAAGGACAGCGATCCCGCTGGCATTGTCTACTGCGCCGTTGCATATCCCATCGTCATCGCCCTCTTCACCGCAATAACCAAAATGATCCCAATGGCCGAGATACATGACAGCTCCGCTTCCCGGTTTGCGGCCGGTTATTTTGCCGATGACATTGTTGCTTTTGATACGGCTGATCTTGCTCGCAACATTAAAGTCGCCGGTCACGCCTAGGTCTATGCCGGCAAAATCCTCGGTCTTGGCCTTGGCGCGCAGCTTATCCCAATCTCGCCCGCCAGAGGTCACAAGCCCTACTGCAAATTCGGTACTGACGGCTCCCTGTAGCGGCGCGCGTGGTCGCTGCCCCTCAAGGCGGACGGAGCGCCGTTCAACGCGCCTTTTCATCATTTTCCATTCGTCGGGATTGGCGACATAGATAATGACCTCTGCGCCTGCTTCGATCAGCGCGCGACTGCGTGCACGGAATGACCGCAGTTCATCCTGTGCATTTTCCGGCGTGTCGAGCAGCAATAGCAGCGCCTTGCCCTTCACACCGTCTATCAAGCTGCCATCGCCCTTCAGGCCAGATCCAGCGAAAAGCACTGGCACCTTCTTTGCCAGGTAATTTTCTTCGCGCCCAACTAGGACAATATCTTCCCGGCTGAAACGCAGCTTTCGTCCCGCGCGGTGGAAACGGACGTCACGCTCTCCCGGCATATAAGATATCATTGGCACCGGCTCGAACCAGCTACCGTCGCTAGCTGCTGGTTTCAAACCGGCTTTTCCCCATTCTTCGGCAATGTAGTTGATCGTCTTTTCTTCGCCCGCAGTGCCCGGATCGCGACCCTCAAATTCATCGCTTGCAAGCACCCTGATATGTTCGCGAAGCACGCTTTCCTCAATGCCGCGCGCATCTAGCGATGCGGACATGCCGCCCATAAGCACAAATGCAATAAATAGCGCCAGGCGCCGCATGATCCGAATGCTCCCCATTTGGCTCCGCGTTGCACGGATTACCTTTGTTCGGGAAGCATATATCGTGCAGCGCGGACAATCCACCGATTATTCTGCAATAGCGCCGGCTTGCTTCGACAAATGACATTCATGTTGGTTCAGAGCCGATTTTCCTTGTGGAATCGTCAGAATTTGGGAAAGGTAGAACCGTATCCACAGGAGGGAATTATGCTCGCTTTCGCGTTACTTTTTGCTGTCGCGGCGATTTTATACGCCATCATGAGCCTCAAGATCGTACGGCAGGGCTATAATTACACGATCGAGTATTTTGGCCGCTTCCACGAAATTGCGCGTCCCGGCCTCAATTTCTATCCCGCCTTCCTCTATCGCACGGGCCGCAAGGTCAACATGATGGAACAAGTGCTTGATATCCCCGGGCAGGAAATCATCACCAAGGACAACGCGATGGTCGCGGTTGACGGCGTTGTGTTCTTTCAGGTGCTTGATGCAGCCAAGGCAGCTTACGAAGTTTCCGACCTTTATTTGGCGTTGATGAACCTCGCGACAACCAATCTGCGTACTGTCATGGGATCGATGGATCTTGATGAGCTTCTCTCCCGCCGTGACGAGATAAATGGCCGCCTGCTCGTGGTGGTCGATGATGCTACTACGCCGTGGGGCATCAAGATCACGCGCGTTGAAATCAAGGATATTCGTCCGCCGGTTGATATTTCTAATGCGATGGCACGGCAGATGAAGGCAGAGCGTGAGAAGCGCGCCGTCATTCTTGAAGCAGAAGGCGAACGTCAGTCCGAAATCCTGAAAGCCGAGGGTGAAAAGCGGGGGCAGATTCTAGAAGCCGAAGGCCGCAAGGAAGCGGCTTTCCGCGATGCCGAGGCACGCGAACGCGAAGCTGAGGCCGAAGCCAAGGCCACGAAAGTAGTGTCCAACGCTATTGCCGATGGCGATTCCAAAGCGATCAATTATTTCATAGCGCAGGATTATGTGAAGGCGATTAGCGAATTCGCAACATCGCCAAATTCGAAAACAATCCTCTTCCCGGTAGAAGCAACGCAGCTTATCGGTACGCTTGGCGGTATTGGCGAACTGGTGAAGGACGCAGCCGGGAACAACAAGAAATAGCAGCGGCCGAAATATAGTCAGAAAGGCGGAATATGGACCAAATTGCCAATATGGAAGCCTATTGGATATGGCTTATCGTGGCCGCTATTCTCGCAATATGCGAACTGGCAATAGCGCCGGGCATCTTCTTGATCTTCCTTGCCGCCGCCGCCGCCGGGGTGGGGATCATAAGCTGGGCTGTAGATATATCGCTTACGTCGCAGCTGGTCATTTTCGGCATTCTGTCCATAGCCAGCGTATATCTTGGGCGGCGCTGGTATAGGCGCAGCGGCGTCATCAATAGCGATCCGATGCTCAACGACCGTTCTGCCCGGATGGTAGGCCAGCCAGTGACCGTCATTGAGGACGTCAGCCCCAATGCCGGGCGTGCACGTGTCGGCGATAGTGAATGGCCTGCGCGCGGCCCCGCAATGAAAGCAGGGACCAAAGCCCGCATCGCTTTTGTAGATGGCGGTATATTGCAGCTCGAAGAGGCAGAGTAATCCGTCTCTGCACCGCCGCTAACCAAGCAGTTTTCCCGCCATTCCGATGATGTCGTCAAGCGGATTGCCGTCACCGTCCAAATCCAGTAGCGCGCCTATGCCGCCACTTTGTTGGCTCGCGCCGCCGCCCAACAAGCCGCCGAGTAAACCGCCAAGCCCGCCGCCGGAACTGCCTGCATCTGCCGAGCCGCCGCCTTGTTTGGCAAGATAGCCAGCAACCAGCATGGCTAGCATCGGCAGCATCTTTTTTAGCATCGAAGGTTCTATGCCCGTTTGATTGGAGGCGTGGCCGGCAACTGATCGGCTAACATCCTTTGAACCAAAAATTTCACCGAGAATATTGTTGCCCTTATCAACCGGTGTGGGCTGCGGCCCAAGGACAGACTCGAGCAATCCGCCGCCGCCAAGCTGCCCAAGCAAACCGCCCAATCCATCGAGGCCCGTGGGCTGCGCCTGTGTGGTTTTCTTAAACCCGCCCAATATGGAGGGCAAAAGCGCTTCGGCTCCCATCTCCGCAATCTGTTCATTGACTCCAAGCTGCTGCGCAATCGACCCGATCGCACCGCTTTGTTTGAGGATTTGTGCAATATCCATGAAATCTCTCCTGAAAAAAACCGAGAATGGAGCGGAACGACCCCTTTGACAAGTAGCAGTTCGTGATGTTCCCTATTTGGGAGCATATTTTACAACCCACACAACATTTATCGCTGCCACATGCGTCATTTATCGGTTAGTGTGGCGACCAACAAACCTAACAGATTCAACGGGAGCGCAAAAAATGGGAATTTTTTCAACAATTAAAAACGCAGTTTTTGGCGGGGAAGCGAAAGCAGCTACTCCGGCCTCACCTGGGATTATCGGTAGCGCGGCGGCAGCGGCAATATCCGTTGCGCAGGACGCGGCGGCAACAGTTTCGGAGAATGTGGATATCGCAGCGCGCATGGATGCGCTTGCCGCCGAAAATCCGCAAGAGCTGAACTGGCGTAGTTCGATCGTCGATCTGATGAAGCTGACCGGGATGGAAAGCTCGCTGCAAGAGCGAAAAGATCTCGCGATGGAACTGGGCTATACCGGCGAACTTGCCGGAAGTGCGGAAATGAACATGTGGCTGCACAAGCAGGTACTCCGCGAACTTGCGGCCAATGGCGGTGTGGTTCCAGCTGAACTGCTCGACTAGTTTGGTCTAGCGCATGCAACATAAACAAAAAAGGCCCGGTTTGCGCCGGGCCTTTTTTTTGTTTCATATGCTTGGAAGCGCTATTTCTTGCCAAATAGTCCTTTGGCCATATCGCCAAGATCATCGACAATGCTGCCGTCGCCATCTTTGTCTAGAAAGCCGGTAATCTTGTCCATAAGGCCGCCTTCGCCTTCTCCGCCCAGCATGTCCTTAAGGCCGTCAACCGATACGCCATGCTCATCGGCCAAATCTTTTATGGCCTGCGTCTTGTCACCATCACCTGAAAGCTTCTCGCTAAGCGACGATACGATTGACTGAGCCTTGTCCGCCGGAACGCCTAGCTTTTCAGCGATTCCATCAACATTGCCTAGCAAACTGTCCAATATACTCATTACACTCTCCTTTGCTTCAGATATAAGCTCCATAGCGTAAACGTCGCCAAGAAGCGAGTTATCCGCAAATTTGCCAAATTTTCTTATGCTACCTTGAGCGCCACTTCGCGTACCGATTGATCAACATGGTCGGCAAATTGCTCGAAATTTGAGGCAAACAAAGAAACAAGATTTTGGGCCGTGGCGTCATATTCCTCTGCATCTGCCCAAGTGCCGCGCGGATCAAGAATGCCGGCGGCCACACCGGGAACGCTAACCGGAACTTCAAAACCGAAATTAGGGTCAATGCGAAATTCAACGTCATTCAAACTGCCGTCTAGCGCTGCATTCAGTAACGCGCGCGTTTCCTTGATCGGCATGCGATTGCCAACACCATATTTGCCGCCAGTCCAGCCGGTGTTTACCAACCAGCAGGTAGCGCCGCCCTTAGCAATCCGTTCTTTCAGCAGATTGCCATATACGCTTGGATGGCGGGGCATGAACGGTGCGCCGAAGCAGGTTGAAAAGGTTGCTTCGGGCTCGGTCACACCGATTTCCGTGCCGGCAACCTTTGCGGTATAACCGGAGAGGAAGTGATACATGGCCTGATCAGGCGTGAGGCGAGCAATCGGCGGCAACACACCAAATGCATCGGCGGTGAGCATGATGACATTTTTGGGTAATGGCCCAAGGTTATCCTTCGACGCGTTAGGGATAAAATCAATCGGGTAAGCACCGCGCGTATTTTCAGCGAGGCTGGAATCGTCAAAATCAAGCTCGCGCGTTTCACTATCCATCGCGACATTTTCCAGAACCGTACCGAAACGGCGCGTGGTGGCATAGATTTCCGGTTCGGCTTCTTCGGAAAGGCGAATCATCTTGGCATAGCAGCCGCCTTCAAAATTGAAGACCGCATCATCGGACCAGCCATGTTCATCATCGCCGATCAGCGTACGACTGGCGTCGGCAGAAAGCGTGGTCTTGCCCGTGCCAGACAGGCCGAAGAAAATCGCGGTATCGCCCTCGGGGCTGATATTGGCTGAGCAATGCATGGGCATAATGCCCTTTTCCGGAAGCAGGTAGTTGAGCAGGCCAAACACCGATTTCTTCATTTCGCCTGCATATTTGGTGCCGCCGATCAGGATCAGTTTCTCACTGAAACTGACAGCAATTACCGTTTCGCTGCGGGTGCCATGCCGCTCCGGATCGGCGCGGAAACTTGGCAAATCGATAATGGTATATTCCGGCATAAAGCCAGTTAGCTCAGTAGCTTCAGGTCGCACCAATAGCGTGCGAATGAATAAATTGTGCCAGGCAAGCTCATTGATCACGCGCACATTCACGCGGTTCTCCGGCTGCGAGCCGCCATACAGGTCGGCCACGTAAAGCTGCGATTTGTCTTTCACCGCAGTCAAGAAATCTTCTTTCAGTGCGGTAAAATGTGCAGGCTGCATCGGCACATTGGTCTTACCCCACCAAATGCTATCGCGCGTTTCGTCATCCTGAACGATGAATTTGTCCTTTGCCGATCTACCGGTGTGCGCGCCCGTTTTCACGACGAGTGAGCCATAGCGGGAGAGCTCACCTTCATCGTTGGCAAGCGCCGACTCGACGAGCTGAGCTGTGCCGAAGTTCCAGTGGAGTTCAGCCCCCGTTTCAATAGATTGTTCAGACAGGGAAAATTCAGGCGTAATCGACACTTTCGACTCCTTAGCGAAAACTGGCCAGCTCGGGAATATGCGGTAGCCCGTATTATTCAGGTTTGCGCGCGCCCTAATCCACGGATCGGCTAACGTCAAATGCCGAAATTTATTACGGTCGGTAGATGGACCCTTGCATCACGAAAAACTGCCATGCGGGCAAGCAATTGATTGAAGCGACGCACCCGCCATCCTATAGAAGCATGATGGAAGCCAATATTGCCCTCGTCGACGATGACAAAAATATCCTGACATCGGTTTCGATCGCGATGCAGGCGGAGGGCTTTGCTACCCGGATATATTCCGATGGCGAAACCGCATTGCAAGCATTGCTCGAAAACCCAGCTGATCTTGGCATTTTTGATATTAAGATGCCGCGCATGGATGGCATCGAACTGTTACGCAGACTTCGCGAGAAAAGCAGCATGCCTGTTATCTTCCTGACGTCAAAGGACGAAGAGCTCGACGAAGCGCTTGGCCTTGCGATGGGAGCGGATGACTATATTGCCAAGCCCTTTTCACAGCGGCTGCTGATAGCTCGCGTCAAAGCGATCCTGCGCCGCGCGGGCGGGGTTGGAGCATCAAGTAGCACAGATAGCACCGAAGAACCGGAAGTCATGGTCCGCGGCAAGCTGGAAATGGATCCAGCACGTCATCAGGTGAAATGGAGCGATCAAGCGCTTACCCTCACGGTCACGGAATTCCTGATACTGGAAGCGTTGGCGAGCCGCCCCGGCGTCGTGCGCACACGCGACCAATTGATGGATGCGGCCTATCAGGACGATGTTTATGTCGACGACCGGACAATTGACAGCCATATAAAGCGGCTGCGGCGCAAATTCCGCGAAATAGACTCCGAATTTTCAGCAATCGACACATTATATGGCGCCGGATACCGATTTACAGAAGAATGAGCCGAATGGCCTGCGGCTTGGCTGGTCCAGGCACTTGTCACTGACAAGCCGCATTCTGGCGGTAAATCTGTTCGTGCTCGCGCTGGCTGCGGGCGGGTTGTTCTTCCTCGACAGCTATCGAACGAGGTTGATTGATGAGAACAAGCGTGCGGCGGTGATGGAGGCAGGTGTTATAGCCGAGACATTGCCGCTCATCGCACCCAACAACCGCGATGCCTATATTTCGAAACTTGCCAGCCTGCATGACTCTCGAATTCGGCTATATGACCGGGAAGGACGCAAGACGTTAGACAGTTTTGAACTTGCCGTACCAACATATCGGCTGCGCGATCCGAGCAAGGAAGCTTGGCGCAAGAAGACAGCCAGATTTCTCGACGAGGCATTCGATTTTCTGGTGATGGCTCCCAAGCTCGCAGTATTTTCCGAACCTGAGGAAGATACCGCCAAATCTTGGCCGGAACTGCACGGGCTGATCGTCGGCAAACCCATTGCCAAGGTACGGCTCGCGCCGGACGTGACGCACATGGTTAGCGCAGGGGCGTTGTTTCCCGATGGTACCGCAACCATACTAACGACCAACAATGTGCGCGACATCCGGCTTTTTGTGCGAGCAGAGCGGTTCAACATCGGCATGTTTTTCCTGCTGGTTTTGGGCATTGCGATATTGCTTTCGCTATTTTTGGCGCGCACGATTGTGCGCCCGATCCGGCATTTGGCGCACGCCGCCATGAAGGTCAGGCTGGGGCGGGCTCAGGAAGTAACCATACCGCGGCTTCCCACGCGGCGTGACGAGATTGGTTTGTTGGCCCGCGCGCTTTCCGACATGACTGTTGCGCTGCGCCAGCGGATTGATGCAACAGAAGCCTTTGCCGCCGATGTTGCCCATGAAATCAAGAACCCCCTCGCCTCGCTACGTTCTGCGCTTGATGGCCTGGATAGCGTGGAGGATGAAAAACTGTGCAAGCAGTTGATGGATGTGGCCAAAGCAGATGTGCAGCGCATAGACCGCCTGATCAGCGATATTTCTGAAGCGAGCCGTGTAGAGGCGCAGCTAGTAAAGGCTAAATTCGAGCCCATTGATGTCGGTGACATGATTGAGCAGCTGCTCGCTGTACGCGAGAGCCGCCAGCCAAGTAAGGATATCGAGATCGCCTTTGCCCGCCCTCGGCGCGGCGTTGCCATTGTGATGGGAGAGGACATACGCATCGAGCGGGCGCTCAACAATTTGATCGACAATGCGGTTTCTTTTTCGCCTAAGGGCGGCCTTATCGAAATTTCAGCGACCAATGCTGAAGGCCAGATACTTATTCGAATTACCGACGAAGGCCCCGGCGTCCCTGAGAGTGAGCGCGAGGCAATTTTCCGCCGCTTTCATAGCGAGCGACCTGCAAGCGAAGATTTCGGCAGCCACAGTGGTCTGGGCCTGGCCATTGCACGAACCATCGTCGAAGGGCATCAGGGCCACATCGCGGTACGTGGCCGCGAAGACGGTCAACCCGGTGCCTGTTTTGAAATAGCGCTGCCCAGCGCCGAGGCTGCTCGTGGTTGACCGGCAGATAATCCATGGCACCGCGGTCGCGATAAACGGCGCGGGAGTTCTTATCATGGGTGCGCCGGGGAACGGCAAATCCGATCTAGCATTGCGGCTCATTGATCGCGGAGCTGCGTTGATAAGCGACGATGCGGTCGCAATTGAGGTCGATGGCAGCGATCATATCCTGCTGTCTGCTGCTCCGAATATAGAGGGGCGGATTGAAGTCAGGAATCTCGGCATCGTGAACTTTCAGGAAGCAAAACCAGCCGCGCTAAAGTTGGTGGTCGATCTTGATCGGAAGCCGGAGAGGCATCCCGATGGAACATCAACCTGCGATATCGCTGGAAAGCCGGTTTCTGCAATAGCGATCAATCCGTTCGAAGGGAGCGCCCCGATAAAGGTTGAACTGGCTTTGCGGCAAGGCAGCGAGCATACCGGCTAACATGACCAAGGCGGAGAACACTCAGCCCAAGAAGATACTGCTCGTCACCGGGCTTTCGGGTGCTGGCAAGACAACGGTGCTCAAAACGCTGGAGGATCTGGGCTGGGAAGCGGTGGATAATTTCCCGATACGGCTCGCTGCACCGCTGCTCGAACTGCCATCACCCGAAGGTCGCGATGCCCCTGCTCTGCCGCTCGCGCTTGGCTTTGACACCCGTACGCGAGGGTTCGACGCGCAAAAGCTGATCGAACAGATAAAGCGCCTGCAAGAACGCAGCGACCTGGAAGTGATGACACTCTTTATTGATTGCGCAGGCACCGAGATAGAGCGGCGTTATGCCGAAACCCGTCGGCGTCATCCGCTCGCGCAAGATCGCCCTGCTATTGACGGGATTGCGCAGGAAAGAACGCTGGTCGCACCGCTCAGGCGTTGGGCGGAAAGTGTGATAGACACTAGCCGCCTGTCCGCCAGCGACCTGCAGGCAGAAATCCGTGACCGGTTTCGCGTTGAAGTGGGTGCGCCGATGAATGTATCAATCAGCAGCTTTGGCTATTCGCGCGGCGTACCGCATAATGCCGACCTTATTTTCGACATGCGCTTCCTGAAAAACCCGCATTGGGTGGAAGACCTGCGCCCGCTTACCGGTCTTGATGCGCAGGTTGCCGAATATGTTTTCAGCGATGGGTCGTTTGACGAGGCAACGGGCAAAATACGTGATCTTTTGCGCTATTTGCTGCCGCTCTATGATACTCAAGGCAAGGCTTATGTGAATATCGCTTTTGGCTGCACCGGAGGACGGCATCGATCGGTCTATGTAGCCGAAACTTTTGCGAAATGGTTGCGCGAGGATGGATTTTCGCCCACCGTGGCGCATCGTAATTTAACATCACGTCCGGTCGATGCACTGGAAAGTGCTGACAAGACTGAATTGATTTGAAAATGAGAAGATCGGGGTAATATCGCGTATGATTGGTATGATCTTGGTCACTCATGGGAAACTGGCGGAGGAATTCGTGACCGCTATGGAACATGTTGTAGGCCCGCAAAAACAGGTCGCATCAGTTTGCATCGGTCCCCATGACGATATGCAGGCCAAACGCGACGAGATCGCCGCGGCCACAAGCAAAGTCGATAGCGGCGGAGGGGCCATCATATTGACCGATTTGTTCGGCGGCACCCCCAGCAACCTTGCCATCTCGCTCCTTGATGCCGGACGGATCGAAGTAATTGCAGGTGTTAACTTACCAATGCTGATCCGCCTTGAAAGCGCGCGCAAGGCGATGAATGTTACCGATGCCGTAGCTGCTGCAAGGGAGGCCGGGCGCAAATATATAAGTGTCGCCTCTGAAGTATTGGAGGCATCGAAATGAGCCGGATTAGCCGCAATGTGACCATCGTCAATGACCGCGGCCTGCATGCCAGAGCCAGCGCCAAATTCGTCACGCTGGTTAGCCGCTTGCCCGATGAATTATCGGTCGAGGTCGAAAAAGACGGGCAAACGGTTACCGGCAGATCGATTATGGGCCTGATGATGCTGGGCGCAGCCAAGGGACATGAAATTACCGTGCATGTCGACGGCCCCGAATCTGACAAGGTGCTCGATAAGCTTATCGGTCTTGTTGTGGACGGTTTTGGCGAAGATTGATGCGTCGTGAAATTACCGGTTTTTCGAACCCTCTGATCAAGCAAGTCCGCTCCTTGCGCGAAAAGAAGTTCCGCAAGCGCGAAGGACGTTTTCTGGCCGAGGGCCTGCGCATAATGACCGAGGCGCGTGAAGCAGGGTATATTCCAGAATTGCTGTTTCTCGCCAAAGGTCAGGAACTCCATCCGCTGGCGAAAACGATCGAGCAGGAGGTCACCGCGACTGGCGGCGAGGTTGTGGAAACCAGCGTAGATATCCTGTCCAAGCTTTCGGGCAAGGACAACCCTCAGGCGCTGGTCGGCGTATATTGCGATATTGCAAAGCCGCTTGAGCAGCTTGACCGCAGCGACGCCCCGATTTGGATCGTGGCGCAAGCGGTGCGAGATCCCGGAAATTTGGGTACCATGCTCCGCACCGGCGATGCAGTCGGCGCAGGCGGGCTAATCTTGATTGATGATTGCACCGACCCATTCAGCGTCGAAGCGGTGCGCGCCAGTATGGGGGCGATATTTACGCAGGCAGTCGTGCAATGCCGCTGGGATGAGTTCGTTGCATGGCTGCGCAGAGGCGATGGCCAGCTAGTTGGCACCAGCTTACAGAGTGATATCGATTATCAAGCCTGCAAATATACCACCCCCTGCTTCATCCTGACCGGCAATGAAGCGCAGGGGTTGCCGCAGGCTTATGAAGCAGAGTGCGACGCGCTGGTAAAGATGCCGATGCATGGCAAGGCGGATAGCCTGAATGCTGCTATAGCCACCGCGGTGATGGCCTATGAAGTGACAAACCAGATGCGGCGAAGCTAGGGGGCTGTTCATTGCGTCTTCAGCCAATTGATGGCAGCTTGGCTATATGATCAAAAAATTGCTATTTGCTCCACCGCTTTTTCTAGTGCTTGCCGCCTGCCCGCGGCCGCAATCAACGCCCGCACCACAAACTGAAACAGTAGAAACTGACGAGCACATATACGCGGCATACGGCACAGAGCCATTCTGGGATATTAGGATCGGGCCAGGTATCACCATATTCAGTGGGCTAGGATTGAAGGAGCGCCGTTTCAAAACACCCGAAGCACGGCCCAGCTTCAATGGCACGCGCTATCCTGGCAGCGACATCAGCATCGATATCACCCATACAGTTTGCAACGATGGGATGAGCGACCGGCTTTTGCATGACACCGTCACCGTGCAAATTGGTGACAAGCGTTACCGCGGATGCGGCGGGAGCACATTGCCGCCTGAAAATCTGAAAGATACCAGCTGGCGCTTTGAATGGATTGGGAACAATCCGGCAGCGGCGATTGCGCAAAAGAGAAAGCAGTTTCTCACATTTGACGACGAGACTGTTAGCGGAAGTGTTGGTTGCAACCGGTTTGGCGGAAGTTACAAACTGGTGGGTGAACTGCTAACAGTCGGCCCCATCCGCAGCACGAGAATGGCATGCGGGGGCTTGCTTGGCGATCAGGAAGCGATGCTGCTGAATATGCTGCAACAACCGACCATTGTGCGCTTTGAACATAATGGCGATATGGCCCTGCAAGGAACGCGGTATACGATCAGGTTGAGCCGGAATTTCTAGCTCCGGCTACTCAGCCGCCTCGCGCCCCTCCTCATCCTCAATCAGCGCTCGCTCCGCCTCGCTGCCATAGCGCGGAAGCGCTTCTATTTCGGGCACATCTTCTATTTCGCGCTTGCCGGTTTCGATGCTGAGTTCGGCAAACTTCCTGCCCGTAGAAACAACATTGCGTTCAAAACTGCCGACGAATTTATTATAGTTGTTGACTGCACTGTTTAGTCCCGAACCAACCGATTTCAAATGCTGCGCTGCGACAGCGATCCGGTCATACATTTCCTTGCCAAGCGCGCCAATTTGCTTGGCCTCGCGCGCCAGCCCTTCCTGCCGCCAGACGCTCGCGACCGTGCGGGCAATCGCAACTAGATTAGTAGGTGTAGCCAACAACACTTTCTTTTCAAAAGCAAAATCCCATAGTTGTGGATCATGCTCTAGCGCGGCAGACAGAAAATGCTCGCCCGGAACAAACATGATGACATAATCTGGCGTGTCTTCAAACTGATCCCAATAAGCCTTGCGCGAAAGGCCGTCGATATGCGTTTTCATGGAGGCGCAGTGGCGTGACATGGCGATCTCGCGCGCATCATCCTCATTGGTGGCAAAAGCATCCTGATAATCATTCAGCGACACCTTGGCGTCAATCACCAGAGAGCTTCCTCCGGGAACCTTCAGTATGGCATCAGGGCGCATACGCCCTTCGCTGGTATCCACGCTCACTTCGGTGACAAAATCGACATGCTCGGATAGCCCGCAGCTTTCGAGAACATTCTTAAGCTGCTGCTCACCCCATCGACCGCGCGCTTTGGGCGCATTACGCAGCGAATTGACGAGCTTCGCCGCCTCACTTTGTACGCGCTCCTGCCCTTGCTTCATTTCGCCGATCAGCCCTTTGAGGTCGCCATAGGCCTGATTACGGTCCTTTTCGACCTTGCTGACCTGCGCTTCATAAGCTTTCAGCTTTTCGCCGACAGGATGAAGTAACAATTTCAGCTTCTCCTCATTTTTCTCTCCAGCTTGATTGAAACGCTCGTTTGCGCGCTGCAAAAACTTCTCTTGCGCTTCACCGAGCAATTTTTGACCAATCTCGCCAAATTGTGCCGACAGCGTATCCTTTGCTTCGACCAATGCAGCCTTTTGTTGCTCAAAGCCTTTTTCGCGTTCCTCAAGCGTTGTTTCGAGCCGCGCCAAGCTTTCCTTTACGCTGTCGCGTTCGGCGACCACCTCATCAAGCATAGAGCGCAGCTGTCCGGTCGTTTCCGCGCCGGCTTGCGCCATACGGCTTCCAATAAACCAGCCAATCGCTCCGCCCAGAAGCAGCGCAGCTATCGCCATAACTACAATAATGATTGGGTCCACAGCCGGGTTTCCTTAGTTAGAACGAAATGCGAACATACTGCCCAGCATCACGGCGTCAAGCATCATAACGTTAAGCAGATGGCGCGGTCTCTTTTGCCCGCCGCCGCCGCTTCGCCCGCGCATAGCTCATCATGCTAAACGGAATGGCGAGCGTATAGCCGCTGATAAACACTACCAGCCCAATCCACGGCTCTGCGATCAGCAGCGCGATATAGAGCCCGACGACCGCCAACGCTGGAAAGCGGTAAGCCGGACGAATCCGCAGCGAGGTCCAGCTAAAGGTGGCGACATTTGAAACCATAAGCAGCGCAACAAATAACATCCACGGCCCCACGAGCCAGTAATCGCGCGCTACGTCAAATCCAAATTCGACCCAAAATAGCAGGGGTAGTAAGGCCATTCCCGCCCCCGCCGGAGCGGGAACGCCGGTGTTAAACCCTGCCGATTTATGCGGCTGTTCTTCGGTGTCGATCTGCGCGTTGAAGCGCGCCAGACGCAGCGCCTGACACAGCACGAAAAACAGCGCGATGGTCCAGCCAAAGCGCGGCATATCCTGGAGCGTCCACATGAAGGCGATGAGCGCGGGCGTGACGCCAAAAGAAATTACATCGGAAAGCGAATCGAGTTCCGCGCCGAAACGGCTTTGACCGTTTACCATCCGCGCGATGCGCCCGTCCAAACCATCGAGGAACGCCGCAATCGCAACCGCCGCCAAGGCCGCCGGCCATAATTCCTGCATAGCGAACCAGAAGCCCGATAACCCCATGCACAGCGCCGCTGCCGTCACCGCATTAGGCGCAAGCGCGCGTAGCGACAGGCCATGAAGCTTGCCCTCACTCATCCGCATTCCAGATCGCTAGTTACTGATCGCCCGCAAATCATTATCTACCCCCAATTCGGCGATGATCGTTTCGCCGGCAACGCAGCGTTGCCCCTTTATGATACGCGACGAAGTGCCTGCGGGCAAATAGACATCAACACGGCTGCCAAATCGGATGAGACCAATGCGTTCTCCCGGCCCGACCATGTCGCCTTCTTTCACGAAAGCCTTGATGCGCCGCGCGACAAGGCCCGCAATTTGCGTAAAGCCGATCCGTACACCGTCCGAACGTTCAACCAGGAAATGCTGGCGTTCATTCTCTTCGCTCGCCTTGTCGAGATCGGCATTGAGGAACTTGCCTGCGATATAAACCACACGCTTGATCGTTCCGGCTATCGGCGCGCGGTTAATATGCACATCGAACACGCTCATGAAGATCGACACGCGGGTTAGCGTTTCCTCGCCAAGGCCTTCCGGGCCGGAAAGTTCAGGCGGCGGCAGCACCTTTTCGATGAGCGTGACCAGCCCGTCTGCGGGCGCGACAACGAAGCGTTCATCGGTCGGTGTAGTGCGGGCGGGATCGCGAAAAAACGTCAGCGTCCATATCGTTACACCTGCCATCGGCCAGGCCAGCGTCTCCCATGCCAAAAAGGCGAAGATAGCGGTTATGCCCGCGGCGATTAATCCAAATTTTCGGCCCTCCGGATGCACCGGCGGGAATGACCACTTGGTTACCCCGCCGCCCCGGTTTGTTAATTCTTGTTTGTCCATGGCCGTGTAACTAATATCGGAGGCGCGATGTTACAACCACCGGCGCATCAATTTTCGTGGACAAATTTTGGCGCATTCGCGCCATGCAGTTGAACAAATGCGAAATATTGCTATGCCGCGCCCACACACAAAAATTCGGACAAAACCTTCTCCACTAGGAAAGCAACAGGAATATGGCCAAAATCAAGGTGAAAAACCCCGTCGTCGAATTGGATGGCGATGAAATGACCCGCATCATCTGGGAATGGATTCGTGAAAAGCTGATCCTCCCCTATCTTGATATTGACCTCAAATATTATGACCTTTCCATACAAAAGCGCGACGAAACGAATGACAAGATCACTGTCGACAGCGCCAATGCCATCAGGGAACACGGCGTCGGCGTAAAATGCGCGACAATCACACCCGACGAGGACCGCGTCGAAGAATTTGATCTCAAGAAAATGTGGAAATCTCCCAACGGCACGATCCGCAACATACTGGGCGGTGTGGTTTTTCGCGAGCCGATCGTGATGGAGAATGTACCGCGCCTCGTGCCCGGCTGGACCGATCCGATCGTTGTTGGCCGTCATGCCTTTGGCGATCAATATAAGGCGACCGACACCCTGATCCCCGGCCCCGGCACATTGCGGCTGGTTTTCGACGGCGACGACGGCGAAAAAATCGACCTGGAGGTTTTCAAATTCCCCTCACCCGGCGTTGCGATGGCGATGTATAACCTCGACGACAGCATTCGTGATTTTGCGCGTGCTTCCCTAAACTACGGCCTCAATCGCGCCTGGCCGGTTTACCTGTCGACCAAGAACACGATCATGAAAGCCTATGATGGCCGCTTCAAGGATTTGTTCGAAGAGATATTTGAGGCAGAATTCAAGGACAAGTTTGAAAAGGCCGATATCACTTATGAACACCGCCTGATCGACGACATGGTTGCTTCGGCGCTCAAATGGTCGGGTAAATTCGTTTGGGCCTGTAAGAATTATGATGGCGATGTGCAGTCAGATACCGTTGCTCAGGGCTTTGGTTCGCTCGGCCTGATGACATCGGTGCTAATGACCCCCGATGGCAAGACGGTGGAATCGGAAGCCGCACATGGCACCGTGACCCGCCATTACCGTCAGCATCAGATGGGCAAGGCAACTTCGACCAATCCAATTGCGTCGATATTCGCTTGGACCGGCGGCCTGAAATATCGCGGCCAGTTTGACGAAACGCCCGAAGTGAGCCGCTTTGCTGAAACGCTTGAGCGGGTCTGCGTTGAAACCGTTGAAAACGGTGATATGACCAAGGATCTCGCCATTTTGATCGGCCCGAACCAGAGCTGGATGACGACCGAGCAGTTTTTCGAAGCGGTGCGCGCCAACCTCGAAACCAAAATGGGTAGCTGGCAGTAACCTTTCCTATGCTTCGGGTGACCGGATATCCTCTCGCGCGAAACCCAAGCCAACAACGCGCCCCGATACGCGCCGAAAGAGCGGCATGCGGTTCATTACCCGCAAGGGTAGAAACGGTTTCTCGATAGGCTTTGTACGGGCAAGCAGTGGCGCTATCACCTTGTCTTGCGCAAATTTCTGAAAGGCTTGCATCCGCCGAACCGGTTTGATCCTTCGCGCATAGACCTGTTCGAGCAGCGGATTGAGATCATCACCCCGTGCCATCGGCCCTGCCAGCACATTCGCCGCTGTTACTGCATCCTGCACGGCCATATTGATGCCTACTCCGCCGATTGGTGACATGGCATGCGCCGCATCGCCGATGGCAAGCAGACCAGGGCGGTGCCAGCGTTCGAGCCGGTCGAGCGCGACTTCGAGCATCTTTACCTGATCCCAATCCTTGATTTGTTCAAATGCGTCGCCGAGCTCGGGCACCAGCGACTTTAATCCAGCACGAAAATTTTCGATTCCCTCGGCCTGCAGTTTGGTAGCCTGACCCTTGTTGAAAACATAAGCGCATTGATAATATTGCCCGCGGTCAATCATAATCATGAAGCGGCCGGCTTGAACTGTACCAAAGACATCACCGCCATATCCCTCGGGCTTATCCACGCGAAACCAGAATACATCCATCGGCGCACCGATATTGCGCAGCGGCAATTCAGCTTTCCCGCGCAATATTGAACGTCGCCCGTCGGCTGCGATCACAAGCTTTGCCTTAATTTTCTCTCCTGCAGCAGTTTGGACTCCGCCGACATGGCCGGCATCGTTATAGATCAAGTCCACAGCCTCGGTTTGCATCCGCAATTCAAATCCCGAATATTTGACTGCCTCACCCGCGATAAAGTCCAGTAAATCCCATTGCGGCATCATTGCGATGTACGGCGCCGCCACCGGCAAATGACGAAAATCAATGACTTTCATCTGTTTCCCCGCAATATGGATTGAAGCCTGTTCCAACTTGCTGTGTGGCAATTCCAGCAATTGCTCTAGCAAGCCGAGTTGGTGAAATAATTCGAGCGTTGAAGGGTGCACCGTATCTCCGCGGAAATCCCTAAGGAAATCCGCGTGTTTTTCCAAAACGGTCGCCTTTAACCCAGCCCTAGCAAACAACAGGCCAGCCATCATTCCGGCGGGGCCGCCGCCAACGATAACAATATCATATTCCATGGCATGACATTACCACTCCCTTCAGATAGAGACCAGCCATGGCCGCAGAATTGCAAACAGACGGGATCAGCAACGCGCTGGTAATATTGGGTGCAGCCGGGATCGTAATACCTGCCTTTGCGCGCTTCCGGATAACGCCGGTCATTGGCTTCATCCTTGTTGGAATATTGGTAGGCCCCATGGGCTTGGGCGCGCTCGCTCAGCAGTATGAGTGGCTCGAATGGGTCACCATCGGCGACGCTGAAGAAATCCGAGAGATCGGCGACTACGGGATAATTCTGCTGCTGTTTTCGATAGGGCTAGAGCTATCCTTTCGGCGCCTTTGGTCCATGCGAAAGCTGGTCTTTGGTGTCGGCGCGGCAGAATTGCTGGGTAGCGGGATCATCATCGGCTCTGCGCTCTATATATTTGGCTACACTGCGCCCGCGGCATTCGGGATCGGGATAGCGCTCGCGCTCTCCTCTACCGCACTCGTGCTGCCGATTTCCGGGACCAAATCTGCCGTCGGCCAATCTGCGCTGGCAATGTTACTGTTTGAAGATGTCGCTATCGTTCCCATCATTTTCGTGTTGGGAGCGATGGCGCCGTATGCGTCTGCCGAAGGCTGGGAAGGTTTGGCAACGACATTCTGGCAAGGCGGATTGGTGATAGTTGCGATGCTGGTGATCGGGCGATTGCTATTGCCGCGTCTGTTTGGACAGGCGGCGCGCACCAAAAGTCCCGAATTATTCCTCGCCGCCAGCCTGCTCGTTGTCATTCTGTCCAGCCTCGCCACTGGCGCAGTTGGCCTTTCGCCTATCGTGGGCGCGCTGATTGCTGGCCTGCTCATCGCGGAAACCAATTATCAGGACGAAGTCGAAGTTATTACAGCACCCTTCCGGGGCCTTGCGCTGGGCGTTTTCCTGATCAGCGTCGGGATGCAAATTGATCTGGGGTTTGTTGCCGAAAACTGGCCAAGCTTGTTTGCCGCCGTTGCTGGTGTCATCATCATTAAATCTCTGGTCACCGGCGGCCTGCTGAAACTGGCTGGTGCGCGGACGGGTACGGCGACCGAGGCGGGTGTGTTAATGGCCAGCCCGTCGGAAACGACTTTGATCGTACTCGGTGCGGCAAGCGCGGCGCAGCTAATTGGTCCATCGACAGCCAATTTCTGGCAAGTGGCAACCGCCATTGGCCTCACCATAACGCCGATCCTTGCGCGGATAGGCCATGATATGGCGCGGCGGATCGAGATGCAGGGAAGCGACGAGGCGATAGCAGAGTCCATCCATTCTGATGAAGAACGAACCGTCATTATTGGGTTGGGGCGGGTCGGGAAACTGGTGGCCGATATGCTGAATTCGCATGAGCAACCCTATGTGGCGGTCGAATCCGACATTGATGCAGTCGCGTCAGGGTTGCGGCAGGGCTACGCTGTGATCTTCGGCAATATTTCGCGCCCGGAAACGCTCGACAAGTTAAAGCTGGGCCATGCCAAGGCTTTGATCCTGACCATGGACGAACCGGTGCTTGCAGAACGTGTGGTCAAGCGTGTGCGCGCGTGGCTTCCCGATATCAAGATTGTCGTGCGCGCCCGCGATGCCGACCATGCGGCGCGGCTATACAAGGCCGGCGCGAGCGACGCTGTACCCGAAACGCTGGAAAGCTCACTGCAACTATCCGAAGCTGTGCTCGTCGATCTGGGTATTCCGATGGGGCCAGTAGTTGCCTCCATTCACGAAAAGCGTGAAGAATACCGCCGAATCATCAAAGGGGCCGGAGAAATGGACACATCGCCGCAGTTGAAATCAGCGGAGTAGCCCAGGTCAATTTGAGAGCAGTTTTCTCACAGCTTCTACCGCAGCCTGCGCTTGTGCTTCGCCTGCGGGGCCGCCGCCTTGAGCCATTTCTGGTCGGCCGCCGCCGCCCTGCCCGCCCATAGCCTCTGTGGCAGCCCGGACAAGGTTTGGCGCAGCGAGCCCCTCCGTTAGATCGGATGACACCGCTACTACCACCGTGTTGGCATTTTCATTAGCCGCGATGATAACTGTGACACCGTTTTCCAGCGCCTTCATCTGCTCATCCGCTAGCCCGCGCAAAGCCTTGGGTTCGACGCCGACGATCACCTGCGCAAGGAATTTGATGCCGTTTACATCTTCAGCTTCTGCCTTTTGTCCGCCGTCGCCGCCCGCCACCGCGAGCGCCGTCTTGGCTTCAGATAACTGCTTTTCCATCACTCTGCGTTCTGCGAGTAACGTCTCAACGCGGCCTGCCACTTCGTCGGGGGCGGTTTTGAGGAGTGCTGCGACATCCTTAAGCTGCGCCTCACGCCCGGCCAAGTGCCGCCGCGCTGCTTCGCCTGTTAGCGCCTCAATCCGGCGCACACCGGACGCGATTGCGCCTTCGGAAATAACCGTGAACAGCTGAATATCGCCGAGCGCATTCACATGCGTGCCGCCGCATAGCTCAACCGAATAATGTTTGGCATTAACGTCACCCATGGAAAGCACGCGAACCTCGTCGCCATATTTCTCACCAAATAGCGCGAGCGCCCCTGCTTCTATGGCATCATCGGGTGTCATCAGACGGGTAGTAACCTCTTGGTTGCCGCGAATTTGCGCATTCACTTCGGCTTCAACCGCTGCAATTTCTTCTGGCGAAACCGCCTTTGGATGCGCGAAATCAAAACGCAGGCGTTCGGGCGCAACCAGGCTACCTTTCTGCGTCACATGCTCGCCCAAATGGCCCCGAAGCGCAGCATGCACAAGATGCGTTGCGCTGTGATTGGCGCGCACGCCATCGCGGCGCGCGGCGTCAATGGCAAGATGGACGGTATCTTCAACCTCGACTTTACCGGCAGTGACCTTACCAATATGTGCATGCAAACGGCCAAGCGGTTTTGCTGTATCGCTAATTTCGATGGTCAGCCCTTCGGGTGAAGAAATGCTACCCGTATCACCCATCTGACCGCCGCTCTCCCCGTAAAAAGGCGTCTGGTTTGTGATCACGATAATTTCGTCCCCGGCGGTCGCGCTTGCTACTTCTGCGCCATCCTTGACGATTGAAGCGACCTGCCCTTCACCGCGCATGGCGGTGTAGCCGGTAAATTCGGTCGAACCGACACGGTCGGCAATATCAAACCAGATATCGTCAGAGGCTTTCGCGCCGGATCCTTTCCAAGCCGCGCGGGCCATCGCTTTCTGATTGTCCATTGCGGCCTCAAAACCGGCATGGTCAATACCAAAACCCTGCGCGCGCAAGGCGTCTTCGGTCAGATCGTAAGGAAAGCCGTATGTGTCGTAGAGTTTGAAGGCTGTTTCGCCGGGTAAAATATCGCCCGAAGCCATTCCGGCGGTGGCCCCATCAAGCAGTTTGAGCCCCTTGTCGAGCGTCTGACGAAAGCGGGTTTCCTCCTGCTTGAGCGTTTCCTCAATCAGCGCCTGCGCGCGGACCAATTCTGGATAGGCAGCCCCCATCTCGGCGGTCAGGCTGCCAACAAGGCGGTGCATCAGCGGATCTTTCGAGCCCAATATATGGGCATGGCGCATCGCACGGCGCATAATCCGGCGCAGCACATAGCCGCGCCCCTCGTTCGATGGCAGCACTCCGTCGGCAATCAGGAAGCTGGTCGAGCGCAGATGGTCGGCGATCACACGGTGGCTGCCCTTGGCGCTGCCCTCAGCCTTGGTAGAGGTCATCTCCTCCGACGCGTGGATCAGGGCCTTAAAGGTATCCGTATCATAATTATCATGCACACCTTGCAGCACGGCGGCTATCCGTTCGAGGCCCATGCCGGTATCGATGCTCGGCTTGGGCAGATCGAGTTGATCGCCATTTTCCTGCCGCTCATATTGCATGAAGACCAGATTCCATATCTCCACAAAGCGGTCGCCATCTTCATCAGCGCTGCCGGGAGGGCCGCCGGCTAAATGGTCGCCATGGTCGTAGAAGATTTCACTACAAGGGCCGCAAGGGCCGGTGTCACCCATTGACCAAAAATTGTCGGAGGTTGCGATGCGGATGATGCGTTCATCGGGCAGTCCCGTGATTTTCTTCCACAGATCGAAAGCTTCATCGTCGGTGTGATAGACCGTCGCTGTTAAACGCGCAGGGTCTAAGCCCCATGTCTTTGTGCAGATAGACCAGGCATGTCCGATCGCCTCCGCCTTGAAATAATCGCCAAAGGAAAAATTCCCCAGCATTTCAAAGAAAGTGTGGTGCCGCGCGGTATAGCCGACATTGTCGAGATCATTATGCTTCCCGCCAGCGCGGACGCATTTTTGGCTGGAAGTGGCGCGCGGATTGTCGCGGCTTTCAAGGCCGGTGAAAACATTTTTGAAAGGGACCATCCCAGCATTGACGAACATCAGCGTCGGATCGTTATACGGCACCAGCGGTGCTGAAGGCACCACATCATGATCGGCAGCAGCGAAATGATCAAGAAATGCCCGGCGGATATCGTTGGTCGAAGTCATGGATGCGGGCTTAGGGCAGCAAAAGCGCGCTTACAAGCGGGATTGTGGACAATGATCGAGGCATAATTTGGACCAATGGGATCAAATTTTATCCCACCCCCATTTTACCAAAGAAAGGGTCCGTCCCGGGGTGGGCCGGGACGGACCGGTGCGGCCATCAGGCGTCGGCCGCAAATCTCCTCCGGAGGAGGAGGAGATTCTTGGAGAGTTTCAAGTTTGTGAAAAAATCGGATCTATTCTGTAGTTCCGCCTTCGGGCTCCTTTTCAGAAGCAGCAAGCATTTCATCTGCGACTTCCTCTTCTTTGCCACGGATTGAGCTCTCAATCTGCAATGCCATTTCGGTATTTTCCTTAAGCCACACTTTCGCATTTTCGCGGCCTTGGCCGATACGGATCGAATCATAGCTGAACCAGCTACCTGCCTTTTCGACAATCCCCGCCTTCACGCCAAGATCAAGTATCTCGCCCATCTTGGAGATGCCCTGGCCATACATGATGTCGAATTCAACCTGCTTAAAGGGCGGCGCCACCTTATTTTTCACCACCTTTACGCGTGTCGCGTTGCCGACGATTTCGTCACGGTCTTTAATTTGACCAATGCGGCGAATGTCGAGGCGCACCGAAGCATAGAATTTGAGAGCATTCCCGCCGCTGGTCGTTTCGGGCGAACCATACATCACGCCGATCTTCATGCGAATCTGGTTGATGAAGATCACCATACAGTTAGAGCGGCTGATCGAACCGGTAATTTTACGGAGCGCCTGTGACATCAAACGCGCCTGAAGGCCAACATGGGTATCCCCCATCTCACCCTCTATTTCAGCCCGCGGCACCAGAGCAGCAACCGAATCGATCACAAGAATATCAACCGCGTTGGAACGCACCAGCGTATCGGTTATCTCCAATGCCTGCTCGCCTGTATCGGGCTGCGAAACAATAAGGTTATCGATATCCACGCCTAGGTTTTTTGCATAGCCCGGATCAAGCGCGTGTTCCGCATCAATGAATGCAGCCGTACCGCCCGCCTTTTGTGCTTCGGCGACTACATGCAAAGCGAGCGTTGTCTTACCCGAACTTTCCGGGCCGTATATCTCAACCACACGCCCCTTGGGCAAACCGCCAATACCCAGCGCGATATCCAAACCGAGTGAACCGGTTGACACCGCATCGATATTCATCGCCTCACGGCTACCCAGCTTCATCGCCGAACCTTTGCCGAAAGCGCGGTCTATTTGCGCCAGCGCTGCATCGAGCGCCTTTTCCCGTTCTGCATTATTCAATGTGTTCTCTTTCGCCTGGTCCACTACTTTCAAACTTGCTGCCATTATCCCACTCCTTAAGCTAGCGTTTTCAATTCCCATCCAGTGTGGGAACAGTTTGTATCGTATTTGTTCCGAAAGAACAAGAGTAGAACGTAAATTTCTTTATCACATATTTTCAATGGCTAGCTGGAAATCGCATCACGAACGGCTTCGGAAATTTGTTGAACGGAAAATGGTTTGGGTAGGAAAAACACATTATCGAGATCGATCGACTCTCTAAGCTGCTCTTCGGCATAGCCCGACATGAACAATATTCGTACATCTCCGTATTTCTCACGCAATTCGCGCGCCATCGCCGGTCCATCCATATTCGGCATGACAACGTCTGATACGATCAGGTCATAACGCTTGCCCTCGGCGAAGAGATCAAGCCCCTCCTCGCCGTCACTGGCGGTATCCACAACATAGCCAAGCCGCGCCAATGCCCTTTCGGCAACCGCGCGGACCGTGTTTTCATCTTCGACGATCAAAATCTTGCCGCTACCCCAAACTTCCTCGGTCTTCTTTTCAACCTTCTTTGGCGCTGCAACCTTGGGCACCGCGCCTTCATGCACGGGCAGGTAAATGTCGAAGCGGGTTCCCTTACCCACTTCCGAATCTGCAAAGATGAAACCGCCGGACTGTTTTACGATGCCGTAGACAGTGGAGAGACCGAGGCCTGTTCCCTTGCCCACTTCCTTGGTGGTAAAGAACGGTTCGAATATCTTGGTGATATTTTCCTTTGAAATACCCGACCCGCTATCGCCGATGGACAGCAGAACATAATCCGCGATGGGCAATATATCGCTGCCTGTCTTGCGTACATCGGACTGGCTAACGGTGCGCGTTTCAATATGCAGCAACCCGCCCTCCGGCATAGCGTCGCGCGCATTAACGCCCAGATTGATAATAACCTGTTCGATCTGCCCGGGGTCCGCACGCACCGCACCCAAATTGCGACCATGGTTGATTTCGAGACGGATCTTCTCCCCCAAAAGGCGTTTGAGCAAGGTCGATACCTCGACGACAACATCCGGCAGTTGCAATATCTGTGGCCGCAGGGTCTGCTGGCGGGAGAATGCAAGCAGCTGCCGCGTCAGGCTCGCCGCGCGATTGGAGTTATTCTTAATCTGCTGAATATCGTCATAATCGCTATCGCCCGGCTGATGCCGCAGCAGCATCAAGTCACAATAGCCAATGATCGCCGTGAGGATATTGTTGAAATCATGCGCCACGCCGCCAGCAAGCTGACCCACTGCTTGCATTTTGGTTGCCTGCGCGACCTGACGCTTAAGCTTGGTTTCTTCGCTATTGTCTTTCAGGCTAACAAGCACCGCTGCCTCGCCCAACCCGCGCACACCGGCAATGGAAAGCGCGATCACCTCTTCGGGCGCATCTTTCAGGCGCACAGCGATATCGCCCGACATCGCCTGGCCCCGCGCATAGCGGCGGATGCTCTCGGCCACAGCGGTTTTGTCATCCTTGATTACCAGATCGCCAGGGTAAGGTGGCAGCGTATCCGTCTGCTCGCCTATAACCCGCGCGAAACTGTCATTGGCAAACAGGAACCGGCCATCGCGATCGACAAGCGCCAACCCAAGCGGCAGCGTCGCTAGCATATTCTGCACATGTGTGAGCGCAGAGGCACGGTCGATCCGTGCCCCGTCCTCATCAATGGCGAGCAGCAAGGCGCCGCCCTCTTCACCCTCTTTGGCGAGCGGCACATGGATCAGCCGCACCGGAAGCCCGCTGCGCCCTTCGCGCTCAAAATAAACCGAGCCTTTTTCATCCATCCGCATCAATGCGGCAAAATCCTGCCCAACCATATTCGAGTTTTCATCTCCCGCAGCGCGCATGGCATAGGCGGCGTTGGCAGCACGCACCCGGCCTTCCACGCCAATACTCACCGCCATCACTCCCGATAATGCCATTGAACGGCCAAGCCTACCGCTAACGAAATCGCGCGCGCGCGTTTCAATATCGATGTGCTCTGCCGGGGCAATCCACCACAGCAGATATTCGTCGCCTGCGCCTGAACGCAGCGCGCGAACCGAATATTCGGTTTCACCCTTGCGGACGCCGTCCACCTGCGCCTCACCATCGCGCCAAGCCGCTCGGGAAAGATCAACAAGCAGCGCCTGCCCGCCATCATCAACATCAATGTTGGGCGGCGCGCGCAGTCCTTCAAACCATTTTGCGAATAACCCGTTGGCGCAAACCAACCTGCCGGCCCTGTCGCTAACCGCCACAGCAGCGAGCGCAAGATCGGCAGTATCGCGGGTAATCGACCAATCGGGTGGAAGCGTTTCGGTGACGGCTTCAACAGGCCGGGTGCGACGGATATAGTCGGCAAGCCCCCAAAGCCCGACGAGACCAGCGGCAAAAGAACCAACCACCACCGGATTACGAGTCGCCAGCCATAACAAAAGGAGCGAGGCCAAAATGGCCCCGCCCAATATCAGTATCCATTTGCGTCTGTGGCGCAGTGAATCCGCCTCATCCCCGCCAAAAAGCTGAATTTGCGATGGCGGGGATAGGCTAGTCATTCACGTCCTTACCAAATGCGCACCCTGTCTTCGGGTGCTAGAAAGAGTTTCTCGTCCGATTTGGGCTGGAACGCCTCATACCATTTGTCAAGATTGCGTACGACCCAAGTGCGCTGCTCGGACGGGCTGTGCGGGTCGGTCAGCAAGCGCTGAAGCAGATTTGCCTCACGGTATTTGCGGCGCCAAACCTGCGCCCAGCCAAGGAAGAATCGCTGATCGCCGGTCATACCGTCAATTACAGGGGCCTCCTTACCGCCGAGTGAGGCCTTGTAAGCGTCATAAGCAACGGTCAGCCCAGCGAGGTCGCCGATATTTTCGCCTAGTGTAAATTCGCCCTTCACATTTTTGCCAGGAAAAATTTCATAAGCGTCATATTGCGCGATCAGCTTCTTACCGGCCTCTTCAAAAGCTTTGACATCTGCTTCGGTCCACCAGTCGGACAGCCTGCCATTCTCGTCATATTTCGAACCCTGATCGTCGAAATGATGGCTGATTTCGTGTCCGATCACTGCGCCGATACCGCCATAATTAATCGCCGGATCGGCATTGATATCAAAGAATGGTGGCTGCAGGATTGCAGCAGGAAAGACAATTTCATTCATCCCGAAATTGGCATAGGCATTCACCGTCTGCGGTAACATGCCCCACTCCCAGCGGCGGATCGGCGAGCCGAGTTTGCTAATGCTATCGTCAAACTGGAAATTGTTGGAGCGAATTTCGTTGCCGAAAAGGTCATCGGCCTTCACCTCAAGCGCGCTATAGTCCTTCCACCTATCAGGATAACCAATTTTTGTGGTGAAATTGGCCAGCTTCTTCTTCGCCTTCACCTTCGTTTCCGGCTGCATCCAGGACAACCCTTCAATCCGGCGGCCCATCGCGGCAAGCACATTGGTCACCAGTTCGTTCATTGCTGCCTTGGTTTCGGGCGGGAAATATTTGGCGGCATAGCTCTTGCCGACCTCTTCACCGACCATGCTTTCGGTGAAAGAAACACCGCGCTTCCAACGCGGCTGACGTTCGGGCGTGCCGGAAAGCGCCGTGCCATAAAAGGCGAAATTGGCATCCGCGACGCTGTCGGGCAGCACATTAGCGAAGGAGCGAAGACTTGCGACAATCGCCTGATCTTTCAGCAGCTGAATATCTGCACCTGCTACAATTTTGGCAATGCCGGTTAGCGCGCTGGGCTGAAACACGATTACGTCAGTTATCTTGTCAGATACCGATGCAAGCATAGGCGCAAAGGATATACCCGGTGTGGTCTTGTCGAGATCGGCAACACTCATTTTATTGTACGTCTTGCTCGAGTCCGAAGAATCTTCGCGTGTCCAATGGGCTTCGGCAATTGACCTTTCAAAACCGAAAAGCGCTTCCGCCCGCGCCGCAGCATTCTCTTCGCCAGCAAGTTCGAGCATCTTCGCCAGATACCCCTTATAGGCGCTGCGCAGTGCCTCAAGCTTCTCGTCTTCCACAAGATACATGTCACGGTCGGGAAGGCCCGTGCCAGCTTGGTATAGCTGAAAAATATAGCTTTCAGGGTCTTTGTCATCTTGGCCAACAAAGCCTGCGAAGAGCAAGCCTACGCCGTTGCGGCCCGCCTCGGGCAGAAGCTTCTCATAGTCACCCTTGGATTTCAGCCCGCGAATTTTCTCAAGCCAAGGCTCGATGGGCTTCATCCCAAGTGCTTCAACGCGGTCAGTATCAAGATAGCTTTTATAGGCTGCGCCGGCCTTTGTGCCGCTATCCTTCTCCGCCTCAAGAACCTTCTTTACGCGCTCCGAAGAAAGGTCGGCCAAGGCTGTAAACATGCCATAGTTCGATCTGTCGGAGGGAATTTCGGTGCTATCGAGCCACTTGCCATTGGAAAAACGGAAAAAATCATCACCCGGCTTTACCGACGCATCCATGCCATCGGTATCAAAGCCATAGGTTCCCAATCCCGGGCCTGCTTCCTTCGCCGCATCCACTGCGGTTTCAGACTTTTCCTCTTCCGCCTGCGCGGCCATTGGCAGGCTTAGCGCCAAAAGCGAGCTGGCAAATGCCAGTTTGGTATGAAATTTCATGATATTATCCCCAAATTAAAAAGCTAGGTTTGTCTAAAGCAGCCTTGGTATGAACCAACGCTTTATCGGCGAGATGCAAATGCCTTCGACCGGCGTTGTCTCTTGCGCTTTATCCAACCGGCCCAAAGCCAGGACGAAATGACATAACCCAGCGACGAGAATACGACCGCCATGATCAGGAAGCCGATAGCGGTAAGCCCGGCTTCTTTCGCAAACCATTCAAACCACTGCCAACGCCCGCTACCCGCATCATTGCCGATGGGTTCACCGGTCAATTCCTCTATCCGCAGTACAAAGCCGCCAACCTTATTCGCCACCCATATCCAAAATGGGAAAGTGAAAGGGTTGGTGATAAAGGTGGTCAGCGCCGCGATTGGCACATTGGCGCGCGCAGGCAGTGCTAGAAAGGCCGCGAGGATGATCTGTCCAACCGGGATGATAAAGCCGGCAAAGATACCCAGCGCAACGCCGCGAGGCACCGAGCGTCTGGTGAAGCGCCAAAGTTCGGAACGTAGGAAACGATGGGCAAAAGGCTTCAGATATCGGTTCTTCGCCATGCCTTCCCGCGTCGGCATGTTACGATCAACCCAGCCTTGCTTCTTATTGTGCGCAGATTTTTGGGGTTTCTGTTGTTCAACCATGCTGCCTCAACAAACGTCCTTGATCACGCTTCCAGTCTTGTTCCTTCTTATAGGCCCGCTTGTCCGGTGCTTTGCGGCCTTTTGCAAGAGCTAGCTCTACCTTTGCCCTGCCCCTGCCATTGAAATAGATCGATAGCGGGACGAGCGTCATGCCCCGCCGTTCAACCGCAGCACGCATGCGGTTAATCTCGCGCTGGTTAAGGAGCAGCTTACGCGGTCGTTTAGGTTGGTGATTGTGACGGTTTCCGTGCGAAAATTCCGGGATGTTGGCATTCACCAGCCAAACCTCGTCATCTTTCACCTCGGCATAGCTTTCGGCAATCGAGCCTTCGCCAAAGCGCAGCGCCTTTACTTCGGTACCGGTCAGAGCAATCCCTGCCTCAAAGGTATCATCAATGGCAAAGTCAAACCGTGCGCGCCGGTTTTCCGCGACTGTTTTCACCTTGTCAAAAGTTGCGTGCCGGGGCCGTGCCATCAGATCAAACCTGCATGCTCCAGCGCCGCGTCCACTTGGCTCCGGGCCATATCCGAACATGGCGTGAGTGGCAGGCGCATATCCTCACCGATCCATTTATGCACGCGGGTAAGGGCATATTTAACTGGACCGGGAGATGAGTCAGAAAACAACGCATAATGAAGTGGATAAAGCTTATCATTTAGATCCCGTGCAAGCTTGAAGCTATTGTCTTCACAGGCCTGTTGAAACTCAGCGCACAATTTAGGAGCCACATTTGCCGTCACCGAAATACAACCCACGCCGCCGGCTGCGTTGAACGGCAAAGCCAGCCCATCTTCGCCGGAAAGCTGACAAAAATCACCATCTATTCCCATCCTGTGATCGGTTATACGCGACAGATCACCGCTTGCATCCTTGATACCTACAATGGCCTTCAATTTTGCTAGGCGGCATACGGTCTCCGGCGCGATATCGGTTACCGTGCGCGCGGGAACATTATAGAGAATGATCGGCAAATCACTATTTTCAGCGAGCTTTGAAAAATGCGCGTAGATGCCGTCCTGATTGGGGCGGTTATAGTATGGCGCAACAACGAGCGCTGCCGCTGCACCCGACTTTTTTGAAAAATTCACATGCAGCAGCGCATTGGCGGTATCGTTAGAACCGCATCCGGCAATGACCGGCACGCGCCCTGCCGCCTGTTCGACGCAGACTTCTATCACCCGGTGATGCTCCGCATTGGAAAGCGTTGACGCCTCTCCGGTGGTTCCGCAAGGTACAAGCGCAGCCGAGCCATTGTCGATCTGCCAGTCAACAAGTTGACGAAAAGCGGCCTCATCAAACGATCCGTCGCGAAAAGGAGTCACCAGAGCGGGAATTGATCCGGAAAACATGGATTATCTTTCTTGTTTATGGCCTTAGGAACCAAGTGATTTTCAAATACAAATACTGTTCAGCCCTAGATAAGGAAGCCATCCCTAATATGTCCAGCATGACAAAGCATCTTTATTCTGTATCCCTCGCTGCGATAGCGGGCATTTTGCTCACTAGCCCGGCCTATTCGCAAGGCGTCGTGTTCAAATCTGGGATCGGCGACGGTGCGCCAGTAACCGTCCCGCAAGATCAATTCGACCCCAGCGGCGGCAACGTCCAGGCGGCTATGCAGCGCTGGCGGCGACTTAGCCGAGGCGGCAACTATTCTTTCAACGAATACGCCTCTTTCCTGATGACCTATCCCGGCTGGCCCGGTGAAAAAGCAATGCGCCGCAATGCCGAACAGGCGATCAATACGCGCAGTTGGTCACCTAGCCAGGTTGTGGCCTTTTTCGACCGGCTACCGCCGACCACCAATAGCGGCCGCGCAAAATACGCAATCGCGCTGGAATCCACCGGTAACAAGCAGCAAGCAATAAAGTGGGGCCGGAAAGCTTGGCGTACAGGGCCGCTAACCAATGATGATGAGACGCAGCTATTGTCTATTATGTCAGGAAGCTTGGCCCAAGCCGATCATGACATGCGCGTCGACAGCCTGCTGTGGCGAGGCGCAACGACTGCTGCGCGGCGCACGCTGCCCTATACTTCCGCCTCGCGCAGGCCGCTCTTCTCCGCCCGATTGGCGATCAAGAACCGGCAAGCTGATGCTGCAAGCAAGCTAACTGCGGCGGGCAATGCCGCGATGCGCGATGCCGGCATTCTGGCCGAACGTGCAACGCAACTGCGCAGGCAGGGAAGCGCCTTTACGGCGAGGCAGCTATTGGCAAACCGCCCTCCATTGTCGGCGGTGCCAGCGGATGCAGAAGAATGGTATGAAGTGATGCTCAAACTGGCGCGCGAAGCGTCGAATGATCGTCAATATCAGCTTGCCTATGACATCGCATCGAAGATTGACGATGCAATCCGGCCAGGTGAAAAAGTGATCAATCAGTCGCATGGTGTGCGCGATGATTATACCAGCCTCGCGTGGCTGGCGGGCACGGTTGCATATAATCGCCTGAACAAACCGCGCGAAGCGATGGGCATGTTTGAACGTTATGGCAATGCTGCGCGATCACCCCAGACCCGCACAAAAGGTTGGTATTGGGCTGGCAAAGCCGCCAAAAGAGCTGGCGACAGCGCTACGGCAACGGCCTTTTTTGAAAAGGCCTCTGCATATTACGATCAATTTTATGGCCAACTGTCGATCGAGGCGCTTGGCCGGTCTCTGCCGGCGAATGTCGGTCGGCCGCAGCTTGCCGGGAATTTGGACGAAGCCGGAAAGCCCGTTTACGCCGCCGCCCGCCTGGCCCCGCGGCTTGGTAGCTGGCGCGACCAGACACAGTTTCTGCGCGCGATTGCCAATAGCGCGGAGAGCGAACAGGATTTCCTTGAAGCCATCTCGCTGTCGAAAAGGCTCCGCCGCCCCGATCTCGCCGTCATGGCGGGCCGAAATGCACGGGTAGAGGGGCACAGCACCCTCATCCCCTATGGCTTCCCGACCATCCCCGTGCCTTCAGGCCACGGCCAGAACTGGACGATGATTCATGCAATTACGCGGCAGGAAAGCCAGTTTGACCGCGCCGCCGTCAGCCATGCCGGCGCGCGCGGATTGATGCAGCTGATGCCCGGCACTGCGCGTGAAACCGCCGGCAAGATCAATATGAGCTATCGCCGCAGCGCGCTCACCACGGACTCGGCTTACAATATCCGGCTGGGTTCCACATATATCAAGCGTATGCTCAACTATTATGGTGGCAGCTACCCGCTTGCTGTCGCGGCTTACAACGCTGGCCCAGGTAATGTGAATAAATGGCTGCGCGCCAATGGTGATCCGCGAACCGGCGCAATTGACATTCTGACCTGGATTGAGCGTATTCCCATCTATGAGACGAAGAATTACGTCCAGCGGGTTCTGGAAAATGCCGTGATGTATGATTATTTCAATCCCGACCGGGCGCTCATCCGCTCGCCCAATCCGCTCAGCCGTTATCTGGGCAAGAACCGGCCTGGCTGACGATTAACCGAAATGGTCGAGCGCACTAACCCCATCACGCCTGCGGGCCATGAGGCATTGCTTGTCACCTATCGCGAGCTTTTCGAGGTAGAACGTCCCAAGGTTGTTGAAACCGTTAGCTGGGCAGCAGGCAACGGCGATCGCAGCGAAAATGGCGATTATATCTATGGCAAGAAGCGCCTACGTGAAATCGACCGTGAGGTGCGCTGGCTTTCCAAGCGCATAAAGTCGGCGCAGATTATCAATCCGTCAAAGCAACCAGACAAATCGCGCGTCTATTTCGGCGCGACGGTCACCCTTGCCGATGAAGATGACAATCGGCGGGTGGTAACTCTGCTCGGTGATGATGAGGCAGCGCCATCGAAAGGCCAAATCGGGTGGAACGCGCCGCTGGCACGGGCGTTGCGCAAAGCCTCCGTAGGGGATTTGCGAACGGTCACTCTGCCCACAGGCCCGAAGGAATGGGAAATAACGGAAATCAGCTACCCTGAAACGGGCTAGCTCATGAGCTGCTTAGCCAAATCAAGCACAGTCGCATCGGCTTCCGGAAAATCTTGCGGCACATGCGCCTCAACTTCGCCGATGATATGTTCCAACACCGCGATACGCGCGGCCTTTTGATTATTGCCGTCAAATACCTCCCAAGGCGCCCAGCGTGTGTTTGTGTACTCAAACATCTCCTTCATCGCCGCAAGATACTCTTCGCGCTTGCCGCGGTTGCGGAAGTCCTCTTCGGTCACCTTCCAGCGCTTTGACGGGGTTTCAAGGCGATCGCGTAACACCCGGTCCTGTGTTTCCTGCGTGACATGCAAGAATATCTTGATGATCTTTGTGCCGATATCGCCCTGCTGCGCTTCAAATTCATTTATCTCGTCATAGCCGCGTCGCCATTCGGTTTCCGTCGCGAGGCCTTCTACCCGTTCGACAAGCACCCGGCCATAATGGCTGCGGTCGAGCACCGATATCTCCCCGCTCGCAGGCAGCTTTTTCCAGAAACGCCAAAGGAAATGCTTGTCCTTTTCTTCCCGGGTGGGCGCACTGACCGGGTAAACCTGAAAATAGCGGGGGTCCCACCGCGCGGTCATCCGCTTGATAGCGCCGCCCTTGCCCGCAGCATCCCATCCTTCAAATATGATCAGCGTCCGGCATTTGTGAATGATATGTAGCGATTGCAGTTCGGCCAATCGCCTTTGCAGGCGTTTCAGATCCTTGGCGTAGTTGCCATCATATTTCGCACCGGCCTCAAACTCAGATATATCTATTTTCATGAGGGTCATCATCGCGCGGAAACTAGTAGAAAATCAAGAGCCTTGGCGGATAGATAATGTCCCTGTTCTGGACAGGCACCGCCGCACCGCCGCGTATGAAAGGATCTAGTCGGTTCCGCTTGGCAGCGCGGCATCAGCCAGAGATGCCTCTCCTGATTGCGCGTCATTGATGGCAGCAATGCGCGCGTTCCAATCGGAGGCTGCGCGTTGTTTGTCCCGAATCCGGCGGATACCCTCATCGACTTCGCCTTTTCCGCCAAGCAGATTATTTGCTTCATCATAGCGAAGCAGCGCAGTTTCGAAATCACCTTCCTGCTCGGCGCAAAGGCCGGTGTTAAACGCAAGCGAGCCGTGCGGCGCGCCATTGGCTGCGGTTTCGGAAAACATCCGGCAGGCTTCCGCGTCATCTTTCTTGGTCATTTTGATTGCCGCGCGAAATGCCCTGCTCACCGCTTTTTCCATACCTTTGCGGCTTTCCAGAATGCGTATTTTTTGGGTTAGCTGGATCGGTGCCAAATCGCGGCGTACAGCATAGGCCGCGCTGTCGATCATCTTGCGAATCTCTCCTTCACGGCTCTTAAAGTTCGAATATTCCTCGCAGTTCGTCTGCTCGGCCCGGGCAGTTTTGGTATCGCGGTAGATGGTCTGCCCATCGCTGAAACGCGAGAGTCGCACATTGGCGCTAAAATCGATAACCCGCTTAAGGCACGGCACCTTAATGCTCTTGCGCTTAACGCATTTATCCTTGTCATTCCGCTCGACGCAGCGGCTACGATATTCTCTGGTGTGATATTCGTTAACACGGGCCGTTGCGGTACCCGAAAGCGTGGCCCCTGGATCGGCGGCAGAGCGCCCAGCCATCACGGTGAAATAAGGGCCGGTTTCAAATGCGACCGCGCGCAGTTTCTCTTCAATCGCAAAGCCAAGCGCATCGCCGTCCTGACCACCGAAATTCTCAACCGAGATCGATTGCAGGAGCGCAGTGTCGGCCTGTTCAGCAGGATAAAGCCCGCTAATTTTGAGCGTTTCTGCATGCAAGTTGCCGGTCGCTATCATCGCGCCAACCAAGCAAGCCACTATCTTTCTAAAGCGCATGGATGCCCCCCTGTTACCCTGTTTTACGAATCAATCATGCCAAACTAGTGCAGCAAGCTGAACATGATTGGAACGGGTTTATTCTTTGGGCGGCTCCACAACGCGGATATGCAGCTCACGAAGCTGCTTCGCGGTTGCAACATTGGGCGCGCTCATCATCAAATCCTCGGCCTTCTGATTCATCGGGAAGACCACGACCTCTCGGATATTTGGCTCATCCGCCAGAAGCATCACTATCCGGTCAACACCCGGCGCGGAACCACCATGGGGCGGTGCGCCAAATTTGAACGCATTAATTATGCCGGAGAAATTTTCATCGACTTCGGCCTGCGAATATCCGGCAATCTCAAACGCTTTATACATGATGTCAGGTCGGTGATTCCGGATCGCCCCCGATGACAGTTCAACGCCGTTGCACACAATATCATATTGCCAGGCAAGGATATCGAGCGGATCCATTGTCTCCAATGCGTCCATCTCGCCTTGAGGCATTGAAAACGGGTTATGGGAGAAATCAACCTTCTTCGCTTCCTCATCATATTCGAACATCGGGAAATCGACGATCCAGCAAAATTTGAAACAACCTTGCTCGATGAGTTCAAGCTGCTCTCCAACGCGGGTGCGCGCTGCACCGGCGAGCTTGGCTGCCTGCCCTTCCTTACCAGCAGCAAAGAACAGGCCGTCATCATCGCCAAGGCCGAGTTCAGCATAGAGCTTGAGCATGCCCTCTTCACCATGGTTTTTGGCAATCGGTCCGCCGAAGGTGCCGCCTTTGCGCGTTACATAGCCAAGTCCTGCATGGCCTTCACTGCGCGCCCACTCATTCATATCATCAAAGAACTTGCGGCTCTTTTCCACCGTTTTCGGCGCAGGAATCGCTCGCACGACACCTCCGCCCGAAACGATCTTGTCAAACAGACCAAAGCCTGAACCTTTGAAATGTTCGGTAACATCGGAAATCAAAACCGGATTGCGAAGGTCAGGCTTGTCCGACCCATATTTCAGCATCGCATCCTTATAGGGTATCCGCGGAAATTCGCCCGAAGGAGTAACCGTCTTGCCATTTGCAAATTCTTCAAACACTCCTGCAAGAACCGGCTCAAGCGCATTAAATACATCTTCCTGCGTGACGAAGCTCATCTCAAGATCGAGCTGATAAAATTCGCCGGGGCTGCGGTCCGCGCGCGCATCCTCGTCGCGAAAGCAAGGTGCGATCTGGAAATATTTATCGAAACCCGCGACCATCAGCAGCTGCTTAAACATTTGCGGTGCCTGCGGCAGCGCATAGAATTTGCCCGGATGCACGCGGCTTGGCACCAGATAGTCGCGCGCGCCTTCTGGCGAGGATGCGGTCAGGATTGGCGTCTGGATTTCCATGAAACCCCGATCAGTCATACGCGTGCGCAGCGATGAAATCACCGACGAGCGCAGCATCATATTGGCATGCACATTTTCGCGCCGAAGATCGAGGAAGCGGTAACGCAAGCGGATGTCTTCAGGGTATTCAGCATCCCCGAAAACCGGCATCGGCAACTCATCTGCCTCTGAAAGCACGGTCATTTCATCGACATAGACTTCTATTTCACCGGTCGGCAGTTTGGCGTTCGCCGCTGCATCATCGCGCGCCATCACGCGGCCCGTTATGCAAATCACGGATTCGCTGCGCAAAGCGTCCATCGCTTCAAACGCCTTGCTGTCGCTGTCTGCCAAAATCTGGGTTACACCGTAATGGTCGCGCAGATCGATGAATAATACGCCGCCATGGTCACGTTTGCGGTGAACCCATCCCGAAAGGCGGATTGTCTCACCGACATTTTCCTTGCGGAGCGCGGCGCAGTCATGGGAGCGATAGGCATGCATATTGGTCATCAAAGCAGTTTTTCTGTTTATGGTCTGTGCAAAAGTAGGAAAGGCGGCGCTACAGCGTTGCAAGCCCCCTTTGTCAAGCGCCTATATACTGATAAGGGCGGCCTTGCATGAAGATTCATCCACTTATCACCGATAGCGCACCGCTCGCCGAAATATGCGCACGATTTGCGACGGCGGATTTCGTCGCCGTCGATACCGAATTTATGCGCGAGAACACCTATTATCCCGATCTGTGCCTTGTGCAGATTTCGGACGGTAAGGAAGCGGCGGCGGTCGATCCGAAAGCCGACGGAATTGATCTTACGCCGATGCTTGACCTCCTCACTGACAATGAGGAAGTGTTGAAGATATTTCACGCAGGCGGTCAGGATATTGAGATATTCTTCAACCTCACTGGCAAAACACCCCATCCGATGTTCGATACGCAGATTGCTGCAATGGCATTGGGCCAGGGCGAGCAAATTGGCTATTCCAACCTTGTTGACCTGTGGCTGGGTTTGCATCTCGACAAGGGCGCGCGCTTTACAGATTGGTCGCGGCGTCCGCTTGACAAACGTCAGATTGACTATGCAATCGGCGATGTCACTCATCTCTCCGATATCTTTCCAAGAATGCTCGACAAACTTAAAGAAACCGAGCGTGGCGGCTGGCTCAATGATGAGATGGAGCGCATTTCGAACCCCGAAAATTACCGCAACGATCCGGAAAAGGCGTGGGAGCGGGTAAAGATACAGTCGCGCAAACCCGACATACTCGGGCGACTCCAGGCGATAGCGGCTTGGCGCGAGCGGGAGGCGCAGCATAAGAACATACCGCGCGGACGTATCATGAAAGATGAAACGATGGCTGACATCGCTTCGCATCCGCCAAAAAATCAGGAATCCCTGCCAAAAGTGCGCGGGCTGTCTTCCGCATGGAAGCACAATGAAATCGGCGCCCGGTTGATGCAGGTCATCAAGGAAGCAAAGCCGGCAGAGCGGTCCAATGGCGGGCGGGGTCGACGCAACGGCGGCGGCAAGGAAGGCGCGTTGGTCGCAGACCTGCTCAAATTGCTGCTCAAAATCCGGTCACGCGAGATTAATGTCGCTTCCCGCTTAATCGCGAAAACAGAAGAGCTTGAGCGACTGGCAGCGGGTGAGCGGGACGGCCTCCGCGTGCTCAAAGGCTGGCGCTTTGAACAATTTGGGCGCGATGCGTTGGACCTCGTTGAAGGCAGGCTCGGTTTTACAGTTGTTGACGGTAAGCTAAAAATGATGCGCGACGCCGAAAAGGAAGACAATGTTGAAACCGCTGACGCCTAGCTTGCTGATCGCACCTTTGCTCCTGGGCTGCGCCACCCACGCTGCCGATGACCAGCGCAAAAATCCTCCGGTAAAAGTTGAGCAAGTACCCATGGAGCAAGCCGGAGGATTCGAGTGCGCACCCAAGCCGGTACAATATGCCGTCGGCAAAATAGCTACGCAGGAGCTGGCGACGGAATTGATGCAAAAAAGCGGCGCTATGAAATTCCGCTGGATTGCCCCCAATATGGCTGTGACCGCCGATTACCGGTTTGACCGAATTAACGTCAGCTACGATAGCAAGATGGTCATCACCCGCATCAGCTGCGGCTGATCAATCGACCAATATCTGCTTTGCGAGAGATAGGCCGACGGCGCGGTTTTCCGAGAGCGCCCGCGCATTGATATCGCGCGCAAAATCCTCCAGCGCGCTATAGCGTCTTTCGATCCGCTTGGTAACATAGGCCATAACTTCTGGCGTTACGGCGGTTCCGCGATCCTGCAGATGCTTCTGCAGCAAATGGTTCACAAGTTCATCATCGGGCGACGATATTTCGAGATGCAGTGCGCTTGCAAGCCGTGACTTCAAATCGGGCAGCGCGATATTCCATTTGGCAGGCACAAAACGCGAAATCAGCAGTAGCGCGCCTTCATCCTGCTGCGCCCTGTTCCAGGCATTGAACAGTTTTTCATCGCCCGCAATTTCTGCATCATCAACGACTTCACCCACACCTGCTCCAACGAAATAACGCGCCATCAGGCTCTTTCCAGACCGCGCAGGGCCGGTCAGAATAGCGCAGCGCCCCGGCCAATTTGCGCGCTCGGCAAGGGCCTGCACGATCGTCATATTACTGTCGGTTATGATCAGGCTGCCCTGCGCATCGGGCCGCAGCGCATCAATTGGCAAGGCTATTTGTCGCATCAGCTAAACCAGCCCGTTAGCGGCTAATACGGAGGCTTCCGCCCGAACCGCTGACTTTCCAACCGCGCGCCTGCAAAGCCGAGCGGAAAGCCGCTGGATCGCCCTGATAAACCACGCGAATGACCGAAGTGCCGCCCAGAGCAAGACTGCTCGTCGAAGCGGAGCGCACACCCGGGACCGAACGCAGGGCACCTTCGCCCCGATTTACCGAATCAGGCGTCGGTGTCGCTATCTGCACCGAAATTGTGGTTACAGCCGTTGGCGGCGGTAGCGGCGTGTTGTCAGGCCTATCGCCGCCACCATCGCTATCACCGTCATTGCCCGGCGAATCGGGCCGGTTGTCGTTCCTGTTATTATCACCGCTACCTTCACCCGGCGTTTCTACCGGAGTAGCGGTTTCATCCAGATCCTGTTCTTCGATGATTTCGGTTTCAAGGATCAGCGTCGCGTCTACGCGCAGCCGACCGCTCGATAGCGCCGACTGGAATAATGCGTCTATCTTTTTGACGGCCTCATCCATCATTGCAGCGACGCCCTTTTCACTGTCGGCGCGCAGCTTGAAGCTTCCCAGGAAACGGTTATTGGCGCTGTAGCGCGCAGAGAAATGCCCGATCACCGGCCCTCCCGGCCATTGCCGTTCCAACCGCGCTATCGGGATGATAAAGTCGGCAGCACCAAATTCATCGAGTATCATACGCAGCAAGCGGCGATTGCGTCGCTCAAGCTGACCAGCATTGATCAGCAACGATTCGCTGCCAGCACCGCTTGGTCGAACATAGTCGATGCGGCTTTCCGATGTGCGGAATTTCGCCCAGGCGCGCTGCCACGGTGTGCGCTTTTCAAAAACAATGGGCGCGCCGGCGGAATAGTAAATCGGGATCAGCAGCAAAGGTGCTGAACGGCGGGAAATACCCTTAACACCAAGCAAATTTCCTGCCCGGGCACGATCAAAAAGTACACCAAGCCGGGCAACATAGCGCTTTGGCCCGATCTGTTCCTGTTCAACCACGATGGCTGAAACGATACCATTGAGTGTTCCATCGGAAAGGCCGTTGGTGGAGCTGCCGCGTTTACGCTTCCACAATATTTTCCATGCAAGCCGCTGCGCTTCTTCCCAGCCCTTAAGCCGGGCATCATCGGGGCTATCGCCGGTAACATTGACCTCTATACCGGCAACCTCAAAGTCACCGGTGCTTGCAATCGGCCTGATACCGCGTGGTTCGCCTTCAATTTGCGCAACAACAAGCCCGCCGGAAAGCGCGGCAAGCGGTAGCGCAACAAGCGCAATACGACCCCAATTCTTAACCATCTTTTGCATTCGTCGTCCTTTTGGCGACATTGGCATGGAATTCCAAGCCTGTTCTCGCTAGCAGCATAAAAATGGATTCCAAACATAACCAAGCCGAACCCTATACCTATGCCAAAGCGGGCGTATCTATCGACGCCGGAAACGCGCTTGTCCGCGCGATTGCACCGCTGGCCAAGGCGACGCGGCGGGCGGGCGCCGATGCAGACCTTGGCGGATTTGGCGGATTTTTCGATCTGAAGGCTGCAGGCTTTAACGACCCGCTGCTGGTCGCAGCAAATGACGGGGTGGGCACGAAGCTAAAACTCGCTATCGATTCGGGCGATCATTCAGGCGTCGGCATTGATCTGGTTGCTATGTGCGTGAATGATCTCATCGTTCAAGGCGCAGAGCCGCTCTTCTTCCTGGATTATTACGCCACCGCAAAGCTCGACAACGCCCAAGCCACCGCCGTGGTCGCCAGCATTGCCGAGGGCTGCAAACAGGCTGGATGCGCGCTGATTGGCGGGGAGACCGCCGAAATGCCGGGCATGTACCAACAGGGCGACTATGATCTCGCCGGTTTCTGCGTCGGCGCGGTGGAGCGCGGCGATGTGCTGAGTGCTGACAGGCTAGCAGAAGGCGATGTTATCCTCGGCCTTGCTTCATCGGGTATCCATAGCAATGGATTTTCGCTGGTGCGGAGGTTGGCGGCAGACAAGGGCTGGAAACTCGACCGCCCTGCCCCCTTCGATCAAGAACTGAAGCTTATCGACGCGCTGCTCGCGCCTACCAAAATTTACGTGAAATCGCTGCTGCCGCCCGTCCGCGAGGGCAAGATACACGCGATGGCGCATATCACCGGCGGCGGATTGCTGGAGAATATGCCGCGCGTGCTGCCCGTGGGGCTTCATGCACATATTGATGCGGGGTGTTGGAAGCAGCCTGACTTGATGGCATTCCTGCAAGCGCAGGGAAATATCGAACCAGCAGAAATGGCGCGCACCTTTAACTGCGGCATCGGCATGGTGATTTGCGTCGCCGAAAGTGATGTCGCGGATGTGACCGCCGCTCTTGAGGCTGCGGGCGAAGCCGTACACCGGATCGGGCGGATTGACGCCGGAGAGAAGGGCTGCACGGTTAGCGGTGCAGCGAGCACATGGGATGCGATGAGCGACTGGACGGCGACGCATGCGGGATAGGCTCAACGAGCTCCGCCCCGGAACGGGGAGGTGGCAGCCCGCAGGGCTGACGGAGGGGTACGAGTGTAACGAGCTTATGCCCTGCCTGATAGCTCTGACGCTCGCTGCACTCGCCCCCTCCAATACTTCGTGGTCCCCCTCCCCGTTCCGGAGCGGATTATCGTGAAAGCCCGCATCGCCATCCTGATTTCGGGCCGCGGATCGAATATGGCCGCGCTGATCTACGCAGCAAAGGCCGATGATTGCCCCTATGAAGTGGTGCTTGTCGCATCGAACGATCCAGATGCGCGCGGGCTAGCGCTCGCCGCCGCCGAAGATATCGCCATATTCGCGCATCCACACAAAGGCATGAGCCGCCCAGAACATGACGCGGTAATGGACGAGGCAATCCGCAAAAGCGGTGCGGATTATGTCGCGCTTGCAGGCTATATGCGCGTGCTCGGCGATGATTTTGTAAAAAGCTGGCAGGGACGTATACTCAACATACATCCCTCACTGCTCCCCAAATATAAGGGACTCGATACGTTTCAACGCGCTTTGGATGCAGGCGACGACCATGCCGGATGCAGTGTGCATTTGGTGACGCCCCAACTCGACGATGGCCCGATATTGGCGGCAACTAAAGTCGCCATCCTGCCCGGTGACGACGCAGACCGCCTCGCCAGCCGGATATTGATTGCCGAGCATCAACTCTATCCCAACACGCTGGCCGAATATGTCGCGCGCGAACTTGATGTCGATTGGATACAGGCGAAAGTTGGCAAGCTGGCGCTGGCACTGCCGCAAACACTGGCACGCGAAAGCCACGGTGCACCCGGTTGGCGCGTTGGCACCGAAAAATCGGGCAAGTTTTTCGCCCATCTCTCGGTCAACCATCATGGCGAAGAACGCATCGCGCTGCTCGTCAAATGCAGCGGACCGGACGAGATGGCGAGCCTCATCGACGCGCAACCCGAAATCTATCACCGCCCCGCTTATTACGGCGCGAGCGGATGGATCGGCTACCGGCTAGACCGCGCGGGCGTTGATTGGGATCATGTAAACGAATGGCTGACACGCAGCTGGCAGAGCGTTGCGCCCAAGAAGCTGACAAAATTGATGAATGTAGCTGGGGAGTTCTAACGGCAAGTGCCGGTTTATAGGAGGTGAGAATCATCATGCTGAAGAAAATTGGATTTGCGAGCTTGGGGCTTTTGGGTGCTCTCGTCATTGCTGCTGTCTTTGCTCTCTGGATGCTTACTCCGCCTAGCCTATCCGTTCCTGAACGCGAAGATCGAACGCTTGCTGGTGTCACGATCTGGAACCCCGGCGAACCGGCAACAAAAAACCAAACCATCATCATTCGCGATGGGGTGATCTCCGAGATTAGGGGTACCCGTTCGAACGACAAAGCATTTGTTTGCGAGGGTTGTTTCGTGATGCCGGGCTTGATTGATGCGCATATCCACACCCCGCCCGAACTGGCCATTGGCAATCAGAGATTATTCTCATTGCTTTACCTAAAATACGGTATCACTGCCGTCAGGGATCTTGGGCAGCTTGATGATAGCGTCGCTGATCTGGCTCGCGATTTGAATACGGGCAAGATTGTTGGCCCGCGCATGTATCGCTGCGGACCGATATTGGACGGCAACCCACCGAAAGTTCCGGGCGGAAGAGCGGTAACAACCGCCAAGGCTGGAGCGGAAATGGTGCAACAATTGGCCGACGAAGACGTTGATTGCATCAAAGTATATGACCAGTTGCCGCGCGCGGCCTTTCAGGGAATAATGGAAAAGGCAGCTGAGTTGAAATTGCCTTTGATCGGCCACACACCCCATGCGGTGAAGATGAGCGAGATCAACAATTTTGAAAGCCAGCATTACACCGGCATACCCTATCTCCATCGCTCGGCACCAAAGGGTTGGGCATATAAAAATGAGGATTTAATCAACCTCACGCCCGAGGAAATTGCAGAAATCACCACTGTGATGAAAACAAATGGCATTTCATTTTTGCCAACCAACGCAAATGCTCGGGCAAGGCTGACCGTTTCAGACAGCAAGCGGTTTCCGGCGACAAAAGGCCTGCGCCACCTACCTGATTTTTGGAAAATTGCGTGGCCGTCTGTTGTCTCGCACCCTGAAACAGAAGCCGAAATAGAAGCGGCGGTAAATGCCGTCCCGGCGGCGGTGAATTTTATCAGCGAGGTACATCTTGGCGGCGTTGACGTGCTAGCCGGTACAGATGTCGTCATGCCTTATGTGATTCCGGGCGAATCGCTTCACCTGCAAATCGAAATTCTTGCGCAGGCTTTCGGATCGTACGAAACCGCATTGAAGGCCGCGACGACCGTCAACGGCAAGCATTTAGATGCGGGTAAAATAGGGTACCTAAAACCGGGTGCGTTGGCAGATATGCTTATTTTCGAAAATGATCCGGCAAATAGTCCTCAATCAACCAAGGATTGGCGTTTCCTGATCGTTGGAGGACGCATGTATACCAGAGAATATATTGATGATGCGGTCGAGCGATATGATCGCCACTTCAATGGCGCATTCTATACAAAATTACTCGGTTTTGCCTATTCATATATAGCCTCAGACTATGAAGGATCGGGGGTCGCGGAGCACTGAGATAGTGGCTACTTGCGTTGTTCCACGCGCCCTCTGGCTCCGATCAAACAAGTACGTAATTCTCATATCCAGTGAAGGGGCAATGAGCCTTACCCAACAATCTCGTCTTCGTTGAAGAAGTAAGCGATCTCTATCGCGGCATTTTCGTCGCTGTCGCTGCCGTGGACACTGTTGGCTTCAAGGCTTTCGGCCAGTTCTTTGCGGATCGTGCCGGGCGCGGCATCGGCGGGGTTTGTTGCGCCCATGATGTCGCGGTTGGCTTGCATCGCATTTTCGCCTTCGAGCACCTGAACCACGCAAGGGCCGCTGGTCATGAATGCAACCAATTCGCCAAAGAACGGGCGCTCTTTATGCACGGCGTAGAATCCTTCGGCCTGTGCCTTGGTCATGTGGATGCGCTTTGATGCAACGACGCGCAGACCGGCATCTTCGAGCATTTTTGTAACTGCGCCGGTGATGTTGCGGCGGGCGGCATCGGGTTTGATGATCGAGAATGTGCGTGTGACGGCCATGGGAGAACTCCGGTTATCTATGGGATTAAGTTGCGCGCGCCTCTAACCGCGCGAGCGCAATATCGCAAGGCGAATATTGTCTTGGCGATGCTGCGCTAACCCTTGGTTCCCCCGATCACATTGCCCGTGGTCTTTCCATTGTCATCGGCGGTGGCTGTCACATTGATATTATCTTTCCCGCCGCGCGTGGCGTTGAACATTTGCGTTTTTCCGGATTTCATCTCGGTGCCGATCTTGAAGCCTACGGACTCCACCTGCTTGCGGTAAAATGCGATCACGTTTTCGGGTGCCACATCGCTTTCAAAAGAGACCATGGAACCATTTGTGCCAGCCGGCCCCTGATTCATCTGCACATTGGCCTGAATCTTTGAACCGGGCAGCATTTTCAGGCCGAAGGGCAGTTTCACGTTGCCGCTTTTGTTGGCGGTGATATTTAGCGATCCGTCTTTCGTCTTGATGCTGAAACTGCCCGCATCATCATCGCCGCGAACCGAATATTCGCCCTTGTTCCCCTTGTCATCCTGGAAAGTGCCGGAGACGATTTCCTCATCTTTGTCACTGCCGCCGCAAGCCGCAAGCGCGCTTATTGCTGCTATCGCAATCAACCTTTTCATATTTCCCTCCACTCAACGAATAACCGGACTAGCAACCTCGCGGACTAGCATCCAGCCATAATGCCCGTAGCGATTACGGCCCCTCGACCCAGCGCCCACCATCCTGCCGCCAATATTTGGGAGACACGCCTTCGCTTTCTCCTAGCGCACGCCAAGCGCTGCGGGCGTCATCGGTATGTTCGGGCTGGAACAAGTAGAAAATCCGCTCCATTCCAGATACCTCGCCGCGCCATTTTCCGTCGGCAATCAGTAAATAACTTGCATCATTGGTAGCGCTTGCAAGGCCGGAAATTAGGATAGGCTGCACACTGTCATCGCTTTCGCCAGTGTTCGCATGCGCCAGAAAGCTTTCCGGCTTCCATTCCCAAAGAGCCTTTGACAGCGCCTCGCGCTGGCTCCCGGCATCACTGACAATCAACAGCCTCTTGCCCGCATCCAAAGTCTTTTGCGCAAGCACCGGCACCAGCTTCTCCGCCGGATCGCGGGTCAGCTGGTAGAAATCTACCTGCATCAGAAATCAGCCTTCAAAATTGTCGGCAATGAAGCGGTCGAGCAGACGCACGCCATATCCGGTTGCGCCTTTCGCCCAGACCGGGCCGGTTTTGTCCGCCCATGCCATCCCGGCAATATCTATATGCGCCCATTTGACGTCCTTTTGGACAAAGCGCTGCAGAAACTGTGCGGCGGTGATCGACCCAGCGCCGCGCGGGCCGACATTCTTCATATCCGCGATCGGGCTGTCGATAAGCTTATCATAGGCTTTTGACAGCGGTAGGCGCCACAAGGGATCGCCCGCCGACTTTCCTGCTGCATTCAACTTGTCTGCCAATCCGTCGTCGTTGCTAAACAAGCCTGCATGTTCGTGCCCAAGCGAGATGATGATTGCGCCGGTCAGCGTTGCCAGATCCACCATATATTCGGGGTTAAATGTCTCCTGGGTCCAATGCATGGCATCGCAAAGCACAAGCCGCCCTTCGGCATCGGTATTGATAACCTCAATCGTCTGGCCCGCCATAGATGTTACGACATCGCCGGGGCGCTGCGCTTTGCCATCAGGCATATTCTCAACGAGCCCACAAATACCCACGACATGCGCCTTTGCCTTGCGGCCCGCCAGCGCCTTCATAGCGCCCGCAACAGCGCCCGCGCCGCCCATATCCCACTTCATATCTTCCATGCCGCCCGCAGGCTTGATAGAGATACCGCCAGTATCAAAGGTCACACCTTTACCGACAAATGCCACCGGCCGTTTCTGCTTGCCGCCGCTACCATCCCACCGCATGGCAAGGATACGTGAAGGACGCTCAGAACCCAGCCCCACGCCGAGCAGCGAGCCCATGCCCAGCTTTTCCATATCGGCAACGTCAAGCACCGTGATTTCGACACCGAGCTCTTTCAAATGCTGGCAGCGTTCGACGAAGCTTTCGGGATAAATGATATTCGCGGGTTCAGACACCAGCTCGCGGGTCAAAAATACGCCATCGGCAATTGCGGCATAGTCGCTCCAAAGAGCTTCGGCCTCCGTAGGCGCACCGGCGACCGTGATTGTTTCAATCGTTGGTTTGGAGTTTTTTGGCAGCTTGGTGCGATATTTGTCCATTCGCCAGTTGCGTAGCAGCGCGCCATAGGCCGCCGCCGCAGCAGCCTTCGCAGTGAGGTCAGGCCCCTCAAAACAGATATGCTTGGCGCCGCAGGTCTGTACCTTTGAAAGCGCCTTTGCACCCGCCTTTTGGTGGTCACCGTTACCGTCACCCACGCCCAGAAGCACAATCCGTACCAGCTTACCTGCCTCTTGCGCGATCAGCAGAAATGATTGGCCTGCACTCCCGGTAAAACGCGCCAGCTTTGCGGTCTCGCGCACCATATCGGCATTTTCCAGAGGAAGCTCATAGCTCTCAAAATTCTTCTTGGTCACGATGAAGGCAAGGACATCGGCATCGGCTGGCCGTTCTTTGGAGAAGGTAATATGCATTGGGTCTGTTTCCCGCTTTGTTTATTGTCTCGTTTGGTCGCTCATCACTATTTGCAATAGGGCGAAGCCTGCCTATAAGCGCATTAGCAATCCGGGTTAAAGCAAAAAGGGGTGCAAATTCGAATTTGCAACCCGCTGAAACTCATGCTGGACCGGACAATGTCGGGACGATAATGGGTCGAGACAATAATGGGTCGGGGCGATAAAGGACTAAATCGTGCAGTCATCCCCTAAAGACATTTTCACGCGCCATATCCGTTCCTTTGCCTCGGCGTTGTTACTGGGCAGCGCCGCGCTGCCTACTTTTGTGGCTGCGCAGGACGATGGCGGCGATACTCCTGCGGAAAATACCGAACCTGCAGAACAAAACGATGAGATCGCATTTGCCGCAGAGAAGGTCGTTTATGACTCCAATACCGACATAGTCACCGCGACCGGCGATGTTGTGCTGAACCGCAACGGTTACAGCCTGCGGGCGGACAAAGTCATTTGGAACCGCAAGAGTGGCGAAGTGAAGGCGGATGGTAACATCCGTTCAATCGGCCCCGATGGTTCGGTCGCTTACGGGGACAGTATTCTCCTAACCGACTCGTTAAAAGATGGCATGGTGGAAAACATGCTGCTGGTTCTTGACGATGGAGTACGGCTCGCAGCGCGGAAAGGCGAACGCAAGGCCGACGGCTCCCTGTCGCTGGACTATGCCGCCTACACACCTTGCACTGTTACCGGCAAAGACGGTTGCCCTAAAAACCCGACCTGGCAGGTGCGCGCCGTACGCGTTGATTATGACCCCATAAAAAAACGGATCAAGTATAAGGGCGCGCGGATTGAGCTATTTGGGTTACCGGTCATTCCGCTGCCCGGACTTTCACACCCGGCAGACTCCAGGGCGGGAAGCGGGTTTCTGGTGCCCAACATGCGTTTTTCGCGGAACAACGGCGCAGAGATTGAAGTGCCGTATTATTGGCGGCTCGCGTCCAATCGTGATCTGACCACATCAATCACCGCTTTTTCCGAAGTCGCACCTCTGGCCAAAGCCCGTTTCCGCACATTGGAAAAAAAGGGCACGCTCGAAATCGGGGGCTATGCAACCTATGGTCGCCGCCTGTCGGTGACCGGCGGACCGATAGCTGGTGAACGCGATATTCGCGGTTATTTAGACGGCAACGGCCGCTTTCAGTTCAATGAAAACTGGTCGGTATCGGGATCACTGAGGGTCGCCAGCGACCGCACCTTCTTACGCCGCTATGATATCAGCCGCGATGACAGGCTACGTAATAATCTGAGCATAGAACGTATCAGCGACAACAGCTATTTCTCGGTCAATGGCTGGGCCACTCAAACCTTGCGCGTCGGGGATCGGCAAGGGTTGCAACCGATTGCCCTACCCGAGGTTGATTTTCGCTTACGCCTCGATGATCCGCTATTGGGCGGAAAGTTACAGCTACAGGCAAATAGCCTTCTGATAGGTCGTACTAGCGGCCAGGATACACAGCGCGCTTTTGCATCTGCCCGGTGGGATCTACGCAAAATCACCCGGCTGGGACAAGAAGTGAGCTTTACTCTGCTTGGCCGCGGTGACCTGTATAATAGCGACGAAAATGCGTCGACGCTGACGGCGCTCTATCGGGGCAATCCGGGCTTTCAAACGCGCGGGATATTTGCCGCTGCGGCCGAAATTAACTGGCCGCTGATCGGGCGTGCATTTGGCGGCACACAGATACTCAAGCCGCGCATTCAGCTGGTTGCGGCAAATGTCAGCAGTAACCTTGCTGTTCCCAACGAAGATGCCCGCGCTGTCGACTTGGAAGACAGCAACCTTTTCGCGCTAAACCGCTTTCCAGGTTATGATCGGTTTGAGGATAATTACCGGATAACCTATGGTATCGATTGGTCTTTGCGGCGCAAAAACCTGCATGTCGATTTCAATATCGGGCAGAGCTATCGTCTTTCCAACCGCAACACGATTTTGCCGGATGGAACCGGCCTTTCGGAAAAGGTATCCGACATTGTCGGGCGGACTGAGGTCCGGTTTAAGGATCTGGTCAAATTTACGCACCGCTTCAGGCTGGACAAAGATAATTTTGCCATCCGCCGCAATGAGGTCGATGCAACGCTTGGCACACGCGGGACGTATTTCAAGGTCGGCTATTTGCGGCTCAACCGCGATATTGCCGGCATCGAAGACCTTGCTGATCGTGAGGAAGTTCGTTTGGCGGGGCGCATTACCGTCGCGCGCTTCTGGTCAATTTTCGGCTCGGCGATTGTCGACCTTACAGGTACCAGCGAAGATCCGCTGTCTGCTGCCGACGGTTATCAACCGATCCGGCACCGTCTTGGTATAGCTTATGACGATGATTGCCTGTCTTTCGGCCTTACTTGGCGGCGCGACTATCTGCGGACTGGAGATGCACGGCGCGGTAATTCTTTCCTGTTGAGGCTGGCATTTCGGAATCTGGGTGTGTAGACGGCGTTACATTGATTTGATCCGGGGGTTGGATTGCTCATCTGCTGTTCAGGCAGAAATTGCTAACTGCGCACGGTGTAATAGTAAGTTTCGGGAATATTTATGAAAATTTCAAAGCGCTTTTCGTTTTCCATAGCCATGCTTGCAACCGCTGGCCTCGCGCCGCTCGGTGCGCAAACGGTGCCAGACGACGGGCAACCAGAGGCTAGGTTAAACGTTCCAGCCGGTCAGACACTATTCAGTGCCAACGACCCCAATGTGCGCCGCGCGACCGCAAAAGTTAATGGCGATATCATTACCGGTACCGACATCGACCATCGGCTTGCCCTGATTGTGCAGGCCAATGGCGGCAATCTACCGGCGTCAGAAGTAGAAAAATTCCGCACGCGTATCCTTGCCAACCTTATCGACGAAACATTGCAGATGCAGGAGGCTGAGGCGCAGGAAATTGGCGTTTCCGACAAAGAGGTCGAGGATTATTTCAAATCCGTCGCGAAACAGAATTACAAACGCGATCCCAAAGAAGCCGACATCTTCCTGAGATCCTTTGGTTCGTCGGCTGACTCAGTAAAGCGGCAAATCAAGGGCGAGCTTTCCTGGAGCCGTTTGCTAGGACGCAATATTACACCATTCATAAATGTGAGCGAGGCTGAGGTTAAGGCTATTATTGATCGCATCAACGCGAATCGCGGTAAAGTCGAATATCATCCTGGAGAAATCTACCTTTCGGCCACACCGGAAAATCAGAAACAGGTGCTGGCAAATGCTGGCCGGATTCTTGAACAGCTACGCAATGGCGGCTCTTTTGCGGCCTATGCCCGGCAGTTTTCCGAATCCTCGTCTGCCGCGCAGGGCGGCGACCTTGGCTGGCTATTTCCCGAACAGCTTCCGGCAACGCTCGCTCAAGCTCTTGGTAAGATGCGGCAGGGTGAAGTAGTCGTGGTGCCATCACCTGGCGGTATTTCACTGTTGGCGCTACTCGACCGGCGGCAAGTTGCCACATCCGATCCCCGCGACGCCATGCTCAGCCTAAAGCAGATATCGGTCAATTTTCCTGCTGGCATGACCGAAAAACAAGCGCTTCCAAAGGTGCAAAAATTCCGCGAAGATTCGGCCAAGGTTACTGGCTGCGGCGCAGCAGATAACATGGCACAGCAACTCGGTGCGGAAGTCGTCAACCGCGATAATATCCGTATTCGCGACCTGCCCGGCCCGCTTCAGGAAGTGATGCAGAAATTGCAAATTGGTCAGTCGACACCGCCCTATGGCTCTCTGTCAGAAGGTGTGCGCGTGTTTGTCCTTTGCGGCCGCGATGAACCAAAGGTAGCGGATATCGATGCAACCAAGATAGCCACGGAAATCGAAGATAAGCGCGTTGGCAAACGCGCGCAGCTTTATCTGCGCGATCTCCGCCGCGATGCGATTATCGAATATAATTGATGACTGATGCACTCCCGGGTGCTCCCATCGCCATATCGGCAGGTGATCCGGCGGGCATTGGCCCCGAAATTATTGGTAAGGCTTGGGAAGCACGCGCCGCGCGCGGCCTTTCACCATTCTTTGCGGTTGGCGATGCAGCGAGCTTCGCGCCCCACTGGCATGGGCCCGTGCGGCAGATCAGCCAGCCCGGTGAAGCGCTGGGCATCTTTGGAGATGCTTTGCCGCTCTTACAGGTCCATGACGGTTCCAGCACAACCCCGGGGAAACCTGACCAGGATAGCGCGAAATGCGCATTTCAAGCGCTTGAGATAGCCGTGGGACTTGCACGCAGCGGAGATGCAAGCGGTGTCGTTACGGGGCCGGTATCGAAAGCGCGGTTATATGAAGTCGGCTTTCGCCATCCCGGACAGACCGAGTTTGTTGCCGAACGCTGCGGAGTTTCGCGCAACAACGCCACCATGATGCTGGCAGCAGCCGATTTGCGCGTGGTTCCCATTACCTCTCACATCCCGCTGGCCGAAGTAGCGGAAGCGCTGAACTCGGCGCTAATAGAGGATAAGATTAGGGCCACACTTAAAGGACTTAAACGGAATTTCGGGATATCACATCCGCGCCTCGCTATAGCCGGCCTTAACCCGCACGCCGGCGAAAATGGCAATATCGGCCGCGAAGAGATTGACTTGTTTTCTCCCGTAATCGGCAGGCTGAAATCCGAGGGCATTGATATTTCCGGCCCACTCTCCGCCGACACGTTGTTTCATTCGCGCGCGCGTTCGCAATATGATGCGGTTCTTTGCGGGTATCACGATCAGGCGCTCATCCCGATCAAGACTCTCTATTTCGATTCTGCGGTGAACATCACTCTGGGCCTGCCGATAGTCAGGACATCCCCCGATCATGGCACTGCCTTCAATATCGCAGGGAAAAATATTGCGAACGCCGATTCGATGATTGCCGCGATAAAGATGGCTGCAGATGCAGCTTTGCATCGCAAGGCATTTGACCCGGCATAGTGACGCCTGATCTCCCTCCCCTGCGCGATGTGATTGCGCGACACGGTCTCTCTGCCAACAAGGCGCTGGGCCAGAATTTCCTGCTCGACGAACAGTTTCTCGACCGGATAGCCGCTATCCCCGGCGACCTGACCGGCGCGCATGTCTATGAAGTTGGCCCCGGTCCGGGCGGATTGACGCGGGCGCTGCTAAGGGCGGGCGCTCATGTAACTGCGGTAGAACGCGACGAGCGCTGCCTCCCTGCCCTTGCCGAACTTTCAGATGCCTTCCCCGGCAAACTGCGTCTGATTGAAGGCGATGCAATGCAGATCAATCCGGCAGCCGAGATCGGCGCACCGTTCCATATCGCATCTAACCTACCCTATAATGTCGGTACCGCGCTGGCCACCGGCTGGCTAGCGCAGTCCCAATGGCCGCCGCGGTGGCTTTCCCTAACATTGATGTTCCAGCGAGAAGTGGCAAACCGGATTGTCGCGGAGCCTGGCGGCTCTAGTTTTGGCAGGCTATCGGTGCTTTCACAGTGGCGCAGCAATGCAAAGCTGGCGCTGCCCGTCCATCGCAGCGCCTTTACGCCGCCGCCAAAGGTGATGTCGGCGGTGGTGCATATCGTCCCGTCACGCCAACCCGAGGGCACCGATATCCGCGATATTGAGAGGCTAACAGCCGCAGCTTTCGGGCAGCGAAGAAAGATGCTGCGACAGAGCCTCAAGGCAGTATCGGGTGCAGTCGATGCTTTGGGCAAGATCGGTATCGACCCAAAACGCCGCGCCGAAACATTGACAATCGAAGAATGGATTGAACTGGCAAGGCAGATCAAAGCCTGAACTTAGCCTGCCTTGGGACTGGCCATCACCCACAGGCGCGTCTATTGGTTTCAAATGCAATCACTCGCTCCCCACGAAGAAGCGGCGCTCGAACGCATTTCGCAGCCCCCTATGCTGGCGCAGGTTGAAGCCTGGTGCGCGATCAACAGCGGCACCTCAAATCTCAGGGGGTTGGCAACAATGGCGCAGCTGCTGCGCGATGCTTTTGCGACGCTACCGGGCGAAGTGAAACTGGTGCAGCCCGCTGCGGTAGAACGCATAAAGTCCGACGGCACCAGCGAACAGGTCGAGCATGGGCGGCATTTGGTACTTACCATACGCCCCGAAGCCCCGGTTCAACTGCTCTTCACCGGTCATATGGACACGGTATTTGCCGCTGACCATTCCTTTCAGGATCAAAAATGGCTGGAGGAAGGCGTTCTGGGCGGCCCGGGCGTAGCAGATATGAAGGGCGGCATTTCGGTGATGCTCGCTGCGCTGCATGCCTATGAGGACGCGCGCGCCAATGATCCTGTGGGATATCAGCTTCTCATCAATAGCGACGAGGAGGTCGGTTCGCCCTCTTCTGCTGCGTTAATTGCAAAAATGGCAAAGGGCAAAACAGCTGCACTTACCTATGAACCTTCTGCGCTTCCCGACGGCACATTGGCGGGCGCACGGGCCGGAAGCGGAAATTTCTCGATTGTCATCACAGGAAAGAGCGCCCACGCTGGACGCAATCCGGATGACGGCCGCAATGCTATGGTTGCCGCAGCCGATCTGGCGCTAAGACTGAAGGCACTCCACCGCGAGGGGCTGTCGGTCAATCCAGCAAAGATCGATGGCGGCGGGCCAAATAACGTGGTGCCAGACAATGCGATCTTGCGGGTTAATTTTCGTCCGCAAAACAAAGAGATGGAATCGCTTGCTCACAAAGGACTCGAATCTTTGATCGCCGCGATAGCCGCCGATCATGATGTTCGTATACACAGCCATGGCGGCTTTGGCCGCGCGCCCAAACCGATTACTGCGGGTGCAAAAAAACTGTTCCATCTGGTGAAGGATTGCGGCCATGATTTGGGCCTCGACATAGGCTGGAAATCAACCGGCGGTGTTTGCGATGGCAACAATATTGCCGCCTGCGGTGTTCCGGTAGTCGATACGATGGGCGTGCGCGGCGGCAATATCCATAGCAGCGACGAATTTCTAATTGTTGATAGCCTCGCCGAAAGGGCAAAGCTGTCTGCACTCACCATTATGCGAATTGCTCAAAAGGGGGATTTATGAGCTTTGTCATCCGGCCCGTGCGGCCAGACGATGTGCAACCGATTTACGAAATGGCGAAAAGCACCGGCGGCGGCTTTACCAATTTGCCCCCGGACAAGCCATCTTTGCTAGCCAAGCTGGAACGGTCGGCGGAGGGCTTCGCGCGCCAAGGGGATGATGTCGCCGACGATATCTTCATGTTCGCGCTGGAAAATACCGAAACCGGCGAAGTGCGCGGCACTTGCCAGATATTCGCGCAAGTGGGGCAGCAATGGCCCTTCTACAGCTACCGGATTGGCGCGTTGACGCAGCATAGTAAGGAACTCGATCGCACATTCCGCGCCGATATTCTCAATCTTTCCACCGATCTTGAAGGCGCGACCGAAGTTGGCGGCCTGTATCTTCATCCGGCAGCACGCTCCGGCGGGCTTGGTCTGCTCATCGCGCGCAGTCGCTATCTCTTCATCCGCGCGCATCGTGTCCGGTTTGGCGACAAGACGCTCGCCGAACTGCGCGGCGTGATTGACGAGGCCGGCGGGTCGCCCTTCTGGGACGGTGTCGCTGGCCGGTTTTTTGGCATGCATTTTCAGGATGCCGATGAATTTAACGCCAAGCACGGCAATCAGTTTATTGCCGACCTGATGCCCAAACACCCGGTTTACATCGCCATGCTACCGGAAAGCGCGCGCGCGGTCATCGGCATTCCGCACCCCTCGGGCCGCGCAGCCATGCGGATGCTGGAAAATGAGAATTTCAACTGGGAAAACTACGTCGATATTTTCGACGGCGGTCCAACCATGTCAGTCAGGACAGATAATATTGCGACGATCAAAAATGCCAAAGATGCGGAGCTAACGCGAGTAGATGACAGCCTGGGTGAAAAACAATCGGGACAGAAGATGCTGATAAGCAAGGGTAAGCTCACCGATTTTCGCGCGGCCTATGGCTGGATAGCCGAAAAGGGTGATGGCGTTGCAATCGATCCGGCGGCGGCCAAGGCGCTTGGCGCAGAAAAAGGCGAAATGCTGAGTTATGTTCCGCGAAGCTAGGTCATGACAATTACCGAGATCAATTTCGATGGCATTATCGGGCCGAGCCATAATTATGCCGGCCTGAGCCCCGGAAATATCGCGTCGGCGGGGAATGCAGGTGCGGTTTCACATCCGCGCGCAGCCGCATTGCAGGGCATCGAAAAAATGCAGGCCAACATGCGCCTTGGCCTAACGCAAGGCTTCTTCATGCCGCTGGAGCGGCCTAACAAGGCCTGGCTTGACGACCTGACAACCAATATGGCGGCGGCAGATCCGCATATCCGCGCAGCTGCTTTTTCCGCATCCTCAATGTGGGCAGCAAATGCAGCGACTGTTTCTCCTGCCCCCGACACAAGCGATGGACGGTGCCATTTGTCCGCCGCGAACCTGCTGACAATGGCGCATCGTAGCCATGAATGGACGGGAACATTGGCGCAGCTCAAGCTTGCCTTTGCAGATGAAGCGCATTTTGCGGTGCATGGCCCTGTGCCCGCGCCCTATGGTGACGAAGGCGCTGCCAATCACATGCGGCTATGCAAGTCGCATGGTGAAGCGGGCGTTGAAATATTCGTTTATGGCAAGCCTGGCGGGCCCTACCCCGCCCGTCAGCATATCGAATCGTCAAAGGCCGTTGCACGCGCGCACCGCCTTGACCCTGAAAATGTGCTTTTTGTGCAGCAAGCCGAGGCAGCGATTGCCGCCGGCGCCTTTCACAATGATGTTGTTGCCGTCGCCAATGAACAGGTTCTCTTCGCGCATGAATGTGCCTTTGAGGACGCCGAAGCGGTCTACGCCGCAATCCGCGCAAAAATACCAGAGGCCGAGATCATCATCGCCCCGGCGAGCCGCGTTTCCCTCGCCGATGCAATCCAGAGCTATCTGTTCAATGCGCAGCTTGTGACCTTGCCGGACGGACAGGGCATGGCCCTGATCCTGCCGCTGGAAGCAAAGGAAAATAAGGCGGTGTGGGACTGGCTTACCGAAATGGTCGCGGGCAATGGGCCGATCCGAAAGCTTGTGCCCATCAACGTGCGCGAGAGCATGGCCAATGGCGGCGGCCCCGCATGCCTTCGCCTGCGGGTAGTGTGCGATACGGCTTTGGTTGATCAGCGCTTTATCGCCGATGAAGCGAAGCTCGACCTTATGGAACAAGTGATTGCGGCGCATTGGCCGCAGAGCATTGCCGCTGATGCGCTCAATGATGCAGTTCTGGTTGAGCAGGTGCAAACTGCAAGAGAGGCGCTCCTCAACGCTTGCGGCCTTAAGGAGCTGGCGTAACGAATAATGTCGAAATCCTTTACAAACCGCCGCTACGTTAACCATCGCGGCCCGCCAAAATGCTGAACTGGCACGAAGATTGCTGATAAATAAGTTAACATGAAAAAGCTAAAGCGCCTGTTTCAGATAAAGACCAAAACCGAGGTTTTCATAATCACCTATGCGCTTGCCATGGGCGCGGTGAAGCGCGGGCAGGATTATCTGGCGATCTATCCCGGATATCTGGGGGATTTCTTCTTTCTCCTGACGACCGGCGCAGTCTTTCTGGCTGCAGTAAAGATGCTGGACGCAGTCGAATATCATCGCAATTTCGGGGTGGATTAGGTCACGTACAAAAAAGTCCCCGGATTCTGTTGCCCGGCTCCGGGGGGCCGCTGGTTTCCGATTCTGTTGCCGGGTTCGGTTCAGAACCCCGTTCTATTAGTTTAACTTTGGGCCGTGAAGCCCGTCAGTTACGCTGCAAGAGCAAGTGCTTCATTATCATTTGCACCTATAAGGTTTGAAAGGTTTAACGGCGCATTCAGGCCGGGCAAAAGTGCAGCTTTTGGGCACACGTCGATCCTAGTTCGGCCCCGTCAATAGCCCCGATATCGGGGGTTTTGGTGGAGCCGCCGGGTACTGCCCCCGGGTCCGCTGCGCTTATTACACAGCACAATTTATCACCATAGTCCGCCGAAGCGAACGGTTCCTATATAGGCGATATTTCGTGAATGGGAAGTGAAGGCTGCTAAATTCCCTGCATATTGCGGCTGTCGGCGGGGATATGCACCGTCAGGCCGTCAAGCTGCTGGTTTAGGTCGATCTGGCAGGCAAGGCGGCTTGTTCGCCTCGCACCGCTCGCAAGATCGAGCATATCCTCTTCATCTTCGGTCGAGGGTTTTAGCTTTTCAAACCAGTCCTCGGCAACAATCACGTGGCAGGTTGAGCAGGCCATTTGCGCCTCACAGGTGCCTTCGAGCGGCTGTCCCGCCGCCTGTGCGACCGACAGCAGATTGTCGCCCTCCTCGGCATCGACGCTTTGCGTGGTTTCACCGTCCGGGCTGATGAAATGGATTTTTATCATTCGGAAAGCTGCGCTGCGACTGCAAGATTGATGCGTGATGCCGCCTGCTCAATCTCATCGATCGTTGTATAGCGCCCAAATCCGAGCCTAATCGATGATTTGGCTTGCGCGTCGGTCAGCCCCAACCCAGCTAAAACATGGCTGGGACGACCGGAGCCGCTGGCGCAGGCGCTTCCTGCGGAAAACATCACATCGCGCACATCGGACATCAGCCGCGCAACATCCAAACCGTCGAGGCGGATGTTGAGATTGCCCTTATATCGCTGCGCCGAGCTACCGTTTGTTGTCCAGCGGGAAAACAGCTGAATAGCCCGGTTCCAGAGCGCTTCAACATGCGCATGATCTTCGGCCATCCTATCAGCAGCAACTTTTGCCGCCGCGCCAAATCCAGCACATAATGCCGGTGACAGAGTGCCAGAGCGGATACCCTGCTCCTGACGTCCACCATGCATTACCGGCTCAAGATCAACGCCTTCACGGATCCACAGCGCACCAATGCCCTTTGGCCCGTGGATCTTATGCGCGCTGACGGCAATCATATCGGGGCCTTCTGGTATCGGCATGCGTCCAAAGGCTTGCACCGCATCACAAAGCATCAAACCGCCAGCATCATGCATTTTTTGCGCATATTGGGCGACGGGCTGGATAACGCCAATTTCATTGTTCACGAGCATCATAATGCCAAGCCCCACGCCGGTCTCGAAACTGGTTTCATCGACCAATCCATCCGGCGTCACCGATGCAGTGTATATCGGATGCGAAGAGGAGGTTGCATTTACGGTATCCAGAACCGCTGCATGCTCGGTAGCCACCATAGTGCGGCCCGCTGCCATTGTTCCCTTTATCGCCAGATTTAGGGCCTCGGTCGCGCCGCTAGTGAAAATAACGCTACCATTCTCGGGCATTAATGCAGCAACCTGCGCGCGAGCGGCCTCGACCGTAGCGGCGGCGGCGCGCCCCATCACATGCGAACTATGCGGATTGCCGAAATGCGTTTTCAACCATGGCTCCATAGCGGCAAAGGCCTCGGGAGCCAGCAGCGTTGTGGCCTGATAGTCGAGATAGATCATGCGGCTGTCGCCCGCTGCTTGATACCGCGCCATAAGTCCATAAAGCGCTCTATATCACGTTTCCGCGTTTGCGGCCCAAAACTCACCCGGATTACTTCGCTGGCAGCCTTGTCATCCCATCCCATCGCTTTGAGTACATGGCTGGATTTGAGCGTTCCCGAAGAACAGGCACTGCCCGCCGAAACGCTAATTCCCGCCATGTCGAATGCGATTAGCTGACCATTGGCGCTGACCCCCGGCATGCGGTAGCTCGAAATGGTATCAAGGCGGCTGCTTCCTTCAGCAACAACCTCTCCGCCCTCCGCTGATATCGCGCTATCGAGCAATCGCCGCAGTTCAGCCGCCTCGCCCATCCATTCATAACTCATCTCAATAGCAGCCGATAACCCTATGATAGCAGGTAAATTCTCTGTCCCACGCCGATATCCTTGCTCATGCCCGCCGGTGGGTTTCAGCAACCCCAATTCACGCAGCAAAAGCGCGCCCACGCCCGGCGGCCCGCCCAGCTTATGCGCAGAAATCACTATCATGTCAGCGTCGGCCAACGGCATTTTTCCGGCGCTCTGCGAACAATCGGCAAGCCACACGCCGCGGGCCGCGCGAATAGCCTCGCCGACCCTATCCAATGGTTGAATGACGCCGGTTTCGCTGTTTACCGACTGAATGGCATAGCGCCCAGCCTGCGTGATGTTGTCGATATCAACCAGCCCATCGGCAGAAACCGGCAATAAATCGCCAGTTCCGATGCACGCTAGCACGGCGTCATGTTCGACCGCGCTGGCAAAAAACGGCGCATCGCAATCCATCGCCATCGTGATTGCCTCGCTCGCACCAGACGTAAAGATAATCTCTCCATCCCACCCCAAAGCCGTGCCTAGCCTGGCTCTTGCATCCTCAACGGCTGCTTTTGCAGCCCGGCCGTCGCTATGCGGGGAAGACGGGTTGGCCCATATCTCCATTGCCGCCATCATCGCCTCCCGCACGGCGGGTAACACCGGCGTCGTGGCAGCGTGATCGAGATAGAGGCGCGGGGTTTCGAGCAATATGACTCCATGACAGTTGCGAAAATATCGCCGGTATCTATATAGGCTCGCGAGCCACTGCAAAGCCGGAAAGCCAAAAATTTCTGGCGGCGCCTGAATATTCGAATTTTTCGCAAGTAGATCATCCAGAAAAGATATTATGCCATCCATTGCAATTCCCGGCCCTGAAGGCCGCCTTGAAGCCCGTTTTTCTCCACCGCCGAAACCGCGCGCGCCTGTCGCGATGATCCTGCATCCGCACCCGCAAGCAGGCGGCACGATGAATGACCGCATCACGCAGTCACTCTACAAAACCTTCGTCGCGCGCGGCTTTGCAACGTTGCGTTTTAATTTTCGCGGCGTTGGTCGCAGCGAAGGTGAGTTTGACAATGGCGTAGGTGAACTTTCCGATGCTGCTTCAGCGCTTGATTGGGTGCAAAGCTTTCATCCCGAAGCCTCCACCACCTGGATCGCCGGAAACAGCTTTGGCGCCTGGATTGGTATGCAGCTGCTGATGCGCCGCCCGGAAATCCGCGGATTTATTTCCATCGCGCCACCGGCGAATATGTATGATTTCAGCTTTCTTGCCCCGTGCCCTTCATCGGGGATTATTATTCAAGGCGTGAATGATGAAGTTGCAACGCCAAGCGGATCACAGAAGCTCGTGGAAAAACTGCGAACGCAAAAGCACATCACCATCCACCATGATGAGATCCCCCGGGCAAACCACTTTTTTGAAAATGAGATGGAGTTACTGATGGGCTCGGTCGATAATTACCTCAACATGCGGCTCGATCCGGAATGCCCTATTAAATAGCGCCGCCGCTATTGCTGGTCTTTGCAGCTTCGCGGAGCAGGCTGTTGCCCTGATTATCCGGCACGGCCCAGATGACAATATTGGCCAAAATAACTAGGGCAGCGGCGATCATCAGCAGCGGCTTCTTGTTCATACCTTCGCGCATCCACATGCGGATAGCGGCATAAATCAGTGCAAAAACGGCCACCATCGCGGCGGAAAGCAAAAAATTGGTCATGCATCCCCGTTATAGCCTGTGGATACGCGGTGCAAGATCCAGCATTGGCGATGGCGTTTGAAGCTTTGAACCACTAGAGGAAACGCAACGCGATTCTCCAAAAGGATATGCCATGCGCATTGCCATAGCTTCCGATCATGCTGCCCTTGAAATGAAGGCCGCGCTTATCGACTATTTGCGCGAAGCCGGCCACCAGATCGATGATCTGGGGCCCAATAGCACCGATAGCGTTGACTATCCGGACTTCGGGTACAAACTTGGCCAGGCCATTGCTTCTGGCGAGGCAGAACGCGGCGTTGCGCTTTGCGGATCGGGAATAGGCATTTCAATAGCCGTGAACCGCAATCCCGCCTGCCGGTGCGCTCTGGTTTCAGAGCCGCTCTCCGCAGCGCTGTCCCGCGAACATAACGACGCCAATATAATAGCGATGGGCGCGCGCCTGACTGGCATAGAAATGGCGAAGGCATGTCTTGATGCGTTTCTTACCACAGATTTTGGCGGCGACCGCCATGCCCGCCGCGTCGATAAACTCTCCAATCCTGCTATTTGAGGGGAACCCCATGCCTGACGCCGACCTGATTGAAAGCGCTAACATGACCGGATTTTTCACCCACGACCTTGCCGCCAGCGACCCCGCCATACACAGCGTGCTGAATGCCGAGCTAAAGCGCGAGCAAAACCAGATCGAGCTGATTGCATCTGAAAATATTGTTTCGAAAGCCGTGCTTGAAGCGCAAGGCTCTGTATTCACCAATAAATATGCCGAAGGCTATCCGGGCAAGCGCTATTATCAGGGCTGCGCGCCGTCTGACGATGTCGAGCAGCTCGCCATTGATCGTGCAAAACAACTGTTTGATTGCACCTATGCCAATGTGCAGCCGCATTCGGGCGCGCAGGCCAATGGCGCGGTCTTGCTTGCCCTTGTGAAGCCGGGCGAGACGGTGCTGGGAATGAGTCTCGATGCCGGCGGACACCTGACCCACGGCGCGCGGCCCGCAATGTCGGGCAAATGGTTTAATGCCGTGCAATATGGTGTGCGTGAAGAGGACCACCTCATCGACTATGACGAGGTTGAACGGCTCACGGTGGAGAATAGTCCCAAGATAATCATCGCGGGTGGCTCGGCCTATCCGCGCGTCATCGATTTCAAACGCTTTCGCGAGATTGCCGACAAGGTCGGCGCGTATTTGCATGTTGATATGGCACATTTTGCCGGGCTGGTTGCTACCGGGCTACACCCCTCCCCCCTGCCCCACGCGCATGTTGTGACCACGACCACTCACAAGACATTGCGCGGACCGCGCGGCGGGATGATCCTGTGCAATGACGAGGCACTGGGCAAAAAATTCAATAGCGCGGTATTTCCCGGCCTTCAGGGCGGGCCGCTGATGCATGTCATTGCGGCTAAAGCCGTGGCTTTTGGTGAAGCGCTTCGGCCTGAATTTAATAGCTATTCAGCAGCGGTAATTGAGAATGCCAAGATTATGGCGGCGACGCTGAATGAGCGCGGTGCCAATCTGGTCTCGGGCGGAACGGACACGCATCTAGCGCTGATCGACCTTACTCCGCTGGGCGTGACCGGCAAGGATGCTGACGAGGCGCTGGAACGTGCGGGGATCACCTGCAATAAAAACGGTATACCCAATGATCCGCTGCCGCCGACAAAGACCAGCGGAATCCGCATCGGATCTCCGGCAGGAACAACGCGCGGCTTTGGCGCGGTCGAATTCCGCGAAATCGGTCATATGATCGCTGATGTGCTGGAAGGGCTGCGTGAAAAGGGCGAGGAGGGGGACCCGGCTGTAGAAGCAGAGGTCCGCCTACGCGTCGAAACGCTGTGTAAGCGCTTCCCGATTTATCCGGAATAGTTGGCGTTTTTGTTATCTGCCTTGAAATTTCGGGGCGTCCTAAGCATATAATACAGCAAAGGGAGTCAGTTTTGATGACAGATTACTGTAATGAATGCGATACACAGGTAGCCGCTGGCGTGAAATTTTGCCCCGAATGCGGAGCAAAGACGCCGGAGCAACTCGAAAGGGAAAGCATCCCCAACCAAGCGAAGCACTATGTCGGCGAGGCCGCTGATGAGCTTTGGGGAGCAACCAAGGATGCTTACCACAGCGGCAAGCATCTGGCCGACAAGGATTCGGCAAAGAAAGTTGCAGGTGGGGCTGCCCTTGGCGCAGCCGCAAGCATTATAGCTCCGGTTGGAATTGCTGCAGGCGCAGCGATTGGTGCCGGTATCGTCGCCTACCGCCATCTCAACAAAAAGAAAAAGCAGGAAGAAAACGGCGAATAGATGCGCTGTCCCTTTTGCGCCCATGAAGATAGCCAGGTAAAGGATAGCCGCCCCACAGAGGATGGCGCTGCAATCCGCCGCCGCCGCCAATGCGAAAGCTGTGCGGCGCGTTTTACCACATTTGAACGTATCCAACTGCGCGAGATTATCGTGCAGAAAAGCGAAGATAAGCGCGAAGTCTTTGACCGTAGCAAGCTTGAGCGCTCGATTGCGCTCGCCTGCCGGAAGCGCGGTGTTGAGCCGGAGCGTATAGAAAAGCTGGCCTCCAGTATTCAGCGGCAGATTGAAACCTCCGGCGAGAGCGAAATTGCGGCGGGCCGCATTGGCGAATTTGTGATGGAGGGTCTGATGCAGATCGACAGCGTCGCCTATATCCGCTTTGCCTCGGTCTACAAGGATTTCACAGAGGCAAAGGACTTTGAAGATTTTGCCAGCAATGTGAAAGATGCCAGCAACGTCAAAGATATGGGCGCGCAAGACCAGAGCAAGGCGTGAGCGCGCCGCCGATCATCATCCTCGTGCGTCCGCAGCTTGGCGAGAATATCGGCAAAGCGGCGCGTGCGATGCTTAATTTCGGACTGGTGGATTTGCGCATCGTCGCCCCGCGCGATGGGTGGCCCAATCCAGATGCTGGCCCGTCGGCGGCGGGCGCGGATATCGTGCTGGAAAAGGCAGAAGTGTTTGAAACACTTGACGAAGCGGTCGCGGATATCAACCATGTCTATGCCACCACTGTTCGCAAAAGGGGGGTAACCAAAGATGTTGTTACACCAGCTGTGGCTGCCACCGAATTTCAAGAAAACACCGGGAAGAGTGCGATCCTGTTCGGCGCGGAACGATCTGGTCTTGAAAGCCGGGAGCTATCTTTCGCACGAAAGATCATCACTGTACCGATAAACCCGGATTTTGGTTCGCTCAACCTTGCTCAAGCGGTCATACTTTGTGCTTATGAATGGTCTAAATTACAGGAGCTTGAATCGCCTACTTCAGTAGAAACCGATCCTCCCGCGCCGCAGCAAGAGCTCGACGAGATGATTGCTCAGCTTTTCGAGCTGCTGGGGCCAACGCGCTTCTTTTACCCCGAAGACCGTTCGCCGACAACGCGCAGAACATTGCGTAATCTGCTAACCCGGCCTGGCTGGTCCAGTCAGGAAGTCCGAACGATACGCGGCGTGTGGAGTGCTTTTGCCAAACGGCGATAAAACTTTTCATTGCCGTGTATTTTGGCAATCTTGCCTTCCTACCGCTGATCCGGCATAAGGCCGGTGAGATATCAACTGGAGACGATCATGATTTCGACACTTCCCATCTTGCTAATGGTTGCAGCGCCGGCAAATGTAGCGCCAATCGGTTCGCCGGTAATGGCATCCGTGCAAAGCGCACAGAAGGCTGATACCACCAAAAAAGATAAAACCGGCGACTATCATACGAAGAAAATCTGCAAGAAGTTTCCGCCACCAACCGGCACTCGCTTCGGCCCGCGCAAAGTTTGCCGGACAAAAGCGCAATGGGATACCGAACAGTCGGAAAAAGACAAGGAAATGGACCGTATGCAGGGCCGCTGGAGCCGGGAAGACGGCTAAGTCTTTGCGGCGAGAATGCGGGTCAGGCTTTATGCTTATCCCACTCGTCAAATTCGTGAGCAATAGAAGCTTCGATTAGTAGCTCCCATAGGCTATCGGTCAATCCGGCGGGAATTCCGGCTTGATTGGCCATCTGCCGCACATTTTTTAGCACATCTGCCTTGCGTTCCTCATCGCGCACAGCTTCGCGCGCGGGTTTAATGCGCGCAGCTGCATCCATGTAGGCAAACCGCTTGGTGAGTAGCGCCACAAGCTGTGTGTCCATCGCATCAACGCCGGTGCGCACCTGTTTCATTGTTTGGCATTTCTCGGCGGGTATTATCGGATCATCTCTCATGGCCCGCGCCTTTAAGCAGGCTGCGCCAAGGAGTCGAGAGAAGAGTTGACTTGCCCCCCCGATATCGCCATAGGCCGCGCTTCGCAATTGGCCCCGCACCCCGGTGAAGCGGTGGCCGCGCCAGATTAGGCTGGCGGTGCGGTTCCGGGTATTTGTCTTTCCCGAATAGCGAAAATTCGCTGTTCGAAAATTTGGAAGGGTGAAGAACGAACATGAACGCTAATTGGAGACTTTAACGCATGACGAAGCGTACATCATCAAAATATAAACTTGATCGCCGCATGGGCGAGAATATTTGGGGCCGCCCCAAATCACCCGTCAATCGCCGCGACTATGGCCCCGGCCAGCATGGTCAGCGCCGCAAGGGCAAGCTGTCCGACTATGGTATTCAGCTCCGCGCCAAGCAGAAGCTGAAAGGCTATTATGGCGACGTGACGGAAAAGCAGTTCAAGCGCGCATACAAAGAAGCCTCGAGCATGAAGGGCGATACCAGCCAGCATCTGATCGGCCTGCTTGAGCGCCGCCTTGATATGGTAGTTTATCGCGCCAAATTCGCGCCGACCATTTTTGCTGCACGTCAGCTGGTAAGCCACGGTCACATCAGCGTAAGCGGTGTAAAATGCAACATTGCTAGCCGCCAGATTGCCGTTGGCGACGTCATCAGCCTGAGCGACAAGGCCAAAGAAATGGCGCTAGTAATTGAGGCCCAGAGCCTGCCCGAGCGTGATATCCCCGATTATGTCGTGCCCGATGGCAATGACAAGGTGACCTTCAACCGCGTTCCCACGCTGGATGAAGTTCCTTACCCGGTTAAAATGGAACCAAATCTGGTCGTCGAATTCTATTCGCGCTAATAGTTACCACATGATTTTGAAAGGGAGCGGTCCGCTGGCGGGCTGCTCCCCTTTTTATTTGGCGAGGTATTTGTCGAGGAACGCTGCTGACCTGGTCAGCATATCCGTCCGCGCATCGGTAGAGCGCAATCCGTGCTCCAACTCCGGGTAAATATGAATCTCGCTAGATTTATTGGCGCCGAGCAAGGCTTTGTGCATCCTTTTTGCATGGCGTACCAACACATTCATATCCCTGTCGCCATGAAACATAAGGACGGGAATTTGGATTTTGCCTACGTTACGAAGCGGCGAACCCTGAGTTATATGTGCGCCCGAGCCGATGAACTCGCGGGTATTTGCGGAATTGGCAAAGCCCTTTGAATCCTCTTTCAGCAGCCCAAGGTCAGTAACCGGCGCAACGGCTATTGCCGCTTTGAACAGGCCGGGGTCATGCACAGCCGACTGAAGCGCGGCATAACCGCCATAGGACCAACCGACAATGGCTAGCTTATCTGCGCCTGCGATCCCTTCGGATATCATCCATTTACCGGCGTCCTCAATGTCGCTGATCGCGATTTCCCAGCTTTTGAAACCATTGTCGACGAACCATTCCTCACCATAGCCGGTCGAGCCGCGGAAATTGGGTTGCAACACTGCATATCCCTCGGACGCAAAGAACTGGGCCCACCAGTCAAACCCCCAAACGTCGCGTGATCCTGGCCCGCCATGCGGCATCACAATTGCGCGCACGTTTTTACCATCGGAGCCCGCTGGCAGGGTCAGATATCCCGGCACACTGGTTCCGTCCCGCGCGGTAAATGTTATGGGCTTCATTCTCCCCAATTTTGCAGGTTCCACATCCACGCGCTGCGGCATCAATTCCTCAAGCCTGCCTGCGCTTTTGTCGAAGAGATAATAGCGACCGGGATCAACGTCGCTCGATACCATCAACAATATTTTCTTTTCATCCACGCTTGCATCAAGGAAAGTGATGGCCTTCTCGCCCGGCAAGGCGCGGGAAAGCGATTTTGATAGCTTCGCCAAAGCGGGATCAGAATATGCAATTCTGGGCGCGTCATCGACGTATCTCGCGCCAATAGTACGGCCAGCATGCCCCAGCGTGGCAATACCAGAAACGTCAAAACGCTCATGTGCAAAAACCACTTCTTTCTTTCCGGTGCCATCGAGCGCAATCGACGACAATACACGTTTCCCGTCAATTTTTTCGAGGCCAAAAACCTTGTTGGCTTTTGCGTCAATTCTGATCGGACCAAATCCATCTCCGGTCGTCAGGTCATAGGTCGAAAGCGACAGCCATTTCTTGCTGCCCTTTTGCCGGTATTTCCATTGCACCGCACTACCTGAATTGCCAGTAGCGCCGCGCATAGCGACATTGCCCAATATCCGGACATTACCTTCACCGTCCGAAAGATAGGCATCGATGCCCTTGGCAGGCTTTACAACGATGTCGTACTGTCCCGTCAATGTATCAAATTTGAGAACTCCCAAACCTTCTTTGTCATCCCTGAAACGTGTGCCCGTTCTGCCTCCTTCCTTAAAAAAGTACCAACTCAACAATATGCTGTTATCCTGACCATCCAGCCAATCGATTATCTGCCCGCTTCCTGTCCGTATACCGGTGCTATGATCGGTGTCTTTGCGCTCGACGGCTTGCCCGTTTCTGCCGTCAATATCGAACGCAATCTTCTTCGTAAGCCCGACGTTATAGCTTTCGAATTTCGCAATAGAATATATCTGGCAAATCAAGCGTTTATTTGAAACAAACTCGCACCAGTTAAACACTTCGGGCTGACCATCCATAGTCGCCACCCTCACCGGCTTCCCACCAGATGTCGGTACGGTATATAGTGTAACGGACGTCTTCGCTGTCGGCGTAACAAAGGCAATTCGACTGCCGTCGGGCGAAAGCGCGATATCTAGGATATCTGGCATTTTTCCAAATAGCTTCGCATTGTCATTTGCAAGGATGGAAGCCCCGCTCCCAAAAAGCAAAAACGCCAGCAGCAATTTCAAGGAAAGAACAATTCTCTTCATATGACAGCCCCCCGATGACATAAGATATGCTGGTTTTTTAACGTCTACGCAGAGAATGGCAAGCTCGACTTGCGTCTCGCCAATGCGTCTGCCAAAAGCTCTTGCAAATCCAAAACTGGGAAACATCAATATGAAAAACCACATCTGGTTCGTTCTTGCTGCATCTGCACTGGCGCTTGGCGCTTGCAAAAAGGCGGAAACTATCGACGCATCATCACTTCCGGAAGTGACCGTACCGGAACTGTCCGAGGCGACGATGAAAGAAGTTACCAAAACGCTTTCTTCAGATGAATTTGAGGGGCGCTCGCCTGGCAGTGCTGGCGAAGGAAAGACAATCAACTATCTGGTCGAGAAATTCAAAGCTGCGGGCCTTGAGCCGGGCAATGGCGATAGCTGGTTTCAGGATGTAAGCCTTGTCGAGATTGGTGCCAAGAACATGTCTCCGCTTTCGGTGACTGGCAAAGACGGCACGGCGATGAATTTTGCGTCGGGCAAGGATTTCGTTGCAGTGACCTATCAGGAACAGCCAAAGATTGATGTTACCGATAGCGAGATCGTTTTCGTCGGCTACGGTGTCAATGCCGAAGCACAGGGCTGGAACGACTATGACGGCATCGATGTGAAGGGCAAAACAGTTCTCATCCTCGTCAATGACCCCGATTTTGGCACAGAGAGCCTGGAAGGGCCATTTGGCGGTAAGACGATGACCTATTTTGGCCGCTGGACCTATAAATTCGAAGAAGCGGCCCGTCAGGGCGCTGCGGCTGCCCTTGTCATCCATGATACCAAGCCGGCGGCCTATGGCTGGAATGTTGTTGAATCGAGCTGGACCGGCCCGCAATTCTACGCCCAATCGTCCGATGGCGGCGCGGATCAAACCAAAGCAAATGGCTGGGTTCATCAGGACGTTGCCAAGAAGCTGTTCCACGCAGCAGGCGTCGATATGGCAAAATCGCTGGCCGATGCAAAGGTTAAGGGCTTCAAGTCGTTCAGCCTGGGGCTGAAAGCGGGACTGAGCTTCGAGAATGATATTTCCAAGAAGAACAGCAAGAATGTTATCGGCATAATGAAGGGCACAAAACGTCCGGATGAATATGTGCTCTACACCGGACATTGGGATCACCTTGGCCGTTGCACACCGGCTGCGGACGGCGACGATATTTGCAATGGCGCAGTTGATAACGCCACCGGTAGCGCGGCGCTTGTCGCATTGGCCGAAGGTTTCAAGGCGCAGGGCGCGCCCGAGCGCAGTGTTGTTTTCCTTGCCGTGACGGCCGAAGAAAGCGGCCTGCTGGGATCTAAATACTATGCCGACAATCCAATCTTTCCGCTCAGCCAGACCGTTGGCGGCGTGAATATGGACGCCTTCTCTATGGCAGGGCCAGCAAAGAATTTGACCGTTGTCGGCAAGGGCAAATCAGAGCTGGATATCTATCTGAACGCAGCAGCGAAGCAGGAAGGCAGAATACCAGAAGCCAACCCCGAGCCCGAAAAGGGATATTACTACCGCTCTGACCATTTCAGCTTTGCCAAGCTCGGCGTGCCGATGGTCTATTTCGAAGGCGGTCTGGATCTGATCGATGGCGGCGTTGCAGCAGGCAAAGCGGCTAGCAAGGACTACCAGGACAACCGCTATCACCAGCCATCGGACGAATATGACGAGAATTGGGATTGGTCGGGCGTAATGGCTGACCTGAAGCTCTATTACCGCGTCGGCCGTATGCTGGCGATGAGTGATGCGTGGCCGAACTGGAATGAGGGTGACGAGTTCAAACCCGCACGCGACAAGAGCCGCACTGGAGGCTGATCTGCCCAATGCAGTGAAAGACGCAGACACATGACCTATCGCACGCCTGCCGAATGGACAGAGCATGAGCGGGTGTGGATCGGCTTTCCGTGGGATGAGCGCGAATGGCCGGATATGCTGGCGCGCGCGCAGCGCCAAATCGCAGATTTCGCCAATGGTGTGCATGACGCCGGGGATGGAGAAAAAGTCCATCTGGTAACGGGTAGCGAAGATGCAGCTGACCGGGCGCAAAGCTTGGTCGAAGATGGCATAACCGTCGAGCACCGCAAAATTGGCGACTGCTGGCTGCGCGATACAGGCTGCATAATTGTAAGCGATGGACAGCGGAGAATTGCGCGCAATTTTCGCTTCAATGGCTGGGGCGGGCGCTATTTGATGGCTGGCGACCAGTCCATTGGCAGCGAGCTGGCCGAGGATATGTCGCTGGAGGTCACCGATTGCGATTGGATATTGGAGGGCGGCGCAATAGACGTAGATGGTCAGGGGCTCGCCATCACCACCGAAGACTGCCTGCTCAATCCCAATCGCAACCCCGATATGACCCGTGAAGACATTGAAGCCGCGCTACTGTGCGATTTGGGCATTGAAAAATTGCTTTGGCTTGGTGACGGCCTAAAACATGATCATACCGACGGGCATATCGACAATCTGGCGCGGTTTGTGGCTGCCGGGCACCTCGTCATCGCCGAGGCAAGCGGGGCGAGTGATCCCAATGCGGCGGTCTATGCGGATGCCCACGCCCGTGCAGAAGCCTTTAGATGCAAGGTAACCCCCTTTCCATCTCCGGGTCGCATCGTGCAAAATGGTGCAGTCATGTCTGCTAGCTATTTGAATTTCTACATCGGCAACAATGTCGTCATAGCCCCGCAATATGCTGCCGCTAGCGACGACAAGGCAATAAGCGCACTAGAAACGCTGTTCCCGGACAGGAAGGTTATTGGCATTGCCACCGACGCGATCCTGGCGGGCGGAGGCAGCTTTCATTGTTGCGCTCAGCAATTACCGGCGTAGATGCTTGGCAAATCGAGCAATGCACTCCATAATGGGTATAAAATATGTCAGAGGAGACTTACCGAAAATGAAAAATGCAATCAAACTCGCTGTCGCTTCGGCCATTGCCGTTGGTATCATTCCTGCCACAGCCTGCGCCGGTCATCATGGCGACAAAGTAACAACGGTAGTTAAAGTCAATCCAGCGCTTGAAACTACGCTGAAATCTGACATCCGCAAGAATGATATGGCGCGCGACAAATATCGCAATCCGGGTGAAACGCTCACTATCTTCGGCGTCACGCAGGATATGACCGTTGGCGAATTTGCACCGGGTGGTGGCTGGTACAGCCGCGTTCTTGCCCCCTATGTCGCCGAAAAAGGCAAATTCATCGGCCTGCAATTTGCGCCAGATCCCCTTCCCTTTCCCGACGAAGCCAAGGAACGTATCCGCGGTTTCAATACCGCCTTTCCTGAAAATGTTGCCAAATGGACCGGGATGGATGCGT
>JAZGFP010000013.1:0-28660 GCA_036479555.1 Sphingorhabdus sp.
GCGGGCGTCAGGATGACGGCGGCGGGGCGTTTGCGGATCGTTGTTTGCTTGTTCATGCTGCTATCCTCTTTTCCCAGAATAATGCGGTTCCGCTTTCAGGGTTCAAATTATAATCGCCATACCCCAAAGAAGCGTAAAGCGCCTTTGCAGCGTGGTTTCCGCTCAACACTTCGAGCGTCACTTTGCACGCATTCGCCTGCGCCGCTATTTGCTCAATCTCGGCAAACAACGCCCTGCCAATGCCCTTTCCGCGATATTCGGGTTTGACCACAACATCATGGATATTGATCAGCGGCTTGGCGGCAAATGTAGAGAAACCGAAAAAGCAGTTGGCCAGCCCCGCTGGCTCTCCGCCGGCATAGGCAATCAGCGAAAAGGCAGTAGGCTGCGCCGCCAGCTTGGCCAGCAGGCTCGCTTTGGTTTCAGGCGAAAGCGGCTGCCCGCCGCCCATCGGATCGCGGGCATAACTATCGAGCAAATCGAGCAGATGCGCGCCTTGAGCTGGGTCGGAATAATCGACTTTAGTGATTGATAACGCCATCACAACATCCCCAATTCAAGCCGCGCTTCGTCGGTCATATTGGCCGGGCTCCACGGCGGATCCCAGACGAGATTGACTGTGGCATCCATTATCCCAGGCACGGCTGCAGCGCGCATTTCCACCTCGCTAGGCATCGATTCTGCGACGGGGCAGTTCGGTGTGGTCAGCGTCATGGTGATGATCGCCTGCGCGTCGCTCACCTCGACATTATAGATCAGGCCGAGATCATAAATATTCACCGGAATTTCGGGATCGTAAATCTCTGTAATTGCGTCGATCACCGCCTGTTGCAAATCGCCGCCCGTGCCTTCCGCATCCGGTTGTGCGGGCTTCTGCGCGAGGAAGCCTTCGAGATAATCCTTCTTGCGCTCCATCGCATCACGTGGGCTCTCTTTGCGGCTTTCGGCTGGCTCTGCCATCTGTTCCGCCTCGTAAGGTGAGGGCGCGACAATGGCATCTCCAACGCGCGCCTTGGGCGGCTTTTCAACCTTATCGACTTCTTGGGTCATGATTTTGCGTTCTTCATTCATTGCCAAAAATCCTTGATACACGTTTGAGGCCAGCGACGAGCGCCGCCACATCGCTTTCATCGCTGTAAATTCCAAAGCTCGCCCGCGCGGTAGCAGGCACGCCCAGATGCTCCATCAGCGGCTGCGCGCAATGATGGCCTGCCCGGACCGCGACGGAGCCATTCAGTTCTTTGGCTTCATCCAATATAGTGCCGATGTCATGCGGATGCACGCCTTCCATGCTGAAAGAGATAATTCCTGCCGAATTTTCAGGGCCATAGAGCGTCACTGAATTGACCTGCCGCAGCGCATCGCGGGCGGCGCGAACCAATTCGCCTTCATGCAGGTCAATCGCTTCGAGGCCGACCTTATCGACATAATCAATCGCCGCGCGGAGCCCGATAACCTCGGCTATCATCGGCGTGCCAGCTTCAAAGCGTGCCGGCGCAGGGGCGTATGTCGTGCCGTCAAAACTGACCCGGTCGATCATCGAACCGCCGCCCTGCCATGGCGGCATCGCGTCCAGTATTTCGGCGCGCGCCCACAGCACGCCGACGCCGGTAGGGCCGTATAATTTATGGCCGGAGAAGACATAGAAATCGCAGCCCAGATCGGCGACGTTGACCGGTAGACGCGGCACCGCCTGACAGCCGTCAAGCAGCAGCTTCGCGCCTGCTTTGTGGGCAATTTCTGCCGCCCGCTTTGCATCAAGCCTTGACCCTAGCACGTTGGAAACATGGGCGAGCGCGACGAGCCTATGCTTGCCGGTCAGCATGGTTTCGAGCGCGTCCAGATCAATCTGGCCGTCGCTGGTGAGCGGGCAGATATCAATATGTGCGCCGGTGCGTTCAGCCAATAGCTGCCATGGAACGATATTGCTGTGATGCTCCAACTGCGACAGCATGATGCGGTCGCCTGCTTTCAGATTGGCATCGCCCCAGCTATTCGCGACCAAATTGATGCCTTCTGTCGCACCGCGCACAAAGACGATCTCGTTTTCGCTTTGTGCGCCGATAAATTTCGCGACGCGCTGCCGTACCGCTTCAAAAGCCAATGTCATATTGGCCGAGCGCGCATAGACGCCGCGATGCACGGTGGCATAATCCTCGCCCATCGCGCGGTTCATCGCGTCGATGACCGCCTGCGGCTTTTGCGCGGTAGCGGCGGTATCGAGATAATGCCAGCCACCAGCAAGGCCGGGAAAATCATCGCGGCGGCGTGTTTGGATGGCGGTAGGGGCGTTCACAATTTCACGGCCTGAATTTCGTGCTGGACGGGCACCGTGTGTAGAACCATTTGCCGCTGGAATATTCTTCGCCAGCCTGTGGGAGCTGTTCGGAAAACAACGTCGTGCCCGATTGATCGATAACAAAGCGGGTTTGCGATTTCCATTCCTCGCCTTCACCAGACATAGCAAGGGCCACGCGAATATCGCGCTCACCGGCCGTGAATATTTCGGTGGGAACACCGCTTGATTCCCAGTAGACAACCTCTTTAGGTCCGATAGCAATACGCCCATCGTCGTGGGAGCCAGCACAAGCCTCCGCACTTGCATCCCAAACGCCATGAAAGGCATTGGGGAAAACGACAGGTTCTGCAACCGGGGCGGGGGCAAGCAGCAATGCAACAACTATACTCATACCAGTTCTCCCAATTTTGCCAGCGCCTTCTCCGTCAGCATCGCTTCATCCGCAGCGCCGTCAAACACACCCGCAACAAACGCTTGCAGTAGCAGCTTCTTCGCTTCCGCTGGCGGCAATCCGCGAGAGGCGAGATAATAGAGCGCAGCATCGTCAAGTTCGCCTACCGTGGCGCCATGTGCGCACAGCACATCGTCGGCGTAAATTTCCAGTTCGGGCTTGGCATTGGCGGTCGCGGTGCGATCGAGCAGCATCGCCTTCACCGATTGCTCGCTGTCGGTTTTCTGCGCATCGCGCGCGACTGCAACCTTGCCCAGATAGCTGCCGGTTGCTTTGCCTGCGAGTACATTACGGATGATCTGGCTCGATGTCGCATTTGGCTCGGCATGGGTGACATTGGTGATAATTTCCAGCGTCTGGTTTCCCGCGCCCAATTGCACGCCCGCAAGCTTGAAATCCGCGCCGTCATGCAGGATGACATTCAGCTCGACCCGCCCGTAATCGCCGCCGATATTGAGCACATCGACCGCCGCCTTGCCGCCCTTGCCGATGGTCAGATTGATCTGGTGAATGCTTCCGGAATCTTGAATGATAGCGCGCGCAAATTTACCGCCTGCAGGCACCATGACATTCTCTGGCGCGGGCAATGGCCATGCGGCCTCGACGGCAGCAATATCGCTATAACGCCATGCTTCATCGCGGCGTGTGGGGAGGGGCGCGTTCATAATCCCTTTCCCGTTGGGAGAGGGTTGTGCAACCTTGTCAGCTTGCTGACTAGGTGAAGCTGGGTGAGGGGAGCTACGGCGGAGAGGGCGGAGCCCCTCATCCAACTGCGACTAGCTGCTGAAGCAGCTAGTCTGCGTATCCTTCTCCCGATGGGAGAAGGTTTAGAGGCACATTGGGCCATCACGCTACCTGCTCTTGGGCAATCGCCTCGTAACCTTCGGCCTCAAGCTGCTGCGCCAATTCCGCCCCGCCGGTTTTTACGATTGCGCCATCGGCAAGCACATGGACAAAATCAGGCTTCACATAATCGAGCAGTCGCTGATAATGCGTGATGATCAGTACCGCCTTATCGGGTGCGCGCATGATGCGGTTGATGCCGTCGCCGACAACGCGCAGCGCGTCGATATCGAGCCCGCTATCAGTCTCGTCGAGGATCGCGAGTTTGGGATCAATGATGCCCATCTGCACCATTTCGTTGCGCTTCTTCTCGCCGCCCGAAAAGCCGACATTCACAGCGCGCTTGAGCATGTCCATATCCATGCCCATTGCGCTTGCTTGTGCGCGCGCGATTTTCAGGAATTCACCGCCAGACAACGCCTCTTCGCCGCGCGCGATGCGCTGCGCATTCAGGCATTCGCGCAGGAATTGCACATTCGATACGCCGGGTATTTCAACTGGATATTGGAAACCGAGAAACAATCCGGCGGCGGCGCGCTCATGCGGTTCGAGCGCGAGTAAATCCTGCCCGTTAAAGGTTACTGAACCCGCAGTAACCTCATAACCGGGCCGCCCGCCGAGAGCATAAGAAAGCGTAGATTTCCCCGCGCCGTTGGGCCCCATGATGGCATGCACTTCACCCGCGTTTATTTCGAGCGAAAGTCCCTTGAGGATTTCTGTATCGCCAACAGTGGCGTGGAGATTAGTTATTTGGAGCATGGTCATCCGATATGTTGAAGCAAATTTATGATACGACCGGCAGGATCGCGAGCGAAGAAACGACGAACCCCCCAAGGCTCTTCAGTAAGCGTGTAAACAATCTCCATGTTAAGACGTTTTGCGCGTTCATAAACAGCGTCAATATTGTCAACTTCAATCGACATAGCAGGTACGGGCGCGCCCGACCCGCCTTCGGTCATGAGGCTCATCTGCGGTGCCATTGTTTCGCCCGATGCCAGTGTCACGATAAAAGCTTGATCCATCACGACATCAAGATCGAGGAGTTCACGATAAAACCGGGATTCGGTTTGAGGGTCGTCGGCCTGAAAATCGGCGACTATTCGTAGAACTGTCACCCGACACTCCCTTCGACATTATTCTCCCGGAGATGCCCCACCCTCGATCCCTCCCCTAAAGAGGAGGGAGGAAGTGCGTTCTTAAGCCCCTCCTCTTTAGGGGAGGGGTTGGGGTGGGGCCTATCATCCCAGCAGATCGCTTCTGTTATAAACGTCAACACGCCCTCCATATTCGTCATCACATCTTGGTTGGTCACGCGGATGACGCGGTAGCCATGCTCTGCCAATTTGTTATCGCGCAGCCGGTCTTTGGTCTCGTCATGCGTATCGCCATCAACCTCGACGATGAGCTTCCGGGCGGAGCAAACAAAGTCAGCGATATAATACCCGATCACCTGTTGCCGGCGGAATTTGTGGCCCGCTAGTTGCGCGCGGGAAAGATGTCTCCATAACCGTTTTTCCGGCTCGGTTGGGTTATTGCGCATCTCTTTGGCGCGCTTGTGCAATTCGGCGAGGCGTTCGGCGGAGAGGCCCCACCCCCGGCCCCTCCCCTGAAGGGGAGGGGAGTTGGTGCGTTTGGCGTGATCGGCAAGCGCGCTCACCCAACACTCCCCTCAAGCGAAATCTCCAAGAGCGCCTTCGCCTCAACGGCAAATTCCATCGGCAGTTGTTTCAGCACATCCTTGGCAAAGCCATTCACAATCAAGCTCACCGCCTCCTCCTCATCCAGCCCGCGTTGCTGGGCGTAGAACATCTGGTCGTCGGAGATTTTGCTGGTGGTGGCTTCATGCTCGACCTGCGCGGTCGGGTTTTTTACCTCGATATAGGGCACGGTATGGGCGCTGCATTGATCGCCGAGAAGCAGGCTATCGCACTGGGTGAAATTGCGGACATTTTCAGCATTTGCGCCCACACGCACCAATCCGCGATAGGTGTTGCTGCTCTTGCCCGCGCTGATGCCCTTGGAGATGATCGTCGAGCGTGTGTTCTTGCCATTATGGATCATCTTGGTGCCGGTGTCGGCTTGCTGATGGTTGTTGGTCACCGCGACCGAATAAAATTCGCCGACGCTGTTTTCGCCGTTCAATACGCAGCTTGGATATTTCCATGTCACCGCGCTGCCGGTTTCCACCTGCGTCCAGCTTACCTTGCTGTTTTTGCCTTGGCACAGCGCGCGTTTGGTGACGAAATTATAGATCCCGCCCTTGCCCTCTGCATCGCCGGGATACCAATTCTGTACGGTGGAATATTTTATCTCCGCATCATCCATCGCGATTAGCTCGACCACGGCGGCATGAAGCTGGTTCTCATCGCGCATCGGCGCGGTGCAGCCCTCCAGATAGCTGACATGGCTGCCCGCTTCGGCGATGATGAGCGTGCGTTCAAACTGCCCGGTATTTTCGGCATTGATGCGGAAATAGGTGGAAAGCTCCATCGGGCAGCGCACACCTTCGGGAATGTATACGAAGGTGCCGTCGGAAAAGACCGCGCAGTTTAATGTCGCAAAGAAATTGTCACGCATCGGCACCACTTTGCCGAGATATTTGCGAACGAGATCGGGATATTCCTTGATCGCTTCGGAGATGCTGCGGAAGATCACGCCCGCTTTTTCAAGCTCCTCGCGGAAGGTGGTGGCAACGCTGACGCTATCAAACACCGCGTCGACAGCAACCTTTCGCGCGCCTTCGACACCGGCGAGAACTTCCTGTTCTGCAATCGGAATGCCAAGCTTTTCATAGACCCGCAATATCTCGGGATCGACCTCGTCAAGGCTGCCAAGCTTTGGTTTGGCTTTCGGTTCGGCGTAATAATAGGAATCCTGATAATCAATCGGCGCGATGTTGAGCTTTGCCCAATCGGGCGTCTCCATCTTCTGCCACATGCGAAACGCCTTCAGCCGCCAATCGAGCATCCACTCCGGCTCGTTCTTTTTGCCGGAGATAAAACGGACGGTATCTTCATTCAGCCCCTTGGGCGCGAACTCCTGTTCGATGTCCGATGACCAGCCAAATTCATATTCGGCGGCTTTATCGGCAGCATCGCGTGCGGCCTGATCTTTTATGGGGGCTTGGGCATTGTCTGTCATGCGTCTGTTCCGGTAAGCTGTGTCAGCGGCACGTCGGCTAGGGCATCGCGCACGGCATCATTCACAATGGCCCAATGCGGCTGGACGCAGCAGCTGCCTTCCATCACGCAATATTCGCCTCTGGCATGCTTGTCCTCATCGACGCAGCTCGTCATCGCAATCGGGCCTTCGATGGCCTCGATTATGTCGGCGAGCGTGATCGCCGCTGCTGGCCGCGCCAGCTGTATCCCGCCGCCGCTGCCGCGCGTCGAACGCAATAGCCCCGCCTTACTGAGAATACTCACCAGTTTTTGCGTGGTGGGCAGCGCAATGCCGGTTTCTTCGGCCAGTTCGGTCGCAGAGGTGCGCGCACCGCCGCAATGGCGCGCGGCGGCGCTCATCGTGACAACTGCGTAATCGGCCATGTTGGACAGGCGCATGGGATAATCACTCCGATATGTGGTCAGATTTTGGCGAATCTAATCAGACAAAATCAGTCTGATTACTAAATGCACCTTTTCCCCGCAATAATCAACCGGTCTGGGCCGCTTATCCCGGATGCGCGTCAAGATCGCGATAATTGTCTTTTGACAGCCACATACGCAGGATTTTGGCATCATCGCCGTCGAGCGCTTTGGGCGTTCTACCGGTAAAATGCCGGATTTCACGGATCATATGCGGCTGGTCGTAGAAGAGCGACTCGACCTGCGCACGCAATTCGCGGCTGGTTTCCGGATCGACGAGATGCGATGCCGCCCTTAATGCGCGGTATTTGCGCATTAGCGGTTTTGGCGCCGCGCCGAAATAATGCCGCATCAGGCGGGTCACCTTGCTGCGCGACATATCGTCCAGTTCGGCCAGCAAATCCTCGACATCGGGTTCTAGGCTGCTCGACAGCCAGTTGCCTACGGCCAGGATCACGGCGACATGATCGGGCTTCACCGGCTTTGCGCGCGGCAACAGAAATTCGCTGATCGCCCTCACCATGTCGGCAGGGCGCATAATCCCTTGCCTTGCGCCATCTTGCAGGCGCAGCGCCAAACGATCAATATCGCTGCCGAATATCTCGGCGGCATCGATCAGCCTATCTGCATATTCATGCGCGGCTTTCCCGGTGAGCGCAACAAAGCCAAGCGGCGAGAGCGCGAGGCCGAAATTGTGATACGGCCCCTTCAGGCGAAATTCTGCTGCCTCGCTGGCGGGGCCGAAAAGTATTACGGGATGAATTTTTGCGCTGCGCCCATCGGCAAAGTGCAATTCGCCCTCGCCGCGTAGCTTGAACACGATATGCCCCAGCGCGGCTGGTTGCATGTCGCGAATATCGCGTTCTTCACAGCGGAAATAATATAGCTGGGTAACATAGGGCGCGAGGTCAGCTGGCGGGGCAAACTGGACAATATTCAGCTTTTCCGGATCGGTAAAATGATCTGCCGCGCCGTCATGCGCTGGCCCAAAGCTACCACCATCTTCGTGGCTTTCATGCATCGGCCCCTACCCTTCTACCAGTTGACGGCGGCAGTACCCCGCCGCCAAATAATCCGCGCTCAGCCTTCTGCCTTGGCCAGGCCCTTTTCATCGACCAGCGTTTGCAATTCACCGGCCTCATACATTTCCATCATAATATCGCTGCCGCCCAGAAATTCGCCCTTCACGTAGAGCTGCGGGATCGTCGGCCAGTCGGAATATTCCTTTATTCCGGAACGGATTTCCATGTCTTGAAGCACATCGACGCTTTCATACGCGACATTCAGATGGTCCAATATCGCGATGGCACGCGATGAAAAGCCGCATTGCGGAAACAGCGGACTGCCCTTCATGAACAACACCACATCGTTATTCTTGACCAGTTGGCCAATTCGCTCATCTGCTGGATTTGTCATAGTTATTTCCCTTATTCAGCTGCTCTAAGCTCCGCGAGCTCGTCAATCATTGTGGCCCGGCTGTCGAAAACACAGGACGTTAACTGCTTATTTAACAGCCGCTGCTTGGCTTTGCGCTCCGATTTTGGCAGCGCTTCGAATGCAACTATATTTTCCTCGCTGTAGACCGATGGAAAGCAAGTGGTCATGGCATCACAGCCAATCCGGTCAATCGCGGCATCGCCGGTAGATTTCTTTATCTTGCAAACCAGCTGACCGTCCTTCTTTTTAAGCTTTGCCGACCAACGTTTCAGTTTTTCACCGATGACAATTATCGCATCATCCTTGCTGCCATTATCCGCAGTCTGGGCGGCGATGGGCGGAGTTGCCAGAGCCAACGAAACTGCAAGGACAATCATTCCGGCACCGCAGTGGTAAGTTGGAGCGCGTGCAGGACGCCGCCCATTTTCCCGCCCAGCGCGGCATAGACCGCCTGATGCTGCTTAACGCGCGGCATGCCTTTGAAGGCATCGCTCACAACGCGCGCCGCATAGTGATCGCCGTCGCCTGCCAGATCGGTAATCTCGATCACAGCACCCGGAAAGGCGCCGCGGATCATGTCTTCAATTTCATCTACCTGCATTGGCATAGCGGATGACCCTCAGGCTTCTTCAATAAACTGGCGGCGTGCCTCTATCATCGTTTCGTCCATAGCGCTGCGCACCATGGCTTCATCGGATTCGACGCCAGCTGTGGTCAAATCGCCCAATACTTTGCGCAGCACGTCATCATCGCCCGCTTCTTCAAAATCGGCCTGAACAACGGCGATTCCATACGCGTTTTTCTCTTCGGCGGTCAGGCTCATTTTCTCCGCTGCCCAATATCCGAGCAGCTTGTTGCGCCGCGCGGTTACCTTGAACTGCAATTCCTCGTCGCGGGCAAATTTGTTTTCAAATGCATTTTCGCGATCATCAAATGAACCCATTTTCAGCTTCCCTAAATTGATGCCCAAATTTGGGCAACGTCCATGTGCGTACTTAATCTAATTACACCGCCCTTCGAAAACAAGACAGCGATTTATCTCGTTTGGCCTCACATGGTCACCACAACTTTGCCCGTCGCTTTGCGGTCCATGAGCAGCCTGATGGCTTCGCCGCCGCTCTCAAGCGGGAAGGTTGCGGAGATACGCGGTTTGATTTTTCCTTCGGCATGGAGCGCAAATAATTCGGCGATATTGGCCTGGTTGGCCTTTGGGTCGCGCGCAGCAAATGCGCCCATAAATACCCCGCATACGTCGCAGCTTTTCAGCAGGGTCAGGTTGAGCGGCAGCTTGGCGATGCCGGCTGGAAATCCGACCACCAGAAAGCGGCCTTCCCAGCCTATCGAGCGGATCGCGGGCTGGGAATAGTCGCCGCCGACAGTATCGTAAATGATGTCATAGCCGCCGTCTGCGCCAACCGCCTTGGCCGCCGCCTTGAATGCGCCAGCAAGCGCTTTTGACGCATCCTTGTCCAGCGGCTGGTAGGGGTAGATGACGCATTCATCGGCGCCGGCGTCTTTGGCAATCGCGGCCTTTTCCTCGCTCGAAACGCCAGCAACAACCTTGCAGCCATAGGCCTTTGCAAGCTCGATTGCGCTGATCCCTATGCCGCCTGCACCGCCAAGCACCAGCACCGCGTTACCCGCTTCAATACGGGCCCGATCCTTATAGGCGTGGATTGATGTGCCATAGGTCATCAGCAACGATGCGCCATCTTCAAAGCTCATATCGTCGGGCATTTTTGCCGCGCTTAGGGCCGATACCGCGACTTTCTCTGCAAGCCCGCCATTGCCGCATAGCGCGATCACGCGGTCGCCCACGGCGAAATTGCTAACGCCTTCGCCAACTGCCTCAACCACGCCCGCCGCTTCCCCGCCCGGAGCGAAGGGGCGCGGCGGTTTGAACTGGTACAGATCCTGAATGATCAGCACATCGGGATAGTTGATCGAGCAGGCCTTAATGGCGACGACTATTTGCCCGGCCTGCGCAATTGGATCAGGCATTTCGGCGACCTTCAGCGTTTCTGGCCCGCCAACTTCATATGATAATAATGCACGCATTTTCTACTTCTCCTACCCAGTTGCCGGAATCAGCCAAGGCTGCTCGGCGGCAATTTTCATTTCATGTGCAGCGATTGCCGCTTCGCTTTCCAGCGTGATGCCAATCTCACCCAGCCCATTCAACAGGCAATGTTTGCGGAACGGGTCGATCTCGAAGGCGAAGCGGTCTTGTAAGATTGTGGTGATCGTCTGATTCTCCAGATCAATAGAGATCGGCTCGGCCTCATCTGCCGTTTGCTCGGCAACGACCATAAGCCGGTCAATCGCGCTTTGTGGAAGTTCGACAGTCAGAAGGCTATTTTTGAAGGCGTTGCCGGAAAATATATCCGAATAGCTGGGCGCGATGATGGCCTGAATGCCAAGGTCGGTAATCGCCCATGCCGCATGTTCGCGGCTCGACCCGCAACCAAAATTGCCGCCTGCGATAAGGATGCAGGCGTCTTTATAGCGCGGATCGTCAAAGACGTTACCATCTTCGGCGCGGATGGTTTCAAATGCGCCCTGGCCCAGTCCTGAGCGGCTTATTGTTTTTAGCCAGCTTGCCGGGATGATGATATCGGTATCGATATTCTTCGCGCCAAAAGGGATCGCCCTACCGGCAATTTGCGAGATCGGTTTCACGCGCCCTAATCGCTCTTCTTGCGCTTTGTCGGCGCGGGCTCGACCTTCTTGTCCTTACGCTTTTTATTGGCATAGAGCAGCGCGGCAACGAGCGCTGCTGAACCAACTGCCGCCGCGCCCACTTTCGCGCCAGTGGACCAATTGTCTTTATCTTCGGGTTTCTTGTCTTTTGTCATCGCTCAATCCTTTTGGGACGTGAATTCCCTAACATCGGTTAGCCTGCCTGTCACGGCTGCTGCTGCTGCCATTGCGGGGGAGAGCAGATGCGTCCGTGCGCCCGGCCCTTGCCGCCCTACAAAATTGCGGTTGCTGGTCGATGCGCAGCGTTCGCCGGCGGGAACCTTGTCTGGGTTCATGCCGAGGCAGGCGGAGCAGCCCGGTTCGCGCCATTCAAGGCCCGCACGCATGAAGATATGGTTCAGGCCCTCTGCTTCGGCCTGTCGCTTCACAAGCCCGCTGCCCGGAACGACGATAGCCCATTTGATATTATCAGCCTTTTTGCGGCCTTTCAGGATCGCAGCGGCGGCGCGCAAATCTTCGATACGGGCGTTGGTGCAGCTACCGATAAAGATATTCTCTACCGCCACGTCGGTCATTTTTGTGCCTGCAGTCAGCCCCATATAATCGAGCGATTTTTGCGCGGCCTCCTGCTTGGATGGATCGGCAAAGCTGGCGGGTTCGGGAACGCTTCCGGTAATGGCCACAACATCTTCGGGTGAGGTGCCCCAAGTGACAGTAGGCGCAATATCGGCGGCGTTGATGACAACTTTTTTGTCAAAGGCCGCGCCTTCGTCGCTGGCTAAACTGCGCCAGTATTTTGTTGCTGCATCCCAATCAGCACCCTTCGGGGCCATCGAGCGGCCTTCCAGATATTCGAATGTCTTCTCATCGGGGGCGATCAGACCGGCCCGCGCACCTGCTTCGATGGACATGTTGGCGATGGTAAGACGCCCCTCGATGCTCATCTCGGTAAACACCCGCCCGCGATATTCAATAACATGCCCGTTGCCGCCAGCCGCGCCGATCACGCCGATGATATGCAGGATCAGGTCTTTGGGGCTAACACCGGCCGCCAGCGAGCCTTCAACGCGAATTTCCATCGATTTGGATTGCTTAAGCTGCAACGTCTGCGTCGCGAGTACGTGCTCGACCTCGCTCGTGCCGATGCCAAATGCCAGCGCGCCCAGCCCGCCGTGACAGGCCGTGTGGCTATCGCCGCAGACTATCGTGGTGCCGGGCAGCGAGAAGCCCTGTTCGGGGCCGACGACGTGGACAATGCCCTGAATGGCGTCGGTCGCGCCGATATAGCGGATACCAAATGCAGGCGCGTTCGCTTCCAACGCCGCGAGCTGCGCCGCGCTTTCGGGGTCGGCGATGGGGATAGGATTGCCAGCATCATCCAGCCGCGCGGTTGTCGGTAAATTATGGTCTGGCACAGCCAGCGTCAGTTCGGGCCGGCGCACTTTGCGGCCCGATGTGCGCAGCGCTTCAAACGCCTGCGGGCTGGTAACCTCATGCACAAGATGCCGGTCAATATAGAGGATCGCCGTGCCATCGTCACGCCCCTCGACAACATGCGCGTCCCATATTTTCTGGTAGAGGGTTTTGGGAGAAGCCATACGCCCGATTTAGCTGTGGCAGCTCGATATGCAAGTAATCTGCGCTTTTAAAAAATCGCCGGTAATGGCATACCAACGATATGAATTTACTGCTCCGCCTACTTACTGCCTTATGCCTGATCGTATCAGCGCCTGTTTTTGCCGAAGACGGCGATTTGACCGAAAAGGAAAGCGAAGCGGTCCAACTCGCGATCGACCGTGGTTTGGCTTTGTATAATTATGATCAAGCTGCATGGCATACGACCGACACAATACGCGAAGACGTCAAAGACCTTGCGGCCAGCGGGATACGCGGTTGGGTTACTACCGAAACTGACGATGGCTTCCTCACAACGTTTTGGCGGCCAAAGGGCAGTAGCTATGTGGGTGCTTATTCTGCGATTTGGAACCCAGACGGTGTTACTGATCGACAGATATTGTCGGGTGACAAAACGGTTCTAAGCGCGGAGCAGATTAGCCTCATTCGGGCGCGCCAGACTGTCATCGGAGCGAAAATGGAGATTGAGCGATGTAGCAAATCGTCCTTCAATACCGTGATATTGCCGCCCAAATCCGAAGATGAGCCCATCTTGGTCTATTTTTTGGTGCCCCAAGCCAACTTTAAGGCCATTCCAATGGGGAAACACTACCGATTCGAGGTTAAGGACAACAAGGTTGTCAGCCATCGCTCATTTACGAATAGCTGCATTGATCTCCAGCTGACCACTGACGGCGCAAAGGGCAAACCGGCAGCCTTGGGGATTACACATTTGCTCGATCCTGTACCGACGGAAGTTCATATATTCTCAGCATTTGCCGCCCGCCTACCGATTTACGTCAGCACTACATCAAACGGATTTCACTGGTCAGTCGAAATTAGCGGTGGAGTACCGCGTGTGCGCAAGGTCAGGCGACCCTAACCTTCCGGCCGTGTCCATAGCCAGCTTCCGCAAGTGATCGCGACGCCAAGCGGGATGAGCGAATAGGGCATGGCCAGCATCCAGAAGCCGAGCGCGATGCTCACCGCGAACGCTGCTGTCGCGGCCCATTTGCCCTTGCGGCTAACCGCGCCCTTTTCGCGCCATGCCACGATATGCGGGCCGAAACGCGGATGTTCGATCAGGCGTTTTTCGAGCGCCGGGCTGCTTTTCGCAAAGCAAAATGCGGCTAGGATCATGAAGGGAACTGTCGGCAGCAGGGGCAGGAAAATGCCGATTGTTCCGAGAGCGACGGATAGGATGCCAGCGGCGAGATAGAGCTGCCGCTTCATTGGGGGAGGCGAAGCGCAAGTGGCATCTCGCTGCGCCTCAAAACTGATGCACCGCCTTCGTTACCAGATAGCTTTCCAGCCCTTCCGGCCCGCCTTCGCTGCCAAAGCCGCTCTCCTTGACCCCGCCAAAGGGCGCGTCGGGGGCTGAGACGGCGAAGCTGTTTAGCCCGACCATCCCGGTTTCAAGCGCGTCGCTCACAAGGTTTGCTTGCCGCGCATTTTCGGTGAAGGCGTAAGAGGCCAATCCAAACGGTAGCCGGTTGGCCTGTTCGAGCGCTTCGTCCATTGTTTTGAATGGCCGGATCAGTGCAACCGGCCCGAACGGTTCGTTATTCATGATATCCGATTCCACCGGCACATCGCAGATCACCGTTGGCTGATAGAAATTGCCCGAATTGCTGCCGGGGCTCTTGCCGCGCTCTCCGCCGGTCATCACATTCGCGCCCTTGGCCCGCGCATCCTCGATCAAGGCCGAGACCGCTTCGGGGCGGCGCGAATTGGCGAGCGGCCCCATGCCGGTACCCGCATCCATCCCATCGCCGACTTTGATCTTGGCGGTGCGTGTCGCAAGTCCGGCTGCGAACTTTTCGTAGATACTCTCCTGTACATAGAAACGCGTTGGCGAAATGCAGATTTGCCCGGCGTTGCGGAATTTTGTGAAGGCGGCAAGGTCGAGCGTCTTTTCCAGATCGCAATCGTCAAACACCAGCACCGGCGCATGGCCGCCAAGCTCCATCGTCGTGCGCTTCACGCCTTCGGCACAAAGCTTGAGCAGATGCTTGCCGACAGGAACCGAACCCGTAAAGCTGACCTTCCTGATCACCGGTGACGCGATGAGGTGGCGGCTGACCATATCGGGCACGCCAAACACAAGCTGCGCTGCATCGGCTGGCACACCGGCGTCGATCACGCAGTGCATCAGCGCGATCGTGCAAGCGGGCGTTTCTTCGGGCGGCTTGGAGATGATCGAGCAGCCCGCCGCAAGCGCCGCAGCCATTTTCTTGCTCATCAGGCTGACCGGGAAATTCCACGGGCTGAACGCCGCCACCGGCCCGATGGGCTGTTTTAACACCAAGCTGCGCTGTCCGGTCGGGCGCACCAGCACGCGGCCATACGTGCGCTTGGCTTCCTCGGCGAAATAATCAAAGACCCCGGCGCAGGAGCCAACCTCTGCCTTTGCCTCGCCAATTGTCTTGCCCTGTTCCATCGTCAGGAGCGGCGCTATATCGCCAGCGCGCTCACGGATCAGATCGGCTACCTTATGCAGGATAACCGCGCGCTTATTCACATCGACAGCGCGCCAAGATTTGAAACCGCGCTCCGCCGCCTCGAGCGCCTCATCGAGATCAGCCGCACTCACCAGCGGCAATTCGGCCAGCGTTTCGCCGGTGGCCGGGTTGATAACGGCATGGCTTTCGCGCCCTTCGCCCGAACGCCAGCTTCCGCCTACATAAAATTTGAGGGTCGCGGGATAGACTATGGTCATGAAATATCTTCTCGACAAAAAATGGATGCTTGCCAAGCCATATAGGCCCTTCCAATGTAGGTTGCGAGAGGAGAATCAGAGATGGAAATCATAGCAACTGGCCTGAAATTTCCCGAAGGCCCCGTGGCGATGCCCGATGGCAGCATCATATTGGTCGAAATTGCCATTGGCCGCATCACCCGTATTGCGAGTGATGGCAGCAAATCAACTGTTGCAACTCCGGGCGGCGGCCCGAACGGATTGGCTCTCGGCCCCGATGGCAAGCTTTATTGCTGCAACAATGGCGGCTTTAGCTACCGCGAAGAAGGCGGCTACCTCACCCCGCACGGTATCGCCGAAGATTATTCGGATGGGCGGATCGAGCGGATTGATATCGAAACCGGCGAGGTCGAGATACTCTACAAATCCGGCGATCATGGCTGCGTGTTACGCGGGCCGAATGATATTATTTTCGACGAACATGGTGGCTTTTGGTTCACCGACCATGGCAAGATTGACTATGAAAAACGCATCCATGATATCGTCGGGATATTCTATGGAAAGACCGATGGCAGCCATCTCGAAGAAGTGATCTATCCATCGAACAATCCCAACGGCGTCGGCCTCTCGCCCGACGGCAAGATACTCTACGCTGCCGAAACCTATACCTGTCGGCTGATGAAGTTTAATATCACCGCACCGGGCAAAGTCGCGCCCGATGCAGGGCCGGGCGGCCCCGGCATTCCGGTCTACCGCCCCGCTGGCTATAAATTCTTTGATTCGCTCGGCATAGAAGAATGCGGCAATATCTGCGTTGCTACCATCGGCGAGTGCGGGATCAGCGTGATTTCTCCCGAAGGCGAGCTTGTGGAGTTTGTGGCGACAACCGACATCTTCACCACCAACATTTGCTGGGGCGGGAAGGATATGATGGACGCCTATATCTGCCTGTCCGGCACCGGTCAGCTCGCAAAGACCCGTTGGAAACGGCCGGGGCTGAAACTTAACTATTGATGGCATACACGGCGGTAATTTTCGATTTCGGCGGCGTCATAATCTCCTCACCGTTCGAGGCGTTCAACACTCTGGAGGAGGAACGCGGCCAGCCGCATGATGCTGTGCGGCGGATCAATTCTAATAATCCCGATGGCAATGCATGGGCGCTGTTTGAACGCGCGGAGATTGACGCCGCGCGGTTTGACGTTTTGTTTGCCGAAGAAGCCGCCGCGCTCGGCATCGAATTGCGCGGAAGCGATGTGCTGAAATGTCTGGCGGGTGATGTCCGCCCTGCGATGGTGGCGGCGCTTGATACGCTCAAGGCGAGGGGCTTTGTGCTCGGCTGTATCACCAACAATGTGCCGTTGGGAAAGGGCGCTGGCATGGCCGTCACTGAAGAGAAAGCCGCTGAAGTCGCCGCGATCATGGCGCGCTTTGATCATGTGATTGAATCGAGCAAGGCAGGTGTGCGCAAACCCGATCCGCGTATTTATCGGATGATGTGCGAAGCGCTATCGGTGACGCCTCAGCAATGCGTTTATCTCGACGATCTCGGCATAAACTGCAAACCGGCAGCAGCGATGGGCATGGCGGCAATCAAGGTGACAAGCGCAGAGCAGGCGCTTACAGAACTTGGCGAGACAATATCCGTCGATTTTTCCTGAAAGCGCATTTGTCTAAATAGGGGACGACATATGAAGAAAATCTATCCCGATGCCGCGGCCGCTCTCGACGGGCTCCTATTTGACGGGATGCATATTTGCGCGGGCGGCTTTGGTCTTTGCGGCATACCCGAACGCCTGATTGACGCCGTGCGCGATGCCGGGGTCAGTGATCTCACCATAGCGTCCAACAATGCCGGAATTGATGGCGAGGGATTGGGCAAGCTGCTGCGTACCAAGCAGGTGAAGAAGATGATCTCCAGCTATGTCGGAGAAAACAAGGAATTTGAGCGGCAGTTTCTTGCCGGCGAGCTTGAGGTTGAATTCTGCCCGCAAGGTACACTTGCCGAGCGTTGCCGCGCTGGCGGTGCGGGCATCCCTGGATTCTACACCAAAACCGGCGTCGGAACGCAGGTCGCCGAAGGTAAAGAGCATAAGGAATTTGACGGCGAGAATTATGTATTGGAACGCGGCATCTATGCCGATCTGTGCCTCATAAAGGGGTGGAAGGCCGACAAAGCGGGCAACCTTGTTTTCCGAAAGACCGCGCGCAATTTTAATCAGCCGATGGCAACAGCAGGCAAGGTTTGCGTGGCCGAGGTTGAGGAGATTGTAGAGGTCGGCGAGCTTGATCCCGATGGCATCCATTTGCCGAGCATCTATGTAAAGCGGCTGATATCGGGTGCGCCTTATGACAAAAAAATCGAGTTTCGCACATTGCGCGAAAAGGAGGCAGCGTGAGATTGAAACTTGGCCCCCAATTTGCCGCACTGATGGCAAGCAGTTTGCTTCTTTCCGGCTGCGCGGCAACGCAGGCCGCGCCGCCGCCTGCCAATGCGAGCGAAGAATTGGCAACGCAGATTGGCGAGGCGCCCACCGAAACATCGCCGCCAACGGGGCATCAATGGCTCTATGGTTCGGCGGAAAGCGTTGCTGCATCGCGGCAGGCCTATGGCGATTTGCTGGATTATGTGATGGCGGTGAAAAAAGCGATCAATGCAGGCGAAAAGGATCACCTTCGTTCGGTCATATTGAAGGATGGTCTTGAAGACCCGCTAGTATTCCGACCATGCTTGAATGACAAGCTGGCGGTAATTTTCGACGCCGACGAAACGCTGATCTGGAATGTCGGTTTCATGCGCTACATGGCCGAACGGCGGCTGGATTTCGATCCGAAAATCTGGAGCAATTGGGAAAAAACCGGGGCGGGAAAAGCGTTGGCAATCCCTGGCGCCGCAGCGGCGCTGGGTAAGCTGCGGGAGATGGGCGTAACGATCATCGCCAACACCAACCGTTCTGCCGCCAATGCCAAAGGCACGCAAGATACTCTGCGCGCCGCCGGGCTTGGCGAGTTCAAGCATGGCGAAACGCTGTTTCTGCGCGGCGATACGCCGGGCGGTTCGGACAAGGACGGTCGGCGCGCTATTATCGCCGGGCGCTACTGTGTGATCGCCATGGCGGGTGATCAGCTAGGCGATTTTGCACATGGCTTTAATGCCAAGGGACTGCGCCCGCGCAATCGCAGGGCGCTGGCTTCCAGAGCGGCGGTGGCGAAGATGTGGGGCAATGGATGGTTCCTGCTGCCTAACCCGGTATACGGCCCGTCGATCCGCGGCGGCTTTGATGATGTCTATCCACCCGAAACAAAATGGTCACCGGAGCAAGAATAATGAGCGGCAAACCGATTCCTATCGACCTGGTTCCCTATCAGGATATGCTCGGCGACAGCCGCGAATTCCTGCGCGTCTGGGCGCAGCAGAACGGCCCCGTCACCTGCTTTATCAACCCGGTTCCTATCGGATCCGACCCGGCGGCTTTCGGTGTCGCGCTGGTTGATTGCATCCGGCACGGCGCAAAAACCTACACGCGCGCAACCGGCATTTCTGAGGCCGAAGCGCTGAAACGCATCTGGGAAGGCATTGATGCAGAGCGCGCCAACCCAACCGATGTGGCAACCCCGCTTCCCGATGATGATGGATTGATTCAATGAGCTGGAGCAGAGACGAAATGGCCGCGCGCGCGGCGAAGGAACTCGAAGACGGCTATTATGTGAATCTCGGTATCGGCATCCCGACGCTGGTCGCAAACCATATTCCCGGCGGCATGGAAGTTACGCTGCAGTCGGAAAATGGCATGCTGGGTATCGGGCAGTTCCCCGTTGAAGGCGAGGAGGATGCCGACCTTATCAATGCCGGTAAGCAGACGATCAGCGAACTCCCGGTCTCCAGCTATTTTGATAGCGCGGCGAGCTTTGCGATGATTCGCGGCGGGCATATTGATCTCACCGTTCTGGGCGCGATGGAGTGTGCTGAAAATGGCGACATCGCCAACTGGATGATCCCGGGAAAAATGATCAAGGGCATGGGCGGCGCGATGGATCTGGTCGCGGGCGTCAAGAAGATCATCGTAGTGATGGACCACACGGCAAAGGATGGCAGCCCCAAATTCATTCCCGAATGCACGCTGCCGCTAACTGGCAAAAATGCCGTTGATATGATCATCACCAACCTGTGCGTCTTTCACCGCGAGGGCCATGATGCGCCGTTCAAGCTTGTCGAACTGGCCCCCGGCGTAAGCGCGCAAGACGTAGCGGCGGCGACCACCGCGAATTATGTCACCTGATGGCCACGCGACTGTAATTGCGTTTTTTGAGGCAGCAGTTTAATACCGAACAATGATTTTAGATCACCTGTCCGAGCGATTCCGCACCCGATACCTCGACGTGTTAGCGTCGGTTTATATCTATAATGAACATCGCGGCTATACCAGCCTTGACCGCGTTCTTGAAGCCGTTGAGGCGCGCTGTGCTGACAATCATGAATTCATCGCAGAGGTCAAAAAGCACCGCGCTGACGAGCATAAGCATTACCATATGTTCAAACGCTATTATCAGTTGCAGGGCAAAATGCCGCTCAAGGTCGGCCGGACATGCGGCCATATTGATCACTTTATTGAACGGGTTTTTGGCTGCACGATCGAGGACCTTGATACCGACGCCATCATTGCCGACGCCGATCTGTTCGAGCAGCTATGCCGGGTCATCATGCTCACCGAGCAGCGCGGGATGACGCAGGTAGATGTCCTGCTGCGCAATGCGGCGGTGCGCAGCGACAATGTATTGCACCGTATATTCAAGGTGATCGAGGTCGATGAGCCGAGCCATTGGCAGCCCTATCACCGCTGGCTAACCGAGCATGGCAAAGTCACCGCGCATTGGCGCGAGAAGGCGACCGATTTCTGGATTCACAAATCGCTGATGCTGGTCAAATTGCCCGCCATCTTTGTTCGCCGGAATACGCCCAGGCTGACATGTTGGCCCGACGAGGATGACGCGGCGGCGGGGTGTAGTGAGACGATGGCAGCGGCGTGAGCTACACCCTCATCACCGCCAACCGGAATTATTCAAGCTGGTCGCTGCGGCCTTGGTTGCTGATGAAGGCATTGGGCATACCCTTCGAGGAACGGCTTGAGCCATTCGCGGCGACATCCAACTATGAGGCATTCCGCGCCTTCTCTCCGGTGGGCCAGGTGCCGGTGCTGCTCGATGATGCCAAAGACGAACAGCGCACGATATACGATTCGCTCGCCATCACGCTCTATCTCGCCGATCGCCATGACGGCATCTGGTCAAGCGGCGAGGCTGCACGCGCCTGGTCGCAAACTGCCGTGGCCGAAATGCACGCCGGATTCTCCGCATTGCGAAACGATTGCCCAATGAATGTCGGCGTGCGCGCAAAGCTCAAAGCCATGTCCGCCGGGCTCACCAAAGATGTCGCGCGGCTGGGCGAATTATGGGGCGAGGGGTTATCGCATTTTGGCGGACCTTGGCTTGCGGGCGAGGCCTTCACCGCCGCCGACGCCTTCTTCGCGCCCGTCGCCTACCGCGTGCGCACATACGATCTCGATGTCGGTGCAGCGGGCCGCGCGTGGGTAGACCATATCATCGCGCACGCAAGCATGCAGGATTGGGAAGCGCAAGCACTCGCCGAAAGCTGGCGCGAGATCGGCCATGAGGAGGAGCTTGCCGCCTGCGGTGAAGTGATCGAGGATTTCCGGACAGGGTGAGCAGCTTCACCTCCTTTGCGGCAAAGATCAACGATTCTCCCCTGCAAGGGGAGGTGGCGCGCCGAAGGCGTGACGGAGGGGTGTCCCCCTCCCGGCAAGAGCGCGTCATGTCGATCCGGCGCCACCCCTCCGGCCCGCTAAAGCGGCCCACCTCCCCTTGCAGGAGAGGGTTTAGTGATGCGCTTGTCCGAAGAGCATAAACGCTTACACTGCCAGCCCTCTGCCTCCCTCTCCCAAAAACAGAGGGGCGCTAACCCCGAAAGGCCCGATATGACCATCAAACTACACCATCTGCGTTTCTCCCGCTCGACACGGATCATCTGGCTGCTTGAGGAGCTCGATCTTGGCTATGAGATGATTGAGCATCATCGCGATCCCGAAACCGGCCGCGCGCAGGATGATCTCACCGATATCCATCCGCTCGGCAAAGCGCCGACAATAGAGGTTGATGGCCGGATCATGGTCGAATCGGGCGCGATTATCGAATATCTGATCGAGGCGCATGGTGGCCAAGAATCGGGTGGTGCCAAGCTTGGCGTTGCGCCGGGCGATGCCGAACGCACCGCCTATCTCGAATGGCTGCATTTCGCCGAGGGCACCGTGGCGATGCCGGTGCTGCTCACCATGCTCGGCCCGCGTATGGGCGGGTTGGATAAGATGCCCGTTTTGCAGGGCTTTGTCGGCGGAGAAGTCGCCAAGCTGCTCGATTATATCGACGCCCATATGGAGGGCCGCGAATTTCTGGTGGGCGAAGCGCTAACCGGCGCGGATATCCACATGGAATATCTCCTAGAGCTGGCCAATATCGGCGGGCTACTAGCCGAGCGCCCCCACGCCAAGGCCTATTTAGGCCGCCTCATGGCGCGCGATGCGTATAAGAAGGCGATCAAGATGGGCGGGCCGTTGGTGAATTTGGGGGGGTGATTTTTGCGTACTTTCGATCAAATCGAGCAAGAATTCACAAATATACCAGTAAGGGTGGTTGGGCACAAAGCGAACCCAACTGGTATGCTAACTTTGGATCGAGAAAATTCAAAACTGATCATAAACAGCGTTGATTTCCACCATTTTGACGGGGACGCAAACGGATGGTTTGATCTCGACCTTTTGGATAGCAGCGACAATAATATCTATTTTCACAACGCGTTAAGCGGTACCCGGAGTTTCCCAGGCGCTAAAGATGGAAAACCAGCTGGCTCCTATACTTCGGAGATATTTCCCAATTATGTAGTTCTAGATTCAGAGCACTTGGGCGTAGATAAATCAGTTCGTAGAATCAGCTTCCAGCTCGAAGGGTTAGAAAATTTTTGTGTCTATAATATCTTTGAATGGAGTAGTTTGTTCTCGGCATCTTCCAGTGAGAAGGCAGAGATTCTAAACGACTTACGCATTCATAATATCCAGAGTTACGGAGTTTCAAAGGAGAAATATGAAGCAAACGATCCCGACGATATTTGGATCGTGCACAAGCCGAAGTTATATATGAAATTCAAGGTAGATGGTCGAGAATATGAGATAAAGCATTTTCGAAGCCATGGTTCACTTGGTTTGACGGGCCAGCAGATGCAGGTGATTCCAAGAGCTACAATTCGCTTTGAATCCAATGTGTCGCTAGATGATGCGCTTCAATATGTTGAGGACTGGATCAGTTTTTTTGAGCAAGTTGCTTGCAAGCGATTGCAACTAATGTCGCTTCAGGCTTCAAAATACCTTAATTCTTATAAAGAGGCAGATATTTATCCGCCAGATTTATCGGGAAACGACAAGAGGTCGGTGATTAATTTGCACCCTCTTTACGTCCCATATTCTCGTTGGAAAGATAGGCGCCGATCGGCCGCAGCGATGAAAACTTGGCTGCAAAAATATGACGAACGTAGATTTTTTAGAAACGCAATTCGACTAACAATTTCTCGGCTGGACATCGAACGCGATCCCACGTTAATCACATTACTTTGTGCTGCCATTGAATCGTTGCCGGAGCTTGGTGGGTCAAATAGTCTTTGTAAAACGACCTTACAAAAGATGGCGGAAGCGGCTCATGCAGAACAAACCGCTTATAAATTGGAAGATATTAAAAATTTACTGGGGAATTTGGGTGGAACAAGTCTTAAAAAGAGGGTTGCGAATCTTCTTAAGAAAATGACCCTTCTGCCTGAAGGATTAGATCAAGGAGATTTCGTAAAAATTTGCGGCGATCTTCGCAATGAAGTTGCACATGGACGGCTCTCGGATGAAGAGCAAATCTCCATTGCCGGTAGTTTCACTGAAGCGTTGCTAGGAATTTGCGTTTGCTATGACTTGCAAACAAGCGGGTGCGCCGGAAAGAATGGAGAGCATAAGCTCATTCCCTTCATAAGAGCTAGGTGGATGCTACTAGACTGCCGAGCTCGGACTAAAGGATAGATTCTCTATGGTGGAACCTCGGCTAGTTGACCACTGCCCGACACACTCTGATAGGTGCATCGCCTCATCCCCCTAACTCCGCGAAAATCCTCCGCGCCTTCGCGTGAAATAATCTGCACCGCGCTGGGCAGGCTGGATACCGGATCAAGTCCGGCATGACGGGAATTATGGTGTCTCAATCCTCTCCTGCAAGGGGAGGTGGCGGGCCGTAGCTTTAGCGGAGGCGTGACGGAGGGGTGACGCCCTCTCGGGAATAGCACTTCTTTCCCGCAATGCTGTCACCTCTCCGACCCGCTGACGCGGCCCACCTCCCCTCACAGGGGAGGGTTTACGGGTTTTGATTTCGCCCCGAGGCATACCGGCTATGCTGTAAGCGGCCAGCTTTTAAGTGAGGTTAGCCATTGCTTACACCGACCTGGCCGGTTTAGCTAAGGCCTACCCTTACTTACTCTGGATATGCCAATCTAACTAAAGGTTAGGCAGGCTTCGCCGAGAGTCGCCTTCCATTCGGCACAGGCAAGCCCATTGCGTCTCCGCGCCTTCGCGTGAAACAATTTGCACCGCGCTGGACAGGCTGGATACCGGATCAAGCCCGGCATGACGGGAATTATGCAATCTGGCGTGATGGTGTCTCAGCTTGAAAACTGCTCTTTCAAAATCCTCTCCTGCAAGGGGAGGTGGCAGCCTGAAAGGCTGACGGAGGGGTGACGCCCTCTCGGGAATAGCTTGCCATCCTTCACCATTGTCACCCCTCCGACCCGCTGGCGCGGCCCACCTCCCCTCGTAGGGGAGGGTTTATGGGTTTTGATTTCACCTTGAGGCACCTTCACCAACTGAAACAACTGTCCTACACACCCCGTAATATGCTCCACCCTGCCAGATGGAACAGAGCGCACCACACACCGACCCTTCCCCCGCTGGCGATGATGCCATCCGGGGCATTTCACGTACACAATACTTAATTGCTGCCACTATGGCCTTCATCCGTTTTTGCCCGGCTCAAATTAAGTATTGTGTCCCTGAAATAGGACCTGAAATAGGGGCGGCCACACAAGCTTGCGCTTGTGCTCGCCTCGCGCGCGCCCACATACCCGCGCGCGCTGAGGCGGCAACTTTGGCAACTTTGAAAGAAAACTTCTACTCCCCCGCCATCGCCAATATCTCTTCCCACTCGGCCTCGCGCACCGGTGCGACCGACAGGCGGCCCTGGCGGATGAGTTCCATTTTGGCGAGCTTCGGGTTGGCCTTTATGGCTTTCAGCGTGACGGTTTGCGCCAATTTGCGCACCGGCTTTACATTGACGGCAACGAAGATGCCTTTGGGATCGGTGGGGTCGATATAATGTTCGCCCGCGACCTCGGCGATGCCGATCACTTCGACGCCGATATTGCTGTGATAGAAAAAGATCGCATCGCCCAATTTCATCGTCCGCAGATGCTTCGCCGCGGCATAATTGCGCACGCCATCCCACATTCCGGGGCTTTGGCCGGGATTGTCCTTGTTGTCGCCAGCCTCCCATTCGGCAATCAATTCATCCCAGCCATATTTGTTGGGTTCCGATTTGATCAACCAATATTGCTTCGCCATTTTGTGCTCCCGTTTTTGGCCATGATTCTCGCCATGATTCTGGCCTACATCAATTTCTCTGGCGCTGTCTTATGCCATTGGCTATTTGCATGTCTATGAATCAGATGCCCGTTATATCACTCGCCGAAAATGATGCCGCTGCTTTGGGGCAGATACTGGGGGGGAGTTTCAAGACTTTCGGTTTTGCCGTTGTCACCGATCACGGCCTCGATGCTGCTTTGGTGAAGCGCGCTTGGGAATTGACCGCCGAGCTTTTTGCGCGCGAAGAGGAATATAAGCGGCGCGGCTATAATGACGGCATTGCAGGAGCGCGCGGCCATACGCCGTTCAAGACCGAGATTGCCAAGGGCGCCGATCATCATGATCTGAAGGAATTCTGGCACGTCGGGCGCGAATTGCCTGCGGGTAGCCCGCTGCGTTCATCGATGCCCGATAATATCTGGCCCAAAGATATGGCGGAGTTTGAGGAGGTTTTCACAAAGCTCTTTGCCGAGATGGACAGGGTCGGCGCGGGGATATTGTCATCCATTGCGCTTTATCTGGGGCTGGAGGCGGACTGGTTTGAAAAGGCGATTGCGGATGGCAACAGCGTGCTGCGGTTGCTGCATTATCCGCCGCTCGAAGGCGAAGATACCGGCGGCGCGATCCGGGCCGGCGCGCATGAGGATATCAATCTGATTACTTTGCTGCTCGGCGCGGAAGAGGCCGGGCTGGAGATATTGCGGCCCGATGGTAGCTGGCAGAACGTATCGCCGCCCGCTGGCGGGCTGGCGGTGAATGTGGGTGATATGCTGCAACGGCTGACCAATCATAGGCTGCCCTCGACAACGCACCGCGTCGTTAATCCATCGGGCGAGCGTTCAAAATATAGCCGCTATTCGATGCCGTATTTCCTGCATCTGCGTTCCGATTTTCCGATAGCGACATTGCCGGGATGTGTCGATGATGCGCATCCTGACCGCTATCCCGAGGCTATATTGGCCGATGATTATCTGCGCGAGCGGCTGATCGAGATCGGCTTGTTGAAGGCCTAAGTGATCGCTGGTTCCTGCTCGGGTGGTTTGCGTTTCAGCACAAGATTGACGGCCTCCATGAACGTCTCCCGCGCGGTGAACCACAGCATCGCGATATAGCTTGCGCCACCCAGCGAAACCAGGGCAGCGAGGCGCAGTACGGTCGGCAGTTCTGGAAGGTAAGGCAGTATCAGCAGGGTATCTGCCAGATGCACGATCACCGCCATGATCGATGCGGCGAGCAAACCCGGCCAGACCGATGCCGCCAGCGCGCGGACGTTAAGCCCGATATGCTTGCGCGACAGAAGATAGGTCGCGATCAGTAGCAGCGGGAAGGCTACCAGCCAGCCCCAGGCAAGGCCTTCGCCGCCATAATTGACAGCCACCAGATAGATCCCCGGCATCAGGATCGCGCCGATGATCGAAGTGTGCATATAGATTTGCGGCTTACCCAGCGCATTCAACGCCGGATGGAATAATATCTGCAATGTCATCACCGGCATCGCAAATGCGAGGATGGCAACCATCGGCGCAGCTGCGGTCCATTTCGGCCCCATCACCACATCAACCAACGGCCCCGCCGTCACCGCCATGCCAAGATAGAAAGGGCAGCTGATCAGCATGATGAGGCGGACGGCTTTCAAAAAGCCATAGGCAAGCGCGGACTTGTCATTCTGCAATCTTGAATAGGCCGGGAAGGCAACTTCATTTAGCGGCGGCACGAATTTGGCGGCGAAAATCGATGTCAAGAAGAGCGCTTCTGCATATAGGCCGAGGCTATGATTGTCGAAGCTGCGCCCGGCGATGAAGATGTCCGACTGGCTTTGGATGATCCAGAAGCCGTGGCTCAGCAGCATCAGTCCGCCAAAGTTGAATATGCTGCGCGCGCCGCGAAAGTTGAAGCTGGGCACGACCCAGAAGCGCGTCAATATCATCAGCGCGGCGGCGCGAGTCCAGAAGATAGCAATCGGCGCAAAGACGAGGGTCCATACGCCATAGTCATTCAATGCCATCCAAAGCGCAACAACGGCGCCGACGAGAGCGGAAACAAGGTTGATAATCGCCGGCTTCTTAAATTCCAGATTGCGGCTCATCATAGCTTCCGGCAGCACCATGAAGGGCGTGGCGAGATAGATGAGAGATTGCCAACGCAGCATCTCGGCGATCATCGGTTCGCGGTAATATGCTGCGGCGAGCGGCGCGGCGACGGCAAGCTGTATGATCGCCAGTCCGACATTGAGCAGCAGTAGCATTCCAAAAGCCTGCCGGATGCGAATCGGCTCGACATTTTCCTGCTGGATAAGCGCGCTTGCAAAACCGTAACCGTTAAGAAAATTAAGAAACAGGATAACAACCGAGGTCATCGCGAAAAGCCCATAGTCGCTTGGTTCCAAAATACGGATGACCGCGAGCGTTGCGCCCCAGCTGATGATCTGGGAGAGTATTTGCGTACCAGAACGCCAGAAAACCGCGCTTCTTACGCGGCTCCCGAAATCTGCTGCTTGCGCAGGGCTGGCTGAATTGGACGATTCCATGACGCCGTGCTATAAGGCCAAAAGCTTACCAAAGCTTCGCCAACAGCATCGATCAGAAAATTTTGTAATAAAATTGCAAAAAGGCTGTTGACTGAATCGGAGGGCACTCATATACGCCCTCCACCGACGCAGTGAAAACCCAGTGTTTCCGCCGTATCGGTCGCCAACAGAATAGGTCACCCGCTCCCCCGGTAGCAATATCGGGGAACCATGGGTGTCCCTTTGTGTTGGTTGGCTCTTTGACATTGTGATGAATAGATGAAGGGACATGTGGGCGGCGGCCCCGGATCCAGAGGCTTCAAGGCTCTGGTCGTTCGGGTTACCAAATTAGCCGACTTGCACATATGTCCTTTACGCATATCCATATATAAGTAATTGACTTTTGTGCAGGACGGCTCCTTGAAATTCGCGTCCTTCCAGTTAGCGGTTCGCCGTGCTGGTAGGGTGTTTGAATCAAACTTGAGAGTTTGATCCTGGCTCAGAACGAACGCTGGCGGCATGCTTAACACATGCAAGTCGAACGAGACCTTCGGGTCTAGTGGCGCACGGGTGCGTAACGCGTGGGAATCTGCCCTTTGCTACGGAATAACTCAGAGAAATTTGTGCTAATACCGTATAATGTCTCCGGACCAAAGATTTATCGGCAAGGGATGAGCCCGCGTAAGATTAGCTTGTTGGTGAGGTAAAAGCTCACCAAGGCGACGATCTTTAGCTGGTCTGAGAGGATGATCAGCCACACTGGGACTGAGACACGGCCCAGACTCCTACGGGAG
>JAZGFP010000014.1:0-130540 GCA_036479555.1 Sphingorhabdus sp.
GGGGAGAGGGCCGGGGAGAGGGGGTCTCAGCCAGGCCCATAAATCAAGATAAGTTTCGAGAGGATAGCCCCCTCTCCTAGCCTCTCCCCTGAAGGGGAGAGGGATAAGGTCAGCCCGCCTTCACAGCTTCATAAGCCCATTCAATCCAGGGCAGCAGGCGGCGGACATCTTCCTCTTCCACGGTCGATCCGCACCAGATACGCAAAGATGGCGGCGCATCGCGGTAGCCGTTAAAATCATAGGCTATGCCGCGCTCTTCGAGCATTGCTGCAATTTTCTTTGGCACTGCGGCTTGGCCGCCAGCATCAAGACCGTCATAATATTCGCCCTGGAAAACCATGCAAACCCCGGTATTCGTCCATTTTGCAGGATCGGACACCATATTGCGCAGCCACGGCGTCGCTTCGATCCAGTCATGCACGATTTTGGCATTGCGATCTGCGCGCGCATGCAGTTCAGATAGCCCGCCAATGGATTTGGCCCATTCAAGCGCCGCGATATAATCTTCGGTCGCGAGCAAAGACGGCGTGTTGATCGTGGCGCCTTCAAAGATTGCGCGGTTGAGCTTATCGCCCTTTTTCACCCGGAAAATTTTGGGCAACGGCCAATCAGGGTCATGGCTTTCGATGCGTTCCACAGCGCGCGGGCTGAGTATCAGCATCCCGTGACCAGCTTCGGAACCCATCACCTTCTGCCAGCTATAAGTCGTGGCATCCAATTTCGACCAATCCATCGGCTGCGCGAAAATAGCGCTTGTTGCATCGTTGATCGTCACGCCCTCACGGTCATCCGATATCCAGTCGGTATTCGGAATTTTCGCGCCCGATGTCGTGCCATTCCAGGTGAATACAATGTCATCACCGGGATCGATTTGCGAAAGATCAGGTATCTCGCCATAATCGGCATCAAGGACGTTAAGCTGCGGCAGCTTCAATTGCTTCACCGCATCGTGGATCCAGACATTGCCGAAGCTTTCCCACGCGGCGACCGTAGCAGGCCGCGCGCCGAGCATATTCCACATGGCGAGTTCAACCGCGCCGGTATCTGATGCGGGCACAATGCCGATCAAATAATCATCGGGGATTTGCAGAATTTCGCGGCTCAAATCAATGGCATATTTCAGCCGCCCTTTGCCGGTTTTCGACCGGTGCGACCGGCCCATTGCGGTGATGTTAAGCTTGTCCAGCGACCAGCCGGGAAATTTGGCGGTCGGCCCCGAAGAAAAATTCGGGCATTCAGGTTTTAGTGTTGGTGCTGTTCGGGATTCCGGGCGCAACTCGGGTTTAGGCGCAGTTTCACTAGTCATTTTAACGCTTCTCCTTGCAGAGAGCTCGCGCGGCGTTGGGACCGCGTGGCCCGTCCGAAGGCGTAGGCGAAGCCGCCTAGCCAGGCAAGCAAAAATATTGCGGTGCAACACAGACTTTGTCATCCAAGCGATGAGCTGCGCAGGCTTTGCGACCAAATTTCTTGCGGTTAAGCTACCTTAAGGAATTTCCATGCCATCACCAAAAGATGATTTCACCTATCCCGTCAAAATGCGCCCTCCCTGCGGTGCTCGCGCTCGCGCTCGTTTCGTGCGTGGGCGAGGGCCGCGACCCGCGCGGTGCAGCGGGCGACCATACCAGCTTCGCCACACAAAGCGCGCGGCAATGTCTCGGCAATCTCAAATCGCAGAACATCAGCTTCAAACCGCTGTCGAACCGTAATTATGGTGGCGGCTGCCGCGCGCATGATTCGGTTCAGCTGCTGAATTTCGGCACTCCCACCACCAATCTTGGCCCGATGACCTGCACGCTCGCCAGCGGTTTTGCGGATTGGACGCGCGATATCGTCCGCCCCGCCGCGCGCAAATATCTGGGCAGCCGCTTGGTGCGGGTAGAAACCTCTGGCACCTATAGCTGCCGCCGCGTCAATGGCAGCGGCAATCTGTCGCAGCATGCCTTTGCCAATGCTGTCGATGTGTTTGCCTTTGTGCTGGCTGACGGGCGCAAGGTTACCGTGCTAGGCGGATGGCGCGGTAACAAGTCCGAACAGCGCTTCCTGCAAAGCATTCATAAGGACGCCTGCGGACGCTTTGGCACCGTCCTAGGGCCTGGCTATAACCGGCAGCATGCCAATCATTTCCATCTCGATATGGCAAAGTCCAGACTGGCCGGAAATCCTTTCTGCCGATAAAGCATGGCGTTATCCGTATGATGCGCTAAATGTGCGGGATGACCAACAAAGATATAAAAGACCGCCGTTTTTACCAAGCACGGCAAGAAGCAAAATTCGCGGAACAGCAACCACACGAAACCGCGCAAACACAGGACCCCGCCTACCGGCTGGCGTTTCAGGATACAGAATTCCTGCTGCGCGAAGAATTGCGCCCGGTACGCTTTCAGCTTGAACTGCTCAAAACAGAGATGCTCTTAAACGAGGCGGATATTGCCTCGACGCTGGTGATTTACGGATCGGCGCGGATACCCGAACCGGCAAAGGCCGACGCGATTGTAGAAGCAGCCGAGGGCGAGCGGGCTAAGATTATCGCAGGCCGGCTCAAGGACAAATCACGCTACTATGAAGAAGCGCGCAAGCTCGCCCGGCTGGCAAGTGACTGCGGCATTGTCGACGAGGACGGGCAGCGGCATTTCGTCGTTTGTTCGGGCGGCGGCCCATCGATCATGGAAGCCGCCAATCGCGGCGCGGCGGATGTCGGCAAGGAGTCCATTGGCCTCAATATCGTGCTCCAGCATGAACAGGCACCCAACGAATATGTGACGCCCTCGCTGAGCTTTCAGTTCCACTATTTTGCGCTGCGCAAGATGCATTTCCTGATGCGCGCGCGGGCGCTTGCCGTATTCCCCGGGGGCTTCGGCACATTCGACGAATTTTTCGAAACGCTCACGCTGATCCAGACCGGCAAGATGGAGCCGATACCTATTCTGCTCTTCGGTAAGGGGTTTTGGAACCGCGTTATCAATTTTGAAGAATTGATGCTCGAAGGTACGATCAGCCCGCGTGACTTGGAATTGTTTCAGATGGTCGATGACGCTGATGAAGCCTGGGCGGTCATCCGCCGTTTCTACGAGCTGCCAAGCGATTGACCCGGCGATTGGCCGTTTACTTCTGTTCTTTCAGATAATCGATCAGCGCGCGGCGTTCTCCGGCATCTTTGATCCCGCCGAAACTCATCCGGTTGCCCGGCGAGAAACCGCGAGGAGCTTCCATATACGCATTAAGGTTGGCTTCGTCCCAGATGCCCGTTTTTTTCCTGAGCGCGGGCGAATAGGAATATTCGTCTAGCGATGCGATGGCGCGTCCAACAACACCGTGCAGATTGGGCCCAATGCCGGTCGGCGCGTCCTTTTTTACCTGATGGCAGGCGCTGCAGCGGCTAAATAGCTGTTCGCCTGACAAAGCAGCGGTATCAACGTCCGCTGCCGCTGATGATCCATTGTTATCGCCCGGCGCGTCATTGCCGCCGCAAGCGGCGAGCATCATTACAGCAGCCAGCGCGAGCGGCCTGACTATCACTCGGCTTCTTCCGCAGCAGCTTCGTCTTCACCGGAAGCCTCCTCAACGGCAGGTGCAGCAGGAAGCGGAAGGTTTGAACCCTGAGAGTTGATATAGAGCAGCAGATTTGCGCGCTCCTCCGCATTGCCGATACCCGGGAAGCTCATCTTGTTACCGGTCGCAAACTTTTTCGGACTGGCAATCCACTTGTCCATTTTTTCAAAGTCCCAGCTGCCGCCGACTTCTTTGAGTGCGCTCGAATAAGCAAAGCTGCCGGACGCAAGGCCCTTACCCAATATGCCGTTCAGATTGGGCCCCACACCGTCCGCGCCGCCAGCATTTGAGGTATGGCAAGCGGTGCATTTGGCAAAGGTCGCTTCGCCCTTTGCCATGTCTGCGCTGGCCAGTAATACTGGCAACGGCACGGCGGCATCGGCTGCGCCCTCGCCAGAGCTTTCCACGCCCTGAATTTCATAGCCCATTTTTTCGCCATGTGCTTCGACATGGAAAACTTCACCAAACAGGATGCTCGAACCAAGAGCAGCGATGCCCGCGCCCAATATCCAGCCAACAATTGTGTTACTGTCACTCATTCTTCAAAAGGCCCCGGTCAAATGGCAGGAACGGCAAATCCTGCACGGATAAAATGAATCTCCCGTCCCTCTAATACCGCTTCTTTTCGCGTGCAAGTGCCGATGTGATCACACGGGCTTTCGCGATCATCGCAATTAAAGTGGCTTGCCCGCCTCGCGGCGCTCCCCTATCGCGCTTTACCGCAATGAACAGCTTTCCCGACCTTGCCCTCAAACAGGTAAAGAAGATGTCCGGCATAGCGGCATCCGATCCCCCGCGCGCGGTTGCCTTTCAAGGTGCACCGGGTGCCAACTCGCATATCGCGGCGATGGAATATGACGGCGAGTGTCTACCGCTGCCATGCTTTTCGTTTGAAGATGCGATCGATGCTGTGAAGGATGGCAAGGCCGACCGCGCGATTATCCCCATCGAAAACAGCCTGCATGGCCGCGTTGCAGATATTCACTTCCTGCTGCCCGAAAGCGGGCTTTCTATCATTGCCGAATATTTCATGCCTATCCATCATTGCCTGATGGCAAAGGATAGAACAGCGAAACTGACGAGCGCGATGAGCCATCCGCAGGCGCTCGGCCAATGCCGCGGTTATCTGCGCCAGCGCGGCATCATTCCGGTTGCCTATGCTGACACAGCAGCAGCAGCGGCATACGTCGCGGGAAGCAATGATGATGGCGCCGCCGCGATTGCGCCAAGCATATCCGCCGATCTTTACGGCCTTCAAATGGTTGCACAGAATATCGAGGATGCCGGTCACAATATGACGCGCTTTGTAGTGCTTGCGCGAGAAGCTGCGGCCTTTGCTGCTGGCAATGGCACGCTGATGACCACCTTCATCTTTGAAGTGAAGAATATCCCCGCCGCGCTGTATAAGGCGATGGGCGGGTTTGCCACCAATGGCGTCAATATGACCAAGCTGGAAAGCTACCAGAATGGCGGCAGCTTCTCCGCAACCGAATTCTTCGCCGATATCATCGGCGCGCCGGGCGACCCCGCCGTCGACCGCGCACTCGAAGAGCTGGCATTCCACTGCAACTCCGTGCGGTTGCTCGGCACTTACCGGCAGGCGCGCAAACGCGGTTAGGAAAGCGGGTTTTGGACGCGTCTGCAGTAGTCGCGTAATCTCCGAGCTGCATCCTTCCATCGTTAAATAGGTTTTTACCTGTTGTTGCTAACACTTTGCGCTTCAGGCCGGTTTCGCATGATTCCAGCGACAAGGGGCAACAATGGATTTAACGAGACGCAAATTTCTCGCCGGAACAGGTGTGGCAGGTGCTATTACGATGACACCGCTGCTGACGGGTTGCACCGCGCCTTTTGGCGAGCGTGCATCATACCTGACGCCCATTCTGGCTCCGCAGAACCAGAATATGGTCACATGGTGGATGGATGTTATATTGCAACAGATCCGCGATCAGCGGGTGCCTCCACCGCGCGCTGCCTACAATCTCGCAATGCCAACCGTCGCTGGCTTCCTTGCCGCCAACAGCATCATTGGTGCCTATGACGATCCTTTTGGTATTGGTCAGGGACCGCTGGGCGCTGACGCTGAAGTTGCCTATGGCGTCGCTTTCGCCACCGCAGCCTCCCAAGTATTCCAGCAGCCTTTTCTAGGCGAACGCGCAAAATTCAAAAATCTCTTTCCCAATGATGCGGCCAAGTCGCAGGGGATCGAATGGGGCCGCAAGGTTGGTTTGCATGTCGTGAAGATGCGCACCCGCGATGGTTCGCAGCCCAGCAAAGTCAATTTCTACCTTAATCGCTATCAGCGCCGTAAGGACGCCCTGCGCTGGACCCCGACCGGCCCCTTCTACAGCGCCAAGCCGGGCCCCGCTTTCGACAGCTTTTCAAGACCGCTTTTCCCCGGCCATGGGCAGATAACGCCTTGGACGATCGGCGATGTACGAAATTTCGGCGCGGCTCCCTTTCACGATCCGGCAAGTCCCGAATTTGCCGAGGAATTTGCAATGGTGCGGGAACTGGGCGGCTCTGACAGCCCCATTCGCACAGCCGATCAGTCCGAGATCGCTCTATTCTGGGAAGATGGGCCGTGGGGCATCACCCCGCCAGGTCACTTCGCGCTCATCGCGATCCAGGTGTTGCAGGATCGCGGGATGAGTTTCATCGAATGGGCGCGTGCGATGGCGCTGCTCGGCATGACGCAGGCCGATGCCTCGATCCATGCGTGGGACAATAAATACCGCTATGACGTGATCCGACCGGAAACGGCGATCCGGCATCGCGCGCCAAAATTCGGCAATGGCGATCCGCGTGTCCAGCGACAAAAAAGTTGGAATAGCTATATTCCGACACCTGAATTCCCGGCCTATACGTCGGGCCATTCGACATTCGGTGCGGCAGCGGCGGAAATGATCGCGACTATCCTTGGCAGCGATCGTGTGAACTTTTCGCACCAGTCGCCCGATCAAGTGCTCTGGCCGAAATTGCGGGGGCGCACCCGCCATTGGACGAGCCTGAGCCAGGCAGCGGAAGAAAATGGCTGGAGCCGCTTATATGGCGGCGTCCACTGGTTGACCGATCACAAAGCGGCAATGACGGCCGGTATCGCCATCTCCCGCAACGCCCACGCCAAATTCTTCCGGCCGAGGGTGTAACCCATGGCAATATTGAACAACAAATTTGCGACGTCCCTGTGGCCGATTGCTGTATTCGCGCCTGCTAGCGCCTATGCGCAGCCGAGCGTCAATTATGACGACCTGGCCTCGCTCGAAGAACCACTGGCATTTGAGATCGGCGCAGCCACCGTTGAGGTGAAAGGCGTAGTTGACGTGCCGGTTACGTTGGAAATTGAAGATGGCGTCCATTTTGGCGATGTCGGTGTCGGCTTTACCGGTAATTTTGAGGTGAATGCCGAAATGCAGCTTGGCAATCGCTGGAATGTCGGTGTTGCCTATTTCGGTCAATATGCCGAAAATGTGGACGACTATACTGACAATGTCGCGGGCTATATCCGCACGAGTTGGGGAACGCTGGTCGGCGGCAATGTCGGCGGGCTTGTTCGTGAGAGCACACGCCGCCGCCGCGGGGTAGGTCACGCCGCGCTTGCCTATGATGATTTTTACGGCAGCATCGGTCGCTGGGGTGGCGGTTATAGCGGGCGTTTCGGCCCGGTTATCGTAACCGGCATCGTCGATGGTGACGGTGATTTCGAGGTTGGCGCGGAATACCAGCGGCCACTGGGCAGCAAAGATTATCGCTTCGCTACGCGCTTTGGGCGTTCGCACTATCTGACGCCGGATGGCCTTGCCAATCTCCAAACCACCTCGGTTGGTGCAGTTGGCGAAGTGATTTTCGGAAGCAGCCTGTTTGATCTGGGCATAAGTTATGAAAATTTTGATGGCGGCGGCATCAATGTGGACCGCTGGTTTGTCTCCGGCGGAGGGCAAACCAAGGTTGGCTCGTTCTCGCTTTCAGCCGGCGGTCACTATGGTGAACTTGATGGAACCAGCGAAGCATCAGCCGCAGTGGGCATAGGCTATGACATTGCCCGCGGGCTATCAACCAATCTCGGCCTCAATGCTCGCCGTGCGCGGGTCGCCCGCGGCGGCATCCAAATCATCGATGATGAGGAAACCTCGGCAACGGCATCTGTTCGATATAGCTTCTGATTGGAAACCTCGGCAGCGCGACAAATTTCCGGCCTTCAGCTGGCCTGGACTTCTGGCGCTTTTACGAGCGCCATCGGCAGCATAAACAGCACCAGAAAGCCGACATTGGCCACCGCGTTGGCAGTATTGCCACCGGCAATCGATGCAGTGCTGTCGGTCACAAACCATACGAGCAGCGAAATCTGCCCGCCCCGGATCATGCGGGTGTCATAGGCCTCAATCGCAGGGGCAACGAGGAACAGAAAAAAGGCAGAGAAACCGGCAAACAGCCCGCCCGCAATCGCCAATGCCACTTTCGCCTCGGGCGTTGCGATGCCTGCCAATCCCTGATCGCCCGACGAGACCAGTTGGAAAAAATAGTCAGTCAATCCGGTCGGATCAGCGACGACCGCAAGCGCAAACAAAATGCCGGTGATGATCGAAATGATTGCGGTTATGCGCATGAAGCGTGCAGCGGAAGTGGGTGACATGGATATTCTCCTGTTCAAATGATGCCATCGGTCAAGCAGATAGAGATAGGTAAAACAATTACCTCGCAGGTAAGTGTAATGAGAAGAATTTGCAGCCATAATGAAAGGCGACGAGGAGGATGCAATGAACGCATTTGGAAAGATGCTAAAGGAATGGCGCGGCATACGGCGCTTTAGCCAGTTGCAACTGGCGATGGAGGCGGAGATGTCTGCGCGGTATTTGAGCTTTCTCGAATCGGGCCGGTCCAATCCGAGTAAATCAATGGTGTTGCGCCTGTCCCGGGCCATGGAGCTTCCCCGCCCGATCACCAATCAGGCGTTGCACGCAGCCGGATTTGCCGCCGCCTTCCCCGAAATCCCGCATAACGCGCCGGAGCTTGAGCCCGTCCGGCAAGCGGTTGCAACGATGCTCGATGCACATGATCCCTATCCCGGCGTGGTTATCGACCGGCATTGGAATATAATATCGGCGAATAAGGGCGCAGCCATGCTGATGGCGCTTGCTCCGCCGCTCGCAGAAGCCAATATGATGGAGCTTTTGATGGGGACTGCCGATGGCGGACTGATCGAAAATTGGGAAGAGGTAGCGATCCTCTTCCTCACCCGCCTGCGTAGCGAAATTGCCGAATATGGCGGCGACGAGACGCTGTCCGCCATGGCCGAGCGCATCGCGGCGCATGAGCGGATAAAGGCAAGCAACATTGCCGACATCAATCTCGATCAAGCCGTCATCCCCACCATATTCACCCTCGGCAAAACCCGCCTGTCACTCTTCTCAACAATCGCGCAATTCGGCTCTGTGCAAGAACTAAGGGCGAGCGAAATGCGGATCGAGATGATGTTCCCGATGGATGAAGTGACGGGGGACTGGTTTGGGAAAACAGCGTCAGCCTAACCAAGTTGGAAAGCTGTCAGTACGGTTGCGGTAGAGGGTTTTCGGCGAGCACAGCAGGCGCTTGGTATATTGGCGGCCTGCTTCAAAGGCCAAATTTTATTGCCTTGTCATATTGAACCAGAAGCTCTTCTTCTGCAGCCAGCAACATATTGTTGAACGAATTAAGTGATTTATCAACAAGACAAAAGCCAACATAGGCTTTGGCGGCCAATATGACATAGCGGGCTCCTGACATGAATTGATTGACGTGAAATTCTACAGGCTCCGCATTCGGTTGCAGACTATACCCTTCAATCTCTGATTTCGTCAGATAATCTCTTCTCAAGCTCGGCCAATTGCCATGTACTGCGTGCGAACCTAACCTCTGCTGGACTACATAGCCTAGTCGGCTTCCCTTCGGATCCGAAGACACATCTTGATGAATTGCTGCCATATCAGGCATTTTTTTAGATTTGCCTATTTCCTCTCGCGAGATTGAAGCAGCATCAATGTGGTTTTGGATTGAACGCAGCATTCTCTCCTCAAGTTCAGTTTCCAACCCCTCATTTTCTGCCACAGTTTTTCTAATTATCTTCTCGAATTCCAATTCCACTTTCAAACCGTCGGAAATATATCTGCGCACTCTTTCGCTTGTATCACGCTTGCATAACCACATGATTTTAATCGCTGTTTCTTCCAAGCTTCTTTGGATAATAGAGGCTGTTTCACCATTTTCTCCTTCGTGAGTTAACGCCATTATGGATTTCACAAGCCTTGAGCACCTGACAAGCATTGAGGACAACAACGCGTAATCTCTATCCGACAAGCCATCAAAATCTTGTGAGTCAGGTTGAATAAAGGCAATCGTAGTCGATATGATTCCTGTCCATTGGAACCAATCAAAAAACAAAGGATTGAAATTGCTGGCTCTACTCAACCTCAACCAATCATCGTCACTAGGCTGGGGAACGTTGGGGAAATACCACTCCGGCGTTTCCTGACCTGTTTTGGACTCCCCTATCAATGCGCCTCACCCCAACTCTTCCCCGTGCCAATATCCACACCCAGCGGTACGCTTAACTTCACCGCTGGTTCCGCTGCACCTGCCATCACTGTTTCGATCACCTTGCTCGCCGCATCAACATCGCCCTTTGGTAATTCAAACACCAATTCATCATGCACCTGCAATAGCATCCGCACATGGCCAAGCCCTGCCTCAGCCAGCGCATTGTCCATCCTTGCCATGGCGCGTTTGATGATGTCCGCGCTGGTGCCTTGTATCGGCGCGTTGATGGCGGCGCGTTCGCTGCCTTGGCGTTCGGTGCCGTTCGAGGATTTGATACGCGGGAACCATGTTTTGCGGCCAAACAACGTCTCGCTAAAGCCCCTCTCACGCACGCTTTCCAATGTTTCCTGGATATAGCCGCTGATGCCGGGGAAGCTTTTGAAATAGGCATCGATCATCGCTTGCGCTTCTTCGGGCGTTACCTCTAGCCGTTTGGCGAGGCCCCAGCGCGAAATGCCGTAGAGAATAGCGAAGTTGATCGTTTTGGCGCGGCCTCTGGTATCGCGGTTGACCTCGCCAAACAGAGCCTGTGCAGTGCGATTGTGGATATCCTCGCCCTGCTCAAAAGCTTCTCGCAATTCCGGCACATCGGCGATATGCGCGGCGAGGCGCAGTTCGATCTGGCTATAATCGGCGGCGAGGATGACATTGCCTTCCTCGGCCACAAAAGCATCGCGGATCTGCCGGCCGATCTCTGTGCGGATCGGGATATTCTGCAAATTCGGATCGGTGGAGGAAAGCCGCCCTGTCTGCGCGCCGGTGAGGCTATAGCTGGTATGCACGCGGTGGGTCTTTGGATTGATCTGCTGTTGCAGCGCGTCTGTATAGGTGGATTTCAGCTTCGCAAGCTGCCGCCATTCGAGCACCTTACCGGCAATCTCCACGCCCCCGCCAGCCAGATTTTCGAGCACCGTCACATCGGTTGAATATTGCCCCGACTTGCCCTTCTTGCCGCCCTTATGGCCCATTTTGTCAAAGAGAATATCGCCAAGCTGCTTGGGGCTACCGATCGCAAATTCCTGCCCCGCCAGGCCGTGGATTTGCTTCTCCAGCCTCTCCATCTCACTGGCAAATTCCGCCGACAGCCGCGACAATACGGCGCGATCAACCTTGATGCCCCTGCACTCCATACGGCTCAGCACCGCGATAACTGGCCGGTCGACCATCTCATAGACGCGCGCCGCCTTCTCCGGGCTCATCCGCAGCTTGAAATGATGCCACAGCCGCAATGTCACATCGGCATCTTCGGCGGCGTATTTGGTCGCTTCGACGAGCGGCACTTCGGCAAAGCTGATCTTGCTTTTACCCGTGCCGGTCACGCTCTTATAGCTGATACATTCATGCTCCAGATGCAGTTTTGACAGCTCGTCCATCCCGTGGCCATGCTGGCCCGCATCGAGATTGAAGCTCATCACCATGGTATCGTCGAGCGGCGCGATCGTGATGTCATGCTGCGCCAGAACCGAGATATCATATTTGAGATTTTGACCGACTTTGAGGATGCTGTCATCTTCGAGCAAACCCTTGAGCCGCGCCAGTGCATCCCTAAGCGCGATCTGCTCGGGCTTCTCGGCGAACATATCTGTTCCGCCATGCTGCAACGGCACATAGCAAGCTTCGTTCGGTGCGGTGGCGAGCGAAAAGCCAACCAATGTTGCGGTGACCGCCTCGAGGCTATCTGTCTCGGTATCGAAGGCAACAACGCCAGCCTCCCGCGCTTTGGCAATCCACTCATCAAGCGCATCGAGCGTTGTGACGCAGGCATATTTCTCGACATCAATCGGCGGCATTTCGGGCGGGCTTGACGCGCTTCCCTGCGCTGGAGCTGCTGCCGCGCCATCCCCGGCAGTAGTCGCCTTGGGCTGTCCGGCGATTGCCCTATTCGCCGCATCGGTATCGGCGACATGGCCAATCCGCCGCAGCAGCGCCTTGAAATTATGATGTTGCAAAAATTCAACCAACGGTTCTTCGGGGATTGCCTTCAATTCCATATCATCGAGCACGATGGGCAGCGGGCAATCCTCTTTGAGAGTAACCAGCACGCGCGAAAGCCGCGCCTTATCCTCATGCTCGATCAGATTGTCGCGCATCTTCGATGGCTTCATATCCGCCGCCGCTGCGAGCACGCCGTCAAGGCTGCCATGCTCGACGAGCAGCTTGGTCGCGGTCTTTGGCCCGATGCCGGGAACGCCGGGAATATTGTCGCTGCTATCGCCCATCAGCGAGAGCATATCGCCGACCAGTTCCGGCCCGACACCGAATTTTTCGGTAACTTCCCCCGGGCCGATGCGCTTGTCTTTCATCGTGTCGAACATATCGACACCGTCTTCGATGAGCTGCATCAGATCCTTGTCAGAGCTAACGATAGTCACCTTCCAGCCGACCGCAACTGCCGCTTTGGTATAGGCGGCAATCATATCATCCGCCTCGACATTCTCTTCTTCCACCATCGGCAGCGAAAAGGCGCGGGTGGCGTCGCGGATGATCGGGAATTGCGGCTTCAAATCCTCCGGTGCTGGCGGGCGATTGGCCTTATATTGATCGTAGATTTCGTTGCGAAAACTCGTCCCCGATTTGTCCAGAATAACCGCCAAATGTGTCGGCCCATCGGCGGCGTGCAGATCATCAGCCAGCTTCCACAGCATATTGGTATATCCCAATATCGCACCGACCGGCGTGCCGGCGGGATTGGTCAGCGGCGGCAGGCTGTAATAAGCACGGAAAATAAAGGCCGAACCATCGACGAGGTAGAGGTGTTTTTGCGCAGGTTGGGAATCGTCAGACATGGCCGGTTGGTAGCAGCGGCCTCATTGTGAGTCTTGGGTTAATTAGGTCAGCGAATGCCAGAGTTAAAACTCCAACAGCTCGACGACGAAGATCAGGTTTGAATTTGCCGGGATTGGGCCTTTGTCCTTGTCACCGTAACCCAGTCGTGACGGGATACACAGGCGGTATTTCGCGCCGCGGTTCATTAGCATCACGCCCTCCCCAAAGCCCTTGATAACGCGGGCCACAGGAAATGCGGAGGCATTGCTACTATCAAACAATTCACCATCGGAAAGGAAATATCCGGCATAGCCGACGCGCACGGTATCATCATCACTGGGAGACGCGCCTTTGCCCGCGCGCAATTTCTGATAACCCAGCCCCGACGCTGTGCGCTGGTCGCATTTTCGCTCTGCGATTGCCGCCAGCCTTTCGGCCGGCCCGGGTTGCACCGAAAGCAAGTCCACCTCGAATTCAAGATCTGAATTTGGTGGTATTGAGCCCGCTGCGCTCTCACCGTAGGCAAGCGCGGCGGGAATGCACAGGCGGATACGTCCGCCGGGCTGCATCAATTGTAGTCCTTCGCCAAAACCAGCAACCACCCCGGCAACCGGGAAGTTTGCTTTCTCGTTTGCGTCGAAAACTTCGCCCGTTGTCGGCAATGTGCCGCGATAACTAACCGTGACGCCGTCGCGCATCGTCGGTGATGCACCCTTGCCTGCCTTCAAAATGGTATAACCAAGACCCGAAGCAGTCTTGTTTGCGCAGGCCGCTTGCTTGCCTTCATCTGGAACAGGTTTGCTGGAAACAGCAACCTCCCCGGTTTGAGGCGACGAACAACCGGCGACCATCGCAGCGGCTGTCAGGGCAGTGATCAAGCGTGAAGATATTTTCATAGGCTGCTGCGCCTATCGAAAACTTGTGAAAAGTCCACCTTAGATGTGGGAAGTGAGAGCCTTAAGGAGCTTCGTCGCCATACAGCCTGCCTGCCTCAATATATCCGGCGCGGCCCTTGTTATCGAAACGACACCACCCTTTGTCACACTCGCTAATTTGCCCGACAACGCCCGGTTCAACCCGCCAGCTAATTCGGGAAGTGGCAACCGGGCTTTCGCGCAGCGCGGCCACTGAGGTTCCCAAAACCATCGCCGTGCGCGACGGGCTGAGCAGGCTCACATGCATCCAGCCCTGATCGCCGTCCGGATCCTCAATCTTGCGCCAGATGCTGTGAACCGCAACAACCTTCACCGGCAGGTTTTCGCGCTTATACACCCACTTGATCGGAAATTCGGTACTCGGCCCAGTCCGCATCCGCGCTTCATCGGCTTTTACCGATGCCCAATAGGGTGTTTTTTTCTGCGACTGCGCGATGCCAGCGGAAGAAGCGAGCAGCAATGCGGCAACCGAAATTTTTACCAAATTCTTCATATCATTACCGAACATATCAACCCTCGTCGTGCGTCCTATAGTGGAAGCCATGCAGGCAGCGCAAGACTGTCTGCTTGACGATTTCACAAAAATCGCGCCTAACGCAAAAATATGGCCGAGCAGAAACGTCTTGAAAATCCGCGCATCATTGTCACCCGCAAGCTGCTCCCCGCAGTGGAAGCGCGGATGGCGGAATTGTTCGATGCTCGGCTGAATGGCGATGACAAGGCGATGCAGCGCGAAGAATTGGCCGCCGCGATGGCCGATTGCGACGTGCTTGTTCCAACGGTAACGGACGAGATCGACGCGCAGCTTATCAATTCCGCGCCAGACCGGCTAAGGCTGATTGCGCAATTCGGTGCCGGTGTGAATAATATCGACCTGAAGGCGGCGAAGGCGAAGGGTATTCTGGTCACCAATACACCCGGCGTGTTTACCGACGACACTGCCGACCTTACCATGGCGCTCATCCTGTCTGTCCCGCGCCGGCTTGCCGAGGGTGAAAAACTGGTACGGTCGGGCAATTGGAAAGGCTGGCGGCCAAGCGGGATGCTGGGTCACCGGGTCGGTGAAAAGACACTTGGTATCGTCGGCTTTGGCCGGATTGGCGAAGCTGTGGCGCGGCGCGCACGCGGTTTCGGCCTAGATATCCTCTATAATAAGCGCAAACGATTGCCGTCCTCGCTGGAGGATGATCTGGGCGTTACATGGGAACCCGATCTCGACCGGCTGGTGGCACGCTCTGACATTATTTCGCTCCATTGCCCGCTAACCCGTGAGACCGAAAATTTGCTGTCCGCAAAACGCATCGAGATGATGAAGCCGGAGGCCTATCTGATCAATACATCGCGCGGCGAGCTGATCGACGAGGAAGCGCTGGTTACGGCGCTCGAGAATGGGCGCATCGCAGGGGCAGGCCTCGATGTCTACACGCATGAACCGGCGGTCAATCCGCGATTGCTGGCACTTTCCAATATCGTGCTAATCCCGCATTTGGGCAGTGCGACCTTTGAAGGCCGCACCGCATCTGGTGAGCGCGTGATTACCAATATCCGTGTTTGGGCCGATGGCCACCGCCCCCCCGATCAGGTGCTTGAGGGGCTCGATTAAAATAGCAGTTGGCGGCTTACTTCCAACTATTTCCACAATTTTGATGCTTAACCCAATTTCCAAAGGTCAGAATTTTGCTATGGGCATTTTGAAAACTTCGCTCGTTTAACGCGCGACATTATAGTTGCAGGGGATGGAAATGCATAAATTCTTAAAGATCGGAATGACGGTTGGCGCGCTGACAGCGGCGTTCCCGGCGCGCGCGCAGGAGATTGCGGGCGCGGTGCAGCCCGATAGCGGCGACACCGCATGGGTGTTAACAGCAACCGCACTTGTCCTGCTTATGACGCTGCCGGGTCTTGCGCTATTTTATGGCGGGCTGGTGCGCGCAAAGAATTTCCTTTCGGTGATGGTGCAATGCGGCGCGATTGCGGCAATCGTTTCGGTGCTCTGGGTCGTCGTTGGCTACTCAATTGCCTTCTCGCCGAGCGAAAGCGGTTTCTTGGGCGGCCTTTCAAATTTCATGTTCGCCAACCTTGATGCGGTGCGCGAAGGGATGTCGATCGGCGAGGCGGTCTTCGCCATGTTCCAGATGACCTTTGCTATCATCACGCCGGCTTTGATAGTCGGCGCCTGGGTGGAACGTGCGCGTTTCGGCTGGGTCGTCGCGTTCTGCGCGCTGTGGAGCATCATGGTCTACGCGCCGGTCGCCTATTGGGTCTGGGGCGGCGGCTGGCTGTTTGCCGACAATGTCGTCGATTTTGCGGGCGGTATTGTCGTCCACACAACCGCAGGTGTTTCCGCGCTGGTCGTCGCTGTAATGATGGGCAAGCGTACGGGTTTTCCAAAAAAACTCATGCTCCCACATAGCCCGGCGATGGCGATGATGGGCGCAGGATTGCTCTGGGTGGGCTGGTTCGGCTTCAATGGCGGATCGGCATTGGCAGCCAATGATTTTGGCGCAGGAACCGCAATCATCAATACCCATTTCGCCGCGTCGGTGGCGGCGCTGGTCTGGATATTTATCGAGAAAATAAAGGTCGGCAAAGCAACTGCCGTAGGCTTTGCGACAGGCGCGATTGCCGGGCTAGCAACGATAACGCCGGCTGCTGGTAGCGTTGGTCCGCTAGGCGCGCTGATCCTTGGCGTGCTGGCGGGATCGGTCTGCTTCTACGCCGTCGGGCTGATCAAGAATACGCTTGGTATTGACGATTCGCTTGATGTCTTCGCGGTGCACGGCGTTGGTGGCATCATGGGGTCAATCTTGCTTGCCGTACTGGCGAGCAGCAGTTTTGACGGCCAGGGCTATATCGAAGGTATGGGAATGGGCAGCCAGCTATGGGTTCAGATAAAGGCGGTCGGCGCGGTTGCGGCATGGTCCGCCGTAGTTACGCTGGTCATCGGTTATATGGTGTCGATGGTGATCCCGATGCGGGTGAGCGAAGATGCCGAACGCGATGGCCTCGACATTGCCAGCCACGGCGAGCGGGCCTGGGATATGGACTGAACGCTTGGTGAAAAACTAGAGTTAGCAGCCTGTAGTCTAGATCTCGCTGATGGTTAGAGCGCGAAACAGGGAGCATTCGATTTTCGTTTCAAAGCGGCAGCCAATTTGGCCGCCCTTGCCCCAGACCGCTGTTGCAGCCATCGGTTCGCGATCAAAAAAGCGGAGCATCAGACGCGATCCTGCGGGATATCTGCCCTCGACAGCGAGGCGGCAGCCAAAGGAAGACAGATCGACAAGCGCAGCTTCTACTTCTTCGTGATTTGCTTTGCCGCGTAGCTTGGCTTTTTTGAGGAAAACAGAGTGACGCATCTCGCCGCGCTGATCGATGCGCGCTGGCGCTACTTTTCGGAACTGGCTATGGTCGGCAAAGCTCATGTGGGACTCTTTTCCTTAACTACAACATTTTGTAGCAGAAGAAGGTCAACCAGCCGTTAACGAATTGCCTGCGAAAATCAGTCGCCTGTCAAAATCCGGTCGACCAGTTGCTTGACCGTCGGCACAAATCCGTTCGAATAGAAGGGGTCTTTGCCAAACTCGTAAGCCTTGTGACCCGCAAACATCAAATTTTCATCAATGCCCTCACCATGCGCGATATTTTGCAGCGCTTTTTGAATACAGAATGACCGCGGATCGGCGAGCTTTCCGGTGGTGTTATTGTCATGGTCCTTCCATGCGGAAAAGCCGCAATGCGAAAGGCAGCCCATGCAATCAGTCTGATCCTTGCGGATTACGTCGCGCTCATCGGGCGTCACGAATACCAGCGTATTGTCCGGCGTTTTCAATCCAGCTGAAAAACCGCGCGCATCCCATCCGCGTGCCCGCTGCAAATCATGCGGGGTGACCCAGAAATTCTTCGCCCGCACTCCGGCATCGAGCAACACGGTGTGATCGCCTGCTTGCTCTGTGGAAAAGGGTATTTGGCGTTCGGAGCGCGCTTGCAACTGGCGCAAGAAGGGATTGATGACCGCGCTCGAATAAAATCCGGTGGGCGAAAATTTATGCAATAGCACGCCGCCTTCAGGTATTTTGGTAAGATGGTCTTTCCATCCCGCGGGAATCGGGCTTTCTTTGGTCAGCAGCGGCCGCGTGCCGAACTGGAAAGCGATCTGGCCAAGCTCTTCATTGTCGAGCCAGTTTTCCCATTCGCGCAGATACCAAACGCCGCCGGCCATAATAATCGGCACGTCATCCGATATGCCCTCGCCCCGCATGACATCGCGCAAAGCTTTGACGCGCGGATACGGATCCTGCGGCTCAAGCGGGTCTTCTGCATTGGAAAGGCCGTTATGCCCGCCCGCAAGCCACGGGTCTTCATAAACCACCGCAGCCAGCAATTCGGGAACCTTGTGGTAGGCCCGCTTCCAGAGCGCCCTGAAGGCCCGCGCCGAAGAAATAATCGGCAGATAGTTGACCTGATACTGCCCGGCAATCTCGGACAATTTGTAGGGCATCCCTGCGCCGCAGGTAATGCCCGTGACCATGCCCTTTGTGCGTTCTAGAATACCGTGCAAAATTTCCTGTGCGCCGCCCATTTCCCACAGCACATTGATATTGATAGCGCCCTTGCCCGAAGCGATATCATAGGCGCGTATGACCTGCTCACTCGCGCCATCAATCGCATATTTGATCAGCTCTTCATGCCGGTCTGCGCGCTTGCGGCCATGATAAATTTGCGGGATAACATCGCCCAGCTCGTCATAGCTATCGGCGTTTACTGCCGAGACCGTGCCGATGCCGCCAGCCGCCGCCCACGCGCCCGAGCTGGCATGGTTGGTGGCCGAAACACCCTTACCGCCCTCGATCAACGGCCAGACTTCCTTGCCACCATAGTTGATGGGTTTTAGACCATTTAACACCAAACCTGCCCCTTAATTGTGCGCACCCGGCGCATCCCCGCGCCTTTTCAAAGCCGATTAGAACATATCGCTAGCGCTGTCGCGCAAAATCCGCGCGGCCCATCGCATCACCGTACAGCTTTCGATATCGGTTGAACATCGCGTCCTCCTGATACTCGCGATGTGCCAGCCGGGCATTTTCCTGACCCAAATTTTTTCGCAAACCATCGTCGGCGGCAAGCGTCGCTATTGCTTCGGAAAACCGCGCCTCATCACCGCGAGGGATAATATAGGGGCGGTTCGCCTCCGCCACTATATTGCGAACATCACCGACATCGGTTGATACCACGGCGCAGCCCGCCGCCATCGCCTCTACCAGAGAGATCGGATATTGTTCGCTATCCGAAGACAGCGCGAAGATGTCGAACAGCCCGGTAAAATGAGACGGCTCAGGCAGAAATCCGGGCATGATGACCCGGCTCGATATCCCCAGACTGTCAGCCTCACGCTGAATATCGACCCTGGCCGGGCCTTCTCCGGCTATCGCCAATGTGATGTTATCGCCGGCAGCAGCGACGCAGCGCACCAGCCGCGGGAGGTTTTTGACCGCGCGAAGACCGGCCACCGTGCCAACCAGTATCTCGCCTTTGCGCTTTTGCAGGCCGGGGAAGGCATCGGGTGCTGGCGCGGCCTGAAACGCTGCCACATCGATGCCATTGGGGATACGAACCACCTTGCCTTCGCCCTGATACCAGTGGCTGCGCGCTATATTTTCAAGCGTCTGTGATGGCACCACCAACGCTTCGCTCCGGCGCAGCGCAATAGTGCGAAACCAGTTGCGCTTCGTGCTCAGCTTCTCATTCTCATCCTCGTTAAAGCCGTCCTCATGGTGGATGAGCGCGGGGACTTGCGAATTGCCGCCAAGCAATGTGTGGGCCATCACCCCGTCCATGGCGCCCCAATTATAGCTGAGCAGCAGATCGAAATCCCTGAAATAGCGGGCAAGCTCTCGATATCGCCCTAGCGCAGGCATGCCCAGTAGCGACGGCGCGGCGCTACCGGGGAATTCTACGCGCACGCCGGGGTCTATGGCATCGCGCGCGCCAAGCGCCGCCATATCGCCGACGAGCAATGTATGCTCTGCCTCATCGCCAAAATGGTTCATCAGCTTGACCGTGCGCGCTTCCTTGCCGCCCAGATCAAAGGTGGAGTGTAGATGCAGTATTTTCGCGCGCGCCATGCTTGCCTTTCTGTCGCATCGCCCTCACACACAGGGGCATGCAAATCAAACCCATTGCTGCTCCCTACAAAGCTGATCCGCAAATCACCAGCCTTGGCGCGAAAATTGGTGATCCGGTGGCCGCTGCGCAATTCCCCGAGGCTGTCTTGCGCTGGCGCAATGACAGGTGGGCCGCCACCGTCGGGCTGAGCGATTTGCCAGACAGCGATTGGATCGGCCATTTCGCCCGCTTTGCGCCGTTGCCAGATAATCTGCCGCAGCCATTAGCGCTGCGCTATCACGGCCATCAGTTTCGTGTCTATAACCCGCAGATCGGCGATGGGCGAGGCTTTCTATTTGCACAAATGCGTGACCATCTGGGGCGGCTTGTCGATCTCGGCACAAAGGGAAGCGGCACCACGCCCTATAGCCGCGAGGCCGACGGAAGGCTGACATTGAAGGGTGCGGTGCGCGAATTGCTCGCGACCGAAATGCTCGAAGCGTTGGGCGTCGACACATCCAAGACATTCTCCATCGTTGAAACCGGCGAGGAATTATGGCGCGGTGATGAGCCTTCGCCGACGCGCTCAGCCGTGCTTGTCCGGCTTTCGCATAGCCATATCCGCATCGGTAGTTTTCAGCGCATCGCCTTTGAACGCGGCGAAGACATGATGCGCGCGCTGACCGAATATTGCCTGCGCCAATTCTATAATGCCGAACCTCAAGAAAACCCCGCCGCACAATTGCTTGAATTGGCCGCGCTGCGTATCGCCGATCTCGCAGCGTCCTATATGGTCGCCGGTTTCGTTCACGGTGTCCTCAACACCGACAATATCAACATTACGGGCGAAAGCTTCGATTATGGCCCATGGCGTTTCACGCCGCATTGGGATCCGAATTTCACTGCTGCCTATTTTGACGAACATGGCCTTTATGCCTTTGGCAGGCAAACCGAAACGATGCACTGGAATCTGGGCCAGCTCGCCGTCGCGCTGCGCCTGATTAGCGACGCCCCGCCCCTGATAGCAGCACTGGAGAAGTTCCCGTCCCTGTATCAGGCTGCCATCGTCAAACGCTTCTTATGGCGACTGGGCATAAAGTCACAAAGCGAGCCCAGCGACCGGCAGCTGGTTGAAGCCGCCGAGTGCGCCATGGGATCGGCCAAAATCGAAATTGACACATTTTTTCATCGCCATAGAGGCGGCAGCAATGCGCGGCAGAAAAGCAGCAATGAGCAGTATTCGAGCTTTCTTACGTTACTTGAGCATTACCAAGGCGAAGCCGCCACGGGCGCGCAAAAAAAGCCCAAAAAGCCATGCTCCATGCATATCGACGAGGTCGAGCAGATTTGGGATGCGATTGCGCAGGGCGATGATTGGCAGCCGCTGATGACGAAGATCGCGCAAATCCGGGATTTTGGTAAGCTGCTCACTGGTAATTAAATATCAATTTTACATAGCTATCACGCTTTGGCATATAGCGTTATTAACCATTTTTCGGGCAGCAGCGGGCAAAGTCGCAATTTGAGTGATCTGATTTCATACGAACCGGCAACGGGCGCAGAACTTTGGAAAGGCAAGGCTGGCGACGCTGACCTTGAGGTTACCGCTGCGCGTGAAGCCTGGCCGAAATGGGCCGCTGCTTCGCTTTCTGACCGCCTTGAAAGGGTGCGCGGCTTTGCCAATCGCGTCCGCGCCGATACCGATAAATTTGCCGACATGATCGCCCGCGAAACCGGCAAGCCTCTTTGGGAAGCACGCACCGAGGTTGAGGCTGTGATCAACAAAGTCGATATTTCGGTCAAGGCCTATGCTGACCGCACATCGCAGCGGCGCGTCGAAGGGAAACCGGGAGCCCGCAATGCCCTGCGTCATAAGCCGCACGGCGTGCTAGCGGTACTGGGGCCGTATAATTTCCCGGCGCATCTGCCAAATGGGCATATCATTCCGGCATTGATTGCGGGCAATGCTGTTGTTTTCAAACCTTCGGAAAAAACTCCGGCTGTTGGCCAAATGCTAATCGACTATTACCGCAAGGCCGGCATTCCAGAAGGCGTAGTTCGCGTCGTTCATGGCGGCCCGGAGGAAGGCAAGGCGCTATCCGCCCATCCCGGCATTGACGGCCTGCTGTTTACCGGCTCGTCACCAACCGGCCTTTCGCTGCATAGACAATTTTCCAAACGGCCCGACAAGATTCTGGCACTCGAAATGGGCGGCAACAATCCCATTATCGCTTGGGATACAAAGGATATTCATAACGTCGCGGTGATCGTTATCCAATCGGCCTTCACCAGCGCCGGGCAGCGCTGTACGGCCGCGCGCCGCCTGATCGTCAAAGATGAACTATATGATCCGCTTGTTGCCGAGGTGAAACGTCTTGCCGACCGACTTGTTATCGGAGATCCGCATAGCGATCCGGCACCCTTCATGGGGCCGGTGATCGACAATCAGGCTGCCGACATGCTTACTGAAAGCTTCGTCGCGCTGATGAGCCATGGCGGCAAGCCGATCAAGCATATGGCGCGCCCGATCGAGGGACGCCCCTTCATTACGCCCGGTATCATTGACGTAACCGACATGATCGAGCGCCCCGACATTGAACTATTTGGCCCGCTGCTTCAGGTCGTGCGCGTTCCCGATTTCGAACGCGCCATCGACGAAGCAAATAATACGCGCTTCGGGCTTTCGGCATCGCTGCTAGGCGGAACACCGCAGCAATATGACGAATTCTGGGCCAATAGCCGCGCCGGTATTGTCAATTGGAACGCGCCGACCAACGGCGCATCTTCAGCGGCCCCCTTTGGCGGCATCGGCCTTTCGGGCAACCATCGCCCGAGCGCCTATTATGCCGCAGATTACTGCGCCTATCCTGTGGTTTCTTCTGAAAATGAAGAGCCAAAGGCGGTGATCAATATTGGCATGAAAGAAGATGACTATGGCTCCGCCAGCGCGCAAGCCGATGAGATTGTAGAATCCGTCGAGGCCGCGCAGGAAAGCTGATTTCCTCCAGTTGGTCACGCAGCGCTAAAGTGAAACTACGCCGACCCCAAAAAATATCCTGGTTTGCCGTTGCAGCGCACCAACGTGTTGTGCGAGCCATAGCGGCGCGAATGATCGGGAGTGTTAAGGGGCCGCCGCTATTTTTGCTGGAAGAAATGCTCCTGCACTTCTTTCGCAATCCGCGCGGGACGCAGCGTTTCGGCATCGATGCAGCACCAGCTGGATTTCACCTCGGCAAGCACCTCTTCGCCGCGCCTGATTACTGTATCGTAGAAGCTACGCGCTCCCTGAACCTTTTCGAGAACCACTGTCGCGACTATATCGTCGTCGAGAAACGCCGGCTTGCGGTAGGTAATCTCATGCTTCAATGCGACCCACAGATATTTGGCTGCTGTTTCGGGCGGGGCCAATTCGTTCCAGTGTGCAAGCACCGCGTCCTGAACCCAATTGAGATAGCGGGCATTGTTGACATGGCCCATGAAATCAATGTCTTCCTCGACGATACCAACCGAATGGAGATGAGGAGTTGCTGTGGTCATGCTGTTCCTAATGGAGATGCTAGCGCTGCTTGCAAGCTTGTTGCGGTGAATCGATCAGTGATCCTGATAGCGTCAAAACAGAACGGATTCAAATCTCAATCATATCCGCCATCGGCATATTGTTCGTCGGCCAGATCGCTGAATTTTGTGATCTTGGCTTCGAACTTCATCCGCACTTTGCCGGTTGAACCATGCCGCTGCTTGGCGATGATAAGCTCTGAGATACCGTGCACCTGCTCCATTTTTTCCACCCACTGCGCATGCGCCATTTCGTCGGATGGATCGGGCTGCTTGTTGGCCTCGTAATAATCCTCACGGTAAATGAACCAGACCATGTCGGCATCCTGCTCGATCGAACCGGATTCGCGCAAATCCGAAAGCAGTGGCCGTTTATCCTCGCGCTGTTCAACCGCGCGGCTCAATTGGGCAAGCGCTATCACAGGAACATTCAGTTCCTTGGCGAGTGTCTTCAACCCCCGGCTGATTTCCGAAATTTCATTGACGCGGTTGTCATTCGATCCGCGGCCAGAACCTTGCAGCAATTGGAGGTAATCGACGATAATCAGGCCCACTCCGTGCCGCCGCTGAAGACGCCTAGCGCGGGTGCGAAGCGCGGCAATGGTGAGCGCCGGGGTGTCATCGATAAACAGCGGCAGGTCCTGCAGTTCACGCGATGCCCGGCTTAACTGCCGGAAATCCTCGCGGCTGATCTTGCCCATGCGGAGCAATTCGGCACTGATGCCAGATTGTTCGGCAAGAATACGCGTTGCAAGCTGATCCGCCGACATTTCAAGGTTAAAGATAGCAACCTTCGCGCCGGCGCCCTTATCCTCCTCAATCTCGTCCTTACGCTCCTGCACCCACCGGCGCGCGGCGTTAAAGGCAATATTAGTGGCCAGAGAGGATTTACCCATGCCGGGCCGTCCGGCAATAATCACCAGATCGGATTTATGCAGGCCGCCGCATTTTGAATTGATGGAGTCCAGCCCCGTGGTCACGCCGGAGAGATTTCCGCCCGAATTAAGCGCCTTCTCGACATTCTTGATCGCTTCGGTTGATGCCTCCAGAAACGTCTTCATCGAACCGCTCTCGCCGTCTCCTTCGGCCACTTTGTAGAGCGCGCTTTCGGCGTTTTCTATCTGCCCCTTGGGATCAACATCAACGCTGGTGTCGAGCGCATCGTCGACAAGGTTGCGACCCACCGAAATTAGCTCTCGCAGCAGCGCCAGATCATAGATTTGCTGCGCAAAATCGCGTGCACCAATCAGGCCTGCACCATCGGCGGTCAGCTTGACAAGATAGCCCGGGCCGCCCAGCTCCTTCATCGCCTCATCGGCTTCAAATAACGGTTTCAGCGTCACCGGCGTGACCAGCATGTTGCGATCGATCAGCCGTAATATCTGTTCATAGATACGGCCATGCAAAGGCTCGAAAAAATGCTCGGGCGTCAGCTTGATTGAAACATCCTCGACAATGCGGTTGTCGATCAACAGCGCGCCCAAAAATGCCGCCTCCGCCTCGATATTGCGGGGCAGACGTTGTCCTTCGCCATCATCGACGGCGGCAAGTTGCGGGTGCGATGCCATGGCTGTCTTCTCCACCAGTTAGACGGCGCGCGCAAGGGGGGCAGGAAAAGAAGTCCGGGGACATATCCGGCACAGAGCTGTGGAAAAATTCTTTGCGCCCCTTGCTCCGAGAGCCCAAGCGGCTAACAGGATATTATGGGCGATGCGCGGATCATCAAGGTCGAGCTGGATGAAGCAACGATATTGTGGCGCAATGCCGATATCGAGCAAGAACGCCGCGTCGCGATTTTTGATCTCATCGAAGAAAACAGCTTCAAACCCCTGCGCGAATATCAGGGTGATTATACCGGCCCATTCGATCTGCATATGAGCGTGCAGGAAGGCCGCCTTATCTGGAACATCCGCCGCGAAGACGGCCAGCCGCTTGAAACGCTAATCCTCGCACTAGGCCGCTTCAGAAGGCCTATTCGCGACTATTTTGCGATCTGCGACAGCTATTATCAGGCCATTCGAAAGGCGACCGCCGCAGAGATCGAAACCATCGATATGGCGCGGCGCGGCGTACATAATGACGCTGCCGAATTGCTGATCGAACGGCTGGACGGTAAGGTCGAGGTCGACTTTGCTACTGCGAGACGGCTGTTTACGCTTATCTGCGTCTTGCATATCAAGGGATAATACAAGCATGATTCGCCGGAGATGATTTCCGGCATGGGGGGACAGACGGCTTATGGCCGCAAACGGGCAAAATCTGGTGCGTTTTTTGGCGATACTGGTCGCAGTGGCGCTCGGCATCTATGCTGTCTGGAGCTACGCTGCAGGCTGGGCACCGTCGCGCGATGAATATGCCACGCAAGGAATCTCCATCAGCGAAACTAGCGGCAAGGCTAACTGGGATATGCTGCGCGCAACCGGTGTCGATTTCGCCTATATGACCGCCACCGACGGCACCGAAAAGCGCGACAAGCTATTCAGTGAAAATCTGGCCGGTGCGAAAGAGGCTGGTGTTCGTTTCGGCGCGGTGCATAAGTTTGATACCTGCCGCCTTGCCAAGGATCAGGCGACCTTGTTCATTACTACCGTCCCCCGCGATCCCAACGCGCTTCCTCCCGCCATCCGGCTTGAATTTAGCGAAACCTGCAAAAGCAAACTAAACCGCAGCGCGCTAATCTCCGAATTGGCGACCATCATCAACCAGATCGCAACGCATACCGGCAATCCGCCGCTGCTGTTTTTGGCCAAAGATTTTGAACAGGAATATCAATTGAGCAAAGCATTCCCGAAGCTGCAGCTATGGGTCGAAGGCACCTATTTCCTACCCGAATATACCGCGCGCCCATGGGTGATGTGGACGGCCAATATAGCGCGCGAAATTGGCGGAATAGAAAACCCCGTTGGCTGGGTCGTGGTGCGCAATTGAGCGGCGGCGTGGAAACCTTGATCGCGGCGGCAAAGGAAGCTGCAGGCCGCGCCTATGCGCCCTATTCAAACTATCATGTCGGTGCAGCATTGTTGCTTGACGATGGCAGCATCGTTACCGGCGCAAATTTTGAAAATGCAAGTTACGGCATGACGCTATGCGCGGAAACGGTGGCCATCGCCAAGGCAAATAGCGACGGGCAGTTGACGCAGATTGTTGCCATCGCGGTTGCCGGAGGCCCGGAAGGTGCGATCGGAAAAGGCGGGGCGGTTACGCCCTGCGGACGGTGCCGCCAGATCATAAAGGAAGTCGCCGACCTGACCGCGCGCGACATTCCTGTCCATTGCGCGCATGCTGGCGGCCATGATACCCATCTATTATCCGAATTGCTGCCAAATGCTTTTGGCCCAGCCAACCTAAGCTCTGAACCCAATTAAGAGAGAATTATGGCGATATTATCCGACAAGTGGATCCGTAAACAGGCCCAAGACGAAGGCATGATCGAACCGTTCGTGGAGGCGCAGCGGGCCGAAGGCTGCATCTCTTACGGGCTGTCCTCCTACGGCTATGACGCGCGCGTTGCCGATGAATTCAAAATCTTTACCAACGTCAACAGCTCCGTGGTCGATCCCAAGCAGTTTGATCCCAATAGCTTTGTAGACCGGCAGACCGATTGCTGCATCATCCCGCCAAACAGTTTCGCACTTGCCCGCACGATCGAGTATTTTCGCGTGCCCAAGGATGTGCTCGTCATCTGCCTCGGCAAATCAACCTATGCGCGCTGCGGCATCATTGTGAATGTAACCCCGCTGGAGCCAGGTTGGGAGGGTCATGTGACGCTCGAATTTTCAAACACAACTCCCCTGCCTGCCAAAATCTATGCCAATGAAGGCGCTTGCCAGTTCCTTTTCCTGGAGGGCAACGAACCCTGCGAGACCAGCTATGCCGACCGTGCAGGCAAATATATGGGCCAGCAAGGCGTGACTCTCCCCATGCTTTGATCCATAACTAGTGCAGGATCAGAGGAGAGCAACATTGGCTAACGCGCGCGAATTTGACATCATCGTATATGGTTCCACTGGCTATACTGGCCGATTGGTTGCCGAATATCTGACCCGGCGCAACGCGGACGGTGCTGATATCAATTGGGCGATGGCGGGGCGTAGCGAAGAGAAGCTTGAGGCGGTGCGCGCAGAGATTGGAGCGCCTGCCGATACGCCGCTAGTGGTGGCTGATGCAAACGACCCGGACACATTGGACGCAATGGCAAGGCGCGCAAAAGTAATCCTGACCACCGTTGGGCCCTATCAACTTTACGGCAATGATCTGGTCACCGCCTGCGTTGCCAATGGCACCGATTATACCGATCTGTGCGGAGAGCCTGCATGGATGCGCCAGAAGATTGACGAGCATCATGAAGCCGCGCAGGCATCCGGCGCGCGCATTGTATTTTCCGCTGGTTTCGATTCGATCCCCTTCGATTTGGGCGTGCATCAATTGCAGAAGCATTGCCGCGAAAAATTCGGTTGCCCCGCGCCGCGCGTAAAGGGCAGGATGCGCGCCATGGAAGGCAAATTTTCGGGCGGCACAGCGGCCAGCCTGAAAGCCACCATGGCGGCAGCGGCGAAGGACAAGAATGTCATCGCATATCTGGTCAACCCATTCAGCCTTGCCGGCGGTTTTCAGGGGCCAGAGCAGCCAGCAGGAAATCAAACGGAATTTGATGAAAGATTGAACAGCTGGTGTGCGCCCTTTGTGATGGCGGCGATCAACACCAAAAATGTTCACCGTACCAACGCGCTTCTTGGGCATGCTTACGGCGAAGATTTCGTTTACGACGAAATGGTAATGACCGGCCCGGGCGACGAAGGACAAGCGATCGCAGAGCATATGGCAAAAACGCCGATGGTCGGCACCCCTGACGATCCGGAACCAGGTGAAGGCCCGACCAAGGAAGAGCGTGAAAATGGCCATTATGATGCGCTGTTCGTCGCTGAATATCCCGACGGCAAAATGGCTATGCTATCGGTAAAGGGCGACAAGGATCCCGGCTATGGTTCGACTTCCAAGATGATATCCGAAACCGCGTTGGCGCTGGTTGAAAACCCCGGCGATGGCGGCGTTACGACGCCGGGTGCAGCATTGGGCGATAGGCTGGTCGACCGGCTTAAGGCGCATGCCGGATTGACCTTTACGATCGAGGGATAAAGCGCTTTGACTGCATCATCGCGGGGCGTATGATGACGCCCATGGCCATGGGCAGGGATCAATGCAGCGATGAATGACGAGGGCCTTCACACCGAATTGAAAGCTCTCAAAGTTGAGCATCGCGACCTTGACGATGCGATCAACGCATTGCGCGCTCAGGCGGTTACCGATCAGCTACAAATCGCGCGCCTAAAGAAGAAAAAACTGATGCTCAAAGACCGGATCATGCGGATCGAGGATCAGTTGCTTCCAGATATTATTGCCTAATACCGTCTTAACGCGCGGGTATTGATCGTTCCAAAGCGGCACAGCACCGCATTTTTCCACAGGAATAGGGTTAATCGACTCCCACCATCGGCGGATAATCTGCCATAACGAGTCGCATATGGAACATGCGCACATCGAAATGACACCAAAATTGCTAGATGCCCTCTATACCGAAGCAATGTTGCTTGCGGATGAGGCGCGTTCCTATTTCGACCGCGATCCGGCCGAAAATGGCATGGATACCCGCACTGCGGTCGCGTTTTCCTGTGAATCGCTGAAAGTCACGACGCGGCTGATGCATTCAATCGCATGGCTGCTCGGTCAAAAGGCTTTGCGCGCAGGCGAAATTGCCGATGAGGATGCGCGCAGCGATGCACGGCAACTGGGCTATGCCCCGGCGAGCGACGATATCGCGCTGCCTACCTTCCCATTGGAAGCGCAGCATATCATCAGCGCCAGCGAGGATCTCTATTACCGGCTGCAAAGGCTTGGCAATGGCCTTACTAACGACAATGTAGCAGCGCCCGAACCGCACAAGATGCTGGAGCAAATTCTCAGCGCATTCTGACGGATGGCAGGCGCCCATCGGTCGATATTACATATGCATGCAAAGATTTTACATTTGTAGCAAGCTATTGGCGCAGAATCGAAAATTGCCACTATATCTGGTATATTGGTCCATGATGGACCCGAACATCTTGCGTCTCGAATCGCAATATGCGAATCACACCTCCAGTTGCGGCCCATGACATTCTTCGGGGGGAGGAAAGTGAATGGCGCGTTCGGTTATTTCCCATACGCATTTCAGGGGCACCAAAGCCCCGCCAATTGGCGCGCGGCATATGCGGCAGACGTCCACGAAAGACACATTGCCAAACAAGAAGCTTTTGCGTGAACAAAGCGTGATGCTTTCGCTTTGCGGTCAGGGGAATAGCGACGGCAATATGGGGCTCGCCGACATCGACAACCTATTGGTCTCAGCAATTCCCTTGACGGGGGAGGAGGCCGACGCGGCGACCAGCAAGCTCGTGATCAAAACAAAAGCGCCCGCCAAAACGGCCAAGAAGCGCAAACCGGTAGCTAAGCGCCCTGCGGCAAAGAAAAAGAAAGCAGCGGCAAAGCGGAGGCCGGCCAAAAAACCCAAAGCAGTCGCAAAAAAGAAGGCCAAAACGAAAAAGCCTGCTGCCAAAAAGGTCGCGAAACGCAAAACGGCCGTGCGCGCACGCAAATCACCCGCCACCAAGAAACCTGCGGCAAAGCGCAGCACGAAACTGCGCCAGCAAAAGGCCAATGCCGGATTGCATATTTCCGATATCAAACGAACAGCAAATGGTGATGATCCGCCCTCGCAGGCGGGCGAGCAGCCAGATATGTGCGCGCCATTACCGCGTAACGCTGCGGTCCAGCTCTACCGGCCAAATGGTGTATTTGGGCAGATCGGATATTGGCTACGGCAATCGGCGCGGGGTATCCTTGGCGTTAGTCCGAAGCGCCTTAGGAAATCGGCCAGCGGCAAGCGCAAGATCAAGGCGCATGAGATGCTCGCCGAATTAAACCGGCTCGCCGCTGAAAACAGGGCGCTGCAAGCAAAGCTGTTCAAGCTTACCGAGGGGGCCTGAGGGCCGCTCTTGAATGCCCATTGGGGGATGGGCATAAAGAAGAGGCGCCTGGAGCAATCCTGGCGCCTCTTTGATTTTCTATAGCTGACATAGGCCTATGCCACGGCCTTGATCTAAGTTCTGGTTCCAAAAAATCAGGCGGAATAATACATGTCATATTCCGCCGGGGTCGGGGTGGTTTCAAAGCGGCTGACCTCTTCCCATTTCAGCTCGGCATAGGCGTCGATCTGATCCTTGGTGAAGACGTCGCCCTGAAGCAGGAAGTCATAGTCCGCCTCAAGCTCCTCAAGCGCTTCACGCAGGCTGGCGCAAACCGTTGGAACCTTCGAAAGCTCCGCCGGCGGAAGATCATACAGGTTTTTGTCCATCGCATCGCCGGGATGAATCTTGTTCTTGATACCGTCAATTCCCGCCATCAGCAGCGCCGAATAAGCGAGATACGGGTTTGCCATCGCATCGGGGAAGCGAAACTCAACGCGCTTCGCCTTGTCGCCTGCACCATATGGAATACGGCAAGAAGCAGAGCGGTTACGGCTCGAATAGGCAAGCAGCACCGGCGCTTCAAAACCCGGCACCAGACGCTTGTAGCTGTTGGTGGCGGGGTTGGTGAAGGCATTTAGCGCCTTGGCATGTTTGACCACACCGCCGATAAAATGGAGGCACATTTCGGATAGTCCGGCATAGCCGTCTCCGGCAAAGAGCGGCTTGCCCTTTTTCCAGATCGACATATGCGTATGCATGCCCGAACCGTTATCTTCCTTGATCGGTTTCGGCATGAAGGTTGCGGTTTTGCCGTAAGCATGCGCCACCTGATGCACGACATATTTATACACCTGCATGCGGTCTGCGGTTTCAACAAGCGTACCAAAGGTCAGGCCAAGCTCATGCTGCGCCGGGGCGACTTCATGGTGATGCTTGTCCATCGGCAGGCCCAATTCGAGCATCGTTGCGACCATCTCTCCGCGAATGTCCACCGCGCTGTCAACTGGCGCGACGGGGAAGTAACCGCCGGTCTGACGCGGGCGATGTCCCATATTCCCGGTTTCGTATTTGCGGCCCGTATTGGTCGGCAATTCGATATCATCGATGGCGAAGGAAGACCCGTTATAGCTATCTTCAAAGCGCACATCATCGAACATGAAGAATTCGGCTTCCGGCCCGACATAGATGGTGTCGCCCAGCCCGCTGGCTTTAAGGAAAGCCTCTGCCCGCGTTGCGGTGCTGCGCGGATCGCGGGTGTATAGATCGCCGGTCGACGGCTCGACAATGTTACAAAAGATGACCAGCATCGGCGTCGCGCTGAACGGATCGTCATAGATGGCGTCCAGATCGGGCATCAGGATCATGTCAGACTCGTTGATCGCCTTCCACCCGGCGATAGAGGAACCATCAAACATCAACCCGTCATCCAGCGCATCCTCGTCTATGACATTGGCGCACATGGTGAGATGCTGCCATTTGCCCTTGGGATCGGTAAAGCGCAGATCAACCCACTCGATCTCCTCATCTTTGATCCGCTTGATAATATCCTTGGCTGACGCGCCCATTATGCATTCCTTCCTGAATTAATTCTGACCTAGCCTGAGCTCTTCAAAACCCACAAGGCCGGTCTGTCTCGATTTGTCGATAAATCTGTTAAACGGCATCGCCGTCGGTTTCGCCGGTGCGGATGCGCAATGCGGTTTCAACAGGGATAACAAAAATCTTGCCGTCGCCGATCCGGCCGGTCTTGGCAGCCTCGGCGATCGCCTCCACCACCCGGTCAGCAAGCCCGTCTTCGACGACAACCTCCAGCTTCACCTTGGGCAGGAAATCAACGACATATTCTGCGCCGCGATACAGCTCGGTATGGCCTTTCTGGCGGCCAAAGCCCTTCGCTTCAGTTACGGTAATGCCCGAAACACCAACCTCATGCAGCGCTTCCTTCACTTCGTCGAGCTTGAAGGGTTTGATGATTGCTTCGATTTTTTTCATGGTCTTTCCCCAATTGTCATTTGCTGCTGCCCGTTGTTACCGGTGGGCATCTGAAGCGCTTTTTATGCAGGCCCGCGCTTCACGGGCTACGCGCGATAAGTTTCAAGGATCGTGCCAGTTCTTGCTGACGGAATTCCGCGCGAGTCCAGACGCATACCGAAAACGCGCTGCCTATTTTTTAGGCATGTGCCTGATGGCTAGGCAGAAGAGCCGCTTGGATATTGGCTGTCCCCGTTTAGTCAAACAAGCTCGATCGCGAGCGCCGTGGCTTCGCCGCCACCGATGCAGAGCGAGGCGAGGCCGCGTTTCTTACCGTGGGTTTTGAGCGCAGAGATCAGCGTGGTGATAATGCGTGCACCCGATGCGCCGATGGGGTGGCCAAGCGCGGTCGCGCCGCCATGGACGTTGATCTTCTCATGCGGAATATTCAGGTCTTGCATCGCAAACATGGCGACGCAGGCAAAGGCTTCGTTGACCTCGAACAGATCGACATCATCGATGCTCCAACCCGCTTTCTCAAGGCATTTGTTGATCGCGCCAACCGGAGCGGTGGTGAAGGCCGAAGGTGCCTGTGCATGGGCGGCATGGGCGATAATCTGCGCCGCCGGTGTAAGGCCCTTGGCATCGGCAACCGATTGCCGGGTCACAACAAGCGCGGCCGCACCGTCTGAAATGGAAGAACTCGTCGCCGCCGTTATCGTGCCATCCTTGGCAAAGGCGGGGCGCAGCGTCGGTATCTTGTCAGGGCGGCCTTTGCCGGGCGCTTCATCGGTATCAACGGTGACTTCGCCCTTGCGGGTTTTGATCGTCACCGGCGTAATCTCACCGGCAAACGCGCCGCTATCAATCGCCGCTTTGGCGCGGCTTAGCGATTCGAGCGCATAGGCATCTTGCGCCTCACGGGTGAGTTGATATTCATCGGCAGTATCCTGTGCAAATGTGCCCATCGCGCGGCCCTCTTCATAGGCATCTTCAAGCCCATCGAGGAACATGTGATCATAGGCGGTATCATGGCCGATACGCGCGCCTCCGCGATGCTTCTTCAGCAGATACGGCGCATTGGTCATGCTTTCCATGCCGCCCGCAACCACCAGATCGATCGAGCCAGCTGCCAGCGCTTCTGCGCCCATGATAACCGTCTGCATACCCGATCCGCATACTTTGTTGACGGTGGTCGCCTGCACCGATTTTGGCAGCCCTGCCTTGATCCCCGCCTGACGCGCCGGAGCCTGACCCAAACCGGCGGGCAACACGCAGCCCATATATATCCGCTCGACATCGCTGCCCTCAACCCCGGCGCGCTCAACCGCAGCCTTCACCGCCGCCGCGCCCAGATCAGTCGCGCTGGCCCCCGCAAGCGCCCCCTGCATCGCCCCCATCGGCGTGCGGGCACAGGACAGGATTACGACAGGATCGGAAGCGGTGGTCATTTGGGTGTTCCTTGGTTGGGAGATTCTCTTGCCCTCAGATAATCCGGTGTAGCCATAAAAACAATGGTATCGCTGAAATGCGCGTCAGCAAGGCGGGTTTTCAATTGCAACCCACTCGGCTAGGCTGCGGGCAACGGCCTTGAGGAGACGAATGATGACCAGCAATATGCAAGCGACACTTGAGAAGCAGCGCGCGAGTTTCACCGCTGCGATGCCCGAGGCAATGAGTGTGCGGCGTGACCGGATTGACCGGGCGATTGCGATGCTGGTCGATCACAAGGATGATTTTGCGGCGGCGGTGTCAGAAGATTTCGGCCATCGCAGCCACGAACAGACGCTGATGACCGATATCATGCCATCGGTCAGCGCGATGAAACACGCCAAGAAGCATTTTGAAAGCTGGGCGCGCGGAGAGAAGCGCAAGCCGACATTTCCGCTCGGGCTGATCGGCGCAAAGGCAGAGGTTATTTATCAACCCAAGGGCGTTGTTGGCGTGGTCGCGCCGTGGAATTTCCCCGTCGGCATGGTGATGGTGCCGATGGCGGGTATTCTGGCGGCGGGCAACCGCGCGATGATCAAGCCTTCGGAGTTTACCGAAAAAGTATCCGCGCTGTTTGCCGAGGTGGTTCCTGAGTATTTTGACGAGAGCGAAATGGCGGTCTTTACCGGCGGCGTAGAGGTTGGCACGGAATTTTCGGGGCTGGCATTCGATCACATGATCTTCACCGGCGCGACCAGCGTTGGCAAACATATCATGCGCGCGGCGGCGGAAAATCTTGTCCCGGTCACGCTTGAACTTGGCGGCAAATCGCCAACGATCATTGGCCGCAGTGCCAACAAGAAAAAGGCTGGCGAACGCATCGCGCTTGGCAAGATGATGAATGCCGGACAGATTTGTTTGGCGCCCGATTATCTGATCGTTGCCGAGGACCAGGAAGATGAGACAATCGAAAGCATCAAGGCCGGTGTTTCGGCGCAATATCCCACTTTGCTGCATAATGATGATTACACTTCGGTGGTGAATGGCCGCAATTATGAGCGGCTTCAGGGCTACCTTGAAGATGCGAAGGAAAAGGGTGCGGAACTGATCGAGATCAATCCCGGCGACGAGGATTTTACGTCATCCAACGGCAACAAGATGCCGCTTACGATCGTGCGCAATGTGACCGACGATATGCAGGTGATGCAGAATGAAATCTTTGGTCCGATCCTGCCGGTGATGACATATAAATCGATGGACGAGGCGATTGATTATGTGAATGATCATGATCGTCCGCTCGGGCTTTATTATTTCGGATCTGACAAGGCCGAGGAAAACCATGTGCTCAGCCGTACCGTTTCAGGCGGCGTTACGATCAACGACGGCGTGTTCCACAATGCGATGGAGGATTTGCCATTTGGCGGCGTCGGGCCATCGGGGATGGGCAATTATCATGGGGCCGATGGCTTCAAGACTTTCAGTCACATGCGCGCGGTTTTCCGGCAAACGGGCGTTGATGTGGCGGCGATTGGCGGCTTCAAAGCGCCCTATGGAAAGGCCACACGCAAAACGCTGGCGAAGGAACTGACAAAATAGGGCGGGCGCAAGTTAGCAACTGCGGTATTTCCAGTTGCGGTCCTTGCCCTCGGCTATCCAGCCCAGCGCCTGCGTGAGGCGCCGCTCGCGCGTTTCTTCACGCTTCGCACCGGCTATCCATTCGATATAGTCGCGTTTGTGGCTGGGCGCAAAATCATCCCATACAGATTGCGCTTTGCCATTTGCCGCAATAGCCGCTGCAAAATCGCCCGGAAGCGGCGGCACTTTGACGGGCTTCTTGCTTTTTCGCTGGGCAGGCTTCGGTTTCTGAAGCTGCTCAGCCGCCAGCTGGATTATAGCGGAAAATTCATCGTCCGGAGGCAAATCTTCAAGCGATCGAATGCACCCAAAATGGCCCATCGCTTCGCCGACCTTGGGCGTTTTGATCTCCAGCCCTTCCCAGAATCCGAAGATAGCATGCCTCTGGAACGCCGCCATATTCGCTAGATTTTTCCCGCCGAGTGTGAAAAACGGCATGCCCCATTTTACAGCTTCTTCGACATCCGGCAGTTTATTGTGAACCAGCTCGCGCAGATGCGTGAGGACGGGCTGCGCAAATGGCTGGGCCTTATCGATATAGGCATCGACGCGCGGGTCAGTCTTGGCCATGGTCGCTCCGGGTAGCAGCGAGGATATAATTGAGCGCCTTATTCTCACCCAGATGCAGCCCCTTAAGCGGCGAGAAGGCGATGCCCGTCATCGCCGCAACCCGAAGCCCTGCATCGGCGAGCAGCGCCTCCATTTCTTCGGGCGTAATGAATTGATCCCAGTGATGCGTGCCGCGCGGAATCCGGCCCAGCCGCTCCGCCGCCTCCACCAGCAACAGCTTGGATGCCGCCGTACGGTTCGGCGTCGAGAGGATCAGTAAACCGCCAGGCTTCAACCGCGCAGCCAATTCGAAAGTAAAGGCTCGCGGATCGCTGACATGCTCGATCACCTCCAACGCGGTAACAAGATCGAAGCGCCCCGGCTTCTGCTTTCCAAGCTCCCCGGCGCGGTAGTCAATCGAAAGCCCCGATTGCTCGGCATGCGCCTTTGCCGCTACGATATTCTCCCGCGCTGCATCAACGCCGGTGACCTGCGCACCAAGCCGGGCCAGCGGTTCACAAAGCAATCCCGCGCCGCAGCCAACATCGAGCGCGCTCTTTCCGGCGAGCGGCTTCATCGCGCTACTCTCACTGCCGAAATGCGTATCTATGCGCTCGCGGACAAAACCCAGCCGCACCGGATTGAGCTGATGCAGCATCGCGCTGGAACCCTTTGGGTCCCACCAGTCCCCCGCCAAGGCACCGAAATGGGCGGCTTCATCGGGATTGATCGTTGCTGCGCTACTTGCCTTTGCCATAAGTCAACCCTATCAGGACAGGCCGTTCGAATACAGACCTAACCTAGCAATATAACAGGGGCATCTCCGAAGCAAATATGGCGCGCATCGTGATGAAATTTGGCGGCACGTCTATGGCGGGGACCGAACGCATCCGCCGCGTGGCGCAGATCGTTAAGGCGCAGGCCGATCGAGGCGACGAGGTTGCCGTGGTGGTCTCTGCGATGGCGGGCGACACTGATCGGCTCGTCGGTTTCTGCAGAGAGGCCAATGCGCTGTATGATCCGGCTGAATATGATGTCGTCGTTTCCGCCGGCGAGCAGATCACTTCGGGGCTATTGGCGATGACATTGCAGGCGCTGGGCGCGCAGTCACGCAGCTGGCTTGGCTGGCAGATTCCGGTGCATACCGGCCCCGCCCATTCCAAAGCGCGGATCGACAATATCGGCAATGAAGCCCTCCTCGCCTCTATGGTAGCGGGCAAAATCGCGATCATTCCCGGCTTTCAAGGCGTAACCGAAGGCGGCCGCATCTCGACATTGGGCCGCGGCGGATCTGACACATCGGCGGTCGCAGTTGCCGCAGCGATTAAGGCGGATCGCTGCGACATCTATACCGATGTTGACGGCGTTTACACCACTGACCCGCGTATCGTGGCGCGCGCGCGCAAATTGAAAACCCTGACTTTTGAAGAAATGCTCGAACTCGCCAGCGTTGGCGCAAAGGTGTTGCAGACGCGCTCGGTCGGCCTTGCGATGAAGGAAAATGTGCCGCTCCAGGTGCTGTCGTCCTTCACCGATGAGGGCGCTCCGGAAGCCGATAATATACCCGGCACGATGATTGTCAGCGAAGGTGATTTGCAAAATTGGGAAGTGGAAGGAAGCGAAGTGGAAAGACAGCTTATTACCGGTATCGCCCATGACAAGAATGAGGCGAAGATAACACTCACCCGCGTCCCCGATACGCCCGGCTCGGTGGCGCATATTTTCGAACCGCTATCGCAGGCCAGCATCAATGTTGACATGATCATTCAGAATGTTGGCCGCGACAAAGGCGAGACCGATGTTACCTTCACAGTCCCGGCGACCGATCTCGCGCGGGCCAGCGACATTCTGGAAAATGCGCGCGAGAAGATCGGCTTCAACCGCATCATCCCCGACACCCGCGTTGCAAAAATCAGCGTTGTCGGCGTCGGCATGAAAAGCCACGCAGGCGTCGCCTCGACAATGTTCAGCGCGCTTGCCGACCGCAAGATCAACATTCAGGCGATAACCACATCGGAGATCAAGGTCAGCGTGCTGATCGACGAAGATGAAACCGAACTCGCGGTACGCATTTTGCACACCGCCTATGGATTGGATGTGGAATAAATGAGCAAGTTGAACGACCTGATGAAGCGCAGCACCGATTTTCTCGGCTGCGAAACGGCGATTATGTGCGGCGCGATGAGCTGGGTTTCCGAACGGGGCCTGGTCAGCGCGATCAGTAATGCCGGCGGCTTCGGCGTGATCGCGTGCGGAGCGATGACGCCCGAATTGCTAGACACGGAGATCGCCGAGACCAAGGCGCGCACTGAAAAGCCTTTTGGCGTCAACCTGATCACCATGCATCCGCAACTGATGGAGCTGATAGCAACTTGCGGCAAACACGATGTCAGTCACATCGTGCTCGCGGGCGGACTTCCTCCCAAAGGCAGCCTTGATGCCATCAGGGAAACCGGAGCGAAGGTTATTTGCTTTGCTCCTGCGGTGGCGCTCGCCAAAAAATTCATCCGGTCCGGCGTCGATGCTCTCATCATCGAAGGGATGGAAGCGGGCGGACATATCGGTCCGGTGGCTACCTCTGTACTGGCGCAGGAAATATTACCGGTGGTTGCGGATCAAGTGCCCACTTTTGTCGCAGGCGGTATTGCGACCGGCGATATGATCGCGGCCTATCTGGAAATGGGCGCGAGCGGGGTTCAGCTCGGCACGCGTTTCGTTTGCGCGCATGAGAGCATTGCGCATCCCGATTTCAAAAAAGCCTTCATACGCGGCAATGCGCGCGATGCGGTTGCCAGCGTGCAAATCGATCCGCGCCTGCCCGTCATCCCCGTCCGCGCGCTCAAGAACAAGGCCACCGAGGAATTCACTGCCAAACAGCGCGAGGTTGCCGCTCTGCTCGACACCGGCGAGATCGATATGGGCGAAGCACAATTGCAGATTGAGCATTTCTGGGCTGGCGCGCTGCGCCGCGCGGTGATCGATGGCGACATCGAAAGCGGCAGCCTGATGGCCGGGCAATCGGTGGGGATGGTTTCCAGCGAAGAGTCGGTCGTAGAGATTATCGCGGCACTCACGACAGAAGCAGAGGCGGCTTTGGCGCGCTAAATACCGTCTTGCCAATATGACACAGCGCTTCCATATCAGTGACATGCAAGAAACCGAAACAGCCGGCGCGCTCACCAAACTCCATCCCGATCATATCAAGGTTAGCCGCATCGTCGCCCTGATATGGGCGTTTATTCCCACCCTCCTCGCTCTGGCCATAGAGGCGGCGCAGCTTTTCGGAGAGGAACGGATATTGCCTGCGGGCAGTTTTCTGATCCCGATATTGCTACTGCTTGTTTTTCTGGTCATCATGCTTCCAGTGCGCCGCTATAACCATCGCGGCTATGACATGGGGGCGGACCGGATCCGGATCGTTCGCGGCTATCTGTTCCACTCCGACAGCATTGTACCATTTGGCCGCATCCAGCATATCGATGTAGATCAGGGGCCAATCCAGCGGCGATATAATCTGGCAACGCTTACGGTGCACACTGCCGGCAACCATAACAGCACCGTTTCCCTGCCCGGCCTGCTCCACGAAGACGCCATCGCCATGCGCGAGGAAATCCGCGCGCATATTAAGCGGGAAGCGCTTTGATCGAACCGCACACTGACGCTCCCGCCGTGCCGGACGATGCCGCAATCGAAGAGGAGCGGCACAAGCTGCATCCGCTCGGGCTTCTGGTGAACTTCATCGCCGGATTGCCGCAATTGATCTTACCGATTGCCGCTGTCTTGTTCGCGGCGCGAAAGAATGCCGATTTTGGCAGCAGCCTTGTCATCCCGATCATCGCCGCCGTGCTGCTCATCAGCCTGTTTTTCCGCTGGCTTGCATGGACGCGTTTTCGCTACATTATCGGCGAAGAGGATATACGCATCGAAAGCGGCATCCTGAACCGCAACGCGCGCTCAATCCCATTTGAACGGATACAGGATCTCAGCATCGAACAGCGGCTTTTGGCGCGGATCATGGGGCTGGGCGAAGTTAAATTTGAAACCGGCAGCGGCGAGGGAGACGAAGGCAAGCTGAGCTTTGTCACCGTCGATGAGGGTGAACGGCTGCGCGAACTGATCCGCGACCGTAAGGAGGGCGCGGCCACCGGCGGCAAGCCAGCACCGACCAAAGAATTACCCGAAGGCACCCTAAGCTTCGAACGCGACAATACACCTCCCATTTTTGCGATGAATGCGCGGCGCGTCCTTACCCTGGGGCTGTTTGAATTTTCGCTGGTAATCTTCGCTGTGCTGCTCGGTATTTCCCAGCAGTTTGAATTTCTGCTGCCCTTCGACCTTTGGGACGTCGGGTCGTGGATAGGCGTCGTTGATGTCAAAGATATCGACCTCAACGCGATAAGCTGGACGGCGCGTATCGTTGGGATAATCGCGGCGCTGGGTTCGCTGATCTTGGTCGGGATGGCAACCGGCGTGATCCGCACCTTCATCCGCGAATATGGCTTTCGCCTCGACCGCACGGCCAAGGGTTTCCGGCGGCGGCGCGGGCTGACCACGCTGACCGATGTCGTGATGCCTGTGCACCGCGTACAGGCGGCGATCGTCCAGACAGGCCTTATCCGCAAGCGTTTTGGCTGGCATGCGCTAAAATTCGTCAGCCTCGCGCAGGATAGCAAAGAGGAGGCCAGCCATGTCGTCGCACCGCTGGCGAAGCTGGACGATATTTGGCCAATTGCCGGCGAAGCAAAAATACACACCCCGGCCGATGCGACCGTCTGGCAAAAACCAAGCGCAAAATGGTGGTTCGACCAATGGCTGATGGTGACGCCGTTGATCGGTGCGGGTATAATCGCGCTGATGGTTTTTACCGACGCAGGCATGAAGGCGTTGCTGCCGCTATCCCTTGCGCTATTTTTTGCCGTCACCCTATTCCTCGATTGGCGTAGCCGCTTTCACGCGCGCGATGATAGTCAGCTCTATGCCCGGCAAGGTTGGTGGAGGCCGCGTCTAACCATCGCGCCGCAGGTGAAGGTGCAAAGCGTGGATATCCATCAAGGCCCTATTGCGCGTATGCGCGGGCTGGCAAAATTGAAATTCGGTATCGCTGGCGGTGATCTGGAGATTGATGGCATTCCCGTCATCGAAGCACGCGCAATCCGCGATCAGGTTTTGGCAGAAATTGTGCAGGTCGATTTTGCCGAAGTTAACCGCGCCAGTTAGTAGATTGGGGGGAGAGGCGTCAGTAACGCGCCACCTGTTTCTCAAGCACACTGCCATCATCTTTGCGCAGCGACATGGTCACCTTGCGCGCTGCCCAGTCGATATCCACCTGCCCGAAATTTGGAACCGACCAGAAGCCGCCGAGCCGCTTTGGATCGGGTTCGCGCGTGCTGCTATCGCCGTCACCGAAGGCGAAATTGAGCGAGCTGGAGGTAAACTCCCATAGCGGCCTACCAAGCCCCTTCACATTCTCCCGGTATATCGCGCCCGAATGGCGGTCGCCCGTCAGTAGAATTGCGTTGTCAGCGCCCTTGTCCGCCAGCAGCCGGTAAAGCCGCTCGCGTTCTTTGGGAAAATTATACCAGCTTTCATAGCCATGCGCGCTGGTAATGACCTGCGTGGACGAGACAATGAACCGTAGGTCTGCGGGCTTGGAAAGCTCGCCTTCGAGCCAGCGCCACTGCACATCGCCAAGCACGGTCGCATCGGGGTCCATATTCGGAATATACCAGCCGAGCGGCGGGCGCTCCTTACGATAGGGCAAACGCGCCAGATCGCTGCGGAAAAAGCGCGCGTCCAATATGATAAACTGCACTCGCTTGCCCGCCGGGCCGAACGTCCGGCTTTCATAAACGCCGGGGCGCGAGCGGACTTCGTCAGACGAGCCCCAATAGGTTTCAAATAGCTGCTCGGCGCGTTCTTTGAAAGCGAAGCTGCCGCCAGCATCATTGGCACCATAATCATGATCGTCCCACACCGTCATCATTGGCACTGAAGAACGAAAGCGCGCAAATTCCTGACGCGAAGACAGCATCCGATAGCTCGCCGCCAGCGTCGGGATATTCGCATGATGGGTGCTACCGGTATCACCATAAACATTGTCACCGATAAACAGGAATGCCTGCGGTTTTTGTGCTGCAATCATATCCCAGATCGCCATGTTGCGATTCTCGTTGACGCAGGAGCCGAATGCAAAACGTGTGATGACCGTATCGGCGGGTAGCGAAACGCCTTTTGGAGCTTGCGGCATGACGGTTTGCACGCTGCCATAATAGGGCCGCAGCGCTTCCCATGCCGTTGCAGGAGCATTCGCCGGTTCGGTCGCATCTGATGCGCTGCCCGCATTGGTTGCACCGTCACCATAATAGTTGGTAGTTGCGCTGCATCCAGCAAGCGGTAGCGCCATTGCCAGCGATACCAGGCCGCCTTTCAAAGTTATTTGCATCAAATCTTCCCTCAATTGTCGAAGCGTGTCGCTATTTCATCACAATGTCATTTGCGTGACAGCGCCGCCGCTCCTATGGCTGTTCACAACAAAATTACTGGAGAGGATAGCAGATATGCGCAAGCTGTTTTTTGCCGCCGCAATAATGGCGCTAGCAGTGACAGGCCCTGCACAGGCGGATGCCGGCGACAATTTGAAAGCGTTAGTGGATGAGGTGTGGGCCAGTATCCTGAAGGAATCGCCAGTCTTCGCCAGTTCGCTCGGCGTGGATGATTATGCCAATGAAGTAGGCGACTATACGATTGCCGGACAGGACCGTCAGGCAAAGGAAGCTGGGGCCTATCTGTCACGCCTTGAGGGGATCGACCAATCCGCGCTCACGCCCTCAGAGCGCGTCGAATATGGCATATTGAAACGCAGCCTGTCAGAGACCGTTGAGGCAAACGGCTATAGCCAGCGCGTGATCAACTTCACCAACCGTTCGGGCTGGCACCAGAATTTCGCCAGCATGGCAAATAACCTGCCGTTCAAAAAGGCGTCGGATTTTCAAAGCTATAACAACCGGCTGAAGCAATATGGCAAAGTGAATGATGATGCGATTGCGGTTGCCGAGCGGGCGATAAGCGGCAAATATACGCTCCCCTGCGTATCACTGGATGGCTACGAAAATAGCATCAGCGGCTTGGTCACTAGCGACCCGAAGACATCGCGTTTTTACGAACCCTATACCCGCCCTGCCCCCCAGGGCATCGACCGGCAAGAATTTGGAGCGCTGGCTCAGCAGGCTGCCGCGACAATCACCTCGCTGATAAATCCAGCGCTTAAAAAGCATGAGCAATGGTATCTATCGCGCTACAAACCCAATTGCGCCAAAGCGCCGGGCGTGTCGGCGCAGCGGGGCGGCGACAAATATTATGCCTTCCGCATCCGGCAGATGACGACGACCAAACTGTCCGCTGACGAAATTCACAATATCGGCGTGGGCGAAGTTGCCCGCATTCGCGCCGAGATGGTCGATGTAGCGAAGAAGGCCGGCTATGATAGCCGCGAAGCCTTTATCGAGCATCTGCGCACCGATCCGAAATATTATGCCAAAACGCCCGAAGAGTTGATGGAAAAAGTCGCGCGCGTCACAAAGTTCGTCGATGGCAAAATGCCTGCGCTGTTTGGCCGCCTGCCGCGGCTACCCTATGGCATCAAGGAAATTCCAAAGGAAACCGCGGAAGGCACGACGACGGCATACTATAACCCCGGTTCTCCTCAGGTAGGCATCGCCGGATTTTATTATGTCAACACATCAAAGCTCGACCAACGGCCCTTCTGGGAAATTCCGGCATTGAGCGTGCATGAAGCGGTGCCCGGACATCATCATCAGATCTCGCTGCAACAAGAGCTTCCACTGTCCGATTTCCGCAAGAATGCAGCCTTCTTCACAGCTTTTGTCGAAGGCTGGGGGCTATACTCAGAGCGCCTTGGCATCGAGATCGGGCTGTATGATACGCCGGCCAAGGATATGGGGCGTCTGTCCTACGAGATGTGGCGCGCATGCCGCCTGGTGGTCGATACCGGCATCCACGCCAAAGGTTGGAGCAAGCAGCGTGCCATCGATTTCATGAAGGACAACACCGCGCTGACCGAGGCGAATATCGAAGCAGAGGTAAACCGCTATATCAGCTGGCCGGGACAAGCGCTGGCCTATAAGATTGGCGAGCTTAAAATCCGCGAACTGCGCGAATTTGCAACCAAAGAGCTGGGCGATAAATTCAGCTTACCCGCATTCCACGATACCGTTCTGGGGCAAGGCGCAGTGCCGCTTGATGTGCTCGAAGCGCAGGTCAAAAACTGGGTTGCGCGGATGAAAGAATGACGCGTTTCCAAGCCATTTGCTAGAACCAAATAATAGATTCAGGGATACATAATTAGGCAATTGTATACTTTACAAACCCATTGGCTTGCGTTATATAATTCCTAAGAGAAACCAAGGAATTAGTAATGTCTGTGCTATCGAAAAAATATTTTCACGATGAAGCCGAAGCTTTCACCTATTTGGAAAGTATCATCTGGTCTGGCGGCGTAGTTTGCCCCCATTGCGGCGTTGTGGACGGCAAGGTTTACGATCTTGAGAGCGTCCGCGGCAGCAAGAGCAAAAAGAACCCAGAGGGCGCTATTCGCCACGGCCTGAAAAAGTGCGGCGAGTGCCGCAAGCAGTTTACGGTCAAAGTCGGCACTGTGTTTGAGCATAGCCGCATTCCCCTTCACAAGATGTTGCAAGCGGTCTATCTTATGACGTCCAGCAAGAAGGGAATCAGCAGCCACCAGTTGCACCGTGTGTTGGAGATCACCTATAAATCGGCATGGTTTCTGACGCACCGTATCCGCGAAGCAATGCGCGACGGTAATATGGATATGTTTGGCGGTGAAGGTGGTGAAGTTCAGGCCGATGAAACCTACTACGGCACGAAAGAGGGCGTAACCAAAGGTAAACGCGCTCGCGGTTGGGGTCACAAGATGCGGATTGTCAGCTTACTCGACAAGCGCACTGGCCGCACCCGTTCTATCCACACTCCCGATTTAGCAGCCGGTCAAGTTGCACAGATTGTGCGTGATAATGTCGAGCGCGAAAGCCACCTAGTTACCGATGAAGCCCGTTTCTACATCAAGGTTGGCAAGGAATTTGAAGGCCATACGAAGGTGTTTCATGGCGCTGGAAACTATGTGAATGAAGGCCGCACCACGAACGATATTGAGGGCTATTTCAGCATATTCAAGCGCGGTATGCGTGGCGTCTATCAGCATTGCCGTGAAAAGCATTTACACCGCTATCTGGCAGAGTTTGACTTTCGGTATAGCAACCGCTCGGCACTGGAAGTAAACGACGCTGTGCGGTCTGAAATTGCTTTGAGCGGTATCATTGGGAAGCGGCTGACTTATAGGTCAACTGGTAGCAGGGTCGAAGCAAGCGCCTAAAGCGAAGCGGCGCAATCGCAGTCGGTGGAAAACAAAACCGCACCGGAAATGATTTGACTTTTCTTGCGATATACACCATTTATTGGTCAATCCAGCTGCGGTTGGAGGGAGATCGTGTTTCGCGATCGCGCGGGGGCTTTAGGCCCCCGCAACCATTTTAGGGCAGCCATTTCGTTCCGTAATTTTTAATCCCATTTTTAGGGTGGCGATCATACGAATACTGGTTCAACAAGCTTACTAAATATGTGCCGTGATCCGGTTGAAGCGTTTCGCCAAATTGCTCAAATTTTAGCGACCGGTGACATGGGTGCGCCAAAGAATCTGCTATCTGTAAGCCCGCAATATTTTTTGTTTTCGGTTCAAGGCGTAACTTGTTGGACGTTAGGTGCTTTTGTATCAGCGTGGCATTCACAAGCTGCCCAGTCTTATGGTTGTAATAATGCTGGAATGCACGCTTGAGTCTGGCATCGTGCGTGGCGTTTCGAGCTTCGCCAACCATATCACCTTGATATTTGCTCTTCTTGAGCCACAAAACAAACCGCTCCAAAAGACATTCGAGAAGATAGTGATATGGACTTACTCGCCACACCGTATATTTCTCTTTGTGAGCCAACTTATCAATGGAGACAGTGAACGCCACCGCAATGCATTCAGCTACGATTGCAGAAAATCTAGCATCAAATTCTTTGCCGCGCTCAATATTATTCAAGAGTGAGAAATCGCCTTCACGCCTCATAATATCACGGCGATGGAAAATGATGCCTGGATCGCCAAAAATATTCTCTTTGAGCAGATTCATTCGACGTGTTAGATATCCGTCATGGTGGTCTTGTCGAACAACAACGCCCGTAAGGCTAAGATACCGCTCATTAGGCGTTTTTGCTGCGGCACCTAGATCACCGTTGCCGGTTTCATCGAAATACAAGCGAAACCGCTTGGAGGGATGCAAGAAAGTCATGAAAGAAGCTGTAGACGAAAAACAAATTGATCGCTTCAAGAAAATTGCAAGGATGATTGAAGCGGACGAAAGTGAAGCCAATTGGGACAAGCGCCTCAAAAAGGTAGCCAAGCCGAAGCCGGAAAAACCACAGAAATAGAGAAAATCGAGTCGATTGAGTCACTTAGCGAGGGTTGACTAACCCGCTGATTCTGTTATATTTTTTGGCATGGATACCACATATAATCTCAATGGTGGCTTCAAGCCAACAACAAAACGTTTTGCAGATTTGAAGGGTGCTGATTTTTTCCCGACGCCTGCATGGGCGACACACGCTCTAATCGACAACGAAAAATTCACTGGTGGTATTTGGGAGAGTGCTTGCGGCGACGGGGCCATGTCCGAAGTATTGGAAACCACTGGTCAGCCAGTAACTAGCTCCGATTTGTTTGATCGCGGCTACGGTGAAAGCGGCGTTGATTTTCTCCATACCAACAGACGCGCTGCGAACATCGTTACAAACCCGCCCTACAATGCGGCAGAAGGCTTTGTTCAGGCTGGCTTGCAGTCAGTAGGTCACAAATTTGCATTATTGCTTCGCTTGGCATTTCTAGAGGGGAAGAACAGGCAACATACAATATTCACCAAAGCGCCGCCCGCCCGTGTTTGGGTGTTTAGCGAACGGATTACATTTTATCCGAAGGACGCCGAACGCAAAGGATCAGGCACTACAGCCTATGCTTGGTTTGTCTGGGATAAAGATGCGACTGGCGGGACCGAGCTTTGCTGGCTACCAACTGGGTATAAAGCAAAATACGGTCAATAACCCAACGCCTTTAATTTAGCTTTTCCAGCTTTGGTGATTTGATAGCCGCGACGCGGAACGTGAATCAAATACCCTATTTGAATGTAGTTTCCATCTGCTTGGTAGTGAGACTTTATGTTTCTCAAAAGTTGGTGCCACATTGGCTCACTGGGGCGCGTCAATGACTGTGACAAATTTTGATTGTCTAGATTGACGAGCGCGGGGATTTCCTTTTTCGATCTATGGAATGTTGCAATGCCATTAGATTGTGAGTTCGCTACCAACATCACGCCTAGAGCAATATCGCTTTCATCCGCCATTTTCGAATCTCCTGAAAAGGAGACTAGATTAACCTATCGGGGTTGTCTGGTGATTGTATGGAATCGTCTGGGTTTGCAAAAGACATATACGCCCATAATTAACCATATGGGTGATTTAATACCCGGCCGATCCGTAGCTCCTATGCCTCACTCCGGCTGCGGCAATGCCTGTGCATCAACAGCCGCTTCATCGGCCTCATCTCCGCCTGTAACCACGACGCCGTTGCGCGCAGCCTCTTCGCGCTCTGCGCGTTCGCGGCGATCCTTCTCAAACTGTTTGATGCGCTGCTCAACCTCTTCGGCCTCGGCATCGATACCGGCAAGGCGCTCAGCACGTTTTTCTGCGATCAGGCGGGCAAATAGCTTGCCTGGATCATATTCTTTCTCGGCATAGGCATTGTCAATCGCATTCAGACCGCAGCCGGTAAACCCGCCCGCGCCCGATGGCGAGCAGCTTTGAATGCCATCAGCCCCTACATATTCATAGGCGAGCACCCGGCGTGACCAAGCTTCTTTGGTCGGATCATTGTCTGTGCCACGCAGGTTTTTGGGGATCCGGTAACGGTCTTCCTCGGCAAGCCGCGCGCAGACGACGATTTCGTCATCGGTGCTTTCTGGGCATGCATCTTCGCCGTAGATGATAAGCTGATTGACCTTCTCATCCGCGCCCTGGATTTCGCCCGCGCTGTCCTGCGCAGCGGCGGGAAGAGAGGCGGCGAGGGCAACTGCTGCGATGGCGGCTGAAATACGGATCATGAAATATCTCCAGTGGGTTTTTCGTTGGCTAGGGCCTTTATCCTGAACCCGGCCTTAAATACCAAGGTGGGGATTTAATATACCCTATATGCGTTTGGAAAGCGAAATGGCGGCGCGGCAGCCAAGACGGATAGCGGCACTGAGCAGCGGATAGCCGGGCGCGCCCTCTGCTCCCTCGGCGAGCGCGGTTTCCTTATGCTCCTGCTCTTCGATCTGAAATTCGGCAATCCTGTCAGATAGCTCGGGGTCGCTATTCCCAAGCTTTTCAAGCTGATCTGAATAATGCTTATCGATCTCGGTCTCCACCGCAACGGTGCAGGCCATGGCGGCTTTAGGGCCAAGCGCGGCGGTTACCGCGCCGAGAGCAAAGCCTGCAACATTCCAAACCGGCTGAAGCACCGTCGGCCGCACGCCGCGTTCGGCAATCATCGTGTTGAAGGCGGTAAGATGGCGTTCTTCCTGCTCTGCCATATGGCTAATACTGCGAGAGGCTTCGGTGCGATCACCCATCACGGCAAGCTGACCTGCATAGATGCGTTTGGCACCATATTCGCCGGCCTGATTGACGCGGATCATAGAGGCCACATCATCATCGCCATCGCGCGTCACACCTGTATCGCTCAATTTTTTACGTTTCGCCATATTCCCGTCAAGATGGCGATTGCAGCGCCGCAGGACAAGAAGAAATTGAAACCGGCCAGCGAAATACCGAAAAGCGTCCATGGCGCGACGTCGCAGCGGATCAGCGGCGCATTCATGATATTTTCTAGCGCGTTGCCATCGCTGATATCGTTGGTGGCGCAGCCGGTAATCCCTTCCCACCAGCCATATTCCACGCCGGCATGAAAGGCGCCGATCAGGCCGCTGGTCAGAATGGCCAGCGCCGCAAGCGCGACAAGCATCCGCTGCATTGCCGGGCCAGTAGCCATGAAGGCCAAGATTGCGGGGGCCAGCGCAGCGAAATGCGGCCAGCGCTGCCACCAGCACATTTCACAAGGGTAAAGCCCGAAAACATACTGCGAAATATAAGCTCCGGCGAGCAATGCCGCAGGCATCAGCAGCGCCAGCCAGCGAAGCCGTTCGAAAGTCATGGGCTATCCCTTTAATTTCCGCCAGCCGGTGTGGCGGGTTTCTTCCGCTTGGCGAGCTTCATGGTATTTTTGCCCAGCCGTTGCAGCGTTTGTATTGCATAATGCATCTGAAAATCTTCGATACCCTCTGCCTTCAATTGCTCGGCTGTTTTCTTGAACCGCGGATCATCAAGCGTGTCGCTTTCCAGCTCCTTATCATCGGTCTTCAGTTCATTGACCAAATGACGGCGAAGATCAGATTCGCGAATTTTGATGCGTTTTGCATAATCCGGGTCGGTAAGCTGCGGCACCGGAATATCCGGCTTGATGCCGCCTTCCTGCACCGACCGGCCCGAAGGCAAATGATAGCGCGCAATCGTCAGACGGAGCCCGGTTTCGCGGGTCAGCGGCAACACATTTTGCACTGAACCCTTACCAAAGCTGCGCTCTCCCATCACCAAACCGCGATGATGATCCTGAAGCGCGCCTGCGACGATTTCCGATGCAGAGGCCGAGCCGGCATCAACCAGCACGATCACAGGCGCGCCCTTCGTGACATCGCCTGGCACCATGCTTTCAGCAAACCAACGCTGGATATCGCCCTTTGACCGGCCACGTTCGGAAACGATCTCTCCATGGTCAAGAAATACGTCCGAAACGGCTACCGCTTCCTGCAAAATGCCGCCCGGGTTGGAGCGCAGGTCGATAATATAACCGAGCGGTTTGCTGCCCAGCGAACGTTGCACGCCCCGCACTGCTTCGGCCACATCTTTGCCGGTGCTATCCGAAAAGGCGGTGATGGTGATGAGGCCGATCTTGTCCTTCACCTTCCAGCGTACCGGCTTCAAATCGATAATCGCGCGGGTGATAGCCACATCAAAGGGCGCATCACGGCCGGGGCGAACCACGGTCAGCTTAATCGAAGTTCCCGGCTGTCCACGCATCGCCTGCACCGCTTCATCAAGCGTGCCTCCGACGATTAACTTACCATCGAGATGGGTGATATAATCGCCCGATTTCATGCCGGCCTTGGCGGCAGGCGTATCGGCGGTCGGGGCAATGACTTTGACCGCCCCGTCTTCCATCGTAACTGACAGGCCCAGCCCGCCATATTCACCGTCAATCTGTGTCTGGAGATTTTCAAAGTCGCTGCGGTTGAGATAGCCGCTATGCGCATCGAGGCTGGAAAGCATGCCTCGAATAGCACCCTCCATCAGCTGCTTGTCCTTTACCTCATCAACATAATTGGCCTTCACCTTCTTGTAGACGGCAAGAAATTGCTCAAGTTCGCGGTAAAGCTCTTGCTTTTCCTTCTCGGATTGCGATTGCGCCTGCGCTTGAATACCGTAGGTGGCGGTACCCGCCGCCAAAGCCAAAGCGATTGCCGTTACAGTAAAAATACTCTTCTTCATGCCGCACCTATCCTACTCTCGAGTCTTGAATCTTCCATGCTGACATAGCCTGACGCCGTTATTGGTGAAAGCATGTTTACCACGAATGAATACCATCGGGCGTCGAATACCGTGCAGCTCGCCTCACATTAGCAGCGCAGCAATGTCCATTACCCTGCCCTTGCGGCGCAGTTCAAAAGTAACTTCGCTATCATCAGCCTTCGCCTGCCCCAATGTCTCGCCTTGCGCGACCTGCTGCCCTTCTTCAACCGAAAGCTCGCCCAGATTGGTGATCAGGCTGGTCCAGCCGCCGCCATGTTCGATGATGACAATCTTCCCGTAGCTGCGGTAAATTCCGGCGAATGCTACCCGCCCGCCCGCCGGTGCGGCGACATCGGCCTGTGCAGGAAGAGCTAAACGCACACCGCGCTCGCGGTAACCAGTCTGGTTAAGTTCATTGTATCCAAAAACCACATTGGTAGCTTCAGGCAAGACATATGCGCCGTTGTTGTTGCGGGTTTGGCCGCTGCCACCGCGCAAAGCCGGGCCATCCAGCGCGGCCAATGCAGCGGCATTTTCGCCGGTTAGCCTGGCGATACCGATTTCTTCAACAATGTCGCGCGCGCGCTCCCCTTGGGCAATGGCTCGCTCAAATTCAGCTGCAGCACCGGCGGTCAGATTGCCCGCCTTGCCCCGCTGCGCATTTTCAAGGCTGACCAGCGATGCCCGCCTGTCGGCCAAATCCGAGCTGGCGGTCCGCAATGATGCAAGCGCAAGCCGTTCCTGACTGCGTAAATCCTTCTGGATGGCGATCTGTTGACGCAAAGCCGCCGTACGCCGCGAAATTTCTGGGCGAACGCTGTCCATAACCGCACGCAAATGGATATAATCCTTCCGGCTTCCCGGCTGCGCAAGCAGAAAAATTGCTGGCCGGCTGGTCAATTGCTGCAGGGCGGCATTGAGCCTGAGCAGCGGCTCACTTTCGCGGCCCAGCGTGGCTAGCTGCGTTTGCTGACGCTGGGAAATGATGGCGATGCGCGCCTGGGCAGCGGAAATTTGGGCTCTTGCTGCATCTATCTCTGCCGAAAGCACTGCGCGCTGCGCCAACAGCCGGTCGGCCGCCCCGCCGGCATTGGCGGCTTCCTGCCGCAATCTTTCGCTGCGCTCTTCTGCCTTCGCGGCGCGCGCTTTGGCCTCTCGCAGCGCCTGCTGCTGCTCACTGCCAGACTGCGCTAGCAGCGTGGTTGCAAGCCCCACAGGTATCGCGGCAAGCAAGAAAAGAGTGATGAAAAACCTCATTTTGCTACCCTTCCCTATGATAGGGGTGGTTGGCAAGTATTGATGTCGCGCGGTAAAGCTGTTCCGCCAGCATCGCGCGTGCCAGCAAATGCGGCCATGTCGCCTTGCCAAAGGCGATTAGTGCATCGGCGCGCTCACGCTGCGTATCGTCAAAACCATCGGCCGCACCAATCAGAAACCGGGTTTCCCGGACACCCTGATCGCGCCAGTTTTCTAGTAATTTCGCAAGCTCGGCAGAACCCATCTGCGTGCCTTTTTCATCGAGCACAACAGTCTTAACCGGCGTTTCGGTGACGGCGGGGAATTTGCCTGCGTTGTCAGGCAACTCGGTTAGTTTTACCGGCCAGTTGATCCGGCGCAAATATCGCTCGACCAGATCGCTTTCGGGTGTGCGGCCAATTTTACCGCGCGCGATGATATGCAACTTCACGCCGTGCAAGCCCGTTCGCGCCCACCCGCCTATTGGCGCGCGGAAGCAACCTCTGGCGTGTCGCCAAAGGCCCACATACGCTCAAGATTATAGAAGCTGCGCACTTCGGGGCGGAAAAGATGCACTATCACATCTTCCGCATCAACCAGCACCCAGTCCGCCGTCGGCAGCCCTTCGATCCGGGCACGGCGCCCGGCCTTCTTGATCCGTTCGGCAAGCTTTTGCGCCATCGATGCCACCTGTCGGCTCGAACGCCCACTGGCGACGACCATATGGTCGGCGATGCTGCTTTTACCTTCAAGGGGGATGCTCACCACATCCTGCGCCTGATCATCGTCAAGTGATTTGAGGATGAGCTTGTGAAGCTCCTTGGCGGAGAGCGCTGCTCCTTTGTTTGCCACCTTGCCTGCGGTGGAAACGTCATGCGTGTCGATCAAAAATCATTCCTTCATCATGTCACAAGCTTGCGGGTAACGGCATCACGGATACCGCCGCCTGCATATTCCAAAAACCAGTCAGGATCGGCCTTTCGCAAAGCGGTTGCCGAGCGCGGATCGGGACGGAAGCGCAAAAATACGAGCGCTGGCCTGCTCCATATAGTCCAGTTTTTACTCTGCTCCGGGCGGCGGACATATCGCCTGAACCAGGCCATCGCAGGACCTGCGATTGCTTCATCATTATAGCCGGGTCTGGCGATGACTGCAATCGGCATCATGCGCGCTATATCGCGCCACTGCCGCCAGCGGTGGAAATCCCGCAGATTATCCGCTCCCATGATCCAGATAAATTGCCGGCCCGGGTAGCGCTTCACCAGTTTTTTCAGCGTATCCACGGTATAACGCGTGCCCAATTCCTGCTCGATTGCGGTGGGGCGTATCTTGCTGCGCTTTGCTTGCTTTCGTGCCGAAGCCAGCCTTGCCGTGAGCGGCGCCATATCCTTTACCGCCGCCTTTAACGGATTGCCGGGCGACACCAGCCACCAAAGCTCATCGAGCGCCAGCGCCTCTATCGCCGACAGGCTGATTGCCCGGTGCCCGCCATGGGCAGGGTTAAATGAACCACCAAGGAGCCCGGTTGGAATGGTCAAAGCGCGGCCCACGCCTTCCGGATGCCAACCGCGTATACCAGCCCGTAAACCAGCACGATAAGCGAACTCCAGATGGCAAAACTATCTACCGCACGCGGGGCGAATGCCAACATCGGCAATAGCGCCAACCCACGCAGCAAATAGATCGCAGTTATCGCAATCAAACCGGTCTTCAGCAAAGGCGGTTTCCAAACCAGCCCGGCGCCGGCAAAAGCAAAATGGGCCCAGACCGCAAGTATTAGCGCGATACCGACAGTCATTGTCGCGGGATAAATCGACCCTTCCTCCGCCATTCGCGCCATGCCCTCACCGGCTCCGAAGAAGCGGTACCAATCCGGGCCGCCAACAATCACCGCGAGATGGAGCAGGCTGGCCAAAAGGCTCAATATTCCGCCTGTTATCAGAAATTTCTGGCCAATGCCGATGCCGCGTTCGATCATGGCCTTACCTGTCCTTCGCCGCGAACGACCCACTTATATGTTGTCAGCCCTTCAAGCGCTACCGGACCGCGCGCATGCAAGCGCCCAGTTGCGATACCAATTTCCGCGCCCAGCCCAAACTCACCGCCATCGGCAAACTGGGTTGAGCTGTTATGCATGACGATGGCGCTATCAACCTGCTCAAGAAACTTGTCAGCCGCCGCCATATCGTCGGTAACGATCGCATCGGTATGCCCCGAACCATGCGCCGCAATATGCTCCAGCGCGTCATCAAGGCCAGAAACAATCCGCGCCGACAAAACGGCTTCCAAATATTCGATATCCCAATCCGCCGCCTCTGCGGAGACCGCACGGGAATCTAGTTCGAGCAGCGCATCGTCAGCGCGAATCTCGCAGCCTGTGTCAATAAGCGCCGATATCAGCTCGCCCGGAGCGGCATAGTCCCGGTCGATCAGCAGCGTCTCCATCGCGCCGCAAACACCTGGACGCCGCATTTTCGCATTGAGCACAATCGCCTTTGCCATTTCGCGGTCCGCAGCCTTGTCGACATAGACATGGCAAATACCATCAAGATGCGCGAGTACCGGGACACGCGCCTCCTCCTGCACGCGGGCGACAAGCGATTTGCCGCCGCGCGGAATGATCATGTCAATCTGCCCCTGCGCGCGCAGCATTGCGCCCACCGCTGCACGGTCTTGCGTCGCGACGAGCTGAGCCGCGTCGGCAGGAAGGCCGGCCTTTCCCAGCCCCTTCACCATTGCCGCATGGATAGCGCGGTTGCTGTTCACCGCATCGCTACCGCCCCGCAGAATAACCGCATTTCCCGATCTTATCGCTAGTGCGGCTGCATCTGCAGTCACATTGGGGCGGCTTTCGTAAATAATGCCAAAGACACCAACCGGGATCCGCACGCGGCAAATAACCAGACCGTTGGGCCGCTTTCGTTCATCGATGATTTCACCGACCGGATCATCAAGCGCCGCGACCGCTTCCACCGCATCCGCCATCGCGGCGATCCGCCGCTCATTCAGCATCAGCCGGTCGAGCATGGCATCGCTGCGGCCCGCATCGCGGCCCAATGCCACGTCGGCTTCATTGGCCGAAGTGATTTCGGCCGCAGCTTGCCGCATCGCCTCGGCCGCCGAGCGCAAACCTTCGGCCTTGGCGTCACTCGCCATTTGGGACAGCTTGCGTTGCGCCATTCGGGCGCGTTTCGCCATGTCGGCAATCAACTTTGGAGCGTCTTCCATCATGGTCTCCCTACGGCGCGTTGGTGCCAAGGAAAAGGACGAAACAGGTCATTTTTAGACCGATACCGATTCGCGAAGATAAAAACGGCACAAACCCCGCGTCGAAGCTTTTGCAAAAGCTAGCTAAATACACCGCAGCAGGAGAGAAAAGCCAATTGTAAACGGCCCGCCTGAAATAACGAAAATCCGGCGCTTTGGGCCATTCATCGCGTACTCAACTCGATTCGTGGCAGATTCGTCGTCCGGATTCGCGCCTGTGGACAAACTCTGCTAGTTGCCGCGCACCACAATAAAATGGGGTGGGTCGTGAATAATAAAAGTAAGCTTGCTAGCCTGAAAGCAGGGCTCGCTGGGTGGTTTGTTGACCGTGAATTTTTCATGCGCGCAAACGGCCAGGTCAAATTTTTGAAGGTTTCTGCAAAGTTGCAGCGCCGCGTGGCTACTTGCGCGGCAATTGGTGTTGGCGCGTGGGTCGTGGTGACAATGGGCATGGCGGTCAATCAGGTCAGCATTTCCTTTGAGCGCATGGCGCTCGTCAGCAAGGAAGCCAAAATCCAGTCCGCGCAGGAACGTGTTGCCAAATATCGCGATTCTATCGGCGAGGTGACACAGGAACTGAAGCAACGTCAGGATGTTCTCGAAAGTGTAAACCGCGAATATCTTGAAGAAGTCCCCGCGGCCCTGCAAGGCAGCGAAGCCGTTGAGAGCGACGACATCGTCAGAAAAATTAGCATCGCCATTCCAGAGGCGGCAGAGCTGGCCCGGATAGAAGCCCGGCAGATCCGCTTTGCCGAGCGCCTGACGAAGGTTGCCAATATTCGCGCAACACGCGCTGCAGCGGCCATTCGCAAATTCGGGCTAGATCCTGAAATGCTGGTTGGCGAGCGCGGCAGCGCACAGGGCGGCCCCTTCATTCCATTTTTTGGCAGCAAGAAGAAGCAGCTGACCGATCCGCGTTTTGACCGACTAGCCGTTGCATTGGAGCGGATGGACCGGATGGAAACCTCGCTTGCCAGCATCCCGACATCGATGCCCGCAGCAGTTATGATGATGTCGTCTAACTATGGCTATCGCCGCGATCCGATTACCGGCGGCGGCGCGATGCATAGCGGCCTTGATTTCAAGGGGCCCTATGGCACATCAATCCTCGCTGCGGCGGACGGTGTTGTAACCAAGGCAGGTTGGCAGTCGGGCTATGGTAAATGTGTGGAAATCACGCATGCTAACGGCTTGGTAACGCGTTACGCGCATCTTTCGGGCTTCGACGTAAGCGAGGGTCAGAAAGTCTCGCGCGGCGCGAAGATTGCGCGTATGGGTAGTACCGGTCGTTCCACCGGCACGCATCTTCACTTTGAAGTGCGTCTGAACGGACGGGCCGTAAACCCGATGAAATTCTTGGAGTTTAATCCCGATGTTCTCGAAGTCAAAGACACCGCACGAACCAACCGCAACGCCAAGGACTCGTGAACGATTGGCGAGTAATGGACATACTTTTTCGATGATTGCATCGGATGTAGAGATTGTCGGCAATGTGTCGGCGAAGGTTGATCTGCATATTGACGGCCGTATTCAAGGCGATGTTTCCTGCGGCTCGCTGGTTCAAGGCGAAAGCAGCGTGATTGCTGGCAAAGTTATTGCGGACACTGCGAAGCTTTCCGGTCAGGTCGATGGCTCGATTGAGGTTGGCGATCTGATGATCGAAGCCAGCGCGCGGATCAAGGGCGATGTATCTTACGAAAGCCTGACAATCGCACCGGGCGGACAGGTCGAGGGCAAGTTCAAGCATAAAGCAGCGGGCGCGGCGCCGAATTTGCGCAAGGCAACGGTCGATCCGAAATTGAAGGAAGAACCACTGGTTCTGGGCGAAGACGCAAAGGTCGCTTAGCAGCGCCGCGCTTCGAAAAAATTCAAAAAATACAATGCTGGGGAGCATGTTGAGGCGGCGCCGTTGAGGACGCCGCCTTTTTGTTGGCGCGCCCAGGGTATCGGCAGCGTGGCAATGACAAACAGCAACTAAACCAATATTTCCTTCGCTGCGCCCTGGCCCAAGAAATTGGCCGGACTGGCGCTCGCGCCGTAAGCTCCGGCACAAAATATCGCGACCAGATCGCCCACTTCGGCGCGCGGCAAATGCGCGCGGTTGGACAGCATATCGAGCGGCGTGCACAGGCACCCCACCACCGACGCTACTTCTTCCAGCGCAGCATCAAACCGCGAGGCAATCGCGACCGGATAGTTGCGGCGGATAACTGTGCCAAAATTGCCGCTCGCCGCGAGCTGATGATGCAGCCCGCCATCGGTGATCAGAAATGTCTCGCCGTGGCTCACCTTGCGGTCGACAATGCGGGTCAGATAAACGCCCGCCTCGCCAACCAGATAGCGGCCAAGCTCTATGCAGAAGTCTGTTTCAGCGATCACATCGGGAAGCGCCGAAAACGCCCGTTCCAACGCACCGCCAACGGCGTTCAAATCAAAAGATTTATCGCCCGGAAAATACGGGATGCCAAAACCGCCGCCGAGATTCACGTGGGCAGGAGCCGCGCCCGCCTTGTCCGCGATATCAGCAGCCAACGCCAGCGTGGCGGCTTGCATCTCGATAATCGCATCGGCCTTTAACGCCTGCGATCCTGCATAAATATGCAGCCCGCGCCAATCCGCGCCCGCCGCCACTATTTCCTTAATCAGCGCAGGCACACGCTCGGCATCAACGCCAAATTGCTTCGCCCCGCCGCCCATCTTCATGCCCGAGCCTTTGAGATCGAAACTCGGATTCACCCGCACGGCAAGCTTCGGCCTAACGCCGAGCCTATCGGATATCGCCAACGCCCGCGCCGCCTCACCTTCGCTTTCCAGATTGAGCGTCACACGGCGCGTGATGGCGGCTTCTAGCTCGCGATCCCGCTTGCCCGGCCCGGCAAAGCTCATCTGCGCCGGATCAACCCCCGCAGCCAATGCCAGCTCCATCTCACCGCCCGATGCCAGATCAAAGCCGTCAACCAGCGTATTCATATATTCGAGGAGCGGCCCAAAGGGATTGCCCTTCATCGCATAATGGATCGCCAGCCGGTCGGGCATAGCGCTCCGCAATTCAGCCACGCGCGCCGCAAGCAGCTCGCGCGAATAGATAAAAAGCGGCGTATCACCCGCCTCTTCGGCAAGCGCATTCGCCTTGCGTCCACCAATCGCCAATTCACCATCAATCACGGCATAACCCGCTGGTATAGGGCCAGTCGGCTTAGCCTTCACGGGCTTTTCAGGTTGTGCATCGTCGCTCATCCCGGCCTCCATAGCAGCGAAGGGTTAAAAGGAGAATGATATGTCACGCGCCTCCTTGCGGCATCCCCTGCCTAAGGCACCCGCCCCGCCACCCCGTTCCGGTCCAGCTTGCCATTCGCATTCCTCGGAAATTCATCGAGCCAGATGATTTCGGCGGGCAGCATGAAATTGGGGAGTTCGGCCTTCAAATGCGCGCGTAGTGCCTCCTCTGCCTCGCCATCAACGCCGCGCACGAAGAGGATGATAGCTTCGCCTAGCCGTTCGTCTTTGCGGCCCATAGCGACAGCTTCGGCGACCAACCCGCTTTCCACTGCAACCTCTTCCACCTCGGTCGGGGAAACGCGGTTGCCGCTGGTTTTGATCATCGCATCGTCGCGGCCAACGAAGGTCAGTCGGCCGTCGTCATCACGGCGAACGGTATCGCCTGAATAGACCGCGATACCGCCGTACTCGCTAAAATCGGGCGCGGGTTTGAAGCGTTCGGCGGTGCGCGCTTCATCCTGCCAATACCCCTGCGCTACCAGCGGCCCGGCATGGACAAGTTCGCCTTCTTCGCCTGCGCCTGCCTTGCTCCCATCGGGCCTCACCACCATAATCTCGGCAAAGGGGATCGCGGTGCCCATGCTGGTCGGATTGTCGTCGATCAATGCGGGATCAAGGTAGGTTGAGCGAAAAGCCTCTGTCAGGCCGTACATGGCGTAAATATCTGTCTTTGCCCCGAATATGCCGCGCAGATCGCGCACCAGCGAAGGCGTGAGCGCGCCGCCGCTATTGGTGAGCCGCCGCATCGAAGCACCGACCTCCGCGCCATCCTTTGTGCACCATTCCTGCTCGACCAGCTGCACCCATAAAGGCGGCACGGCGGCGAGTGTGGTGATGTCATGCTTTGCACAGGCCTTCACAACATCGCGCGGCGTCAGATAATCGAGCGGCACCGCGCAGCCGCCCGCAGCCCAGGCCGAAAGCAGCTGATTCTGGCCATAATCAAAGGATAGCGGGAGGACGGCGAGGGTTGTGTCGTCGCTTTGAAGCTTTAGATATTGCGCCACGCTGACCGCGCCGAGCGCGAGATTAGCATGGCTGAGCATGACACCTTTCGGGCGGCCTGTTGAGCCGGATGTGTAGAGGATGGCGGCGAGTTTATCGATGTCCGTATCTGCGGGAAGCGGGGGGAGGGTTGGTACGGTTTCGTCGAGGGTCGCAGTGAGTTCTTTTTCGTCAACTATCTCATAATCCTCCCCGCTCCCCGGAGGATTGAGGGATGCCGCCCGCGCCTTGTTCGCTATCAGCAGCTTTGCGCCGCTATCGACGAGGATATGCTCCACCTGCGCAGCTTTGAGCAGCGGATTGACCGGCACATGCACGAGGCCTGCACGCGGCGCAGCGAGCGGCATCAGACAAGCCAGCAGGCCCTTCGCTGTCCATGTCGCAACGCGGTCGCCGTCCTGCAATCCCGCCCCGCGCAGAAACGCAGCTAACCGTCCGACACGGTTGTTTAACTCCTTGTAGTTATAGACTTGACCCTTGATATTCAGAGCAGCCGCCTGCGGCTTCCCTCGCAAAGCGAGATGGTCGAGCGGAAATGCTGGAAAATCGTTGGGCATAATGGCTATACTCATGAGGAAAATGCGATGACAGGGGTTGGCGTTTTGCCGTTGAAGGGTGAGTATCACGATAATTTCCTCGACGCGCAAGCCTCTGCGCGCGGCAATCTTGATCGCGAACGCCAGGATAGCCTGTTTGACCGGCTAGATTGGCTTGATACGCTGCACCGCCTCGCGCTGCGTGATCGCCAGCCTGTGCTGCTGCGCGCGTCCGATGGCAATGCAGATTTGTGGATGCCATTGATGGCAAAAGCAGGCGGCACGGCTGAGGCCTTTGCGAGCTGGTATAATTTTACATGGCGGCCAATTTTCGGCGGCAATTATGACGAGGTGACGCGCCTTGCGCTGCTGCGCCAGATTGCCCTGAAAGCCGGCGAGCATGCGCGGCGAATTACTTTAATGCCGATGCCCGATGAGGATGGGTCGACGACCCTGACGGCGACCGCGTTTGAACAGGCTGGCTGGGTGGTTAAGCGCGCGCAATGCGACGAAAATCACATTCTCCCAGTGCGCGGCCGCAGCTTTGACGAATATTGGCAAACACGCCCAGGGCAGCTTCGCTCCACGGTGAAGCGCAAGGGCAAGAAGGGCATTGTCTCGATCCGGATACTAAGTGAGTTCAGTGATGCCGCCTGGGCCGACTATGAAACGGTCTATAACAAAAGCTGGAAAGACATCGAGGGCAATCCCGAATTTCTCAGGACGCTGGCCCGCCAGGAGAGCGATGCTGGCTGTATGCGGCTTGGTGTTGCCTATATTGACGGACAACCTGTCGCAGCGCAATTCTGGACCGTGGAAAACGGCGCTGCGCTGATCCATAAGCTCGCGCATGACGAGGCGTTTCTCTCCGCATCTCCGGGCACATTGCTATCGGCGGCGTTGTTTCAGCATGTGATCGACATTGACCGCGTAGATGAGGTCGATTTCGGTACCGGTAGCGACAAATACAAGCGCGACTGGATGGAAGAAATGCGGCCACGCTACAGTCTTGATTTGCTTTGGCCGAACCATCCGGTTAACTGGCCGCGTATCGCAAAATACAAGCTGCTGGGGATGATATAAAGATCGCTCTGCAGCGGGGGTGAGGGAGCTTTAACAGGCGTGGCAAAAAAGAACGAAACCGAAGATATGGTGCGCGAGCTTTTGGTCGATGTGCTCGGCGTTGCGCCGGAGCAGGCGGCTGAAATGGATAGCGACACGCCGCTTTTCGGCGCGCTGCCGGAACTCGACTCGATGGCGGTGGCGGGGCTTCTTACCGAAATGGAAGACAGGCTTGAGATCATCATCGACGATGACGATGTCGATGGCGAGTTATTTGAAACATTCGGCAGTCTGGTGGAGTTTGCACAAGGCAAGCTCGCGGCGGCGTGAACGCAGCGCCGCGCCATCTGACCTACAGCTTTGACAGGCGCGATGAGCAGTTGCTCGCCTTTGGGCCAGCAGATGCGGCGCAGCGGATATTGATTATCGCCCCACTTTTCGATGAAATGAACCGGATGCGGCGCACATTGGTTGAGGCGATGCGTCTGCTTGATGGTGCAGGCATAGCCAGCGCGCTACCCGATCTGCCGGGATGCAATGAAAGCCTGGCATTGCTTGAGGAGCAGAGCCTTGATAAGTGGCGCGCGGCCGCGAAAGCCGCCGCTGGCGCTTTTGCAGCGACGCATATCCTGTCAATACGCGGCGGCGCGCTGATAGATGACGGCGCGGCTGATCTGCCGCATTTGCGATTATCCCCTGTCAAGGGCCGCTCGCTGCTCAATATGCTGATCCGCACGCGCATTGCCGGTGACAAGGAAGCCGGGCTTACAACCAGCGCAGAGAGTTTGGCGGACGCTGCGATGGCCGGGCCTATCGAACTTGCGGGCAACAGAATTGGCCCCGAAATGTCGGCGCAGCTGACCAACGCCGAACCCGCCGACCTTGCAAATTATCGCGATATCAAACCCGCCGACATCTCTGGTCAAACCCTGTGGCTACGCGCAGAGCCGCAGCATGACGCCGCTATGGCGGCCGGGCTGGCCGAGGAACTGGCGCGTTGGAGCGGCGCGGCATGAGGCGGCATGTAACCTTCGATTGCGCGGGCGATATGCTGTTCGGCACGCTCGATGAAGCCGGCGGTAATATCGGCCTGTTGATCGTCAGCGGCGGCAATGAAATCCGCAGCGGCGCGCATAGCGGGCAAGCGGCAATGGCCACACATTTTGCCGCGCTCGGCCACCCCGTCTTTCGCTATGACCGGCGCGGGATTGGCGATAGCGAAGGCTGTAATGGAGGCTTTGAAACAACGTGCGATGATATAGCTGCTGCCATTGCAAAATTTCGTTCAGAAGCCTCGCATGTGACGAAGATCGTCGTTTTCGGCAACTGCGATGCGGCGAGTGCACTGGCGCTGTTTCATGCCGGCCTGCCAATCGACATGCTCGCGCTTGCCAACCCGTGGGTGATTGAGGCCGAAGCGCCAGAGACGGAAACTGGAACCGGCGCAGGAGATGACGCGCCAACCAAGCCAAGCGCAGCGGCCATCCGGGCGCGCTATTGGGCAAGGATCAAAAACCCGCGCAGCTTGATCGATCTGTTCACCGGCAAGGTGGATTTACGCAAATTGATAGGCGGTCTCGCCAAAGCCGCGCAGAAGGAAGCACCAACCGCGTTAGCCGGGCGGCTTGCCGATGCATTGGCGGCAACCGAAAAGCCGGTACACATCCTGCTTGCAGCGCGCGACACAACCGCTCTCGCCTTTATCGGAGCGTGGAAAGATACGGTGTTTGCAGAAGCACGCGCGCGCGGCAATATTCGCGCCCACGAGCTAGACAGCGCCTCACATAGCTTTGCCGATGATCAGAGCAAGGCTTGGCTGGAGGAGCAATTGGCCGTGTTGCTGCGCGGCTAGCTTCGAGGCTTAACAAATTTGCCAGCCGAAAGGCAAAGCCCCAAAAATTGGTAGCGAAGGAGGGACTTGAACCCCCGACCTATGGATTATGATTCCACCGCTCTAACCAGCTGAGCTACTTCGCCATACCAATATACGCATTTGCAGATGAGAGCCTCCCCGCAAAGCAAGCGGCGCTATAAGCGGGGGCCTTGCCTTGGTCAAGCGTTCCAAAGCAGCAAAGAAGGCCAGCCACATTGTGCTGCCCCTCCCCCCGCGACCCACAAACCGGCTTGCACAGCTCACCTCAATCAAATGAGCCGCAGCAGCATCGCCAGTGGAGAAGGGAAGTGGAGAAGGGAAGCGGAGCGCCGCTCCGGCGTTGAAGCAATGTGGCAACCGGCAGATCAAAATGGAAACGAGTTGAGATTGTCTGACCAATCGATTTTGTGACTAGGTTGTAATCTTAAACCTCTGCCTTTAGCAGCCAGTCGCGGAATATCCGCACGGCGCGGCGTTTGAAGGCGCTTTGACGGCAGACGAACCAGTAACTATAAGGGCTTTCCACCTCAACATCGAAAAGCCGCGTCAGCCGTGGGTCGCGGGCATCGGAAAAATGGGCGCCATGCATAATCGCAACGCCCAGACCGTTGGCCGCAGCCTCCAGCATCAGCGGCCCGCTATCAATATGGTCAATCGCACTGGGTTTCAGCTTGGGAATGCCAACCTCTTCCCGCCAGCGATCCCAGATTAACGGCATATCGCTATGCACCATCACCGTCTGATTTTTGAGATCTGCTGGCTCATCCAGCTTTTGTTCAGCCGCCAATTCCTTCGAAGCGATAGCGTGGACGGTATTACGGTCAAGCCGCACGCTATAGAGTTTGGGATCAACCTCTGCGGCGATAATGATCGCAGCATCAACGACATCGCCGAGCAGATTTTGGGCATGGTGCGAGGTATCAACATCGATATGCAATTTGGGGAATAGCTTTCGCAATTCAGGCAGGCGCGGGATCAGCCGCTGCGTGCCAAATAACGGCAATACGCCGAGCCGCAGGCGATATTCGCCGCCCTGCCCCGATTGCTCCTCGATCGCCTCGGCCATCGCGTCCATTGCCGGTTCGATCGCGATCAGCAACGCCCTGCCGTCGCCGTTGAGCACCATTGCCTGTGCCTTACGGTCAAATAGCGGCTTATCCATGAAATCTTCGAGCGCCTTTATCCGGCGGCTAAGCGCTGGCGGAGAAAGCGCAAGCTCACTGGCAGCAGCCTTGGCCGAACCAAGCTTTGCCACACGCACAAAAGCTTCGAGAGACCGCAAAGGAGGGAGGCGCCGCATGATATTCTCCTGTTTCTCGTTTCTTCGCCCCCGCCCCCTATATGCAGTCAGTTGCAAAAGATGCAACCATCAAAGTTGCTTACGCATTTGCAGAAAGCCGCGCAGGCGCGCATATCAGACAGGCCTTTTTAGGCATCCTCTCCCAAAGACTCATACAAGGGCCAGCCGCAACGCTGGCCCTTTTTTTTAGCTCTGGCTGTGGCAATTTGGAGCGCTACGCCTTATCTGGCTTAGCCAAAGCCCGAGGAGAAGGACATGGCGGACAAGCCCCCCGCAGACACAGCATCCCATAAATTGCAGGTCGCCAATGCAAAACCCGAAGATTCGGGCCGCGGCCTCGCAAGGCTGCCACGCGATCATATGAAGGCCATTGGCGTGATGCAGGGCGATGTCGTCGAGATCGTTGGCAAGCGGGCGACGGCCGCCCGCGTGCTTGACCCCTACACCGAAGATGAAGGGCTGGATATCATCCGCCTTGATGGCTTGCAGCGCGCCAATGCAGGCGCCGGTGCAGGCGATCATGTAGAAATCCGTAAGGCCGAATCGAAGGCAGCCAAGAAAGTGGTTTTAGCGCCAGCACAGCAGAATATGCGGCTTCAAGGTTCACCCGAGGCGCTACGCAATAGCTTTGCCGGGCGTGTATTGGTGGCGGGCGATATCTCCGCCACGCATGGGCAACAACGTGTTACGCAGGATGATATGCCGCCGCAGCTTCGCCAGATGCTTGCCGCGCCTGCCTTTGCGCTCACCGAAATTCGCCTGACCGTGGTCTCAACCAATCCCAAAGGCATTGTCCATGTCGATGCCGATACGCAAATAGAGCTGCGCGCCGATTATACCGAAGCCGGCGATGCCCGCCGCGCCGATGTGACTTATGATGATCTTGGCGGCATGGGTGAGACGGTTGAAGCGCTGCGCGAGATGGTTGAGCTGCCGTTGCGCTATCCCGAATTGTTTACGCGTCTGGGCGTTGATCCGCCGCGCGGCGTGCTGCTGCATGGCCCTCCGGGGACAGGCAAAACGCGTCTGGCGCGCGCCGTCGCCAATGAAAGCGATGCAGAGTTTTTCCTGATCAACGGCCCGGAAATCATGGGCAGCGCCTATGGCGAGAGCGAGAAAAAGCTGCGCGGTGTGTTCGAAGAAGCTACCAAAGCCGCGCCCTCAATCCTGTTTATCGACGAGATTGATTCGATTGCTCCCAAACGCGGGCAAGTGCAGGGAGAGGCAGAGAAGCGCCTCGTTGCCCAGCTACTCACCCTGATGGACGGTCTGGAACCGCGCACAAATCTGGTGGTGATCGCCGCCACCAATCGCCCCGAAGCGATTGACGAAGCGCTGCGCCGACCGGGGCGTTTCGATCGCGAGATAATTGTCGGCGTGCCCGACGAAAGCGGCCGCCGCGAAATCCTGGCGATCCACACGCGCGGAATGCCGCTCGGTAAGCGTGTCGATTTGAAAGAACTGGCGCGCACAACTTACGGCTTTGTCGGTGCAGATTTATCGGCGCTAACCCGCGAGGCCGCGATTGAGGCGGTCCGCCGGATCATGCCAAAGCTTGATCTGGAAAGTGGCACGATCCCGCCCGAAATTCTCGAAGAACTTGAAGTGCGCCGCGACGATTTTCTCGAAGCGATCAAGCGCGTTCAGCCGTCTGCAATGCGCGAAGTGATGGTGCAGACGCCCGATGTTGGCTGGTCCGATATTGGAGGTTTGGACGACGCGCAAATGCGCCTCAAAGAAGGCGTCGAACTGCCGCTCAAAAACCCTGAAGCCTTCATCAGGCTGGGCATCCGTCCGGCCAAAGGCTTTTTGCTATACGGCCCGCCCGGCACCGGCAAGACGCTGCTCGCCAAAGCAGTAGCGCGCGAATCCAATGCCAATTTCATCGCCACAAAATCATCCGATTTATTGTCAAAATGGTATGGCGAAAGCGAGCAGCAAATTACCCGGCTGTTCGCCCGCGCACGGCAGGTTGCCCCCTGCATCATCTTCATCGACGAAATTGACAGCCTGGCCCCCGCACGCGGCGGCGGCCGGGGCGAACCGCAGGTTACAGAGCGGGTGGTGAATACCATCCTTGCCGAAATGGACGGGCTTGAAGATCTGCAATCGGTGGTGCTCATCGGCGCAACCAACCGGCCAACATTGCTCGACCCCGCATTGCTTAGACCCGGCCGTTTTGACGAGCTGGTCTATGTGACCGTGCCTGACAAGGCCGGACGGCGGCGGATATTGGCCATTCACACCAGCAAAATGCCGCTCGCCAAAGATGTCGACCTTGATGAAGTTGCCGAGCAAACCGAACGCTTCACCGGCGCCGACCTTGAAGATGTTGTCCGGCGCGCCGGCCTTTCCGCATTGCGAGAGAGCGACAATAATGCGGAAGAGGTAAATATGAGCCATTTCCGCAAAGCCCTCGATGACAGCCGCGCGACCGTCACGCCCGAGATGGAGGAGGAATATAAGGCCATCGAGAATAAGCTGAAACAAGCCGCGATGGAACCCGAAGGCATCGGCTTTATTTCGCCCGGCATGGTGAAACCAACGCGCGCAGAGAAGCATGAGGATTGATGGGGCGGGTGGCGACATACCGATAGCTTGTCATTCCAGAAGCAGCTTTTTCCCAAATCTGTGATTTGGCTGGCCACGCTGCTGGCAGTCGGAAAACCCCTATTCGTATTTCGGGGACACAATACTTAATTGCTCCCGCCATGGCCTATATCGATTTAGCTATACTCAAATTAAGTATTGTGTCCCTGAAATAACACAGTATTTTCTCGATTAGCCGTCGCCGCCGTAACAACTGCATACCGCCTAATCCGTCAACGCCCGCCGCCCCCACAGGATCAGAAACGCCAGCGCTGCAACAATAAAGATAAATGTCGCCGGTTCCCAGACGTTGAAGAGTGCGACGCCAACGGCTGGTGCAAAAATATAAGCCGCGCCGTTGGTGCTGGCAATTTTGCCTGCGACGTCGCCTTGTTCGTGCCGGTGGACAGCGAGCGATGCTCCGGCGGTGAAGCCCGGGCGATAGAGGCCGAAGCCGAGCGACGCGGCGGCATAGCCCAGGCCGATACCGTAAGGATCGTGGCTCACCCCGACAATGACCACGCCGACCAGCGCGAGTATTCCGCCCCACAGCACCGAGGATCGCGGTTGCAGCGATAATATCGGGATCAATCCCCATTGCGCGAGCAAGGTCGCGATAGCGCCAACAAACATGACCGAGCCAACCGCCTGCACCGCGGCAACCGGATCATCTTGCAGACCGAGCCTGTCACGCACGAGAAAGCCGACAACACCGAGCAAGATCGCCTGCGCATGGCCGCCAATAAGGCCCGCTGTAAGCCACGGCACAAGCCTTGGATCGCGCCATTTCAGCCGGACTTCACGGTAAGGCTGCGCCTCGCCTTCTTCATCGACATCGGGCTGGTTCATCGCCGCCGCTGATGGATAGGCCGCCACAGCGCCGCGTGCGGCAAAACGCGGCGTATCCGTCGGTAATCGCCAATATAGCGCCACCAGCACGCCGATGCCGAATAGCGCAAACAGGATCAATGGCCCAGCAAGACCGAGCGGCTGAAACACAAGCAAAGGCGCTATCGCGGGGCCAATGACGGTGCCGAGCCCAAAGGAGGAAGCTAACAGTGACATGGCTTTGACGCGCTCCGCCCGTTCGGTGCGCGCGGCCACATAGGCCTGCACGGCAGGCGGTGCGGCGCTACCAAAGCCGCCATAGAGGCTACGGAAGGCGGCGAAGAGAATGAAGGTTATTGCTGGCCCGATTAACCCCGCCAGCCCGAGCCAGAGGATCATTCCGCACAGGCCCATCGACAGGATGAAACCCATCACACCGACGCCCATCAATTGCTTGCGCCCGCGACGATCAGACATGCGCGCCCATTTCGGCGCGGTAATCACCCATAAAGACGCAGACCAGCTAAAGGCGAGGCTGACCCAGACGTCGGCTATTTCAAGCTGACTGGCAATCGCGGGAAGAGTGGATTGCATCGCGGTATTGCCCGCCGCTGCGACCAGCATGACGAGGAACAGGATGACAATCCGACCGGTCGGGATGGTCGATGATATCGGATTGCTGCTGCTCATTCCGGTTCAGGCCCCGGCTTTTGCCAATCATAGCTGCGCGTGATGGCAGCAACATGCAGGCTATAATCGCTGTACCATTTTTTCCGGCCAAGCTCCCGGATGGCGGTATGTTCGCTGTTGTCACGCCACGCCTTTGCGCATCCATCGTCCCGCCAATAGCTGACGGTGATGCCCAGCCCTGCTACCTGGCGAACGCTGTCGATTCCCGCATAGCCGGGCTGCCTGCTCGCCAGTTCCTCCATCCGGGCGGCGGCGGCGCGGTAGCCCGCCTCATCCTCGCCAGTGCGCTGCGCCACGAAGATTACGGCAATGGTTCCAGCAGGGTGATTGGTCATGGCGAGGCGTTAGCGCTTTTTTTACCGTGCGCACAAGCCGGGTTGCAGATTGCTACCCAATATTTTGCTTAATAGCCTTGCAAATTATGCAGGCTTTTGCGACGAGGCCGAAATATCAGGACATTATTCGGGCTATTTCATGACTTACAATTCGCTAGCGAAACAGCATCCCATTGACCGCATTACGCGCAAGATAAAGCGCTTCTTTGGGCCATGGGGCGTGTTTTTCAAAGGCTTTGTGAAGCACCCGGTGATGGTCGGTTCGATCATCCCTTCATCGTCGCGCACGGTGAAGAAAATGCTCGCGCCTGTGAATTGGGAGGATTGCGACCTCTTCGTTGAATATGGCCCCGGCGTCGGCACATTTTGCCAGCCCGTGCTTGACCGGATGAAACCGGGCGCGACGCTGCTGGTGATCGACCTCAATGAAGACTTTATCGAATATCTGCAAAAAACCTTCCGCGACAGCCGCTTTATCGCGGTGCATGGCTCGGCTGCTGATGTGAATGCAATTATCAGCGATGCCGGATTTGAAAATGCCGATTATATCCTGTCCGGCCTGCCCTTTTCCACGCTCCCCGATAATTTGGGGCCAAAAATTGCCAGCGAGACGGCAAAGGCGATCCGCAGCGGCGGCGCGTTCCTTGTCTACCAGTTTCGCGCTCGTGCGCGGCATTTCATGGAACCGCATTTTGCACGCATAGATAATGGTTTTGAGCCGTGGAATATCCTGCCCTGCCATCTATTCTGGGGCTGGAAAGACTAGCGCCCGGGCTGGGCTAGCGTTTAGTTAGCCGCCGAAGCCTGATCCGCCGTCCAATCGTGAAGTCAATTCCGCTGACCAGCAGATACGCAAGGCCCCAACGGAGCCGGCTGAACCAGTTTTTCCGCGCTTGATGCAAGTCCAGCGTCTGGGCCTGCGACTGTTCACGCATCGTAGCAATCAGCGCGCGGAGATATTCCGCCATCTCGGCGTCCTCGATCCGCAACATAATTTCCATATTGATGAACAGGCTGCGCACATCGAGATTTGCCGAGCCAATATATGCGGCATCATCAATCACCAGTAATTTCATATGCAGCGGGCGCGGCTCATATTCAAACAGTTTTGCTCCGCGCTTGATAAGGTAGGTGTAGAGCGAACGGGCGGCGCCAATGGTGGCGCCATTGTCGGTCCTGCCGGGCAGGATGATCGCCCCTCCCTGCCCCTTGCGCGCCACCTTCGATACCCGGCGAAGTATCGCCTGGGTGGGCGTGAAATAGGCGCAAACCATGTCGAGCTGCTCACCTTTTTCGAGGTCCTTTTTAAGCTGCATCGCCCAAGGCGAAATACGGTTTGTCGGCCCGCCGAGTAGCCAGCGTAGCGGCCCCTCCCCTGCGCGCCAGCGGCCTATCATCTGCCGCAATTGCAGATATTTGATACCGCCATCCCGACTGCAGGTGAATAGCTCATCGGCATGATCGGCGAGCTGAAGCACGTTGCTGCCGGTGATCAGCAGCCCGAAATCTTCCCAGCTATCCTCGCCCGCCCGTCCGAAATAATTGTCACCGATATTGAAACCGCCGATAACTGCCTTGTTACGGTCGGCAATCACAATTTTTTGATGATTGCGTACAAAATAGCCGACATTCCATTTCGAGCTGAACCAGCTACAGATCGCCCCCACCTCTATGAGCGGTGTAAAAAAGCTGGCCCGCGTTTCCGACGAGCCAAAACTGTCGATCAGCAGCTGCACATGCACACCGCGCTTCGCCGCAGCGACCAGCGCATCGCGGATTTCGCGCCCGGTGCGGTCCGCTTGATAGATATAAATCACTAACTGAATCGAGCTTTGCGCTTCATCAATCAATGAAAGCAGCGCAGCGAGCCGTTCCTCCGGCGTGTGAACCGGGCGCAGCAGATGGCCATCGACCTTGAATTCGGCTTTCGCTTGCATGTTCAGGGCGATAGGCATGCCGCGCGATATGTGCAATCGCTCTTGCATTGACAAAATGCGCGCTCCACCCTATTTGCGCTGCTCTTTCCTACATCAATTTCCGAAATTCAGGAGCCAGCATGGCACGCGTTACCGTTGAAGATTGCATTGACAAGATTACCAATCGTTTTGATCTGGTGCTGCTCGCAGCCGAGCGCGCGCGGGAGATTGCGGGCGGTGCAGAACTGACAATCGACCGTGACCGCGATAAAAACCCTGTCGTTGCCTTGCGGGAAATTGCCGATGAAACGGTAAAGCCAAAGCATCTCAAAGAAGGCTTGGTCCAGTCGTTACAAAAAGTGCGTGTTGATGATGATGATGAAGCCGATGACGTTGGTTCATTGAGCCGTTCGGCAGAAGCCCTTCGCCTAACTGCATCTGCACCTACCCGCAGCGCCGGCGTTGCGCGGGACTAGGGGTTAAGGGCCTAATCCTTTTTTGACGGCATGATATTGGCGGGCAGGGTTTCGACCTCGTCGCTGCCTAATATCCGCATCTCTATTCGCCTTGCATCAAGCATTGGCTGCAGTATTGCGGCAATCCGCGCCTGTTTACCCGAAACCCGCGCGCGGTTGTAAAAGCTATTGGCGAGCACATCGGCGAGCTGCAATCCTGCCAGCTTGTCGCTGTGAACAAGGCTACTGGTATTCCATGGGCCAGCAATCGCGGCGATTTCCCGCCGGACATGTTCGAGCACTTTTTCACCGTAGCGCCCATCATCCATAATAACGTTTGAGCAGCCTTTGGTTGCGGGCAGCAAGGCGCTTACCGCGTCATCCATCAGCGATGCGTAAACCGCTATGTCATGTGCGCCGCGGCTCGCGCCCTCATCGGTCTGCGTGGCGGAAAGCGCAATTGATACCGCCGCACGGGCATCGGTTTTTTCCAGTAGCTCAACGATAAGCGCTCTTTCGCCAAGCTTGATTCGGCTGCCCTTCAATTCGCCGCGCAGTCCGGTTACTTCGCGAAAGCGCGCAAGCAGCGCATCGGCCACATCCTCATCGATGAAGAGCGCAGCCAGCGTCATCACACCGCGCGACACGCCGCCGCTTTCGTCGCAATATATGGGCATTCAGAAATATCCTGACTTAGCCGAAGCGTTAAACCCGCCGAAGCGCGCCAGTCGGCGATGCGTGATTTGACGGGGCTGGCACCAAGGTATCATCTTCAAATGATAGCCAGCCAAGCCCATCAACGACAGGGATATTTTTTGATGAGGATAGTGCGAAAAGCCTGCCTCACATTCATCGACCTACGCTTTGCCCGGCCAAGCGCGCGGAATTCGGCGATCAACTGTTTACTGTTCATGCTCGATTTTTTGGGAGGGCAGTAAATCGGCTTGCCTCTTTTTTTGGCTGCCTCATTTTCCGCTTTCACAGCTTTCCCGGCAACCTTCATTTCGCTCATCAGCGGCTTTAAGTCTTTTGAGAACATCGCGGCCATGCCCTTTTTTTCAAGCTTGACGGCCTTCTGGTAGAATACTTCCGAATTCATCGCTGCCATGGCTGCGCTGCTGCTCAGCAGCAACCCGGCGGCAGCCAATATACCCATCAAACGCATAAACCCTCCTGCAGAAACTTCGCAAAAGCAATAGCGTTACGCCGGCTGAACCGCCAGTGAATAAATGCAGGGATTCAAGCGGCTAGTTCAGGCCCCTTGCGGTTTGGCATTGCCAACTCCGCCGCTTTTCTTACCGCGCCCCGCCTTGGGAATCATGGTACCAGCAGGCGGGAGGCTCGAAGGCTTTATGGTCTCGCCATCCGCGCGTTCAAATTTTCCGCCTTCAAAAAGCTGCTTGATCTCTGCGCCAGACAGCGTTTCATATTCGAGCAGCGCATTGGCCAGCAAATGCAGCTTCTTATTATGCTTTTTGAGCAAGGAGCCGGCGCGCTTATATCCGCCGTCGATCAGCTTGCGGATCTCGGCATCGATTTGCTGCGCGGTTTCGTTCGACATCGGTGCGCGCTGTGTACCGCCATAGCCGAGATAGCCTTCATGCTGCTGTTCATATTGCAGCGGCCCCAAATCGTCGGACATGCCCCACTGCGTCACCATGTTACGTGCCAGTTTTGATGCCTCCTGAATATCGCTCGACGCACCCGATGAGACCTTGTTATGGCCGAAGATAACCTCCTCGGCCACGCGGCCGCCCATCAGGATGGAAAGCCGTGCATGCATTTGATCACGGTGAAAGCTGTATTGATCGCGCTCGGGCAATTGCATCACCATGCCAAGCGCCCGGCCACGCGGGACAATAGTGGCCTTGTGGATCGGCTCTGCAGCTTTTTCATGGAATGCGATGAGCGCATGACCGGCCTCATGATAGGCGGTCATCTTTTTCTCATCATCGGTCATCACCATCGATTTGCGCTCTGTTCCCATCAACACCTTGTCTTTGGCATCCTCAAATTCCTGCATGGCAACAAGCCGCTTACCGCGCCGTGCAGCCAGCAAAGCCGCCTCATTGATGAGGTTAGCAAGGTCAGCGCCAGTGAAACCGGGGGTGCCGCGCGCGATCACGCGGAGATCAACATCGGGAGCGAGTGGAACTTTGCGGACATGCACATCGAGTATTTTGTGGCGGCCCTCAATGTCAGGATGCGGCACAACAACCTGACGGTCGAAACGGCCGGGGCGCAGCAAAGCGGGGTCAAGCACATCGGGGCGGTTGGTCGCGGCGATGATGATAATTCCCTCATTAGCCTCAAAGCCATCCATCTCGACAAGCAACTGGTTCAGCGTCTGCTCACGCTCGTCATTCTGGTTGCCAAGGCCTGCGCCGCGGCTGCGGCCAACGGCATCAATCTCGTCAATAAAGACGATGCAGGGCGCGTTTTTCTTTGCCTGTTCAAACATGTCGCGCACGCGCGATGCGCCCACGCCGACAAACATTTCAACAAAGTCAGAACCCGAAATAGTGAAGAATGGTACACCTGCTTCACCGGCAATAGCGCGCGCGAGCAAGGTCTTACCCGTGCCCGGCGCACCGACCAATAGCGCGCCTTTGGGGATTTTTCCGCCAAGCCGCGAAAATTTCTGCGGATCTCTCAGAAACTCGACAATCTCCTGCAATTCTTCGCGGGCCTCGTCGATGCCTGCGACATCTTGAAACGTCACCTTGCCATGCTTTTCGGTGAGCATCTTCGCCTTCGATTTACCAAAGCCCATCGCGCCGCCAGCGCCGCCGCCTTTCTGCATCTGGCGCAGTACGAAAAAGGCCACGCCGATGATTAACAGGAACGGCAATGCTTGAATGAGCAGAACCGTCAAAATGCTCGTCTGCTCTGGCCGTTTACCCTGATATTCAACGCCCTTTTCATCGAGCAGCTTGGTAAGTTCGCTATCGCTGCCGACAGGGACGGTATTGAACAACTCGCCATCTCTGGTCTTTCCGGTGATCTTGTCGGGCGCAATCGAAACCGATTCAACCTTGCCTTCGGCAACTTGCTGACGAAATTTTGAATAAGTGAGGGTTTTTCCGGTATCTGCGCCGCTACCGCTGAACATCGACGCCATGAGCAACAACGCGACAATCACGCCAGCCCAGATCATCACATTACGCATCATCGGATTGCCCTGCGGCTCCTGTTCATCATTATCCATCTTGTACACCTTGCATGGGGCAGCTTCCCGAACGAGCGGCCCAGATTAAGCCAATGTAAGCGCGAATGGCCGAATGGCAATATATAGCGCGATTTTTAACTTTGATTAATTGAGCGCGGAAAAATTACACCGACGTCAAGCTGATAAGCGGCGGGCTTGAACTGGCTTCAAATGCCCTTCGAGCTGCGTTGCGGCCGCCTTCAGCCGGAAATGTGAAATGGCCATGTCAGCCTTGCTTCTTGCGAGGCGGCGCTGGCGAAAGCCGCCAGATATCACCGCCGGTCAGAATAATGTCGCCCAGCATCGTCTTGCCGCCATTGCCCAGAGAGAGAATTGCCTGGGTAACCGCTTCGCCCCGCGCCATATATCCCGGCTGCAGCTTTTGAACAGCGCGCAGCAGCAAGCGGCGCTTAATTTCGGCAGGCAGTCCGGCGGCGCGTAATGCCAGGCCGTCATCTTGCTTCTCAATCCGCTCATCCGCCAGATTTTCGGTCATCCAGTCCAAAGCCTGCGATGCCTCGGCGAGTGCGCGGCTACTTTTAACGACATCGCCGCTGCCAAAGGGCAGCTCATTTTGCTCCAGCCAATGCCGGATACGCACGCGGTCAAAATCGGTATCATCGTTACTTGGGTCGCGCATCGGAGAGATGCCGGCATCCCCGCAAATGCTTTCGAGCCGCGCCTTGGATAAATCAAGTAGCGGCCGGATAACACGGCCATTGACCGGGCGGATACCGGACAGACCATCAACGCCGCATCCCCGCGCCAGCCGCATCACAAAGGTTTCCAGCTGGTCATCGGCGTGATGCGCGGTTGCAATCCAGCTGCATTGCTGCGCATCCGCATGGCGATGCAGCAATGCATAGCGCACCTCGCGGGCAGCCGATTGAAGGTTGCCGGTAATTGGCTGATCGGGCTTTAGCGTGGCATGCGGGATACCGAGCCGGCGGCAAATATCCGATACAAAACTGGCCTCCTGGGCGGCCTCACTCCGCAGGCCATGATCGACCGTCGCAGCAACAATGCGCTGCGGCATCGCGCGTTCCGCCAGCAGCAACAGCGCCAAACTGTCAGGCCCGCCGGAAACCGCAAGGCAAATGCGGCCATCATAATTGCTGGTCAGCCGGTCAACGGCGGACGAAAAACCAGCGGCTGTTTCGTCCAGTTCGGCCAATTATTTACACTTGGCTTTTGCGCGTCCGTTCGCAAGCCGCGCGGCCAGACGCCCTGACGCAGTTTGGGGGAAAGCCGTTTCCAGCTGCGTGAATGTTTTGCACGCATTTGTGGTTTGCTTCATCCGGGTTAGTGCCACTCCCAGAAAATACAGGCTGTCGGGCGCGCGGGCGCCGGTCGGGATATCCTTGTAATTTGCATAAAGGACCTTTGCCGCTGACGCCGGTTTTCCGTCGTCGAGCCAAGACCGGCCAAGCAAATTTCGGGCAAAGCTGGCGCGGCGATGTTTGGGGTGTTTTTTAACCGTGGATTGCAACTGCACCTGCGCCTCGGGATAGAATTTTTCTGCCCACAGGCGGTAGCCATAAATGTAGCTATCCTCGAAAGCATCGCCCGTGCTGGGGCGTCCTATCGCTGCCACGGCCTGCGCGCGCGGATTGCCAGCGGCGGGCTTAGTGGCCGGCTTTGTCGATGCAGCAGACGAGGTGGCTACCGCAGGCGCTGCGCCGCTGCCTGAGACCTCACCTTCAAGCGCTTTCAGGCGGGCTTCCATCGTCCGGATATCGTTGCCCTGCTGTTCAACCTGCCCAGTGAGCCTGGCCAATTGGGCCTCAAGGGCATCCACGCGTCCGATCAAATCGGTAACCGCGCTGGTGGCGGGAGCATTGTTCCCCTGCTTTACGCTGCCTTCGGGTTTGATTTCGGGTTCAAAATATTTACCCGCCCCGCCGGGAAATACCTGCCGCTGTATCGCGCGCACTTCCTTTTCAAGTTTTTTAACGCGCCCTTCGACATTCGCGTCATTCTGCGCAAATGCGGAAACAGATGGCAGTGTAAGCGCTGTTGCCAGCAAGATATGCCGTAGCTTCATGTTTGACCCTCCCGAAACCGATGATTTGGATAGGGCTATACCCGCCTCGAGTCGCGCAATAAAGAGTCGAAGCACCAAAATGATGTAACTATCTGTAAATATAAAACGTTATTGCGAGCTATTGCTGGTTTGGGTCGTAGATGCACTGTCATTCTTGCCGCGCGCCACAAGCGACGACGCGCTAATCCCGACATCAAGGATCGGAAGATCGGCTGGCCCCAGCGGTGCAACCTTCTTGCCGCCAATGGTCACATCAATCGCCTGCGCGCGCCCGGTATTGATCATCGGATTGTTGGCATCTTGGGGAACGGTGAAGCTTTCGCCTTTGCGCATTTCCTTTTCATAGAGCCGCTTATTTCCGGCATCATAAATCCGCACCCAGACGATATCTGTTGCGGTAAGCATTACCTGCCCCGAAGGATCGGGCGCATCCTGGCCAGTTGCACCAGCGCTAGCATCTGCCGCCGCCGCTTCGCTTCCCTCATCAGCTACCGCCACGAGATCATCAGCGCCAGTGCTGCCATCAAACATGCTGCTGCGCCAGATCAGATACCCGGCAAGCAGAAGGGCCGCTATTGCAGCAGCGGTCCATGCGAGCATCTTGGAGGGGATGCGCGCCGGATCGGTCGGCTCAAAGCTTTGCGAAGGCGCTTGATAGCTATCATGCCCGCTCTCGCTCAGTTCGCTGCGCAGATCAGCCCCTATTTCCGCTGCATCCATTCCCATCGAACGGGCATAGCTTCTGGCAAAGCCCAGCATGTAGGTCGAGCCAGGGAGCACTGCGAAATCCGAACGCTCAATCGCCTCTAAATGACGAAGGGGTATACGGGTGCGTTCTGCAATATTGGTCAGGTCAAGACCCTGCTCCTTGCGTTCGGCAGCGAGCTTCTCCCCGACCTTCTGAAATCGGAATTCGTCATTTTCGGGCGCCTCAGCACCTTCATTTTCATCTGCTTCTTCGGACACGACCCATCTCCATAGCCTCCCTCAGGCCCAGCCTGCACAATGAATAACACAAACACAAAGTCAATGGCAAAAAACCGCCATTTCGGGCTTTTCCTTCAGCCCGTCTCAATTCCCTTGGCATCCGCCCATTTCGCCAGTTCGGCACGCATATCTTGTGGAGGGTTTGCAAGCAACTCTTCCATCTTCACCTGCAACGACGCCATATCGGCGGAACGGATCATCGCCTTTATGCTGCCAATAGCGGCAGGCGTAATCGAAAGGCGCCTTATACCAATCCCGACAAGGCCAAGCGCTTCCAGCGGCCGGCCGCCCATTTCTCCGCAAACGGTGACATCGACATCATGCCCTTCACAGTTTTTGATGACCCGCTGAATGAAACGATAAACCGGCGCGCCAAGCCAATCATACCGTTCAGCCAGCCGCGGGTCAGCACGATCGGCGGCAAAGAGAAACTGCGTGAGATCATTGGTGCCGATAGAAAGAAAATCGATCTTGGGCAGAATGAGATCAAGCATCTCTGCAAGTGCGGGCACTTCTAGCATCACGCCGTATCGTATCTTGACAGGCAATTGCCGCTTACGCCCTTTCAGATAATCAATCTGCGCATCAAAAATCTCCTTCGCGCGGTCAAATTCCCACGGCTCGGAAACCATCGGAAACATCACATGCAAAGTTCGCCCGCCCGCAGCTTCGAGCAATGCGCGCGCCTGCGCCTTCATCAACCCTTCCTGATCGAGTGCGAGCCGCAGAGCGCGCCAGCCAAGAGCGGGATTTTCTTCCTTTGCTGGTGCCTTTTTAAGATAGGGCAGCACCTTGTCGCCGCCGACATCTACGGTACGGAAAATCACCGGCTTTTCGCCCGCCGCATCCATCACTTCACGGTAAAAACGCTGCTGCCGCTCGCGCTGGGGAAGCGTAGCCGAGATCAGAAACTGAAATTCGGTGCGGAACAAACCGACGCCGTCCGCGCCGGCCAATGACAATGCCGAAACATCATCGCGAAGACCGGCATTGATCATCAAATCAATATGAGTCCCATCCTTGGTAACGGCAGGCTCATCGCGCAGCTCGGCATGGCGCGCTTTCGTTTTTCGGCGATCTGCAAGCTCGGCCTGGAAAATTTCAAGCGTTGATGGCTGCGGGCGAGCAATGACGCTGCTTTCGTCAACATTCAAAAGCAGCATGTCACCATCGCGAACCTTATGCCGGACATCGGAAACACGGCCAAGCACGGGAATTCCCATCGAGCGGGCAACAATGGTCACATGCGCGGTCAGCGAGCCTTCTTCCAATATCACGCCGCGCAGACGCCTTTTGTCATATTCGAGCAATTCTGCCGGACCAAGATTGCGGGCAATCAGGATCGAGTCATTCTTAAGCCCCATCTGCGCCGCAGTACCGATCTGCCCGGCCACGATGCGCAGCAGGCGGTTGGACAAATCCTCCAGATCATGCATCCGGTCAGCGAGTAGCGGGTCGTCAATTTGTCGCATCCGCATACGGGTGCGCTGCTGAACCCGTTCAATCGCAGCCTCGGCGGTCAATCCGCTGTCGATTGCCTCATTGATGCGCCGCGACCAGCCCTCATCATAGGCAAACATCTTGTAGGTTTCGAGTATCTCTTCATGCTCGCTGCCAGCGCCGAATTCGGCCTGCTTGGTCATGTCATCGATCTGTTCACGCATTTTGTCGAAAGCGGAATAGACACGCGCGCGCTCGGCTTCGATATCTTCGGCCATAACATGTTCGACGCGGATATGCGGCTGGTGATAGATCGCTTGGCCCGCCGCCATGCCATGCACCAGCGGCTGACCGGTCAGGATGGCCGTACTTTCATCAAACCCGCTGCCGAGCGCAAGATCGTCGATCATTTCGGCATTGGCGATCAATTCGGACAGCACCATGGCAACCGTTTGAAGCGCTTCTGTCTCGACCTCGTCATAGCGCCGCGGATCGGCATGCTGCACACTGACAACACCTACCGCGCGTTCCCAACGGACGATCGGAACACCGGCAAAGCTGTGAAAAACTTCCTCGCCGGTTTCCGGCTTGTATAGAAAAGCCGGATGCGACGCCGCCTCATCGAGGTTCAACGTCTCGACATTCTCGGCAATAGTGCCGATTAGTCCCTGACCAAAGCCAAGCCGGGTGACGTGCACAGCATCTTCATTCAGGCCGCGCGTTGCACAAAGTTCTAACGCACCTTTGCGCAGCAAGTAGATTGAGCAGACCTCGCTCGTTAGCGCCTCACCGATGATTTGGACGACCTGATCAAGCTTCGCCTGCGCATTGCTATTGCTCGCCATCACATCATGAAGGCCGGTCAATATCTCTCTGGCTGCTTTGGCTGCGCTTTCCATCGCGCTTGTCCTAGCAGATCAAACGGCGCGCTGCGAGTGCAAGCGCGTGAATTTTTTGGCTTTATGTGATGCTCTATTGGCCGTGGTCAGGCAGGTTCGATTTCTCTCGCCATCTCATCCTTCAACACCAGTTTCTGCTTTTTGAGACCATGGATCAGCACTTCGTCGGGCATCGGTCTGGTCTCCTCTTTCTCCAACCTGCTTTCCAGGTCGGCATGTTTCTGTTTGAGGGCGGACAAATGACTGCTGTTCACATTTCTCTCCTAGGTTGAAAGACTCGCAGAATGTGCAAGCATATATATTTCAGCCTGCTTGTCCAATAGGGCTCCTACGATTTGTGCCAACTTGCGCTGTTTCGCCATATTTACGCGGCGCCTTGTGCTGACCGAAGCATCGGCTTAGGGACGGGGCGTTATGTTCGGGTTGCTTTCACGTAAGGGTAAGAAGAAGACACCGCTTAACGTCGCGCGAGTGCCCGACGGGATGCGCGTCTATGCCATAGGCGACATTCACGGACGCAAGGATCTGCTGAAGCAGCTGATAAACCAGATTGATACAGATGATGCGGAGCGCGGCGCGGCAAGCACGCTTATCATTTTTCTCGGCGACCTGGTTGATCGCGGCCCCGATAGCGCCGGCGTCATTGAAAAGGCAATCAAGCTGCAAAGGAAACGCGGTTCAAATGTCCGCTTTCTGATGGGCAACCATGAAGAAGTGTTCCTCAAAGCCTGCCGTAAAATGGACAAGAAAATCACCCGTTTCTTCATACGCATCGGCGGTGAAGAGACGATTTTGAGCTATCCGATTTCCAAGAAGGAGTATCGCGAGCTTGATATGGAGCAGCTGAGTGTGAGGCTGCCGGAAATAGTGCCTGAGGAACATCTTGCCTTTCTCGAAAGCTTCGAAGACCAGATCATCATCGGGGACTTTCTTTTTGTCCATGCCGGCATCCGGCCCGACGTCCCGCTACCGCAGCAAACAACAAGCGACCTGCGCTGGATAAGGGAAGATTTCCTTGATCATCGCGGCGATTTTGAGAAAGTCGTGGTCTATGGTCACACCATCTACAATGACGTGCGGGAAAAACGCTGCAGCTTAGGCATCGATACCGGGGCTTATGAAAGCGGTAAGCTCACGGCGCTGGGGCTCGAAGGCGGAGAACGCTGGTATTTGCAAACATGAGGCGTTAGTCCTGCTTTTTATGAAGAAGACCGTTTTACTCGCTAGCCTCGCATGGCTCGCCATCACCCCGCCCCTGGCAGCCCATGAAGCCAGCGCGGAATCATTGCAACAAACCGTAGAAAAGCTGGTCAGCTTCGGCACCCGCCATACGCTGTCTTCTCCCGATCACCCCACACGGGGGATTGGCGCGGCGCGCAAATGGGCGGCAAGCGAGTTCGAAAAAAGCTCTGCGGCCTGCGATGGCTGCCTTGAAATTGAAATGCTCGAACGAAAATTTACCGGTCGGCGCGCACCCGGCGGTGTGAATGTCGTTGATGTATTGGCGATCCAGAAAGGCCGCCTCGGCTGGGATCACGTGATCATCATCGCTGGCCATATTGACAGCCGCGTCACCGATCCGATGGATTTCACCAGCGACGCGCCCGGCGCGAATGACGATGGCTCCGGGACAGCGCTTGTCATCGAAGCGGCCAGGATAATGTCGCATCAGAAATTCGATGCGACGATTGTCTATGCACTGCTTTCGGGCGAAGAACAGGGCCTGTGGGGCGGGCGATTGCTGGCAGAAACGGCAAGAGCGCGCGGCTGGAAAGTTGCGGCCATGCTCAACAATGACATTGTTGGAGGCAGCGTTGGCACCGACGGGCGCGTGGTTGCTGGCCGTGTGCGCGTGTTCAGCGAGGGCATCCGCTCTTCGGAAAACATGGCCGAAATGATGCAGCGACGCGGCAGCGGCGGCGAGGATGACGGGGCAAGCCGGTCGTTGATGCGCTATGCCAAGCAGATCGGTAAAAATGAAAGCGCGCTTGGCCTGGAAGTATTCGGCGTGCGGCGGCCAGACCGCTTCCGCAGGGGCGGCGACCACCTCCCCTCGCTTGAGATGGGCTATCCGGCGGTGCGCTTTACCGTGGGCGTTGAAAATTATCGTCAGCAGCATCAGGATTTGCGTAGCGAAAAGGGTGTCGAATATGGTGATACCGCCGACAAGATGGACTTCAATTATCTGGAACGGGTGACCAAGCTGAATGTCGCGGTCGCGAGCGCGCTGGCCAATGCCCCCCTCGCACCATCCGCGGCCTCGCTTGGCGGCGCGGTATCTTCGGACACTATCGTCAATTGGAGCCCGGTGAAGGGTGCCAGCGGCTACCGGATCTACTATCGCCGGTCGGACGAACGTGACTGGCAGAAAAGCGTTGATGTGTCAGGCGGTGATACCAAGACGCACACATTGAAAGGCATCATCGTCGACGATCATTTCGCTGGCGTTGCCGCGCTCGATGCGGACGGCAATGAAAGCATTGTCACTTTCGCAGGCTTACCGCAGCGCAACCGGTAATTCTGAAGGCCAAAAAGGGCGAACCCAAAAGGAAAGGGAGCGAAGCCATATTGGCCTCACTCCCTTTTCTATTCGCGGGTGTATTCGCAAAATTTGTGCAGGAGGACTAGGCGACCTGCGATTCTTCTTCAACATCGCGCAGCACATAGCCGCGGCCCCATACGGTTTCGATGTAATTTTCGCCGCCGCATGCCAGCGCCAGTTTCTTGCGCAGCTTGCAGATGAAAACGTCAATGATTTTAAGTTCCGGTTCGTCCATGCCGCCATAAAGGTGGTTTAGGAACATTTCCTTGGTCAGCGTTGTACCCTTGCGCAGTGAAAGCAGTTCAAGCATCGCATATTCCTTACCGGTCAGATGAACGCGGGCACCATCAACTTCTACAGTCTTGGCATCGAGGTTCACGGCCAGTTTGCCGGTACGGATAACCGACTGCGAGTGTCCCTTGGAACGGCGCACAACGGCGTGAATACGGGCAACCAGCTCTTCGCGGTGGAAAGGCTTGGTCACATAGTCATCTGCGCCAAAGCCGAATGAACGCACTTTGCTGTCCATTTCGGAAATGCCGGAAAGAATGAGAACGGGCGTCTGCACCTTGGCAACGCGCAGCTTTTTCAATACGTCATAGCCATGCATGTCAGGCAAGTTGAGATCAAGACAGATAATGTCATAATCATACAGCTTACCAAGATCGAGGCCTTCTTCGCCCAGATCCGTCGTATATACATTGAAGCCTTCGGTCGCGAGCATCATTTCGATGGCTTTCGCGGTTGTTGGTTCATCTTCAATCAAAAGCACCCGCATGAGGCAACCCCTCTACAAAAATATTGATCCCCCGAGGCGCGCCTTTAAAATTGGTAACGACGCGCTTCGGCATTTATTAACCATAAGGGAGATGAACTGAAAAGGTTAATTTCGTGTTAATGCGCAGGAATCCACGAGTCGCTTGGCATGTGAAATCGCTCAAACGACTCTATTCTGCGGGTTTGCGGTTGCCGAGGGCAGTAAAATTTTCTTTTGCAATTCGTCGTGTTTTTTTGGGGTTGAATCCAATTGGCAGAAAAACAACGCGCATTTTCCCAAATCTTGCGCCAAACAGGTCTCATCAAAGCGGATGGGAGAAGGTCATTGACCATACTGGCGCGCAGGCAAATGATGCTCGGAATGGCGGGCGCAATCGCTGCTGCCCAACTGGTCATACCGCCGGCCTTTGGCAAAATAGCAATACGCAAACCCTCGCGCCTGCGCGCCGGCGACATAGTCGGCCTGATCGCGCCAGCTTCGCCGGTGAGCAGCATTGCCGAAATTGAGCGCGCCGAAGCCGTCATCCGGGCGCTGGGCCTCGTGCCAAAACGCGGCCAGCATATTGCCGATCAATTTGGCTACCTCGCCGGAAGCGACCGTAACCGCGCCGCAGATGTCAACGCGATGTTCGCCGATGGTTCGGTGAAGGCAATCTTCGCTCTACGCGGCGGGTGGGGCTGCGCGCGCATCCTGCCCTATCTCGATTGGCCGGTCATCCGCGCCAATCCGAAATTGCTGACCGGTTATAGCGATATTACCGCGCTCCATATGGCGATCATAGCCAAGGCCGGATTTGCAACAATACACGGCCCCAACGCGACAAGCAGCTGGTGGAACAATTCGGTAGGCAGTTTCCGTGCGCTTGCATTTGATGCTGTGTTACCGGAGTTTGGAAAGCTAGCACCAGGAACGGATTTGCTCGGGGCCCGCAAGCCAGCGATACAGACGATATCGGTCGGAAAGGCGCGCGGAAGGCTGCTCGGCGGCAATCTGACGGTGCTCAATGCGCTGACCGGCACGCAGTGGTTGCCTGATTTCGAAGGCGCGATCCTGTTCCTCGAAGATGTCGATGAGGCCGAATACCGGATCGACCGGATGCTAACCCAACTTGGGCAGGCGGGCATCCTAGGGAAGCTATCGGGCTTCGTCTTTGGTCAATGCACCGATTGCCGTTCGCCCGATCCGGATGCACGAAGCGGCTTTTCGATAGCAACGATATTGCAGCAGCATATCGCCCCGCTTGGCATAGCGGCATTTGCTGGCGCTAATTTCGGGCATATCCGCAACCAATATTGTATTCCCGTTGGTACGCGCGCAGAAATTGATGCCGATGCCGGAACGATCCGCCTGCTCGAAGCGGCGGTCATTTGACCGGCGGGCCGTCGCTGCAAGTTGTTACTGGACATTCGCTATTCGCTGGTTATCAAAACCGGCGGTGGGGTCAGCAAAGGGGGAAAGCCGTGCGGCACATATTGTCAAAATTGGTGACTGTTTTTCTGGCGGCCTGCTTCACCGCATCGCCGGTGCAAGCAAAATGGTATGAAGCATCGAGCGATCATTTCGTCATCTATGCCGAACAGCGGGAAAAAGACGTCCGCCGGTTTGCGGAAAATCTCGAACGCTATCATGCCGCGCTCGTCTATATGCGCAAATTTGGCGACAAGCCGCCGCCGAGCAAATCCAACAGGGTGACGATATTCGTTACCGACAGCCGCCGCGATGTCAGCAAACTTGCCGGTGACAAAAGCGGTTCGGTCGCCGGATTTTATGTGCCGCGCGCGGGCGGTTCGGTCGCCTTTACGCCGCCGGTGAGAAATACCAATTCAAAGCTGCCCGATTTCACCCAGATTGTATTGCTGCATGAATATGCGCATCACTATATGATCAGCAACCTGCCCATTGCGCTACCGCGCTGGTACACTGAGGGCTTCGCCGAATTCTTCGGAACCACCACCTTTTCAAAGGATGGATCGGTCGGGTTGGGCAAACCGGCGACACACCGGGCCGGAGAGCTTGGGCAACTACGCCGGGTGCCGTGGAAATTATTGCTCGACAGCCGCGCCTATGCAGCCCGGAAGAACAAAAAATCGAACTCTTTTTATGGCCAGAGCTGGGCGATATTTCACTATCTGCAAGTCACGCCGGAGGGGCGCAAGATGCATAATGACTATCTCGCCCGCCTGATAAAAGGCGAAAGCGAGATCGAAGCCGCCGAGGGCGCATTTGGCGACATCAAGGAATTTGGCAAGAAAATTGACAAATATCTCCGCAGAACCGCCTTCAAGTTTTTCCCGATTTCCGCCGAAAAGGTCAAGATCGGTGAAATCAAACTTCGCGAGCTTAGTGTGGGCGAAGCGAAAGTGATGCCGCTACGCATGCGATCAAAACGCGGCGTCAACGAAGAACAAGCCGCAAAGCTTGTAGTAGAAGCGCGGAAGGTTGCGGCGAAATATCCCGGTGACGCCGCCGTCTATTCAGTTTTGGCCGAGGCCGAATTTGACGCCGGCAATGATAATGCCGCGATCACCGCCGCCGATAAAGCGCTCGCGCTAAACCCGAAGCATATCAATGCGCTGTTGCAAAAGGGATATGCGCTATTTCGCAAAGCCGGGGACAATGACGAATCCGGCGACGAACCCGGCAAGGCATGGGCGACTGTGCGCAAGCATTTTTTGAGCATCAACAAGGTCGAGACCAATCATCCGATACCGCTCATCTATTTCTACAGGACATATCTTGAACAGGGCCGCGAACCGACCGAGAACGCCAAAAACGCGCTTGATTGGGCGTTGCAGCTTGCCCCTTTTGACAAGGGGCTGCGTTTTATGGTGGCGCAGCAGGATATGAATGATGGCCGCTATTCCGAAGCACGCTTCCGCCTTCTCCCCCTTGCCTATGACCCGCACCGTAGCGGCACAGAAGAAGGCCCGGTCTTCGCCATGCTGCGCGAAGCCGAGATTAAGCTGGGCATGCGCAAGGAAGAGGCCAGCGACGAAGGCGATGCGACCGAAGATACGGCGACACCCGAAGCTGCATCCCAAGCCGGGTAAAGGCCGGTGACTGCAGATAGCATCGCAGCTTTGCGGGCAGAGATTTCGGCCTGCACCCACTGCGCAGCCCACCTTACCGCCGGCCCGCGCCCGGTGGTTCAATTTGGCAGCAAGGCCCGCATATTGATCATCGGCCAAGCACCGGGAACGCGCGTCCATGAAAGCGGTGTCCCTTGGGACGATGCCAGCGGGGAGCGCCTGCGCGAATGGACGGACATATCGCCGGCCAATTTCTACGACGCTGGCAAAGTCGCGCTAATGCCGATGGGCTTTTGTTATCCTGGCAAAGGCAAAAGCGGCGACCTGCCGCCGCGCCCTGAATGCGCACCGAAGTGGCATCAGTCAATTTTGGACCATTTGCCTGCCGACAGGCTGACGCTCCTTGTCGGCAGTTACGCGCAATCCGCATATCTGCCCAGCGCCAAACGCCAGACGCTCACAGAACGCGTGCGCGGCTTCCGCTCCTTTGGCGCAGGCACCTTCCCCCTGCCCCATCCCTCTTGGCGTGTCACCGGATGGATGAAACGCAATCCTTGGTTTGAAGCGGAAGTTTTGCCCGCACTCAAGCAAGCTGTACGCAGTCGGATCTAGCGCAGCCAGCCCTTCGCCGTTGCCGAACGCGCCATTAGCACTAGCAGCAATCCAACGACCGGTATCGCAAACGTCATCACCAGTTGGCCGCCATGCTGCTGGGAACCAATGTCAGTGAGCGCAAAGAAATAGATTTGCTGGATAACCACAGCCGCAAAGGAAAGCACGAGCAACAACGTCGCCCATTTCTTCCGCAGCAACAAAGCAAGGCAGCCCAATGCTCCGGCAAAAACGGCGATAGCAAATACCGCCATATACCACGGCGGCAACGCGGCCAACACAGCTTGATCGGCTTCAGGCAGCTTCGCCAGTGCCTCGGCGCTCATCGTGACTTGCCGGACATACATCGCAACGCCCATCAAATTCCAGACCAGCGCTAAGCCGCTCACTATCCAAAACCACACCGGCGGTTTCGCTCCTATTGCCAGATTCATGATGTTCCTCCCTATTTGAACATCGCGACGGTAGCGCGATTTGTGAAGAATTCAACTCACCCGCAGCCCGATTAAAAATCGACAGCGCCGAAATTTCGCGCCATTATGCCCGGCATGTCGTTTCAGCTGCCCGAAGACGTGATTGGAGAGACCTTCCTCGCCTCAACCGGGCCGGGCGGGCAGAATGTGAACAAGGTGGCGACCGCTTGCCAACTGCGCGTCGATGTCTTTGCGCTGCGGCTCGAACCCTATGTGTTCGCGCGGCTAAAGGTGCTGGCGGGTAGCAAGATGACGGCTGGCGGCGCGCTCATTGTTACCGCACGCAGCCACCGGAGCCGTGAGGCAAACCGCGAAGACGCGCGGCGGCGAGTGGTCGCCCTGATCGATAAAGCACATGAACGCCGTGCCCGCCGGGTAAAGACCAAACCGAGCAGGGCGGCAAAGAAGCGCCGTATTGAAACCAAAAAGGGGCGCAGCAAAATCAAGAAAAACCGTGGCAAACCAAGTTTGGACTGACTAGGATCAACTGCATGTACGCATTTGAAATTGACGCCGCTACGCCCAAACCCGAACTCTATGCAGAGCTGTTGAAGGCCGCCGATGCGCTGACCGCCGATGAAGCGGACGGCATTGCCAATATGGCCAATGTCGCTTCGTTGCTCTGGCAATTTCTTCCTGATCTCAACTGGGCCGGTTTCTACCGGATGGGCAGCGACGGGAACGGCGATGATGAACTCGTCCTCGGCCCCTTCCAGGGCAAGGCCGCCTGCATCCGCATTCGCTTGGGCAAGGGCGTATGCGGCATGGCTGCACAAAGCGGCGAGACGCAAATGATAGATGACGTCCATGCCTTTCCCGGGCACATCGCATGCGACGCCGATAGCCGCTCGGAGCTTGTTGTGCCGGTTGTCAGCGGCGGTAAAATTATCGCGGTGATAGACCTCGACAGCCCGTCGCCGGCACGCTTCGATGCGGACGATGCGGCAGGCATCGAAGCACTCGCGCAGCTTTTGTCCGGGCGTTTTGGTTGAATCGGGCAAAACTGCCTCATTTTGAGACAAATGCCGGAAAGCACTGGTATTTTACATTCCTCCAATTGGCTTTGCCCCCCTAAAACTGTTAAGACATTATTAACCAGTTGGCCTCGTGCATCCGCGCGAAGCCGCTCGTGCTACATGCCAAAGGGAGCCTAACACCATGAAGAGCCTAGTATTTGCAGGCATTGCGACCATCGCGCTGATCGTTGCAACCGCGCCTGCCTCGGCAAGCGACTCATTCACACCTGCAAGCCCAGGAGTCGCAGCCGATCAGCTTGAAATCGCTGCAAACGGCGCGAAAGGCGGCGGCATGAAGATGCGTGGCGGCGGCATGAAAATGCGCGGTAAAGGCATGAGGATGCGCGGCGGCGGCATGAGAATGCGCGGTAAAGGCATGAGGATGCATCGCGGCAAAATGCGCGGCATGAGGATGCGCGGCAATCAACGGCCCAGGATCATTCGCACTGGCGGCAATCGCGGCTTCGGATTTTTTGGCTTCTATCAGCGGCCCTTTCACGGCTTCTCACTTCCAAGCTATTGGATCGCACCGAATTTCGGTATTTCCAACTATAGCAATTTTGGCCTGAGCGCACCGCAGCGCGGCTATTCTTGGTCGCGTTACTATGACGATGCAGTGCTGCGCGACAATCGCGGCACGGTCTATGACTATCGCCAGAATGTCGATTGGAGCCGCGGCGGAGCAAACTATGCGCCCAATGGCTATTATAACCAGCAACCACAACAGCCACAAAATGGCCCGGCAATAGCTGCCGATCGGGATGCATATGGCTGGGGCGAAGAAACCCATCGCGGCCCAGCGCCGGAAGGAACGACCGAGCGCGGCGTTTATGACGGCGCGTGGACCGGCCAGTATGTTGATCCGGAAAAGCGCGTCTATCGCGGCGAGTGGAACGGCACCTACACAAATGATCAGGGCCGGACCTATCAGGGCACCTATCGCGGCACCGCGACCGGCGATCCGGTCTACAGGAACGGTATTGGTCAGACAGGCGCGCCGTATCCGCAACGGCCAGATATGGCTCCGCGCGCACGCGTTGAACCCGGCCCCGGCTTTGCGCGCCAGCCCCAGCAGGGCCATCGTCCTGCGCCGCAATATCAGCGGCATGATACCCACCAGAGGCACGGCGCGCATCAGCGGCATGATGCCCATCGGACACCTGCGGGCTATGGCCGGTATGAGCGTTGCCTGAAAGGCCGCGGCATTGGCGGCGGCGCTATCGGGGCCGTTATCGGTGCGGTAGCTGGCAACCGGATTGGTGGCCGCGGCAACCGCCTTGCCGGATCGCTCATCGGCGGCGGCATCGGCGCTATCTCTGGCGCTGTGATCGAAAAGGCGCTTAACAAGTGTAAAAAGCATCTGCCACACCAAGACCGGCATGTGCAGCGCCCGGTATACCCGCAACATCATGCCCCACAATATCCCGCGCCGCAGACCTACCCTGCCTATCCGCAGCAACAGCAGCCGTCAGGCTATGGCTGGAGCAACGGTTATTATTGGGCACCGGGCGGTTATTATTATCCGCCTCAGCAAACAACGGTAACGGTAATTCCGGGCACCACGACCACCACAACGGTGACCGAGGAAGTCTATGAAACAACTTATGTTTCGCGCCCCGCTGGTAAGCGCCGGATCAAGCCAAAGGGCAAGCGCCTGCGTAAGCCAGGCTGTCGCTGCTAACGCTATTGGCGTACGGAAGAAAGACAAAGCCCTGCCATTTTGGCGGGGCTTTTCTTTTGCAAGGTAGTAATTGCGAGAATGATCGTGAACCGATCAGGCAGGAACGGCGCGTTCCCAACCATCGGGGCCAAGCCGCTCGATAGGCTTATAGCGCGTCTTATATTGCATCCGCGGCGAACCATCGACCCAATAGCCAAGATAGACATAGGGCAGGCCCGCCTCTCGCGCGCGCAAAATATGATCCATGATAATGAAGTTGCCCAGGCTCGGCCTTGCTTCGATCTCGGCATCATAGAAGCTGTAGATCATTGAAAGACCGTCGCCCTGATAGTCGGTGAGGCAGGCTCCGAGCAGCTTACCGGGGCGGCCATGATCTGACGGCGTGCGATATTCGATGACCTGACTGGTGACGGGCGATTGTTCGACCATGTCGGCATAGTCGATCTCGTCCATATTGGTCATACCGCCATCGGGATGGCGCTGATTCAAATAACGACGCAGCAGGCTATATTGTTCAGATGTTGACCAAGGCCGGCAGCCGGTAACTTCCAGATCGCCATTGCGCCGCAGAATGCGCCGCTGCGTTGCGCTCGGTTTGAATTCATCAGCAACAACGCGCACCGAAACGCACGCCTTACAATCGACGCAGCTGGGCCGGTAGGCAACATTTTGACTGCGGCGAAAACCGATCCGGCTCAGCGCATCATTTAGCTCGGCTGCGTGCGGGCCGTTCAATTCGGTGAATACCTTGCGCTCAGTTTTTCCGGGCAAATAGGGACAAGGTGACGGATTCGTCACAAAGAAACGCGGAAACCTGACAGGTGCAGTCATTTCTTGTCCGTATACTTATTTGCTGGCGACTCAGCCAAAGAGCGAGCCGCCACTATGCAGATTTGCGCCATAGCTGGAAAGGGCATTTACCACGAAAATCGGATGAATTTAGGTTTCCGCAACCATGAAGGCCAGCTCTAGCGGTTCAGCTCAACGCGCTCGACCGCATAGCCAGCATCGCCAAGCTCCGCAATCAACCCGTCAAGCTGCCCGGCATCGCGCGCCTCACATTCTATGTCGGTAATCAAACCCTTTGCCGGCAGCGTGGTAAAGATACGCTGATGATATATCTCGATAATATTCACATTATGATCATTGAACAGCCGCATCACCTTAAACAAAGCGCCGGGCCGATCTTGCAACGTCAGCCTTAACCGCGCTAACCTGCCTGAGCGCGCCAGATCGCGCAGCAGCACATTGGCAAGCAGGCGCGTGTCGATATTGCCGCCACATAAAACGATACCGATCTTACGGCCCTTGAACGTTTTCGGCTGCGATAGCACCGCAGCCAATCCAGCTGCCCCGGCCCCTTCAACGACGGTCTTTTCAATCTGCAGGAGCAGGCTGACTGCGCTTTCAAGCTGGCCCTCGGTAACCAGCAATATTTCATCGACGAGGCTCTTGATCACCTTTGAGGTAAATTCGCCCGGATACTTGACCGCAATGCCTTCGGCCAGCGTATCGCCTTCACACGGCATGTCGGTGCCGTTTAGCTTCGCATACATCGAAGGATAAAGTTCCGCCTGCACACCGATAAGGCCGATATCTGGCTTTAACGCGCGCGCCGCTGTGCCCATACCCGTTAGCAATCCGCCGCCGCCAATTGGTACCACCAGCATGTCGAGATCGGGCACCGCCTCCAGCATTTCGAGTGCCACCGTGCCCTGCCCTGCTGCGACCGTGGGATCGTCAAAGGGATGCACGAAAGTCAGCCCCCGCTCGGCCTCCAACTGGCGCGCATGGGCGTAGGCCTCGTCGAAGGTCTCGCCATGCAGCACAATCTTCCCGCCTACGCTCTCGGTCTGCATCACCTTCACCGTTGGCGTCGGCACCGGCATTACTATGGTCACCGGCATACCCAGCCGTGTGCCATGGTAGCTGAGGCCCTGCGCATGATTTCCAGCGGAAGCCGCAATCACGCCGCGCTGCCGCTGCTCTTCGCTTAGGAGTAAAAGCGCATTAAGCGCACCGCGCTCCTTGAAGGCGGCGGTAAATTGGAGATTTTCAAATTTCAGCCAGATTTCCGCGCCCGTTAGCTCAGACAATGTCTTGCTATGCAAAGTCGGCGTCGCAACGATGGCATCACGCACACGGTCATGTGCAGCGCGGATATGATCGAGTGTCAATTGGCTATCCATAACAAAGCGCCCTAACCCATCTGGCTTTCACTGCAAACAAAGTTTAGGGCAATGCCATGGCAAGAATAGCTTTTATTGGATTGGGCATAATGGGCGCGGCGATGGCGCGGCATTTGAAGTCCGCTGGTCATGAACTGGTCGTTCACAACCGGACAATGGCGAAGGCGGACAAATGGGCAGAGGCGCATGGTGGCAGCGCTGCAACTTCTCCTGCCGAAGCCGCCGCGGATGCCGATGCAGTGATAAGCTGTGTGGGAACCGACGACGATCTGGCGAGTATAACGCTGGGCCGCGATGGCGCGTTTGCAGCAATGAAGAAGGGCGCGCTTTTTATCGATCATACCACCGTGTCGGCGCGAATTGCGCGGCAGCTTGCGGTAGAGGCGAAATCGCGCGGAATTCTCGCGCTCGATGCGCCGGTTTCTGGCGGGCAGGCGGGCGCAGAAAATGGCAAGCTGTCGATCATGTGCGGCGGCAGCGACGAAGCCTTCGCGGCAGCCGAAGCTTTGATGCAATCTTATGGCGCACGCATGGTGCATGTTGGCGGGCCTGGCGCGGGTCAAACCGCAAAGATGGTCAACCAGATTGCAATTGCCGGGGTGCTGCAAGGGCTATCCGAAGCATTGCATTTTGCCGAGTGCGCCGAAGTTGATTTGGATAAGGTATTTGCAGCGATTTCCGGCGGCGCGGCGCAAAGCTGGCAGATGGATAACCGCTGGGACACGATGGCCAGAAAAGAGTTTGATTTCGGCTTCGCGGTCGATTGGATGCGCAAGGACCTTGGCCTTGCCCTTGATGAAGCGCGCGCAAATGGTGCCAGCATCCCGCTTGCAGCAATGGTCGATCAATATTATTCGGACGTTCAGAATATGGGCGGCAGCAGGCAGGATACCAGTTCGCTGGTCAGGAGACTCCCAAAAAGATGAATATTGGCAAAAAGATGAATATTGGCAAAAAGATGAATATTGGCGAAGACATGAAAAAGCTAGTTGCACTTGCCGCGATGGTTTTGGCCGCGCCTTTGTTGGCCGATGGTCTTGTTGAAAATGTCAACGGCATCACGCTGGATAGAGACGGCAATGTCATCCGCTTTTCCGGCATATTAATCGACCGCGAAGGCAAGGTCAGCAAGCTGATTACCGGCAAGGAAAAACTGCCCAAGCGGCTCGATTTCCGCACAGATGGGAAAGGGCGCACATTGATCCCCGGCCTGATCGATGCGCATGGCCATGTGATGGGGCTGGGTTTTCAGGCGCTGACGCTCGATCTGTCTGATACCAAAAGCCTTGCCGAAGCGCAGGAGGCCATCCGCGTCTATGCCGCCAAACACCCCGAGCGGCACTGGATAATCGGGCGCGGCTGGAATCAGGAAAAATGGGAGCTGGGGCGTTTTCCCAATGCTGGCGAACTGGAAACGCCCGAGCTGGAAACCGCCGTTGCAGGCAGGCCGATATGGCTGACACGCGTGGACGGCCATGCCGGCTGGGCCAATTTTCGCGCGATGGAAATTGCCAGCGTAACCAGCAAGAGCAAGTCGCCCGCTGGCGGCAAGATAATCATACTGGCAGGCGAACCAAGCGGTATCTTCATCGATGCAGCGTCGGAAATGGTACAGAAGCATATTCCCGTGCCGCGCGCAGCGGACCGCGATATCGCGCTCGTAAAGGCACAGGAAATCCTGCTCTCGCAAGGGATCACCGCCATCGCCGATATGGGGACAACGATTGACGATTGGCAGGCCTATCGCCGTGCAGGCGACGCGGGCTGGCTGTCGATTCGGATATTCGGTTATGCTGCAGGCACCGAGCAGATGGAAAAAATCGCCGGGCCTCGCCCAACGCCGTGGCTCTATGATGACAAGCTACGGCTCGGCGGAGTGAAGATATATCTCGACGGTGCGCTGGGGAGCCGCGGGGCGTGGCTTAAGAAGCCCTATGCCGATGCCCCGGGCCAGACAGGCCTGCGCTTCTTGAGCTATGCCGAACTGCGCAACACCATGGTGCGCGCCTCGATGGATAATTTCCAGACTGCGGTGCACGCTATTGGCGATGCGGCGAATGCCGATGCTATCGGTGCCATCGAAGATCTAGCCAAAGCCTTTCCCGGCGACCGGCGGTGGCGGATTGAACATGTGCAAATCGTTGATCCCGCCGACCTGCCAAGGCTGGGTAAGAATGGCATTATTTCGTCTATGCAGCCGGTGCACCAGACATCCGACCGGACAATGGCCGAAGCGCGGCTAGGCCGGGACCGACTTGAGGGCGCTTATGCCTGGCAGAGCATATTGAAGGCGGGCGGAAAACTCGCCTTTGGCTCCGATGTTCCGGTTGAAAGCTCCAACCCCTTTGCCGGTATCGCCGCTGCTATCACCCGCGAAGATGCAAGCGGCCAACCCTTTGGCGGCTGGCGCGCGCAAGACCGCGTGACGAGGGTTCAGGCGCTTGCCGGATTTACAACTGGCGCTGCTTATGCTGCGTTTGCCGAAACAAAGGTTGGCTCGCTAACACCGGGACACCGGGCCGATTTCCTGCTGATCGATAACGACCCACTATTTGCCAGCCCGTCGGATATTCGAAAGACTATCGTGCTCGAAACATGGGTTGGTGGGCGCCGGGTATATCAGCGCGGAAAGGCGCGAGCGGAAAAAACAGAAACAACTCAGAAGGGAAGATAAAGTGCGCGCATGGACATTGAAGAGCAGGCCCGACGGCCTTCCGGTATCGGCTAATTTCGAATTGCTGGAAACGCCTGATACGCCGCTTGGCGACGGCGAGTTTCGCGTTGCCAATCACTGGCTTTCGGTTGATCCCTATATGCGCGGGCGAATGAATGATGCGCGGAGCTATGCCGATCCCTTTCAGCTTGGCGAGCCGATGACCGGCGGCGCAGTTGGCGAGATCACCGAGAGCAACAATGAGGATTATCCGGTGGGCGGCAAGGTTCTGCATATGGCCGGATGGCGCGATAGCGTTACTCTTGGCGGCGGCGCGATGCCGCCGGGCGGAATGCCGCCGATAAAATTGCCCGATCTTGGCGTTCCCGATCAGCATTGGCTCAGTATCCTGGGCATGCCCGGCGGTACCGCCTGGTTCGGACTACTCAAAGTTGCCGAAGCAAAGAAGGGCGAGGTGATATTCGTATCCGCAGCCGCTGGCGCTGTCGGTTCCACTGTCACACAGGTGGCAAAGGCCAAGGGCATGACCGTCATAGGATCAGCGGGTGGCGCGGAGAAATGCGCCTGGGTGAAAGAAATCGGCGCGGATGCCGTCATTGATTACAAGGCGGGGCCGGTATTACCCCAGCTAATCGAGGCACTCAAATCACTCGGCAAATCGGGGGTTGATGTCTATTTCGACAATGTCGGCGGCGCACATCTCGACGCGGCATTCGTAGCCGCCAACGAATGGGCGCGTTTTGCCATTTGCGGCATGATCGACGTCTATAATGACATGAAGGCACAACCTATGCAGTATCTGCCGATGATCATCGGCATGCGGATCACGATCAAGGGGTTTATCTATACTGACTTCATGGCCGATATTCCCGCATTTAACGCCGATATGGCGGCGATGATTCAGGCTGGCGAAGTCAAAGGCCGCGAAACCGTTATGGACGGATTGGAAAGCACGCCCGACGCGTTCCTTGGCCTGTTTAGCGGCGCCAATACTGGCAAGATGCTGGTGAAGCTGTAAATTCGCGCAGATAGCAAGCGCGCTTCGCGATGACGCTGGATTGTTCAGTTACTCTTTGAAAGAGGCACCCAGAAAATCCGGAACGGGGCCGTTCCAGCGGCCATCGCCGTTGTTATCGCTGTCACGATCTGCGGCGTCCTGACGCTTTTCGCTAGCGGGCTTTGGCGCGGGTTTGGGCTTGTCCCTTTTTGGGGCCTTGGGCGCGTCTTCCCTGTTGCTCTCGGCCTTCGACTTTGCCGCAGGTTTCGTGTCTTTGCCAGGCGTTTTCGTATCAGACTTCCTGTCGTCGGGTTTCTTCACGTGAGGTTTCTGATCGGAATTTTTCTTCGCGCCGCCAAGCATGTCAATCTTGTAACCGATCAGCTTCTCGATATTCTCAAGCGCCTCTTCATCGGCCTTGGTCACGAAAGTAATGGCCTTGCCCTTCGCGCCTGCGCGGCCCGTGCGGCCGATGCGATGAACATAATCGTCGGGATGCCAGGGCGCATCATAATTTATCACGTGGCTCACGCCCTTGATGTCGAGCCCGCGCGCAGCAACATCGGATGCGACCAGCAGGTTGATCTCGCCGCTTTTGAACGCCTCTAACTGGCGCTGGCGCGATGCCTGATCAATATCACCGTGAATCTCTCCCGCGCGAAAGCCGTCACGCGTCAGCGATTTGTTCAATTCGCGAACCGTCGTTTTGCGATTGCAGAAAATGATGCCGGTCTCGACCTTCTCAGCGCGCAGCAGCTTACTCAGCGTATCGCGCTTAGCCTTGGGCGCGACCTTTACCAGCCACTGTTCGATATTGACATTTGCCGTCGCCGGACGGGCAACTTCGATATATTTCGGATTGTCGAGAAACCGGTCCGATAGCTTCTTGATCGGCGGCGGCATCGTTGCCGAAAACAGCATCGTCTGCCGTGTCGCAGGGAGCTTTGTACAGATATGCTCAATATCAGGAATAAAGCCCATATCAAGCATGCGGTCAGCCTCATCAATCACCAATAGCTCGCAGCCATTGAGCAATATTTTGCCTCGATCGAACAGGTCCATCAACCGGCCCGGCGTTGCGATCAGAACATCGACACCCTTTTCCAGAGCCTTAACCTGATCACCCATCGATACACCGCCGATGAGTAGCACCATATTGAGCTTGTGATATTTGCCATATTTCTCGAAATTTTCGGCAACCTGCGCGGCAAGTTCACGCGTCGGTTCAAGGATCAAGCTGCGCGGCATGCGCGCTCTTGCCCGGCCATGCGCCAGAATGTCGATCATCGGCAAAACGAATGATGCCGTTTTGCCGGTGCCGGTCTGGGCAATGCCGATAATGTCCTTCATCATCAGCACGGGAGGTATCGCCTGCGCCTGGATCGGCGTCGGTTCTTCGTAGCCAGCCTCGCCAACTGCTTTTAACAATTCATCTGACAGGCCGAGATCGGCAAAATTCATAGACATTATTCCGGAAAAAAGAGGCGCAAAATATTCAAGGTCGCGCAATCGCCGCGCTTTGCGGATTTCTGCCGCAGATGTCAAGGAAAGTCGAGAGAACCGCGGTGCCTATTTGGCAACAAGCTGACGGAATTTGTCGATCTCGCATTTTGCACCTGAACGGGCATGAACGCGATCACGGTCGACGCATAGCTTACCGTCACGCGAACGTTCCATATAGGCGCCCGCATAAAATACATGCGCAACGCAGCCATCGCTCAGATAGGCGCGCACCAGTTGCCCGCTTTTTGTGGCGAATTCCAGATTCTGTTTCTTACCGGCCCCCGGGCGCACTGCCGCTAGCTGATTCATCCAGATGCATTTACCGATTTTCTTTTCCTTGTAGCGCTTTGCGCCCATCTGGATTCTGGAGGGTTTCGGCGTGCGGCGCGGAATGCGGATAATGATCCGTTGACGCACCCGCACCTGAAACCAGCCAGCCGATGGCTGACCAGCAATCCCGCTCACGCCCAGATTCGCACCGGGCCGGACATCGGACCGCGCTTCGGCGACGATGATCTGACTGACGGAAATCAATCCGGCAAGTAAAACAAACAGGCTAGCAAAAAGGCGCAAATAAACGAATCCGCAAGAAAAATTATGTTTGCAAAATAGTCTCGGCGATTGAACATGACATGAATTGAAGACTAAAGCGTTTGAGGCAAAGCCTGTCAATCTACCGCGATACGAAAATATAGAGATGTAACAATATGCAACATGCGCTCACCGCCTTCGAAAAAGCTCTTGGACCCAAGGGATTCAGCGTGGCCGCGTCCGATATGGCGCCTTGGCTGACCGACTGGCGCGGACGCTTTACCGGCAAAGCTGCAGCGCTGCTATCCCCGGCAAACACCGATGAGGTGGCCGAAATCGTCAAGATAGCTGCCGCCCACCGCATTGCGATCGTCCCGCAAGGCGGCAATAGCGGGATGGTTGCGGGAGCAACGCCCGATGAAAGCGGTGATGCCGTGCTGCTTTCGCTCCGGCGGATGAACCGGATGATCGGCTTCGACAATGATAGCGGCTGTGCGACCTGCGAGGCGGGGTTGATCCTGCAAAATTTGCACGAAGCTGTAGCGCAGCACGGCCGCCGTTTCCCGCTGACGCTTGGCGGAAAGGGTAGCGCCACCGTTGGCGGGCTGATTTCGACCAATGCCGGCGGGACGCAGGTTTTACGCCATGGCACGATGCGCGCATTGGTTGCCGGTCTTGAGGCGGTGCTACCCGATGGCAGCATATTCAGCTCGATGTCGCCCTTGAAGAAAGACAATCGCGGCTATGATCTCAAACATCTGCTGATTGGTGCGGAAGGCACGATTGGTATTGTGACCGGCGCGGTGTTGCAAACAGCACCAGCGTTAATCGACCGCAGCGTCGTTTGGGCCGGTGTAGATGCACCGGAAACCGCCTACCGGCTGCTTCTGGAAATGGAGAAGTCAGCAGGCGGCGCGCTGGAAGGCTTTGAAATTCTACCAGATATCGCACTTACAAATGTCCTGAAGCATATCGATGGAACGCGCGCGCCGCTCAAAAGCAAACATCACTGGCATGTGCTGATGGAGTTTGTGCAAGACAAAGCCGATCAGGAAAGTCCTGGCGTCCTTGCTGAAAAGCTGTTGGCCGCTGCAATGGAGAAGGGGCTGCTTGAAGACGCTGCTTTGGCCGCAAGCGAGGCGCAGGCGGAGGCCTTTTGGAAAATCCGCGACTCGATAGCCGAGGCAGAGCGCGCCGAAGGCCCGGCAATGCAACATGATATCAGCGTGCCTGTGGCCGATATGGCCCGCTTTATCAGCGAAGAAACACCCCCAATTGAAGCCGCCTTTGCCGGCTGCGAGGTTGTTGCCTTTGGCCATATGGGCGACGGTAATATCCACTTTCATGTAAAGGCCCCGGCGGACGCCGATGCGCAAAGCTGGTATGAAGATACCGGCAAACGGGTCAGCGCGCATGTCTATGACCGGGTCAATGCCTATAATGGCTCCATTTCGGCGGAGCATGGTATCGGCCAGTTGAAGATCGCGGAATTGGCTCGGCTGGGCGATCCAGCACGGCTATTTGCTTTGCGCGCAATCAAGCAAGCACTTGATCCTCGCGGCATCATGAATCCGGGCAAGCTTGTTCCTCTTGCCTAGTCGCGGCTATCTGCCTAAAGCCGCGCGCAACAGTTTAATAGCCAAATCATGGAGTCTTTAGTCATGGCCAGCGCGCCCGAAGCAAATAATCTTCCGATGTTCTACAAGGACCTTGTTCCGCTTAATGGCAAGGAGCATGCAAAATGGTCCACCCGCGGTATCGACAATGCAAAATTCATGGAAGGCGCGCATGCCATCCCTCTGACGATTGAAGAATTCGTGCTGGCATCGCGCAATTTCCCGATCATCTTTTCGGCTGGTGACAATCCGGTTCCTCTGGCGCTGATGGGCCTGAATGAAGGCGTCAACATCTTCATGGATGACAAGGGCAAATTTACCGAGCAGGTCTATATTCCTGCCTATGTCCGGCGCTATCCCTTCCTGCTGGCACGGCTAAAGCCCGATAGCGACGAATTGTCGCTCTGCTTTGACCCGACATCGGAAGCCGTTGGCAATTACAAGAAAGACGCAACACCGCTTTTTGACGGCGATGAGCCGAGCGAAAATACAAAAAATATCCTCAAATTCTGCGAAGACTTTGAGCAGGCTGGTGCACAGACGCAGGCCTTCATGGAAGAACTCAAAAAAGAAGACCTGCTGATGGAAGGCGAAGTGTCTATTCAGCAAACCGGCGTTGAAAAGCCCTTTGTATATCGCGGCTTCAAAATGGTTGATGAGCAGAAAATGCGTGACCTAACCGGTGACAAGCTGCGCAAGATGAATCAGAGCGGCCTGCTGCCGCTGATCCACGCGCATCTTTTCTCGCTGCAGATTATGCGCGATATCTTTGCGCAGCAGGTTCAGCAAGGCAAGGTGCCCGAAGTTACCGAAGCGCCGACCGCATAGGCCTGACGACGCTTTGACGAAGAATTGACCAGAGGGGTGAAAACGCATGAATGACGGTGCATTGAGCAAATACTCCAAGGGCGCAATCGCCTTCCACTGGATCATTGCGATTCTGGTCATTTCGAATATCGGGATTGCCGAATTGACAGAGGATTTTGCCAAGGTTGAACGTGCGCCCTATATGGCATTTCATAAGGCATGCGGCATTAGCATCCTATTTCTAACACTCGGCCGTTTGGGCTGGCGCTGGACGCATCCGCGCCCATCTCTGCCCTCTTCGCTTGCCGGATGGGAAAAGATGCTAGCCAAAACCGTTCATTTCATTTTCTATCTGCTGCTCATTGGCCTTCCGCTCGGCGGCTGGCTGTGGATGTCCACTTATGGCGACAAAGCAGCCGTCAGCATGTTTGGCCTGTTCAACATGCCGGTATTGCCCGTCGTTGGTAATGAAGTGCTGCAGGAAATAACCCATGAGGGCCATGAAATTGGCGGCAAGGTTATGCTGGGTTTGGTGATCATCCACATTCTGGCGGCTCTAAAGCACCAGTTTGTTGACAGAATGCCCTTTATCCGGCGGATGTGGCCATAAACCGGAACCGTCCGGCGCGGCTCATCGCATAATTACAAGGCTTTGCACTTCGGCTATTGATTTTGCCGCTGCGACTTCCCATTCTTGAATCTGCAGGATGAATCTCTCCCCCTCCCTTTCATCCTGCTGGGGCACCGTTCTTCGGTGTCACCTCCCTGAACCTTGGCCACCCCGGATTAACCTCCGGGGTGGTTTTTTATTCATATGCCGACTTTGCCGGTTGGCCGGATTAACCTCCGGGGTGGTTTTTTATTCTGCTGCCATTAACTCGGCGGTGCCGAGAGCGGCATCGGCCAGCATTTCAGCGACTTCCAGTATGAGCATCGAAACACCCTCAACGCCGCGGCCTGGTTCGCGCAAATCCGCATCAAGATAGAGCGTCCGGTCCACTTCCAGTTGCACCGCGTGGATATCGCCCACCGGATTGCCGTGCTGTTTGAGCACATGATCGCCGGGATAGGGGTGGTTGAGACCGCAAACATAACCTGCCGTCTCAAAATGTGCCTGCATCATTTCGGCAAACCGGCCCGCCGCACTGGCCCCGAAACGGTCACCAACAACAAATGAGGCTGCTGGGCCGCGCGCGCTGTCACTGATTGGCGGCATAGAGTGCAGATCGAGCAGGATGGCCGCCCCGAACCTGTTGCGCATATCCGCCAATATGCCCTCTATCGCGGTATGATAGGGCCGGTGATACCCGTCAATGCGCTGGCGCACGCTGGCAAAAGTGAATGGCCGTTTCCAGATCGCTCCAACCCCGGATAACCGCCGCGGAACAAGGCCCAGCCCGCCGCGCTGCTTCAAACTAGCGGTAAATTGCAATCCTGGCGGAATATCGGATAACATTTCAGTATCAAGATCGGTTTCGGCCCGGTTGAGGTCCATCCAAGCGCGCGCTTTATGCGCCATGATAACGCCGAACCCCGCCTTGCGCGCCGCCATCGCCAGCAAATCGGCATAGCGATCCTCCAGCCGCAACAAATCACCCGCCGGCACGCGTAGATTATCTATCAATTCAACGGGGTAGTTGCGCCCGGCATGCGGCACGGATATCAGCACCGGATGGGCGGCGGGTGCACAACCAAAGAGCGAAAAACCGCTATCTTCGGGCGCATCTTTAGGTGCGCGATCTACCGTGTCTCTGTCAACGTCCCGCATTACACGGCATTCTGACAGAATTTTGGCAGGTCAGCAAAATATTAAATATATCAGGTTAACAGGCTTGCAGATGAGCGGCGGATTGCCGCATGAAGCGCGAATGGGAATGGACATGCCAAAAATTCTGCTGGCGGAAGACGAACAGGCGATGCGCGAATATCTTGCGCGCGCACTGGAAAAATCGGGCTATGAGGTTGTTTCAGTCGACCGCGGAACCGAAGCGGCACCTTTGCTCGAAAACGAGCATTTCGACCTGCTGCTGACCGATATTGTCATGCCTGAAATGGACGGGATAGAACTGGCCCGGCATTGCAGCAAAGTATCGCCGCGCACCGAAGTAATGTTCATCACCGGGTTTTCAGGCGTTGTTCTGAAAGCTGGGGAATCGGTTCCCAACGCCAAAATCCTGTCCAAGCCGTTTCATCTTCGCGACCTCGTCCTTGAAGTGGAACGGATGTTCAACAAGGAAAGCTTCGGCGAAGTCAAATGAAGCTTGAAGAAGCGCGCGGCTACCGCTAGAGCGCGCCACTGGAATGGACGTATAGCTCAGTGGTAGAGCACTGCATTGACATTGCAGGGGTCGCAAGTTCAAACCTTGCTACGTCCACCATTTCTCATAATCTCCGGCGCAAACTCAACCATCAAAGCCGCTTGGCGGAACGCCGTACCAACGGCTATGGCTGCGCGTGAAGGCGCTGAGCGTTGAATATCCAAGCAGTTCGGCAATTTCGGTCAATGATCGCCGACCCTCCATTCGGTATAGCTCCCACAAATCGCGGCGCACTTCGTCCAGCAAGCTGCGAAAGGGATGGCCTTCGCCTACAAGCTTCCGTCTTGCCGAACGCTCGGTAATCCCGAATGCCGATGCCATCCGACTCAGCGTCAGCGGCGATTTGTCCATTTCAATCCACAGATAGAGGAAGCTGCGGCCAGCCAGCTTTTTACCCGAATGCATATATTCAGCGGCTTTCCGGTAGCGCTGCATTGCTGCCAATTGCAGTTCGCGGTTTGCCGCCGGAATAGGATGATATAGCTGTGATTTGGACAGCCCGACCGTAGTTTGCTCGGCACCAAATTCAACGTCATGGCCAAATAGCGCAGCATATTGCTCGATCGGGAAGCGGGCCTGATGTTGGAAGGCGAGGCAGCGGATTTGCATGGGTTCAAACAGCACGTCATGCGAAAGCTGAAGATAGACAGCCATCGAATATTCGACAAAGGGCGCGACCAACGCGTCATCATGCCCGGCAATTGTCCAAGCTAGAGTTGGCATGTCATCCACTGCCGAAAACTGGCTTTCGAAAACGCTCTGCCGCATCGCCTGCATGTCAACATTGGCCTGCAAGGTTTCCGCAAGGTTTCCGGCCAGCCGTGTGGCAAAGCCGGGATCGGAAAAGTTGCGCGGCCCTGTCACCCGGGCAAGCCGGATCGCTATCGCCGGATCATCGAAATCGCGTTCAAGCTGTTTGAACAAACGGAACAGTACCAGAAATGACATGCGCCCCAGCGGGTTGAGCAGGCGCCCCTCATCGAGCCCGATCTTACCGACAAGTTCATGCCGCGATGCCCCCAGCTGCTCGGCTGCACGCAGGATACGGTTCAGCATACCCGTCGCGACAGTCTCCGGCGCTGGCGGAAGATTGGTGTCAATAAAGGGTCTGACCCAGTCGTAAATGGCAATCCTCCTTTGCCGCCCTCATCCGCGACATATCGGTTGATGACAAGGTTTAATCGCTTGGCTAAACGCAGAGCCATGAAACTAGCAGAGATATTAGCCGAGCTAAGCCCCGACGCGAGCAGCCACCGCATCATGATGCCGAAAAACTGGTCGCAGGGGCGCACCTGCTATGGCGGGCTGAGCGCTACGCTCGCCTATCAGGCTGCCAAGCTTTCGGGTGAGGATATGCCGCCGCTCAAATCCGCGCAAATCGCCTTTGCCGGGCCGTTGGCGGGTGAGGTGGAGATTACCGCAACCACGCTGCGGCGCGGACGCAATACCGCCTTTGTGAGATCGGATATTCGCACCGGCCCAAAAGATGCAAGGGAAACCGGGCTAAGCTGTAGCTTCATCTTCATGAAACGCCGCGAAAGCCATGTGGCGCACAGCGAGGTGGATATGCCCGATTTCCCGCCGCTGCCAAAGGATGATGAGCTGCGCAGCGGCCCGCCGGAATATTTTTCCGGCAACATGCAATATGCTGGCAAACGATTGCAGCTGGGTCAGGATAGCTCGCTTCTGTCCGGCTGGCAGCGGCTAATCGACCGCGAAGGGCTGGACCCGATTGCTGAATTGCTCTGCATGGGCGATGCGTTACCCCCGTCCGTCATGGGGCTGATGACCGAAAAGGGCATGGTCAGCAGCATGAACTGGCAGACAAATTTGCTCACCGATACGCCCGCAACAAAGGATGGCTGGTGGTATCTGACCAGCGAAACCCACCACGCCGCAAACGGCGCGAGCAGCCAGTATATGAGCGTTTGGAATGCGGACGGTGAGCCGGTGATGACGGGGATGCAATCGGTGGCGCTTTTTGTTTGAGTAACACCTTCTCCGCATCCCCCATATAGCCACGCGTGATCGGCACATTATGGCGGCCCCGAATATACTGGATCTGGTAATTGCACATACCGCCGCTCTCGAATGCTGCCGTCGCACCTGATAGGTAGAATATTCACATGCGGTAGAATTTTTCGTCATATTGCGCGATCACATCCTCACGAGCCGCGCGCACGCGGGTGTACCATTGACGCAAAGTCTTGGCATAATGCAGCCGGAGGTTTTCAACATCGGATGCGATCGGCTTCACCTTCTCCCTTGCCCCCTAGGGTTCGGAAATATGGCTATAACCGTTACTTATCCCGGCGCGCCAAGTTTTTCCTCCGCCAGCCGGTCAAGCTCGGCGCGACTCTTTTTCTCGCTTGCCGATTTAAGCTGCCCGCAGGCTGCCATAATATCGCGGCCCCTTGGCGTGCGGATCGGCGCACTTATACCGCTGCCGAAAATGATATTGCTGAAGGCGCGAATGCGCTCAGGCGCCGAACATTCATAAGCTGCGCCCGGCCACGGGTTGAACGGGATCAAATTGACCTTCGCTGGCAAACCATATTGTTTAAGCAGCCGCACCAATTCGCGCGCATCATCATCGCTATCATTTTTGTCCTTCAGCATCACATATTCAAATGTGATCCGCCGCGCGTTATTTGCGCCCGGATAGGCAGCACAGGCCTCAAGCAATTGCTCAATACCATATTTGCGGTTGAGCGGGACTATTTCGTCGCGCACCTCCTTGGTTACGGCATGGAGCGATACCGCCAGATTGACGCCGATCTCTGCGCCCGCCCTTGCCATCGCGGGAACGACGCCGCTCGTTGAAAGCGTAATGCGGCGTTTGGAAAGCGAGAGGCCCGCCGGGTCCATAACGAGCTTCAACGCATCGCGCACATTTTCAAAATTATAGAGCGGTTCGCCCATCCCCATCATCACGATATTGGTGAGCATCCGCCCATCCGAACTATATACCGGGGCATCATCATCTTCGGCAATATCGTCGCCAAATCCCGCCATGTTGCCCTTCGGCCATTCGCCGAGCGCATCGCGCGCAAGCATCACCTGCCCAACTATCTCTCCGGGCGTCAGATTGCGCACCAGCCGCATAGTGCCGGTATGACAGAAACGGCAATTCAGCGTGCAGCCCACTTGCGAAGACACGCATAGCGTGCCGCGATCCGCATCGGGGATGAAGACCATTTCATAATCCTGCCCATCGTCAGAGCGCAGCAGCCATTTGCGGGTGCCATCAACACTGACATCAGCCTCCATCACCTGCGGTCGGCCGATGACAAAGCGTTCAACCAGCCAGGGCCGCTGCGTCTTGGCAATGTCAGTCATCACATCAAAGCCGGTGACACCGCGGTGGTATATCCAATGGAATATCTGTTTCGAGCGCAGCTTCGCAGCCTTCGCATCCAGCCCCGCCTCGGCAAGGCATTCGCCAATCTGCGCGCGCGTCAGGCCAAGCAGATCCACGCGCCCGTCCTCTCGCGGCGTTATGCTGCGCGGCGTGACAACAGGATCAATATGGCCGGGAATCTGCATGAGGGGCGGATATAGTGCGGTTTGGCGGAAAAGCTAGTTTTGCTCGCGGCGGCAACCCAGCGCGGCGGCATCTATTGCGCTTGGCGCCCCCCGCAAGGCGTAGGCATCAACGATGGAACGGCCATCGCGGCCGATGCTTTCGATGCTGAGCGAGCGCGCCGAGCGTATTGCAGCGATGATGGCGAGGTCCATCCGCCGATCCTTTGCCCAGCCGCCGGTACGATCGGCCTTCAGGCGGAAGCGCCTGCCGCCAGCGGTGAGCGTTACGCCGCTATTGCTCGACCTCGGCCGTGAAAGCCGCACATAAATCTGATGCGTTACGCCGCGGGCTGGCCAGAAACCTATCGACAGATATGGCTTAATCTCGCGCTTACCGACCGTTGCCTCCGGCGCGGCTATTGCATAGCAGCGGGGCGTTTCCGGATCGCGGAAAGCGGCCCATCCCTGATACACGCCCAGCCGGTCTTTGGCGACGGCGGGCGCAGCGAGAAGCGCCAATATGGTAAATCCAATCCAGCCCTTCATACTTGCTCTCCGCTGCCATCGCCGCTGATGACGAGGCTCTCCTCGCCGTCGCGGATCATCACCATACTGCCTTGCGACAGGCTGGCCGCTATCGGCGCGCCAAAATCACCCAGCTCTTCCAGCCCAAGTAGCAAACCGCGCAATACCCGCGCAGTCATGCCATGGCTAATCACCAGCATGTCTGTCTCAAACGCCTGTTCCTTTATCCATTCGCCTAGCCGCTTGGCAACCGCAGAATAATCCTCACCTCCCGGGGCGGCTTGCTTGAAAAGTCCGTGTTTTACGTCCACAAATTTGGTTATGTCAGGGAAAATATCCGCGTAATATTGCCCCTCCCACTCACCGACATCAATTTCGCGCAGCCGATTGTCGGTAACATGATTGTGCCAGTCGGCGTGGATTTCCGCCGTCACCAGCGCCAAGGTCTGTAAAGTCCGGCCGCTGGGCGATGCCGCCAGCGTAAGCGACGCAGGGTCGGTGATGTGGCTGCGCAGCGCCTCGCCCATTTTGGCGGCCTGCTCGCAGCCCTCCCAGGTAAGCGGCGTGTGAGCGGCCATGCCCTGCATGCGCGCAGCCGCGTTGAACACGGTTTCGCCATGCCGGGCGATAAAAAGTCGTTTTCCGTTGGTAGAAATCATGGTTCAAGCAGCTTCTTCCACAGATTATTGCGGCTTGCAAAGCCTATCATCTTGCCTCGCACGGCATTATTGTTAAGGAAGAGGCGAAATTTCCTGCTTTTGCAGAAAAGCAGAGCCAGAATCGGGCCGGGTGGACCATGGCCCGAAGGGGATGGAAGAAACGAAATGAAGGCGACTGTCGAACGCGCAACTTTGCTGAAGAGCCTAAGCCACGTACAATCCGTGGTGGAACGGCGCAATACGATCCCGATCCTGTCGAATGTTCTGATCGAGGCGGATGAGAGCGGTTCCATCAAGGTGACCGCAACCGATCTGGACCTGCAGATTGTTGAAACCTTTGCCGCCGAAGTGGAAACAGCCGGCGCGACCACCGTTTCTGCGCACACATTGTTCGAGATTGCCCGCAAACTGCCCGAAGGCTCTCAAGTTCAATTCAATGCCGCCGATGGCCGGATGGCGGTGAACGCCGGCCGCGCTCGTTTTAGCCTCGCAACCCTGCCGCGCGATGATTTCCCGATGATAGCGGAGGGCGAATTACCGACCAGTTTCGAACTGCCGGCCCCCTCGCTAATCCAGATTATCGACAAAACCCGTTTCGCCATCTCGACCGAAGAGACACGCTATTATCTGAACGGCATTTTCTTCCATGTCACCGATGATGATCAGCCAGTGCTTAAGGCCGCAGCCACCGATGGCCACCGGCTTGCCCGCGTTACCCTGCCCCGCCCCGACGGAGCCGACGGGATGCCCGACATTATCGTGCCGCGCAAATGCATCGCTGAAATTCGCAAGCTGCTCGATGAAAGCGGCGATGCCAATATCCAGATCGACCTGTCGGCGAGCAAGATCCGTTTCACCTTTGACAATGCGATCCTGACATCGAAGCTAATCGACGGCACGTTTCCAGACTATAACCGTGTGATTCCAACTGGTAATGACAAATTGCTTAAGATTGATCCGAAGAGCTTCTCGCAAGGCGTCGACCGCGTAGCGACCATCGCTACCGAAAAGACCCGGGCAGTGAAAATGGCGCTCGATAAGGACAAGATCACGCTGTCGGTCACCAGCCCCGAAAATGGCACAGCAGCAGAAGAAATCCCGGCTGAATATAAAAGCGACGGTTTTGAAATCGGTTTCAACGCGCGCTATCTGATGGATATTCTCGCTGAAGTTGAAGGCGATAGCGTCGAGCTACATCTCGCCGATGGCAGCGCGCCCACACTGATCCGCGAGAATGACAAGTCGCCAGCGCTATACGTGCTGATGCCGATGCGGGTTTGAATTGGCGCAAAATTACCAAGGCGCTATGTAGGCATCTACTCCGCCGCTTCCATCATCGCCGCTGTCTGTGGGCCGCGGATCAATCCGCCGGGGGTCTCGCCTGTCATTGCGCCATCCTTGAACGTCACCTTGCCCGATTTGATCGTTGCGACATAGCCTTTGGCCTTTTGCAGCAGACGTTTGCCGCCGGCGGGCAGATCAAAGGCCAGCCAGGGCTTGCCAAGCTTGATCGCCTCCATGTCGACCACATTCACATCGGCGATATATCCCGGCTTCAGCACGCCGCGATCATTCAAACCATACAGCCGCGCGGTATCGAGGCACTGGCGTTTCACCGCGTGTTCGATGGTGAGCGTGCCGCGCGCGCGGTTCTTTACCCAATGTTCGAGCATGAAGGTCGGCGAAGCGGCATCGCAGATCGTGCCGCAATGCGCGCCGCCATCCGACAGGCTGTTCACAGTATCATCGGCCATCTGCAATTCTTCCAGAAAATCGAGATTGCCGTCGATATAGTTGAGGATCGGCAAATATATCATACCCTTGCCTTCATCCTGCATCAGCAGGTCATAGGCAAATTTCGCGGGCAATATCTCCGCAGCATTCGCGCGCGCATTGATGCTCTCTTCCGCCGTCGGCTCATAGTTGAAACCGTCATCCATCTGATATTGCATCGCCCAGCCATCGGTGACGATGAACTGCACTGCGGCCATGTCGATATTTTCCGAAGGATTGCTTGGCTCTGATATCAGCTGCGCCTTGAATTCAGGGTCGCAAAGCCGCGCATATTTCTCTTCCCATGGCAGGTCAGCGATGGCTTCCCAGCTTGGCTTGCGCACGAAGGGATGCACAGTGCCCTGCCACGCCATGATGATGCCATTTCCGCGCAGCGCAATCTGCGCGACGATGTTGGCGCCATTGTCATTTTGTGCGCGCATATTGGATATTTGTTCTTCGAGCGGTTGATCCTTGGCAATTGACTGCAGCGCGGCGAAAGTCACCGGCAGGCCGGTCTCGCGGGAGAGGTCGCCCATCCAGCCAAATTCATCCCATTCGCGGTTCAAATCGCTGGCCATTTCAAACACACCGTAACCAGCGCGGCCCATTGCGCGGCCAATTCCGATCAGCTCCTCTTTGGTCGCTGTGGTGCCGGGAACAAGCTCGCCGTCGATCGAGCGGTGGAGTGTGGTACGCGATGTCGAAAAACCCAGCGCGCCTGCCTTCACGCCCTCTTCCACTATACGCGACATTGCCGCGATATCGCCTGCTGTCGGAACAGCGCCGGGCTTCTCCCGGTCGCCCAGCACATAGGCGCGCACCGCGCCATGCGGCACATGGGTCGCAACATCAATCGTGCGTGGCAGTTCTTCAAGCGCGTCAAGATATTCGGGGAACGTCTCCCAGTTCCAGGTCATCCCCTCGGCAAGTGCGGTGCCGGGAATATCCTCGACACCTTCCATCAGCCCGATCAGCCAATCATGCTTATCCCGTTTGGCGGGCGCAAAACCGACGCCGCAATTGCCCATGATGACGGTGGTCACGCCGTGCCAGCTCGAAGGCGCCATTTCGGCATCCCATGTCGCCTGCCCGTCATAATGGGTGTGGATGTCAACAAAGCCGGGGGTGACATTAAGGCCGCTCGCATCGATCTCTTCACGGCCTTTTGCTTCAACCGTGCCAACTTCGGTTATCAGGCCGCCATCAATGGCGACGTCTGCAACAAACGGCTTAGCTCCCGTGCCATCAACCACTGTGCCGCCGCGAATAACCATATCATGCATAGCAAACTCTCCCTCATCCTAGGCGGGGAGAATTAGCATATTTAAGCGGGTGATTAAAGCGGCGGTGCGGCGGCGCTATTCGGCGGGCTGTATGGCGCCATCGCCTTGCTTCACCTGATTGCCATAAAGGCGGTTGCCGGCAAAGCCCTTCAGCCATTTGAAAAAGCGCGGAATCATCGCATTGCGGTCCATCCATTCGGCATAAGCCTTATAGTCCGGATCGGCGAGCAGATGCTTTTCTTCGGTGCGTGCACGCCAATAATATACCGCACTGACACCGCCCAGCAGGATGGTGTTGCGGATCATGTCGATCATTGATCCGCTGGTGACAAAGAAAGGCATCGTTGCCAGCCACCAATAGATATTCTTCGCCAGATAAGCAGGATGCTTGGTGAAAGCATAGGGCCCATGCGTCAGGATGCCGCGATGCGTAAGGTTCGAAAAGCGCAGGCCAAAGGCGACCGTCGCCCAAGCATATATCGCTGTAAGAGCCACGAGCACGCCGCCCCAGATATAGAGCATTGTGGAGCTATCCGCGAACCAATAGGCCCAGTCCGATGTCGCCACCTTATAGTCAAGCGGCAGGCCGGGATTCATCAGGATGAAGGGTGGATAGCAAATCAGCGCGGCGACCCAGCCGGCCATATAGGGGTTTGCGGTGCGGATATGTGCATCAAGCGGCTTCATTGTCAGCAAATAGCCGACCGTTGCAAACTGCACATCGACCACAAACATTGCGGTGATCAACGCATTCGATGTCCATGCCGGGTTTTTGATGACCTCTGCAAAATCCATATTGACGATGCCCTGAAATCCGCCGGGAACGATCGAAATCATGAAAGCGAGGAAAAAACCCTTAACCGCCCATGCCCGCAGATGATGGAATATCTCGGTCGATTTCCAGCCGTCCTGTCCGGCAATCCATGCGCCCATATGCCAGGCGCCGTCGCGGCGATTGACAAGGAACCGGTCGAGCCAGATCACATAAGGCACAGAGGCAATAACCAGCGGGATTGCCGCAGCCTCGAACATGTCCATTGCAAAGGGGAAATTCGCATATTGTGTCGTCCACCAGAATCGGAAGATGCCGTAAATTGAGGCAATCATGCCCCATGTGAACCATAGCCCCGCCAGCTTGACGATGCTGTCATCAAGCACTTCTGCCACGGGGGTTTTTTGCGACCAGTCGATACCGGTCGATGCGCGCCGATGCACCTTGTCCTTAAAAAGCGACCATAACACCATCGGCATGCCGCAGAACACAACGGCGAGCAGCGCCGAATATGGCCCATCTGCACGCTGCGGCATTTCCGTCATGCCGATCATATCGGGCGTGATGCCAATGCTTGCGGCGATGACGCCAAAATTGCGCGCGACAATGATCCAGAACAGCAAACCGGCAAGGCCAGCCACACCAACCATCGTAGAGACAGCCGATGGGGGACGCGGATCGGTTAGTTTAACGCTGTTTTCAGACGTTTTTTCCATAGCCGCTCGAATAGCGGAAAATGGTTAAAAAAGCAGTTAACAACATCTTGCGGCTTCCGATTTGCTGCCGTCTTTCGCTGGAATGCAGCAATCATTTTTGGCTGCGACTTCGGCCAAATCAGGCTTTTTGCCATAGTGCACGGTCTGGCCATCGGTATAGAAGGCTTCCCAGATCACGCCGTCGGGATCCTGCGTCCAGTTTTTCTCCGATTGCGCATAGCAGCAGGTGGTTTCGCCTTCTTCAAACTTTGGTCCGCCAGTATCGCCAATCCGGGCGAATATCTCATCCAGCTCACCCCGGTTTTCCGCCTCAATACCGACATGCGCGATACCGGTTTCGCCCGTTGCAGGCTCAATCGAAAAGTTGATGTAAGGATCGTCAAGCATCCATTTGATATAATCATCTTTTTCGAGTGTAGGAATGGCCGCGAACAGCGCCGAATAATAGTCTTTTGACCTTTGCAGATCGGATACTTTCAGATTGATGTGAAAACGTTTCATACAGATTTCCTTTCAGCCGCAGCATCAACGCCGCGACAACAATTTTCGGTGAGAAAGCCAAGCAGCCGGTTCATCGCGGCAAAATTTGCCCGGTAGATGATTGAGCGGCTTCGCCTTTCGTCGCTGATCAACCCGGCGCGCGACAATTGCGCGAGGTGAAATGAAAGCGAGCTTGGAGCGAGATCAAGTTTGCGGGCAATATCGCCAGCCGACAATCCATCGGCTCCGGCCTGCACCAGCATGCGGAAAGCCGCCAAGCGGTGTTCCTGAGCCAGCGCCGAAAGCGCATCTACTGCGGTTGATGAGGAGGTGGGTGTTAATTCCATGATTCGATAGTTATCGAAATATCAAACTACTGTCAAGCTGTAAGCAGGGTTATGCTTTCTCTCTGATGGCGCAGCGCCCAAAAACTCCGACAAGGTATAAAGCTACGGCGCCATCAAGCTATAGGTCGTTAGCGCGATATAGATGGCGAGCAATATGCCGCCTTCGACGCGCGAAATCCGGTGGCTAGTTGCCGCAAATAGCAGCGTCAATATCGAAACCGCGATCAATACCGGCAGGCTGAACAGCACAATTGACGGCGCAATTGCGGCGGGCGCGATGATCGCGGTGGAGCCTCCGATCAAAAGCAAATTGAACAGATTAGAGCCCAGCACATTGCCAAGCGCCACCGCGCTTGCGCCCTTGCGTGCGGCAATAACCGCCGTCACCAATTCTGGCATAGATGTGCCAATCGCGATCACCGTCAACCCGATGGTGGCTTCGCTCAATCCTGCCCAGGTGGCGATCTCCACTGCGCCCGAGACCAGCCAGCTCCCGCCCAGAACGATCGACACGATACCAGCCGAAAGTATCATCACAGATCGAAGCGCACTCTGCTCCAGATGCAATGCCGGATCGGCCACTTCGAGCGCCTCGGCCTTCTCGGCAACAGCGCTATGCACCGGCCCCGCTGTCTTTTCTTCGCGGTAAGCAAAAATGAGATAGGCAACGAGCACAAACAGGAAGATCGAACCAAGAGCAGCGCCCACAATATTCAGCATCGCGGCAATACCCAGCACGATTGTCGCGACCAGTGCCAGCCCGCCATCGCGCCATAACGGCCCGCGCGGCACGGCCATCGGATAGATCAGCGAGGCAATGCCCAATATCAGCAGACTGTTGGCCAGATTGGAACCGACCACATTGCCCCATGCGATATTGGGATAACCGGTCAATGCAGCGCCTACACTCGCCACCAATTCAGGTGCGGAGGTGCCAAAGCCCACAATAGTAAGGCCAATGAGCAATTGCGACATGCCCGCTTTTTCGGCTAGGCGCACAGCCCCGCGAACCAGCAGCTCGCCGCCCACAATCAGTAGGCCAAAACCGGCGAGCAGAAAGAGTGCGGGGGTCAGCATGGCCTAAATCCCGACCCTAGCTATGCTTGCGCCGGTTGAGCAATTTCAGCCGCAACGCATTGAGCTTGATAAAGCCCTCGGCATCCTTCTGGTCATAGGCCCCGGCGTCGTCTTCAAACGTCACAACGTCCTCACTGTATAGATTGAACTGGACATCGGCTTTGCGGCCAACGACATCGACGCTGCCTTTATAGAGTTTGAGCCGCACGGTGCCAGTCACCGTCTGCTGGCTATGGTCAATTGCGGCCTGTAGCATCTCGCGTTCGGGCGCATACCAGAAGCCATTATAGACCATCTCGGCATATTTGGGCATCATCTCATCCTTGAGATGCGCCGCGCCACGATCGAGCGTAATCTGTTCGATACCGCGATGTGCGCGGGCATAGATTTCGCCGCCCGGAGTTTCATACATGCCGCGCGATTTCATCCCGACAAAGCGGTTCTCGACCAGATCGAGCCGCCCGATGCCATGCTTGCGGCCCAGCTCATTGAGCGCCGTTAGTAAAGTCGCCGGTGACATCTTCTCGCCATTCAGCGCAACTCCGTCGCCCTTCTCAAAATCAATCTCGATATACTCTGGCGTGTCAGGAGCATCCTCTGGATTGACGGTGCGCGAGTAGACATAATCCGGCGTTTCCACCCACGGATCTTCGAGTATTTTGCCCTCGCTCGATGTGTGCAGCAGATTGGCATCGGTGCTGAACGGGCTTTCGCCGCGCTTGTCTTTGGGAACGTCAATGTCATGCTTCTCGGCAAAATCAATCAGAGCGCTGCGGCTCGTCAAATCCCATTCGCGCCACGGCGCTATCACCTTGATGTCGGGATTGAGCGCATAGGCCGACAATTCAAAACGCACCTGATCATTGCCCTTGCCGGTCGCGCCGTGGGCAATCGCATCGGCCCCTGTTTCCGCCGCGATCTCGATCAGGCGCTTTGAAATGAGAGGCCGCGCAATCGCCGTGCCGAGCAGATAGTCGCCCTCGTAACGCGCATTGGCCCGCATCATCGGAAAGACAAAATCGGCGACAAATTCCTCGCGCAGATCATCAATATAGATATTCTCGTCGGGGATACCCATCGCTTTCGCCTTGGCGCGCGCAGGCTCCAATTCCTCGCCCTGCCCCAGATCGGCGGTGAATGTTATCACCTCGCAAGCATATTCCTCTTGCAACCATTTCAGGATGACCGACGTATCCAGCCCGCCCGAATAAGCGAGAACAACTTTCTTGATTGAATCTTTCATGGGCTTTTCCGTGAGCAATAAACAGTCGCGCGGCGCGTAACAGGGTGGACTTGCACGCGCAACTTTATATGCTGGCACGCGGAGGGAAGATCATGGCGCAAGCACAGAATAAAACGACCCAAAATGAGGGCGATGTCGAGGCTTTCATCGCTAGCGTAGCGCATGATGGCCGGCGGGAAGATGCGCGGATACTGCTCGCCCTGTTCGAGAAAGCAACGGGGATGCCGCCGAAAATGTGGGGCGGCAGTATCATCGGTTTTGGCAGCTATCACTATAAATATGATAGCGGCCGCGAAGGCGATATGGCCCGCACCGGCTTCTCCCCGCGCAAGGCCAATATCGTGCTTTATCTCATCGGCGGATATATGAACCCGCCAACCAAAGCGCGGATGGAAAAGCTGCGTGAAAAATTGGGCAAGCACAAGATTGGAAAGAGCTGCTTGTATCTCGGCCGCCTGAGCAATATTGATCTTGATGTGCTCGCCGAGATGGTGTGCGTTGATCTGGCCTATATGGATGAGAAATATCCGCGAGCCTAAAGCCCTCTCCTGTGGGAGAGGATAGCGAAGTTTGCTGCGCCAGCAGCTAACGTAGCTTGGTGAGGGGTTCTGGCGACGAAAGCCCACACACCCTCACCCACTGCGACTAAGCCTACCCGGCTAAGTCTCGTTGCCCTCTCCCGACGGGAGAGGAGACAGGCTATAGCACAACGCTTCTCAACGGATCGGCCAAGTTTCCTATCGTGGCAACGCCCTTTTCGCACGTTCTCTTGATCTTCTGCAGGTTTTTCTGCCACCGTTCGTGTGATCAACAACTTCGACAGTACCCGGAGGGCAGCTGGCTGGTGGAGTGCCTCGGCGAGCCGGCACAACTTCATTCCCCCGTTTTGGTTTTGGACCAAGGCCGGGTGGCAATGGCCGTCCAGGCGGCGTAATATTTTCCGGATAGGGTTTATGAATACGAACAATGTTTACAATTTTTGGTTTTATCCGGCAGGTGCAACGGCCATAATAATCGCCGGGTGGGCAATATAGTCTAACGGCACCCTGCCTATCAACTGCACAGCTTTTTTTGTAAAAGCTCGTTTTGCAGTCCGAGTTGGAGCAAGTACAAGTTCCTTTTGTAAAATCGCATACTACGGGTATCTCACCAATAGTCTGCGCAGACGCTTGTTTGGGGCCAATATCTGCACCGGTCATCACGATTGCTGCGCCGGTCAGCAGCACTGCTGCAAGCGCCATCAAAATCTTATTCATGATCTTCCTCCCTACCATCTGGTTTCAAATTCTACGTTTGCGCGACCCGATGAGGTTGGTTTTGTTGCTTCAGTCTGAACCATATCCGGAGAGCTTTCAAGCGCTGATCTGCCGGTTCACAATCGAGGCGGCGGCGGCATCTGCAATGCCCCGTTAAACTCGGCCATCAAATCTTGGGCAGCCCTATATCGTTCAAAACAGCAAGCAATTTCTCAACATCCCCCGCATCATGATACAGCCCGAACCCTACCCGCAGCACATCGCCGCGCACATCGGTGATGGCGCCGCGCGCTTCGAGGGCGGCGTGGATATTGGGGGCTTCGTCTCCCTTGAAGGCGAGGAAGCGCGCTTGCGGGCCATCATCAGGCGGGTTGAGCAGGGTGAGGCCGGGTAGCGCATCGCCGCCGACAAATTTCGCCTGTAGCTGCGCGATATGCTGGCCGATTACCGGCATGGTCAGCCCTTCCGTCTGCAACATCGCCTGCACGGCATTGAAACGGTACAGCCCCGAGGGATCGAAGGTGCTGCCCAGAAAACGTCTGCCATCGGGCGCGTATCCGATCTGCCCCGGCGCAGCGGCGAGATCGTCAAATTCGGCGTACCAACCGGTGATGGCAGGGCGGGGAGCGAAGCCCGGCGGGGCATGGAGGAAGCAGGCGCCTTCGCCCGCCATCGCATATTTATATCCGCCCGCGAGGTAAAATATCTTATCCGCCACGCCCGATAGATCGGTGGGAACCGCCATGAAGCCGTGATAGCCGTCAATCACCACCCATGGCCCATCGGGCTTTGCCAGCGCCGCCAGCCGCTCCACGCCTTCGAGCATCGCGCCAGAATTGAACAAGACCTGGCTGGCAAAGATCAGATCATACCCGCCTCGCTCGGCAACGCTCGCCAATTTATCGGGCGACGCTGTGGTCAGCTCCGCCTCACCCGCCTCGACCCAGCGCGCCATTTGCCGCCGGAAGCTGTGGAACTCACCGTCGCTGGCGAGCACACGCAAAGGGCGTTTGCTGGTTGCCGAAAATATCCGCAGCAGAAAATCATGCGTGTTCGATGAAAAGGCAATCGTCGCGGGACCGGGCAGCGACAATTCGCGCGCGATATGACCCTGCGCTTCTTGCCAAATCGGCCCCATCACCTTTTCCCATTTAAGGTCAGCCATCGCGGCAGCATCGTCCCATGCCTGCATCTGCGCATCAAAGCTCGCATCGGGCCACAGATGATGGCTATGCGCGGCGAAATGCAGCCGGTCTGGTGCGGCGGCCAAAGCGCGGGAGAAGAGGTGTTTGTAACTCAAAGCTGCGTCCTGATCGACCAAAGCTCCGGAAAGGCGCGCTTGCCCAGCGTGCTGCGAAGATACTCTACGCCCGCTGTGCCGCCGGTGCCGCGTTTTAAACCGATGATACGCTCGACCGTCAGCACATGCTTATGCCGCCACGCCGCCATCGCGTCGTCAAGATCAACGAGCTTTTCGGCAAGCTGGTATAGCTCCCAATAGCGTGTCGTATCGCGGTAGACGGCGAGGAACGCCTCCTCGACCTCGGCTCGTTCTTGATAAGGCTGGCTAAAATCGCGCTTCAAAGCATCCGGTGGCAGATCAAAGCCTGCGCGCGCCAAGGCGGCAATTGCCTCATCCCAGATGCTCGGTGCATCAAGCGCGCTTTGCATCGCCGCCTGCGCCTCGGGCCGGTCATTATGGTATTTGAGAAAACTCTTGTCTTTCAACCCCATCATATATTCAACCGTGCGGAACTGGTCCGATTGAAAGCCGCTGCTGCCCCCCAGCACGCCGCGAAAGCGCGAATAATCGGATGGCGTCATTGTCGAGAGAATATCCCAGCTCAGCGTCATCACCGCCTGTATCCGGCTCACCCGCGCCAGCGCCTTATAGGCGGGCACCAGCGCATCGGATTGGATCTGGCGGACGGCGAGCTTCAACTCGGTAATCATCTGCTTGAGCCACAATTCCTTGGTCTGGTGGATGATGATGAAGAGCAGCTCATCATCCTCGGATGATCGCGGATGCTGCGCAGAAAGCAGCGTATCGAGCGCGAGGTAGCGCGCATAAGTCATGTCGGTTTTTTCGGTCATTGCAGGGCCATAACGCGATTTGGTTTCATCTGCTACTATGCTGTAACCTTCCGCTGCGGTATTACGAATTACCAATGCGAGCAGGGACCGCCCCCTTGTGTTCCTGTTCGCACCATGTCCAATCCGGTAAAGGCCGATAAATGCGTTATATTGTTCTTACTTTGTTACCGCTACTCGCCGCCTGTGAGCAGCAGCCTTCGATTCTGGGTGACGCGATAGCTGCCGCTCCTGCGGTCAAAAACAGCGGACCGATTGTCGTCGAGCTTTACCAAAGCCAGGGCTGTTCGTCCTGCCCGCCCGCCAACCGCGCACTGAACGCAGTCGCCACGCGGCGCGGTATTATTGCGCTCAATTTCTCCGTGACCTATTGGGACCGGCTGGGCTGGAAGGACACCTTCGGCGACAAGCGATATACGCAGCGGCAATATGCCTATGCCAAAGCCTTCCGGGAACATAATGTCTACACGCCGCAAATGGTCCTGAACGGACGCACCGCAATCGTTGGCAACCGCGCGGGCGAGCTTAACAAGGCAATCAAATCGATGCGCCCGATCAGGGGCGGCCCCTCTATTTCCGCCGCAGCGGGTAGGGTGACGGTCGGCGCTGGAAAAGGAAGCGCTGACGTTTGGCTCGTCCGCTATGATCCGCGCATTCAAAATGTGAGGATCCGCGCGGGCGAAAATACCGGACGCACCATCCCGCACAGAAACATTGTGCGCCGGCTGGTAAAGCTGGGAAAATGGAGCGGCAAGGCGGCAAGCTATCCTGTGCCTGCCAAACGCAGTCCAAAATATCGCAGCGCCATATTGGTGCAAAGCAGCGGCCACCGCGAAATCATCGCCGCGCGCAAATTTTAGGCTTTATCCAAAAAAAACAACGTGTAACACACGGGCTCATGATGTAAATTCTCGTCAGAATGGAACTATTGCTAGCTATTTCTTAACCGCAATCGGCTAGTCTGCTGAAATGGACGGGAATATGTCCTTGTTGCGACCGCTATTGCGATTGCTGGCGCTAATCTTGCTGTTTGCCGGCGGTTCGGTGCTGCATGCCGGGCGCCTTGAGGGCGGACAATTTACCGCACTGAATACTTTTGGCAGCGCCACTTCACCCACATCGGTCACTTTCCAAAATGCCTTTGACAACGTTCCGGTGGTTGTTGCGATATCTGACCAGCAGGGCGGCAACGCCGCGTCCATCCGGATCACCAACGTCACCACCGCCGGATTTTCTGCACTTATCATCGAACCCGATAACTATGATGGCCCCCATATTGCCCAGGCTGTGCAATATATAGCCGTCGAACCCGGCCGCCATGTGTTGCCCGATGGCAGCATTATCGAGGCGAACCGGGTTGATATTTCAAACATTCAGAAAGGCCCGGGCGTCGCGGGTGTTGCGAGCTGGTCCACAGTCAACTATTCCGCACCGCTTGGCGCATCGGTCGCTTTATTGGCGCAGATCCAGACGGCAAACAGCGAAAGCGCAAACCCGCCTACCACTCCATCAAGGCCGCATATAACCGCAATCGTCCAGAATGCGGGCACGGCCAGTTTCCAGCTCGCACTCGAACGTTCACAAGCGCTGACCGGCCCCGCCCCCGTCACCGAAACCGTGGGCTGGATTGCGATGACCGCAGGCGGCAACGAAAATTTCCCCGACATCAGCGGCAACACAATCAACTGGGCCAGCCGCGTCAATGCTTCGACTATTCGCGGCTGGAGCAATGGCTGCTTCACGACCAATTTCGGGCTGACCAGCGCCGCCGCTGTGGTGGTCGCCAAAAAAACCAGTCGCAACAATAATGATGGCGGCTGGTTTCGTTATTGCAGCCAGAGTTCGACAACTATCGGGCTGCGGGTGGATGAAGATACCGATCAGGACGGCGAACGGTCGGTCGCTGCCATTGACGCCGAACAGCCGTCAATCATCGCCTTTTCTCAGCCCTTCCACGCAAATTTGCGCGCTAGCCTGAGCGTCACCAAGGTCAGCCAGAATTTTGTCAGCGATGTCGATAGCAATCATTTCGCGCTGCCGAACGCGTCTTACGAGTATTTGATACTAGTGACCAACAGCGGCAATGCGCCGCCCAATATGGATAGCGTGGAGGTAATCGAACAATTGCCGCCTGGCATCGAAATGTTTGTCAATGATGTTGGCGGTGCATTTCTAGGGCCAGTCGAACTGTCACAAGGCTCGCCCGCTTCGGGATTGGATGCCGATATCTTTTCTTCGCTCGGCAGCACTGCCGATGCCATTTCCTTTTCAACAGATGGAACAAATTTCAACTATACACCGGCGCCAGACATCGACGGCTATGATAGCGCGGTAACGCATTTTCGGGTGAACCCTACCGGCTTCCTTGCCGCCAATCGCGGCAGCGGCAATCCCAGTTTTACGCTGCGTTTCCGTGCGCGGATCAAATAGCGGCTACCAACAGCCGAGTTTGGCTATCGCAGTCAATTTGGCAACCCGCAGCCGCATAGAGGCAATCACCAACGCCGCCGCTCTCACGCCCAACTGTCACGCTGCCCGATAACGGTGTCAGCCATAGCGCGGTATCACCCGGCAGCATCGCAAGCCCAACCTCGTCTTGGATCAACCACATCCGCAAATGCGGGCTTTGTGCGAGCAGCATATTGCCCGATGCCCGGCCCGACCGCGCATCGGTATAGGGCTGGGCGCTGGCCACTGCGACGGCGTCTTCAAGATGCAACTCGCGCGGCCTGCCATAGTCATACAGCCGGTAGGTGACGTCGGCATATTGCTGCACCTCTACGAGCGTGATGCCGGGGCCGATGGCGTGGATGGTTCCCGCTGGCACATAGAAATAGTCACCCGCCTGCACCGACTTCCAATCCATCAGTCGTTCGATCTCGCCCGACAGCGCCGCAGCGCGCAATTCTTCGGCAGACATCGGCTGCTTTGTACCAATTCCGAGCACAGCGCCCGGCTCTGCGCTGGCAATATACCAGCATTCTTCTTTGCCCGATGGCAATCCGCGCGATTTTGCTTGAGCATCGCTTGGATGCACTTGGATGGAAAGCCGCTCGGAAGTGAAAAGCCATTTGACGAGCAGCGGCAATGGTTCGCCGCCAGAACCATACCATATCTCACCAATCCGCTCTCCTGCAGGCGCGCCAAAAGCGGCCGCGATATCATCACGGCCCCAAGGCTTCGCCATCATTTGCTTTGCAAGCTTCATGCACACATGCCTACCACCAACTTATTGACTATTTCCATTCAATTTCCCTTTTGTCGAAGCGCAAGTCTCGCTAGAGATTGCGAAACAACAAGATTCTCCCCGGGCACCAACCAGATATTGGAGCCGAATATGACCGAATATGTCACCCGTGCTGGCTTGCAAATCGCCAGCAGTCTCGCCGAGTTTGTTGAAGTGAAGGCGCTGCCCGAAACGGGTGTGTCTGTCGATGCACTATGGGCGGGCCTTGCCAGCCTGCTCGAACAATTCGTCCCGGAAAATCGCGCGCTTCTTGCGAGGCGCGATGAGCTTCAGGAAAAAATAAATGCATGGCATGGCGCCAATCCCGGGCCGATCAGCGATATGCCTGCCTACCGCAATTTCCTGTATGACATCGGCTATCTGACCGATGAGCCTGCATCCTTTGAAATTACCACGCAGAATGTCGACGCTGAAATAGCCAACATGGCCGGGCCGCAGCTCGTCGTGCCATCGCTCAATGACCGGTTTGTTTTGAACGCTGCCAATGCGCGCTGGGGAAGCTTGTATGATGCCTATTACGGCACCGATGCTCTTGATGCCCCGCCTGCAAAGCCCGGCGGTTATGATCCAGCGCGCGGCGCGGCTGTCATCGCAAAGGCAAAAAAGCTGCTAGACGAGATATTACCGCTCGACGGGAAAAAATGGGCGGAGCTAACCAAGCCGCATGAAAATGGCATTCCGCTCAAAGACCCCTCGCAATATGTGGGGCACAGTGAGAATGGCTGCCTGTTCCGCCACAATGGCCTGCATATCGAAGTGATATTTGACGCCGAACACCCGATTGGCAAACACGACCCCGCCAATATCGCCGATGTGACGATGGAGGCCGCGCTCACCACCATTGTCGATATGGAAGACAGCGTTGCAGCGGTGGATGCCGAAGACAAGGTTCTCGCTTACAGCAACTGGCTCGGCCTGATGCGCGGCGACCTGACCGCTTCCTTTGCAAAAGCCGGTAAGACGGTTTCGCGCCGTCCCAATCCCGACCGAGAATATCGCGATCCAAATGGCAAGGCCTTTGCGCTATCTGGCCGCAGCCTAATGTTCGTGCGCAATGTCGGTCATTTGATGACCAATCCGGCGGTGCTTCTTCCCGATGGCAGCGAAGCACCCGAAGGCATATTGGACGCGCTGTTTACTTCGCTGTGCGCGGTGCATGATCTGAAAGGTCTTGGGCCCTTACGCAACAGCCGCGCCGGTTCGATCTATATCGTGAAGCCCAAAATGCACGGCCCCGAAGAATGCGCCTTTACGAGCGATCTGTTTGACGGCGTAGAGGATATTCTTGGCCTTGCGCGCCACACGGTAAAGGTCGGCGTGATGGATGAAGAGCGCCGCACTTCGGCGAACCTTGCCGCCTGCATCCACGCCGTCAGAGAGCGCATCGTCTTTATCAACACCGGTTTCCTCGATCGCACCGGCGATGAAATGCACACCGCTATGCAAGCCGGGCCGATGATCCGTAAGGGCGAGATGAAAACGTCTAGCTGGATCACCGCTTATGAAGCGCGCAATGTGCAGATTGGCCTAGCCTGCGGGCTTTCGGGCAAAGCGCAGATTGGCAAGGGCATGTGGGCCGCGCCCGACAGAATGGCCGACATGATGGAGCAGAAAATTGGCCATCCGCAAAGCGGCGCAAATACCGCCTGGGTGCCATCGCCTACCGCAGCGACTTTGCACGCCATCCATTATCACCGGTTTGATGTCTTCGCGCGGCAGGCTGAGCTGGCGGATGAGCAAACACCGGGTCTCGACGCCCTGCTCGCCATCCCCGTCGCACCCGCTGGCCACAATTGGTCGGATGCAGAAGTGCGCGAGGAACTGGAAAATAACGCGCAAGGCATCCTTGGCTATGTGGTGCGCTGGATTGATCAGGGCATTGGCTGTTCCAAGGTTCCCGATATCCATGATGTCGGGTTGATGGAAGACCGCGCGACTTTGCGCATATCATCGCAGCATATCGCCAACTGGCTGCATCACGGCGTCGCGACAGCTGAACAGGTGGACGCCGCCTTCGCCAAAATGGCCGCCAAGGTCGACGCGCAAAATGTGGGCGATCCGCTCTATGAGAAGCTCGCCGGTGACAGCATCGCGCTGAAAGCCGCGCGCGCGCTGGTCTTCGAAGGATTGACCCAACCCAACGGCTATACCGAGCCTTTGCTGCACAGGTTCAGGCAGGAGAAGAAGGCGGCTTAACTGGCCCCGTTGGCCTCGATAAACCGCTCCGCATCAAGTGCGGCCATACAGCCGGTGCCTGCGCTGGTGACGGCCTGACGGTAGATATGATCCATCACATCACCGCTCGCAAAGACCCCCGGCACGCTGGTTTCGGTGGCCTGACCGGCAAGTCCCGATTTCACTTTAATATAGCCGCCCGCCATATCGAGATGGCCCTTAAAAATGTCGGTGTTGGGCTTGTGGCCGATTGCGATGAATACGCCGTGCAGCTTGATATCCTCTGTCGCTCCGGGCGTATCATGCGCCTTTGATCCCTTGATCCGCATACCGGTGACGCCCATCACATCGCCAAGCACTTCGTCAAGCTCATGGTTCCATTTTATGGTGAGCTTGCCTTCCTTCTCGCGCTCGAACAAACGGTCCTGAAGGATCTTTTCGGCGCGCAGGCTATCGCGGCGGTGCACGAGCGTCACATGGCTGGCGATATTGGCAAGATACAGCGCTTCCTCGACCGCCGTATTACCGCCGCCAATCACCGCCACCGGCTTGTCCTTATAGAAAAAACCGTCGCAAGTGGCGCAGGCAGATACGCCCTTGCCCATATATTTGCTCTCCGATTCCAGCCCCAGATATTGCGCGCTGGCCCCGGTCGCGATGATCACAGCATCTGCGGTATAATCCCCTGCCCCGCCGGTCAGCGTGTAGGGGCGCTTAGAAAAATCCACCTTTTCGATATGGTCATTCACCATTACCGTGCCAAAACGTTCGGCATGTTTTCTCATGCGGTCCATCAAATCGGGGCCAAGCACGCCGGCATCATCGCCGGGCCAATTGTCAACATCTGTGGTGGTCATCAGCTGCCCGCCAACCTCTACGCCGGAAATAATCACCGGTTTCAAATTGGCGCGCGCGGCATAAACGGCGGCACTGTATCCTGCCGGGCCAGAGCCGATGATAATGACGGGAGCATGGGTGTTTTCGGTCATGGATGCGGGGCTTTCATTGCAAACGAATCTTCATCTGGCCTTCACATAGGGATGCGTTGCTCCGCGGCCAAGGGTCGATGCGGGCCGCCCGGTCAAAAGGGGCTTCCCTATCGCGGCATTGCGCCCTATCAGGCGGCTTGAATTTTGATACAGGGAGCATATCAATGCCAAAAGTTACCGTCATCACCCGCGAAGGCGACGCTAGCGAGATTGAGGCTGAAACCGGCCTGACGCTGATGGAAGTGATCCGCGACAATGGTTTTGACGATCTGCTCGCGCTTTGCGGCGGCTGCTGCTCGTGCGCGACCTGCCATGTGCATGTCGACCCTGCATACGCAGAAAAAGTCAGCAAAATGGGCGAAGATGAAGATGACCTGCTGGAGAGCAGCGACCACCGCGACGAACATTCGCGCCTGTCCTGTCAGATCGAGGTAACCGATGCGATTGACGGCCTGACGGTTACCATCGCGGCGGAGGATTGAGCCTACCCTCGCATCGCCTGCGCAATCGGTTCCGCGATCACCGGATAGCCATGACCATCGGGGATGGCGAGATATTTGCCGTCCGCGCGATCATCAACATAAGTTAGCACCGTTGTCACCGGATACTCTCCGGCGTGAGCGGCGGCGGCATCGAAACTGTCAAATTGCGCCAGCCTTTCCAGATTGCGCCTTGTCGGAAAGATGATCTTCACCTTCCGGTCATTCGCGAGCGAAAGAACTTCCTGAGCGCTCGCCCAGAACAGCATCTTATTCTCGGTCGCATCGACCACGGCGTTAAGCTCGGCATCTCCGGCATCAACCAAGTAAAAGCGCGTGTCAAAAATACGCGGCGTATTTTCAAAAGCCGGCGGCCGCCAGCGCGCCCAGGGGATCAGCTTTGCAAGATCGGGCGTCCAGCCATTATCGGCGCAAACCTGCGATAGCGGCGCACCGCTATGCAAGGCTTCGCGCGCAGCGGCGCAATCCGCCGGATCGCTGACACCCGTCAGGCCCAGCGCCAGCCCCGCCTCCTCAATAGTCTCGCGGATCACCGCCAGCCGCGCGGCAACCTCGTCATTGTCCAGCCCTAGCGTCAACGAGTCATCCAGAGTAGCAGCATATTCAAAATCCGCCGGGTCAACCTTTCCGCCCGGGAAGACCGCCGCGCCGCCCGCAAAGGCCATCGTCTTGACCCGCTCCATCATCAATATTTTGGGCGCGCCGCCGCCGGGGTCTTTATGCATGATAATCATGGTAGCGGCGGGTTTGGCTTCGGGCTCGCTCTGCGCGGCGGGTGTCTGCTCGGTCATGCTTGCTCATCAAGCATGGAACAGCAGAATTTACCAGTAGGCTTTTGCCGAGGCGATTGCGCTGCAGCGCTTTTCGTGCCAGTTTACCGTGATATTAGTTGAAGCAGGGGGTCGCTCCATATGGGCATTATCGAGCTATTGGGATTGGCGGCGAGCGTCAGCCTGCTTTCGGGCTGGCGGCTCTATCTCACGGTCTTTGCCACCGGCCTTGCGATGCAGAGCGGCTATGTCGATCTGCCCGAAAATCTGGTGATGCTCGATGCGCTGGGCAGCTGGTGGGTGATCGGTATTGCCGGGCTGGGCGCGGTGGCCGAATTTTTCGCCGACAAGGTCGCCTGGCTCGATAGCATCTGGGACGGGCTGCACACATTGCTGCGGCCCTTGGGCGGGGCATTGCTGTCGCTCGCGGTGGTCGATAGCGGCGACCCGACATGGCAAGTCATCGCCTTCCTTCTCGGCGGCGGTGCAGCCTTCGCCAGCCACGCCACCAAAGCCACCGCCCGCGCGGCAGTCAACACGTCGCCCGAACCGGTAAGCAATGTGGTGGTTTCAACCGGCGAAGATGTTGTCACCGGCGGGCTGCTATTGCTGGTGTTCGCCAATCCGGTAGCCGCAGCGATAATCGCGGCGGTGCTGCTAACACTCGCGATCTGGGGACTATGGAAGGGATACCGGCTGTTCCGGCGGGTTTTTCCTAAGGGGGAGGATGGCGATACAAAGCCCGGCAACGGCACCGAAAAGCACAGCGACAGAACCTGACGTAAGCAGCTCGGATGCGTGATGCCGCCAACCGCGATATCGATCACACCGGTGGGAATCATCAGCGTAAAAACTCAAAGGACATTCATGGCGACATCCAATGGCGGACTTATTGCGCCGTCAGGCCGTGATGATGGTCCGTATATTATGCAGCATTTGCAACCTACGAAACATGGCCACCAAAATGAGCATAGCCAAGACGCATCACGAAATGGGCGATGCAATCTACCTATCGCCTATCCGCACTTCAATTCTGCTCGCCGTCTGCTCGCCGTCGTCGGAATGGTTATCATCAGTGCCGGTGCCAGCATCAGTGCCGGTGCCGCTGCCAGTATCAGTACCGGTGCCAGCATCAGCCGGTCCGCCACTGGTCTTGATTGGAACGACGTTGCCCTTTTCGATGGCGTCGCGCACCAACTCCTTGATCTTACCGGGCGAACAGACAAGCTGATTGTCCATCAAGTCGATCACCGATTGCGTGTAGCTCAAATTTGCATTCGTGCGTCGTAGCTTTGCAGAAGCGTCGACCGACAGCGCGTTACGAATGAGCGTTCGGACGCTGCCGACATTTTCGGCTCCAAACAAATATCGTTCCTCATAGATTTCGAAACCGGCATTGGCTGCCGATGAAGCCAGACCAAGGACGGTAAGAAACTCGTTGCTGATGGTGTCTCCATTGTCCGCGATGCCGATCAATCCGGTGGCAAGCGCAGTGATTGGCGCGAAGGAATCGCGCAAAACATTGACCGAACGTTGCCGATTGCTCTTAGCTACAAAATAGCTGTTGCAACCAGCAGCAATTAGATCGAACCCTGTTCGCAAGAAGCGCCGCTGAGTTACTGGATCGGCCGCTGCACTAACACTTGATGGATAGGCCACGTTAGCTGCGGTTGAAAAACGACTAAATAGACTCTGAGTATATTCAGTTGCATGCTTGGTTACCTTTTCGTTCACGCCGAATTGCGAGATGACTTTCGGTCGTCCTACTGTACCGGTGCATGCGCATAATTGCAGGCAAATAGCCGCAAGTGAAACTGCCAAAGTGATTTTCTTCATCTTCGCCTCCCTATTTTCTTCGCCCAGATAGACCTGCTTTAGTTGACATCACCGTGACTCCCATCACGCGCTTCCCAAAGCCACTCTTGCATTGCGAACAAACATCGAACATATACCGCACCCATGCCCCACCAAATCACCCGCTGGACTCTCCCCTCCATCTTCGGCAAAGCACGCGTATGAGCCTTACCCACATCAAAGTGCGCGGTGCGCGGGAGCATAATCTTGCGGGGTTTGATATTGATCTGCCGCGTGAGAAGCTGATTGTGATCACCGGGCTATCGGGCAGCGGCAAATCTTCGCTGGCGTTTGACACCATCTATGCCGAGGGGCAGCGGCGGTATGTCGAGAGCCTGTCGGCATACGCGCGGCAGTTTCTGGAGATGATGCAGAAGCCCGATGTCGAGCATATCGAAGGCCTCTCTCCCGCCATATCGATCGAGCAGAAAACCACCTCGCGCAACCCCCGCTCCACCGTCGCCACCGTCACCGAGATTTATGATTATATGCGGCTATTATGGGCGCGGGTGGGCATCCCCTATTCGCCCGCTACCGGAAAGCCGATCACCGCGCAGACCGTCAGCCAGATGGTCGACCGGGTGATGATGCTGGCCGAAGGCACGCGGCTCTATTTGCTTGCTCCCGTGGTGCGTAATCGCAAGGGCGAATACCGCAAGGAAATGGCCGAGTGGCAGAAGGCCGGCTTTACGCGCGTCCGCGTCGACGGCGAATTTTATGCCATCGAGGAAGCACCCAAGCTCGACAAGAAATACAAGCATGACATCGAAGTGGTGATCGACCGGCTGGTGGTGAAAGACGGCCTCGAAACGCGGCTGGCGGATAGTTTCGAGACCGCGCTTCGGCTTGCGGACGGGCTGGCCTATGTTGATTTGGCGGATGGCACGGTGGCAGAGGCGATGGCGGAAGATCAAGCTTCCACTTTGCGCGAAACCCCCCTCCCTTTCAAGGGAGGGGTCGGGGATGGGGCCTCGCCGTCTGACTCAGCACTTGCGGAAACGCCCCACCCCAACCCCTCCCCTGAAGGTGAGGGGCTTAGCGCACACACTCCCGGGAAAATGAAAGGCGCCGGCCTCCCGCCCAACCGAATCGTCTTCAGCGAGAAATTCGCCTGCCCTGTCTCCGGATTCACAATCGAAGAAATCGAGCCGCGGCTGTTTTCGTTTAACTCTCCGCAGGGCGCTTGCCCCGATTGCGATGGGCTTGGCGAACGGCTTGAATTTGACGAGCAGCTGGTGGTGCCCAACGAGGCGCTGTCGCTCAAGCAAGGCGCGGTCGTGCCGTGGGCGAAATCGAACCCGCCAAGCCCTTATTATCTGCAGGTGCTCGGCAGCCTCGCGCGCGCTTATGATTTTGATCTCGAAACGCCGTGGCGCGATTTGACCCCCGATCAGCGGCTCATTATCCTGCATGGCACGGGCGGATTGCCGGTCGAGCTGACCTTCCGCGATGGCCGCAAAAGCTACACCGTCTCCAAGGCGTTTGAAGGCGTCGTCGGCAATCTCCACCGGCGTATCCTCCAGACCGACAGCGCGTGGATGCGCGAGGAACTGGGCAAATTCCAGACCGCACAGCCCTGTGAGACCTGCCACGGCGCGCGGCTCAAACCCGAGGCCATCGCGGTAAAGATTGCGGGCACCGACATCGCCGGGCCAACGCGGATGAGCGTGAGCGACGCGCTCGCCTGGTTCAGCAGCGTCGAAGAAAAACTCAACGCCACGCAGAAACAGATTGCCGCCGCGATCCTTAAGGAAATCAACGAACGGCTCGGCTTCCTCAACAATGTCGGCCTCGATTATCTCAATCTTGACCGCAAATCGGGGACGCTATCGGGCGGGGAATCACAGCGTATCCGGCTCGCCAGCCAGATCGGCAGCGGGCTTTCGGGCGTGCTCTATGTGCTCGACGAGCCCAGCATCGGCCTGCATCAGAAAGACAATGACCGATTGCTCGGTACACTCAAGCGCCTGCGCGATCTGGGCAATACGGTGATCGTCGTCGAGCATGACGAGGATGCGATCCGCACCGCCGATTGGGTCGTCGATCTTGGCCCCGGCGCGGGCGTGCATGGCGGCAAGGTGATGGCCGAAGGGCCGCTCAAGAAAATCCTCAAAGCCAAAGGCAGCATCACCGCGGATTATCTCAACGGCACCCGCGAAATCGCCGTCCCCGCAAAACGCCGCAAGGGCAACAAGAAGAAACTCACCATCCACGGCGCGCGCGCGAATAATTTGCAAGACATCACCGCGCGCATTCCGCTCGGCACCTTCACTTGCATCACCGGCGTTTCGGGCAGCGGCAAAAGCTCGCTCACCATCGACACGCTCTACGCCTCCGCTGCGCGGTCGCTCAATGGAGCACGCGTGATCGCTGGCGCGCATGATAAAATCACCGGCCTCGAGCATCTCGACAAGGTGATCGACATCGATCAATCCCCCATCGGCCGAACGCCGCGCAGCAACCCCGCGACCTACACCGGCGCCTTCACCAACATCCGCGATTGGTTCGCCGGATTGCCCGAGAGTGAGGCGCGCGGATATAAGCTGGGGCGGTTCAGCTTCAACGTCAAAGGTGGCCGCTGCGAAACGTGCCGCGGCGACGGGCTGATCAAGATCGAAATGCACTTCCTACCCGATGTCTATGTCACCTGCGAGGAATGCGGCGGGCGGCGCTACAACCGCGAAACGCTCGAGGTGAAATGGAAGGGGATGAGCATCGCCGACGTGCTCGACATGAC
>JAZGFP010000015.1:0-77951 GCA_036479555.1 Sphingorhabdus sp.
TCCGGTGATGCGCTAGCCAGCCTTTCAAGCTCCACCTTATAGTAACCCGGATTGTTCGCATAAAGCGTACCTTCGGCAAGCGCGACGGCCTTTCCGCCAAACCCGCCAACCGATTCAAGCCCGCCGATACCGCGGCTAAGGAAGCTGGTAGTTGCCCGCCGTAATTCATCCGCAGTTGGCCCGCTGGTGATATATTTGCTAATCTCTTCATCAAGCCGTTTGTTGAGCACAGCTACATCAACGCCGGGTTTCACATCTGCCTGAATGATAAAGAAGCCGCCTTCTTCGAGCGACTGTGCAAAGGCTGCTACGCTGACGGCAACCGGATCGTTGCGTACGAGCGCGTTGTCCAGCCGTGAACTCGATAGGCCGCCAAGCACAGCAGCCGACATTTGCATCGGGATCGATTCGGGATCAGTGACGCCGGGCATGGCCCACATACGGTAGATACGTGTCGTCGAGACCAGATCTTTGATCGTCTTGCTAACCGGTGCAGCTAGCGTCGGCACCTCAACCTTGACAGATTTGACTGCGGGGCCGCTCGGGATATCGCCGAACCAATGCTGCACCTTCGTCTTCGCGGTGGCGAGATCAATGTCGCCGGCCAGCACCAGCACCGCATTATTGGGCGCATAATTATCGGTGAACCATTTTTTTACGTCATCAAGGTTCGCCGCTTTCAGATCGGCCATCGAACCGATTGTGCTGTGATGATAGGGGTGGCCCTTGGGAAAGAGGTTTTCGAAAATCTCGTAGCGCAGCAGGCCATAAGGGCGGTTGTCACCCCGGCGCTTTTCATTCTGCACAACGCCGCGCTGATTATCCAGCTTCTCCTGCGTCACCGCACCCAGCAGATGCCCCATCCGGTCGCTTTCAAGGAACAATGCGCGATCAAGGGCCCCGGTTGGCACCGTTTCAAAATAATTTGTGCGGTCGGTATTGGTGGTGCCGTTGGAATCGGTAGCGCCAACTTGTTGTAGAGGCCCGAAGAAATCACCCGGCGCATTTTCCGAGCCGTTGAACATCAAATGTTCAAACAGATGCGCAAAGCCGGTCTTACCCGCAGGCTCATGCTTCGATCCCACCCGGTACCATACCGAAATGGCAACAACCGGGGCTTTACGGTCTTCATGCACAACAACGCGCAGGCCATTGTCGAGCTTGAATTCGTCATAGGGAATATCGATTGCTTTCACCAATTCGGCGACGGGAGCGGCTTCGGCAGCATCCTCTGCGTGGGCGAAATTGGCGGCGGCAACCGCTAGCGCGGATACGGCCATGACGGCGGTCAATTTACGGATCATTTTAGGGGCTCTCCAGAATTTATGCGGTAGCGTTAGATTATTACACAGGGCTGTAACATTGAATCACGATAGAATGCTACTGTTCAAAGGCAAGCGTCTACCCGTTTCGACGAACGACAGGCAACAACGCTTCAGGGTCGATAAACGCGGTTTCCGGCGGCTATCGCAGCCGCTTTGGCGTCTGCCCACTCAAAATGCACAGGCTTGTATTTGCGGTCCGAAAACAGCTTCATCTGGTCGGTATAATGCGGCGAATCGGCGCGGTTTGTGGCCGACCCATAAGGCTGGATGGACTGGCTCCATACTTTGCCCGCTTTGTCCCAATTAACCAGCATGATGAAGCTGTCGCCATGGCGCACGCGCATTTGGCCATTATCCATCGGCTCCCAGATCGTGGCGGCGCGCAGCGTATCGGTGCCGCCATAGGCTGGCAAATTGACCTTGCCGCGAATGAGCCGTTGAACATCGCCCAACGGCGGATCAATACGGCCAAATCCCTTCATCAGCGCATCAACGATTTCGCGCAGTTTCTCGCGCGCGTCGGGCAGCGGGAGGCCTCGATAGGCATCGCCATGCGCCATGTGCATCATCGCTTCGCCAATGGCATCCGCGCGGCCCTCGCCATCACTATTCCAATCCCATTGCCGGAGAAGCTTTTGCGCCTCCAGCAAATCAGGCTCATCCTTCAAATCGAGCGCCAGCAGTTTTTTCATCCACGGCCCGGCAAAGCTTTCGCGGCTGTAAACAGTATCATATTTAATCGCCATAAGTTCATCCGGCGTAATCGATTTATCAGCCGCCAAAAGCTCTATCGCGCGGATGATGCGGTTGGTTCGTCGCGCCTCTATTCCCATTGTCTGCGGGAATTTGCTCTTGTCCAATTCCGACCCCGGGCCAGCGGCAAGAAACGGCGTGTTATTCGAGTTGGTGACAAAGCCTGATGCCGGATTGACAATCATAGGCGTCGCTTCCCACGGCAAGACATCGCTCCACATCGCGGCGCTGGTATCGCCCGGCAATATCCCAGTATAATCAAAGCCGTCTTTGCGGTCGGGGAACAGCGCATTGTAATAATAGCCGATCCGTCCGGTTTTGTCGGCATAGATGAAATTGGTCGCCGGTATCCCGCGCAGGCTCATCGCTGCTGTCCACTCGGCATGATCGCGCGCCTTCTGGATACGGAAATACTGCTCGAGCGCTTTGACATTGCCCATGCCGGCATAGCTAAACGCAAAGGCGCCATCATCATTGATAATCACCGGGCCATGCTTGGAGCGGTAGGTGGTTTTTGGAACCGGAAGCACAAACGGCCCGAATTTGACCGGCAGCCAGACGCGCTTTTCTTCCAGCGGTAGCCATTTGCCGTCGAGCTTATACCGCGTGCCGTCATCATTTAGCGCCAGCCTGTAGACATCGACAAGATCAGGCGAATTAACGGTGTTAGTCCACCCAAGATTGCGGTTGTGGCCGAGCAACACAAAAGGCGAGCCGGGGAACAATGCGCCCGCCATATCAAGCCCCTCACCCGAATGCACGACGGCCTCATACCAAGCAACGCCGCCTTCATAAGGCTGGTGCGAATTGGAGATAAGCCAGGTTTTGCCGTCGGCCATCCGCTCGGGTGCAATGGCAAAGGCGTTGGAACCGTTCATCGATGGATCACGCCCGGCCGGAGTTGTTTGTTCAACGGGGCCGCTTGGCGGATCTTCGCCTTCGGTCAATTTGCTGATGGTACCGTTCAGCCCGTAAAAGAACGGCGCGCGCAAAACAAAACCGGCGGCAATGTCTTTGCCGTTCACCGGGAATAGCTTTGTCAGCCGCACTTCATCGGGATGTTTGTCGGCATAATGGTTCAAACCTGCGGCATAGCCATCCATCACCGCACGCACATCGGCGGGTATCTCACCATAGGAACGGTCAATCGTTTCGCTTATGCCAAGCAAATGTTCGACATAGTCAATCCCCGCACCATCCTGCCCCAGCATCGCGCCCGCGCGCCCGCGCGTCATCGCCAAAACCTCTTGCAGCACAGTAAAATCATCTTCGGAATGCGCATATGCCAGCCCGTAAGCCGCATCAGCATCGGTCTTGCCATTGATATGCGGTACGCCGTAGGCGTCACGCGCTATTTCTACGTCATAGCTGCGCTCGGGCGGCGGCGGCGGCGGCGTGGCAGCGCTCATCGGCTCCCAGATAGCTAGCCCGATGCCGATAATCACCAACAGGGCCGCCAATGTCAGGCCGATGCGCTTAAACCATTTCATATTTTTCTCTCCTGACGCCCATTCAAACCGGAGCCTAGCGGCCCTTGCAAGCGATAAATTGCCCCCATCCTCTTGTGTGATAAATATGCAACATTACATATTGACTAAGCCTGCCTAGATTGAGTCTGGGACAGCTTGTGAGAGAAGGATAAGGAATGGACCTCGAAAAATTCACCGACCGCGCCAAGGGCTTCTTGCAAAGCGCGCAGACTGTAGCGATACGAATGTCGCATCAGCGGATCGGTGCGGAACATCTGTTGAAGGCGCTGCTCGAGGACGATCAGGGCATGGCTGCTGGCCTTATCGCAAAGGCCGGCGGCAATGTGAGCGCCGCGCAAAGCGCTGTTGATGAAGCGCTCGGCAAAATTCCAGTGGTTTCGGGCGGCGGCGCGCAGCAAACGCCGGGCCTGGATAATGACGCCGTGCGTGTGCTCGACAATGCTGAACAGGTCGCGGAGAAAGCCGGCGACAGCTATGTTACGGTTGAACGGCTATTGCTCGCGCTCACATTGGCGACAACAACAAAGGCTGGCAAAGCGCTCGCCGATGCCAGCCTTACCGCAGAGGGTCTTAACGACGCAATCAATGAACTGCGCGGCGGCCGCACCGCCGATACGGCAAGCGCCGAAGACCGCTATGATGCGCTGAAGAAATTCGCCCGCGACCTCACCGAAGTTGCGCGCGAAGGGAAGCTTGATCCGGTCATAGGCCGCGATGAGGAAATTCGCCGCACGATGCAGATTCTCGCGCGCCGGACCAAAAATAACCCTGTTCTGATCGGCGAACCCGGCGTCGGCAAGACCGCGATAGCAGAGGGCCTTGCGATACGCATTGCCAAGGGCGATGTGCCCGATAGCCTGAAAGACCGTAAGCTGATGGCGCTTGATATGGGCAGCTTGATTGCTGGGGCCAAATATCGCGGCGAATTTGAGGAACGGCTCAAAGGCGTGCTCGACGAGGTCAAGCAAGGCGAAGGCGACATCATCCTGTTTATCGACGAGATGCATACTCTGGTTGGCGCGGGTAAGGGCGAGGGCGCAATGGATGCGTCAAACCTTTTGAAGCCAGCTTTGGCGCGCGGCGAACTGCATTGCATCGGTGCAACCACGCTCGATGAATATCAAAAGCATGTCGAAAAAGACCCGGCGTTACAGCGGCGATTCCAACCCGTCGTCGTTGGCGAGCCGACGGTGGAAGATACCATCTCTATCCTGCGCGGCCTGAAGGAAAAATACGAATTGCATCATGGTGTGCGGATCACCGACGGCGCGCTTGTTTCGGCAGCTACGCTGTCCAACCGTTATATTTCAGATCGCTTTCTGCCCGACAAGGCCATCGACTTGATGGACGAGGCCGCAGCGCGAATTCGCATGGAGGTGGAATCCAAACCCGAAGAGATCGAAACCCTCGACCGCAAAATCATTCAGATGAAGATCGAGCGCGAGGCGCTCGCCAAGGAAAGTGACGATCCGTCGAAGGACCGGCTCAAAACGCTCGAAAGCGAGCTTGCCAATCTGGAGCAGGAATCGGCTGAACTCACGCAGCGCTGGCAGGCCGAAAAGGACAAGATTGCTGGCGAAGCCAAGATAAAGGCAGCGCTCGACGCGGCGCGCATAGAGCTTGAGCAGGCCGAGCGTACCGGCGATCTCGCCAAGGCAGGCGAGCTTCAATATGGCACGATCCCCGACCTTGAAAAACGCCTCGAAGAAGCCAGCGCACAGACCGAAAATGCGATGCTGAAAGAAGAGGTTACTTCCGAAGATATTGCCTCGGTAGTCGCCAAATGGACCGGTATTCCGGTGGAAAAAATGATGGAAGGCGAACGCGACAAGCTGCTCAAGATGGAAGAGTGGATCGGCGCGCGCGTAATCGGTCAAAAGGACGCGGTCGAGGCGGTTTCCAAAGCTGTGCGCCGGAGCCGCGCAGGCCTTCAGGACCCGAATCGCCCGCTTGGCAGTTTCCTGTTTCTGGGGCCCACCGGTGTCGGCAAGACAGAGCTGACCAAAGCGCTGGCAGCGTTCCTATTTGACGATGACAGCGCGATGGTGCGCATCGACATGAGCGAGTTTATGGAGAAGCATAGCGTCTCCCGTCTGATCGGTGCGCCTCCTGGGTATGTCGGCTATGACGAAGGCGGGGTGTTAACCGAAGCCATCCGCCGCCGCCCCTATCAGGTCGTGCTCTTTGACGAAGTTGAAAAGGCGCATGGCGATGTCTTCAACATATTGCTGCAAGTGCTCGATGATGGCCGTCTGACCGACGGACAAGGCCGCGTGGTTGATTTTAGCAATACGCTTATCATCCTGACATCCAACCTCGGCTCGCAGCATCTCGCCGCTCTGGCGGATGACGAGCCGGTTTCAAAGGTGGAAGACGCGGTGATGGATATCGTGCGCGGGCATTTCCGGCCCGAATTTCTCAACCGCCTTGATGAGCTGATCCTTTTCCACCGCCTTGCGCCCGAACATATGGAACCGATTGTCGACATCCAGATGAAGCGCGTGCAAAAACTGCTCAAGGACCGGAAGATCACGCTCAATCTCACTGCCAAGGCGCGCGCATGGCTCGGCCGTGTGGGCTATGATCCGGTGTACGGCGCGCGGCCGCTGAAACGCGCGATCCAGCGCCATGTGCAGGACCCGCTCGCCGACCTTATCCTGAAAGGTGAAGTGCCCGACGGATCGACGGTGAAAATTGAGGAAGGCGACGGCGAGCTCAAGCTGGCGGCGAAGTAAATTTTGTTCTAGGGGCATTCCCCATGAGCGAAAAACAATTCAACCCCTATAGCGCGCCCGATAGTGCGCCCGATAATGCGCCTAGCAGCGCGTCAGATAGCTGGAGCGCCTATTGGCGTCAGGGAAGCAATGAGGCCGCCTGCCTGCCCGGCGCGCCTGCAGCCCTCGGCAATCTTCTCGATGGAATTTGGGGTGATTTTGGGGCCTCGCTGGATGGCGGAGCGACGGTGGTAGATTTGGCCTGCGGAGGCGGCGTAGTTGGCGCATCCATGCTGGCTGCAAATGCAAAGCTTGACGTTACCGGCATCGACTATGCAGAGCTTCCGGGTGAGGCACGACCACCATTTCCATTGCTGCGCGAGCCGATATCGCAGACATCCTGCCAGGACGGCTATTTCGACGCGGCGGCCAGCCAGTTCGGTATCGAATATGCCGATCCCGCGGAGGCCGGCAAGGAACTTGGCCGCATCCTGAAAGCCGGGGCAAAGCTGCAATTCATCGCGCATTATGCCGGGGGCGCCATTGCAAAGGCAAATGAAACACGCGCCAGCCTGCTTAAGGCTGTCAACCGGCCCGATATCTGGCAATTTGCAAATGGGCGCGACGGTGCCAGCCTCCAGTCAGCCTTTGATGCAATCCACAAAAAGCATGGCGAAAGCCCGCTATTCCTTGAGCTCGTCAGCGCCGTGCGCGCGGCACTCGGCCATGAAGGAAACGCACGCACAAAACTGCTCAAGGACCTTCAAACCAGTATCGAGCATGAACAGGAAATCATTGCCAACCTGATGGATGCCGCCATCGCGCCCAAGCAGATGAAGGGATGGATGAAGAAGCTGGGCAAGAATTTCAATTTCGCCAAACCCGACGTGATCCGCATGGGCGATGACGTTATCTGCTGGCATATTGCGGGCACATATAAACCGTGATCGAGAATCCGATGATGATCGCGGCCCGCGCGGAGCAGGCTATGCGCGAAGGGCGGCTGGTCGAGGCGCTGGCCGATCTTGCCAAGCTGAAATCGCTGGTGCCGCAAGACCCCCAAGTTTACCTGATGTCCGCCTTTGCGCAGCGCGCGAGCGGGGACGCGCAGCAGGCAAAAATTGAGTTTCGAAAGGCGCTGGAGCTTGGCCCAAATGACATTGGTATTCGCGGCCAGTTCGCAAGCTGGCTGTATGACATTGGCGATTTTGACGATGCTGTCGCCGAATTTGATTATATATTGCGGCTTCAACCCCGGCATCTGGACGCCCAGATAGACCGCGCTCTTGCGCTCGCCAAAACGGACCGGCGTGATGAGGGTATCGAGGCGCTGCGCATGATCGCAAAGTTGAACGGAGACGCGCTCAGGGCTTGGTCGAACCTTGCCATCCTGCTGCGTGAGGACTTGCAATATGTCGATGCGGAGGCCGCGGCCCAGCATATATTGTCGCATGATCCCGGTCATACCCGCGCGCATCACATCATTGCCCAATGCGCCTATGAGCAGGGCAGGCCGTCGGCTGCGCTGTTTGCTCATGCCAATGAGAAAAGCCCGGACGACCTTCAGATTATTGCCGCCCTCGCTGCTGCACTTATCGGCGAAGATGAGGGCGAGAAGGCCCTCGAACTGATTGAGACGCGTGTGGCCGCAAACCCTGGCTGGGCGCACGGACATAGCATCCTTGCCGACTATCGCTGGCAATTTTCTGGCGAAGCCGATTTCGGGCGGAGCTTTGCCGCCGCGCTCAAACAGATGCCCGACAACGCCGAATTATGGTCGAACTATATTAGCCTGACTTCGCGCGCATTGGGACATGAGGCCGCGCTGGAACTAATTGCCGAGGCACGGAGTAGTTTGGAAGACGCCGGCGGGCTTGATTTGATGGAGGCAAATAGCCGGTCCGAGCTGGGCGAATATGACAAGGCCGAGGCGCTTTTTGCCAGGAGCGATCTGGAGAGCCTCCCGGAATCGCAGCTGTCCTTCGTGCGTTTCCTTACCAGATCGAAACGTTTTGAAGAATGCGCCAAGCAGGCGGAAATGCTGGTTGATCAGGGCCACGGCGCGGACGCCTGGCCCTATGTCAGTATCGCGTGGCGGATGCTGGAGGATGCACGCTGGGAATGGCTCGAAGGCAATGAGGCTTTCGTGCAGGCAATAGATATTGACGGCTTTGGTGACAAGCTGCCCAAGCTTGCGGAAAAGTTGCGCGAATTGCATAAATTCAACGTGCAGCCCATCGCGCAGTCCTTGCGCGGCGGCACACAGACCGAGGCTGCGCTATTTTCCGATTCTACGCCGATCATCAAGACATTGGTGAAGCATTTGCGGCGAGCGATAGCCGGGTATTTGGAAGGGCTGCCTGAACCGGACCCTACGCATCCCCTACTAGGCGCACCGCGCGAGGCAATTCGTTTTACCGGCAGCTGGTCGGTGCGGCTTTCGGATGCCGGCTTCCATGCTAGCCATATCCACAATCAGGGCGTTGTTAGCTCTGCATTCTATGTCGCGCTCCCCGATACGATGGGGGACGGAAAGAATAATGCGCATGAAGGCTGGCTGGCTGTGGGCGAACCGCCGCCGGAATTTAATACCGGCCTGCCGCCCATTCGGATGGTGCAGCCCAAGCCGGGCCGTCTGGTGCTTTTCCCGTCAACCATGTGGCATGGGACACGGCCCTTTGGCGGCGGCGAAAGGCTGACCTGCGCCTTTGATGTGGGGTTGCTCGGGAAATAATAGTCCCGCAGCCCCGCCCCCGCTCATACAATCCCTATATATTCCGCAACGAAGGCCTGAACGCCCGCTTCCCGTCCAAATGAAAAGGGCGGACCCGAAGGCCCGCCCTTATTCTTTAACTTTTTAATCTTCAGATCAGAACTTCATGGTTCCGCGGAAGAAGAACTGACGGCCAATCGGATCGTAAACACCTGGGAAGGTGTTGCCGTTCGATGGGCTGTAAGCGCCGCCGATCAGTGGCGGTGCCTTGTCGAGAATGTTGTTTACACCAAGACCGAAGCGGAAATTATCGGTGATATCAACCGACGCCGAAAGATCGAACCAGCTATAGGCCGAGATCGTATCCTGGAAGGCGTTGCCGGTAGGTACGGCTCCGCCATTCACTGCCGGATCAGCCGAAAGCACATCGGCGTCAACACTGCCATAGAAGCGCCAGCCCAAATTGAGATTCCAGCCGCTCGCCGCGCGGTAGCCGAGGCGAACACGGTGACGATATTTAGGCTGTGGCGAACCGCAAGTGCTGCCGAAAAAGCCAACACAATCGGAAAACGCATCGCCAGGTAGTGTCTGGAACTCGTTTTTGAAAGTAAATGTACCGGCATAATCGAAGAACACCGATCCTCCGCTAAGTGCATAGTCATAACCTATGCCGAGATCGATACCTTCGGTACTCAGACCGCCGATATTCTGCTGCGTGTTCACAACAAATGCATTCGGCGTCAGCCAAAGCGTACCAGCAGCATCACGGTTGATCAGGTTACAGAACTCAGCCAAACCGCTTGTAATACAACGGTTGATGGTCGTCTGTGCACCAATGCCCGAAATAGCGCCCGATATTTCAATGTTGAAATAATCGACCTGTGCGGTGAAGCCGGTAAGGCCGAATTCACGTCCGTCAAACACAATGCCGCCCGTATATGAGGTGGATTTTTCAACGTCAAGGTTCGGGTTACCGCCGCCAAGCTGGTTATACTGACCAGCAGGGTTAGCCGCAATCGCGCCATATTGCGCAGCCGAAACGCCGGTCAGAGCGCATTGTGCGGCCGTCGCGGTTGGAGCTGCGGTTGAGCAAGGATCGGTACCACCGAACAGGCCAATGGACTGCGGTGAGAACAACTCGACTACGTTAGGTGCACGAACCGCGCGGCTGTAAACACCGCGAAGCTTGATACCAGCAACCGGCGAAAGGCTCGCGCCAAGCTTCCAAGTATGCGAACTGCCCGAGGTGGTGTAATCGGAGTAACGATAACCGCCCTCAATGGTGAAGCTATTGATGAAGCCATCGCTGATGATCGGAATAACGATCTCACCGAAAACTTCGCGAACGGCGAATTCACCGCTAACTGCTGGTGTAGGGCCACCCTGGCCAGCCAATGTGCCTTCAGCAAAGTTCTGGTCAACCTTCAGGTCATACTGTTCCTTGCGGTATTCAGCACCAACCACGACACCGATATCACCGGCACCGAAAACGTCGCCGAGACGGCCAGAAAGGTAACCACTGACAACATAGGTTTCGAGATCGGCATTCTGCAGACCAGGAATGCTAATGAAGTCAAATGCCGCGCGCGTTACACCGCCATTGGTGAACACATTCAGCGGCACACAGCCATTTGCCGGATTAACACAGACGGGGCCGGTGGGGCTATTCACAACATTCAACGCCTGCGAAATGCGGGATGTCGAAAGATCGTTCAGATAAGTGTTCTGATAGATCGTGTTGCCGCGCAGGGCGTATACGTCATAGTTCCAGTTGGACGAAATGTCGCCTTTGACACCGAAAACAGCACGATAGCTGGTATGGCGCAGATCATTCTGGCGAGGATCGCCTTCGACCAGACGTTTACCAATATAGGTCGTGAATGTTTCCGCGCTGGCGTCGCTTACATCTACGCAGCCCAAGGTCATAGCGAACTGATCGCCGAGCAGCGGGTTTCCGCAGCTCAGAGTTTCAGCGGTAGCGAAGAAGGTGCCCGAGAAGGCAATCTGCGCGACCGAACGATCATCCATATACTGGAATTCAGCGTAGGGTTTGACGCCATCGCTGATTTCATATTCAGCAAAGAAGCCTGCGGTATAACGTTTGTCCGGACGCTGATAATAGTTGGTCGGGGCATAGTTATAAAAGTCGTTGTTAAACACGAACGGACGCAGGGTCTGTGTGCCGGGGCCGCCATCAAAAGTGAAAGAGGCGAAATCCGGTACGCGGAAGAAGCGGCCAGCAGGCGTGGTTGACGAACCCGAGCAGCGGAAGCCGGTTGCATCGACAGCATCAAAGCGAAGCGCGCAGGCGCTTTCGTCATAGTCAGCCTGAAGCGCTGCTTCAATCTGGCGGTAACCGGCATAAGCCGTTACATGGCCACGGCCATCATCAAAGCTGGCACCGAAAGCGGCGTTGAAATCATAGGTGAAGCCTTCAACCTGATTTTCGGCAGGAAGATTCACATTTGGTTCGCGGTTACGGATCAGATCACGTATTCCGTCGCTGCTATTGTTATGCTGATAGAAGTTCACGCCCGCATCGAGCTTGAAGCCTTCAAAGTCGCGGTCCATGATGAAGTTGACAACACCAGCAACAGCATCAGCACCATACACCGATGAAGCGCCGCCGGTAACAACTTCGATCCGCTCAATCAGCTGAGCCGGGATCTGGTTGATGTCAGGTGCGGTTGCGAACGGGTCACCCTGTGGGAGACGGCGTCCGTCGATCAGCACGAGCGTACGCAGCGTGCCGAGACCACGAAGGTTCAGCGTTGCAGTACCCGAAGCACCGTTAGAGATAAACGCGGTCTGCGCAGCAACAGTCTGCGGCAGGTTGTTAAGCAGGTCTTCGACCCGGACAACACCCGTTTCATCAATTTCTTCGGCACCGATCGAGGTTACCGGAGAAACACTGTCCTGCTCGGGACGCGCGATACGCGAACCGGTAACGACGATATCGCCGCCAGACTCTGCTTCTTCCGCATCCTGTGCGAAAGAAGGTGTGGAAATCATTGCCATGCCGAGCGCGATTGGCGCGGCGGCGTATTTGTATTTGCTAAGACGTGTGTTTTTCACGTTTCCAGCCCCTATAAAATTGATGCGGGATATCCCTGCAAACAAGGCTTCCGGCATCTGGTTTCACAATCTCTGAGTCTCCCCCTACATAGCAACAACCAATGGCCATTTGCCGCGCAGAGCCAGCACAGATTGCCGGTTCAATGACGCAAAGTGATGGGGCATGCAAGCGATTGCCCCGATTTTGTTATAAATCTCAAAAGAATGTAACCTTTCTGCAACAGTGGCCGTTCGGGGAAATCGACAAATTGCTTGTGAGAAGCGCTGTTCTTGGGCAAATAAGGTGCGGCTGCCTCACTATAAGGAAATTCGATGATGCGCTCTTCTTTGATACCGTTGGGCTTACTGGCCGGCGGCTTGCTTGCTGCAACCACGCTGCCAATGTCTGCGCCCGCTTCTGCAAAAGATGACTCCAAGGCCGGTCTGAAGCGGCCAGCCATTTTCGAAGATCTGGTGAATTGCCGAGAAGTCGAAGACCCGGACGAACGCCTTGCCTGCTATGACGACAAGGTGGCAGCGCTCGACGAAGCCCAGAAAAAGGACGACATCATTGTCACAGACAGGGCGGCGGTCAAAGAAGCGAAGCGGGGGCTATTCGGTTTCAACCTGCCCAAGATCAAAATTTTCGGCGGCGGCGATGACGACAAGGATGAGATCAAGGAGATTGACGGAATAATAGCGTCGGTATCTTCCAGGGGCGGGAAATGGCTCATTACCCTCGAAGACGGCGCGAAGTGGCAGCAGATCAGTAGCGAGCGGCTGGCATTGCCTCCCAAGGCAGGAATGCCCGTCCATATCCGCAAGGCCGCATTTGGAAGTTTCCTCGTCAACATCCGCGGCCAGCGCTCCATTCGCATGCGGCGTGTAAATTAATCCGCATAGGCTGTTTCATTCATGACAGCGCAAGCCGGGGAAGCTATGGAACCGGCAAGCAAGCCGTCTGACGACCAATTTGGAGCCAATCTTTGAAAATACCGACCCGGACCATGATGAGCGGCCTGCTCCTCGCTTTTGCAATGCTATTTTCTGCGCCCAGTGCCTTTGCGCAGGATGCTACCACCCAGCCGCAGGCCTCTGCGCCAGCGGCGGATCCGACATCAGACCCGGCATCGGATAAGGAGAATATCCTCTATCTTGACCTGTCCACCGGCGGACGCGTCGCTATCCTGCTCAACCCCAAAATCGCGCCCGCACATGTCGAACGCATAAAGACTTTGGCAAGGCGCGGTTTCTACAATGGCATTATTTTTCACCGCGTGCTCGAAGGATTCATGGCGCAGACGGGCGATCCAACCGGCACCGGAGAGGGCGGATCTGATCTCCCCGATCTGACCGCCGAATTCGGCAAGACCCCCCATTTGCGCGGCACTGTATCGATGGCGCGAGCCGACCAGCCAAATTCGGCAAACAGCCAGTTTTTCATCCTTTTCCTGCCAAAGTTTAGCTTGGACAATAAGTATACCGTGTTTGGCCGGGTGATTTCTGGGATGCAATATGTCGATAAGATCCAGCGCGGAGAACCGCCGGCGCGGCCTGACCGGATATTGCAGGCCAGCATTGCCGCAGATGGAAAATCAGCGCCTGATTTCAACGCCGTCGCCGCTCCGGCATCACCGCAAGCCGGTGAGCCAGCGGTAACGAGCGGCGGGCGCTAAGAAAATGCGGCTTTGCGAAATGACTGATTAGCCGCTAGGCGCGCGCCTATTATGCGCGTTGACCTGTTTGACTTTATATTGCCGCCCGAGCGGATAGCGCTGCGTCCGACAACGCCGAAAGACGCGGCGAAAATGCTGCATGTTGGCAGGGATGGCGGTTTCGGTGACCGGTATGTCGGCGACCTTCCTGCTATTTTACGGCCCGGCGACTGCCTTGTCATTAACGACACCCGTGTCATCCCCGCGCAGCTGACCGGCACGCGCGGAAAGGCGGCGATCGGCGCGACGCTGCATAAACGTATCGATCTACGCCGATGGCAGGCCTTTATCCGCAATGCCAAGCGATTGCGCGAAGGCGATCATATCGAATTTGGAAACGGCGTTGCCGCCATCGCCGAAACGCGGCACACCGACGGCAGCTTCACGCTCGCTTTCGAAGGCGAAGAAGCTGTGGAAGTCCTGCTCAAACGAGCCGGTACTATGCCGCTGCCACCATATATAGCGGGAAAGCGCAAGGCCGATGCGCAGGACCGCAAAGACTATCAGACAATATTTGCCGAAAAGAACGGCGCGGTTGCCGCGCCCACGGCTGCGCTGCATTTTACGCCTGATCTGCTTGCGGCGCTGGATGATGCGGGGATAGGCCGCGAAACGCTCACCCTGCATGTCGGCGCGGGCACCTTCCTCCCTGTTAAGGCCGACGATACTGCCGATCATATCATGCACAGCGAATGGGGCTGTATCGACACGGCCACGGCGGCTCGCCTGAATGCAGTTCGCAGCGGCGGCGGCCGCCTCATCGCTGTCGGTACCACGGTCCTGCGGCTTATAGAAAGCGCCGCGAACGGGGATGGCAGGATCGAAGCGTTCGAAGGCGACACCGACATTTTCATTACGCCGGGATACCGTTTCAAGGCCACCGATGGCTTGATGACCAATTTTCACCTGCCCAAATCAACGCTCTTCATGCTGGTCAGCGCGCTGATGGGGCGCGAGCGGATGCAGGCCGCCTATGCCCACGCGATTGAGCAGAATTACCGCTTCTACAGCTATGGCGATTCGAACCTGCTGTTTCCTTGAAAAAGAAGCGGTGCCAGCCCTCTCCCCCACCCGGCCACCCGTAGGATAATCTCATTGGGCGGCCGGGTGGGGGAGAGGGCTGGTGCAGAAGCTTCTCAGCGAGCTGGACCAAAGCTCCTAATGCTCATCAAGTTCATCACCCGTCAGCGTGACGACATGCAGCACATTGGTGCTCCCCGGCGTCCCAAAGGGTACGCCCGCCAGCATGATCAACCGCGCGCCCGCCTGCCCCATTTTGTGGCGCAGCGCCATGCGCTTTCCTTTTGCCACCATCTCTTCAAAGGACCCAATATCGCGGGTGCGGATCGCATAGGCACCCCACAGCAGGCCCAGTCGGCGCGCGGTTTGGGTGTGCGGGGTGAGCACAAGGATCGGCACCGAAGGGCGCTCACGCGCGATCCGGCGCGCGGTCGATCCTGACGACGTGAAACACACAATCGCGCAGGTATCGATGGTTTCGGCAATCCTTGAACTGGAAAGCGCCAGCGCGTCCGCCGTCGTTGCGTCGGCGTGCACTTCGGTAAAATGCACGCGGCGGTAATATTCGGGATCGCCCTCCACCTGCCGCGCGATCCGGTCCATCATTGATACTGCTTCGACCGGCCAGTCGCCCGCCGCCGTCTCTGCCGAAAGCATGATCGCATCTGCGCCGTCATAAATGGCCGTCGCCACGTCGGACACTTCGGCGCGGGTCGGTGTTGGCGCAGTAATCATCGATTCGAGCATCTGCGTTGCGACCACCACCGGGCGGCCAAGCTTGCGCGCGGCACCGACAATCTGTTTCTGTAATGGCGGGACACGTTCGGGCGGAACTTCTACACCCAGATCGCCGCGCGCGACCATCACCGCATCAACAAGCTCCAATATTTCATCGAGCCGTCCGATGGCTGCAGGCTTTTCTATCTTCGCCAGCAATGCCGCCTTGCCGCCGATCAGTTTGCGGCCCTCGGCAACATCCTCGGGCCGCTGAACGAATGACATCGCGATCCAGTCCGCGCCATGCTCCAGTGCAAAGGCCAGATCGGAACGGTCCTTTTCGGTCAGCGCAGCCACAGGCACAACCACGTCAGGAACATTCAGCCCCTTGCGATCAGAAAGCGGGCCGCCAACTTCGACGATGGTTTCGATCCGCTCATCGGTGACCGACCCGACACGCAGCACCAGCTTGCCATCATCGAGCAGCAGCCTAGTGCCGGGTTCAAGCGCGGCAAAAATTTCGGGATGAGGCAATTGAACACGCGCCGTATCGCCCGCCTTCTCACTGCGGTCTAAGACGAAGCTTGCGCCGGTTTCCAGCGTAACCTTGCCATTGGCGAATTTCCCGATCCTCAGCTTCGGCCCCTGCAGGTCAATCAGGATGGTGCTAGGCCGCTGGTATTTTCTTTCGAGCGCCCTGATATGCCCGATCATCTCAACCTTCTCTGCCTGTTCTCCATGGCTCATATTGATGCGGAAGGCATCGGCGCCAGCAATGAACAGCTTTTCGATCATCTCGGGCGTATCGCTTGCCGGACCAAGTGTCGCGAGGATGCGGATTTTGCGAGACGCGTGATTTGTTTTCGGCGGTACTGCCATGATGCTCCCTGCGGGATGGATTTATATATCGCCATGCGCCATAGCGGGGCGCGTTCCAGCGCGAAAGCCCCTAGGAGAATTTATGACACACGAAATATCCGACGAAGCTGCTGCAGCCGCCTTTCGCAGGCTGGCGACGCATTTGCAGCACCGCCATGATGCGCAGAATATCGACCTGATGGGGCTGGCCGGTTTTTGCCGCAACTGCCTTGCCGACTGGGTGATGGAAGCGGCCAACGAAACCGGCGGCAATATGTCAAAGGATGAAGCCCGTCAGGCGATCCACGGCATGGCCATGGCGGAATGGAAGAATAGCTATCAACGCGAAGCAACGCCCGAGCAGCTTGAAAAAATGAAAACAAGCATGGCGAAAAACAGGCCCGCGGGTTAGGACAGCGCCATCCGATTCGAGGCCGAGCGCCTCGCCACAAAACAACAGGAGAATAGAATGTCCGAAGGCATCGTCGCTGCCGACCAACTGCGCCTTTTCATCGAACGTATCGAACGATTGGAAGAAGAGAAAAAGGGTATCGCCGATGATATCCGCGATGTTTACAGCGAAGCAAAAAGCCAGGGCTATGACAGCAAAATCATGCGGCAGATCGTGCGTCTGCGCAAAATGGAAACGCATGACCGGCAGGAAATGGAAGCAATCCTCGACACCTATAAGACGGCGCTGGGGCTGACGTAATTTGAATACCGCACCGGCCATTTCCCGTCAGACCCGACTATCGTCGAGCGCGGCACCAGCCCTGACAAATAAATACAGGCTGGTGCCGTATCAAAAGGCGTTTCGAGCCTTTTGCAAATAAATCACCGCGGTTTTCCGTCAGGGAAATTCTGACAAATGAGGGGATACATAAAATGATCATATCAACCACACCCAATATCGAAGGCAAACCGGCGCGCGAGTATCTTGGCGTTGTCACCGGCGAGGTTATCGTCGGCGCAAATTTGTTTCGCGATCTGTTTGCCAGCATCACCGACATTGTCGGCGGTCGTTCAGGATCCTACGAGAATGTCCTTGCCCGCGCGCGGAAGGAAGCATTGCTCGAATTACAGGCAGAGGCGGCAACGAAGGGCGCCAATGCGGTGGTCGGCATAGACCTCGACTATGAGGTGCTCGGCAAGACCGGATCAATGCTGATGGTGAGCGCGACCGGGACAGCGATAGTGGTTTGATGTTTGAACTGGCAGAAGCTGTACTCAAGCGGATAGCAGAAACAAGTTTTACACTTCCTGTTAAATTCATAGCCTTTATAGGATACGCCGCTTACGGCTATTCCCTCACAATGCATGCTGAGGAGAATAACCTCAGTTGGCTAATATTGCCTTCTGCCATCGCCGTAATCACAATCCAGTTCTTCCTTTCACGGCAAATTGGTCATGCAACCAAAGACGAACGCGGGAGCGTGAGCGGATGGATCGGCTGGTCGATGCTGGCGACAATACCCCCTATTACGTGCCTGTTGATAGTGGTATTACCAGTCGGCGGCGGATGGGACACCATTGCAACCGAATTTTCGCTCCCCGAAACTTTGGCTATCGTGGTTGGTTCTGGGCTGGCGATGTCTATGTCCGCGCTTTCTGTTGGCCGAGCAATCAAGGCGGGCGGGCTTAGCCCGGGTAGTATGGCGAGTTATTTCCGGCGCCATTTCCTCACGATTTTTCTAGCTAGTGTTTCGCTGCTTCTCATTCCGCAATTCCTATCTGATTTGTTCTTTTTCAATCTTCTGATCGAAGACCCCTCCGCGCCAATAATTATCATATGTAATATTCTGGGTGGCTTGCTGATGCTAGTTACACAAGTTCTTGCAGTCGCGATAAGCGCACAAATTTATCGTTCTGCCGAGGCCGAGGCGACGGTAAAGGTTGAATCCTGAACGGTTGCCCTTTGTATTTCATCTGGTGTAAGCGCGCAGCTAATTACAACAAACCAAATTGGGCAGATCATGGCAGGCCATAGTAAATTTGCGAATATCAAACACCGCAAGGGCGCGCAGGATAAGAAGCGTTCCAACCTCTTTTCCAAGTTTAGCCGCGAGATTACTGTTGCCGCCAAAATGGGCCTGCCTGATCCCGATATGAATCCGCGTCTGCGGTTGGCGGTGAACGCGGCCAGATCGCAATCGATGCCGAAGGATAATATCCAGCGCGCCATCGACAAGGCAACGGGCGGCGATGAAGAAAGCTATGAAGAAATGCGCTATGAAGGCTATGGCCCCGGCGGCGCCGCGATCATCGTCGAAGTATTGACCGACAACCGGAACCGCAGCGCCACCAGCGTGCGCACAGCCTTTAGCAAACATGGCGGCAATCTGGGCGCAACGGGCGCGGTTGCCCATAGCTTCGATCATGTCGGCCTGATCACCTATCCGGCCAGCGCGGGCGATGCCGACACGGTTTTCGAGGCCGCTTTGGAGGCTGGCGCAGAAGACGTGGAATCGGGCGAAGATGTCCATGAAATCTGGACAGCGATGGACGCGCTGCATGAAGTGTCCAAGGCGCTGGAGGCCAGCATCGGTGAAGCGGAAAGCGCGAAACTGGCGTGGAAACCGCAGACGACTGTGGAGCTCGACGAGAAACAGGCCTCGACATTGCTCAAGCTTATCGACGCGCTCGAAGAAGATGATGACGTCCAGACCGTGTGGGGCAACTATGAAGTCTCAAACGAAGTGATGGAGAAGCTGGCCTAGCGATGGCCGGGGCCATGCCAAAAATTATCTTGGGCCTCGACCCCGGACTTGCCTGCACCGGCTGGGGCGTAATCCGCAGCGAAGGCAGCAGACTTTCGCATATCGCCAATGGCCAGATAAAGACCAACGCAAAAATGCCGCTGGCCTCCCGGCTGCTGCAAATTGATCTAGAGCTTTCGGATGTCGTAAAAGCTTACGCGCCCGATGCGGTCGCGGTCGAAGAGGTGTTCGTGAACAAGAACCCGCAAAGCACATTAAAACTCGGCCAGGCGCGCGGCGTCTGCCTGCTCGGCGCATCGCGCAGCGGCGCGGATGTTTTTGAATATGCGACGCGGCTGGTGAAGAAAGCCGTGGTCGGCACTGGCCGAGCCGAAAAGGAGCAGGTTCAGGCCATGCTCGCCATCCTCCTTCCCGGCGTAAAGCTGGCGGGCCACGACGCCGCCGATGCGCTGGCGACGGCGATATGCCACGCGAATATGGAGTGAGGGCCGGCGGCATCTACAGATTCACTACTTGTTCTCTTTTGCTTGCCCTTCCCCACCGCCCACGCTAACCCCGCAAAATGATAGCGAAACTCACCGGCCGCATTGACGAAACAGGCATCGACCATCTGGTGATCGACGTGAACGGCGTCGGTTATCTGGTGCAGGCATCCGCGCGGACGTTATCTGCTCTTGGCGCGGCGGGCGACATAGCAACGGTGTTTACCGAAATGCAGGTCAGCGAGACCGATATGAGGCTCATTGGCTTTTCGACCAAAGAAGAGCGCGACTGGTTCCGGCTTCTGATCAGCGTGCAGGGCGTCGGCGGCAAGGTCGCGCTGGCGATCCTCTCCGCGCTTGAGGCTGATGAATTGGCCACCGCAATCGGCGGCGAGGATGCCGCAATGGTAGCCCGCTCCAAAGGCGTCGGCCCCAAACTCGCCAGCCGGATTGTTAATGAGCTTAAGGATAAAGTCGGCGCGCTAGCGGGGCTTGGCGGCGGCGCGAAGTTGGCGGCGCGCAAAGGCGGCAGCCATGCGAGCGATGCCGTGGCTGCGCTGACAGGGCTAGGCTTCAAATCCGGCGAAGCATCGGCAGCGGTCAGCGCGGCGCTCGATGAATTGGGTAAGGATACCGGGCTGGATGTGCTGGTGCGGCTGGCATTGAAGAAGGCGACGAAGTGAAGCAGTGGCTTTCAAATTTTGGGGTGCTAAACTTTCTGGTTTTGGCTGGTTATGCAATTGCGATCCTGGAAATATTTGTCGCGGCCGGTGTTCCGGGCGAGAACGAAGCGTGGCTCTGGGCACTTCTGTTTTTTCTGTGGTGCGTCGCGCCGATAGCTTTTCCGCTAGTTGTTCTTCGTAGGTCTTGGCTGGTGACCCTCATCGTTGCGCTAATCGCTATCTACAGCATTTACGAATATACAGTGGGTATGCGCGGCCCAGATACTACATCAACATCAGCTTTAATACTATTGTCCCTACCAATATATCAATGGGGTGTGATCACGCTGCTGTTTGGCATATGGTTCTTACCTCCGGTCTTTCGCGAGATTTACAAAGAGTTTAGAAAACTCGCTAACAATGGCTAGGGTTGCAATCATTTATGACAAATAGTCCCCGCCTCACCTCCGAACGCAAGCCGGACGACCTCGACGCGCTGCCATGCCCGGCATTGAAAAAGGCGGTTAAGTGATGGAACCTATCAAGCCAATGAGATGGTCAAATCTCGTAAACCTCCTTGCCGTTTCTTCCATCGTTTTTCTGGGCGGTTGCCACATGGCAAAAAGCAATGATGACCTGATAAAGGCAGCGAAGATTGAAACCCGTAAAGAGATTTTGTCCGAGTATGAAATAGAGGGCAAAATACTATTTCAGGATATACATATCGGCAAGGGAGAGGGCGATAGCTTGCTGGGAACTGTCTGCGGGGCATTTATTGATAGTGGCTATGCGGCAGACGGCCAGACGCCAACACGCTTTATCTATACAGCGATTGATGACGATACCATTCTTGAGGAAACACTGGAAGATGTAAGGGTGGAGGAAACTCCCGAGCTGTTGGAAGCAATGACGGCCGTAAATACACTCTTCACCGAACTGTGGAACGATGGCTGCAATTGACCGGCAACCCGCATCTTAACCCCGAGCGTAAGCCCGAAGATATCGACGCGGCTCTCCGCCCGAAAACGCTGTCCGAATTTATCGGGCAGGCGGCGGCGCGGGATAATTTGCGGGTGTTTATTGATGCTGCAAAGGCGCGCAAGGAGGCGATGGATCATGTGCTGTTTTTCGGGCCTCCCGGGCTGGGCAAAACAACACTGGCGCAAATACTCGCGCGCGAAATGGGTGTGGGTTTCCGCAGCACTTCGGGGCCGGTCATCGCCAAGTCGGGTGATCTTGCCGCGCTCCTTACCAATCTTGAGGATGGCGATGTATTGTTCATCGACGAGATTCACCGGCTCAGTCCGGTCGTCGAGGAAATTCTCTATCCGGCGATGGAAGACCGCGCACTTGATATTATGATCGGCGAAGGGCCATCGGCGCGATCGGTGCGGATTGATCTGCCCGCCTTTACCCTCGTGGGCGCGACGACGCGGCAAGGCTTGCTCACCACGCCTTTACGCGACCGTTTTGGTATCCCCGTGCGGCTCAATTTTTATAGCCATGATGAACTCGAACTGGTGGTGTCGCGCGCGGCGGGGCTACTTGATCTGGGTATAGCCGCCGATGGCGCGCAGGAAATTGCCCGCCGTGCGCGCGGAACGCCGCGTGTTGCCGGCCGCCTGCTACGCCGGGTGCGCGATTTTGCGAATGTGGCTGGCGACAAGATGGTTACGGCAAAGAGCGCTGACGCTGCACTCACGCGGCTGGAGATCGATGCGCTCGGCCTCGATGCGATGGACCGGCGCTATCTGATGATGATTGCGGATATATACAAGGGCGGCCCCGTTGGCGTCGAAACGCTTGCTGCTGGCCTTTCGGAGCCGCGCGATACGATTGAGGAAGTGATCGAGCCATATCTGATACAGCTTGGCCTGATTGCACGTACGGCACGAGGCCGCGCGCTCAACGATCGCGGCTGGAAGCATCTGGGATTGAATCCACCTGCGACAACTAGTCAGGCGCAAGACGGCCTGTTTGACGGATAGTTAGCTCGCGTTTTCACTCTCTGTGGGCGCCGCTTCTGGAATCAGCACGACGCGGCTTCGTTCGATGCGCGCAGCAAATATCGCGCCGCCGCTTAGATATAGCTTTCGTCCCTCCAGCCCCTTTGCGAACACGCCGGTCAGATAATATTCGCCCTCCAGCGGAACATCGAGTTGATCGCAACTGGTCAATAAAGGGGTCAGTATCGCAAGACGTCTGCGTCCGGGCTCGCCATCAACGACATGGGCAATCACATATCCAGCATTGCTCCCCGGTTTGCCCTGCTGCTTCGCGCTAACCCTGACTTTGAGCTGAACCATGCCTTCGGGCACGGCTTTTTGCTCGACATCATGGAATATGGTGACGGTGGACATATGGTCTATAGTTGTACAGGCATTTGCAGGCACCGCCGTTATCGCAGCCACCGCAAGCACACATGAAGTTAGCGCAGCTTTGTAATATCTCATCAGACGGACCCTTTGCTTTTCACGTTTCGACATTCGCCACCTATAGATTTTCCTTCCTGCAAGTTTCCTGAACAACAACAGCGCTTTACACAATATGGCGCGAATGGGTGTTGAGAAGCAAGGAGCGATGGTGCAGCGGTGACAGGGCGACTCCCGCCTGCGATGAACCGAAAATGTGCATCAAAAACCCCCTTTCGCCAGCCGCAGCTAGGCGTTAAGCCAGCCGTCAATGAATGTAACCCAGCCCTATCAAGGCCATTTCGACGGCAAGGATCACCTTTTTGCCGTGCGCGTCTATTTTGAGGACACCGATTTTTCGGGCGTGGTCTATCACGCCCGCTATCTGCATTTTATGGAGCGCGCGCGTTCGGACATGCTGACGCGCGCCGGAATAGACCAGCGCGGCGTGCATGATGCAGGCGAAGGGGCCTATGCGGTCACGCATGTCGATATTCGTTTCCGCCGGGCGGCGCGCTTTGATGATGCGCTGCTTGTGACCAGCCAGGTGATGGCAGTGCGCGGGGCGAGTTGCGACATTCAGCAAAAAATCACACGCGGTGATGAATTGATAATTGAGGCCGATGTCACCGCAGCCCTTATCCGCCCAGATGGACGTCCGGGCAGGCAGCCAAAAGAATGGATAGATGCCTTCCAGTCAATTATGGCCAGTTAATTATGGTAGCGCCACAAAAGTAGAAAGAATACCAAATGGACATTATCTTCCTCAGCGCCGTCACGAGTTTTAACCCGGTCGACCTGTTTCTGAACGCCGATTGGGTGGTGAAATCGGTCATCGTCGGGCTGCTTCTCGCCAGCATCTGGGTCTGGTTCATCATTGTCAGCTTTCTGCTGAAAATTCTGCGGATCAATGGCGAGACCGACAAATTTGAGCGCGCCTTCTGGAATAGCAACGATATCGATGCCTTCTATAAGGAACATGGCAAGCGCGATTTGCCGATTGCCAAGGTCTTTGCCGCCGGCGTGTCCGAATGGCGGCGCTCCACCAATGGCACCAGCATTGACCGCGAAGGCACGCGCGAACGGCTAAATACCGCAATGGATGCAACGATAGCGGCGGAAAGCGACCGGCTCGCCAATCGGCTAAACTTCCTCGCGACCACCGGATCGGTCGCACCTTTCGTGGGCTTATTCGGTACAGTCTGGGGCATAATGCGCAGTTTTGCGGCCATCGCGGCCGAACAGAATAGCTCGCTGGCGGTGGTCGCACCGGGCATTGCAGAGGCTTTGTTCGCCACCGCTATCGGCCTGTTCGCGGCCATTCCTGCGGCGATCGCCTATAACCGCTTTGCCCACCGCGTCGGGCAATATGAAGCGCGAATGGGGCGGTTTGCCGATGGTTTCCACGGCACATTGTCACGCGAACTGGAACGGGAAGTTTAGCCGGTGGCGATGAACCTTTCTTCTGGCGGCGGCGGCAGGCGCGGGCGCAGACGGTCATCGCGCCGCGCGCCAATGGCCGAAATCAACGTCACGCCGCTGGTCGATGTGATGCTAGTGCTGCTGATCATCTTTATGGTCACCGCGCCGCTGCTCAATACCGGCGTTCCGGTTGACCTGCCCGAAAGCCGCGCCAATGCGCTCGATCAAAAAGAGGACCCGGTCGAGATCGCGATAGACAAGGAAGGCGTGATTTTCGTCGATGGCACTGAAGTGCGGCCAAGCCAATTGCCCGCGCGGCTGGAGGCGCTTGCGGCAGATCAGGATGCAGAAAACCCGCAGCAGATACTTTTGCGCGGCGACCGAACGATCAACTACGGCCAGATGATGCGTGTCATGGGTGAATTGAACCGGGCGGGGCTGAACAGCGTCAGCCTGGTCACCCAGGGTTCATCTAAGGCGGAATAGCCATCGTGACAATGGATCGTGCAGAACTGATCGGCCTTGGCGCGGCAATAGGCGGACATGCGCTGTTGCTCGCTTTGTTGGTGTTCGGCCTGCTCGGATCGGAGGAAAAAATCGAGGAACGCCAAGCCATAGCCGTAACGCTGGAAGGCGAAGGCACACCGCTACCAGTTACCTCGCAGATCGGCGAGGCCGAACCCGCGCCGGAAGCTGCTGTGCTTGAAGAAGCAGCGGCAGAGGTCGATGAAGCCGCCGAAACTGCGGATAGCAAGGCCGATGAAGCCCAAGCTGCCGAAGCCGATGCCAAGCGCGCTGCCGATACTGCAAAGGCCGCCGACGCCACCGCAGCGCAAAAACGCGCAGCAAAAGCCGCGGCGGCAAAGGCGCAGCGAAAACGCAAGGAAGCCGCTGCGGCCGAGGCCAAACGCAAGAAAGCAGCGCAAGAGGCAAAGCGCAAACGCCAAAAAGCAGCAAGAGACAAGACCGCAAGAGATAAGGCGGCGCGCGAAAAATATGACCGCGATATGAAGAAGGCGCTGGGCGGATCAAACGCACCCAGCGCAACCGCCAAGCGCAAGGCAAAGGCAACAATCGGCGGGCAAATCAGGATAAGGGGCTGCCCTCCGGGATTAGAGGTTGAAAAAATCATCACAAGGGTGTCGATAAATCTCAACAAAAACGGGTCGATATCCAGCCTGTCCCGGGTGACGCAAAGCGGCAAAACGAGTAGCAACGCACCGCAGATGGCACCGATCAAGCGGTGCGTGCTCAATTCGATCCGTGCATCTGCTCCCTTCCGAGGCTTGAAAGTAGAAGATTATGAAAGTTGGAAATCAATCCGCATTGCATTTAAGGTCAGTTGATATGAAACAGATAGCTTCCCGGATCACAGCAATATGCGCCGCATGCCTTGTTTTGCTCCTGTCTCCTGCAATAGCGCAGGATACGCCGCAAGATGATGATGATGTAGATGAGGTTGTGACCTTTCAGGTTGACCGGCTCCGCCGCGTTGCCATCCCCGAATTTGCAACGCCCTCATCGGTCAACACGCCCGCTGGCAACACCGCATCGCTCGGCGCGCAGATTGCCCGGGTGATTGCCAATGACCTTTCCGGTTCGGGCCTGTTCACGCCGGTCGGGCCGAGCGGGGTTCGCAAAATCGGATATGCCGAAGTCCGCGCTCCGCAATTCGGATATTGGCGGGGCCGTAATGCCGAGCAGCTCATCTCTGGCGCTGTGCAGGCGCGCAGCGACGGCAACCTCATCATTGGCTGCTACCTATATAATGTAAATGCCGGCAGCGAAGTAACGCGCAGCGGCTTTGTCGTATCCCCGCGCGAATGGCGCCGTGCCGCGCATAAATGCGCCGACAGCATCTATTCAAAGCTCACCGGCGAAGCGCCTTTTTTCGATAGCCGCATTGCCTATATTGCCGAAACCGGGCCAAAAGGTGCGCGCGTCAAACGGCTCGCCATTATGGATAGCGACGGGGCAAACCACCGATTCATCACCAATGGCCAGACGACGGCGCTCACTCCGCGTTTCTCGCCGAACTATAAATCGATATTATATCTGTCCTACCGCGACGGTAATCCGCGCATCTATGTCTATGATATTGAAAGCAAACGGCAACGGCTGATCACACAGAGCCGCAACCCGACCTTCGCCCCGCGCTGGTCGCCCGATGGCCAGACCATCCTCTATTCGATGGCGGTCGGCGGCAATACCGATGTCTATAAAATTTCAGCGCGCGGCGGAAAATCTGTGCGCCTCACCGACGCTCCGGGCATCGATGTCGGGGGGAGCTTCTCCCCCGATGGCCGGCGTATCGTGTTTGAAAGCGACCGTTCGGGCAGCCAGCAGGTCTATGTCATGAATAGCGATGGGTCTGGCGAGCGCCGGATCAGCTTTGGCGGCGGGCGCTACGCAACTCCCGCTTGGAGCCCGCGCGGCGATTTGATCGCCTTCACGCGGATCGGCGGCGGTTTTCGTGTCGGCGTTATGCGCACCGATGGGTCGGGCGTAAGGCTACTGACCAACAGCTGGCAGGATGAGGCGCCAACATGGGCGCCCAATGGCCGTGTGATTCAGTTCTTCCGCACGCAAAAGAACAGTGGTAAAACCAGTATCTGGCAAGTTGACCTGACCGGGCGGAGCGAACGCAAACTGCCCACCCCGGTCAGTGGGTCCGACCCCGCCTGGGGCCCAGTAAGGCCGTAGTTTTGAATTTATGACGAGGCAATAGTTGAAGGAGAGAAATGATGACATTTTCGAACAACAAAATAAAGGCCGCGGTGCTACTGCTCGCATCCACCGCACTGGTAACCGCCTGCGGAAAAAAGGAAATTGATGATTTGCCGCCCGTAGCCGATGGCACACAGGGCGATGGTAACAATAACGGCAACAACAATGGTGCTAACGCCGTTCAGCCCGGCAGCCAGCAGGATTTTGTCAACTCCGTCGGCATCGGCCGCGACCGTGTCTTCTTTGATACTGACCGCTATAATATCGATGCACAGGATCAGGTGACGCTGCAAACGCAGGCCCAGTGGCTGGCGCGCTATCCAAACGTGCAAGCAACGATTGAAGGGCATGCCGACGAACGCGGTACGCGCGACTATAACCTCGCGCTTGGCGAACGCCGCGCCAATGCGGCGAAGAATTATCTCGTGTCGCTCGGCATTGGTTCGGGTCGTATCCGCACCGTAAGCTATGGTAAGGAACGTCCTTCGGCGCTTGGTTCAAATGAGCAGTCATGGGCGCAGAATCGCCGCGCGGTTACAGTTATCGTAAACTGATCTCTCTGTGGAGGGGCGTTTAGCTCTTCGGTTTGCGATAGGGGATAAATTTCCCGAGGCTGCATGCCGCACCGGGAATACCGCTATGGCGGTCTACCAGTGTGATCAAATCGCCCTTGCAATATTGGCTGCCGAACGGCCGGGTAACGATGACATCCCGGTCATCGGTCAGGCCGTGGCAGCGATGGCGCAGCCGGTTTTGATATACCAGATTTGGGGATTGCCGGTAGAGGATCAAATCGTCGCTTACCGGTATAAGGCTAACATTGCCAATCGATGAAACGCAGTTGACCGGCTCTCCGGCTATCTTGCCCTTCAATGCCTTGGCAAGATATTTGGCATTTTTCTCGGTGAGCGGTGCCGGGGTGCTATCTTCCTTCACAGGGACGCAGGATGCCAGCATTCCTATGCCGGCGGCGACAAGCAGTGAGGCTTTGATGGTCATTGCAAATTCTCCTCTTCTCGCAAATAGCCTAAATGGCGGCATCACGCCAGCCGGGCAGCATGGCGTTTTTCGCCCAGCGTGATCTCGACTGTTGCATGGTCCAGATTAGCATCGGCTGAACCTTCCAGAACCGCCAGCGCGCGGCCGCCCTGCTCGGTCTCGATAATCAGCGTCGCCGCGCCGGGGCCATCGCGGCTTACCGGGCGCATATGGGTCAGGATTTTCGCGCGGCCCGATGGTGCGTGATTGATCTCCAATTTGTTCGCTTGATATCCTTGCGCGGCACCCCCTGCCCACGGTTTTGCTGGCTGGCTGGCGGTATATACGCCCGCCGCATGCTTTGACAGCACACCGCCATTCGCGGTGACCAGCGCGGGTTTTGACCCATCCCCCCGCAGCGCCTGCACCATCGCAGCTATTGCATGCAGGCTGTAACAATTGCCCGGCCCGCCAAAGAAGGTAAGCCCGCCGGTCAGCGTATAATCGCCATAGGAACGGCTAGGCATCTCCATCACATCGGTGGCCGTAAAAACAGCGCATGGAAAGCAGCTGTAAATATCCACCGGGCCAAGATCAGCGCCGGTGACGCCCGCCTGATCGAGCGCGGCTTCGATCGCAAAGGCCTGCGCGTCCGAACCCGAAAGATTTACGCGCTCACTATAAGGCGGCTCGGCTGCCTCTCCTGCGCCTGCCAGCCATACCATCTTGTCCTCCGCAATATTCATCGCACGCGCGGCCCCGGCAGTCGTCAGGATTAGCGCGCCGCCGACATCCACCCTATCCTGCGCCACCATCCACCGCCGGTAGACGCTGGTTAGCTGATAATTGCCGTTCGCGTCTGACAGCAGTTCCTCCGCGCTCAATTCGCGGGCAAACTGCGCATGCTCACGCGCAAGCGACTTGGCGGAAAATTCTGACCACATCGCTGCCATCTCATTTGCATAGGCGGCGTCATCAATGCCCAGCCGCAGCCGCCGTGCATTTTCAATGAGGCTGTAGGCGCGCGGCATCGAGATAATTGCATGGCGGATTTCTGCCCGGCTCAATATTGGATAATCGGACAGACGGTCATCATAGCCGCGGTCCGATGCGGCGCTCCAGTCAAGCTCCCGGCCCTGCTTGCGCGCGCGTTTGACTGCGCCCACCGCCTCGGCTCCGGCAATCACCGCTGCCTTTATCTCGCCGCGCTGCAATGCGCTGGCGATCTCATTCACCATCGCCTGCGGGCTTTGTCCGCCAACATCGCCGTAGATCAGCTTTGCCGGCGATAGCCCGGCAGCGCGCGCATAGGCATCGGGAACATTGTCTGGAGATTCTGCCCCCAGCGGCATGCCGCTATCCTCAAACAGCCGCATCGCTGCTAAGCAATCGACTGCACCCGCCAGCGCCGCTGCCTGCCCGCTATCGGCCAGCGCGGCCTTAACCGCAATTGCGGCAAGCTTCGTTGGTGAGGGCCAATCAAGACCAGCGACAAGCCCGCTCGCCTCCCCGACGCCAACAAGCACGGGCGCATTTGCATCGAAATCAGCCCCGCAAAAATCAACCATTGCAAGCCTTCCCGTTTTCCTTAATCACATGGCTAAATATGCCATCGCTGCATTTCAAAGCAAAGGCAATCGGAGAGAAAGAATATGGCAGATTGGCCCAAACTGAAATGGGAAGGCAAACGTACCGGGCCACTGAAGGGCATCAAGGTGGTTGATATGGCATCGGTTGTGCTCGGGCCATTTGCGACGTTGCAGCTGGCCGATCTGGGCGCGGAAGTTATCAAGATAGAGAATAAGGACGGCAACACGCCGGGTGATACCATGCGCCGCGCCGGGCAGTCTCCGACAGGTGATACCGGCCCGATTTTCACCGCGCTCAATCGCAATAAGAAGTTCCTGAACATCAATGCCAAGAAAGAGGATGACAAAGCCGTTCTGATGGCGCTGATCGAAAGCTGCGACATATTCATCCATAATGTGCGGATGGCTGGCATGCAGCGGCTGGGGCTTGGCTACGAGGATGTGAAAGCGATCAATCCCGACATCATCTATGTCCATTGCGCGGGTTTTGGCACGGGCGGGGAATATGCCGACCTGCAGGCCTATGACGATTTGATTCAGGCAGCATCGGGCTTTGCCTCGCTCGCTGAGCTGCGCGATAATAGAATTGATGGCGAAGAGGAAGGCAGGCCGAGCTATGCGCCCTCGCTCGTAGCCGACAAGGTCAGCGGGCTATTTGCGGCGCAGGCCACGATGGCAGCCATCATCGCGCGGCAAAATGGCAGCGGCGGACAGTTTGTCGAGGTGCCGATGTTCGAAAGCTTCACCTGGTTCAACATGGTTGAAAATCTATGGGGAGAAACCTTTATCCCCGGCAACGGAAAACTGGGTTATTCGCGCTCGATCAACCCGCGCCGCCGGCCCTATCCGACCAAGGACGGCTATATCGCCATCGTCCCCTATAATGACGCGCAGTGGGAACGCTTTTTTGAACTTGGCGGGATAAAGGGGGCCTTTGATGATCCGCGATTTACCACCTATGCGGAACGCACCAAACATATTGGTGAGCTTTATGCGATGATAGAAGATGTCAGTGCACAGCGCAGTACCGATGAATGGGTTGCGCTGCTCACCGAGAATAACATCCCCGCGATGCGCTATAACAGGATCGCAGACGTGCTTGAGGATCCGCATTTGCGCGATGCCGGTTTCTTTGAGGAGCGCGAGAGCGCGGCGCTCGGCAAATTCAGGTCAATGCCGCATCCGATCAAATATAGCGAAACCCCGGCAAGCACCTACGCCGCCCCCAATGTGGTTGATGCAGACGGCGATGAAATAAGAAAAGCGCTCGGGTTAGGTATTTGAGCCGATATTCCCAAATTGTGAACCGAGCTTCTTAAGCCAGCAAACCCCGCATGATGATATCCACCGTATGCTCGCGGTACTGATCGCGCATTTCTTCGCTGACATCATGTTGATCATAGCAATGCTTCAGAACCTGCCGCGCATTGAAAAACCGATCAGATGCGCCGGTAACGGTGAAATAAAACAGCTGCGGGTCAACATCGCGGAACTTTCCTGCCTCCACGCCGTCGGCAATGAGCGTAGAATAGGCATCTGACAGGGGTTTCAGATAAAGGTCGGCGATCCGCTTCGCCTCTGTCGGCGCGCTGTCGCGGATCATCCGCATCAACAGGCGGTTGAGATAGGGGAAGGCATAATAGGTATCGATGACCGCGCCAATATGGCGGCGCAATTTATCTTCTGGTTCCATTTCCTTGGCAACCAGCGCCTGCAGGGCGTTGACCACATTGGCCATGTCGCGTTCAAGCAGCGCCAGCATCAGTCCGTTTTTGTTACCAAAATAATATTTGACGAGCGCGCTGTTTAATCCCGACCGCAGCGAAAGTTCAGACAGCGACAAATCAACCGCATCACCGTCACGCATGATCTGGCATGCCGCTTCGAGCAGCTGCGTCTTGGCGGAACTACTATCTATATTGTCATTTGTGACCTGCGTCTCTGCTGGCATGCTGCTCTCCCCCTTTTGCCGCTAGCTATAATCTGATTCATCCCGCCACGGGAAGAAATCCGGCATATCAGCAGATACTTTGTCAGGATAGGCTAGATCGCCATTCACTCCCAACAGCTATCAACGCGGGGCCATGCGGATGGCGCCGTCGAGCCGAACATCTTCGCCGTTGAAATAGCCGCTCTCGATCATGCAGAGCGCAAGCTTTGCATATTCGTGCGGTTGCCCCAGACGTTTGGGAAAGGGAACCGACGCCGAAAGCGCATCGCGGACATGCTCCGGCGCACCGGCGAGCAAAGGCGTATCAAAAATACCGGGCAGGATGGTATTGATGCGAATGCCCTCACGGGCAAGATCGCGCGCGATTGGTAGGGTCATGCCGACCACGCCCGCCTTTGATGCCGAATAGGCCGCCTGACCGATCTGGCCATCTTCGGCGGCCACCGACGCAGTGTTGACCATCGCGCCGCGCTCGCCATCTTCACCGATCGGATCAAGCGTCAACATGCCCGCCGCTGATTTGGCGATGCAGCGGAACGTGCCGACCAGATTGACCTGAATGACGAAATCAAAGGCGGAGACGAGGAAATGCTTGATTGAGCCGTCTTCCTTCGAACGGCTGGCGGTCTTCATCGCATTGCCGATGCCGGCGCAGTTGACGAGGATCCGCTCCTGACCATTGGCCGCGCGCGCCTTTTCAAAACCGGCATCAACGTCTTCTTCGCTGGTCACATTGACCTTGCAAAATGTGCCGTTCAATTCAGCCGCGAGCGCCTCGCCTTTTTCCACATTCATGTCGAACAGCGCAATCTTGACTCCCTTCGCCGCCAGTGCGCGCGCCGTCGCTGCGCCAAGGCCCGATGCGCCACCGGTGATGATAGCGGAGATATTTTCGTTGAGTTCCATTGTTTCTTCTTTCTAGGTTAAACGCGCTCAATGATCGTGACGTTGGCCTGACCGCCACCTTCGCACATCGTTTGTAAACCAAATTTGCCTTTGCGCTGCTCAAGCCCGTTCAGCAACGTCGCCATCAATTTGGTGCCCGATGCGCCGAGCGGGTGGCCGAGTGCGATTGCGCCGCCATGGATGTTGAGCTTGCTGGCATCCGCTCCAGTATGCTTGAGCCAAGCCAGCGGCACGGGCGCGAAGGCTTCATTGACCTCGTAAAGATCAATATCATCAATCTTCATGCCCGCGCGTTTCAAGGCGCGGTCGGTGGCGAAGAGCGGCTCTTCGAGCATGATGACCGGATCGCCAGCGGTTACGGTAAGATTATGGATGCGCGCACGCGGCGTGAGGCCATGATCTTTGAGTGCCTGCTCTGAAACAATCAGCACCGCAGAAGCACCGTCGCAAATCTGGCTGGCATTGGCAGCGGTGACGGTGCCGCCTTCCTGAATGAGCTTAACGCCGGATATCCCTTCGAGCGTCGCATCAAAACGGATGCCTTCATCAATCTTGTGCATTTCATCGCCGTCGGGCGTTTCGATCTCGATGGGCACAATTTCATTCTCGAATGCGCCTGCCTCGGTTGCGGCTTTGGCGCGCATGTGCGATTCATATGCAAACTTATCAAGGTCATCCTTGGTAAAGCCGTGCTTCTCCACCATCATTTCCGCGCCCATAAACTGGCTGAACATGACGCCGGGATAGGCTTCTTCCAGACGCGGCGATTTATAGTTGCCGAGGCCTTCTTTCATAAACAATGTCGCCGTCGTGCCCATCGGAACGCGGGTCATGCTTTCGATGCCGCTGGCCAGCACCATATCCTGTGTGCCGCTCATCACGCCTTGCGCGGCAAATTGCATCGCCTGCTGCGAGGAACCGCATTGGCGGTCGATGCTAACCGCCGGAATGCTATCGGGCAGCTTGGAAGCAAGCACCGCATTGCGGCCCACATCCATCGTCTGCTCGCCGCCCTGCATCACGCAGCCGGTAATCACATCTTCGATCGCGCTCGCATCAAAATCATTGCGGCTCGCAATCGCATCAAACACGGCTGCGCCCAGATCTACCGGATGGACCCCGGCGAGACGCCCGCCCCGGCGGCCACCGGCGGTACGCACTGCATCTACAATATAAGCATCGGCCATTTTGATAGGCTCCTTGGACTATTGGAAACAAGAAATTTAATCGATTGATTAAACTGCGCTGCGATATGCGTCAACGAATTAGGCCCCTCCCCAGAAGAGGGTGGGGAAGAATTCACGCAGGCACATTGTCCTTCTTCACGGTAATCACCTGCGGATAGGTGAATTCGAGCAGGCCTTCCTTGCCATATTCAGCGCCAAAGCCCGATTGTTTGTGGCCGCCAAAGGGCGCGAAGGGCGAGAAATGCAGGAATTCATTGACCCACACCGTGCCGGTTTCAAGCTGCTCGGCGATTTCCACGCCCTTGCCGGGATCGGCGGTCCAGACAGCTCCGGCAAGGCCATAGTCGCTGGCATTGGCGCGTTTGATCACTTCATCAGTAGTGGAGAACTTCATCAAAGGCATGACCGGGCCAAATTGTTCTTCGGCCACGATCCGCGCATCTTCGGGCGGGTTGTCGAGGATCGTGATCGGCATATAATATCCGGGCACATCGGGATCATGGTCACCGCCAACAAGGAATTTATAGCCATTATCCTTGGCGTCCTGAACCAGCTCGATCACGCGCTCATATTGCTTCTTATTCTGGATCGGGCCAACCGCTGTGCCTTGCTCGCTGCCATCGCCGACCTTTACCTGTTTGGCATATTCGGCAATCGCGGCGGAAAGGTCATCATAAATATCTTCATGGATATAGATGCGCTTTGCCGCGACACAGATTTGCCCGGCATTGGTAAAGCTTGACCAGAAAAGCTGCTCGGCAACCTTCTCGACATTGGCATCTGGCAGCACGATAGAAGCATCATTGCCGCCCAGTTCGAGCGTGATGCGTTTCAGATCTTTCGATGCGCCTTCCATGATTTTCTTGCCCGTCGCTGTTGATCCGGTGAAGGTGATTTTGTCGATGTCCGGGTGCGCCGTCATCAGCGGGCCTAAGCTGTCTTCGCCGGTAATGATGTTGACCACACCGGCAGGAGCTACATCCTTGATAAGCTCTGCCAGACGCAAAGTGGTGAGCGGTGTGAAGGGCGATGGTTTGAGCACGATCGTACAGCCCGAAAGCATCGCTGGCGCAATCTTCTGCACCGCCATCATTACCGGGAAATTCCACGGCACAATGCCCGCAACCACGCCGACGGGAACGCGGCGGGTGCGTGAGAAGCGCACGTCGCTATCCTCGTTAATCTCGTCATCGAGATCGAGCGTTGATTGCGCGCCGACCATCAGCGACGCCCCGATGATTTCGCCCTTTGCCTGCGCGTGCGGCTTGCCCTGCTCGCTAGTCAAGAGCCGCATCAGCTCATCGGTATTCTCCTTGATGACGGCAGAGATTTTCTGCACTGCGGCGCGGCGCTCTTCGATGGGCGTTTTCGACCATGCGGGAAAAGCGGCACGCGCCGCCGCAACGGCTGTATCAAGCTCTGCCTGACCACATGACGGCACCTGTCCGATGATCTCTTCATTCGCCGGATTGATAACATCAAGCACATCATCGGTGCCCACCATCTCGCCATTGATCAGGTTTTTATATTGCGTCACCATTTTCATTCTCCTTCGAGTCTAAACAAATTTATCGTCTTTGTAGCATTGATTCTAGCCAGCCTATAGCTTTGCCCCTGTCGCCGCGTCCGTCCAATATTCATCGCGGAGCAGGCGTTTGTATAATTTGCCGGTGGGATGACGCGGCAGCTCGTCACGAAAATCAATCTGGCGCGGCACTTTCACGCCCGACAGGCTTTCGCGCATAAAGAGGTTAAGCTCATCCGCGAGTTCTGGCCCGGCATCGGCGGGATCAAGCGGCTGCACCACTGCCACCACGCGCTCGCCCAAATCTTCATCCGGAGCGCCGATTACCGCCGCATCGGCCAGCTTGGGATGCGTCACCAACAGATTTTCAATCTCTTGGGGATAGACATTCACCCCGCCCGAAATAATCATGAAGCTTTTGCGGTCTGTCAGATACAGAAAGCCATCCTCGTCAAGCCAGCCGACATCGCCCAGCGTTGACCATGTGGGATGCTTGGGGTGGCGGCTATCGGCGGTTTTCTTCGGGTCATTGTGATAGGTGAATTTCGTATCATTTTCGAAATAGACCGCGCCTTCCTCGCGCGGTGCAAGCTCATCGCCGTCTTCGCCGCAAATATGCAAAATACCGCTGATCGCGCGGCCGACTGAGCCTTTGTGCGTTAGCCAGTCCTCGCTCGAAATATAGGTGAAGCCGTTACCCTCGGTCGCGGCATAATATTCGCGCAGCACCGGTCCCCACCAATCTATCATCGCCTCCTTGATCGGCACCGGGCAGGGCGCAGAGGCATGGACCGCGCATTTGAGCGAAGATAGATCATATCTCGCGCGCTCTGCGGGTGGCAGCTTGAGCATACGCACAAAATGTGTTGGCACCCATTGGCTATCGGTGATGCCATATTTCTCTATTGCCGCAAGCGAAGCCAGCGCATCGAATTTCTCCATGATCACGATGGTGCCGCCAATCCGCGTCACCGCCGCGCACCAACCCAGCGGAGCGGCATGATAGAGCGGCGCGGGCGACAGATAGATGCTGCCATCTGTAAAACCAAACGCTGCCTGCGCCAGTTGCGCGAGCAAAAAAGGTCCGGCGATATCGGGGTCTTCGGGCAAGGGCCGGTGCACGCCCTTTGGCCTGCCGGTCGTGCCAGAACTGTAGAGCATAACAACCCCGCTACGTTCATCGGTGATCGGCGTGTCAGGCATCCCAGCCAGCGCATCCGCGAGTGATGCCCAGCCATCGCGGCGGCCTCCGCTGATATATCGTTGCAATTTCTTCGCACCTGCCAGCGAATCGAGCGTTTCGCCGAGCGAAGCCGATGCGATCAACATCCTCGCGCCGCTATCTTCAAGGATATAATCCATCTCCGGCGCAGTCAGGCGGGTGCTGATCGATACCAGCCTTAGCCCTGCGCGCTGCGCGCCCCAGATGATATCGAAAAACTCCGCGCAATTATCCATGCACATCGCGGCGGTATCGCCAATCTGAAAGCCGCACGAACGGAACAGATGCGCCATCCGGTTCGACCGGCAATCAAGCTCGCCGAAGGTGATGACCTCGCCCGAATCGGCCATGATGATGGCGGGTTTATCGGGATGGGTTTTCGCGTGAACCGACGGGTGACTCATAAGCTAGCTGCCCGTCCAGACCGGCCCACGTTTCTCGGCAAAGGCGCGCGCGCCTTCCTTGGCATCATTTGAGGACAGCACCGGCCCGGCAATTTCGAGCTGCTTTTCCCACATCTCGCTGCTGTTCCAGTCGAGCCGCTGTTTGATGATCCGTTTCGACGCAATCAGCGCCAGCGGGCCGCCCGCCGCAACCGACGTCGCAAGCTCCATGGCGGCTTCGAGCGCAGCGCCATCCGTCACCCGGTTGACAAAACCAACTTCATAAGCCCGCTGCGCAGAGAAAAAGTCACCGGTCAGCGCAAGCTCCATCGCCATGCGCTGGCCGATGATGGCCGATAGCGACAGCAAGCCGCCGCCCGCTGCAACCAGCGAACGCTTCACTTCGGGAATACCGAACTGCGCATCGCTATTTGCCACCAGAAGATCGCACGCAACGGCAATTTCCATGCCGCCGGCAAGCGCATAGCCATCGACAGCGGCAATAAGCGGTTTCTTTGGCGGGGCCTGCACAAACCCTGCAAAACCCTTGTCCTTTACGACCGGAAACTCACCCTTCAAAAATGCCTTCAAATCCATGCCCGAACAGAATGTCCCGCCCGCGCCGGTGATGATCCCGGCGCTCAAATCGCCATCGCTGTCCAGCCGCTCCATCGCCCCGGCAATACCCTCGGCGACCGCCTTGTTAACGGCGTTGCGCACCTCTGGCCGGTTGATGGTTATGATCAGGACGCCGTCCTGGGCATCGGTCAATACTTCGCTCATTATCCGCTCCTGGTTTCAAAAATTCTACCGCGTTTTGGGCAGGCCAAGCACATGCTCGCCAATGATATTTTTCTGGATTTCGCTGGTGCCCCCGCCGATTGTCGCGGAGAAGGCGTTGAGATAGGCGCGGTGCCAATAGCCATTATCCTGCGCCTCTTCATCGCCGACATAATAGGCCGAAGCTGCACCCTGAAACGCCAGTGAGAATTCGGTCATTTCGCGGATCAACTCGGTGCGCGCCAGCTTGTTCATCAGCGCAAGCCCCATCGGCTTGTCACGCATCAGCTCCGGCATCCGGCGACGCTGATTATTGAGATTGAGCGCCTGAATGTCGATCATATAATCCACCAGCCGGTCGCGCAATACCGGATCGTCGAGCACCGGCTTGCCGCCGCGCTTTGCGCTGCGCGCCAGCTCGACAATGCGCATCACATCAAGCTCTTTGACGAAATAACCGCCCGCCGGCATCACCTTGGCTCCGCGCTCATATTCGAGCGTCTTCATCGCCATCGACCAACCCTGCCCCTCTTCACCGACGATACTGTTTGCAGGGATACGCGCATCGGTGAAGAAGCATTGAGTAAAGCCATATTCGCCGGTCAGTTTTTTCAGCCGCCTCGTCTCGACACCCGGAATTTTCATCGGCGCGAGGAAAAAGGAAAGCCCGGCATATTTGCTTGGCGCGTCATCGGACGGGCTGGATGTGCGCGCCAACAGGATCATATAGTCGGCGCGGTCGCCCAATGACGTCCAGATTTTGGAACCGTTGATGACATATTCGTCGCCATCTCTTTTCGCCTTGCATTGCGCGCTACCAAGGTCGCTGCCATGCTCTGGTTCGGAAAAGCCCTGGCACCAGATTTCTTCGGCGTTCAGCATCGGTTTGATGAAGCGGCGCTTGTCTTCCTCGCGGCCAACATCGAGGAGCAGCGGCCCGGCCCAGCCATTGCCAATGGCATTGATCATGATCGGGCAATCATGCTTCTTCATCATCCGCGTCGCGATCCGCTGATATTCGGAATGCATGCCGTGGCCGCCATATTCGGTTGGCCAACTCATCCCGAAATAGCCCGCTTCGTACACCTTACGCTGCCATTCGCGCAGAAAGTCAAATTGCTCGTCAGTGGAAACTTCCATAAAGGTCAGCGGCAGCATGAAGCCGGGGTCGGTGACCACATTTTCGCCGAACCATGCGCCGCATTGCGTCTCGAAATCGGCAAGTTCCTGTTCGCTTGGCTTGGGGGCAGCTGCGCTCATCTCGGGCAATTTCCTCTCGCCCGTTTAACTGCGCGATTAAATTGCCGATTGCAAGCCCTTCTCCGGCAAATTTTCGGACGCTTGGCCTTCGAACTCTATTGCATGCACCACATAGCGCATCTTGCCGCCGCGCACAGAACCAAAGGGGTAGCAGGTCGAAAGCGCGAGCGTATTTTCGGGCAACCCCGCGGTGATCGCGAATTTGTCAGCGTGCACAATCTGTAAATGCGTCACGCGGTAATTGCGCATCTTGCCGTCCTTGCCAGAGGCCAGCATGACATCACCAATCTTCACATCTTTCAGGAAGGCAAAATGCGTGTCGCGGTGCGCGGCAATCACGCTGGCGCCCGCGGTGCCGATGTCAGCGCTGCCGGGCATGAGCGTCGGCCCCGCGCGCATCGCCTCCTTAGAACCGGCGCTAAGGATGATCGCCGATTGCCCGAGGCGCGGATGGGTGATCTTTCCGACCGCGGCCATGTCGGCCCACACCCACGGCTTATGCGGTGTTTTGGTTTCAACACTACGATCATAAGCGCGTTCGAGCAGTATCTGCTTGAGCCCCGCCTCGAGCGGAACCACTGCCCCCGAAGCAGCGGTTGCAATGCCAAGGCCGCATAGCGTTATACAGGATAGCTGCGCCAAGCGGCGGGGTGAATTTTTGAACAGGTTTTTCATTTCAAACTTCCTTTCTGCTACGGAGAGTTACGAGGCCAAAGAGCCCGATCAGTAATGCGAGCAAACCGCCAAACAGGCTGACCATATAGTTGGTTGCAGTTTGCGGCAGTTTGAATTTCTTTGTTTCGGCCATCTTCGCAAGCGCCGCTTCGTTGGCCATTGCCGCGCGCGCACTTTCGCCGCCAAACAGATGATCGAAATCCCATCCCTTTGGCAGATTGATCGGCAGGTCTTCTTCGCGCAAAGCCGTCCCTTCGGGCCGCGACGGCGTTTCATCGACCGCGACCAGGCTGGTCATGGATGTGACAATGTGAAATTCCAGACCGATTTTGGTGATTTCCGCATCGGCCGCGTTATCCTCAATTCCGCCCAGTATACGGTCGGCCTCAATATCGTCGATCCGGCGGCGCGCCCATAATTTGGCCACCGAAGGGCTGGCAAGCGCAGAGGTGACGTCTAGCGATTGTTTCCACCGCTTCTTGCCAATCCGCCCGCTCACCGTGACCGTGCCTTCGAGGCTGCCTGCAAGCCCGAGCAGCACCAGCGGCTCACCGGCATATAGGTCGGGCAGCATCTTCGGCGTCAGATCGAAGCTGCCTCCGGTGACGCTGACCTTCAGATCCTGCACGCTCGGGCGGCTCAGCATATCGAGCAGTTCCGCCATCTTGACCGTCACCTCTTTGGGGTCGCCGATATTGGTGTAAATGCCTCGGCCTGTCGTCGCCATGCGGCTCATCAGATAATTATTGGGCGCAGAGCCAATGCCGACGGTAAAGACCCGGCTGCTGCCAGCATCGGCGGCAATTGCGGCGAGCATTTCCTGCTCATTCGAAATATCGCCATCGGTCAGGAAGATCACTTGCCGCACAATTTTTGCCCGCTCGGTCACGCCGTGGTCGGCCAGCGCGGCTTTCAGCGCAGGCAGCATCTCTGTGCCGCCATCGGCTTCAAGTGCCTCGGTAAAGGCTTTCGCCGATGCAATATGCGCCTGCGTTGCGGCAACGCTCTGCTCGAATACGAGTTCCATCGTATCGTCGAAACGGATGATGTTGAAATGGTCCTGCGGGCGGAGTGTGCCCAGCGCATGGATGAGGCTTGCTTTTGCTTCGTCCATCGATTCGCCCATCATCGATCCGCTATTGTCGATGACAAAGATCATCTCGCGCGGCGGGATAAAGCTTTTTTCATCCTGCACCGGCGGTGTGATAGAGGCCATGATATAATGCTTGCCCTCGACCTCTTCTCGAAAGAGGCTGAGCCGCGGCGATGCGGATGCAGAACGCCAGCTAAGTTCAAAATCGCGGTCCTGCGGCACCTGCCCCTTTGCCAGTGTCACATGCCGCCGCACGCCTTTGCCGCCCACGCTGACCTTGTGATAGGCGCTTTCAATATTCGCCGGAACGAAGCCGGGTGCGAGATCAATGTTGATCGATACCGGATTGATCTTTCCATTGTTGGGATCAGCCACGGGCGCGGCGGTGATCGCCTTTGCATCGTCCAGGTTTTCATCGCTGACCAGTGTATGCGGCGGCACATAGCGTGCGCCCACAACCAGCGGCAGCCGGAGCGCGAAGGTGCCATCAAGCTGTTTGAGCGGCATCTGATACTCGATCACCACCAGCACGGTTTCGCCGGGGCCGACATTGGCGACTTTGTTCACGAACATGTTGGGGCGTAGCTGTTCAACCAGCCCCGCCTTTTTGCCCTCGGCCTTGGCCTGCTCGTATATTTCGCGCGCCTCTTCGCGCTGCTTGATCTTGCCGATAATCACGCGCTGACCAACCGTCATTTTCAAACTGTCGACAGCGGCATTTTCGGGCAGTGGATAAAGATAGGTCGCCTCGACCCAGTCTTTCGACACATTCCGGAAGACCTGCGTCACGCGAACACGGGCGATATTGCCGCTGACATCAACCGTCATGTCGGTGCCAAGGCGTATCGCTGGCACCGAGGCATCACCATCTTTGGTGCGCAGCATCAGCGCGCCGCTCCCCGGGCCGGCATCTTCGGATGCTTGAGCGCCATGGGAGGCAAAAGCAGGCGCGGCCAAAACCGCGCCTGCAGGAAGCGCCAGCATCACACTGGCAGCGGATAGAAAGCAGCGGGTCAAAACTGCTTTCGGGGTGGAAATCAACACTGAACTGGACATCTCTGCCTCCTCTGTTACACATCTCATCGCTGATATCGCTCACTTCACCGCAGTACGCCACAAGCAAGATCGGCCTTTATCGGCAGAAAACCGCCTATAATGGCGGATTGGTGCGGAATGCTTGACGGCCTGTGCGTATTTGTGCAGGAATGTGCGTGAAATGGCAGGCCGGGATATAGGGAGCGGGACGGGGTATGAGTGAAATCGATGCCGAAGACATGGCCCAGCGCGTGCGCGAAGAGATCGCCCGGCGGCGCCTGTCACGCCAGCAGCTTGCTGATATGGCAAAGATCAGCCTGTCAACGCTTGAAAAGGCACTCGCTGGAAAGCGGCCCTTCACCCTCGCCACCATCATCCGCATCGAAGAGGCCTTGGGAACATCCTTGCGCGCTCGGGATACAGCACCGGGCGGCGGTGAACTGGCTCCCGACTATCTCGGCTCTTATTCGCATGTCGGCATTCAGTGGGTAGAGGGCCGCTATCTTACCATCCGCCCCAGCTTCAATAATCCGGCAGAAATATTCACCTACGTGATCGACATCCGCTGGAACGCCGCTGCAAGCTATCTCGAATTTGCCGAAACCAAACGGCTTGATACCAATTTTCAGCAATCGGGGCGCGTCTCTATGCCCAACCTGTCGGGCCACATCTATCTCGTCACCAATGACAATGGCCAATATCGGATCATGGTACTTGGGCGTCCGACAATCGACGGCACGATGCTCGGCATCCTCACCACGCTGCAGGTTGGCCATGGCACTCAGCTCGTGCCCGTCTCCTGCCCGGTCGCGCTGGTCAAATATGAAACGCTGGAGAGCCCTGTGATCGGCGCGATCACTACCTCCTCCCCGGCGCATGCCGAGTATCGCGCGCTAATCAATAGTGCGACCGACAAGGATTATGTGCGATTCTACGCGTGAAGCCGATTTGGCTATTGCCCTAGCCGCGTTTGAACGGCCCCAGCTCGCCGAGAAATTCAATATCGGCTTCAACGGCGTGGGTTTCGCGCTCTAGGAAACCTTCTATTGCCTCGCGAAATCCGGGGTCAGCGATGTAGTGCGCCGAATAGGTGGCCGCAGGAACATAGCCGCGCGCAAGCTTATGTTCGCCCTGCGCGCCCGCCTCCACCCGCTCAAGCCCTTCAGCAATCGCAAATTCAATCGCCTGATAATAGCATAGCTCAAAATGCAAAAAAGGAATGTCGCGATTGCAGCCCCAATAGCGCCCGTACAGGCAATCCGGCCCGGCAATATTGAGCGCGCCGGCAACCGGCCGCTCATCCTGAAGCGCAAGAAACAGCACCAAAGCGTCGCCCAGCGCATCCACCGCAATATCGAAAAATTCGCGCGTCAAATAGGGCTGCCCCCATTTGCGCTGTCCGGTATCTAGATAAAAGCCCCAGAAGGCTTCCATATATTCGCGCGTGATTTGCTGCCCGCGTAAAGTGACAATCTCCACCGCGCCCTGTGCGCCGCTGCGCTCCCTCCTAATCGCCTTGCGCTTGCGAGAGGATAGCGCGCCCAGAAACGCATCAAAATCGTCATAGCCATCATTCGTCCAGTGAAACTGGCTGCCCTTTCGGATGAGCCATCCGGCACCCCTAAACAGGCCAAGCTGCGCTTCCTCGACAAAGGTTGCATGCGCCGACGATATCCCGTTCTGCTCGCAGACATTTTCCGCCGCGCGCAATATCGCCGCCGCCATGGCGTCATCGCTGGCAAGCACGCGCGGCCCCGGCACAGGCGAAAAAGGCGCGGCGATCTGCAGCTTGGGATAGTAACGCCCGCCTGCCCTTTCATAGGCATCGGACCAGTGGTGGTCGAACACATATTCGCCCTGGCTGTGACTTTTAAGATAGGCGGGAAGCGCGGCAGCGAGCCTGCCGTCCACACTGCGAATGGTGATCGGGGCAGGCGACCAGCCGCTACCGGGGCCAACGCTGCCTGAACGTTCCAATAGCGACATGAATGCGTGGCCAACAAAGGGATTCGCAGACGGGTTGAGCGCATCCCATTCGCCCGCGTCCAATACGGCGATAGATTTCGATATTTCGGCTGTTACAGCCTTTTCCAAAATTCAGGCCCTTATCTGTACCACCGCGTCAATCTCCACCGTCGCATCCAATGGCAGCGCTGGCACGCCGACCGCGCTCCTTGCATGTTTTCCGGCTTCGCCAAACACCGCTTCCATCAAATCAGACGCACCGTTGGCGACTTTGGGCTGGCCGGTATAATCGGGCATCGAGGCAACAAACACGCCGAGCTTTACGATCCGCTCTACCCTATCCAATGACCCCAGCGCCTTTTTCATCTGTGCAATGAGCATGACCGCGCAGGCCTTTGCCGCTTCCTGCGCTTCTTCTTCGCTGCGGCGCTCGCCAACCTTTCCAGTCATCAGATCGCCATCAATGAACGGCAATTGTCCAGAAATATACAGCATCCCGCCAGCTTCCACCGCAGGAACATAGCTCGCAACGGGCGCTGCGGCTTCGGGCAGCGTCAGGCCAAGCTCGGCAAGCCTATCTTCGATCATACATCTTCCTTTTCATTTGTTGCCGCAGCGCGGCCGGCGAGCAATTTACCGCGCACCCATTCTTCCGCCCCGCCCCAATCGTCGATCCGCGCATGGGCCGATTTTGACGTCTTGATATGCTTTGCGATAATCGGTTCGCCGACAAATTGCAGCCGCCACACATGCGGCGCATGTTCGGCAATGCTATCATGCTGATGCCCCAGATCATCGACAAAAACCGCAGCCGAAGGCTTATATTCCTCCAGCAGCCGGAGCATCGCCTCTCCCTTGCCGCCCTGATTGGTAAAGACCGGGAAATCGATACCCACATCCTTCAGCTGCTGCATGCGCATTTCGTTACGGTGATCCATCAAATTGGTCAGGATCGCAATGTCGGCGACCTGGGCCAGCCGGTTGATGCTTTTCACCGCGCCCTCGATCGCTCCCTGCCGGTGCATTTCGCTATCGAAGAAGCCGCCGAGCAATTCCCAAACGCGCCCGCCTTCGACGAGTGTGCCATCATGCTTGTGACGCAGCGCGTCGACGAATGTCCCGCTCTCCAGATCGAAATGGATTTGATGGGCCTCATCGAGCCACGCTTGAAACGGCACCACCATATGGAGCAGCACTTCGTCACAATCCGATATCAGCAACGGCCTGCTCATAATTCTAGCGCTCCGCCGTCAAGCTCCTGCCGCGCCGCGACCAATATTTCCGGGTTCACATCTATCGCGACCGCGCAGGCGATCAGGTCTGGCTCATGCGCTTCCAGAAAGCCGAGTATGGCTGCCTGAGTAGAGCGTTCATTGACCGCGCTGCGAAGAATGTCAGGCGTCATTCCGGTAAGCGCGAGCAGCCGCTCCGCCCGCTTCTCATCCGCCAGCGCCCAGCCAAGCGCGCGGAGCGCCAGCGTCGAGGCATTGGCAATATTGGTGTCCGTATCAGGCATGCGCTCTCGCATAATGGATAGCGTTGTAATCGCAAAGGGTGTTTTGGTTGGCAGCGGCGTTTCATTTGCAAAAGGCTCGAAGCGCCTTTTGATGCGGCACCGGCCCGCATCTATTTGTCAGGGTTGGCAAAGGCCAACCGCGGTTCCAGCCCTCTCCCCCTCCCGAACCACCCAATCAGTATAATGTCATGGGCGGTTCGGGAGGGGGAGAGGGCTGGAACCGCGCCCTACGAAGGAGGGTCTGACAGAAGGACGACCTGACAGATAACTCCGCCGCGATTTGCGTATGCAAATTTTTGCAAACAAACCTTCCAAAACAATTTCCTTCGCATTCGCCGGGGAATTTATCTAAGCAAACTCCATGAGCCAGAAAATCATGATTGTTGAAGATAACGAGCTCAACCTCAAGCTCTTCACCGACCTATTGCGCGCGCATAAATATACCGTCGATGGCATAAAGGATGGCCGCCTTGCCCTCGAACAGGCAAAGATGTTTCAGCCCGACCTGATCATCATGGATATTCAGCTGCCGCATGTCAGCGGCCTCGACCTGATTGCAGCGATGCAGAAGGATGATGCGCTGAAATCAATCCCGATCCTTGCGGTGACCGCCTATGCAGCAAAGGGCGATGAAGAAAAGATCCGCGCCGCCGGTGCGCGCGGTTATCTGTCGAAGCCCGTGCCCGTGGCTAAATTCCTCGAAGGCGTGCAGGCGATTTTGGGATGAAAATACAATGATAGCGCCGACGGCAATTGAAAAGGGGATCAAATGAAATATGTAGCTGCCGTTGTTCTGGCGATGATGACGGTGCTCAGCATTTTGGCCGGAGGCGTCAAACTTCTCAAAATGCCTCAGGAAATACAATTTTTTGCTGACGCGGGTATCAGTTCGTCATGGTTGCTGCCATTGGGCGCGCTGCAGATTCTTGGCGGCCTGCTGGCGATACCGCGCAAAAGCAGGCAGGGTGGATTATCGATCATAGCCCTTGGCTTTCTGGCTTCCACCATTGTTATATTCATGACGGGCAATGCCGGATTTGGTCTATTTTCCTTGGCTCCAGTCCTGCTCTGTTGCTTCCTTGTCTGGCAAGCAGGCACAAAAAAAGGCGCCTCTTAGAGCGCCCCTTCTCGTCAATTCTGTTTGAAGGTATTTTGTCAGAACCGGTATTGCCGGTCGCCGCACCAGCCCGCTCCCGCTATCCCGAAGAACGTCCGGGGGACGTTCTGAAGATGGCCCGGCCACCCATGGCATTATTCTGGTTGGGTGGGGGAGCGGGCTGGTGCGGCGGTCTGCTTTGGCAGACCCTGACGAATTAGGCCGCTTTATCGATCGCTGCTTTTACGTCAGCGATGATGGTTTTGAACACTTCGCCTTCATGCATCGCCAGATCGGCCATCACCTTGCGGTCGAGTTCAATACCGGCAAGCTTTACGCCGTACATGAAGCGCGCATAGGTTAGCCCTTCTTCGCGAACGGCGGCGTTGATACGCTGAATCCACAGGCTGCGGAAATTACGCTTTCTGACCTTGCGGTCGCGGTAAGCATACTGTCCGGCCTTTTCGACGGCCTGACGGGCGATGCGGATGGTATTCTTCCGGCGGCCATAATAGCCCTTCGTCTGTTCCAGAGTACGTTTGTGTTTGGCCCGGGTGGTAACACCCCGTTTTACGCGTGCCATAATCTATATCCTTTTATGTAGAGGGTCGGCTCCGGCCCACCCGACCACCCCTAGAATACCCTGTTGGGTGGTCGGGTGGGGGGGAGTGGGCTGGTGCGGCCAAACCAAGCTAAAGCCCGTAGGGCGCCCATTTCTTGATTGTTTTTGCATCAGCATCCGAAATCGTATCGGTGCCGCGATGCTGGCGGATATATTTCGAATTATGGCTCATCAGGCGGTGGCGTTTGCCAACGGCGCCGTGTTTGATCTTGCCGGTTGCGGTGATTTTGAAGCGCTTCTTCACACCACTTTTGGTTTTCAACTTGGGCATTTTGGTCTCCTTTGGTTGAGTCCGTTTGGAGCAGACATGGCAGCCCTTTAGCCAGCCTTGCTCATTCGGAAGCTGCGCGTATAGCGCGGCGCAAGGGAAATGCAAGCGATTCGCCGTATTATTGCCCCCGCGCCAATCCCTCCAGCACATCCTCAAGCCGCGCCGGATCGCCTAGCGCGATGACCTTGCCGCCGTCGCCTGCGCTCCCGGCATGCAGTGGATCGCCCTTCCAATCGCACATCATCCCGCCTGCGCCTTCTACCACTGGCACGAGCGCGGCGAAATCGTGGAGTTTGAGGCTCGTCTCCACCACAAGGTCCAAATGCCCGGCGGCGAGCAGGCCGTAATTATAGCAATCACCGCCCCACACCGTGCGCCTGCTTGTTTTTGCCGCCAGCGCCATGAATTGCTTTGCGCTTGCATCGTCAAAATATTGCGGCGCGCTGCTGGCAAGAACGGCATCCGAAAGCTCACGGCAGCGGCGGGTGCGGATCGCCTTGCCATTGAGCGTCGTTTCCTCGCCCGCTGCCCCGGCCCAACGCTCGCCGCTGATGCATTGGTCAATTACGCCAAGCACAGGAAAGCCGTCCTCCAATAGCGCAATCAGCGTGCCAAATATCGCCCGCCCCGCCATAAAGCTGATCGTGCCATCGATAGGATCGAGCACCCATGTCCGCCCGCTCGTCCCGGATTTCTCACCATATTCCTCGCCGATGATGGCGTCATGAGGGCATTCGGCCTCAATGATCGCCCGCATCGCCGCCTCCGCCGCGCGGTCGGCCTCGGTAACAGGCGAAGCATCATCCTTTGCCTCATGCGCAAAATCGGCGCGGAAGAAAGGCCGGATCGCCTCCCCTGCCGCATCGGCAAGTTTGCCGACGAGAGTGATGTCTTTCGGTGTCATGTCGTTTCCATTGTCACCAAAATACCGATTTGGCCAGCATCAGCCAGACGATCACCAGGATGGCCGAGAAAGCGGGAACGCCAAGCACCAGCCAAATTTTATAGAGCCGGTAATATTGCGGCGGCAAAACGCTATCATTTTGGGCAGCCTCCCTCGCTAAATCGCGCAGGCGGATCTGTATCCAAACCACTGGGAGCCAGCACAGACCAATAAAGATGTAAAGTGCGAGTGACCATACAATCCAAGGTGTTAGTAGCGGCCACCCGATCAGGTAAGCGAGCCAAAATCCGGTGATCGGCTGAACAATGACCGCAAGTGCGGTGAATAAAAAGTCGGCGATGACAACGGTTCCGCCGACATGGGCAATCAGCCGCGCATCATCCGTCCGGTGTGCCATAAGCATGAAGAAAGCGATGCCAGCGCCGGTTCCGATGAGTATAGTCGCACCGATTATATGCAGCCATTGCACGAAGATGATCAGATTGCTCATCTCTTGTCGAGCGCGATCAGGCAGGAGATCGAAAGGCCCATCGCGGCCAATGCCTTGATGAGCGGTGCCAACGGATCGAGCCATAATTGCGGCGTTAAAATCGAGCCGCCGACCAGATAGGCGATAGTTACGATAATCGTTCCAGCCAGCGCAAGTCTGGCGGTTTTCCGAATCATCAACCCGAGGCCCAACATGATATCGATGGTGGCACCTCCATAGACCATGAGCTTCGCCGCCCCGGCGCCTGTGGAGGCGTTGTCCAATAACGCGGCTGCTTCATTTGCCATTGCAAACCCCAAAATACCTGAACCCAGCCATAAGAATATCAGCATCAGCATGAAAATGGGTAAGAGCAGCATCAGGCGCGCATGTATGCGGTCTTGCTTGCCGGAGTGGAAGCCAGCCAAAGTCCGCTCAAGCGGCATAGCGTGGCGGCCCAGTATCCTAGCCGTCTGAGCGGCGTCTCCAGCCACGCCATTGATTAGGGCATTGAGCGCATTGCTGCGCATCGGCGATCGCCAGCCAAGCCAGCCAATTGCGTCGGAAGCCAACGCCCCCAGCCTCATGACCGCGTTGCCAACGGGGATATGAAAACGCGTGGGGCCAAAGCCCAGCCATTTCCGGTGCATTGCAATTATCTGATCGAGCGCTCGCGATTTCCTTTCGACCAGATCGAAACTACCCGAAAACCCATCCGGCGCATCAATCGCAACCTGCACCGCCTCGACAACTTCTGAAAGTGCGATGGTCTGAACCGTTCCGAAGCCAGAGAGTTTGGGCGCGATACCGGGCGTCGCAGCGATCATGCGAATAAACTCGGTTCCGCCATAGCTATTTCGGCCAATCACCAAGCCGGGGCGCAATATCGCTGCGTCAATGGAAGATGCGAGTAGCCGCTCGTCCGCAGCCGCCTTGCTGCTCATAAAATCAAGCGTAGACCCTGTTGATGCACCGCAAGCAGAAATCTGGATTACTTGCTTGATGTTCGCTGTTTCGCAGGCCTCAATCAGCGCGATGATCGCGTCTGACTGGGTGACATTGATATCGTCAGCCGGCCCCGATTGCAGGATGCCGCTGGCGTTGACGACGATATCAATATTCTCAAGCAAAGGAAGCCACTTGGCGGCGCTGCAATAGTCTGCAAGATCGCCTTTCATCCACTCGATATCGGGGAGAATGGCCTGACCATATTCGATATTGCGCCCAAAGCCGTTAACATTGTGACCGTCAAGAACCAAATGCTTAGCTATCTGGTTTCCAATGAAGCCATAAGCTCCCAGTATCAAAATCGATTTGGAAGGTGGCTGGCTCAAGGTCTAGAGTCCTGACCCTAATCAAACAGGCTCGAAACGCTGGCCTCGTCAGCTATCCGCCGAATCGCTTCGCCGAGCAGAGGCGCAATAGGAAGATGCCGGATGTTGGCTGCGGCCTTCACGGCATCGGTGGCTTGAATCGAATCGGTGATGACCAGTTCCTTCAGCTGCGAATCCGCAATGCGCTGCGCGGCTGCGCCGGATAAGACGCCGTGGGTGCAATAGGCAACGACATCGGTCGCGCCTTCTGTCTTCAGAGCATCGGCGGCATTGCACAGAGTTCCGCCCGAATCGACCATATCATCATGCAGCACGCAGAATTTGCCGCTGACATCGCCGATGATATTCATCACTTCGCTCTCACCCGCTTTCTCGCGGCGTTTGTCAACGATGGCCAGCGGCGCATTGTCGAGCCGTTTTGCCAATGCGCGGGCGCGGGCCACGCCGCCAACATCGGGTGACACCACCATGATGTCTTCATCGCCATAGCGCGCCAGAATATCCTTGCGCATCACCGGAGCACCATAAAGATTATCGGTCGGAATATCGAAAAACCCCTGAATCTGCCCGGCATGTAAATCGACCGACAGCACCCTGTCTGCACCCGCTTCAGTGATTAGATTGGCGACCAGCTTTGCCGAGATCGGCGTGCGCGGGCCAGGCTTCCGGTCCTGCCGTGCATAGCCGAAATAGGGCATAACGGCGGTGATTCGTTTGGCCGAAGCGCGGCGCAGCGCGTCGATCATAATCAGCAATTCCATCAGATTGTCATTTGCCGGATGGTTGGTCGGCTGGATTACAAACATATCCTCACCGCGCACATTTTCATGGATTTCGATGAAAATCTCGTGATCGGCAAAGCGCCGGACGCTGGCATCGGTCAGCGGCATATCCAGATAGGCAGCAATGGCGCGTGCCAGAGGAAGGTTCGAATTGCCGGCGATCAATTTCATGCGGTGAGCTTCCCACTGGAGCGGATGACTGGACTGGCCCGCCCTTCTATCCAGCCGCTCTAACCATGCATCGCGGCAATGACAACGCCCTTGCCCCCATTTATCCACGCGAATATGAGTGAGGGTCAGAACCTGCTAATTACTCGACTGAGGTTTGAGGCGATTTTGTTCAGTGCAAGGCGGCGGGCCGCAGGAATATGATAATGTTTCAAGGTTCGCCAACGTAGCAATGGACAAAATCGGTCAAATCCCGAAGGGACAACAAAATGGCTTCGATCTCGAATAAAAACACACTTGGAAGCAGAACCACTGTTCCCGGCGTGCGTTTCCATCCGATATCTTCGCCATTTTGCTGCCTCAGTCGCGCAATTAGCAGGTCCTGACCCTAATATGACAGACACGCTCATCATCGCCATCGCACAGCTCAATCAGCGCGTGGGCGACCTTTCGGGAAATGCGGCTACGATGCTCGAATGGCGCGCAAAAGCGGTCGAGGCTGAACCAGCCACCGACCTCATCATCTATCCCGAACAGCAGCTCATCGGCTACCCGGCAGAAGACCTCGTTCTTAAGCCTGCCTTTCAGCGGGCAGCCGCAGCCGAGCTTGAAACGCTCGCGCAGGCAACCGGCGACGGCGGCCCGGCGATGCTGGTGGGTTCGATCTTTATCGAAGATGGCGCGCTGTATAACGGCGTCGCGTTGCTCGATGGCGGGAAAATCGCTGGCGTGCGTTACAAGCATGAGCTGCCCAATTATGGCACGTTCGATGAGAAGCGCATCTTTGCGTCTGGCCCTTTGCCGGGACCGGTGGAGTTTCGCGGCGTAAAGATCGGCCTGCCAATTTGTGAGGATGGCTGGCTGCCGGAAGTATCGAAGCATCTCGCGAAGCAGGGCGCCGAATTGCTGATCTCGGTCAATGGCAGCCCCTATGAAATTGACAAGGATGATCACCGGCTGGAGGAGGTTTTTGCTGACCGCGTCGCCGAAACCGGTCTGCCGCTGATTTTCCTCAACCGTGTTGGCGGGCAGGATGAGCTGGTTTTTGATGGCTGCTCCTTCGTGCTCAATGCCGATGGCTCCGCCGCCCAAAGACTGCCCGACTGGAGCGAAGAGCTTTGCATCACCCGCTGGAGCAAGGATCGCCCCGGGGCATGGCAATGCGAGGCTGGAAAGCTTGCAATATGGGAAGAACATCCCGCCGATATTTACAGCGCGATGGTAGTTGGCTTGCGCGACTATGTGGACGCCAACCGCTTCCCCGGTATCGTGCTTGGCATGTCTGGCGGCATCGATAGCGCACTTTGCGCCGCCATTGCTGCCGATGCTTTAGGGCCCGATCGCGTCTGGTGCGTGATGCTGCCCAGCCGCTTTACCAGCCAGGACAGCCTTGATGATGCGAGCGAATGTGCAAAGCTGATCGGCTGCCGGCTCGATACTATTCCGATTGCAGCGGCGGTCGAGGCTTTTGACGTCATGCTGTCAGGCAGCTTTTCCGACCGCGATGTCGATATTACCGAAGAAAATGTGCAGAGCCGCATTAGATGTGTGACCTTGATGGCGCTTTCCAACAAATTTGGCGATATGCTGCTCACCACCGGCAATAAGAGCGAGATGAGTGTGGGCTATGCCACCATCTATGGCGATATGGCGGGCGGGTACAACCCATTGAAAGACGCCTATAAGATGACTGTCTTTGCCGTGTCGAAATGGCGTAACACGCACAAGCCCCGCATTGGATTGGGCAATGACGGCCCTGTGATCCCTGAAAATATCATCACCAAACCGCCGAGCGCCGAACTGCGCGCCGACCAGAAAGATTCGGATAGTCTCCCGCCCTATGAAGCGCTCGATGATATCCTTCTGGGGCTGGTTGAACAGGAATTATCGGTCGATGCTGTCACCAGGCGCGGGCATGACCGCAAAGTGGTCGAACGCATCGAACGGCTGCTCTATATTGCCGAATATAAGCGCCGTCAGGCCCCGCCGGGGGTGAAGCTTGGCGCGCGCAACTTTGGCCGCGACCGCCGCTACCCGATTACCAATGCGTTCAGGAGCGGGTGAAGGGGTGAGGGGCCAAGATTGTAACCCGCTGGATATTATCCGCCCATCTTCATCTGCCGCCGCCGCTGCACAGAGGAACCGATGCCCATTGCTTCGCGATATTTGGCAACGGTGCGCCGGGCGAGATCAAACCCGTCATCCTTAAGCAGCACAACCAGCTTGTCATCGGACAATATCTTTGCGCCTTCACCGTCGATCAGCGTCCTAATCGCGGCCTTCACCGATTCGGCTGAAGCCCCCTCGCCGTCAGCCGATGCGACACCGCTTGAAAAGAAATATTTGAGGTCAAACAAGCCGCGGTCGCAGCTTAGGTATTTGTTGCTTGTCACCCGGCTGACCGTCGATTCATGCATGTCGATGGCGTCTGCAACCTGCCGCAGGGTTAACGGCTTTAGCTGGCTGATCCCTTCCCGGAAAAAGCCCTCCTGCTGCTTCAATATTTCGCCCGCTACCTTCAGGATTGTCTTTTGCCTCTGGTCCATCGCCTTGATCAACCAGTTGGCATCATCGAGGCATTCGCTGAGCCATTTCTTGGTTTCTGCATCAGCGCCCTTGCCGCCAAATTCGGCCATATAGCTGCGATTGACGAGCAGGCGGGGAAGGTTGGCGCTGTTGAGTTCTATCACCCAGCTTTTCCCGCGCGGCACGAGGAAAATATCGGGCGTTACCGCGATACTCGCCTCGCCGCCAAAGCGTGCGCCCGGTTTGGGGTCATAGCTACGCAATTCAGACAGCATGCCGCGCAGATCCTCTTCATCGACGCGGCACATGCGGCGCAGCTGATCAAATCCGCCGCGCGCCACCAGATCAAGATTGTCTATAAGCTTCGCCATGCACGGGTCGTAACGGTTCGCTTCCTTGGCTTGCAGCGCCAGACATTCCGATAGCCCCCGTGCGCCAACCCCGGTTGGATCGAGCATCTGAAGCGCAACAAGCGCATCTTCCATGTCTTCTTCGGATACCCCCAGCCGGTGGCCGATTTCCAGCAAATCCGCACCGAGATATCCGGACGGGTCAACCTCTTCAATAAGCTGCATCACCAGAAACAGCTCGGAACCAAAAAACATCGTTCCGGCCTGTTCTTTCAGATAATCCTGCAGGCCCGCTTCTTCGGCGGCAAAACTGTCGAAATCGGGGCCCTCCCCCGATCCGCCGCGATAATCCCCGCTAAGCCCCAGCATGCCGTCTGCGCCGCCAGAAGCGGAGACGGAGGCAGCTTGCGGCATATCGCTCGCGCTATCATGGTGAAATGTGGTCTCGTCATAATTTACATCAAGCGCCTCGCCCGCCGACATGTCGGAAGATGACAAGATGTCCTTGCTGTCGCGGGGGCCATCATCGGTATTTTGTGGTGGGCCATCGCCTGCCATATCGGGCGCTTCTTCGGCGCTATTTTCAGCCGCGCCATTGTCGAGTAGCGGGTTGCGCTCCAACTCGCCAGCGACATAAGCCTCAATCTCCAGCGACGACAATGCAAGCAGCTTGATCGCCTGCTGCAATTGCGGCGTCATGACCAGCGATTGGGATTGCCGAAGATCGAGGCGGGGGGCGAGAGCCATTATTTGTCAGAATTTGCTCGCGCAAATCGCAGTGATCTATTTGCAAAAGGCTCGAAACGCCTTTTTGATACGGTACCAGCCCACTCCCCCACCCGAACCACCCAATCAGTATAATGCCGTGGGTGGTTCGGGTGGGGGAGCGGGCTGGTGCCGCGCCCGGCGAAGGAGGGTCTGACGGATAGCTCGTGGGGGCGTGGGCTGGTGCCGCGCCCGACGAAAATCGGATCTGACAGGTAAATCGGGCTGGTGTCGCTGCGCTTCAACGCACAAATCCTTCCATCACATTTCAAAGCTTTCGCCCAGATATAACCGCCGGACATTCGGGTCGGCCACCAGGTCTTCGGGCGAACCGGCGAACAATACCTGCCCGCCGTAAATGATGCAGGCACGGTCAACGATTTCCAGCGTCTCGCGGACATTATGGTCGGTTATGAGCACGCCGATATCACGGTCGCGCAAATCCCTGACCAGGTCGCGAATGTCGTTGATAGAGATCGGATCGATCCCGGCGAATGGTTCATCAAGCAGCATGATTGACGGGTTGGCAGCAAGCGCGCGCGCTATCTCACAGCGGCGGCGTTCACCACCCGATAGCGCCATGGCAGCGGCGCTGCGCAATTTTTCCAGGCCAAACTCATCGAGCAATTTGTCGAGCCGAGCGGCGCGCACCGATTTATCGGGTTCGGACATTTCGAGCACTGACATGATATTCTGTTCGACCGTCATGCCGCGAAAGATCGATGTTTCCTGCGGCAGATACCCCAGCCCTAAAACCGCACGGCGATACATCGGCAGCCGGGTGATATCTTCGCCATTGAGCATGATGCGGCCCGCATCAGGCTTCACCAACCCCATGATCGAATAGAAGCAAGTCGTCTTGCCCGCGCCGTTGGGGCCGAGCAGGCCAACCACCTCGCCCTGCGCCACCGACAAGGATATATCCGAGAGCACCGAGCGTTTATCGTAACTCTTCGCAATCGAGACGACGCCCAGCCCGCGCTCCATGCCCTCTTTGGTGACCGCATTGGCGATCACTTCGGTAGTATCAATGCTTTCGCTTACAAGATTCATACAAACTTCCCGCTTATGCGCCGGTCTCTACCCGAGTCACGCATGTGATATTAGGCGCAAAGGCTAATAAATCCTTGCCGCTTTGGCAATTGGCAAGATTCTTGCAGCGAAAGTTTTTGAGGTGCGCCGGTTATTTCTTGCGCTGCGGCACGGTGAATGTGCCGGTAACGCGGCCATTGCCGCTATCCTTGATCCCCGGCACCGCCGCTCCGCCGCCGGTGATTGTTGATCGCCCGGCGTTGAGATCAATCATGATGCGTCCGCCATTCAGCCGGTTTGCCCCTTGCGTCAGCTGCACATTGCCGAGCAGGGTGATCAGATCGCGGTCGAGATCATAGATTGCGGCATTGCTAGTTGCGCGCAGATCATCCTTGGTAATCGTCACCCCGCCCGCAGCATCGAGCACATTGACACTGATGCCGCCACCCTTGCTATATTTGGCAGTTAACCGGCTGGCCCGGATGGTAAGCCCAGCCTGCGTCGCGGTAACCCCGCCCGACAGAACGACCCGGTCGGCGCGGTCCTGCAATTCAATCTGACCAGCGCTGAAACTAACCGGCGCATTGCTGTTATGATTGCGGATTACCTGCGCGGGCGCCGCCGAAGACAGAAAAGCGGCGGTCAGCGCAAAGCTGCCAAGCATGATCGGGATAAATTTCTTTGTCATATCTACCTGCTATCTGAGCCGCGATCTATTTAAGCGCACCTTGCCGAATGTGCAATTGCGCATTGCCGATCAGCTTTACGTTGCGTGTGTTAAGGTCTGCGCGCAGCTTGTTCGCGCTAAATGTACCAATCCGGGTGCGGCCATTGACTCGGCCATGGCTTTCCATTCGCTTGGCGCGCAGATCAATTTCGACATTGTTGGCGACAAGCGTAAATCCGTCCTTGCCGGTGAAAGAGGCCCTGCCCAGACTGCGGACAATCTGTGTTTTCATCGCCAGCACGGCATCATTGGCGGTCAGCGAATAGCCTTCTGCCGATTCAAACGACATCGGCCCGTTCACTCTCACCTCCTCGGTGTCGAGGTCATATACGCTCCGGCTTGCTATCACCGTCGCCGGCCCCGATGCCATCATCATCCGGCCCGACAGCTGTGACATCCGGATCACAGGTTCGGTAGAGCTTTTTTGCACCGCGCTGCCCGCACGCAGCGAGAAGGGGCGGCCCTTGCTATCTTCTCCGCGATATAGCGCGTCGGTCACACGCATTCTTTCTGGTGCGACATCAACTTCATTCTTGGCAAGCAAAAAACTGAGCTCACGGTTCTCTGTGAAAGGGCTGAATGCCAGCACCGCAATCAGCACCCCGACAATCGCAGGAAGCAGCACGCGCAGCAGGCGGATCAGCCGGTCATGGCTGCCGCCCGGCGCAGCAAAATACTGCCGCCTTGTTCGTTGCTGTTCGGCAAGTGCTGACATTAGGTCATATACTCATCATTCAATTATGCGCGAAAATATCGTTTTCCGCCCAACCGGCAAGATCGAGCCGCGCGCGGTAGGGGAGAAAATCAAAACAGGCCTGAGCCAATTCCGAACGATGCTCGCGCTCCAGCTTGGTCACGAAAATTTCATGCATGCGGTGAAGGTAGCGCACATCGCTCGCGGCATAATCCTTCTGCGCGTCGGAAAGTTCGGTTCCGCCCCAATCGCTCGACTGCTGCTGCTTCGAAATGTCGGTGCTAAGCAATTCACGCACGAGCTCCTTCAGCCCATGCCGGTCGGTGTAGGTACGGGTCATTTTCGACGCTATTTTGGTACAGAAAACCGGCGCCGCGGTCACCCCCAGATAATGCTCGATCGCGGCAAGATCAAAGCGCGCAAAATGGTAGAGTTTAAGCCTGCCGGTGTCCGCCAGCACTGCGCGCAGATTGGGCGCTGCATAGTCGCTGTCGGGCGCAAAGCGCACCAGATGTTCATCGCTGCCGCCATCGGAAATCTGTACCAGACACAGCCGGTCGCGCGGCGTTATCAGGCCCATCGTTTCGGTATCGACCGCCAGCGTTGCGCTCTCGGCAAACACGCCTTCGGGCAGGTCTTCCTCATGAAAATGAACACTCATGTTGCCGCTCCTTGTTGATCAGCTATCTCGGCACGGGCGTGTTTCTTGCGCTTCCTTGCGCCGCGCGAGAGAATATTGAGAATCTCAACCAGCAGCGAGAAACCCATCGCCGCATAGACATATCCCTTGGGCACATGAACGCCAAATCCGTCCGCGATCAGCACCGCGCCGATCATCAGCAAAAATGCCAGCGCAAGCATCACCAGGGTCGGGTTTTTGCTGATGAAACTCGAAAGCGGGTCAGCGGCCAGCAGCATGATGCCAACGGTCACGATAATCGCCGCCGCCATGATCGGAATCGAATCGGTCATACCAATCGCGGTGAGGATCGAATCGATAGAGAAAACAAGGTTCAACACCGCAATCTGCGCGATGGTCGCGCCAAAGCTTATGACTAAATGGCCATCCTTATCGAGCATCGTGCCCGATGGCTCGTCATCCATCGCATGGTGGATTTCCTTGGTGGCTTTCCAGATCAGGAAAGCCCCGCCCGCAATCAATATCAGGTCGCGGCCAGACAGTGCGGTTTCGAAGGTCGGCTCGCCATGTGCGCCAAGCGGCCCGGAGATGCCAAGATCGAATATCGTGGCGGTCAACCCGACGATCCAGGCAATCGCCGCAAGCAGCACAAGCCGCATAATCAGCGCGAGTCCGAGGCCAATGCGCCGCGCTCGCTGCTGGTCTTCCGGCCTCAACTTATTAGACAGGATGGCGATGAAGACCAGATTGTCGACACCCAGAACGACCTCCAGCACTATCAGCGTGAGAAGCGCCATCCAGGCAGCAGGATCGGTCAGCAATGATAGTATCAGGTCCATCGCCCGCTTCTCTGCCCCAGCGCCGCAAAATTGGCAACAGCCAGCATCATGTTGACGCTGAAGCGCAGCGGTCAATAAACTCTATGCGGCCTGTGGATAATCGGGTATAGGCACCAACTGCGCGGGATAATTCGCGCATCGGGAAATGTCGGCAATACGCCCGAGCCGCATGACCCGAAATCCTTCGATGGATATAATGGCGGGGGCGCAAGAAAGAGTTTAGACCAAAGACATGGGTTTTGATCGTAAGCGTCGGGGCAAGGGCCGCGACAAACGGGACGGTTTCGGCGACGAGAATTTTGATGGCTATGCTGGTCCGCCGCCAATGCCGGGCGAACTGGACAGAGGCGGATTTGATGATCGCCCCCAGCGCGGCGGCTTCAACAAAGATCGCGGAGGTGGTGATCGCGGAGGTCAGGGCGGCGGACGCCCACCTATGCCCGCGCAAGTAGTCGGCAGCGGCAGCGGCATCGTAAAATTCTTCAACGCGCAAAAGGGCTTTGGCTTCATCCAGTGCGATGATCGCCCCGATGATATTTTTGTGCATATCAGCGCCGTGGAACAAGCCGGCCTGCAGGGCTTAGCCGAAGGCCAACCGCTTGAATTCACTCTAGTTGATCGCGGCGGCAAGACGTCGGCGACCGACCTGGTTATCGACGGCGAACCTATGCCGGTGCCGGAGCGGCCACAGCGCGATTTTGGCGGAGACCGGGGCGGGGATCGCGGACCACGCGATGATCGTGGCGGAGACCGAGGCGGGGATCGCGGCGGGTTCGAACGCAAACCGCGGCGCGAGCCGACCGGGGAGCGCGCCAATGGCACGGTCAAATTCTTCAACGATATGAAAGGCTTTGGCTTTATCGAACGCGATGATGGCGGCGAAGATGTCTTCGTCCATATCTCTTCGCTCGAACGCTCCGGGCTTGGCCCGGCGGCGCAAGGTGACCGCTATGCTTTCGATATCGAGGTTGATCAGCGCGGCAAATATTCCGCATCAAATCTCGCCAAGGCCGATGCCGAGTCCGAGGGCTAAGGCAGCGCCGGCACTGGCCGGGGATCATTTGATGGCGGCAGTTTTAGCTGCCTAACGTTTCTGCAAGGAACCAGGCGCACTGTTCGGCTTGATCGACTTAGTCGATTAAACACCCACCATTGGTGCAATGCCTAAGGCTTCTTACTAGATAAGCCGCAGCGCCATCAGCGCAAGATACAGCCCAATCAAAAGCAGGCAGGCCCCCGCAGTCATCCGGATCGCCTGCATCGGTAATATTTTGGCCAACCGCTCGCGCAGGATCATCGCCAAGCCGGATGCCGCCAATATGCCGGCCACGCCGCCGGCAAACACCAACCCCCACGCATCCCAATTTGCCGCGTTGGCGGCGATCAGAAACTGCCCCTTGTCGCCAAATTGCAGGATCAGGATGCCGAAAAAGCTGGTCCAGAGCGGCCCCATCTTCCACTTTTCGAGCAAATCAATTTTCCGCTGCCAAAGGAGCATGCCCCCGCCAGCGAAGATATAGGCAAGCGAGGTGAACAGCCGCAGCGCATCTTCGCTGATCCAGCCGTCGACCAGTGAACCGGCAAGCACGGCAATAAAGCTGTTGAGTAAAGTTGCCGCCAGCAATCCGATAAAAACATCGCGTTCATTTCCGAAACGCTGCGCCAACGCGGCGGATAGCAATTGCGTCCGATCCCCGGTTTCGGCGAGGAATACCGCAATCATGGTGATGAGAAAGCCGTCCATACTGAGATACTAGGCCATAAACAGTTGGTTAGCCATGCAATCGTAGCGCGACATTGGCCAGCATGGCGCTGGCGACGCTTGCTTCGATCTGGCGGCAGCCAATGGCATCGCCCAATATACCGGTGAAATTATCGATGACCTCACCAGATCCGCCGCGCTTGATCACTTTCTGCATTGCCGCTTCAAATACCGAAGCGATGTCTGCAACGGCGTCAAACCGGTGGAGCTGTGCGGTTTTGCGGATATTTTCGAGCCGCATCAAAAATTGCACTGGGTTGGCATCAAAGGAGGTCAGACGGAGTGCATCAAGCTTTTCGGAAAGCTCGGCGCGTACCAGCATCAATCGATCCTGCTCGAGTCCCATGTCATGCCCCTCTTACTGCTTTGGCCCTTTGCCTTTTCCGTTCCGGCCACTCTGCGCTTTTATGGTAAACAACTTCTTAACGCGCCGATGCGGGTGGCGCGCGAACCTACGCGAGGCCAAAATAGATTCGGCCACGCTCTTGACTTTTTCCCCGCCAACGCGCAGAGGCGCGCGTCTGTTTAGTCGATGGCGGCGCGCGGAATAGCGAATCTACACGCCCCTATGAGAATTTTGAAAAAGGAACCCGGTCATGGCGAAGTCAGCCACCGTCAAAATCAAGCTCGTCAGCACAGCCGACACCGGCTTTTACTATGTGACGAAGAAAAACCCGCGCAACATAACCGAGAAGATGACCTTCCGGAAATATGATCCGGTTGCGCGCAAGCATGTTGAGTTTAAGGAAGCGAAGATCAAATAGCGCTTTCCTTTGCAACTCGATTTTTTGGATGAAGGCGCTTTCCGGCGCCTTTTTCTTTGACCTGTTCGCAAAGACAGGAATAACAGTATTTTCCCTTGGGTGGGAAAGCAGCATTGGCTAGGGAGCAGGGCAAGATGCCTGATACGGAAAAACTGCAAAGCGAAGCGCTGGCTGCAATTGAAGGCGCAGACAGCCTTGATGCGCTTGAGAAACTGCGCGTTGGCTATCTAGGCAAGCAGGGCAGCATCTCGGCCCTCATGAAAACGCTCGGCAAGATGACGCCTGAAGAAAAACAGGTGCAAGGCCCACTGCTCAATAGTTTGCGCACAAAAGCCGCCGAAGCGATTGCCGCAAAGAAGGCCGCGCTTGAGGCTGCTGCGCTGAACGAGCAATTGGTATCGGAAAAGCTCGACATGAGCCTCCCAGCGCCAGACAGCGCCGACGGTTCGGTCCATCCGGTAAGTCAGGTGATGGAGGAGCTTGCAGAGATTTTCGCCGATATGGGATTTGCCGTCGCCGAGGGGCCGGAGATCGAGGATGACTGGCGCAACTTCACCGCGCTCAATATCCCCGAAACGCATCCAGCGCGCGCGATGCATGATACCTTCTATTTCGATGATGTTGATGCCGAGGGCCGCCGGATGTTGCTGCGCACGCATACATCGCCGGTGCAAATCCGCACGATGGTGGAGACGGCAGAAGAAACCGGCGGCGAAGGCGCGCCTATCCGCATTATCGCGCCGGGGCGCACCTTTCGTTCGGATAGCGACGCGACGCACACGCCGATGTTCCATCAGGTCGAAGGCCTGGTGATCGACAAGGATATCCATCTCGGCCATCTCAAATGGACGCTGGAGACATTCCTGAAGGCTTATTTCGAGCGCGAAGATATCCACCTGCGACTGCGGCCATCATACTTTCCCTTCACCGAGCCATCAGCAGAGGTCGATGTCTGGTTCGGCCTTGATGGCGGACGGCGCATATTGGGCGGAAGCCCCGATGACGGCAAAGATGGCGGCTGGATGGAACTGCTTGGCAGCGGCATGGTGCATCCCAAAGTGATCGCCAATTGCGGGCTGGATCCTGACGTCTGGCAGGGCTTCGCTTTCGGCTGCGGCATCGACCGGCTGGCAATGCTGAAATATGGCATGGATGATCTGCGCGCCTTTTTCGATGGCGACCTGCGCTGGCTCAAACATTATGGCTTTGATGCGCTCGATGTTCCGACATTGAGCGGCGGCGTAGGAGCGGGCGCATGAAATTCTCGCTAAGTTGGCTAAAAGCGCATCTTGATAGTGATGCAAGCCTTTCCGAAATCACCGAAAAACTCACCGCCATCGGGCTGGAAATCGAGGGCGTAGAAAACCCCGCCGATGCGCTAAAGCCGTTTCGCGTGGCCAAGGTCATCGAGGCCCTCCCGCATCCCGACGCTGATAAATTGCAGCTTCTGAAAGTCGATGATGGCAGCGAGAAGCCTTGGCAGGTGGTGTGCGGCGCGCCCAATGCGAAGACTGGCATGATCGGTGTGTTCGGCCCGCCAGGCACTTATATTCCGGGCAGCGACTTTACGCTGAAGGCAGCGAATATCCGGGGCGTCGAAAGCTGTGGCATGATGTGCAGCGAGCGCGAGTTGGAGCTGGGTGACGATCATGACGGCATCATCGAACTGCCCGCCGACGCCGCTGATGCGGTCGGGCAAAGCTATGCCGATTATGCCGATATTGATGATCCGGTGATGGACGTTGCGATCACCCCGAACCGGCAGGATTGCATGGGCGTGCGCGGCATTGCCCGCGATCTGGCGGCGGCTGGGCTTGGCAAGCTCAAACCCCTCAAAACCGCGAGCGGGGCGGGCAGCTTCGCCTGCCCCACCGAAATTCGCACCGATGATCCCGGCGGTTGCCCGGCATTCTATGGCCGCGTAATTAAGGGTGTGAAGAATGGCAAATCGCCCGGCTGGATGCAGGCGCGATTGAAGTCCGCCGGACAAAAGCCGATCAGCGCGATTGTAGACATCACCAACTATGTGATGCTCGACCATGGCCGCCCCAGCCATGCCTATGATCTTGCCAAATTGTCAGGCGCTGTCGTCGCGCGCAAAGCAAAGGACGGCGAGAGCGTCACCGCGCTCAACGAAAAAGAATATACGCTCACATCCGATATGACGGTGATCGCCGACGACGCGCGCGTGCATGACATCGCAGGTATCATGGGCGGCGAGCATTCGGGCTGCAGCGATGATACTGTCGATGTGCTGCTTGAGGTCGCCTATTTCACGCCCGAGCATATTGCCCGCACCGGCCAAGCGCTGATGCTGACATCTGATGCGCGGATGCGTTTCGAGCGCGGCGTTGATCCGGCCTTTCTAGATGACGCAATCGAACTCATCACCGGCTATATCCTCGAAATTTGCGGCGGCGAGGCATCGCAGGTCACGCGCGCCGGAAAGCCGCCCCTCAATGTGGCAACGATTAGCTATGATACCGGTCATTGCTTGCGCCTCGGCGGGCTGGATGTTGCCGCTGACAAGCAAAAGGCGATATTGGAATCGCTGGGTTTCAGCGTCGATGATGACTGGAATGTCACCGTGCCGACATGGCGGCGCGATGTGGAGGGCGGCGCCGATCTGGTTGAAGAAATTGTGCGTATAGTCGGGCTGGACGATGTTCCCTCCACGCCCTTGCCGCGCGCCGACGGCGTTGCCAAGCCAACCGCGACGCCGGTGCAGCAGCTTGAACGCAAACTGCGCCGGACGGCGGCATCATGCGGGCTGAATGAAGCGATCAACTGGGCGTTTCTCCCCGAGAAGGAAGCCGCAGCATTTGGTGGCGGCGACCGGACGCTTGCCAACCCGATTAGCGAAGACATGAAAGTCATGCGCCCCTCGATGCTTCCCGGCCTGCTTTCCGCGGCGCGGCGCAACAGCGATCGCGGCGCGGCTTCGATACGTTTGTTCGAGGTTGGCCGCCGCTATTTCAAGGCCGCCGATGGTTCGAGCGATGAGCGGCTGACGCTGGGCATCGTGATGACGGGCGACAAACGCCAACGCGGATGGACATCAGGCAAAGCGACGAAGTTTGACGCTCATGACGCCAAGCGTGAGGTCATCGCATTGCTAAATGCGGCGGGGGTCAACACTGAGCGCCTGATGGTGATGGGAGATGCCGGTGAGCATTATCATCCCGGCCAATCGGCGACGTTGCGGCAGGGGCCAAAGAATGTGCTGGCCAGCTTCGGTATGCTCCATCCCGCAACGGCCAAAGCATTCGATCTGGACGGCACGGTTGCCGCTGCCGAAATCTATCTCGACGCAATCCCGGCCAAGAAGGCACCTAAAAAATCAGGCAACAACTTCATGCGCCCGACCTATACGCCGCCAGCGCTACAAGCCGTCACTCGCGACTTTGCCTTCGTGGTGCCAGAAGAATTGCCCGCAGCCGATCTCGCCAGCGCAATCCGGGGCAGCGACAAAAAGAACATCACCGCGGCGCGCATTTTCGACCGCTTCGCTGGCGGCAATATGCCCGAAGGCAAGATCAGCCTCGCGGTGGAAGTGACGATGCAGCCAGCGGAGAAGAGCTATACCGATGAGGAGCTAAAAGCGATCTCGGACAAGGTGATTGCAGCGGCGACGAAGTTGGGGGCGGAACTGAGAGGGTAGGCTTGTTCAGGCCGGGAGGAGCCCAGCGCAGAATGATGAGATTATCAAAGCCAGCGATGCGGATAATAATCACATATGGCCTGATTTTGGCGATGGCTGCCTTTGCGCTCGAATGGTTGCAATATCAGTATTTCTTGAAAAGCTATTCTGCCGAAATCTACACTGTGCTGCTCGCCATCGGCTTTGTATCGCTTGGCATCTGGTTGGGCGTGAAATTGACCGTGAAGGCAGATACCCAACCTTTTACGCGCAACGATGCTGCGGTGAATTCACTGGGCATTTCGCCGCGCGAGCTGGAAGCGTTAGAAGCTTTGGCGCAGGGGCAATCGAACAAAGAAATTGCCCGCAGCCTGAATATATCGCCCAACACCATCAAAACTCATATCGCGCATTTGTTTGAAAAACTCGAAGTAGACCGCCGGTTATTGGCAATCGACAAGGCAAGGTTTTTGGGCATCATCCGCTAATAATGATGGTGACTACCGCATAGTCACCCATCCGGGTGATTGGCCTCAGCGAAATATTCGGGCATAACTCCTTTAACGCAGGAGGAAATATCATGTTCAGAATCGCAGCCATTTACGGCGTAATATCCGGCACCATCGCCATCATTTCGATGTTGCTAGGTTTTGCGGCCAGTGACAGTCAGGGATTTTTCTCAAGCGAGTATTTCGGCTATCTCATCATGCTCATCGCGCTGTCGATGATCTTTGTTGGCATCAAGCGATATCGTGACACTGAGCTGGGCGGGGTGATCAAATTTCTGCCAGCGCTCGGTCTCGGCCTCGCCATCGCCGCAATTGCAGGCGCGATGTATGTGGCGATCTGGGAGATATACCTGTTCACAACCGACTATGCCTTCATCAACAACTATGTGGCTGGGCTGATCGAGGCGAAGAAGGCTTCAGGGGCGAGCGCGGCGGACGTCGAAAAGCTGGCGGCTGAGATGAACGAATTAAAAGCCAGCTACGCCAAGCCTTATTTCCGCATACCGATGACGTTCCTCGAGATATTTCCGGTTGGCTTAATCATCGCATTGATCTCAGCCGCGATATTGCGCAATCCGAAAATTCTGCCCGCCCGGCAACAAGTGTGAAGAGGAGCATGTTATGAAATTAGGTGCATTTTCAATCAGCCTGTCGGTAAAAGACATCGCGGCATCGAAGGAATTTTACGAGAAGCTTGGCTTCTCCGAATTTGGCGGCGATGCCAAACAAAATTGGCTGATCCTCAAAAGCGGTCATACTGTCATCGGACTTTTCCAAGACATGTTCCCGAAAAATATGCTGACTTTTAACCCAGGATGGGATGGCGATGCAAACAGCGTCGATGAATTTGAAGATATCCGCGAAATCCAAAAGAAGCTGAAGGCAGCGGGAATAAAGTTGGAGACCGAAGTTGATCAAACCACGAGCGGCCCTGCCAACATCATGCTATCGGACCCTGACGGCAATCCGATACTGATTGACCAGCATGTCTGATTCTCGGCGCGGCCTCTAAACCGCTGGACGCCGCAGGGCATGGCGGCTAATCGCGCGGCTATGACAAACCCCGATGTCCAAAATAGGCGCACCTTTGCTATCATCTCGCATCCCGATGCGGGTAAGACGACGCTGACCGAGAAGCTGCTGCTGCAAGGCGGTGCTATCCATCTGGCGGGCGAGGTGAAGGCGCGCGGGCGGGCGCGGCGGGCGCGGTCTGACTGGATGAAGATTGAGCAGCAGCGCGGGATTTCTGTAACCTCCAGCGTGATGACATTCGAAAAGGACGGCATTGTTTTCAATCTGCTCGATACGCCGGGGCATGAGGATTTTAGCGAAGATACATACCGCACGCTCACCGCCGTCGATAGCGCGATCATGGTGCTTGATGCGGCCAAGGGCATTGAGCCGCAGACGCGCAAGCTGTTTGAGGTTTGCCGTCTGCGCAATATGCCAATCATCACCTTCATCAACAAGGTCGACCGGGAGGGGCGCGAATGCTTTTCGCTGCTCGATGAAGTGGCCGATGCGCTCGCGCTCGATGTCTGCCCGATGAGCTGGCCTGTGGGCATGGGCGGCGAATTTGAAGGCGTGTATGATTTCACCCGCAATCGCCTGATGCAGCCTTCAGGCGCATCGAAGGCATTTGAAGGCAAGTTTTCCGAGCATAGCGGGCTCGATGATCCCACCCTCGCCGATCATCTATCCGAAGCGGGCCTCGCCAAATTCCGCGAGAATGCGGAGCTTGCACAAATCGGCTATGCCGAGTTTGACCATGAAGCCTATCTCGCGGGCGATCTGACACCTGTATTCTTCGGCTCTGCGCTAAAGGAGTTTGGTATCGAGGAGCTGATCGATGCTATCGCGCAGCATGCTCCGCCGCCTATGCCGCAGCCATCCGAGAGCGGCATAATTACGCCCGATGAAAAGGAAGTTTCCGGCTTCATCTTCAAGGTGCAGGCCAATATGGACCCGCAGCACCGCGACCGGATCGCCTTCATGCGGCTATGCTCGGGTGTCTTCAAACGCGGCATGAAGCTCATTCCTTCGGGCCACGGTAAGCCAATAGCGATCCACTCGCCGATATTGTTTTTTGCGCAAGACCGCGAGATTGCCGATACCGCGCAGCCCGGCGATATTATCGGCATTCCCAATCACGGCACGCTCAGGGTGGGTGATACTCTGAGCGAGAAAAATACCATCCGCTTCACCGGCCTGCCCAATTTTGCGCCCGAAATCCTGCAGCGCGTGCTGCTCAAAGACCCGACCAAAACCAAGCAGCTTCGCAAGGCGCTCGATGATCTGTCCGAAGAAGGCGTGATCCAGGTCTTCTACCCCGAAATCGGCGCGCAGTGGATTATCGGCGTAGTCGGGCAGTTGCAGCTTGATGTGCTGATATCGCGGCTGGAGGCGGAGTATAAAGTTGAGGCCAAGCTCGAAGCTGCGCCCTTCGACACCGCCCGCTGGGTCACGGGTGACGGCGACGCGCTGCGCCAACTTGCTGATTTCAGCGGCACCAATATGGCCAAAGATCGCGACGGTGATCCTGTGTTCCTGGCAAAGTCAGCGTGGGACATCAACTATCAGCAGGAAAAGCATCCCGACCTGGTATTTAGCGCAACCAAGGAACGGTGAAAGCCCTTCGCGGCGCTGCGGCGGGCGATAGCTTGTGGCCCCGCCCTGGCTTGTAGATAGATCGCAAGCGCGCTACCCTCCTATTCCAAACCCCCGATAGATTATCGGGAGGGTTCACCCCAGGAGGAATAAATGACCTATGTGCCAAATGACCGGGCGATCTATGATGCGGATAGTCATATCATGGAACTCCCCGATTTCCTGAAATCCTATGCTGATCCCAAATTGCGCGATGAGATACCCGAGGTGAGTTACAGCGCATCGCTTGTGAACGACGAAGAGGTCGCGATCATCATGAAACAGGGCGGCAAGCATAGCGAAGATCACGTTCGGTCCATGATCGCCTTGGGTGACGATCTGATCCAAACTTCCAAAGAGATACAGGCGCTGGGCGCATTCAACGCGGTGGACCGTTCCAAGGCGATTGACCTGCTTGGTTTCCGCAAGCAATTGGTTTTTGCAACGCATAGCGTCGCGCTGCCTTTCCATCCCAGCTCTAAAACGGAGGCGCGTTTGCGCTACGGAGCGACCCGCGCGCATAACCGGCATATGCTCGATTTCTGCAGCGATGATGACAGGCTGTTGAGTGTTGGCATTGTGCCGCTCGATGTTCCCGATATGGCGATCGCAGAACTTGATTTTGCTATTGAGGCAGGGATTGACGCGGTCTGGGTGCCGCACCGTGCGCCGATAGGCTTCTCCTGCGGTCATGTCGATCTGGAACCCTTCTGGGCAAAGCTCGCAGAGGCGGGTATTCCCTTTCTTTGCCATGTCGGCGGCTCGCCTTTGCAAGCGCTGAAGGCCTGGAGCAACAATGGCCGTGCGGCGGTAAAAGATTGGATGGGCGGCGGCGAAAATGTGCGCACCAAAGATGCCTTTGTGCTGCACCAGCCGATCGAAACCTTTGTGAGCATGATGGTGGCCGAAGGGCTGTTTGAGCGCCACCCGAAACTGCGCGGTGCTGCGGTGGAGTTGGGCGCCGGGTGGGTGCCCGAAATGCTGCGCCGGCTTGATGATCTAACGCGCATTTATAGCCGGGCAGACGAAAGCGTGCGTTTCGAACGCAAGCCATCGGAACAGATCGCGGCGCAAATGGCCTTCACGCCCTTTCCGCACGAAGACGTCGCCAATATGATCGCACAGTCGCTTCCCGAATTATATATGTTCTCTAGCGACTATCCGCATGTCGAAGGCGGCAGAGATCCGCTGGGCAAGTTTGATGGCCATCTGAAAAATGCCGATGATGCAACCAAAGAAGCTTTCTTCACAGAAAACTTCCTCCGCATCTGGCCGGAAGCCCGCGCGCATTAGGATGTTGCAGTGACAAAATTTCGGTGCCAATGCCCTTAATTCCAAACTGGCCGCCCAAACTGGCCACAAGGTTCAACGGCCCCGTTCGCGCATGGGGTGGCAAAAATTAAGCGGCACGCGGCGATTTTGCCTCTCGCATCGCCTAAACCATCCTGATAGAGCGCTTTTCCCATGATCGAATCAAATCCTCTTGTCGGTGACCTTGTCAAATTACTTGCCGTGAAACGCATGGGTGATGGTTGGTATATGGGCAGCCGCAAAAAGGGCGGCGTGGGCCGCGTTTTCGGCGGGCAGGTGATCGCGCAGGCACTATCCGCCGCGCAGGACACCGTGTCTGATGAGCGCACCGCCCATTCGCTCCACGCCTATTTCATGCGCCCGGGCAGCGAAGATTATGAAATCACCTACCGCGTGGAGCGCGATTTTGATGGCGGCAGCTTTTCCAACCGCCGGATCATCGCACTGCAGAAGGACAAGCCCATCCTCAACATGGTTGCGTCTTTTCAGAAATCCGAAGAGGGGCTTGAGCATCAGGACCCGATGCCAGAGGTTCCCGATCCGGAAAGCCTGATGCATGAGGATGATCTGCGCAAGCAAACCGTGCATCTGGTACCGGAAAAATATCGCGAGAATTTCCTGCGCGAGCGGCCATTTGAGTTTCGCCCTTGCGACCCGCGCGACTGGAGCGGGGAGGAGAAACGCTTTCCTGCGCGGCAGAATGTCTGGTTCCGCCTCAAAAGCCCGATCGGCGAAGACGCCGCCATGCACCGCGCGATGCTCTGCCATGTTTCCGATAGCTGGCTGCTCGGCACGGCAACGCTGCCGCACGGTGTTACCTGGACAACGCCGGGCTTCATCACCGCCAGCCTCGACCATGCGGTATGGCTGCACGGCGATGTCCGCGTCGATGAATGGCTACTCTATGTCTGCGATAGCCCGTGGGGCGGGAAGGGTCGCGGCTATAATCGCGGGCAGATTTTCAACCGCGAAGGCCGCCTCGTCGCCAGCGTCGCGCAAGAAGGCCTGATCCGAATGACCAAGGTGAAAACGCCCCAGTAGAGCGCCCGCTACCCGGCTGCCGATGTTACGAGGAAAGAACCAACGATGCTGACACTGCTCTCGCCTGCCAAAAAACTGAATCTCGATTCCTTAGACACCGTGCTGGAAATCACTGCGCCGCGCCTCACCAAACACACGCGCGAGATCGCAAAGGTGGCAAAGCAGCAATCGGCTACGGATCTCAAGCGGTTGATGCATATCAGCGACAATCTGGCCGAGCTGAATGCCGGGCGCTTCAAGGCATTCAACCTTGACGGCAAGAGCAATTCGGCCAAACCCGCCGGGCTGACCTTTGACGGCGATGTCTATTGGGGGCTGGATGCGAAGAGCCTGCCCGAAGAAACGCTCAGCTTTGCGCAGGACCATCTGCGCATCCTTTCCGGCCTCTATGGCCTGCTGCGCCCGATGGATGCAATACAGCCCTACCGGTTGGAGATGGGCACGAAGATGGCAAATCCGCGCGGCAAATCGCTGTATGATTTTTGGGGCTCGACCATCGCCGAAAACCTGACGAGCGACCTTGGAAGCCATGACGAGCAGACCATCGTCAACCTCGCTTCAAACGAATATTTCAAGGCCGTGGACACAGATGCTCTCGGCGCGCCGGTAATCAGCGCCTCCTTCCTCAATGTGAAAGATGGCGAGGCGCGCAGCCTCATGTATCATGTTAAATATGCCCGCGGGTTGATGGCGCGCTGGATCATGGAAAACCGTGTCGATAGGGCCGATGGCTTGAAAGACTTTGACGCAGATGGCTACCGGCTCGACAAAATGGCATCAACCGACAGCCAGCTAATCTTCAGCCGCAAACAGCCGCCGACAAAGAAATAGCGAGTTTGGTGAAAAACTGGAGCGGGCGAAGAGATTCGAACTCTCGACCTTCTCGTTGGCAACGAGATGCTCTACCACTGAGCTACGCCCGCTCTGGCGGTCAGGAACAATGATTCCTGACAGGTGAGGCGGGCGGTTAGCATGGGGCCTTGCGTCCGGCAAGCCAAAAAAGCGATGTTTACCGCGCCCTATTTCACCAATTGTTATCTCACATAAACCCTTGGCAATCGGTCAAGCATTCCCACATAACGGACGAAACGAATCCCGACCCGAAAAGCCGCTGCGAAATGGCAGCTTTGTGGGCATGCAAATATTGGAGAAACCGCCTTGGCTACCGCTGCGCTAACCACCGAAGAACAAAAAGCCGTCGATGCCTTTCGCAAGGATGTTGTCGAGCCATCGATGCAGAAACTGGTCATCCTCGATTTCTGGGCCGAATGGTGCGGCCCGTGTAAGGAGCTAACGCCGACGCTTGAAAAGGTCGCGGCGGACTATGCTGATAAAGGCGTGATCCTTGCCAAGGTGAATGTGGATGAAAATAAGTTCATCGCCTCCCAATTTCAGGTTCGCTCTATCCCCACGGTTTATGCGATATTTCAGGGGCAGCCGGTTGCCGACCTGACCCCTGCGCGCACCGAACCGCAGCTCAAACAGATGCTCGATCAGCTGCTTGAAAAGCTGCCCTTGCAGGCTGGCGGTGAAGGGAGCGGTGCGCCCGATGTCGAGCCGTTGGTCGCCGCAGCCGAAGAGTTGCTGACAGCCGAAGGCGCTGATCAGGCCCATACGCTTTTCACCGAGGTGCTCGCCGCGGTGCCGCAGCATGCTGGCGCGCTTTCGGGCATGATCCGCGCATTGGCCGCGCTTGACCGGCGCGATGAGGCGCAGGCCATCTATGACAGCCTGCCAGAGGAATTGCGCGCCAACCCCGAAATCGAACGCGCCAAGGCGGCGCTGGCCATCGCGGCAGAGGCGCGGGATCCCGATGAGCTGGCGGCGCTTAAGGCAGCGGTGCAAAATGACCCCAAAGATTATCAGGCACGCTTCGACCTTGCCAATGCGCAGATGGCGGAGGGTAACCGTGACAGCGCGGCAGACGGCTTGTTGCAAATCATCGAGCAGGACCGCGAATGGAATGAAGGCGCAGCGCGCAGCCGGTTACTCGAGATATTCGAAATGATCGGGCTTGAAGACCCATGGGTTGCGGCGACGCGGCGGCGGCTATCGGCAATATTGTTCGGGTAAAAATGCGGAGTGTAATGGCAGGATTTTGACGACAAAGCGCATCTCGATTTTTCCGCTATCCGGCGCGATCCTGCTCCCCGGCATGCAATTGCCGCTGCATGTTTTTGAACCGCGTTACCGCGCGCTGGTGAGCGATGCGCTGGCGCGTGACCGGATGATCGGCATGGTCCAGCCAAAAGAGCGCAGCAGCAATCCAGAGCTTTTTTCCATTGGCTGCCTGGGCCGTATCGATGATGTCGAAGCGATGGAGGATGGTCGCTATAATATAGTGCTCGACGGATTGCAGCGCTTTAACATCCTGAAAGAGCTGCGGGTGGATACCGAATTCCGGCAGGTTGAGGCGGAGTTGTGGGAAGAAGATGAACTTGGCGAGGCGCTATCGATCGCCGAACGTGCCGCGCTGGAAATTGAATCGCGCAAATTTGCCGATGCACAGGGCTATGCAGTCGATTGGAACAGCGTGACGCAGCTTGATGATTATTCGCTGGTCAATGCCATCGCGCAGATTGCGCCCTTTGATACAGCGGCGAAGCAGGCCCTGCTCGAAGCGCGCGGATTGCCGGTGCGGTCAGAACTTATCATTCAGCTCATGGAATTTTTCGGCCGCCATGATGGCGATGAAAACCGCGTGACGTTGCAGTAATTCGTCAGAATTTGTTTCTACCGGGCGCGGCAGCCGGATTTACCTGTCAGGCCCTCCTCTGTCGGGCGCGGCACCAGCCCACTCCCCCAGTCCAAAACTCCCATTCAGCCCGTCAATCACAAATTGCGCCGCCAGCGCCGCTAGCAGCACGCCGAGCAGCCGCGTGGTCACAGCCTCAGCCTGCGGACCAAGCAAGCGCATCAATGGGCCGGCGGCGAGCAACGCCAACAGCGTTAGCATCAACACCGTGCCAAGCGCGCCCAATATCACGCTGGCGCTCTTTATCCCGCTATTCTGGCTCATCAGCAGCATCACCGAGGCAATTGAGCCCGGCCCCGCTATCATCGGCATCGCCATCGGGAAGACGGCGACATCCTCAATCTCGGGCTGGTCGATAATCTTCTGCGCCCTATCCTCACGCCGCTGAGTGCGTTTTTCAAACACCATCTCAAGCGCAATCATAAACAGCATGATGCCGCCAGCGATACGGAAGCTGTCGAGTTCGATATGCAGCGCGGCAAGCAGCTGTTCGCCAAACAATGCAAATACCAGCAAGATAGCAGCGGCAATGAATATTGCGCGGATCGCCATAGAGCGGCGCTGCGCCGTATTGGCCGCGCCCGTCAGGCTGGCATAGATCGGCGCGCAGCCCGGCGGGTCAATCACCACGAAAAAGGTAATGAAGGCGGAGATGAAAAGCTCGATCATTGCGCGGCCGTTGCTCCGGGCGCTTTCACGTCATCGATGAATGCCTGGTCCCAGCCTTCGCCGCTCCATATACTCACCGACAATGTCCGCGCTTCGTCTGGGCGATATTGCCAAGTCCAGCTGAGCGATTGATCGCGCGAGAAGCCCTGCTTCATCTGCACTCCTTCGGGAGGCGCAGAGACTTTCGCGGTGGCCCTGCCCTTGCAGCTTGCCGTCTTTGTTCCGAGGAATTCTGGTGCTTCGCGCGGCGTTTCCACCATATCGCCGTGCGAAAGAACCCAGCGCCACTCACCCTTACCACTGCTTTTTTCATAATATTGCCAGACAGTTGTATAATATCCATTGACCTTGCCCCACTGGATAGCGCCGGTGGTGACACCGGTCTTGCCGTCGCATGATAGATAGACCTCATGCGGCTGCCATGCCGTGTTGGTCAGCGGCGGCTGCGCTTTCAGCCAGTCTTTCGCCAACACAGGCTGCGGCGCGAACAATATGGCATCGTCTGCAGCGGTATCGCGTAGTGCTACATACGCGCCCTTTTCCTGCGCTTCGCGGCTTTGCGCAATATCAAGCGCAAGCACGACCGTTGGATTTTTTGCAAATCGCAGCAGCCCGTCACCGCGCTGCTGCGCTGCGCAGCCGGAGAGCGTTAAGGCCAAGGCCGCCAAAACTATCGCGGGGAAATAGCGCATCATCAAAAACCTTTCGGATCGGAAAGCCCTGCACGGCGGTGTGCAGCGACCAGGGTATTGCGGAGCAAGCAGGCTATCGTCATCGGACCAACGCCGCCCGGCACCGGGGTGATAGCGCTAACATGCTGGGCGGCTTCGGCAAAGGCCACATCGCCGACAAGCCGGCCCTTCGCCGCTCCATCGGCGGGTGCCAATCGGTTGATACCGACATCAATCACCACTGCGCCGTTCTTTAGCCAGCTACCTTTGACCATCTCTGCGCGGCCAACCGCGGCAACAACAATATCGGCGCGGCGCACCACTTCGGGCAAATCCCGTGTCCGGCTATGCGCCAACGTTACTGTGCAATTCTCGCCAAGCAGCAACTGCGCCATCGGCTTGCCCACGATGTTCGAACGCCCGACAACGACCGCCTCCATGCCAGATAGGTCGCCCACCGCATCTTTGAGCAGCATCAGGCAGCCCAGCGGCGTGCACGGAACCAGCGCGTCCTCTCCGACCGCCAGCCGCCCGGCATTGACGACATGGAATCCATCGACATCCTTCGCCGGATCAATCGCAGCGATTACCGCCTTGTCATCGATATGATCCGGAAGCGGCAATTGGACGAGAATACCGTCGACTGCCTCATCTGCGTTCAATTTACCGACCAAAGCGATCAGATCGGCCTGCGCGGTATCGTCTGCCAGACGGTGCTCAAAGCTTTCAATTCCGGCAGCAAGGCAAGCCTTCTTCTTTGAGCCGACATAAATCTGGCTCGCCGGATCATCACCAACGAGCACTACCGCCAGCCCCGGCGCACGGCCCGCCGCGCCGACGAAGGCAGGCACAGCATCGCCAACGCGGGCGCGCAAGCGAGCAGCAAATGCCTTTCCGTCGATAATGTTATCCGGGTTTTGGTTCATATAACAGAATAGCCAGCGGCGTAGAGCAACGCACGCTGGAGAAACATCAATCCGAATATCAGCACCATCGGCGAAAAGTCGATCATGCCGGTATCGGGCAAAATCTTGCGGATCGGGTTGAGTATCGGATTTAGCAGCGTGTTGAGCGCATTATACACGCCCGAAATAAATTGGTTTGACTGGCTCACCACGTTGAAAATAATCAGCAAGCTGATGATGAATTGGGTGATGATGATGATGAACAGAAACCTTACGGCCAAGTCGACAACGCTAATCAGCAGTTCCACAAATATTCTCCAAAGAAATGCGCTTTGGCAGGTTAATTAGCGAAGCGGGCTAACTGTATCAACCATATAAAACAGTCGGCGTATAACCGGTGGCACGTCACTTGCGTATAAGCGTGCCTGCACCCTTATCGGTAAACATCTCAATCAGCATCGCATGCGGCGCACGTCCATCCAGGATAACCGCCGCATCGACGCCCTTGTCCACGGCATCGACGCAGGTCTCTAATTTCGGGATCATGCCGCCTGAAATGGTTCCGTCGTCGCGCAAAGCAGCGACTGATTTGGCATCTAGGTCAGTTACCAACGCGCCTTGCTTGTCAAGAACGCCGGCCACATCGGTGAGCAGGAACAGCCGCGCCGCGCCCAATGCCGACGCTATTGCGCCCGCCATCGTATCGGCATTGATATTATAGCTATGGCCATCGCTGCCAGCGGCAATCGGCGCAACCACGGGGATCATGCCGGCATCGCTGATGGTATCAATCACGACGCGGTCAACCTTGCTGGGCTCTCCAACAAAGCCAAGGTCGATGATCCGCTCGATATTGCTGCCGGGGTCTTTCTTCGTGCGGCGCAGCTTCGTCGCCTCTACAAAACTGCCATCCTTACCCGATATGCCTATCGCGCGGCCGCCAGCGGCATTGATCCAAGCCACCAGCTGCTTGTTGATCCCTCCCGATAGCACCATCTCGGCAATCTCTGCGGTTTCCTTGTCTGTGACCCGCAGGCCATCGATAAATTCGCTCTCGACGCCGACTTTCTTCAGCATCGCACCGATTTGCGGGCCGCCGCCATGCACCACCACCGGGTTGATGCCGACGGCCTTCAGCAGCACGATGTCAGCGGCAAAGCCCTTTGCCAGCGCCGCATCGCCCATCGCGTGCCCGCCATATTTGACGACGAATGTTTCGCCCGCATAACGCTGCAAATAGGGCAGCGCTTCGGTGAGCGTTTCGGCCTTAGCCAGCAATTCAGGCATTGATTTGGCGAGATCGGTCATGATTGTGGGTCAGGTTGGTCAGGCGCGCTCGCATCAAGCCAGCGACCGAACCGGACAAGGCCAACGATGAACACCGGCACGATAAAAATCGCCAGCACGACTTTCGCCAGCATCTGGCCAACGAGCAAGTCGGCAATCGGAAACACGCCGTAAAAAGAAATCGTGATGAAGATAAGCGTATCGACAATTTGTGACAGCACGCCAGCGACAACGCCGCGAATGGCGACCCAGCGACCGGTTGCTGCGGCAAGGCGCGAGAAGATATAGACATTCAGGAACTGACCGACGCCGTATGCGAAAATCCCTGCTACCCATATTCGCGGCGTTGCCCACATTATGACGTTAAACGCGTCCAGCCGCTCCATCTGCTCGGGCGGCATGTCTGGCGAAACGGGTAGGCCCAGCACAAACAGAGTGAGAAATATCGAGAACACAAGAGGCGCGAAGCCGAAGGCAACCAGCCGGTTGGCAACGGCGCGGCCATGCAGTTCGGCAATCGTGCTGGAAAGCATCACGAGCAGGATGAAGGCAAAAATGCCCGCCTCGACCTCTAGCCCGAAAAAAGCCACCTGCTTGTTGGCAAGAATGCCGGCCAAGCAAACCATTCCGCCATAGAAAACGGAGAAAGCGAAGAGTGAGCGAGGAATCGTTATCATTTTCGTCTGTTTGGTCATGACCAACAATTAGCGGCTATTTTTATTGGCGCAAGAGCGGGAGTGGCGCTAACGCTGTCAAAGGGACATAACGGGAATGGGGAAATAACAATGCAAATACTGATGAGCCTTGCGGGGATGGCATTGATTATTGGCATTGCAATATTGCTATCCTCCAACCGGAGGGCAATCCGGCCGCGCGTCGTGCTCGCCGCATTTGCCTTGCAAGCCGGTCTCGCCGCGCTCGTCCTTTATGTGCCGTGGGGCAAGGCTGCGCTTAGCGGCGCAGCGCAAGGCGTCTCCAATCTGCTGGGCTATTCAAAGGCGGGGACGGACTTTATCTTCGGCCCGCTCGCCAGTCCCGAAATTGGCGGCAACAGTTTTGCCATTGCTGCGCTGCCGGTCATCATCTTCTTTGCGGCATTGATTTCAATTCTCTATTATCTCGGCATTATGCAGCTGATGATCCGGTGGGTTGGCGGCGGATTGCAGAAAATCACCGGCATCTCAAAGGTTGAAAGCCTGTGCGCAGCAGCCAACATCTTTGTCGGCCAATCCGAATCGCCGCTGGTTATCCGGCCCTATCTGGCGACATTGAAGCCGGCGCAGCTTTTCACCGTGATGACAGTCGGCATGGCCGGTGTGGCCGGGACCATTTTGGCCGCTTATGCCGCGATGGGCATTGACGTAAATTATCTGCTCGCCGCCGCCTTCATGTCTGCGCCCGGCGGCATATTCATGGCCAAGCTGATTATGCCTGATGATCCACCAGCGCCGCCATCTGAAAGCGATCCGAAACTCACAAACCCGCATCCGGCAGACGAGCCCGAGCCAGCCTTTGACGATGACGAAGAAAAGCCCGCCAATATCATAATGGCCGCCGCACAAGGCGCGCAGACAGGCGTGAAGCTCGCCGTAATGGTCGGCGCGATGGTGCTCGCTTTTGTCGCTCTGGTGGCGATGGCAAACGGCATATTGGGCGGGGTTGGCGGCTTGTTTGGCTATCCCGATCTAAGCTTCCAGCAGATTGTCGGCACGATATTTGCGCCGATCATGTATCTGCTCGGCGTGCCTTGGAATGAGGCCGCGCAAGCGGGCGGGCTGTTTGGCACAAAGATCGTGCTCAACGAATTTGTCGCGTTTATTGATTTGGGCGCGCTCAAGGAGCTATCTGCACCGACCGTGGCCATCGTGACATTCGCGCTGTGCGGTTTTGCCAATTTCTCCTCCATCGCGATACAGATGGCGGTTAC
>JAZGFP010000016.1:0-40232 GCA_036479555.1 Sphingorhabdus sp.
CGGGGGCAATGGCCGCCAACATCTCGCGGCTTTGGCAATCGGGCGAGGCGCGTGCCACCGGCAAACGCGCGCGCTTGCATGTCGAGGCGCATTTTTCATGGCAGCGGACATTCGAGCATCTGTTCGGGCATATCTATCCCAAGGCGACCGGCCTCGACCTGCTGGGCGAAATTGCGGGTCAATCATTGCACAGTTGGGATACAGCGCCCCAGCCGGAGCTTCAGCCCTCCGCTATCCCCGCAAGCCGCTTTGCGTGATCCTCTGCGATCAGCGCATCGATCATTTCGCCGAGACCCTCGCCTGCGAGTATCTCGGGCAGCTTGTGCAAGGTCAGGTTGATACGGTGATCGGTGACGCGGCCTTGCGGAAAATTATAGGTGCGGATGCGTTCGGAGCGGTCGCCTGAACCGACCATCGCTTTGCGCGCATCGGCTTCTTCGCTCTGCGCTTCATCGCGCTCTTTCTCATAGAGCCGCACCGCCAGCACCTTCATCGCCTGCGCTTTATTTTTATGCTGCGATTTGCCGTCCTGACAGGTTACGACAAGCCCGGTAGGAAGATGCGTGATGCGGATCGCGCTATCGGTTTTGTTGACATGCTGACCGCCTGCACCGCTCGCCCGATACGTGTCGATACGCAGATCTTCGCTGCGGATATTGATATCCACCTCTTCGGGCTCGGGCAGGATGGCGACGGTTGCCGCCGATGTATGGATGCGGCCGCCGCTTTCCGTTTCGGGCACGCGCTGCACCCGGTGGACGCCGCTTTCAAACTTCATCTTGGCAAACACGCCTTTGCCGCCAAGCGATGCGACCACTTCCTTGAAGCCGCCCTGATCGGCAGAATTGGCGGAGATCATATCAACCTTCCAGCCCTGTAGCTGCGCATAGCGTTCATACATGCGGAACAAATCGCCCGCGAACAAAGCCGCCTCATCGCCGCCGGTTCCGGCACGAATTTCGAGCATAGCGGGACGATCATCGGCGGCATCGCGCGGCAGTAGCAACAGCGCAAGCTCCTGCTCCGCATCGCTCATCTGATGGCTGACATCCTGCAATTCCTCAACCGCCATATCGCGCAATTCAGCGTCAGCAGAAGCGTCTTTGACCATAGCGTCGAGCGTGCCGATTTCAGCGCGCAGTCGGCGGATGTTTTTTGCCGCCACCGCCACCGGCTCGATTTCAGCATATTCGCGCGACGCGGCGACAAATTCATCGCCTTCCATAGTGCCCGACGCCATCCGCGCCTCAAGCTCGGCGAACCGCTCCTCAATCTGCGCGATGCGTTCGGCGGAAATTTTGGTCATGTGGTGGTGAGCGCTGCGGCAAGATCGGTGAGCGCAACGTCATGCTGCTCGCCATTCGCCAGATTTTTGAGCGCCGCGTTGCCGGAAGCCAGTTCATCATCGCCAATGATAATTGCAAATCGTGCGCCGGCATTGTTGGCCTTCGCCATGCGCTTTTTCATATTGCCCTTAAAGGCCATATCGCAGGACACTCCGGCGCGACGCAGATCGGCGGCTATCCCCGTTGCCGCTGCCATTGCCGCCTCACCAAGCGGCACCAGCACTGCCATTGGGCCGTCCAATTCCGGCGCATCAATCAGCATCGCCAGCCGCTCAATCCCGGCGGCCCAGCCCACTGCAGGGGTGTGCGGGCCGCCAATCTGCTCGATCAGCCCATCATAGCGCCCACCGGCCAGCACTGTGCCCTGCGCGCCGAGCCGGTCGGTCACAAACTCGAAGGCAGTATGCCGATAATAATCGAGGCCGCGCACCAGATTGGGGGAGCGCTTCCATGCGACGCCCGCCACATCCAAACCTGCGGTCACTTCGCCAAAAAACTCTTGGGCTTGGCTGCTTAGATAATCGTCAATCCTGGGCGCAGCGTGGCAGATGCCGCGATCATCGGGATCTTTGCTGTCGAGTATCCGCAGCGGGTTGGTTTCCAGCCGCCGCATCGAATCTTCGGACAAGACTTCGCGGTGATCGCCGAAATAGCCCACTAGCGCATCGCGCCATGCGTCGCGGCTCTCTGCATCGCCGAGTGTGTTGAGTTCGAGCGTTACGCCGTCATCAATTTTCAACTCTTTCAAAAGCTGATCCGCCATCACCAGCAATTCGACATCGGCAGCCGCTTCCGCCGCGCCGATAATCTCTGCATCAAGCTGGTGAAACTGGCGATAACGGCCCTTTTGCGGGCGTTCATAACGAAACAGCGGGCCGTGTGTGGTGAGCTTCATCGGGATATGCTGCTGCCAGCCATTGGAAAGGAAAGCGCGCGCGATACCGGCGGTGAATTCGGGGCGCAAAGTGATGCTATCCCCGCCGCGATCATCGAACGTGTACATTTCCTTCGATACGACATCGGTGGTTTCGCCCAATGAGCGCGCAAAGACCGCTGTCGGCTCGATCACCGGCATCTGCAGGCCCTTAAATCCGTATAGCCGCCGCACGCGATCGAAGGTCGCGGCGACGTGGGCGAAGCGCTCCTCTTGCTCGCCATACATGTCCTGCGTGCCGCGAACGGGGTGTATCTTCTGGTTTTTAGTCATTGCCGTAGCGCTTTAGACAGCTTTGCAAGACGGGGAAAGGGCGTAGATTATTACTAGACCCCATAGAAAAAATGCGCTTGAACAAATCCATGACCAGACTGACCAAGAAGCTCGCCAGCGCTATCGCCGCGCTTACCCTCGTTGCCACTCCTGCAATCGCGCAAAAAAGCACGCCGCAGCCGGCGGTGGTAGTTAGCAAAATACCCGACCCGGTCGATCGGCCGCTAACCAAACCGATGACGCTGGTGGTTGATGCAAGCGATATCGCCCGCGCGATATTCCGTGTGAAGCAGACGATCCCCGTTGAAAAAGGCACACCGCTGATCCTGCTCTACCCCGAATGGCTGCCCGGCAAGCACGCACCGCGCGGAGCGATTGCCGAGCTGGCGGGCCTTAAAATCCGGTCACGCGGTAAGCCGCTGAAATGGACGCGCGATCCCGCAGATGTATACGCTTTCCATGTCGACACGCCGAAGGGGGCAAAGTCGGTCGATGTCGAATTCCAGTTTCTCACCCCTGTACGCGGCAGCGAGGGTCGCCGGGTAATCACACCGGAGATGATGAATGTGCAATGGGAGCAGGTCTCGCTCTATCCCGCCGGGCATTTCACCCGCGCGATCCAGATCAAACCGTCAATCATCCTGCCCGAAGGCTGGACCGGCGTTGCCGCGCTTGATGGCGCAAAGCAGACAGGAAACCGCCTCGATTATGGCATGACGAGCTATGAGACGCTGATTGATAGCCCGATGTTTGCCGGCGAGCATTACAAGAAATTCGATCTCGGCAATAATGTGACGCTCAATGTCTTTGCCGACGAGGCAAAATTCCTGGAGGCCAAGCCTGAACATATCGCCGCGCATAAGGCGTTGGTTGAAGAGGCGGTCGCGCTTTACGGCGCGAAGCATTTTGACCGTTATGAATTTCTACTCGCGCTCACCGGCGAACTTGGCGGCGTCGGTCTTGAGCATCATCGTTCGAGCGAAAATACCCGCAGCACCAAATATTTCACCAAATGGGATGACACCGGAAGCGCGCGCGGCCTGTTGCCGCATGAGCTCGTGCATAGCTGGAACGGCAAATTCCGCCGCCCCGCCGCGATGTGGACTGCGAACTATTCGCAGCCCATGCGCGACAATCTGCTGTGGGTCTATGAGGGGCAAACGAGCTATTGGGATCTCGTGATATCAGCGCGCGCAGGGTTCCAGTCAAAGGAGCTTATCCTAGGCGAAATTGCCAATAATGCCGCCCGCTTTCAACTGCAGCCCGGGCGCGAATGGCGTTCGGTAGAAGACACCACGCATGACCCGATCATCGCTGCGCGCAAATCGAAGCCAAACCGTAGCTGGGCGCGCGGGGAGTCTTATTACAGCGAAGGGTCGCTGACCTGGCTCGCCGCCGACATGACGATCCGCGAAATGTCTGGCGGCCAGAAATCGCTCGATGATTTTGCCCGGAAATTTTTCGGCATGCGCGACGGCGACTGGGGCGTGCTCACCTATGATTTCGATGAAATCGTGCGGACGCTGAACGAGGTGCAACCCTATGACTGGGCTAGTTTCCTCGACACAAGGCTGCGTCAACCGGGGCAGCCAGCGCCGCTGATGGGAATAGAAAAGGGCGGTTACCGGCTGGTCTTCAAGGATGAGCCGAATGCTTTCACAAAAGAAGCTTCTAAAGAGGCGAAGGGCGTCAGCCTTTGGTACAGCATCGGGCTGCGGCTCAATTCAAAGGGAATTGCAACATCGGTGCTATGGGGCGGCCCAGCCTTTGGGGCGGCGATCATCAACGGCAGCAAAATCGTCGCGGTTGGCGATATGGCCTATAGCGCGGACCGATTGAAAGACGCTATCACGGCCAATATGGATGGCGAGCATCCGATCAAGCTCCTGATCGAACGCGACAAGCGTTTCCGCAATGTTGAAATCAACTATACAGGCGGCCTGCGCTATCCGCATCTGGAGCCGGTCAGCGACGGCGAACAACTACTCGATCAGCTGTTCAAGCCCCGTCGCAAACAAAATTCAGGGCCGTAAATGGGTTCAGGCTTCCGACAGCCAAGCTGGTGGATTAGGAGCAGCCAAACAAATTTGGGAACAATCCTGCCATGAATATCGATAAAATCCCGATCGGCGATAATCCGCCCGAAAGCCTGAATGTCATCATCGAGGTTCCCGTTGGCGGCGAGCCGGTGAAATATGAATTCGATAAAGCCTCGGGCGCGCTTTTTGTTGACCGCATATTGCATACACCGATGCGCTATCCGGCCAATTACGGCTTTATTCCGCACACGCTTTCGCCCGATGGCGACCCATTGGACGCATTGGTTGTAGCGCGCTCACCCTTCATGCCCGGCTGCGTTGTGCGTTGCCGCCCGATTGCGGTGCTCAACCTAGAGGATGAGCATGGCGGCGATGAAAAGCTGCTCTGCGTGCCCATCGACGCGACCTTCCCTTATTACCGCAAAGTCGGCGAAGGCGGCGACCTGCCCGAAATCGTGATGCAACAGATCGAGCATTTCTTTACGCATTACAAAGACCTGGAACCAGAAAAATGGGTGCGCGTCGGCAAATGGGGCGGGGCCGACGACGCCAAGCAGATCGTTACCGAAGCTATTGCGCGGGCAAAGGAGAAAGCCGAATGAAACGGATAATCATGGTGTGCGCGGCGACATTGGCGCTTGCGTCCTGCGCGACGCCCGAAACGCGGATCAAGAATGCGCTGACAGATGCCGGCCTGCCAAAACCAATGGCGAGCTGTATGGCCGGACGGATGGTTGACCGGCTGTCGTTGCTCCAACTCAACAAGCTGCGCGGCCTAAAGAAACTGCGCGACGCCGATGCGCAAAAGCTAAGCGTGAGTGAGTTTGTGAAACGAACCAAATCGCTGCAAGATCCCGAGATACTCGGCGTGACATCTTCGTCGGCGGCAATTTGCGCGATCAAGCAGCTCTAATTCGCCAGTAGCCCTAATTCACCAGCAGCTTCGCCGCCTCGATCATCGCGGTGTTGCTTCGCGCTTGCACCGGCAGGCGGAACGAAAAGCCGCCGCATTCCAGACAATGCGCCTGCGCGCCGCGTACTGACATCAGCATCGACAGGTCGTTCCAGACCATGGCCCTTGCCTGCTGCTGCTTCCAGCTTGCACGGGCGAAGAGGTCCATCGGCGTGATTTGCGCATAGCGCGTCTGCACCAGCCCGCTGAGCAGAGCTGCGCGAAAATCAATCTGCGGTTCAAAATATTTGGGGTGCCAGTCACCCTTGCCCAGCTTCGCAAGCTTTGCCGCCTCGGCCAGCGCCTCTTCTATTCCGCCCAGCCGGTCAACAAGGCCCAGCTGCCGCGCACTGCCGCCAGCCCAGATGCGGCCCTGCGCGATGGCATCAACCTCTTCGGAAGTTTTGCCACGCGCTTTGCCGACGCGGTGCAAGAAATCGGCATAGCCCTTTTCAATCACGCTTTGCGCCACACGGTCAAATTCGGGGCTCACGCCGCCAATCGGATCGGGTTCGCCGGCCAGCGGGCTGGTCTTAACGCCGTCTGCCGTGATGCCGAGTTTCGCCAACGCCTTGTCTGCGCTGGGCAGCACACCGAATATGCCGATCGAGCCGGTAATCGTTCCCGGCTCTGCAAAGATCACATCAGCAGGTGTAGAAATCCAATAGCCGCCGCTGGCTGCAAGGTTCGCCATCGACACCACGATGGGTAGCTTCTTTGCCTTCGCCGCCTCGAGCGCTAGCCTGATCTGCTCGGATGCCAGCACCGATCCGCCCGGGCTATCGACGCGCAGGACGATGGCCTTCACATCATCATCCTCGACAGCATCATAAATCAGCTTGCTCACGCTTTCGCCTGCCGCAGTTCCCGGCCCAGCCTCACCATCTACAATCGTGCCTGCTGCGGTGATCACCGCTATCGGGTCGCCATCATGCGGCGCGCGGGCGCTGGCGAGCAACGCCGCCATGTTAAAGCTGGCAAAGCTGCCGGTTTTTTCCTCTTCTCCCTCACCATATTTTTCGGCAAGATATTTCCCGAAGGCGATCCGGTCGCCGGTCTTATCGACCAGGCCGCTATCTACCGCTAGCTTCGCCAAATCACCTTTCGCGCCCTCGACAATTCCCGCCGGGTCATTAAGCATGCCCTTAAGCTTCGCCTTGGGCCGCGCCTTGGCTATGGCAGTTAGGGTGCTTTCCCAATATTCATCATAGACCGCCTTTAGCGCTTCCTTCGCTGCGGGCGATTGGTCGGCGCGGAGATATGGCTCAACCGCGCTTTTGTAGGTGCCGACGCGGTAAACATGCGCTTCTATCCCGGTTTTATCGAGCAAGCCCTTATAGTAAAGCCGTGAACCGCCCGGCCCAGTCAGAAGCACCCCGCCCAGCGGGTTTACCCATATTTCGCTGGCATGTGCGGCGAGTTGATAGCCATCATCGACATAAGCTGTGGCGTAAGCGTAAACCGGCTTGTCTGCCTTCTTCACCGCATCCAGCTTTTCACCAATCGCGGCAAGGCTCACCTGCCCGCCGCCGAGAAAACTATCAAGATCAAGCACAACCGCCTTCACGCGCTCGTCCTCAACGGCCATTTCCAACGCGCGGATAATATCGCGCTGACGATATTCGCGCACCGGCGCAGCACCCGACAGCAAAGCGTTCAGCGGATCAATCGCTGCGGGCTGCTCTGAAACAGCGCCGTCAAATTCGAGCAGTAGCACACCGTCACGCACGCTTCCGGGGTTGGGCGATGCCGACAGCGCCGCAAACAGCGCAATGAAAAATACCAACAGAAAAAGCAGCGCCAGAACATCTTTCACTCCGACGACAAATTTCCAAAGGATCCGCGCTACATCGACCATTTTATCTCCATATGTTGCTGATCACCTCTGTAGGGCGGGCGCGGACAAATGAAAAGAGCCGCCAAGAAAGCCCCGGCGGCCCCGAATATGGGTCGACATCTGCGCTTTCTACCTGCGGCAATCTTCTACAATCCGGCCAATTTCTGACCATACGGGCAGCGCCAGCGAAATTTCGCCGGACGTTTCCAGCGCGATCCGCCCTCGGCTATAGGCCAGCGCATCAAGGATCGGATCGTTTGGCATGATCTCGGCTGCAACATAAGGCTTTGCACCTGCGGTTGTGCGCGCCGAAAGCTGTTTCAACCGCGCGCTGCTGCGTAGATTAAACTGCGCTGATTGCTGCGCCGATGCACGCGCAATATATATCCGTCCGCGCTGCCGGTCACAGCGCAGCGTCACCAGCGCGTCGCTCCCCGCAGCGCCAAATAGCGCAATCGAACCGCGCGCATCGCGGCGGTAAACCCAATCGCCAGGCGTAATCGGCCAGTCAATCCATGCTCCGGTCGGTTGCACGAGCGCCGGCTTGGATGGTTCGACCTGCGGCACTGGCTCTGGCAAGGTTTCCGGCGCAGGCGGCGGCGGAGCCGAACAGGCAGCGAGCAAGGCAAAGCCTGCGAGAAAAGAGAATCGGGCCAAAAGTGGGAATCGGGTGCGCATGAACAGCGTTATGGCCAAAAATCGATATGGTGGCTAGGGCAGTAACCATATGGCCTCGCAAAAAATCCGCATCGATCAACTGCTTGTCGAGAGGGGCCTGACGGAAAGCCGCAGCCGCGCGCAAGCGCTGATCATGGCGGGGCTGGTGATGGTCGGTGAGCGCAAGGCCGAAAAGGCTGGGCTGCAAGTGGCGCTCGATGCAAAGATTGTGCTGAAGGGCAAGGATCATCCCTGGGTTTCGCGCGGCGGGGTCAAGCTCGCGCATGCATTGGAGGAGTTTAATCTCGATGTTGCCGACATGGTTGCCATTGATGTGGGCAGCTCGACCGGCGGCTTCACCGATGTATTGCTGACCAAAGGCGCGCGAAAAGTCTATGCTGTAGACAGCGGCACCAATCAGCTTGCCTGGAAATTACGAGATGATGACCGCGTCATCGTCCATGAACAAACCAGCGCGCGTATCCTGACCGACGCGCATATCCCCGAACCCATCGACATCATCGTTTGCGACGCCAGCTTCATCGGCCTTGCCAAAGTGCTCGAACGCCCGTTGACCTTCGCGAGGCAGGGCGCGCAGCTCATCGCGCTCATCAAACCGCAATTTGAAGCCGGCCGCGAAGAAGTTGGCAAGGGCGGCGTGGTACGCGATGAAAAGGTGCATGCGCGCGTTTGCGATGAGGTGAAGTCGTGGCTTGAAGAATCCGGGTGGCAGGTAAGCGGGCTGACCACCAGCCCGATCACCGGGCCGAAAGGCAATGTCGAATTTTTGATCCATGCGGGCTATGCGGATAGCGCGTAACACTCACGCCTTATACATAGAGTCCAGCCTCGCCTGATAGCGCTCCTTGATCACATGGCGCCGGATTTTCATGCTCGGGGTCATCTCGCCATTCTCGATCGCGAAAGGCTCTTCTGCAAATTCATATCTGCGGACTTTTTCAACCACTGACAAATCGGCATTTACCCGGTCAACCGCCGCTCTGATACCAGCGCGAAATTCGGGATTGTCCTGAAGCGCGGCAAAATCATATTTCATGCCCTGTTCGCGCGCCCATTCGAGTGCCCATTCAGGGTCAGGCACAATCAGGCCAACAACATAAGGCCGCTTGTCCCCCGATACCATGGCCTGCAAAATTTCTGGTTGCAGTGTAAGCATGCCTTCAACCTTTTGCGGCGCGACATTGTCGCCCTTGTCATTGACGATCAGGTCTTTTTTTCGGTCGGTAATGACGATCCGTCCGGCATCATCGATATGGCCAACATCGCCGGTGTGCAGCCAGCCCTTTTTGACAACGCGCTTGGTTTCCACCTTGTTGCGCCAATAGCCCAGCATCACCAGCGGCCCGCGCACGAGGATCTCGCCATCATCGGCAATCTCAACCTCAGTGTTTTTTACAGGCGGACCAACGGTGTCCATTTTCAAGCCAGTCTTTGGACGGTTGCAGCTGATGACAGGGCCGGATTCGGTCTGGCCGTATCCTTGCAGCAACGTGACGCCGAGCGACTGGAAGAAGATACCGATGTCGGGATTGAGCGGAGCGCCGCCCGAAATCATCGCCTTGATCCGCCCGCCAAGCCGCGCCTTTATCTTTGGCTTTAGGGTGCGAGAGAGAAGCAGCCGCATCGGTGTGTCGCGCAGGCGTTTCTTGCCGGTAAAATCACGTTCGCCAATCGTCAGCGCCTTGTCGAGCAGATAAAATGGCATCTTGCCCTGTTTTTCCACCGCCTTTATCATTCGCGCTCGCAGCACCTCGAACAGGCGCGGCACGACCACCATCATCGTCGGTTTAACCTCCTCCATATTGGAAGATAATTTTTCCAAGCCCTCGCTATAATATATCTGCGCGCCAACGCCGATCGGAAGAAACTGCCCGCCGGAATGTTCATAGGCATGTGATAGCGGCAGAAAGGAAAGGAATACCTCGTCGCCTATGCCGAAATCTTCGCGTAATATCGCAGCCGACCCTGCAACATTATGCATGATCGCGCGGTGCGGCTGCATCACGCCGCGCGGCGCACCGCCCGTCCCGCTTGTGTAGATTATGCAGGCGAGTTCATCGGGCCCAACTTTTGCCATTTTCTTGGTGAGCGCGGCGACATCCTTGTCCGTGCCAGCGACCATATCGGCCCAGTCGTGGATTGCGAGCTGCCCCGTTTGCGCCACCTTCAAGGGTTCAATACCAATGATGAATTCGGCCTCGGATGACCTTATCGCTGCAGGCATCACCGATTTTGCCAGTTTAGCGGTTGAGACAATGATCGCGCGCGATGCGCTATTGTCCAAAATATGCTGATGGTCGCGCTCGGTATTGGTGGTATACGTCGGCACGGTGACGCAGCCCGCCGCCATAATAGCCAGATCGGCGATGCACCATTCGGGGCGGTTCTCCGACACAAGCATCACCCGGTCGCCCTGTTCAAGACCCAGTTTTTTTAGCGATTTGGCAAGTCCGGCGACCCGCCGGGCAACTTCAGCCCAGCTCAGGCTGAACCATTCGCCGGCTTCCTTTCGCCACAGAAAGGGTCGATCACCGCGCAGCTCGGCGCGCGCCAGAAATAGCGACACCAGATTGGCATGATCGTCAAAATCGTCGAATTGCTCAGCGGCCACGCAAATACTCCCTCTTTACTTTGGCTAAAGCTAGCGCCAGATTCTAGCGAACGCAATCGGTCAAGCGTTCAAACTTGGCCGGTCAATCAACGTCGTTGGCGGCTTCCTGCTTGGCTGCCTCTTCAAGGAATGATTGCTCAATTCTCTTGCCTGCAATCTCTCGCCCCGCCGTCCGGTCCAGCCCGAGCGACGCCGACAGCGGCCCGCCAAGCAGCGCGTCGCCCAATGCCAAAAGCACCATTTCCAGAGTTAGCCGGTGCAATTGCGCATCAGCATGGCCATCTTCTGCAATATCATCGACCAGCGCATGGATTGTCTCGACAATCGGGTCGAGCGCATCTTCGTTGCCCGAAAGCAGCATCCACGATGCCAGCGCGCCGGCGCCTTCGCGGTCAAAAGCATCGAATATCAGGTCAGCCAGCTCACGCGGCGTCATGTTGCCGCCGCGCGTCTGCTCAACTGCATCGCCGATCTTCGCGCAGATGCCCCGCGTCAAATGCCCGGCCAATGCACGCTGTAATCCCGAAGCGGAGCCAAAATGATGGAGCAAATTGGCATGCGTGCGGCCCACGCGCGTCGCCACTGCCTTCAGAGTTACCGCCTGAGGCCCGGTTTCAATGAGTAATATGCGCGCTGCTTCAAGCGCCGCAAGACGGCTCGCCTCGGGCGAAAGGCGGCGCGGCCCGGACGCTTTGTCAGTATTTTTTTTCCTGCTGCCCGAAGTCATAGCTACTTTTCCCGATAAACCGCTCTGCCCTTTTATCGGCAAAGCAAGGCGGCTTGGCAAGCGCGCTGTATAGCAGAAAGGGAGCCTAACCGGAACACGCGCTGTTTCACAAATTTTGACAGGTAAAACATCTCCAAAACATAGATTTATGATAGTCTTTAATTCCCGTTAACCCTGCATTTTAAGTGTTATTTCATCGCCTTCTTCTAACCCGGCTGCATGCAAAGGGGAAAAAGCGTAAAAAATGGCGAAGAGGCCGCCAAGGATGCTGCGAAAGCGGCAGGGCTAACGCCGCGCGAATTCCGCCAGAATGGCGCAGCTACGCCGCGGCGCCATTGGCTGCGCGGCGACCCGTTTGGCACCGCCTTCTTCAACGCGCTTTCCGCCATTTTCCCGCAGGGTGAGGCTTTTATGGTGCGATCGATGGCGCCGTGGCGCGGCAAAATGCCGCCCGCGCTCGATGCCGACCTGCGCAAATTTGTTGAACAGGAAGCTGCGCATAGCCGTGAGCATGACGATATGAATCAAGCGATCATCCGCTCCGGTTACGATATCAGCAAGCTTGAAGATGTGATTGGCAGGCTTGTGAACCGCTTTCGGGGTAGCAGCGACATTACAAAATTGCTGGCCACCGCCTGTACCGAACATTTCACCGCGATCATCGCGGCGGAAATACTGGAAAATGACGCGCATCTTGCCGGTGCCGACGAAGAGCAGATGCCTTTGTGGATTTGGCATGCGGTCGAGGAGGTCGAGCATAAAGCAGTCGCTTATGATTGTTTTTTGGTGGCAACCAAAGACTGGTCGGCCGCGAAGCGCTGGTCGATACGCACTGCGATGATGCTCGCGATCACCGCCAGCTTCTTCATCAACCGGACGCGCGGGCAGGTAACCTTGCTGCGCCAGGACGGCTATAGCAGGCTTGGCGCTTTTGCAGGTTCGGTGCGTTTCGGCTTTGGCAAGGGCGGCATCGGGCGAAATATAATGCGGCCATGGGCACGGTTCCTGAAGCCCGGTTTCCACCCAGCCGCCACCGACGACCGCCATCTGATTACCAAGGGCGAACGGGTTTTCGCCGAATTGCAGGCCGCCAAGGCAGCATCTGAAGCCGGTGACGGTTTGGGCGAGCGCCGCAAAAAAGTCAGGTTGCCGAAAGCGGCCTAGGTTTTTTGTGAGCTGTGGGAGTGGATCGGTTTGCCTGTCAGACCCAGCGGTTTATTTGCAAAAGGCTCGAAGCGCCTTTTGATGCGGCACCAGCCCGCTCCCCCGCCCGAACCACCCAATCAGTATAATGTCATGGGTGGTTCGGGCGGGGGAGCCGGCTGGTGCCGCGATTTGCGCTAGCAAATTCTGACAAATAAATACCGGCCGAACCAAAACTTCAAGCCGCCTTCAGGTGGGCATCATCAAATGACAATTCCATGGTGACACAGGCTGCGCTTTTGCCGCGCCCCTTGCTATAACGCTGCTCGATCTTGCCATATGGTCGAAAGCCTAGCTTTAGCATCACGCGCCCCGATGCCGGATTGTCCACGAAATGCCCGCAGGAAAGCCGCCTATGGCCAATGGCTCTCGCTATTCCGACAACCGCGCGCGCGGCTTCGCTGGCATATCCTTGTCCCCAATAGCGGCGCGCTATCCAATATCCGAGTTCGGCCTCTCCGTCGCGATCCCCAAGGCCGCAAGAGCCGATCAGGATTGGTGCGCCGCTCGTGCGCTTGAACAGCAGGAAGCCAGGATAGAGACGGTCATGCTCCACAGCAGTATAGCTCCGCGCATCGTCCAGCGTATAGGGCCACGGCGCACGCGCCAGGTTGCGGATAATCTCCTCGTCATTGATCGCCGAATAAATCGCTTCGGCATCTTCGGGCCAGCTTGGCCTGAGCAGTAATCTGTTGGTTCTGGCGAACATAGCCTCTCTCCTGCGGCGTTTTGCCTGCAACATTTGGACAGAGAGAAAATACCAAAAAGAAAGGGAGACCGGTTGACCCGTCTCCCTGTCAGGTGAAGCGGGCTTTACAAAACCGCTTCCGGGTCATCCGTTAGGGCAACCCATTATTGATTGTCCGATTATTCTGCGGCTTGCGCTGCCATATCGACCGACACATATTTGCGGCCGAGCCTGCCAGCGTGGAATCGCACGCGGCCGCCAGTTAGCGCGAATAGGGTGTGATCCTTGCCCATGCCGACATTTGCGCCGGGATAGGTCTTGGTGCCGCGCTGGCGGATAATAATATTGCCACCTACCACAGTTTCACCGCCAAATTTCTTCACGCCAAGACGGCGGCCTGCGCTGTCGCGACCGTTACGGGTTGAACCACCTGCTTTTTTATGTGCCATGGTCTAAAACTCCTTAAATCTGCCGAATGGGGTTCGCGCCCCGCTCAGCTATCTTTCTTCTTGGCGACTGCTTTTTTGGCTGGTGCCTTTTTAGCAGCGGGTTTCTTTGCAGCGACTTCCTTTTTAGGAGCAGCTTTTTTCTCTTCTGCCGGCTTTTTATCAGCTTTTTTGGGCGCAGCCTCTTTCGTCGGCGCGGCCTTCTTTGCTGTTTCCTTGCCCACGGCGAGGATCTTTAGCAACGTCAACGACTGGCGGTGGCCTTGCTTGCGGCGATAATTTTTCCGGCGCTTCATTTTGAAGACGACGATTTTCTCGCCGCGCTCTTGCGCGATGATCTCTGCCGATACGGAAAGACCCTTTGTGGTCGCAGCTTTGCCTTCGTCGCCTGCGAACAGAACGTCGTCCAGCGCGACCTTGTCGCCTGCTTCTCCGGGCAGCTTTTCAACTGCGATCTTGTCTCCGGCGGCAACGCGATACTGCTTGCCGCCTGTGCGCACGATAGCGAACATGGCTAATTCTCGTTTCCGTTTCCAAAATGGCTTCATTCAAGCATCAAGGGGTATACCCCCATCCGCCTTCCGGGCAGCACACAGAAAGGGTGATTCCCCTGCATCTTTCCGGAAGAGCGCGCAGCTAGGCGATCACCCAATCTTTGTCAACGCTTTTCACCCGCTTTTTCCGCGCTATTACGACTCTTGCGGGGCGGCCTTTGGACGCCTAAACATTAGCGGTATGAAACGCCCGATATTCTCCCTGCTTATATTCCCCGCCCTCATCGCAGGCAGCGTTGCTGGTTGTGCAAGCTCCCCCGATGCTACATTCCCGTCGCTGGCAAAGCGTCCTTATGAAGATGAAGACCCAATGGCGAGCACCCGGGGCGTGAAAGCGCCGCAGCCGGCCAGTCTTCCGGCATCGCTGGCTAGCGAGATAGCCGCACTCGAATCGCGCGCCAAGAAAGCAAATTCGAGCTTTCGCGCATTGCTTCCCGCTGTCCAGACAAAGGCCGCCGCCGCACGCAGGGCGGGCCAGGGCAGCGACCGCTGGACAGATGCGCAAATTTCATTGTCACGCCTCGACCGGAGCCGCGCCGACGCGGTGGCTGCCCTGGCCGAGCTGGATCAGCTACTGCTTGGGCAGCTCGATGACGCGCTCTCGTCAGGTTCGCCTAGCTATGCGCCGCTCATGAAACCGGCCCAGACGCGCATCACCGCCATTGTGAACGCGCAGAATGCAGAGATCGACAGGCTGTTCGGCATCATCGGTTAGCCTGCCTGCTCTTGACCTCACTCGCCGCTAGGGCGATGAAGGCGGCATGAGTGACAGCAGCCAAAAATCCGCCATCTCCCAAAATCCTGACATCCGCTTTCTGGGCAAGATGCTCGGCGATGTTATCCGCGCCTATGGCGGTGACACGCTTTACCGCCAGACCGAATATATCCGCCGTGCCAGCGTCGACCGGTATCGCGGCGTCGATGGCGCGGATGATAGCGACCGGGGGCTGAGCGCGCTATCGCTTGATGATACGCTCGATTTTGTCCGCGGCTTCATGTTTTTCTCGCTGCTCGCCAATCTCTCCGAAGACAGGCAGGGCGTTGCCAAAGAGGATGGCGCCAGCTTTGCCGAAGCGCTGACCCGGCTGCGCGGCGAGGGCGTTGATGATGATACGATCCTCGATATGCTCAGCCGTAGCCTGATCGTGCCAGTGCTTACCGCGCATCCCACAGAGGTACGGCGCAAGAGCATCATCGATCATAAAAACCACATCGCTGCACTGATGGCGATGCGCGATGCGGGCCAGACTGTCACGCCCGATGGCGACGGTGTGGAAGACGCCATTTACCGCCAAATCGCGCTGCTGTGGCAAACGCGGATATTGCGCGGCGAGAAGCTGTTCGTCAGCGATGAGATCGAAAATGCACGCAGCTATATGCAGCAGATATTCCTCATCGCATTGCCAAAGCTCTATATGCGCTGGGAGAAGGCGCTAGGCCACCGGCCGCCGGGTTTTGTAAAGCTGGGCACATGGATCGGCGGCGACAGGGATGGCAACCCCTTCGTCAATGCCGATACGCTGCGCTATGCCATGCGCCGCGATGGCGGCACCGCGATCCGTCATTATCTGGAACAAATCCATGGCCTCGGCGCGGAGATTTCGATCTCCAGCCGCAATAGCGATACGCCCGCCGAAGTGCAGGCATTGGCCGACAAAAGCGGGGACGCCGCGCCCAGCCGTGCCGATGAGCCTTATCGCCGGGCGCTATCGGGCATCTATGCGCGGCTCTGCGCCACGCATATCGATCTGGTTGGGGATCAACCGCCACGCCCGTCACCGCTCACCGGTGAAGCATACGGCAAGCCCGAGGAATTGCGCGCCGATCTCGCCACGCTAGCCGCAGCACTGGCGGCGGGCGGCGGAGGCGCGCTATCGACCGGCGGCGCGTTGGGGCGCTTGATTCGCAGCGTTGAGATTTTCGGCTTCCATCTTGCAACGCTCGATCTGCGCCAGAATAGCGTCGTGCATGAACGCGTCATCGCCGAGCTGATGAAGGCTGCGGGCGTAGAGGCGGATTATCAGGCGTTGGACGAAGATGCGCGCGTGAAGCTGCTGCTCGCCGAGCTTTCGCATAACCGCCCGCTCGCCGACGAGTGGCATAAGTATAGCGATGAGACAGCGAAGGAGCTGGCCATCATCCGCGCTGCTGCCGAAGCACAGGGGCGCTATGGCGAGGCCGCGATCACCACCTACAACATAAGCCAGACCGAAAGCGTGTCACACATGCTGGAGGTTTATGTTCTAGTCAAACAGGCGGGCATGTACCGTGTTGCCGAAGACGGCACGCCGTCGGCCACGATAATGTCGGTGCCGCTGTTCGAAACCGTCGCTGATTTGCAAGCCGCCCCTGAAACGATGAAAGCCTTTTTCGCGCTACCGCCAATGCGCTCGCTCGCGAAGGCGCGCGGGTATCAGGAAGTGATGATCGGCTATTCCGACAGCAACAAAGACGGCGGCTATATCACCTCGACATGGGAGCTTTACCAAGCAAGCAGCGCGCTCACGCCGGTGTTTGCGGAGGTTGGCGTATCGATGCAGCTATTCCATGGCCGCGGCGGCGCAGTGGGGCGCGGCGGCGGATCGGCATTCGGCGCGATCAAGGCCCAGCCAAAAGATACCGTACAGGGCCGCATCCGCATCACCGAGCAGGGCGAGGTGATCGCCGCCAAATATGGCACGGTCGACAATGCACTGGTAAGCCTTGAAACGATGGCCTCGGCCACAATGCTGGCGACGCTCTCACCCGATAAGATCGCTGCGGCGGACGAAAAACGCTTCCGCGCGGCTATGGCCGATCTATCCGTCGTCGCCTTCAAGAATTATCGCGGATTAGTCTACGGCACCGATGGCTTCAAAACCTTCTTTCGCCAGATGACCCCGATCAGCGAGATATCCGGCCTGAAAATCGGCTCGCGCCCCGCAAGCCGCAAGGCGAGCGATGCCATCGAAGATCTGCGCGCCATCCCCTGGGTGTTTAGCTGGGCGCAGGCCCGCGTGATGCTGCCCGGCTGGTATGGCACGGGGCAGGCTTTGCACGATTTTGAAGATAAGGGTTTGCTCAAAGCAATGGCGGGCGAATGGTCTTACTTCCAAGCCATCCTTGCCAATATGGAAATGGTGCTGGCCAAATCGGATATGGGCATAGCGGCGCATTATGCTGACCTAGTCGAAGATAAAGCGCTTGCCGATGATCTGTTCGGGCGGATCAAGAGCGGCTGGCAAAAAGCGCATGACAGCCTGCTCGCCGCCACCGGGCAGGAGCATCTATTGGACGCGAACCCCGCGCTACATAATTCGATCATGCTGCGGCTTCCCTACATAGAACCACTCAACCTGCTCCAGATAGAATTGATGAAACGCCACAGAGCAGGCGAGAAGGACGAGCGCATCCGCGAAGGAATACAACTGACGATCAATGCCATCGCAACGGCGCTCAGGAATAGTGGGTAAGGGTGCGAATGCACCTAATACCTTGTAAAAATTACCGTTTCATTTTGCAGATTTCAAAGTCTCTCACTAAACAGATTGTTGTATGATTTGATGCGGCATTAGGGAGTTGATATGACCGACAAGAGCACAGCAATCATTGCGGCCAAGCATCCGGCAAAGGTCGAGCTGGAAGCGGGTAAGGACTATTATTGGTGCCGTTGCGGACGTTCGTCCAATCAACCTTTTTGTGATGGCTCGCATAAAGGCACGGATATCACGCCGATGAAATTCACCGCGGAAAAAGCAGAGAGTGCTGCTTTGTGCCAATGCAAGGCTAGCGCTAACGCTCCCTTCTGTGACGGTAGCCATACCAAGCTTGGTGATTTGAATGTGGGCGACCCGGCTCCGAAACCAGCGTCGAAATCGGCTATTCCAACGGCCACACCGACGCCTGAAGAACCGACCGTTGCGTATATTCATGAGCTGGCCAAAAATGGTCTGTCGAAGCTGGGTCATCACGGTGAAATGGGATCAATGGGCGTGCCGCGCAAAGACCTGCCGCATTGGGATGATATCCAGATATTGCCAGCGCAAATGGCGCGCAAACCGCTGCAAGATGGCACAGCTGTTTCAACCTCGGTCATTATCGGCCCGCGCGCGAACAAGCCCCTTCAGCTGGATATCCCGTTATTTGTATCTGACATGAGCTATGGCGCATTATCCGAAGAGGCCAAGACCGCATTGGCCCGCGGCGCAGAGATGGCCGGGACGGGGATATGTTCCGGCGAAGGCGGTATGCTGGCAGAGGAACAAGCCGAAAATTCGCGCTATTTCTACGAACTCGCTTCGGCAAAATTTGGCTGGAAACCGGAACTGGTGGAAAAGGTTCAGGCCTTTCATTTCAAAGGCGGGCAAGGCGCCAAAACCGGCACGGGCGGCCACCTGCCGGGCGAAAAAGTCCAGGGCAAAATTGCCGAGGTGCGAGGGCTTGAGCCTGGGCAGACTGCCATTTCACCAGCAACTTTCCTTGATTTGAACACGGCGGCTGATTTCAAAAAAATGGCCGATGAAGTGCGCGAGCGAACGGACGGTATTCCGATAGGCTTCAAACTCTCCGCCAATCACATTGAAGACGATATTGATTTCGCCTTGGAAGCCAGCGCGGATTATATCATCCTCGATGGACGCGGCGGCGGTACAGGCGCTGCGCCTTTGATTTTTCGTAATAACATTTCGGTGCCAACCATTCCGGCGCTCGCCCGCGCGCGAAAACATCTCGATGCGAAAACCGGCCGGGAGGTCACATTGGTCATTACCGGCGGCCTTCGCGTCGCAGAGGATTTTGTCAAAGCCATGGCGCTTGGTGCAGACGCTATCGCAATTTCCAATTCAACCATGCAGGCCGTCGGCTGTATTGCCGCTCGCATGTGTAATTCCAATAATTGCCCCGCCGGTGTAGCCACACAGAAACCGGAATTGCGTGCACGCTTGGATGTTCAAATTGGCGCGCAAAAATTGGCACGGTATTTTGCAGCCAGTGTGGAGCTTATGCAAGTTCTCGCCCGCGCCTGTGGTCATGACAATTTGTCAGACATGGAACTGCGCGACATTACCACATGGAAACGCGAAATGGCCCATCTTTCCGGTATTAGATATGGCGGCGTTGGCCCAAGTTCAATTTCCTAATATAGCGTCGCGACGACGGTCGTGCATTGATTTCATAAAGGCCTCGTTGCGGCATTAAGGCAACATATCGTCAGAAAATCACTAATATTGTTACTGGCGCATGGCATCTGGCGGTTGTTTCGTTATAACTGCGTCCATTGCCATGTATTATTTTTTCTACGCCTAGCATCGCCGAAGACGGATGTGCCGCGTAGAAATCCGAAAAATAATGGAGAGGATTTTGTCATGAAAATAGCGATTTCACAAAAAGCTATCAGCTTTCTTACAGGCGTTTCCATACTGGCCGTTGTCGGCGCCGCATCGCCCGTAGCCGCGCAGGATACTGCTGCGGAAGAAGAAGAAGATAGCAACGTCATCATCGTGACGGCAACCAAGCGGGATGCCAATCTTCAGGACATTCCCTTCTCAATCAATGCCCAGACGCAGGAAGACATACAAAGAGCCGGCGCGACCACACTGGAAGATATTTCGCGCAATGTGGCCGGCCTAACCATTCAAAATCTCGGCCCCGGCCAGAGCCAGGTCGCCATTCGCGGCGTATCTGCCGGACAGATTGTCCGCGATCAGCCCGGCGTTAAAGAACAGGTCGGTGTCTATCTTGATGAATCGGTAATCTCGCTGTCACTATTTACCCCTGACCTTGATCTGTTCGATCTGAACCGCGTGGAAACTCTGCGCGGCCCGCAGGGGACATTGTTTGGTTCCGGCTCGATCGGCGGCACCATTCGTTATATTACCAACCAGCCCGATCTGAACGATGTGAGCGCTCTTTTTGAAGGCGATGTACAACTGGTCGATGGCGATGATCTCGGCTGGCATCTGAAGGGGGCGGTAAACATCCCGCTGTCCGAAGACAGGCTGGCGGTACGTGCGGTCGGATATTATACAAGATATGGCGGATTCATTGATGCGCTTCGCGAAGGCGGCGGCGTCGATGAGAATGTGAATTCGGGCAAACGCGTCGGTGGCCGCATTGCGCTAACCGCTGAGGTGACCGAAGGCTTTACGATCACACCGCGGGTCATTTATCAGGAAATTACCGCAGACGGTTTTAACCGGCAGGAAGTATTCAACCTGTTTGCCAACCCGTTCACAACAACGCGGCCCGCAGTCACATTGGGTGAGCGCCAGCAACATCTGCTGCTCCGCGAGGCATTTCAAGATAAGACATTGATTGCCGATCTTGTCATCAATGCAGAATTGGGAAGCGTTGCGATGACAACGGTGACCAGCTTTACCGACCGTTCCATATTGGTGAGCCGCGATGCGAGCGCATTGACAGGTTCGGTATCGGTTGATCTTGGCTATCCCGCTGCGGCAGTAACGATCCCTTCCAATTTACGCGACACGACCGAGCTTGAACAATTCAGCCAGGAAGTCAGGTTTGCATCTGATAATGACAGCCGCTTCCAATGGGTTGTTGGCGGATATTATTCGTCGGTTACGCGTGATTATAAACAGCGCCTGCCGACCCCGGGATATGATGCCTTTACAGACGCGACATTGGGCGCGGGGACATCGGCTGCGGTGGCGAATGGCTTCGGCGTAGATTCGCCGTTCAACTCCGATCTTGATTATGACATCGAACAATTTGCTGTCTTTGGCGAAGCCAGTTTCGATCTGACCGATGCCTTCACGGTAACGGCTGGCGGCCGTTATTATGACTTTAGCGAAACCCGCACGATCACGACCGGCGGACTGTTTGCCAATGGCGACACCGGGGTGATTGATAAAACCGCATCCACCGGCTTCACGCCGCGGCTCCTGCTCAGCTATGAAGTGCTTGATGGCGTCACCTTCAATGCCCAGGCTTCTAAAGGTTTTCGCCTCGGCGGTGTCAATGACCCCCTGAACATCCCGCTTTGCACTCCTGCCGATGCCGCCATTTTTGGCGCCTTTCAGGATTATGACGACGAAACATTGTGGAATTATGAGCTGGGTATGAAGGCACAAAAGGCCGGTATCCGGTTCAATGTCGCGGCATTTTATACCGATATTTCCAATTTGCAGGTGACGCTGGATGCAGGCTCCTGCTCCTCACGGGTCTCCTTCAATGTTCCCAAGGCGCATACCGCTGGCCTGGAATGGGAAATTGGCGGAGAGATCGTCGACGGTCTGGATATCGGCATTTCGGGCTCGCTGATCGAGGCAAAATTTGATTCAACCGTAGTCGATGGCGGCGGCGCAGTGCTGGGCGGTGTGCAGGATGGCAACCAATTGCCTTCGGTGCCAAAATTCCAGGCGTCGGCCAATGCGACCTATTCATGGCCCGTCGGCGATAGCGGAGAGGCCTATATCAATGCGTCGTTTCAGCATGTCGGAAGCCGCTTCACGCAGCCGAGCGATCAGGTGAACAACCCGCGTAGCTTCGTTTCCGGCCTGCCCTTTGGCGGTGCATCCGGTGCCGATGCGACGGTGGTCAATTTGAAGCTGCCATCCTATCAATTGATCAATGTGAGCGCCGGTATTGAACTCGCCAACGCGCTCGATATCATTCTGTATGTAAAGAATGTCTTTGACGAGAACGCGCTCCTATCCTTTGACCGCGAACGCGGCGGCCGCGCACGGCTAGGCTTTAGGGTCGGCCAGCCGCGCACATTCGGGGTGACAATCCGCAAAGGGTTCTAGTCTTAGAATTATTGATTAAAAAAAGGCCGGTCCGTGAAGGCGTGACCGGCCTTTTTCTTATACTCAGCATGGCGCGCCCTCAAATCTCCACCAACCGCACCTTTAGCCCATCTTTCGGCCTCGGGATCGGCCAGGGTTGCCATTTGGGTTCGTAGCCTTCTGCCGCCTCGATGCGCACACTGGTGAGCAGATGGTGCATGAATATCTTGGTCTGCATATAGGCGAAATGTAGCCCGAGGCACATATGCGCGCCGCCGCCGAAGGGCACCCACGCATATTTATGCCGCGCCTTCACCTTGTCCGGCGTGAAGCGCATCGGATCGAAGGTCTGGGGGTCTTCCCAATATTCTTCCATCATGTGAACGTAAGACGGGCTGATCGAAACCGCTGTTCCGGCAGGAATATGATGCCCCATAAATTCAAAATCGCGCAGCGCACGGCGCGGGATGGCGGGGACGGGCGGGATCATCCGCAGCGCTTCTTTGAACGCATATTCGGTCAGTTCAAACATGCCGAGATCATCATGGGTGATGCTCGCCCCGGCGGGCGCGATGGCGAAACATTCGGCGCGCAGCTTTTCCTGCCATTCGGGGTTTTTGGCAAGCATCCAGACGAGCGATGTCACCGATGAGGTAATCGTATCATGCGCCGCCATCATCAAGAAGTTGAGATGGTCTACCAGTTCGCCATCGGTCATATATTCGCCGTCTTCGCGCTTGACCCGGCAAAACTGGCTGAACATATCCTGCCGGTTTTCGTTGCGGCGGCGTTCTTCGATCTGAGGTGCGAAATAATCAATCAGATATTTGCGCCCGGCAACGCCGCGGCCCATTTTGGTGAAAGGCAGCGGGCTGCGCACCGCGCCAACCGAAGCCTGCACCATATCGACAAAGGCTTTGTTGATCCGGTCTGCTTCGGCCCCGAGCGGAATGCCGAGAAAACTGCTCGCCGCAATATCGAGGGTGAGTTGCTTGATTGCCGGATAAAACAGCATATCGCCGCGCCAGCCTTTGAGCTGCCCGGCAATGATGTCGTTCATTTCTTGGGTATAGCCGCGCATCGGTTCTGGCTTGAAGGCAACGCCGAGCGCGCGGCGATCCATCCGGTGATGATCGAAATCCATCAGCATCAGACCGCGCGGGAACAGCATATTCAGCACCGGCCCCCACCCCTGTTCAGATGAGAACAGCTTCCCCCGGTCAAACAATAACAGCTCGTTCGCCTCCGCGCTCATCAACGAAACTGTGGGGTTGCCAAAACTGTTAGTGCGAAACACCTTGCCATAGGTTTTGATGAGGTGGTCACCATAGGCAACCGGATTGCGCAGCACGCGAACTGTCGTGCCAATGATTGGCGGACCGTCCTCTCCGGGGATATGAGACAGGCCGCTTGTTGGTACGCGCGGTGTCCAATGCGGATTGGCGGCTTCGCTGCTCGCTAGAGCCATTTGTTGGTTCTCCAGTTTAATCGCTCGATTAAACTCCTTACTATCATTGATGTCAATATGGCACAAGCTGCTTTGGCGGCTTGCTGAACATTGCAGAACAGATATGTTCACATAGAATTCAACTGGCTATCCATACACCGGATGATGCGATCAAACGTGCCAGCGAGTCGATAAACCGACCGCGACCATGGCGCAGCGAAAAAAGGGGCGAAATATGAAACGGGTGATTTCAAAATTGCGCGACAGCAAGATGGGCACAAAGACGCTGCTCAAGATAACGGCGCTGACAGCGATGGGGCTGGGGCTGTCGGGTTGCTATGCCGGTTTTGGCGAAGATTATTATGGCGCCGGTTACAGCGCCTATGATTGCAACCCTTATGATCCCTATGACCGCTATTATGACTGCGACAATCGCTATGGCTTTTACAATATCGGCTATGGCGGCGGTTGGTGGAACAATTATTACTATCCCGGCTATGGCTTTTATATCTTTGACCGCGGCGGCCACCGCCATCACATGAAAAAGCATCATCGTCGCCATTGGGGCGAGCGGCGCCACGCCTGGGCGCGCGAGCGCGGGCATCATAATCGCGGTGACGGCCACCGCGGGCGTGGGCGCGGTTATCGAGGACGCGACCATGACCATGCCGATGGTCGCCGCGAACGGGGCGATCACGCAGGACGGCGCGGCCGGCATGGCGATGATGGCCATCGCGGACGCAGGGGCCGGGGCGGCGCAGTAGCGATGCCTTCAATGGGCGGAAATAATGGCGCAACGCGGCCCGGCCGTGGTTCGCGGCCTGGCGCTCGCACCGCCAGACCAAATCCGGCGGCTTCAACGCCCCAGCCAAGGCCAACGCGCGCAGCTAGACCAGCGCCGCCTAGGCAATCTTCCCCGCCGGCCCGCGCAGCGAAAAGCGCACCGGCATCTAAGCCAGCGCCGCGTTCAAGCAGCCCGCGTAATGCGCGCGGCCCGCGCCGGGGCAATGACTAAAAACTAAGCCGCGTCAGCTGGCGGAGAGCAATTCTGCATTTCCGCCAGCCGCCGTCAGGTCGATCGTCAACGTGCGTTCGGTGCCATAGCGCGCCGCGTCATCACGCCCGCTCAACATTGGAATAATCGCTCCCTCGCGCCTCGCCAGCAGCCCAGCGATTTCAGCGCGGTTGATATCATCGCAGGCAACACCGTGAACCTCATCAGCAAACAGCCAATGCTCCAGAACGTCCAGCGGCTCTATGATTTCCAGGCGATCATTCGCCATCCTCAACGCCGACATAGCACGGCGAATATCGGCAAGCTGCGCGCCACCATCTTCGCCTATCACCGCAATCACCCGGTTGCCTGCGGCCATAGAATTGGCGATCTGCCGAGCAAGGTCCTCCCTGTCCTCCCCGCCAAGGCAGAGTATGGTGCCACGCGGATGTAGCGAAAGCTGATTGGATTCGCCCGTTGGCCCGGCAAGCATCCGGGGCGGCTCAAAATCTGCTTCTGCATTCGCAAATGCTCTGGCAAAAATGCTATCGACATCGCCCTCTTCGCTTTCAGCAGGGGTTGCAGTACGCGATAATCGCGCCAGATAATGCGGCCCGCCTGCCTTTGGCCCGGTTCCCGAAAGCCCCTCGCCGCCAAAAGGCTGCACGCCAACCACCGCGCCAATCTGGTTGCGATTGACGTAAATATTCCCGATCCGCGCCTGCGCTGCGACATCATCTATCCGGGCGTCGATACGGCTATGCAGCCCGAGCGTTAGGCCAAAACCGAGCGCATTAATCTCGGCGATCAGCGCCCCCAGTTTATTCCCTGCAAAGCGCACGACATGGAGCACCGGCCCGAAAATCTCTTGCGAAACGGCAGCCAGCTTTGGCACGGCAAATGCAATCGGCGCGAAATAATGTCCCGCTGTAGATGCCGGGGCCGCGCTCTCGCCAATCACCCGAAACTGCGCGCGCATTGAACCGGCATGGCGCGCGATATTGGCAAGCGCCGCCGCGTCGATCACCGGGCCGACGTCATATGCCTGATCATAAGGCGGCCCCACCTCAAGCTCAGCCATCGCTCCGGCGAGCATATTTTCGAAATCTTCGGCGATATCTTCCTGCACACAAACAATGCGGCAGGCCGAACAGCGCTGCCCGGCGCTCTGAAAAGCCGATGCGGCAACGTCCATCACCGCCTGTTCGAGAAGCGCGGTGGAATCGATGATCATCGCATTGATGCCGCCGGTTTCAGCTATCAGCGGAATGAGCGCGCGACCTGTACTCGCCAGCGAAGTAGCGATGGCCTTTGCGGTGCGGGTCGAGCCGGTGAAGATGACGCCTGCAATATCGGCTTGGCGCGTCAAATGGCTGCCAAGCTCAGCGCCATTCCCAATGATAAGATGCAGCGCGTCTTCGGGAATGCCAGCCGCATGGAGCAGCTTGACCGCACGGCAAGCAATCAGCGGCGCTTGCTCGGCGGGTTTGGCAATCACGATATTGCCCATGACGAGCGCCGCTGCGATCTGACCCACAAAAATAGCGAGCGGGAAATTCCATGGGGAAATACAGGCGAGCGTTCCCAACGGCTGACGCAGTGTATTATGCCGCGCCGCCGCCTCATCTGCATAATAACGGCAAAAATCGACCGCTTCGCGAATTTCGTCGATGGCATCTGGGACGGTTTTGCCTGCCTCATGCACGCAAAGGTTGATGAAGGCGTCGGCGTCGTTTTCAAGCATATCTGCTGCACGGCGCAGCGCATTTGCACGCACCGAAACCTCTGCCGATGACCAACGCGAAGCTTTGGCGAGTAAGACGGCCCTGTCGATATGCTCGGTTGTTCCATCGACCTTCTGTCCGATAATCAACGCCTCGTCATACGGCGCATTGCAGGGGCAGATATCGCCTTCTGCTGCCATGCCGCCGATGATTGGCCGGGCAGTGAAACTGATCGGTTTTTTGATGACCGCAGCGAAGCGGCTGGCCTCGTCTGCCTGCGTCCAATCCGCGCCTCCAGCTAGCTTCCTGCCACTGGGCAAATACCCGCGCGGCGCGGGTATCGCCGAATTGGCAGAGCAGCCATTGCCGCGGACAGTATCGCTTGGATCACGCGTCATCGCAGCTACATCGACAGCTTCGTCGGCAAGCTGGTTTACGAATGACGAATTCGCGCCATTTTCTAATAGTCGCCGCACCAGATAAGGCAGCAATTCCTTATGCCGTCCAACTGGCGCATAGATCCGGCTGGTAACGCCAAATTCGTCTAGTAATTCGCTATGCAGCGCGCCGCCCATTCCGTGCAGCCGCTGGAATTCAAAAGCCGCACCTTTCTCCTGCGCCATATGCTGCACCGCCGCCGCAGTATGCGCATTATGCGTCGCGAATGCGGGAAAGATGACATCGCCAAATTCGAGCAGCTTCCGCGCGCAGGCGAGATAGCTGAGATCGGTGTTTTCCTTGCGCGTAAAAACCGGGTAGCTGGCAAGACCCAGTTCCTGAGCGCGCTTTATCTCACTATCCCAATAGGCGCCTTTGACCAGCCGCATATTGATCCGTCGGCCTGCCGCCCGCGCCATTGCCGCCACCTGCTCAATCACCGGCAGCGCGCGGCGCTGATAGGCCTGCACGACAATCCCCAGCCCCGTCCAATCCTTAAGCTCTGGCACGCCAAGCAGCGCATCAAAAATCAGCAATGACAATTCCAGCCGGTCGGTTTCCTCGGCATCAATGGTGAGCCCAAAACCAGCCTCACTCGCGACGCTGCATAGCTGCACTAACTTATCAACCAGCGCGGGCAGGCAGCGGTCTTTCTGGATATATTCATAGCGCGGATGCAGCGCCGATAGCTTGACCGAAATACTCGGTGCTTTGCTGCGCTCATACCCCCCGCGCCGGGCCGCCAGATATTCAGCGGCGCCAAGATACTGCGCAAAATAGCGCTCGGCGTCTTCTGCTGTATGCGCCGCTTCCCCCAGCATGTCATAGGAAAAGGCGAAACCGTCACGCTCATATTGTTCGCTGCGCTGGCAGGCGGCTTTGATGTCGCTGCCCAGCACGAAATGGCCTGCCATCATCGCTATCACCCGGCTGACTGCCGACTGCATTAGCTTGTCGCCGAGGCGCGCGAAGAGATTGCGCGCATCTACCCCGCCGCTAAGTTTGGCCCAGCCTTTCGCCAGCGACAGGCCGGCGGTGGCCGCATTGACCGTAGCTGACCGGCCCGCACCGAAATGCACGCCCCAATCACCCTCGATCAACTTGTCGCGCAGCAGCAGGTTACGGGTAAAGTCATCGGGCGTACGGATCAGCGCCTCGGCAATCCGCATCAGGATGACACCTTCGCTATTGGACAATCCATATTCCTTGAGCAGCGCATCCATCGGCGACAGGCGCTTAGCATCGCCGCGCAGCCTGCCGATCAAACGCCCGGCACCGTCCGATATTGCCCGCCGCGCATCACCATCCAAAGCGGCCACGCCTATAAGGTGCGCCAACAGCTCGGATTCATCGATGGTATAGTGATCTGAAATAGCTTTAGACAATTTGGCCATGAAATTGCTCATCTCCAGAAGATGAGTGTTCATATCACCGAATTGAAAGCCATATTGTCCTAATTATCTATGATATTCGGTTTTTTAGGCTATGGTGGCGTGCAATTTACCGCTGATCGGAGATGGACGATAGAAAATTTCGCAAATCTCGATTCTGCGGACCGCCGTATATTGGCAGAAATCCAGAAAGACGGGCGGATTTCGGTGGTCGATCTCGCCAGCCGCGTCAACCTGACAAAGACGCCCTGCCTAAACCGGCTCAGGCGGCTTGAGAAAAACGGTTTCATTCGCGGTTACCGCGCCGAGCTTGATCCGCAGCGTATCGCGCAGGGGCATCTGGTCTATGTGCAGGTGAAGCTGGAAAATACCGCGCGCGCTATGCTCGACAAATTCAACGCCGCGGTGCGCGATATTCCGGAGATACTGGCCTGTCACATGATGGCGGGCGGCTATGACTATCTGCTCAAGATCCGCTGCAAGGACATGGCGGGATACCGGATATTGCTGGGCGATGTCATTTCCTACCTGCCCGGCGTGCAGCAAACATCCACATTCCCGGTGATCGAGGAGGTCAAGGATAGCGGGTTGCTGATGATTGACCGGAACTGATGCCGGGCTGACTGCGCGCCACCAATTTTCTTCTTGGCGGCGGCGTATTGCTTGATATGATTGCACCCGGGCCCAAACAGGGCGGGCAAAATGGGGGCGCGTTTGCAACAAGCGGAACGCATTGCGATATTGGAGGCGGTGTTTGACTGCCCCGAAAATATTGCCGAAACGATGAATGCGGCGATGCTGCATAAGAGCTTTGCGAGCAGTGACCCTGTCCTGCATCAGGGCGATGAATGCGGCCAATGCCATCTGGTGATCGAAGGCCGCGCCTGCGCCCATGTGCTCGGCGTCGATGGGCAATATGTCCAGCTTGCCAGTTATGAACCTGGCGAAATTTTCGGCCCTTACCCGCAGGCCGATGAGCAGCAGGCAGATATTCTTGCCGAAGGCCACCTGCAATTGCTGATGATCCCGAGCAACGATCTGTCCGGCATGGCAAAAAAACATGCCGGTATCGGCAGCGGTCTGGCGCGGATATTTGCTGGCCAAATGGATGTGCTGTTCGGCCGAATGGCGGCGCGCGCGACATTAACAGCAGCCGGGCGGGTCTATGCCGAGCTGCTGCGCCGCGGCGATGATGACGGGCGGATATCGCCCGCGCCGGTGGTCGCGGCGATTGCGGTATCGGTGCAAACGACGCGCGAAACGGCGTCGCGCGCAATCAACGCGCTGATGCGGCGCGGGATATTGGCGCGCGCCGATGGCCACTGGGAAATAGTCGCGCCGCGTCAGCTTGAAGATATGATCGCATAGGCCGGAAAGGCGCCAATGACGGCGCGGACTTCTCCGGCTTCCTCGACGCGAATATCTGCATACTTTGCTAGCAACGGGAATGCGGCGGCCTTGCTGGCAAGTAGCTGGCCTTCGGCGGCAATTTCGCAAAGCGCGCAAGCCCGCAGGAAGAGCGCACTCTGTTCGATCGGTGCTTTCACCATCCCCTGATCGATAGCCACGGGAATATGCCCGTCGTCGCCGCTGGCCCGCAGAGCGCGCGCAGCTTGCCACGCTTCGGCGGCCCCTGAAAATTGTAAAATGGTGACCGCTGAAAGATTATGCTGCGCGATGAGGCCCGTAGGTGGCTTGTCAAATTTCAGTTCCGGCCCGCGAAAAGCCAACAATGCAGCGACGCTGCCGCATGATGCAAATTCGCGCGCGCCGCGCGGCTTGGAATTTTCGGCGAGCATAATGTGCGACTGGCCGCCGCTTTCTGTCCAGCGCGATAGCCGCGTTTCCGCACGTTCGCGGTCGCGGTCGATACGAAGCGCGATTGCGCGGCTTTGCAAAAGCTTCGCATTCTGCCGCGCCAGCCCCATGGCGGCGGCCTCGCAAATATCCACTGCGTCGGGGCAAGGCGCTTCGGCAGCGGCAAGATGGTCGGCGCTGTCTGCTGCGGCCATAAGCGCGTCAAATCTTGCGCCCCAATCTCCGGCGCTCGCTTCGACCGATTGCGCGCGGAAATTTACCTGGTCGCAGGGTAGCAATATATGCAGCTCTGCCCCGCGCGCCAGCAATGCCTCTGCAACCACAATATCCGCGCCAGCCGCCAGCGCGCCATAACCGAAACCGATATTTTCGGTCTCAAGCCAGGCATCGATTTGGCTGCGCAATGCGGCCTCGTCCGGCGCAAGGCTCATCACCCCCTGAAAATGCAGGCTGGCGGGCGGCAAATGCCGCTCCAACCAGCCCGCATCCGCCCCCAACTCGGATAAGATAAGGCGAAACTGACCAATAGTCGCGGCATGGTCTTCCCACGCCTGCGGTGCTTTGCGGATGGCATCGGAAAGCGCCGCCCGCGCCTCCGCCTCCTGCCCCAAAAGCAGCAACGCTTCACTCCGCGTTGCCGCGAGCCAATAAGGCGTTTCCGCCTCTAGCGGATTTTCATCGAGCATATTGAGTACGTCGCGGGCAAGCGCCTTGGCCCGCTCCTCCTTGCCACCAAGCAAGGCAAGCGTCGCCGCATTGATCAGCGGATATGAACCCGCCTCGATCTTCGCCGAGGCGGCATAAGCCTCCCCCGCCTCGCCATAGAGCCGAAGCCGGTCTTTGCCAGCAGCAGCCCCAGAAACAGATTTGGCCTGATCCTTAAGCAAGCGCCCTTTTAGGGTGAGCGCCTTGGCATCACCGACAGCCTCAAGCCACCCCCCTTCCACAAACAACCCCCAAGCCCGCGCCGGAGAACCGGCACGGGCTGTGCGGAGGATATTGGGGAGCGTTGCATTATTATTCACTTTAATTTTCTGGACATTAAGGATTGTTCCCCCAGCCATTGCCCGTATCCGGGTCTATAACAATCGGAATTTTCTGACCGCCATTGCCTGTGGCTAGGAGGTGAATATTCATCGAATACATGAGCTGCTTGTTTGAAAGTGAACTACCGCCCTTTGACGTAAACCAATTTTCAAGTCTGATCAGCTTTTTGCGAGGGAAATGTCCAGCTGCGCCATCTGAATATACTGTGAGCGTCGGGATAGTGTCTATATTCACGAATGCGTGATTGTCTTCGGCTTTTTTATATTGGATTGTTGCAGAATTGGGCTCAGCAAGAAATTCTGCAAAACGAACGAGATTTCTTTTCTTTCCGTTGTTTTTTCTTTCATCAAATTCTAAATCTTCATTATCAACGATAATAAAAATTAGATTTGGGCTGTCGAAGTTAAAGATATCAAAATCTTCTTCTCTTCTCCACTGTGTAGGGCTGTTTGAACGTTTCCAAGTTGTCGATCCCGCAGCCTCCTTCAGCAGTTTTTCTGCCATTTCCTGTCTTACTTTATCATCGGTGATACTTTGGATATTTTTATAGCCATGACGTACCAATATTGCAGGATCAGTTGGCTTATTACGCAACCGGATATACACAGCAGTTAGATACTTCGGAACGAAAACCTGCTCTGAAGTTGCACTTGTTGGCTTCGGTTCTGCGGGATTTTGCCCCGTGTCAGAACCCGGACCGTCTTCGCTCGCGAGAGAGACTGTCGGCCGGAACAAATTTGTGATCCACTTTATCATTAGCTGCCTCCGATATACATAATTGCACTAGCTATGAGTTTATTTCCCTCAACTAAATGTTTCTAAGGTTCATTCCCCCAGCCATTGCCTGTGTCAGGGTCAATTATGATATACTTGTCCTGCAAAGGGGTGAATCTTGGAGTTGGTGGGGCAACAAACCCAATCCCAATACCGTACTCATGGGCAGGCCTCTTGCCGGTCAGTGATCGGCCTTGCTCATCGGTAAAATAATTCTCCAATCGTATCATTTGGCCTTGTCCTTTCAACTGCGCGTTGAGACCATTTTCAATTTTGGCTCCATAAAAGGAATGGTTTGGTTTAGCGGGCCGGTCATCAATTAGCTTATCTTTGAAAAGAATCAATTTACCTGAAACTAGCCTAATATCCGTCGAATTAAAGAAAATGAAAATCTCGTGCTGGCTGTCGAAACCGAACCCACCAAAATCAAGGGCGTCTGCATAGGTGCGATCTTGTCTTTTGTATGGCCGCATGTTGGTATTGTCTCGAAAGCGAGCATGTCGACCGCTCAGCTTTCCCACTAAATAGCTCTGTGCCTCGTTCAACCTATTGGCCGGTGTGTTGTCGGAAAGCGTAGCTGGCGACAATTTGAAGTGAGCGTGGTTTACATCCAAACTCCATGCGCCACTCGACGTAATATGTACAATCGCGATGTACTCGGGCTTGAACATCGCCCGTCTTTGTTCAGAAAGAATTACGTGCGGGTCGTCGCCATGGTCAAAACCGGTGGCATTTTTGAAGAACTCGTTTGCCGTTCGTTCCGCGTCATCCGGCGAAATTGGTGTATCCACCAAAAGCGGATCGTCCGATGGTTTGCACGCACCGAGCGCAAGTGTTGCACCCGACAGTGCTACGAATTTTCGGCGCGAAAGTTTGTTGGTCTTCATCTTAGTCTCTCCCTTGACTAAATTTCCAATGTACTTGCCATTCGACGGACAGCTTCACCATCTGCCCCAGCCTTTGCCTTTTCAAACAATGCTCGTGCAGTCCGTTGATGGTTACTCCAATCGCCACCACCCAGCTTTTTCTTGACCTTCGCCAGCAACGTGTGGCTACGAATTTGCACCGCGACGATATGATAATCCGAAGGAAATTTCTTTGCGATTAGCTCAAGTTGTACCAACGCTCCCTCGAGCTCAAGAATAGCAGCGGTAGGTTTTGCGCGTTGGATTTCTATCGCACCTCGGCCGATTTTCGGCCATGTTTGCCGCAGCAACAACTCTCCATTTTCCGGATCATTTTTCACAAGGCCATCAATCAATACCTGCTCAGCTTTCCGCTGTGCCATTGCATCGTCATAGCGCCCTACCTTCATCAATGCGTCGGCCATCCAGCCATAGCGATTTGCCAACGCCATAGAGTTACTTACATTGTCGGGGGCTTTCGCAACCGCTCTAGCTTCATAGACAATGGATGATTTACAATATTTGATGGCAATAGACATATCCTTGCCTGCACCTGCGGTCAGTTCGCAAAGGTTGCCATTCGAATATCCCAATTCCATCAGTGACCGTATTGTACTCGGCTCTACACGCGAAAGCGCCTTTGCCTGACGAAGGTACCCGCGCCAATATTTGCCGGTTGTCTCCAAATCCCTATTTTGCCAAGCGGCGTAACCAACCCAATACTCACTCTGCGCATGTTCAAAAATGCGATCGGGATTGTCCGGCTCTCGCTCAAGCAGCGCCTCCGTAACGCGGTGGGCGTCGGTGAACTTGGCCAGCGCCTCGTCGAGCTTGCCCTGCTTCTCGAAATCCTCACCCCTTGCATGCAAGAGGCGCGCCCAGCGTCCCAGACTATCGTCGGGCAGATCATTCAAATCACCTTGCGCCTCATAATATGCCAACGCGCGCTTGTTGACTTTGCTCATCACCCTGATTGTCGTCCGGCCCTTCAGTTCGCTCCGCAAGTCCGTCAGCATATACTCCACTAGCCCTTCGGCCTCCGCCCTCTGGCGTTGCGCTTCGTTGCGGGATTGGATGGCTATGAATGTCATGATGGCCATGGCTAGCATTGCCGCAAGCGCGCCGCCCGTGATCATCGTCACGCGGCGGAGGCGGCGTTGGGCGTCGCGTTGCACCAAGGCGTCTAAGGGCACTCCGGCTATGCCTGCCACTACTTTCAGGAAGCCCAACCTCGGCCCATCGCCTTCTTTACGCAAATCTGCCGCTAGCGGCTCGCCGCCTTGGAGCAGCGACTCGGGAAAGGCGTCTGCCGGTTCGCCCTCGATCAACGCCGCTAGCACGGGGCGCCCCGGATGCAGTTCACGGAACAGTTGTATCTCGCGCGCGACCCATGGCGATGCTTTTGCCGCCGGCGAACACAGCACCACCAGCGCTCCTGAAACGCTCAGCGCTTCCTTCACCGATTGCGATAAATCCTGTGCGGCGGGCAAATCTTCGCGGTCGCGGAATATCTGGCCCAAGCGGCCATCCGCTTTGCCGTCAGCCGCTCCGCCATTACCCTGATCTCGCCCGGCAAGCTGCGCGGCAACGTGTTTGGGCAGCCGGTAGCCTTCCAGCTTCCGGTGCAGCTTCTGAGCCGCCGTTTTGTCCGCATGACTATAGCTGACAAACGCGCTGAACGCGCTATTTCCCTCTTCCCCCACCCCGACTTCCCCTGTTGGAATCGGGCCCTGTTGAAATCATGGCCCCGTTGAAATCATGGATTCGTTACATTTGCATCATGGCATTAACACAAGTAACGGCAAATGTTTAGGAGGCCAGATCGCTCTTCGGCGGAAAGGCCAGTTTTTCGGTGAGGGTCGCGGGCTATTCTTCGCGGTCGACGATGACCGCTTCGGGTTTGATATTCTTTGGAGCCGCGCGGCCCATGCGCTTCAACCGCAATATCCGGCCATCATGCCAGCCCATCAGCATTTCACCGCGTGCGAGCGGCAGAAAGAGAGCGCCGCTGCTTTCAGACAGTCCCCATTTGCCTCCGGCCGCGCAAAGCCACTCATGCGGATTTCCGGTGGCCGCGGAGGCGAGTTTCATCGATTTGAGCGCGGCTGCGAAAAAGGCATCGGCGCGCTCGCGGGCAACGGGCTGAATGATGATGCCGGACACCGGCTCTTCGCAAAAATCATTACTGCCTTCACTCTTTTGCGGCATGAAGCTCCAGCGCATCTGCTCGGGATAGATATCGACAATCGCGCCGCGCATCGGCTGTTTCAGGCGCCGGGCAACGGCTTTCTTCGTATGGCTGCTCGCAGAAATCGAAACCACCTTCCAACTGCCCTGTAGCTCTTTGACGGTAATCTCGCGGGGCATCGCGGCTGCTCGCTTCTGTACGCTTCCTGCCTGAGGCGCTGTGGCGGCTTTCTCGGCAGCGGTAGGATCACCTGCTACAGTAGCAGCCGATGCCGCCTCATTTCCTGCGCGGCCATCTGTCTCGGCAGGCCCCGGTTGGCGTTCACAGCTAGCAAGAAAGCAAGCCGATATGGTGAGTAGCGGAAGTATATAGCGCATCGATACGGGCCTTTCGTCAGTCGGCATTGATGAGGATATAGCTTAGCTTCGCCTGGCCTCCAAGCGTTCGCAGGAACCCGCCATATTGCGATTTCGGGATGGTCTGGCAGCCCGCTGACCAAGTTGTGGAATTGCCGCCTTGATGGATCAGCATCGAACGCCCGGCCCCGCGCGGATCGACCATGTCGCCATCGACAATGGAGAAATTGCCATCATGATTAACGTCGCGCTCTGCCACCTGAATGTCGCGCGCACGGAAGAATTTGTTGCCAAGGAAAGTCCCCGACTGACGCACATAATGATAGGTGCCTGCCTGTAACCGGCCCAGATCATTGCGCCCGTCACCATCAAGATCGGTTGTCGATCCCTTATGCGCCTTTGCCTGACCCCAGGCATAGATACCCGCAGGTTCGGTATTTCCCTTGTAACGGCGCAGTCGGATCGCACCGCCCGCTTCGCGCCAGACGAGGATCATCGCGTCGTCATAACGGCCATTCTTATGCTTTTTGCTGTTCGTGCGGTTGCGCAGCGCGATGAGAACCTTCTGCCCATTGGTGAAATTATTGAGTGCTTCGAGGTCTCCATATTTCTCGATAAGCAGGCGCACTTCGTCATCGGTCAGCGATTTCTGCGCGCTCTTCAGAAGCTTATCGGCTTCCTTCTCGGTTGCTTTTTCCGGCGGCGTAATTGTCTCCACCGCTCCTTCGGCTGACAGCATGCCGAGCGCGTCATTCAATTCGTTGCGAAACCGCTTCGCCACGCCTTCTTGCACGCCTTGCGAATTGCGGGAGAAATGCGCCAGATTGCCATCGGCCTTGCGGCGGCCGCGCTCGCCGTAAATCGCCACGATGGCATCCCGGTCATAGCCTGCCGCGCCTGGCTTATTCTCAAGCTCCTTCAGTACTTTACCGATCATACTGGAATTGGGGCCATGCTGCACTGCGGTCGACCAGACAACATCTTGCAAGGCGCGGCTGCGGCTATCAATATCCACACCCGACAGGCTTTTGATTTTGACGACCTGTTTGTCGTAATGGGTGCGCTTGATATAGGCGTGCTGGGCATCATGGAATGCCTGTTCCTCACGCTTGGCAATCGCTTTCCACACGCGCGAAAATGCCGCGCTGCCTTGCTCAGCACCGCCAAATTCGTCAAGCCAGCGCTTGCCGTCACCTTTCAAAAACTGCCGCGGACGATCCATCTTAGATGCCAGCTGATAACTGCCATAGGATACCCCGCCGCGATCACCGCGCCCGGTTGAAACCGTGCCCGGGCCGCCCGAAGATACTTCATATTTCTTCGAAAGATTGCCGAGCGCGCGCGCCGGGCTGATCGAAGAGGCGGTCTGTGTCGGCGCTTCGGTGGGAATAATCAGTTTTTGCCCAACCGAAATCTTGTTGGCATTGGCGATGCCGTTCGCTGCCATAATTTGCTGCACGCTGATCTCGTATCGCTTGGCGATCTTGCCGAGAGAGTCGCCGCTTGCGACAGTATAATAGGTTTCGCTTACCGCCTTGATGCGCAGCTCTTGCCCAACTGAAAGTGCGTTGCGGTTTTTGATCGAATTCAGCGCCGCCAGCGCATCAACGCTCATCGCGTGATTCTTCGCGATCTTGCCCAGCGTATCGCCGGACCGCACCTTGTATGTCTGGTAGATTGCCATAGGGGCCCCATCTGTTTTGCCGCCGAGCGGCGTTTACAAAGATGCGACCTTGGTTCTTATTATTATTAGCTGAGAATCGGTTAGCATAAATGGCGATGGAAAGCTAGGCGGCGTAACCCAGCGCGCTTGGGCAGCTACTCGACCAGCCAAACTTTATGCCGCTAATATCGCCATTATCCTGCATGTTCGGGCAATATCTCCGGGCGGGGGAATAGTTCATCAAGCGGGGCCGATCTGCCATCATCCTGCACAATGCGGACATGCATCCGGCGCAGGCGACGCGGTTCATCGACGCCGCAGCTATGCGCGATTACCTCAACCTCGTGGATCATATTCCTCGCATAATTGGCAACCTTGGTCTTTTTGTCTTCGGGATTCAGGCCCCTTTGAAGGCGCGGATCATGGGTGGTAATGCCGGTCGGGCAGGTGTTTTTGTTGCATCTCATCGCCTGTATACAGCCGAGTGAAAACATGAAGCCGCGCGCCGAATTGATAAAATCCGCGCCCGCGCACAATGCCCAAGCAACTTCGCTTGGCGTAATCCGTTTGCCCGATGCAACGATCTTGATCCGCTCACGTAGCCCGTATTTGTGGAATATATCAGACAGCATCGGCAGGCTTTCAGACAGCGGCAGCCCGACATTGTCCATCAGCGCCATTGGCGCCGCCCCCGTGCCGCCATCGCCGCTATCCAACGTAAAGAAATCCGGCGCGCTATCTTCCCCGCGTTCGTGGATTTTCTCGCACATTTGTTCGAGCCAGCCATAGGCGCCGATGACCGATTTGATGCCGATCGGCTTTCCTGTCACCTCGCGCACATGCGCGATGAAATTGAGCAGTTCATCAATATTGTTGATTTCGGGGTGGCGGTTGGGCGAAATTGAATCTTCGCCTTCGGGAATGCCGCGAACCGCCGCAATCTCTGCGCTGACCTTCTCGCCGGGTAATATCCCGCCCTTGCCCGGCTTTGCGCCTTGCGACAGCTTTATTTCGATCATGCGCACCTGCTCATGCGCGGCAACAGCGCGCAGCTTGTCATCATCCAAGCCGCCGTTATCATCGCGCACGCCATATTTCGCCGTGCCGATCTGGAATATGATGTCGCAGCCGCTTTCCAGATGATGGGGCGATAACGCGCCTTCGCCGGTATTCAACCAACACCCTGCCATCTTCGCGCCATGCGAAAGCGCGCGCACCGCCGGCACCGAAAGCGCGCCAAAGCTCATCGCAGAAATGTTGAAAAGGGATTTTGCCTCGTAGGGTTTTCGCGCATTCGGGCCGATGGTGATTGATTGGGTCGGTGCGGCATCAACCTCCAAAGTAGGAAAGGGGCAATTGACAAATATCGGTGTGCCCGGCGGAGTCAGCCGCTTGGTCGATCCAAAGGCGATCATGTTGTCCTTGCCCTTGGCCGCGCGCGACACCCAGTCCCGCTCCGCCCGGTTAAAGGGCATTTCCTCGCGGTCCATGGCAAAGAAATACTGTCGGAAAAATTCGCCCAGTTCAGTGAACAATTTGCGGAAGCGGCCGATGACCGGATAGTTGCGGCGCACGGCATCACCGGTTTGTGTGACGTCTGCAATGAAAAGGGCGATCAAACCCAATATCGCCAAACCGACAACAAATATGAAAAGATAGGTAAGCGCGCTCAGGACATATAATATATTATCGGTCATGCTGATGCCGCTCCTTTCGATTAATATCGCTCGATAAGCTATTCCCGCAACCGAGCCGAAAGGTTACGATGCTGTGGTCTCCGAGAGATTCGGAGAGCAGCGAGGCGAGGGCAGTATAATGACAATCCGCATGGCGACTTTGTTTAACGCGGCCATATTGACCGCGCTCGGTGCAGCGGCGATATTGTTCCTGCTGTGGCTCGCAGGGCCAGATTGGTCAATCTACGCTCCGGCTAGCTGCACAGCGACACGCTGTTTTTGTGAGCTGCCACGCAGCGGATCGTTGATCGTGCAACCGGCCAATAGCTGGTCCTCGCTCGGCTTCACCTTTGCCGGCTTCCTGATGATATTGAACGCACGCGGGCGCGGATGGGCATCGGCCTTTCCCCCGTCAGCAGCGTATGTTTACGGCGCCTCGGCCATTTTTGTCGGGCTGGGTTCGGTGTTGCTGCACGCGACGTTGACGCTATGGGGGCAGTTTTTCGATGTCGTCGGCATGTATCTGGTCAGCGCCTTCATGGCGGTGGCCGCGCTCACCAAATGGCAGCGACTGCCTGGGCGGACCGCGGTCGTTCTATATCTGGCGCTGTGCGTAATCCTTATCTCGCTGCTGATCGGCATTCCTGAAGTTCGCCGCTGGTTGTTTGCGGTTGTTCTGGTGACAGCAATCATTCTGGAGCTGGGGTTCGCGCGGCCATTGCGGCGCGGAATAAGGCCAAGGCTATATCTATACGGTATGGCGACCAACGCCGTCGCTTTCACGATCTGGAATCTCGACCAGAACGGACAGCTCTGCGCGCCCGAAAGCCTGTTTCAAGGCCATGCGGTCTGGCATATTCTGGGCGCAGTCGCGCTGTGGTTTTCCTACCTCTATTATCGTAGCGAGCGGGCGGGCTAGCAGGGCGCTGCTGGGCTATCGGCGTAGATTTGGAGATGGGCCCCGGATCAAGCCCAGGGCAACAAATTGCTAAGCTTATTCTTCGCCAAGAAATTTTGTTGGTTGCGGGAGTAGGATTTGAACCTACGACCTTCAGGTTATGAGCCTGACGAGCTACCGGACTGCTCCATCCCGCGTCACCAATAAGGGCTGTGCATGATCGCCGCAGCCCGGAAGCACCCCTTTTACAGGTTTGCCGTTTCAGCTTTCGCTTCAACGGCGGCGGACTGCTCCATCCCGCGTCATCAATATGGACTGCGCATGATCGCGGCAGCCCGAAAAAGCGAAAGGCGGCCAGCCCTTTTAAGAGACCGGCCGCCTTAAATGCGAATGGGTTTTTTGTGTTATCTTGCGCCTGCTACAATGCCTGGCGACGTCCTACTCTTCCGTGCCTTAAGACAAAGTACCATCGGCGCTATCAGGTTTCACGGCCGAGTTCGAGATGGGATCGGGTGGGGCACTGACGCTATGATCACCAAGCAATGAAGCAGGCGCAAATAACAATATAATAATCGAAAACCGTGCAATTAAATTGAGCGTATCTTGCTGAAGCTTACCTGTCAGCAACATCGCCAGCCCAAAGGGCCAGTCCTGTCATTGATGGTGGGACTTCAAGCGCGAAAAGAGTAATTAGGACCGGTTAGCTTCACAGGTTACCCTGCTTCCACACCCGGCCTATCAACGTAGTGGTCTACTACGACTCAAAGAAATCTGATCTCGAGGGAGGCTTCCCGCTTAGATGCTTTCAGCGGTTATCCCGTCCATACATAGCTACCCTGCTGCGCGGCTGGCGCCACGACAGGTACACCAGAGGTATGTTCAACCCGGTCCTCTCGTACTA
>JAZGFP010000017.1:0-73404 GCA_036479555.1 Sphingorhabdus sp.
CATATCGAAACGCCGGGCGGTGATTTCTATATCGACGGCGGATCGGTGCTGTATCTGGTCGGATCAACGATGGACTGGCAGGAAGATGATTTCACCGCGGGGTTTGTTTTTAACAACCCGAATGCGACTGGCGCATGCGGCTGCGGCGAGAGTTTTATGGTGTAGGATTTGGTCTGTCAGACCCGACCTTCGTCGGGCGCGGCACCAGCCCTCTCCCCCACCCGAACCACCCAATCAGAATAATGTCACGGGTGGTTCGGGTGGGGGAGAGGGCCGGTGCCGTATCAAATGGCGCTTCAAGCCATTTGCAAATAATCGCCGCGATTTGCGCTAGCAAACCCTGACAAACACAGCTCTCAAAACTCCAGATTGAGCCTAAACGCCACACCCATATCGTCGGGCGCATTTTCAAAATGCCCTGGCTCCTGGCGCCAGAACAGGTTCGAGGAGAAGAAGCCTCCTTCGAAAGGCATAAACCATGCCATCTCGGTTGCAATTTCATGCCCGCGCGGTGCCAGATTAAACTGCCGCGTGCCAAAAGTCGCGCTGCGCGTGGCATAGTTGTAGGCCACCGGCACTTCGAGAGATATGCCGCCGCTGGTCACACGCAAAGGCTGTGAAACGCGGAGGCCGAGCCGGTCGCCCGAAATAAATGCGCCCTGCTTGCTCAGATCAAGCGAGAAGGCGTTGCTGATGAGGCGGCTGCTACCCTGAACGGTTTGCGAAGCATTGGCCCAAGTCCACCCCTGCCGCCAGCTTGCACCAAGCGACCAGCCATTACCAAGGCTCGCCTGTCCGCTGGCATCAAGAAACAGGCTGTCTGCACCATTGCGGCCAAGCGTCTCGTTGAAACGCGCACCCAAAATAGTCTCATCCTCATTCAGCCAATTCGCGCCCAATGCCAATCTTACAGGGCCAATCTTACGGTCAAGCGAAAGCCCGAAACCGTTATAGCCATAGCGGTTATAGCCGCTACGCGCCGAGGCAATGGTAGAGCGTTCAAATAGCTGCGCTGTACCGCTCTCCGCGCTCGCCGTGATACCAAACCCGCCAATCTTTTGGCGTAGCGCAAGCGCGGTTTGGGGGCGGCGTTCAAAACCGCTTTCCTCTGTTCCAGTCGTTGCCGCCAGGAACCCGCCGCGCAGCGAACGCCCCTGCAGCACCGCGACCTGGTTGGCCGCGCTCTGGCGAATGCCAAGGCTGAAGCGCGTGTCTTTTGCGATCTTGGCGCTCACCCGCCCGGCGAGCACGCGCGACATCCGCTGATTATCCTGACTGAGGTCAAGCGAAGCAAAGCTTGCATTGCCGCCCGGCGATGGAGCGATGTTGAAGGCAATTTCGGTGCTTCCCGCGCTCGCACTTACGCTGCGCCCCTGGCTGGTCAGCGCTGGCGTCAGGCGCAAACGCTGACGGCCCGGAAGAATGCCCGCCGCAAGATCGATATCATAGGCCCGGCCATAAGCATCGAGAATGACCGCGCTAACCGCGCCGCGCCGACTGCCGGCGTCGCCCATCGCGCCCGAAGTGCTCCCTGCGCCAGCAGAAAGCGGAACCTGAACATCGGTGCCGGCAAGACTGGTCGTGCCTGTTGGCGCGAAGGCCGCGGTGATATCAAGGATACCACGGCCATATGTTGCATCCGTGCCAACCGCCCCTGCTTCGCGTGCCGAGCGAAGCAGCAGATCGACGATCTGCGCGCCTGTTAAATTCGGAAAGGCCTGTGCCAGCAGCGCTGCAGCGCCCGCAATCTGGGGCGCGGAAAATGACGTGCCGGAATAGAGCGAAATGAAATTCCCCTCGGGCCGCATGTCAATTTTGATGGTATCATCCTCATAGACACAGCAGACCCGCCCGCCGAGCGCGGAAAGCGTAAATTGGCGCGAATCCCCCGCAAGGTTGCTGAAATCAGATATCTGGTCATCCTCGTCAACCGAGGTCGAGATGATCACCAGCCCATTGCCATTTTGCACCAGTGCCTGCGCAAAGGGGCTGGGATTATTGACGTCATATTCAGGCTCGTCATCATTGCGCTCATTGCCCGCCGAAACGACGATGATGATCCCCGCACTGGTCGCGCGGTTGATCGCGCTACGCAGGGCAAAATTGGCCGTGCCAGCGCCGCCAAGCGATATGTTGATGATGCGCGCGCCGACATCGGTCGCGCGGTTGACCGCTGCTGCAATCGCATTGTCGGAAAAACGGCAACCTGAATCTTCGCCATCTTCGCCAGCATCGGTGCAGGTCGTGCCGATGTCGGCGCGTAGTGCGAGAATCGTAGCGTTAAAAGCTATCCCATGTGTGTCGCGCTCATCCTTGGCCGCAGCGATAACGCGCGACACCCGTGTGCCGTGACCGTCTTCCTCGGGCTCTTCAAAGCCGCGATTTCCCCCGGTTGCATCGAAGGATTGGGGATGAATACGCCCGGTAAATTCATGGCTGTCGGAATCTATGCCGCTATCGATAACGCCCACGATCACACCTGTGCCGCTCGCGCCGGCCTGATACGCAGTTACTGCGCGGTGATAGTCTGGCCCGTCGGAACGGCGGAATTCCACCGTGTCAAAGTCAACATTCGTTGGCGGCGGGGGCGGAGGAGGTGGTGGCGGCGGGGGCGGCGGGGGCGGCGACGGCGGCGGCACAGTAGGCGGCGTTGGCGTAAAGCCGCCGCCCCCGCCCGCATTCCCCGGGCCGCCGCAACCAGCGACAGCGAGTGAAAATATAATAGCAGAACCCACCGCTAGGGTGCGACCTTTGCTCCGTTTTTCCATTTTTGCGACCACCCACATTTTTCTGATGCCTACTTCTATAGGTATCCTTCGCTTTCAGCAATCTTAACGTTACATCGCGCCTTGTTTGGATTGCGCGCTTCTCCTATTCACCGCGGCATGAACAACCCATTCGGCCAGATAGAAAACTGGGTCTTTGACCTCGACAATACGCTCTATCCGCCCGAATGCGGATTATACCAGTATATGGATGCGCGGATCAGGCGCTTTGTCGCCCGGGCCTTGGGTCTACCGGAAGATGAAGCGCATAGAGTTCAGAAAGGCTATTTCCGCTCGCATGGCACAACGCTTGCGGGAATGATGGCCGATCATGACACCGATCCTTATGAATATCTGGAGGATGTGCATCAGTTTCCTCTCGAAAAGCTCGGCTCGGCTCCGCGCCTTGCGGGCAGAATAGCAGCCCTGCCGGGACGCAAGATTATCTTCACCAACGCCGATGCGCCCTATGCAAGGCGCGCGCTTGCGGCATTGGAGCTTGATAATATCTTCGAGATAATCGTCGACATTCACGCCTGCAATTACAGCCCCAAGCCGAGTGAGAGTGCTTATGATACGCTGCTTGATCTTACCGGGATCAATCCGGCGCGCACGATATTCTTTGAAGATATGGCGCGAAATCTGGCCCCGGCAAAGGCGCGCGGCATGACAACGGTATGGATTAACAACGGCTCGGAACTGGGTGATCTGGCCGATGGTTTTGGCCATGTTGACCACCAGACAGATAATCTTGCCGCCTATCTTGATGACGCTATAGAGGCACTGGAAACGCAGGCGGCCTGATTAGTTGGCTGCCTGACAAGAAGGATTATGAGAAAATGACCGGACAGCTTGCACAGATCATTGATGCCGCATGGGACGCGCGCAGCGAGATTAGCCTCGATACGAAGGGCGAGATCCGCGATGCTGTGAATGAAGCGATGGCGATGCTCGATAGCGGCACGGCGCGCGTCGCCGAAAAAGCCGGCAGCGAGTGGCAGGTCAATCAATGGCTCAAAAAAGCCGTGCTGCTGTCATTCCGCCTGAACGACATGGAGATTATCGAAGGCGGGCCGGGCGGGACAGACGGTTCGGGCGGCGCAGTCTGGTGGGACAAGGTGCCTTCCAAATTCAAGGGCTGGGGCGCCGAAGATTTCAGGAAAGCCGCCCTTCGCGCAGTACCGGGATCGATCGTGCGGCGCGGCGCGCATATCGGCCGCAATGTCGTATTGATGCCCAGCTTCGTCAATCTCGGCGCTTATGTCGGCGATGGCACGATGGTTGATACCTGGGCCTCTGTCGGCAGCTGCGCGCAGGTTGGCAGCAATTGCCATATCTCGGCTGGCGCGGGCATTGGCGGCGTGCTTGAACCCTTGCAGGCCAACCCCACCATCATCGAAGATAATTGCTTCATCGGCGCGCGCAGCGAAGTCGTTGAAGGCGTAATCGTCGGCGAAGGCAGCGTCATTTCGATGGGCGTTTTCATCACCCAGTCGACCAAGATCGTTATCCGCGAAACCGGCGAAATTATCCGCGGCCACATCCCGCCTTATTCGGTGGTGGTTCCTGGCGCATTGCCGCCGCCAGCCGATCCGGCAGGCGCTGCTGTAACCGGGCCTTCGCTCGCCTGCGCGGTGATTGTCAAAACTGTCGATGCAGGAACGCGCGCAAAGACCGGCGTGAATGAACTACTCAGGGATTAATGCTGGTTCGGGATTTGCGCCGCCAAGCATAAATCCTGATGCCAAGCGCCGCGAGCATCACTGGCAGTAGAAGCCGTCCTTCAAGATGATAGGCCGGATCCTCATGCACAGCGCGGAGTGCATAGCCCCCCAGAAAGACAAACCAGATGACGTGGATGCCGAGCCGGTGGATGCGCTTCCACCATTTGCCCAGCCTCTTCATCGCAGCATCATTTGAGGTGAGTGCCATCACGTAGATCAACCCGTAAACCAATATACCCCCGATCAACGCGGTAAAGGGGCGGGGGCGGTAGAGGGTGATATTGACCAGCAACGCGGCCAAGTGGATGCTATGTGCAAGCGCAAAGCCAAGCCCCCATTGTCGACGTCTTTTCAGTAGCACTCGCGTTATCGGAGCGGCGCGAATCCGGAATAATGGCCCGACAAGATAGGCCACCAGAAACACCGGCATGGCGGCCCTCGCCGTCCAGCGCGCGGCAAACAACGCTCTTTCAGAAGCATCGCCAGCGAAAAGAAACGCCGCGCCAACGGCAATTAGGCCAGCCAATAATCCAGCAAAGATTGGCAGCCAGCGGCTATCAACAGCCCGTGCAACTGCGTTCATTTTGCGCATCCCACGCAATGCGTTGCCATCGGGTCGATCTCAAGCCGTTTGATAGCAACGCCTTCGCCGCATACGGCGCACCAGCCATATTCTTGGCTCTCTATCCGGGCGAGCGCCGCGTCTATCCGGGTTAGATCGCCCTGCCGCCGCCGCGCCTCGGCCTCGCTCATCGCTTGCTGTTGCAGCGCATCCATCCGCGACAGGCGGCCCACCGACTGTTGATCAAGCTCGACCGGTTCGCGCCATCCGGCGCTGTCTTTATCCTGCGCTTTGAGCTTCGCTTGCAAGGTCAGGAGGCGGTCATGCATCGCCGCTAGCTGCCGGTCAGATAAACCTTGCGCCATTTATCTGGCGAGGCAGGCAAGGACGCTATTTCCGGGTTTCACAGCCGCCCTTATATTTGCCAATCAATTTTGCCTTCACCGGCACTTTACCGATCATCGGCAGCCGCAATGCAATATCGGCATCGAAGCTATAACTATCCGCCGCGATTGGCCCGGTCAGTTTCATATCCACCGTCCCGACCGAAGCCATCTCGCAGGAAAGCGCGATATCTGCCTCACCGCCAGCTATGGTGAAATTGCTATAACGGCAATCTTGCGCATTACCCGCAAACAGGCTGGGGGGCGGCACCTTGGCCTGCGCTTCGTCAACGCAGCTTTGATGCGCCCCATCCTTTTCGATACGCGATATTATCTTGCCCTTCCGGTTGGCGGCGATAGAGGGCAGCTTGATTTCGCCAACGGTCAGATGCGATTCCCACATTCCCGGCTTCAGCGACCCAAGCTCGCTTCCCGCCATCGCCTTTGCTGCCAGCGAAATCCGTGCGTCATCATCGCTTTCGCGCGGGCCGCATCCCGCTAGCAATGGCGGGGCCAGAATGATGGCCGCAAGGCAAAGGCGCTTGGTCACCGTCACGGCATCACCCCGGGCAATCGCCGATCCGCTTGGCTTCAATCTTGCCCTTCATCGCCATATCGCCGGTCGGCATGCCGGTCATTTTCTGATCGATGGTCATGGTGTAACTGTCTTTGCCAAATGTACCCTGCATGCTGCTGACGATCTTCATGCCGCCTTCAGGATTGCATGTCATTGCGACATTCATGCTGTTTCCAGACCGGTCGAGCTTGTCCATTTTGCAGCTATTGTCACCCTGCCCTCCGAACATATCGGCGCCGGGATTTTCCGCCTGTTCTTTGGTGATACAGTTTTTGACGGTCATGCCTTTCGCCATCTGCTTCATCACCATGTCGCGTGCGACCTCGGGAATTCCGGGCGCGTCGACTTCGGTGAAAGAAACTTTCATTTCATATTCGCCGGGCTGTAGTTCCATCTTCCCGCCAGAGGCCATTTCGGCGCTGGCTTCTTCTGCGGATATCTTGCCATCGCCATCCTTGTCGGCGTCTCCGCCAGACGAACAGGCCGCGAGCGCAAGCGAGGCCGCGCCAAGAATTAGAATCTTTCTCATAATCAATGTCCTTTCCCAAAGTCGAAAGACACCATGTCGGCTGCATCATGAAAAGGCAACGGGTTTACCGATCGCAGCGTGACAAAAGCGGTGGACAGCATCATAGATGGCTTCATGGCAGAATTGGTAATCAGACGCGGGCTCGATGAGCCGGAAACGGAGAAGGAATTCACTCCGCATCGCCCCGTACGACCGGAAAAGGTGGAGGGCGGCAGGCCGTTCAAACTGGTTTCCGAATATGAACCAGCGGGCGATCAGCCAACGGCAATACAGGAGCTTGCCAGCACCGCTTTGGGCGGCGAGAAAAACCAAGTGCTGCTGGGTGTCACCGGATCGGGCAAGACGTTTACGATGGCGAAGATGATTGAGAAGCTGCAGCGCCCGGCATTGGTGCTCGCGCCCAACAAGATCCTAGCGGCCCAGCTTTATGGCGAGTTCAAAAGCTTCTTCCCTGAAAATGCGGTAGAGTATTTCGTCAGCTATTATGACTATTACCAGCCCGAAGCCTATGTCCCGCGCAGCGATACCTATATCGAGAAAGAATCGAGCGTAAACGAAGCGATTGACCGGATGCGCCATTCGGCAACACGCAGCTTGCTCGAACGCGACGATGTGCTGATAGTTGCATCGGTTTCCTGTCTTTATGGCATCGGATCGGTTGAAACCTATTCGGCGATGATATTCGATATCAAAAAGGGCGCCAGCATCGACCAGCGCGATCTTATCCGCAAGCTGGTTGCGCTCCAGTATAAGCGCAACGACCATGCCTTTGCGCGCGGCAATTTCCGGGTGCGCGGCGATAATTTGGAAATCTTCCCCTCACATTATGAAGACATGGCATGGCGCATCTCCTTCTTTGGTGACGAGGTCGAGGAGATTAGCGAATTTGATCCGCTTACCGGCAAGGCGGGAGCCAAATTGGATGCAGTGCGCATATATGCAAACAGCCACTATGTAACCCCCGGCCCGACAATGAAGCAGGCAACCGAGGCGATTAAATTCGAGCTTTCGGTGCGGCTCAAAGAGCTTGAAACAGAAGGCAAGCTGCTTGAACTGCAGCGGCTTGAGCAGCGCACCAATTTCGATCTGGAAATGATCGCGGCGACCGGAAGCTGCGCCGGCATCGAGAATTACAGCCGCTTCCTCACCGGCCGCCTCCCCGGCGAACCGCCGCCGACCTTGTTTGAGTATCTTCCCGAAAATGCGCTGCTTTTCGTTGATGAAAGCCATCAAACGGTGCCGCAGATTAGCGCCATGTCAAAGGGCGATCACCGCCGCAAATTGACGCTGGCCGAACATGGCTTTCGCCTGCCCAGCTGTATAGACAACCGCCCGCTTCGCTTTAATGAATGGGATGTGATGCGCCCGCAAACCGTGTGTGTCTCGGCCACACCGGGCCCGTGGGAGATGGAACAGGCGGGCGGCGTCTTTGCCGAACAGGTGATCCGCCCCACCGGGCTGATTGATCCGCCGGTAGAGATCAAGCCGGTTGAAGATCAAGTGCAGGATTGCATCAACGAATGCCGCAAGACTGCAGAGAAAGGCTACCGCACGCTCGTCACCACACTCACCAAACGCATGGCCGAAGATTTGACCGAGTTTATGCATGAGGCGGGGCTGCGCGTGCGTTATATGCATAGCGATGTGGAGACGCTGGAACGCATCGAACTGATCCGCGATTTGCGGCTCGGCGTCTATGATGTGCTCGTTGGTATTAACCTGCTGCGCGAAGGGCTGGATATTCCCGAATGCGGGCTGGTGGCCATCCTCGATGCTGACAAAGAAGGCTTCCTGCGCAGCGAAACTTCGCTGATCCAGACAATAGGCCGCGCGTCGCGCAACATTGATGGCCGCGTCATCCTCTATGCCGACCGCATCACCGGCAGCATGGAACGCGCGATGAAGGAAACCGACCGCCGCCGCGAAAAGCAACATGCCTTCAATCTGGCGAACGACATCACACCCGCCACCATCAAACGCGATATCGCAGACATCGTCGCCCATGCGGCGAGCAAGGATAGCGTGACCGTCGATACCGGCGATGATGAACGCAACAATCTGGTCGGCCATAATCTGCGCGGCTACATAGAGGACTTGGAGAAGAGAATGCGCGCCGCGGCGGCCGACCTTGAGTTTGAAGAGGCCGGGAGGTTGCGGGATGAGATACGCAAGCTCGAAGCCGATGAACTAGGCCTACCGCATGACCAGCGGGTAGCTGCTCCGAAAGGCCGCTCGAAAGAGGGGAGGCCGGGGACTAGGAAGATGGGTTATGGGCGGGTGCAGCGGAAGTGAGGTAGTGATACAACCTGTATCAAAATGATATTTTGTTTGACATTATGATTTTTTGACGTCACTAAAGTGTGATTGGAGATCATAATGCCGCAAAACCGTTCTAGATCAGATTTGCTGAAGTTTCTTGATTGGATGTCAGAAAAAGGCCTAATTCCCCGGAATACAGCATCGGCACGAAAGGCGGCTGCCAACAAAGTGCTGGCAATTCTGTCTGATGACGAAGCTTCAGACGTCACAGGACTGGAGATTGACGAACTGATGCTGCGGTTTAGCAATCTCAAAGGCCAAAACTACAATCCAGTTACGGTTAGAACCTATCAGAGTAGGCTTAAATCCTCGCTAGATGATTTTCGCTCATATTGCGAAAACCCCGTTGGCTTTCGGCCTCAAGGCAGAGTTCAACAGCGAACCAAGAATCAGACAGAAAAGCCTGCGCGGTCTAAAGCCGTGAGATCACCGAGCGCAGCGTCACCTGCCTCAGCCCCTGTTCCAACTGCAGGTCAGGCTATGGCCGTCTTGCCGATTCGTCTTCGTGAAAATCTTACTGTCCAAATAGGCAATTTGCCGCATGATCTTAGCACGGCGGAAGCTACAAGAGTTGCAAATGTAATTTTGGCTTACGCGGTGCCAGACAAAGCATAATATGATCCGCACTTTCGCCAATCCCGAAACAGAGAAAATCTGGAACGGCCAGCGCAGCCGGAAGCTGTCGCCTGATATTCAAGGTCGCGCACTTATCCGGCTCAAGATGCTCAACGCCGCCGTCGACCTCGACGACCTCAAAAATCCGTCCTCAAACCGCCTCCACGCCTTGAAGGATGACCGGGCGGGCCAACATTCTATTTCCATTAACCTGCAATGGCGTATATGCTTCATCTGGAAAGATGGAGATGCACATGACGTCGAAATCGTCGACTACCACTAATCCGGACTGGTTGCATAACGCCCATGCCGGTGAAATATTGGCTTCCGAATTTATGGAGCCGCTGGAGTTGACAAGCGCCGATCTCGCAGAGGCTTTGTCGGTCGATGAGTTGCGCCTGCAATCCGTCCTTGGCGGAAAAAAGCCCGTCGATGCAGAACTAGACTTGCGTCTGGGGCGCTATTTCCGGATGTCCGAAGGATTTTTCCTGCGGCTGCAAGATGATTTTGATTTGCTGGAGGCCAAACGCGCGCTGAATGGCGAGCTTGACCGAATTCAGCCTCGCGCAGCCTAAACTTGCCGAACTCCAAGCAACCGGCCCAGACGTTCCTATCCGCATGGCTCGCGCCCGCCATCCAGCGCCGCGCGATCATTGTTGCCGCGATTGTCGGGACGGCTTTGCTGGCGATCAATCAGGGGGATTTGATTCTGGCGGGCAGTTGGCCGCCGCTTTGGAAAATCGGGCTGACTTATCTGGTGCCCTATCTGGTTTCGAGCGGGTCGGCGGCTTTGATCGCTGCCGATAAGCATTAGGCCATATTGACCGCAAGTCGTCCCTCTAACCGAATACAATTCGTCATTTCCGCGCAGGCGGGAATCTATCACCTAAGTTCTCCGTGCCGCGCAGTATCTCGTTGTAAATCGACATCAGGAGATGGATTCTCCGCTTTCGCGGGAATGACGAGTTAGATATCTAACAGATGCTCATGATCTGAATGTCAGAACGGCCCTAGGCCAGTATCTAGTTCCCCAGCGAACCGATCAAATCGCCGATGGTGTCCATGTCTTTGGCAGCCTTCGCTGTTTTCGCCTCCGACACGGCCTTGCGGTCAATGTCGGCGAGCGCTTTGCTGGAAAGCCGGAAAGTCGCGGCAGATTTTTTTGCCGAAACGCGCGATGCCGCACGGATTTCGCTGCTGCCGCGCGGAATAGACGTCAGCCTCGCCTTGCTTCCGAGCAATGCAACCAATGCCTTCTTCGCCTGCCCATCGCCGCGCCTGGCCTTGGGGTAGATAAAGCCATTTAACGGCCATCTTGTGCCGCCCATCGCCTGATTGGGCGTGTACCAAACGCGCACGCGGCTCCAGTCATTATTTTCTGAAGCATCTATCACGCGGATATTTTCCTCGACATGCCCGCGGCGACCGCCGATTGTTGACCAGTTGGCATGGCTGACGATGACAGTGCGGCTGTCGACGATCTGCCGCACCGCCGCGATATGGCCAAGGCGCATTCCGCCATGCGGCCGAAAAGCCATGATCGCGCCAACTTTCGGGCGGCTCCCGCGATGATAGCGCCCTTTCGCCTGCCCCCACCATGTATGCGCATCGCCGCGTATCTCGACTCCGGTTAGCGCGCGGGCATAGGGCACGCATTGCAGCCCTTCATAAAGGGCCGCCGCCGGGGATGCGAAAAGCAGAAAGGTCAGAATGATAAGCCGCATGGTTAAGCAGCAGATACCCGGCAGTGGGAAATATCACGCTAAACATCGTGGTTAATAAAGCGTTATCTCCGGGGTGTCATTCCAGCTGGGAAACCGCCTGCCTCGATCCTCGCGTAACAGGGGAGAATTATGAGAGGTTTGTTTTCAAACCACAGAAACCCCAATCGCGATCTTAAGGCTCTCGCAAATCAGGCGGCGTTGCCTCTTCGGTCAGCATGGCAACCGCCTCGTCAGCGCTCATAATCCGCTGCCCTTTTGACCCGAGTGTGCGGATAGCGACTTTGCCTTCCTCGACCTCGCGCATGCCGATGACAAGGATATGCGGGACTTTGGCGACGCTGTGTTCGCGCACCTTGAAGTTGATGCTCTCGTTGCGATAATCGCTTTCAACGCGGACTCCGGCGGCCTGCAACTTCTCGACCACGCCATCGGCATAGCTATCCGCATCAGACACAATCGTTGTGACAACCGCCTGAACGGGCGCAAGCCAGACGGGGAAGCGGCCAGCATGATGCTCGATCAATATGCCGATAAAGCGCTCGAACGTGCCCAATATCGCGCGGTGCAGCATGACCGGGCGGTGGCGTTCGCCATCTGCGCCAATATAGCTGGCATCAAGCCGCTCGGGCAAAACACGGTCAGACTGGAGCGTGCCGCATTGCCATGTGCGGCCAATCGCGTCGGTGAGGTGGAATTCGAGCTTTGGGGCGTAAAACGCGCCCTCGCCCGGTAATTCTTCCCAATCATATTCTTCGGTAGCGCGGCCGCACGCCTTAACCGCAGCGAGCAATTCTTCCTCGGCAATGTCCCAAACTTCGTCGCTGCCAAAGCGTTTTTCAGGGCGGAGGGCCAGCTTGATGGAATATCCTGCAAAGCCGAGATCGCAATAGATGCTGTCGAGCAGATCCATGAAGCGCTGCACTTCTTCGACAATCTGGTCTTCGCGGCAAAAGATATGGCCATCATCCTGCGTCATTTGCCGCACGCGCAGCAATCCATGGAGCGCGCCATGCGGTTCATTGCGGTGGCAGCATCCCATCTCGGCCATGCGGATCGGCAGATCGCGGTAGCTTTTGGTACCCTGACGGAAAATCAGCACATGCGCCGGGCAGTTCATTGGTTTGAGCGCCATCATATCAGCGGCACCACTCACCACTGGGGCGTCATCATCCACATTCGGAATTTCGTCCGGCACGACAAACATATTCTCGCGGTATTTGCCCCAATGCCCCGATTGTTCCCACTGCTTCGCGTCCATCAATTGCGGCGTTTTGACCTCGCGATAATCGCCGCCCTCAACCCGGCGACGCATATATTGTTCGAGCGCCTGCCAGATGGCATAGCCTTTGGGATGCCAGAAACAGCTGCCCTGCGCTACATGCTGAAAATGGAACAAATCCATCTCTTGCCCCAGCTTGCGGTGATCGCGCTTGGCGGCTTCCTCCAGCATATGGAGATGCGCGTTTAGCTGCTTCTTGCTCAGCCAGCCGGTGCCGTAGATGCGTGTCAGCTGCGCATTATTCTGGTCTCCGCGCCAGTAAGCACCGGCAACGCGCATCAGCTTGAAAGCGGCGGGATCGAGCTTGCCGGTTGAGGCCAGATGCGGCCCGCGGCACATATCCATCCACGCGCCTTCGCTGCCCGGCTCACCCGACCAGTAAACCGTCAATTCCTCGCCCTCGGGCAATTCGGCGGCCCATTCAGCCTTGAACGCCTCGCCTTGATCTTGCCAACGCTTGATCAGGTCAGCGCGGCTCCACGCCTCGCGCACCAGCGGCTTGTCCGCGCGGATAATCTCGCGCATCTTTTCCTCGATTATGGCTAGGTCATCGGTGACAAATGGCCCATGCGATTCCGGCGCCATCACGTCATAGTAGAAACCGTCGCCGGTTGATGGCCCAAAGGTAATCTGCGTGCCGGGAAATACCGCCTGTACCGCCTCGGCAAGCACATGGGCAAAATCATGGCGCGCCAATTCAAGCGCATCTGCTTCGTCCCTTGAAGTGATCAAAGCCAGCGCTGCATCGGCTTCTAAGGGCCGCATGATATCGCGCACTTCGCCATCGATGCGCGCGGCAAGCGCGGCCTTGGCCAGGCCCGGGCCAATATCGGCGGCGATGTCGGCGGGCGTAGTGCCGCTTTTTACTTCACGCACGGAGCCATCGGGAAGCGTGATTTTGATCATTTCGGTCATAGCCATTCCTATGGCGGCGCGGCGCGCATTCGGCAAGGGGGCGCGGGGCCGAAGACTGCTTTTAGCGGAATGCTAAAACTAGATAGTGATCAGTTTGAAATGGGCCCTTTCTAAATCCTCCCCTGCGAGGGGAGGGGGACCGCGAAGCGGTGAAGGGGTGGCACCGTTGAAGGAAGGCGCGCTATAACCGAGAGGGCGTCACCCCTCCGTCAGCCTTGCAGGCTGCCACCTCCCCTTGCAGGGGAGAATTGAGGTTGGTTGTTTTCCAAACTGAGGCAACTTGCGAAAACTGGCCTTCGCGGCGAAAAGCGTTATGGCTGGGATATATGGAGATTCATGTCGATACGGTAATCCGGCTCATGTCGGTGGGAGCGAGCCTGCTGCTGCTGTTGCTGATATTGGTGGGCCGGGTGCGATGGTCACTGAAAATAGCTCTCGCCGGGCTGCTCATTGGTGGATCGGCCTATCTGATCAACAGCTCCTCCTTTTTGCCAATTCCACAGAATTTCCGATATGCAATAGACCTTATTTCGTTAATCACGCCATTTTGGACGTGGCTGTTTGCGCGCATAATCTTTGAACGCGCGCCGTCGATGTGGCTGTTGGGCATACTGGCGCTATTTTACGTGACAGGCTGGGCTCTCGCCAATTTCTTCGAGGGGCCACACGGCATTGGTTTCTATATCATCCACATCACCTCACTCGCCCTCGTCATCAATCTCGTTTATGTCGCGATATCGGGCTTTCGCGATGATCTTATCGACAAGCGGCGGCTGATTCGAATATTTTTACCGCTCCTCGTCGGGCTTCAGGCTGGCGGTATACTGATCTATGAGCTGATATACGGCACCGAGCTGACATATAGCACGGCGGCGGATGATCCGCTCATTCAGACAATCAATGGCTTGCTGATATTCACTCTAGTCCTGCTCGCTGGCTTGGCGCTGCTCAACACCGAGGCCGATCTGCTCGCGGCAGATGAAAGCAGCGGTGCGGACGAGACCAGTGGCGCGGCCAACCTATCCCCATCGCAAACCGTTCTGCATGACAAGCTCACATCGGCGATGTCCACCGGAGGATACCGCGAGGCGGGTCTCACTATTCAAACATTGGCGGAAACACTCGGCGCGCCCGAGCATCGGCTGCGCGCGCTTATCAACCGGAAACTTGGCCACCGCAATTTCTCGTCCTTCCTCAATGGCTACCGAATCGGTGAGGCGAAGGAAAAACTCGCTGACCGCGATGCTGTTGACTTGCCGATTCTGACAATTGCAATGGATTTGGGCTATAATAGCCTTGCCCCGTTCAACCGGGCCTTTCGCACTGAAACCGGCCAGACTCCTAGTGATTTTCGCAAAAGTGCTATTGATCAAAACTGAAATAGTGTGATCAATTCCGAAATTGATCAGCATTTTTCGGGATTGCAGAGAGTACCGCCCCATTTTCCGCCAATGTCACATCATCAATCGACACGAATATTGATGGAGACACACAATGCCTGAACTTTTTGACAAGATAATTGACCATATGATCGGGGCCTTTACCTTTGACCTCGGCCGCTATCTGATTGCAGCGGGGGGCATTTCACTCCTGCTGTGGATATTTGGCAGATGGGCCGAAGCACGCCGCATCCAGAAACGCCGGGCAAGCTTCGCTGACTATAAGCGCGAGTTTATGTCCTCCATGCGAACCGTATTGGTATTCGGCCTGACCACGATCAGCACCGTTCTCTTCATCGAGGCAGGATGGGTGAGCGTGCTAGAGGGTTCCATCAACTGGCCTATCTTCGCCTTGCAGGTTATCGCGATGATCGTCGCGCATGATGCTTATTTCTATTGGATGCACCGCGGATTGCATCTCAAATCCATGTTCCGCTTCGCGCATCTGCATCATCACAAATCGCGCACGCCAACGCCGTGGGCCGCCTATAGCTTTTCGACATTCGAAGCATTTAGTGAGAGCGCCTTTGTGCCCGCTTACCTGCTCATTGCGTCGCTCATCGGCGCGCCGATGTATGGCTTTGCGATCTTCATCTTCCTTGGCCATATGATCCTGCGCAATGTGATCGGTCATGCCGGTATCGAAGTGCTCCCCGCCGGATGGCTCCGCAGCCCTTTTGGCTGGATCACCACAACCACGCATCATGATCTCCACCATAGCGAGGGCAACAGCAATTTCGGCCTGTATTTCACATATTGGGACCGGATGATGGGCACCGAGCATCCCGAATATGAAGCGCGCTTCGATGCGGCGGCCAAGCCGATCAGAATTCCCGTTCGCGCTGTGGCCACCATGTCAGTAGCGATGCTCGCAACGACCGCGATGCTTTCGATACCCACGGCGATCTGGCAAAATGGCGGGGGGATTGCTTAAGGTCAGTTTGAATATTAGCCACCTCCAATCCTCCCCTATGAGGGGAGGTGGCAGCCTGAAAGGCTGACGGTGGGGTGACACCCTACCGGTTGTAGCGCTTCTTTCCTGCAATGGTGTCACCCCTCCACCACTTCGTGGTCCCCCTCCCCTCTTAGGGGAGCATTTTTTTGACTTCAAATCCCACCTGACCCAGGACCAACGGCATCGCGACCTTATCGTCGGGACGCAATCCGGAAACCGGTCAATCGCTTTCCCCGATAATTAAAAGCCAAACAATCGATTGTCTAAATAGTTTCGGCGGTGCTACCCACTCGTAAGAAGGCAGCATCGCCGAAACACGTTGGCGGCCGCCTAGATTTTCATAACCGCTTTCAAGCATGGATAAGGAACGACAAATGACATTGCATATTGGCGATACCGCCCCGGATTTTACAGCCAACTCTACCGCTGGCCAGATTAGTTTCCACGATTGGGCGAAGGGAAGCTGGGTATTCTTCTTCAGCCATCCGGCAGATTTCACCCCCGTTTGCACCACCGAAATGGGCCGGACGGCGCAGCTTGGCAGCGAATTCACTTCGCGCAATACCAAACCGCTGGGTCTCTCGACCGATACGGCGGAGGAGCATTTGAAATGGATAGCGGACGTTAACGACACGCAAAATACCGATGTCCAGTTCCCGATACTTGCCGATCCCGATCTGGAAATTTCGAAAATGTACAGCATGATCCATCCCTCTGAGAGCGATACGCAAGCTGTGCGTTCGGTGTTCATCATTGACCCGGAATTGAAAATCCGCCTGACGATGACTTACCCGATGAGCGTGGGCCGGAATTTCGTAGAAATATTGCGCGTCATCGATTCATTGCAAATCGGCGACCGCGACCGGATCGCGACGCCCGCCGATTGGGTAAAGGGCGACAAGGTTATCATCCCGCCATCAATCTCCAACGAAGAAGCCAAAGACATCTTCCCGCAAGGCTGGGAAGAACTGCGGCCTTATCTGCGGTTGACCGAGGTTTGATAATCCATGACGATGAGGCCATGACCCTTTCCATAAAGTAAAGTACCCTTGACATTACTGCGAATCGCACGTAAAGCTTCCTTTCCAAATTTAGAAGGAAGCTTGTCATGGGTGAAATGAATGCGGCGCATAAGCGCTATCTGATAAGGCTGGCCGTGGTGATGACGGTCTATTTAGGATCATTGTTTCTGGCCGAATGGCTGATCGAGGATCGCGGTGTCACCGGCGCGCCTGCCTATGCGCTGGCGAGTGTGCCGGGGCTGATGGTGGCGGCGATATTCTGGCTTTTCAGCCGGTTGATTATCGAAGAGCAAGACGAGTATGTCCGCCTGATCTATGTGCGCCAGTCGCTGATCGCCACCGGCTTTGCGATGTCGCTTGCGGGGGTATGGGGTTTTCTGGAGACATATAAGCTCATCTTCCATCTACCCGCTTTCTGGTGGCCTGTAATGTGGTGCCTCGGGCTCGTCATTGGCGGGGCATATCATTGGGCAACCGGCTGGTATCGCGGGGCGCGGGCATGAAGAACCGGCTCAAGGTGCTGCGCGCCGAACGCGATTGGACGCAGGGCGATCTGGCCGATGCGCTGAAGATATCGCGGCAATCGGTGAATGCCATCGAGACCGGCAGATATGATCCGTCTCTGCCGCTCGCGTTCCAGATTGCCGATCTGTTTGAAATGACAATCGAGCAAGTTTTTCTAAAGGATGAAGCATGATGTTCAGACAATTGATCGCCGCAGCCTTTGTGGCAGCAACCACCCTGCCCGTTCCCGCAATTGCCGCTGAAGGCGATGATTGCGCCGCTATTGGAACAGCGCAGCAAGACGAGCGCCTGCTTGAAGGCAAGCGCTTCACCGTGCGCGTTACCGGCAAAGAAGGCGGCAGAGACGTTGTTCTGATCCCCGGCCTGTCGACGCCGCGCGATGTGTGGGATGATACCGTAGAGCAGCTCGCCGGATGCTACCGTTTGCATGTGGTACAGCTAGCCGGCTTTGGTGACGAAGCCCGCGAAAATGTCGAGGGGCCGGTGATCGACCCGTTCCTGGCGCAGCTCGCCAGCTATATTGAGCATGTGATTATCGGCAAAGATGGCGGCAAGAAACCGATGGTCATCGGCCACAGCTTTGGCGGGCTGACGGCGATGAGGCTGGCACTGAAACACCCGGCATTGATCGAGAGCGCGATGGTGGTCGATAGTCTGCCCTTTTTTGGTGCATTCTATGGCCCCGCCGTGACTGCCGAAAATATCGAACCGCAAGCCGCAGCCATCCGCAAGATGATATTATCTGGCCCGGCAAAGCGTCCCAATGATGGTACGTTGCAGGCGATGTCGATCACCGATGCTGGCCGCGAGAAAGTGGCGGCGTGGGCGCTCACTGCTGACCCGAAAGTTATGGGCCAGGTTTTCTATGAGGTCATGACGACCGACATCCGCCCCGCATTGCCCGGAAATACTGTGCCTATTACGATGCTCTACCCGATCGACCAGAACGGCGCGTTTCCTGCCGCTGCCATTGAGGCGGTTTACACCGGCAGCTTTGCCAAGGCGAAGAATGTGAGGCTTATGCGTATTGATGACAGCCGCCATTTCATCATGCTCGATCAACCGGATGAATTTCTCGGCGCGGTCAAAGCTTTCCTCGCTGCTGAATAACCCGTCTTGACTTTATAGTGTGCATGCCGACAACGGGAAGCTCCTGCAGAAAAGACGAAAGTGATTGCCCGCAATGGATGATATTATGCAAAGCCCTGACGAAGCGGATGCCAGCCCCGCCAAGCCGCCAAGCGCTTTCCAGTTCCACGGCAACTGGCAGGATTTTGCAAAGATCGCCTTTCCCAACCTGCTGCTCACCATAGTGACGCTGGGCATTTACCGTTTCTGGGCGACGACGCGCGAACGCGAATATCTTTGGGGGCAGACGCAATTTATCGATGAGCGGCTGGAATGGACGGGCAAGGGGCTGGAGCTGTTTATCGGTTTCATCCTCGTCTTTATCCTGATCATCTTTCCCTTCACGATTATCCAATTCATCGCCCAAGGCGCGATTTTTCGCGGGCAAGAGGAGATCGCTCTGGTCGTCACCCTCCTGCTATTCATCATGATCTTCTATTTGGGCGGCGTCGCCTATTTTCGCGCGCTGCGTTACCGCCTGTCGCGCACCTATTGGCGCGGCATCAGGGGCGGCAGCGACAATCCGGGCTTCTTTTATGGGCTTTCCTATATGTGGAAATCTTTTGCCGGCTGGCTTCCAATTTTCCTGCTGGTTCCCTGGTCGTCAATTTCGCTCTGGAATGAACGCTGGAACCGGATGAGCTTTGGCCCGCATATGTTCACCTCCAATGCCCAATGGACCGATATGATGAAGCGCTATATGTTGTTTTATCTGGTGCCCTTCCTGATGGTGGTTGGCGGTATCGTCGTCGGCGTAATCGCGGCTACATCGGGCGATATTGGCGCGGGCGGCGGCATTGCAGCCGGCCTTTTCACGGTTCTCATTGTACTGGCATTCTACATTGCCCTGCCAATCGCGGCGCTGATGTATTATTCAAAATTCTTCCGCGTTGCTGTCGGCGGCCTCCGGCTACATAAGCTCGAATTTGAATTCACCGCACGGTCGGCTGACTGGGTGCTATTTGTCCTCGCCAATATGGCGATAGTGGTTTGCACGCTCGGCATCGGTTATATCTTCATGCCCTATCGCAACTGGACGTTCTTTGTCCGCCATATGGAAGCCTATGGAGAGATAAATCTCGACGAGTTGACCCAGTCGGAAACCAAGCGCGCAGGCCATGGTGAAGGTCTGCTCGATGCCTTTGACGTTGGCGCAATTTGATCGGGAGTGACATGAGCGAGCACTTTTTCAAAGCATGGCATTTTGACGGCAAGAGCGCGGTCCGCCGCCCCGTTGATATTCAAGGGGTTGGCAATAATTTCTACCTTGTAGAAACCGAACGGCGGCATGGCCCATTTGCTTTTGCCGATGTCAGCTATATCGGCGAGCAGGACGGCGCACATGTTTACGGCCTCGAAGAAAATGATGGCTGGCGGCTCGGGTTAAAAGGCGAAGTGCCTGCCGAGCTTACCGGGCTGTTACCAGCGCCGCGCCGCTATGGCGGCTGGGTAGACCGGCTGGGTCTGGGCAAGGCGAGCATTGCCTTCGCCGCAATCAGCGCCGCCGTCGTGGCGGTTGTGTTACTTACCCCGCAATGGCTCGCACCGCTGATACCTACAAGCTGGGAACGCCAGATGGGTGACGCGCTGGTCGGTGATTTTGGCGGACGGTTTTGCGCGGCGCCTGCGGGCAGCAAGGCACTGGCGAAGATGACGGCCTCGCTCGATAGTGATGCGGAAGACCTGCAAGTGGAGATCGCCAATATTGACATGGTCAACGCCATCGCGCTTCCCGGCGGAAAGGTCATTATCTTTCAGGGGCTACTTGATATCGCGGATTCGCCGGACGAGGTGGCGGGCGTGCTCGCGCATGAAATAGGCCATGTCCGCAAACGTCACGTGATGCAGGGGCTGCTACGGCAAATGGGGCTCTCGGTGGTTCTTGGCGGAGCCGACGGGGCCGGAGGCGGTCTGCTCAACGGCGTCCTGTCGATGAGCTATGGCCGCGATGCAGAGCGCGAGGCCGACAGCCATTCGATCCGCGTAATGTCAATTGCAGGCATCTCTCCCGTCGCAACGGCAGGTTTTTTCCGGCGGCTGTCAAAAATGGACGGTAGCGACAAAATGGAGGGGCGCAGCGCACGCATCACCGGTTATATGTCAAGCCACCCACTATCAAGCGAGCGCAAAAAGGCGTTTGAAAATAGCCTGAGCAAGGGCAAAAAATACCGGCCCTCGCTAACCAATGCGGAATGGAAGTCGCTAAAGACAATGTGCGAAGATGATCCCGATGTGGAATCGGGCTTCGGCTTTGATTTTGGCGAAGATGCGAGCTAGAAGCGCATTGGATTGATCAAGATGTTACGCAATAGCTGGCAGACGCCGGGGCAGCGTGCATATCAAATGAGATGGAGACCAAGGCCAATGTTCAAACGCCTGTTTACTGCGCATCCTGCCAGCGTTGAGGAAAGCTATGGCCAACATTTCATTGTAGCGGGAGGTTTCGCGCTGGCGATGCTGTTTGGCGGATTGCGCGTTCTTATCCACGCCTTCATTCCGGGCTTTTTCATCAATGCTGGCAGCAGCACTGTTAAGCGGTTGAACGCGATTATGGTTACCCAGCGCAGCGCGAAGCGTGGTGCGACCAGCGAAATGAACAGCATCGAATATATTATCTGAGCTCTGACCTTGGAATCTATCGAAGCGCCACCGGAATTTTTGACCCGCAGCGATGGCGTCCGCATTGCCTATCGCACCCTTGGGAGCGGGGATAGCAATAGCGCCGCGACCATTGTGTTCCTCCCGGGATATATGTCTGACATGCAGGGCGGCAAGGCGCAGGCGCTTGAATCCTGGGCGCACACAAATGGCCACGCAATGCTGCGCCTCGATTATTCGGGATGCGGGGAAAGCGGCGGCGATTTTGCCGATGGCACACTCACCGTCTGGCGCGATGATGTGCTGGCAGCAATCGATGCGGCGGTGAAGGGGCCGGTATTGCTGGTCGGATCCTCTATGGGCGGCTGGCTTATGCTGATCGTTGCGTTGGCGCTTGCTGAGAAATATGAAGCGGGCCGCGTGACGGGCATGATTGGCATCGCTGCAGCGCCCGACTATACCAAATGGGGGTTTGATGACGCGCTAAAGCAGAAAATGGCGGAAAATGGCGTCGCATATCAGGACAATCCCCATGGCCCCGAACCGACACCGACTTATTTGAAATTTTGGCAGGACGGTGAAGCGCAGAAACTGCTTGATGGTGAAATTCCGCTCGATTGCCCGGTGCGTTTACTCCATGGCCAGCGCGACGCCGATGTGCCATGGGATATTTCGATGCAGCTCGCCGCCGCGCTACGTTCAGATGATGTGCAGATATGCCTAGTTAAGGACGGCGATCACCGCCTTTCGCGCCCGCAGGATATCGATCTTTTGATCGCATGCGTGGCCGGGCTAGCGGGTTAGATATTCAGGGTTATACTCATCATGCATAATTTGCTGCTTCCTTTGCTTCTGCAATCAACTGCGCTTCCCACGATAGACGAATTACGCCTGACAGAATGTATTGAACTTGCGGAAAAAGATGCGCCATCGGCAATATTGGAGGGCAGCAAATGGCGACAGGAAAATGGCGGGTGGCGCGCGGAAATCTGCCTTGCAACAGGCTATGCCCGCAATTTCGAATTTGTCCGCTCGATCCCCTATTTTGAACGCGGCGCCGAGGGCGCTTCTGCGGTTAGCGATGCCCGCTCAAACCGTTTCTGGCTGCAGGCGGGGAACGCCGCAATCGCCGCCGAAAAGCCTATGGCCGCGATACGGTATATTGACCGCGCACTGGCAAAGGGCGCGCTGCCCGACGCCGAGCGTGCCGAGGCCCTGATTGACCGCGCGCGGGCGCATGTCGATGCAGGTCAGGAAGCGCAAGCCAAAACCGACCTGTTTGCTGTGCGTAGGCTGGCACCCGAAAGCACGCTGGGCTGGCTCTTTTCTGCAACGCTGGCGCGGCGCAATGGCGATCTTGAAGACGCGCAGGGCTTTATTTCAACGGCGGCGCGGCTGGCCCCCAAAGACCCGGCAAACGCGCTGGAGGCGGGCAATATTGCCGCCGCCGCCGGTGATCTCGAACAAGCCAGGAAACAGTGGGAATTGGCCGTGACACTTGCGCCGGATAGCCGCCAGGCCGATACAGCGCGAAGCCGCCTGGCAAAAATGCCGCGCAGCGCGGAAGCACTGAAAGCCGCAGCGACAACCGGAGAGAATGCCGATGGCCGTTAAATTCCTGCACACCATGATCCGCATATCAAACCCCGAAGCCACGATAGATTTCTTCGGCCTTCTGGGCCTTGAAGAAGTGCGGCGATATGAGAGCGAAGCTGGCCGCTTCACTTTGATCTTCCTCGCCGCACCGGGACAGAAGGATATAGCTGAGATTGAGCTAACCTATAATTGGCCATCGGAGGATGGCAGCGCGGCGGAAGAATATGATGGTGGACGCAATTTCGGGCATTTGGCCTATAGCGTCGATGATATCTATGCGATCTGTCAGACATTGATCGATGCCGGCGTGACGATAAACCGCCCGCCGCGCGATGGCCGCATGGCCTTTGTCAGGTCGCCCGACAATATTTCGGTTGAATTGTTGCAGGCGGGCAGCAATCTGCCGCCAAAGGAACCCTGGGCTAGCATGGAAAATATCGGCGAATGGTGAAGGCTCTCGAAATTATCCGCATTCCGGTATTGTCCGACAACTATGTCTGGCTGGTGCATGAGGCACAAAGCGGCGAGACGATGGTGGTTGACCCCGCGCTCGCACCGCCCGTGCTGGCCGAGGCGGAAAAGCGCGGCTGGAAGATCACGCAGATCTGGAACACCCACTGGCATCCCGATCATACCGGCGGCAATGCAGCGATAAAGGAAGCGACAGGCTGTATCATCACCGGGCCAGCGGCAGAGGCCTCGCGCATCCCCACGCTCGACGTGCAAATTGCCGGCGGCGACAACGTAAGGCTCGGCGAAATCGAAGCGCAGGTCATAGATGTGCCCGCGCATACGGCGGGCCATATTGCCTATCATTTACCGACCGAAAACGCCGCCTTTGTCGGTGATACGTTATTTGCGATGGGCTGCGGGCGGTTATTTGAGGGGACGGCGGAGCAGATGTACGCCAATATGCGCAAGCTGGAGGTGCTTCCGGGCGATACAGCGGTCTATTGCGCGCATGAATATACGCTATCCAATGGCAAATTTGCGCTCAGCGTGGAGCCGGAGAATGACGCGCTAATCCGCCGGATGGCCGATGTCGAAGCGGCGCGCCAGCGCGGCGAAGCAACCATTCCAACCACGATTGCACTGGAAAGGGCGACAAACCCCTTTATGCGCGCAACTTCTGTGAGCGAACTGGCCGCGCGCCGCGCCGCAAAAGACGCCACTTAGTTTGTAAAAGGAAACCTCTAGCTTCTCCGCCACGCCAGCGCTAAAGGACGCGCAAGATTAGTTTAAGGGAGGCCGCATTGGCGCTTGGACCCAAAAATAATGATAAGCCGCCCGAGGGCGACAAACGCGCTTTGACCGACGAGGCGTTTCTGCGTGAAGTGGACGACGCCGTGCGCGCGGATGATCTTGACGGTTTCTGGAAACGCTATGGCCGCTGGCTGGTAAGCGCCATTGTCATCGGCTTAATGGCTTTCGGCGGTTATATATGGTGGTCAAACCAAAAGCTGGCCGAGGCCGAAAAGCAAGGCGAAACATTCGTGCAAGCGATCGACAAGCTCGAAGCAGAAGATGAAGCGGGTGCGCTCAAGATACTGAACGAAATCAAGAATTCCGAACGTCCTGCTTACCGCGCGATGGCCGAACTGGTGGTAGCAAATCTCGCCATGGAGAAGGGCGAAACCAAACAGGCGCTTGCCGCCTATGCCAAGGTGGCGGGTGATGCCAGCCTGCCGCAAGCTTTCCGTGATCTTGCGCTGATCCGGCAGACAACCGCCGAATTTGACACGCTGGCGCCGCAAAAAGTGATCGACCGGCTGAAACCGCTGGCTCGGCCCGGCAATGCCTGGTTCGGCAGCGCGGGCGAAATGACAGCGATTGCGTATCTAAAAATGGGCAAGGAAGATCTTGCCGGCCCCATTTTCGCCCAAATTGCCAAGCAGGAAGGCCTGCCCGAAAGCCTGAGGGCAAGGGCGACGCAAATGGCGGGAAGCCTCGGCATCGATGCCGTTCAGCTTGATGAAAAGAAAGACAGTGCATCTTCGGACAAGGATGCAACTGCGAAAGGTAAGAACAAGTGAAATTGGTGACCAAAAGCATATTGGCCTTTTCAGGCATTGCCCTGCTTTCGGGCTGCGCAGTTATAGACGGCGTAACCGGAAGCAAGAAGGACAAAACAACGCCGACCATCGGCAACCGCATTGATATTCTCGGCACGCAGGTGGATAGCAAGGCCGATCCGGCGCTCGCCGGGATCTCGGTCATTCTGCCGCCAGCACAGGTAAATCTCAATTGGCCGCAACCGGGCGGCAATGCAGCAAAATCACCAGGCCATATAACGCTTGGCCAAGGGTTTGCACGGGTGTGGGGCGCGAAGATCGCCCCGGCATCGAACAGCAAGCGTTTGGCAGCAGCTCCGGTCGTCAACAATGGCAAGCTGTATGTCGTCGATACCCAGGCGCGGGTTTCGGCCTTCGACGCCGCAACCGGCGCCGCGATATGGTCCACTCTGCTTGAAACCGACAAGGATGGCCGGCCCTCTGCCTTTGGCGGCGGCGTATCGGCCGAAGGCAATATGGTGTATGCCACCAACGGCGTTGGCGATATCGCCGCGCTCGATGCAAATAGCGGCGCCATCATGTGGACGAAGCGCCCGGCAGGGCCGCTGCGCGGCGCACCTACGGTCGCCATCGGCAATGTCTATGTAATGACGCAGGACAATCAGATTTACGCGCTGAGGACGAGTGATGGCGAGCAGCAGTGGAATGAGGCGGGGCCGCTTGGCACTTCGGGTATTTTCGGTGTCGCCGCGCCTGCGGTGGCTTCGGGCACGGTGATTGCGGGCTATTCGACCGGCGAACTCACCGCCTATCGTTATGAAAATGGCCGCAACCTTTGGGCGGACAGCCTGTCGCGGACATCGATGCGGACATCTGTTTCAACGTTAATCGATATTGACGCCGATCCGGTTATCGACCGGGGCCGTGTTTTTGCGCTTGGCAAGGGCGGACGCATGGCAAGTTACGAACTCAACAGCGGCCAGCGCCTATGGGAAATCAACATTGCTGGCATCGCTACGCCGGTAGTTTCGGGCGAATGGGTATTCGTGCTGACCGATGATGCAAAGATGCTATGTATCCAGCGGTCTTCTGGTAAGATTCGCTGGATCTCGCAGCTCAAGGCCTACAAGAAGGAAAAAAGCAAAAAGGGCGCGATTGGCTGGCGCGGGCCGGTTCTTGCCGGAAACCGCCTGATCGCGGTTAACACGCTTGGCGAAATATGGTCGATATCGCCCGGAGATGGTACAGCTAACCTGGTCTATGACAACAAAGAGCGCATTTCTGTGCCGCCTCTTGTCGCCAACAACATGCTTTATATCCTCGACGACAAAGGCCGCATTTCGGCGTTTAAGTAAATATGCGTTGAAGGACGGCGATCCGTTTCCGGATTTATTGGTCAGAGTTTTCCTTACGGAAAATCGCGGCACCAGCCCTCTCCCCCACCCGAACCACCCGATGAGTATACCCTATGGGTGGTTCGGGTGGGGGAGAGGGCTGGTGCCGTATCAAAAAGCGCTTCGAGCCTTTTGCAAATAAAATACCGCGCCCGGCGAAGGTCGGGTCTGACAGAAAATTCCGGCGTGCTTTGCGCTAGAAAACCCCAACAAATTTTCCGCCCTCGACTCTGCGAGAGCTTAAAGGCAAAAGACAGAAACCCATGAAACCAACAATCGCCATTATCGGCCGGCCCAATGTCGGCAAATCGACGCTGTTCAACCGGTTGGTTGGTAAGAAGATCGCGCTTGTCGATGACCAGCCGGGGGTGACGCGTGACCGCCGCGAGGGCGAGGGCGGCCTGTTCGACCTCGAATTCCGCGTCTTTGATACAGCGGGCTATGAAGATCACGATGCCAAAACGCTGCCTGGGCGGATGCGCGCACAGACCGAGGCCGCGCTGGCCGAAGCAGATGTCGCGCTATTCATGGTTGATGGCCGCGCTGGGATAACCCCGCTTGATGCGGAAATATCACGCTGGCTGCGCGCCGCTGGCTCTCCGGTCGTGCTGACGGTCAACAAGGCAGAGGGTAAGCAGGCCGACGCGGGCATCGCCGAAAGCTATGCGCTGGGCCTGGGCGACCCGATTGCGATCAGCGCCGAACATGGCGAAGGCATGGCTGACCTGTTTCAGCAATTGATGCCGCATATCGACGCCGCCGCGGCGCAGATAGCGCTCAGCGAGGAGGATGCAGATAGCCCCGATGCGCCGCTAAAGCTCGCTGTCGTCGGGCGGCCCAATCACGGAAAATCGACGCTTATCAACCGGCTGCTAGGCGAACACCGGCTCATCACCGGCCCCGAAGCGGGGATCACGCGCGATAGCATCGCCGTCGACTGGGTCTGGGAAGATCCTGAGGATCATACCCCGCGCCCGGTGCGCCTTATTGATACAGCGGGAATGCGCAAAAGGGCGAAGGTGACGGAGAAGCTGGAAAAGCTGGCCGTCGCTGACGGTAAGCGGGCGATTGATTTTGCCGAAGTCGTCGTGTTGCTGCTCGACGCCACCAAGGGCCTGGAACTGCAAGACCTAAAAATCGCCGATGCTGTGCTGCAAGAGGGCCGTGCGCTGGTCATCGCCATCAACAAATGGGACGTAGCTGAAAATGCCTCAAGCCTGTTTAATGGCATTCGCGGCGCGCTTGAAGAAGGCCTGTCGCAGCTAAAAGGCGTTCCTTTGATCGCGATATCAGCGGCCACGGGGAAAGGCACTGATCAGATGCTAAAGGCTGCCTTTAATGCGCGCGAAGCCTGGTCTCGCCGGGTATCAACCGCGCTCCTTAACCGCTGGTTCGAAGCCGCAGTTAACGCCAACCCGCCGCCTGCACCCGGCGGCAAACGGATCAAGCTGCGTTATATTACCCAGGCCAATACCCGGCCTCCGGCATTTGTTGTCTTTGGCACGCGGGTGGATCAACTGCCGCAAAGCTATCATCGTTATTTGCTAAACGGTATTCGCCGCGATCTTGATTTTGGCGCGGTTCCGGTGCGGATTAACTTGCGGGCACGGAAAAACCCATACGCCGATGGGTGATTTTGGTTTTGCCCAGCGCGGCGAAAACGGCGTAGCGCAAGGGACGTAGAGGTGCCTTGCATCTATGCATGCGCCGCCGGGTGGAAAGCCGACTATCTATACCTGTGGTTAACCAGTTGCCGTTACACCGGTTGTCTGGATGTGGGAAATGGCCATATTCTATAGGAGTCAGCCATGATGCATGAAGGCGAGATCAACGCAGGAAGCGATGATCTGATAAATTGGAAGGCTTTTTTTGAAGCACGCGGCGCGCTTGGCGAACATTTCGTGCGCCTGCTCGGCTATTTCCGCGAAGACGGTATCAAATCGGTCGCAGCCATCGAACAGGCAATGCATGAAAAACAATCGGGGCCCATTGTCCTCCCGGCGCATACGCTGAAAGGCGAATCGGCGCAGTTTGGTGCAGACCGGTTGGCACTGCTCGCCGAGGAGATCGAGGTTGCATCGCGGCATTATGTCGAAATGCAACAGGACCCTGCAGAATTGATTGAGCAGGTTTCAAAGCTTCGCCCTCTATTTGAAGAAAGCCTAGCTGCACTTGAGGCCGAATCGAGCCCGCTCGTACAGCGTACACCCGCCAGTTTCGGCCAGCGCGGTGCTTTCGGAAATCGCTCCAGCTAACGAGCATCTGAACCCAAATATTCAATGTTACTTGTCAGGATTTGCTAGCGCAAATCGCGGCACCGGCTCGGTTTATTTGTCAAAATTTTTCCTGCGGAAAATCGCGGCCCCAACCCACTCCCCCACCCGAACCACCCATAGGGTATACTCATCGGGTGGTTCGGGTGGGGGAGTGGGCTGGGGCCGTATCGAAAGGTACTTCGAGCCTTTTGCAAGTGAATCGCCGGATCTGACAGATAAACCTTCAACGCCTAAGCGGTTGAATCTCCCAGCGCGCAAGGCTGCGCCACAGCCATTCAAGCGGGCCGTAATGGAAGCGTACAAGCCACGGTTTTGACCAGAGCAGCATGACCAGCCAAGCGCCCAGCACATAGAGCCACAATTCGGTGCGGCCCACTTTCCCGTAAAGCCCAAGCCCATAGCCGTAGAAGATCGTTGTCATCACGATGCTGGTGCCAAGATAGTTGGTAAAGGCGGCCCTGCCGGTCGCAGCAACGCGCGCAATGAAACCGCTCTCCGAAAAGGCACTGATGAGCATCACCAGAGCAGCGGCGTAGCCAATAGTCATCAGCAGGCGGAAGGGCATGGTCCAGGCCAGTGCGACATTCATGACCAATACGGGGTCAAACCCGCTGCGCCAATCGAGCCATGCAAGCGCGGCATAACCCGCCCCGCCTAGCACAATACCTATGGTGGCCCATTTACGATAAAGCGGACGATCAAGCATGCCGGTCATGAAGCCGTTTTTCAATAGCGCCATCCCGATCATCATGAAGGGCAGCGTTTCGAGAATATTTTGTATCACCGCGCCGAAAGGATAGAAGAACAACTCTTTGAATTTATACCCAACGATAGAGAGATAGCCGCCCTGATACAGCGCGACCTGCCCGGGCGCATCACCGCTAAACTCGGCTAGCAACTCCTGATATTGCTTGGCCATCTCGGGATCGGGGTTGGCGCCAGATGCAGCCGCCGCCAACAGATAGATACTGCCCATAAAGAGCGTGAAAAGCAGGAAGCCGATGGCATAGAAAATCAGCGCTATCTTTATCAGTGATCGCGCCTCCATATCCTTGAAGAGATAGGCAACGCAGCCAACCGCGGCATAGAGGAACAGGATGTCGCCAAACCAGATAAAGAAGAAATGGGCGAGGCCAAACAGCGCAAGCCAGCCCATGCGGCGGAAATGGGTGCTCGCCGGACTTTCGCCCTTGGCCTGTGTGCGCTCCACAATCAGCATCATCGAAGCGCCAAATAATAGCGAAAACAGCCCGCGCATCTTACCATCGACCAGAACAAAGCCGAGTATCCAGCTGAAGATGTCAGCCTGGCTTTCATCGCCATAAACATTCGGGTTGATATAGGCCATTTCGGGCATCGCAAAGGCGACGATATTCATCGCCAATATCCCCATCACGGCAAAGCCGCGCAACGCATCCAGAGTAATATAGCGGGTGCTTAGATCTGCTCCCGCAGCCGCCTTACCAGCCTCATTCATTGTCCGCCTCCCAACTGTGTTAGGACGGTATTACAGCCAGCTCGATATCTGGTCCAGAGGTTTCTTGATCGTCGCATGCACAGGAATGGTCGCGCCATCGGCGGGCTTCCCGACCACCAATACCATCACAGCCTTTTCATTGGCCGGTCGGTCGCAGACGCTATTGAGAAATTTCATGGGATTAGGCGTGTGTGTCAATGTCGCAAGCCCGGCATCATGCAATGCCGAAATCAGCATGCCGACGGCGATACTCACGCTTTCAGTTATATAATAATTCTGCTTCATCTCGCCGGGATACATGCCCCCTTTGCGCTGCCCGAATATCACAATCAGATAAGGCGCGATTTCGAGATATGGCTTGTCCTGATCGGTTCCCAGCGGCGCCAGAGCATCGAGCCATTCTTTGCTGGCCTTGCCTGCATAGAACGCCCGCTCCTCCGCCTCTGCTGCCTCGCGCAGCGCCTTTTTCTTTGCCGCGCTTTCAATCACGGCGAAATGCCAGGGCTGATGGTTTGCGCCGCTCGGCGCAGTGCCCGCCGCAAGCAGCGCATATTCAATCACCTCGCGCGGCACAGCGGCGTCGCTGAAGTGACGGCAGGTACGCCGCGTCTTCAGATGCTCGTAAGCTGCTTTGGCATGGTCCACCCGTTCTTCATCGGAATAGCCGGGCAGCTGGGTATAGGGGAGCGTTTCATGTGGTTTCATGGGGAAACCGCATAGAAGCAGAATCCCGTTCGGGAAAGAGAAGAAACCAGTCACTATTAACACTCTTGTAAGCACTGACGGCTTATGCTACTCCTCGCGCAGCAAATGAAAGAACATGCCATGACCGATCTCCCCCTAATTCACCCCGACCGAGAGCTTACAGCCTTCCGGCCTCTGAAGGCGCTGCATCACTTTAGAAATCTGGTTGCCGACAAGGAAGATACCGAACAGGTGTTTCATATTGTCCGGGCATTGTCTGGCCGTGACTTCATCCGCCGCGCCAAAGCATTTTGGAGCAGCGAGCGCGGCAAGGCGGTTCTTGCCGAAAAACGTAGCCTGGTTGAACGCCTGGACGACCATGACACGCTGAAGAAGCTGCCCGCCGGAACAGTTGGGCGAGTATATGTCGACTTTATGGAACGCGAAGGGCTAACCGCGCAGGGGCTTGCTGACGAATATACGAAATTCGCAACCAAGATTAATCAGTATGATGATTTGCTCGAACATTATGGATTTCGCCTGCGCGACACGCATGATCTGTTCCACATACTGACCGGATATGGCCGCGATGCACTGGGTGAGGCTTCGGTGCTGGCTTTCTCCTATAGTCAGAACCCCAATCTCGGCGTCATCTTCATCGCCTATGCCGGCGGCCGCGAAGTGAAGAAGGGGCTGCCATCCGCGGTTCCGGTTTTCGGTGCAATCCGCGAAGCGCAGCGCAATGGCAAACAGGCAGAAAAGATCGCGCATCAGGATATCATGGCGCTACTCGCCGAGCCGCTTGAGGAGGCCCGCAAACGGCTCAATATCAAGCCGCCAACGCAGTATAACCGCGCGCATGAACTGATGCTGCAGGACGGTCTTGATCCCTATGACCTTATGAAGCAAACCGCAGTAGCTTAAACCCTCGGTTGGTCGACAACGCCTTAGCGCAGCTCCTTACGGATAACGAGCTTCAGGCCCGACCAGACGGCATCGACCGCGCAGACCTTTATATCAACCCAACCCATCGGCAGGCAAAGCTCCCGGATCGTATCTTCGGTGATGTCGGTTGGCACTTTCGATGCCTTTTTCGGCCAGCTTACCCAAAGCTGTCCCGCAGGATCAATCAGATGGCGTAGATCATTGAGGCGCCGTTCGAGCACTGCGCGTTCAGCTGTAAAAATATGCGCGGCGTTGAGGCCTTTGCTCGGCCCGCTTTCTTCGATCAGCGTAAGCCCATAATCATCAATTTCTGCGCGCACGCTACCCGGCATCGCATCAAACCAGACACGCATCCCGTCTTTCAGGCTCAGCTTTTTCGCGAGCGGTGTTTTGGAATAACCTGTTGGCATGCAGTCCTTCTACCGTTTCAACCCATCGCTTTCAACGAGGATCCTAATCCTCCATCCAGTCCCCAAAGAAACTTTCATGGGCTTCGCGCAGGTCGGCAAGAGGAACATCAAACCCCGGCCCCGAAACCGATGCGCCGCCGACCGTCCCCAGCCGCGTCACCGCAATGCCTGCGGCCTGTATTTCGTTGGCCGCCGCACAGGTAACAATATAGCGCGCCTGACCTTCGCCGAACGCCGCCGGGGCACCGGCTATTTCTTCAAGCGTGCAGCCATGACCGCCAGCCATCGCCATTTCGGTTATCGCCACCAAAGCGCCGCCATCTGAAATATCATGAACGGCGCTAACCTTGCCCTCATCGACAAGTTTGCGGATGAATTCGCCATGCGCGCATTCGGCATCAAGGTTTACCGCAGGTGCGGGTCCATCTTTACGGCCATGAAGTTCACGCAGCCAAAGCGATTGCCCCAGATGCCCATCATCCCGGCCGACAATAAAGATCGCATCGCCTTCACCCTTAAACCCAATCGTCATCATCTTATCGAGATCTTTAATCAACCCCACACCGCCAATGGCAGGCGTCGGCAAAATTGCGTGGCTTAGCCCGTCCGCGCCCATTGTCTCGTTATACAGGCTCACATTGCCCGATACGATCGGCATATCGAGCGCCTTGCAGGCCTCGGCTATGCCTTCGATGCAACCGACAAACTGCCCCATAATATGCGGCTTTTCGGGATTGCCGAAATTCATGCAATCGGTTGTGGCAAGCGGCCTTGCGCCAACCGCGCAGAGGTTGCGATAGCATTCGGCGACCGCCTGCTTGCCGCCTTCATAGGGATCGGCATAGCAATATCGCGGCGTGCAATCGGTGCTCATCGCCAGCGCTTTGTTGGTGCCGTGGATACGCACGACGGCGGCGTCCCCGCCCGAAAGCTGCGCGGTATCAGCGCCAACCTGGCTATCATACTGTTCCCATATCCAGCGGCGGGAGGCCAGCGCGGGGCTGGCCATGAGTTTCAACAAATCTGCTCCAATATCCGTGCTTTCCGGAATATCAGTGAGCGGCTTCAACTTCACATGCGCCTGATATTCCTCGCGGCTTAAATGCGGGCGATCATATTTGGGCGCATCGCTGGCGAGCGGGCCAAGGGGAATATCGCAGACCGTTTCCCCATGATGCGTGAGCACCATGCGGCGGGTATCTGTCACTTCGCCGATCACAGCAAAATCCAGTTCCCACTTTTTGAAAATCGCCTCGGCCTCGGCTTCGCGGCCGGGCTTCAGCACCATCAGCATACGTTCCTGGCTTTCGGACAGCATCATCTCGTAAGGCGTCATGCCGGTTTCGCGCTGCGGCACCTTGTCCATATCGAGGATAATGCCGACCTCACCATTGGTCGCCATTTCCACGCTCGAAGAGGTTAGCCCTGCTGCGCCCATATCCTGTATGGCGACAATCGCATCGGTCGCCATCAGCTCAAGGCACGCCTCGATCAGCAGCTTCTCGGTAAACGGATCGCCGACCTGAACTGTGGGGCGCTTCTCCTCGATATCCGCGTCAAATTCGGCGCTTGCCATCGTCGCGCCATGGATACCATCACGGCCTGTCTTGGAACCCACATAGACAATCGGATTGCCGATGCCGGTCGCGGCGGAATAGAAGATTTTATCCTGATCGGCGATGCCAACTGTCATCGCGTTGACGAGGATATTGCCATCATAGGCTTTGTCGAAATTCGTCTCGCCGCCCACCGTCGGCACACCAACACAATTGCCATAGCCGCCAATGCCCGCAACCACGCCTTGCACCAGATGCTTCATCTTGGGGTGATCTGGCCTGCCAAAACGCAGCGCGTTGAGATTCGCAACCGGCCGCGCGCCCATCGTAAACACATCACGCAAGATACCGCCCACGCCCGTCGCTGCGCCTTGATACGGCTCGATATAGCTTGGATGATTATGCGATTCCATCTTGAAGATCGCCGCCAGCTTGGTGCCGTTCGGGCCATCACCAATATCGATAACGCCAGCATTTTCGCCGGGGCCGCAAATCACCTGCGGGCCTGTGGTCGGGAGTTTTGCAAGGTGGATGCGCGAGGATTTATACGAACAATGCTCGGACCACATGACCGAGAATATACCAAGCTCGACCAGATTGGGTTCGCGCCCCATCGCGGCGAGGATGCGCGCATATTCTTGCTTGTTCAGCCCGTGTTCGGCTACTATTTTCGGGGTGATTCCGGCGGCAGTTTCAGTCATGCTCCGCGCTTTAGCGAGTGACATAGGCTCCGCCTAGCCCCGATGTGGTATCATTTGTCGATAACCGCCGAGCGCCGAGCGCTACCTGCCCATGCCGCGAGCCCCGCAAAGACAGCGAAAGCAAGCAGCGCTGATATCGGCAGCGCGGCTGTAAACGCCTCCGGCTCGGGCGCAAGCCAGTTGTATATCTGCACAAGAAGCAGCGCCCCGCCCAATATCCAGACACGCATATTACCGCCATCGGCAGACCGCGTTTTGACCGCATAATAGCCCAGCGCGGCGCCGGTAATACCCAGCTCAAGCGGCATTTCAATCAGCGGGTAGTTCCACAGCGCAAACCCCAATTTTGGCGGGCTACCAGCAAGCGTCAGGTCTGGCGCATGGACGATCAGGTCGGCAAACCAGTGGGATATCACGACAGCCGCGCCGATGAGGGCGCCTGTCCGGCTTCGCGAAAACGCATAGATAAGCGCGCCGAAGACCAGCGCCCATACCCCTCCGCCCAGCAAGCTATGCGTATAGGGCATATAATAAAGGTCCATGCCATTCATCGCGGTCATCCCTGAGACAATCCGCATTTTCTCCACGCCGATGAGCGCCAGACCAAAGAACGCAAAGTCAACAAGCTGCGCGGCGACAAAAAGCGTGCCTAGCTTTGGCGCTTTGGGATGCGCGGCGGCGACCAATGCAGGTGCGAAATGGCCAATAAACATAGGCTTGTATCTCCCTCAAGCAGGAGGCTAGCCGATAGATACTGATTTACAAGTTTTGTGGGCTGGCGGTGAAGTGAAGATCGTTTGGCGGACCCGGGTTATTTGTCAGGCCCGAGTCATCCGTCAAACCCGGCCTTCGTCGGGCGCGGCGCCAGCCCGCTCCCCCACCCGAACCACCCATAGGGTATACTCATCGGGTGGTTCGGGTGGAGGAGCGGGCTGGTGCCGCATTAAAAGGCGCTTCGAGCCTTTTTGCAAATAAACCGCCGCGCCCGACGAAGGAGGGCCTGACAAATTAAAAGGGGCCGGAATTACCCGACCCCTTCATAAACCAAAAAGATATGTGGCAGCTTAGCCCTTACAAGTCTGTGCGCCTTTGCCCGAAAGCTTCACATTGATCGACGCGCCTTCACCAGACAGCGTGGTTTCGCCGTCGGCAGATACCATCGGCCCTGCTGGCTTTTCAGCTTCGGTGTCAGCGGTATCGGCAGCTTCACCTTCGACCGGAGCTTCGGCCTTCGGGGCATCTACGCGGGTGGCGGGGGCGGTCTGGTCACCAACGCGAATATCTGCGGCGAGTTTAGGGCCATCCGTTCCTTCATTGCCTAAGAAATCGACATGCAAAATGGTGCCATCGCCGCAGCGATAAACATCGCCGGCAACAATCGAAGGCGGCATTTCAATGGGTTCAGAGGTAGCAGTATTTGCTCCATCTGCGCCAGCTTCACCGTCATTAGGGGCTTCGGATTTGTTGCAAGCTGCTAGCGCAAGCATGACAACGGGGGCGATAAACAATAAGGTTTTTTTCATAGCGGCAGCTACTTAACCGCAGTGGGATTCAATGTGAAGCGATAATCCATGAGTGGGTGTTCCGGTGCGAAATGCTTGACCACAGCGCCCGCCCGCGCCAATGGTTGCGCCCATGACGAGCGAAAACAAAGATGCCGGTGAGCCGAGCTTTGAAGGGGCGCTGAAGGCGCTCGAAGAAATCGTCCACAAGCTGGAAAGCGGAGAAGCGCCGCTTGACGAATCCATTGCGCTCTATGAGCGCGGTATCAAGCTTCGCACGCTGTGCCAAAAACGGCTCGATGCGGCCAAAGCGCGGATTGAGGCTATCACGCTGGACAAGGATGGCAGCCCGGACGGCACCCAAGCCTTTGATACGGACTGAACGGCATGGCGGGCCAGGCTCCCTCATGACAAATACCATGGTCCTCCCCGCCATTCTGGATGAAGCACTAACCCAAATATCTGGCGACATCGACGCCGAGTTTGATCAGCTTCTTGCCATACCAGATGATGCCCGCGCGTTGCTTTATGAAGCCATGCGCCATGCTGCAATCGGCGGCGGGAAGCGTTTGCGCCCGTTGCTCGTGGTCGCCGCTGCTGGTCTGTTCAATGTCGATTCGCATGCCGCCCTGCGGGTTGGCGCGGCGGTTGAGGCGGTTCATGTTTATTCGCTAATCCACGACGATTTGCCCTGCATGGATGATGACGAAGTGCGCCGAGGCAAACCCACGGTGCACAAGGCATATGGCGAGGCGACGGCGGTGTTGGCGGGTGATAGCCTGCATGCGCTTGCCTTTGAGATATTGGCTAGCCCGGACACGCATAGCGACCCCTTCACCCGAAGCGAGCTGATCGCATGCCTTGCAACCGCAAGCGGCCCTGACGGTATGGCCGGCGGGCAGATGATGGATCTGGAAGCCGAAGGCAAGGCGTTTGACCTGCAAACAATCACCCGGCTACAATCGCTAAAGACCGGCGCGTTGATCGCCGCAAGCATTGAGATGGGCGCGATATTGGGCCATGTTCCGCCCGAAGGGAGAACCCAGCTAAAGGGCTATGCGCAGGATGTTGGTCTAGCTTTCCAGATTGCCGACGATATCCTTGATGTCGAAGGCGACGAGGCGCTAGCAGGCAAGGCGCTTCACAAGGATGCAAAGGCGGGCAAGGGCACATTCGTCGGGGTCATGGGGCTTGAGCGTGCGAAGAAGCAGGCACAGATGCTGGTTGATCAGGCGGTCGGGCATCTGGCAAACTATGGCAAGGAAGCCGACCTGCTTCGCGCAGCAGCGCAGTATATTTCAGGACGGGATCGATAAGGGGATGAAATGATGGCGGAGAGAATAGGCGTCTATCCAGGGACATTCGATCCCATCACGCTGGGCCATATGGACATTATCCGGCGCGGGGCAAAGCTCGTTGATAAGCTTGTCATCGGGGTGACCACCAATGCCAGCAAAGACCCAATGTTTGCCGACGAAGAACGCATGGCTATGGTCCGGCGAGAAGTTGCCGCACTCGGCAATGGCAACATCGAGGTGGTGGGCTTTAATGCGCTGCTGATGGATTTTGCCGATAGCCAGAATGCCGGCGTCATCATTCGCGGCCTGCGCGCTGTAGCCGATTTTGAGTATGAATATCAGATGGCGGGCATGAACCAGCAGTTGAACGATCATGTCGAAACCGTTTTCCTGATGGCGGATGTGTCATTGCAGCCAATCTCATCAAGGCTGGTCAAGGAAATCGCGCTCTATGGCGGCGATATCATTAAATTCGTAACCCCTGCAGTGCGCGATGACGTGGCGGCGCGGGTGGAGAAGATTGGCCGTAAGGGGGGCTAAGCGCCGACCTCTATCCGATTCTCACCACCTCCCTTAGCTCGGCCTTGAGCAATTTGCCGATATGGCTGCGCGGCATTTCGTCTATTAGATGCAAACCCGATAGCCGCTGCGTTTTGCCAAGCTGCGCGTTGGTTGCTGCAAGCACTTCATCCACATCCAGCGCTGCACCCACCCTCCCAGTGACAAAGCCGAGCGGCGTTTCGCCCCAGCGGTCCGACGGCACACCGATAACGGCGGCCTCGGTTACATCGCCATGCTGGAGCAATATAGCCTCCAGATCGACCGGATAGATATTGAAGCCGCCAGAGATTATCATATCTTTGCTTCGCCCTAACAGCTCGACAAAGCCATCCTCATCGACGCGGCCAATATCACCCATCCGCTGCCAGCGACCACCATCTTCATCATGCCAGCTAGCCTCGGCGGTCTTTTCCGGCTGGTTTTGATAGCCCGACATCATCGTCGCCGAACGCCCGACCAGTTCGCCGACTTCTCCCGGCGGCAGGCGCTTCAAATCCTCACCGATGGTAATGACCTCGCTGGCGCCCCAGGGCGTGCCCACAGTGTGCAGCTTATCGGGAAATTCATGCGCAAAAAGCAAACAGACAACGCCGCCTTCTGTCATCGAATAAATTTCAACGAGCGCGCCAGGCCAGCGCTTCACCACATCGGCTTTTAACTCGGCTGCAAAGGGCGCGCTGGTGCAATATTTTAGTCGGAAAGATGATAGATCATAATCATCGAAGCCTTCATATTCCATCAGGCGCTTATATTGGACTGGCACCAGCATCGTGTGCGTTACGCGGCGTGCCTGCGCGAGATCAAGATAGTTCTTCACATCGAATTTGCGCATCAATATCGCGGTGCCGCCATAGCCCATTGTCGGTATGAACAGGCCCAGCGTGGTATTCGAATATAGCGGCGTTGCGAGCAAGGTAGCCTGCCCAGGCGCGCCATAGCCCGATTTCTCCCCTACCGCCGTCTGCCGCCAGCGCATCTGGCGTGAGTGGATAATACCCTTCGGTGTGCCGGTGGTGCCGGAACTGTAGATGATGTTGAACGGATCGTCAGGGCCGCATTGAGGGTCTTCGGGCTGGCTGCCCTCTGCCGCCATCCACTGGTGAATTTCGGGATGTTCACCTGTTGCCGTATCGAGCATGACGATCTTTGTGGGTGCAATTTTCTGCCCATCCAGATCGGCCAGCTTCGCCGCGTCGACAAACAGATGCATCGCGCCTGCATCCGCCATCATCGCGGTAAACTGCTGGGGCGTCGCCGATGTCGTCAGCGGCGCGGCGCATCCGCCCGCCCGTATCGCCGCCAGATACACCAGCGCATACCGCAATGTTGTCGTGCCAAGGATCGCCACCGCCTGGCCCCGCACAAGCCCGTCAGCCTGCATCTGCGCGGCCATGCGCCCCGTCAGCGCATCAACCTCTCCCCAAGTCAGCACCTCCTCGCCATCATCCAGTGCGATCTGATCTGCGCGTTGCGCGCCATGCGCGGCGATCAGATCGGAGAAGGAACCGAACGGTTCTTCAAGTTCGCTGATGGGGTTTATTGGCATATTCTCGCTTCATACTAATGGACTATCTATTTCACGCAAAGGCGCAAAGATTTTCAAGCCGTGCTTAGTGAGCCTCTGCGCCAAAAGCCCCTCATAAACCGACTCCCGCAAACCCGGCCCAACATCAATATGAACCCCCATCGCCGTATCAATCACAATGCTGGCGAGCTCTTCTAGTCTCGTCTTCATAGACCGCCCTCTTGATAATCTTCGCGCCTTTGCGTGAAGCCAATCTAGCGCAGCCCGCCACAATATCCAAACCTACTGAAATCACACAATAAAACCCTGTGGAAAAAAGCGGCTTTTGCTTCCGTTTTTGCCCCCGATTCCCTATACTGCGCGGATGACTGATGAAACCAATGATGACACGCCGACCGGCGACAGCGCAGCCAACCCCAATCAGGCCGAATATGGCGCGGATTCGATCAAGGTTCTGAAGGGCCTTGATGCCGTGCGTAAACGCCCCGGCATGTATATTGGCGATACCGATGATGGCTCCGGCCTGCATCACATGGTGTTTGAGGTTTCGGACAATGCGATTGACGAAGCGCTAGCGGGGCATTGTGATCTGGTACTGATCGAGCTTAATCCCGATGGCAGCGTTTCGGTCGAGGATAATGGCCGCGGCATCCCCACCGGAATGCACAAGGAAGAAGGGGTTTCGGCTGCAGAAGTCATCATGACGCAGCTCCATGCCGGCGGTAAATTTGAAAATACCTCAGACGACAATGCCTATAAGGTTTCGGGCGGTCTGCACGGTGTCGGCGTATCGGTGGTCAACGCACTTTCGGAATATCTCGAACTCACCATCTGGCGCGATGGCAAAGAACATTGGATGCGCTTCGAGCATGGCGATGCGGTCAGTCCGCTGGAAATACGCGGCGATGCGCCAGAAGGAAAGAAGGGCACCCGCGTCACCTTTATGGCATCGACCGATACGTTTAAGAACGTGACCGAGTTCGATTTTGAAAAGCTTGAGCATCGCTACCGCGAACTCGCCTTCCTGAACTCGGGCGTACATATCTTGCTGCGCGACAAACGGCATGAGGATGTGAAAGAACATGATCTCTATTATGAGGGCGGCATCGGGGCCTTCGTCAAATATCTTGATCGCAACAAGATCCCCCTGCTGCCCGATCCGATTGCGATTTCATCGCAGCGCGACGGCATCGCCATCGAAGTCGCACTCGAATGGAATGATAGCTATTATGAAAACGTCCTCTGCTTCACCAACAACATTCCGCAGCGCGATGGCGGCACGCATCTGGCGGCATTCCGCGCGGCGCTAACCCGCACGCTCAACAATTATGCCGACCAATCGGGTATGCTGAAGAAGGAGAAGGTTTCGCTCACCGGCGATGATATGCGCGAGGGGCTGACGGCGATTGTTTCGGTGAAGCTACCCGATCCCAAATTCTCGTCGCAGACCAAGGACAAGCTGGTATCTTCCGAAGTGCGTCAGCCATTGGAAGGCCTGATGGCGGACAGGATGCGCGAATGGTTGGAAGAAAATCCGGCCAATGCAAAGCTGGTTATCCAGAAGGTGATAGACGCCGCCGCCGCGCGCGAAGCGGCAAAGAAAGCGCGCGAAATGACGCGCAAGGGCGCCATGCAGGTTGCCTCGCTGCCCGGAAAGCTTGCCGATTGTCAGGAAAAAGATCCGACCAAATCCGAATTGTTTCTGGTCGAAGGCGATTCAGCTGGCGGCTCTGCCAAGCAAGGCCGCGACCGGCATTATCAGGCTATCCTCCCGCTCAAGGGTAAAATCCTGAATGTCGAGCGCGCGCGCTTTGACCGGATGCTAAGCTCGAAGGAAGTTGGCACGCTGATTCAGGCAATGGGCACCGGCATTGGCCGCGACGATTTCAATATTGAGAAACTGCGCTATCACAAGATTGTCATCATGACCGATGCTGATGTTGATGGCGCGCATATCCGCACCTTGCTGCTTACTTTCTTTTACCGCCAGATGCCCGAGATTATCGAGCGCGGCCATCTCTATATCGCGCAGCCGCCGCTCTATAAGGTCGCCAAGGGCCGCAGCGAAGTATATCTCAAAGACGATATCGCGCTCGACAATTACCTCGTCGATGCCGGGCTTGCGGGCGTCGTGCTCGAAACCAATGAAGGCGCGCGCAGCGGCGATGATTTGGGCAGCCTGGTCGCTCATGCACGGCGGATGAAGAGCCTGATGGCCTATGTGCCGCGCCGCTATGATGGCACGATTATCGAGGCAATGGCGCTCACCGGCGCGCTAAACCCCGATCATGCGAGCAAAGACCGCAAGGCCGCTGTGCAAAAGGCCGCCGAGTGGATGCAAGCGCAGGATGCGGAAGGCAAATGGAGCGGCGGCGTTTCAGAGGATGGCGGCTATTATTTCGAACGGCTATGGCGCGGCGTAACCGATCATCACGTTATCGAGGCCGCCTTCCTGACAAGCGCAGAGGGCCGCAAATTGCATAAGCTCGCTTCGCAAGAAGCGGCAAGTTATCAGGCTCCCTCGCGGCTGGTGAAAGCGGGCAAAGAAGACGCCGAAGATGATGCAGCCGCCGCCAAGGGCGTCACTACAATCACGCGCCCGTCCGAATTGCTAGAGGCGGTGCTCGCCGCCGGCCGCAAGGGCCTCGCCATATCGCGCTATAAGGGCCTTGGCGAAATGAATGCCGAGCAATTGTGGGAAACCACCCTCGATCCCGACGTGCGGTCTTTGCTCCGCGTAGAGATCGAACAGGCCGATCTCGCCGACGATATCTTCACCAAACTGATGGGAGAAGTTGTCGAGCCGAGGCGTGATTTCATTGTGGAAAATGCGCTGAATGTTGCGAATTTGGATGTTTGACTATTTGAAGTCTAACACATTTGTAGTAACTTGACCTGGCCCGCAGAAACCAAAAGTCTTTTCCCCTAACTTCAAGCAATCCGATTGATGCGACCCTGGAGTGTTAGACCATCTGGCTGACAAGTTGTTCTTTTCGTATGTCGACAAACTGGTCCACCAAGAGGGTTTGAGAAAAATATGCTCGGTAAATTCGAAGGCAAGAATCACTAATGCATCAAATTTGCGACTGGGTGGCAGATTCAAATACTCGCGAACAAATGAGTGGTTTGCGCCGTTTGGTTCCCCCATCCATGAAAAGCTCACAAGTGTTTTTCCGCCGACTGAAATCAGGTTGAGACTCAATAGTTCGAGCCTTCCAATAGGGACGCTCAATGTCTGCAATAGAACTCCTGAAAACCCATACTCAGGAGAGAAGGCGGTACTGATGGCGAGTGGAAACACCTCCTCAAATATTTCAGAATAGAAATTGAATTGAAGCTCTGATGGAGCATGATAATATCTATCGAATTTTCTCTTTTGGATTGCAAAGTCAGCAATGGCGCCCTCGAAACCATGAATCATCGTGGCGATCTCCTGTTGCGCATTTACTTGTCCCGACCATGACATCCCCTTGTCGATGTTTTCTCGTAAGAAGTACGCAGTCTTTAAGCCAACATTTTTCTGATACATTTCGTAGCAAATAGATCTAAACGCCAATTTATATGCGCTATCTATATCAGCAGTTAGTTGACCTATATCTATCTCCCTGAACATCTCACTATCGTGTTTTTGGCAAAACCCCCGAAATATCGATGCGTCGTCAACACCCTTGGACTTTGGAACAATTGTTCGTGTAAAGTCAGGCTGACCCAACGCATCTTTTATGGACAGCACGTGGCCTCGTTCCGCAATGGCCATCAACGAACGACTCTTTTGCAAAGTATGCGCTTTTGCGATCTTCCCTTCGCAGTTTTTCGGGGCATCTGGATGCATACAAATCTTGTATTGCTTCGCATAGTTGAAACTGTTTCGGGCCAATATGGCGCGAGATAAGGCGGATTCAGATTGACGTATTTTATGGCAAAATTTCCATTTTTTTCCTGATCGGCACCAGCATGGATCGTATGGCTCCATTTTTTCCTGTGGGATCAGCGGCTCAAATTTATCGATCCATGACTTTTCTTTGTGGTACAGAACCATCAATAGACCTCCCGCCGGTGCGCTACCCGCACGACCAAGATCACCACCCGATCATCCTCTATCTTCGCGATCACGCGGTAATCGCCCATGCGCCAGCGCCAATAGCCGCTCCAATCGCCAACCAACGGCTTGCCCAAATCGCGGGGGTCATCGAGCGTGGCGATGCGGGTTTCGAGGGTTTTAATGATACGTGCGGCGGGCGCCTTGCCGAGTTTTTTGAGTTCTTTTAGCGCGGCAGGGTCAAACTCTATCCGCCATTTGGCTTTGGCGGCCACGGTTAATCCAATCCCAAATCTGCTTTCACATCAGCCAACGAAATAGCATCGCTGGCACGAAAATCCTTCATCCGCTCTTCGGCGAGATAATAGTCTTCGAGCTCCTCAAGATAGGTCTCAATCGCCTCACGCGCATAAAATGTTTTCGTGCGCCCGGTCTTGTTCGCCAGCGCCGCCAGTCGCTTTTCCAGCTCTTCACTCAATCGCACTGCCAACACGGTAATTCTCCCTTGCTATACTTGTATAGCGGCCTTTGGAAGGAATTGCCAATGCTTCTTCGTCGTTATAGGAACGCCCCATGACCTATGACAACAACCTAACCGCCAAACGCCAGCATTTCGTCTCCCACCTCGAATGCAGCGAGACCGGCAAGCATTATCCTGCGGGGCAAGTGCATGGCCTTTCAGAGGCAGGCAAGCCGCTGTTGGTGCGGTATGATCTGGGCGGCGTGAAGGCGGCGCTCTCCAAGGATATGCTCGCAACCCGCCCGATGGATATGTGGCGCTGGCGCGAATTGCTCCCGGTTCGCGAGGCCGAAAATATCGTCAGCCTTGGCGAGATTGCAACGCCGATTATCCCCATCCCCCGCTTTGGCGCAGCGCATGATGCCGCGCCGCCGCTGGTCAAGGATGAAGGCCGGTTGCCCACCGGATCGTTCAAGGCGCGCGGGCTGGTGATGGCGGTGTCGATGGCGAAAGCGTTTGGCATCGAGCGGATTGCGATGCCCACCAATGGCAACGCCGGCGCGGCTCTGGCGGCTTATTGCAGCGCGGCTGGTATTGAATCCTATGTTTTCTGCCCCGATGATACGCCAGAAATAAACATCCGCGAGATCGCGATGCAAGGCGCAAAGACCTGGCGCGTCAATGGCTTGATCGGCGATTGCGGAAAGATTGTCGGCGGCGGCGTGGGAACGAAAGACTGGTTTGATCTGTCGACGCTGAAGGAGCCTTACCGGATCGAGGGCAAAAAGACGATGGGGCTGGAACTTGCCGAGCAGCTTGGCTGGCAGATGCCCGATGTCATTTTCTATCCGACCGGCGGCGGCACCGGGCTTATCGGAATGTGGAAGGCCTTTGCCGAGCTGGAGGCTATTGGCTTTATCGGCAGCACCCGCCCGCGCATGGTCGCTGTGCAAGCATCGGGGTGTGCACCAATCGTCAACGCTTTTGAAAGCGGCGCGCGCCATGCCGAACCGATAATTGATGCACACACCGTCGCGGCGGGCATTCGCGTGCCCGGAGCAATCGGCGATTTCCTAATCCTTGATGCCGTACGCGAATCGGGCGGCTTCGCCATTGCGGTGGAGGACGATGATATCATCGCAGCACAGGAAGTGATTGCGCGCGATGATGGCCTGCTGCTCTGCCCCGAAGGCGCAGCAACCGCCGCCGCATGGCAGCTATCGTTGAAGCGCGGCATGATCAAAGCCAGCGACCGCTGCATATTGTTCAACTGCGCCACCGGCCTCAAATATCCGATGCCGTCCGCCGATGACGCCATCGACCGGCACCAACCGATTGACTATGAAGGCATGGGTTAGAGCCTGTAATTTGGACAATCCTCTGCGATACTATAGGGTGCACTCATGCGATATCTAATGCCCATCATCCTCGTGCCCGCCCTAGCCTTGCCGATATTGGCACAGGCGCACCACAGCGGCGGAGGCATTTTCGCCACCGGCCAAGCAAGCTATTATGGCAAGAAATTCGCGGGGCGGCGCACAGCTAGCGGCGAAATATTCAACCCCGGAAAGCTCACCGCCGCGCACCGCACATTGCGCTTCGGCCAAAAGGTGCGCGTAACCAACACGCGTAATGGCAGGCAGGTTATCGTCCGCATCAATGATCGCGGACCATTTCACAAGCGCCGGATTATTGACCTGTCCTACGCCGCCGCCAGTAAAATCGGAATGGTCAGCCGCGGCACGGTGAGAGTTAAACTGGAACTGCTCCGCAAATAGGAGCGTTTGGGGTTTTGCGCAAAGTGGACGTGCATTTTTACGCCCGCAAATCCTTGGGTGAACCAAGGCTGATATAGCTCGTAATACTGCTCACCTGCGGCAACATACCGAGCGTGTCGCCGTGGAATTTCTTATAATCTTTAAGGTCCGCCACTTCGACGCGGAGGAGATATTCGACCGCGCCGGTGATATTGTGGCACTCGAGCACCTCGGGCGCCCGGTCCATTGCCAACTCAAAGGCCAGCGCATCATTTTTGAGCTGCCCCGATAGACCAACCATGACGAAGATCGTCGCGCCCAGCCCCATCTTTGAACGATCAAGCACCGCGCGGTATCCCGCGATGATCTCCTTGCGCTCCAGTTCCTGAACGCGGCGCAGGCAGGCGGAAGGTGATAGCCCAACTTTGCGGGCAAGATCGACATTGGAAATGCGCCCGTCGGATTCCAGCGCAGACAATATCATGCTGTCGATTTGATCGAATTCCGTCATATATTGTGCATAAACCGCATATTCGCTGCAATAAGCAAGGAAATTTTCCGCATTTCCGCATATTATACCGTTAACTCAACTTGGAAGGCAAAAATATGGCAACCGCAGCTCCAAATCTCGCGCTGGAAAATTATGATATGTCGGCAGAGCGCGGCTTTTTGTGCCGCCACAATGCCGAAGAGGTTTTTCTGTCTGGTAAGCTCGCCGAGGCGCGCGATATTGCGCTCCGCCTGCCGCAGATCATGCCATCGCGTAAGGTTCGCGGCTTTCTCACGAAGAACCTGCCTTTGCTCGATATTGCCCGGGACATAGACACGCTGTCGGATATCGAAATGCGGATGGCGATGGTGCATTATTCCTTTCTGGTGCAGGCCTATGTCTGGGGCGAACCGGACGTACCCGATATGCTGCCCAAATGCCTCGCGCAGCCGATTGTCGCGCTGGCCGATCATCTCGGGCAGCAGCCGCTGCTTCCTTATTCGGGATATGTGCTCGATAATTGGGCGAAGATTGACCCAGACGGCCCGATTGAACTTGATAATATCTACATGATCCAGAATTTCCTTTCGGGCCTCGACGAAGCTTGGTTCGTGATGGTGCATGTTGTCATTGAGGCCCATGCTGGTGAAATATTTGCCAATATTGCGCCGATTGTTGAAGCGGTATCTACTGGAGATCGCGAGGCTGTACAGCGGCTGCTCGGAAAAATGGCCGAGCGCTGGGTTGGCGTGAATGCGCTATTTGACCGGATGGTCGATCGCTGTGATCCCTATATTTATTTTGAACGTGTGCGCCCGTATATCCATGGCTGGAAAGACAATCCGGCGCTGCCCGATGGCATCATCTATGAAGGCGTCGAGCGTTACGAGGGCAAGCCGCAAGCCTTTCGCGGGCAGACCGGTTCGCAAAGTTCGATCGTGCCGACGATGGATTCGCTGCTCGGCATTGGCCACGCCGCCGATCCGTTACGCGAATTTCTCGATCAGCTGCATATCTACCGCCCGCCCGGCCATCGGCGCTTTATCGAAGACGTGCGCTCAGCCAGCACGCTGCGCGGCTTTGTGCAAGAGGCGGGTGATGCGGGGCTTGCCGAAGCTTACAACGCAAATGTGCAGGCGGTGTCCGATTTTAGAACCTGCCATCTTGAATATGCCGCGAGTTATATCAACAAGCAGCAGAAGAATGCCGATGGCAATGATGTCGATGTCGGCACCGGCGGCACGCCGTTTATGCGCTATCTGAAAAAACATCGTGACGAGACGAAGGAAAATCTGATCGCCATTTAGCCGCTATTCGGACGGGCGCTTATTTCTTCGCGCGCTTCAGCGCTACGAAATCATTTAGCCTGCAGCTGCCTCTGGGCATATTCATAACGGCATCCACAACCACGACAATGTCGCCGCGGCACAGGCGCGCGGCGCTGGTCCTACGAAACACCATCGTATATTTCCCGGCATCGGTGCATGCACCCGATACCTTGTTGATATAGATGGTTTTCGACCTGCGGCTTGAACCGAACAGAAATACCTGTTCGCTAATGACAACTATATCATTGGATTTCGCGCGGTAGATACATTTTTGCGGCTCGCCAACGATCCGCCCAGCGACCCATTTTTCCAGCTCCGCTTTCTGCTCGTCGGTCAGTTTAACATCTGCGGTGCCGGATAACGGCGCAGCTGCAAGAAGCAGAAAGCTGGTCAGATAAGTAATTTTTGAAATCATTGCCCGCCTACCCTTGTTGGTCACTTATTATCGCCCCAGCTAGCCAATCGGGCAAATCCAACGCGGCCAGATCATCCACGCGGCGATGCTCGACCGATACGCCAAGATCGGGATAGGCGATGCGCTGGCGTTTCTCGTCGGCCAGACTGATCGGCGCCACCACGAGCCGCCGGTTGACCTTCGCCCGCCAGTTCATCCGTGCGGTATTTTCCTGGCCGACATAGCAGCCCTTGGTGAAGCTGACGCCGCCAAGCTCAATCGCATTTGCCTCTAGCCACAGCGTCTTGCCATCACCCAATTCGGCAACGCCCTCGGTCACGCCGAGCGACAGGCGGTGGGCGCGGTAGGCGGCGCTTGCATCTTCATCATCCGCCGAGATCGCGCCGATCCAGCGACTGCCCAGTTCGGCAAGGCGAGGATCAACATTCCCCTCACCCTCGTTGCTCCAGAACACACCGAGCTCCGCGTCCACTGCAACCGCAATCTTCCGCCGAAGCCGATAGAGCGACAGGCGCTTGACCAGCGCCTCAGCCCGCTCCGCCTCGCAATCGATCAGCACATCCTTGCCATCGCCCCACAGGGAAAAATCAAACAATGCCTTGCCCTGCGGCGTCAACAGCGCGGCCCACAGCGGCAATTCGGCGGCTGTATCCTGCGTCACCAGACCTTGCAGAAAATCGCGCACATCCTCGCTTTCATCCAGAGGGGAAAGCCGGATAGCGGCGCGGTCAAAAAGTCTTGGGTTAGCCATAACCATCAGGTAAGACGTCATTGATGCCGAAACAAGCCGAAACGCTCACCATCCGCCGCCCCGATGACTGGCATGTCCATTTGCGCGACGGCGATATGATGCGCGCCGTGCTGCCTTATACTGCAGCGCAATTTGCCCGCGCAATCGTGATGCCCAATCTGTCGCCGCCGGTTACCAGCGCCGATGCGGCGACGGCCTACCGAGATCGAATTCTTGCCGCCGTGCCGGACGGCATGGATTTCACGCCGCTGATGACGGCCTATCTCACCGACGATAGCGACGCAGACGAGCTGGCTCGCGGCCATAGCGAGGGCGTGTTCACAGCCGCAAAGCTTTACCCCGCCAACGCCACCACGGGCAGCGCGCATGGCGTAACAGACATCGCCAAAATATCCGGCGTGCTGGAGAAGATGCAGGAAGTCGGCATGCCGCTTCTGATCCACGGTGAAGCTACGGACAGCGATGTTGATATCTTCGACCGCGAGGCGGTGTTTATCGAGCGGGTATTGTCAAAGCTGACCGCCGATATGCCGGAGCTAAAAATCGTCTTCGAACATATCACCACCGCCGACGCCGCCGATTTTGTCGGGGCGGGAAGCGCAAACATCGCCGCCACGATCACGCCGCAGCATCTGCACATCAACCGCAATGCGATTTTCGAAGGCGGCATTCGACCGCATGCTTATTGCCTTCCGATTGCCAAGCGCGAGAGGCACCGGCTGGCTCTGCGCAAAGCCGCGAGCTCAGGTTCGCCCAAATTCTTCCTTGGCACCGACAGCGCTCCGCATGAGCGCCATGCGAAGGAAAGCGCTTGCGGCTGCGCGGGTATTTTCAATGCAGCCCATGCGCTCGAAAGCTATGCAGAGGTTTTTGACGCGGAAGACGCGCTCGACAAGCTCGAAGGCTTTGCTAGCGAGCATGGTCCAAATTTTTACGGGCTGCCGCTTAACGAAGGCAGCGTGACGCTCGAACGCGCGGCCACCAATGTCCCGGCATCGCTTGCCGCAGCAGGCAGCGAGATAGTCCCGTTTCATGCCGGTGAGCAGCTAGGCTGGAAGCTTGCCTAAAAGCTGAAACTTACACCTGCTCCCAGCGATGTTGATTCCGGCCCGTCAAAGCCAAGGCTCTGCGATGCGTTCAGGCTGAGCCGCAGGCTGCCGCCCAGACCGAATGAGGCCGACGCGCCAAATTCGCCCCAGACATCGCCTTCTCCTGGCACATTGCGGAATGCAACCACCCGCGCCATGCGCTGGCCGCCAATCGTATTGCCCGGCGCAAAAGCCGTGCTGTTCGAACTGGCGACAAGCGCCGCAAACGGGCCAAAACTATGCGCGCCGTCCTCGCCGAAAAGATGCACATAGCTGACGCCCAGCGAAACCCCGACACCTTCTTCGCGCTCTTCGATTGTGGCCTGCCGTCCGCTCACCAAGGTGGCCACGCGGCCAATATCGACGCTGTTATAGTCGATGGAGAGCGACGGCGACAAAAATCCGTTATCACCAACCGGCAGGTCATAGGTGATCGCGGCGCCAATGCCGAAAATCCGTCCGTCGCTATCGACTATAACGGGGTTACCATCATTACCGATCAGCTCGCTGTCGAATTTACGGCGGCCAATGGTAACGTCGCCGTCAAGGCTGACGGCGCCCAGCCCAATACCGGCAGACAAGCTAAGCTGCTCGGTGCTAGCGGGAACCGCGTTGATGAAGCCTTGAACATCACCCGCATCGACCTTGGTTGCCGACAATTGAATATAGCCATCGCCAATTTCGCGCGTCACAGAGGCGCTGACATAGGCCTGATCGTCGCCCTGCCCGACAAGCGTCGTCCCGCCGGAAATGCCGACCCGCCAATGGCTGTCATTTTCACCCTGTGCCGCCAGCACCGGCGAAGAAACGCCGCTTAGAAGTAGCGCGAGAACAAATTTCCTGGTCATAAAACCCCCTTAAAATCATGGAACTATGCCTGTTCAACGCAGCCGAATGGAAAAACCTTCAAAAATTTCGAAGGATTTTAGGCTATAGGACGTTTTAACCAATGTCAGGGGCATAAAGATGCCCGGTTTGAAAGGCGGATATTTTTGAAGACGGCAAGGTCCACCGATTGCCAGAACGACGACGCATTGATGCGGCGTATCGTCCTGCGCGATTCAGAGACTCTACACTCAATTGCCGAGCTTCATGGTGATATTCCCTTCCGCATCGGTTGCCGCATGCTTTCTGATCCTGTTGAGGCAGAGGATATCGCGCAAGAAGCGCTGCTCAGACTTTGGCGGCATGCCGATCGCTGGGTGGATGGCGGACCAGGCATTGCTGCTTGGCTCAGCCGTGTGGCGATGAACCTCTGCCTCGACCGGCTACGTAAAGCGCGCCGGCATAGCGATGGCGATGTGCCCGAACGCGCCGATGAAACTCCCTTGGCAGATGCCACTATAGAGAGCGATGAAGTGAAACAGGCGGTGATAGATTGCATTGGAGATTTGCCCGAGCGTCAACGCGCCTCGATCATCCTTACCTATTATGAGGCAATGTCGAACCAGATGGCAGCCGACAATCTTGAGATGAACATAAAGGCATTTGAATCGATGCTCTACCGTGCGCGCGGTGCGCTGCAAGGGTGCGTTGAGGACAAGGGCGTACTCGCCGCAGACATTGCAAGGATCAACCCATGAGCGCCGCTTTCTCTCCGGCCATGCAGGCGGCGCTTACCCGCTATGACATCCCGGCGCTGCCCACAGGCTTCGCCGACCGGCTGGTGGCGCGCGCCGCCGCAGAGGCCGCTTTGGAGCCCGCCGCCAAACTGCGCCGTCGTTCGGGTAGCCCGTGGAAACGTACAAGCCGGATCATCGGTTCGGTGGCCGCAATCGGATTTTTCTCTGCGACTGCAGCGGCGATGGGTCTGTTCGGTGACCCCATTGAAATTCCGATTTTCTCCGATGTCGCCCGCCAATTGGAGCTGGTTGACCGGCCCCGCGCTGTGCCGCGCGCGATAGCTGCAACGCCTAAGCTTGCTCCAGCGGCATTGGCGGACGAAACCGCAGCGGACAAAGCCAAGGCGGCATCTGCGCCAGCCAGGCAAGCGCTCGCCGCCATCGTAAACGACCCGCATTTTGCGAAGCTCTCGCCCATGCAAAAGCGCGCGCAGGTCAAGCGGGCCGCGCGAAGATTGGTGCAATCGGGTGATGCAACGCGCGGCGAAGTTAGGGCCGCGCTTCGCGATATCCGTAGTGCTCGGCGCGCTAATGACAGACGTCCGTCCGCCGACGCTGCTAAGCGGCGCGCTGCTCTGAAGCAGCGGCTGCGCAATGCAACGCCAGAGCAAAAGGCAAGGCTTCGCGAGAAATTCAAGGCGCTACCGCCCGAAAAGCAAAAGGCGATAAGGGACAGGCTAGCGGCCGCATCTGACCAGAGCGATAAACCGCAGCGAGCCGAAACCGCGGTGACCAGCCTATCCGAAACTCCGGTAACCGAAATAGCGGCAGCCGAAACCGCCAAGGCAGAAGCCGCGCCGGTTGTAATCGCACCGATAACAGCCGCCCCGCCAAGGCCGCAGCAGGCCGAGAAGGCACGCGAACGTTATCGTAGAGCCACACCTAAGCAGCGCGCAAAGGCGCGTGACCGTATTCGCAGGCGGCGCGGCGACGCGGCGCGTAGCAGAGCAAAGCGGCCAAGCTCTGTTCGCGCGCGCCGGGCGCAGGTTCGCCGCCGCCGGAACTGATCTCCTTCGGGCTTTTTCAAAACACCCGCGAAGGGTTTTTCTTCCTCCTCCGTTGAATGTTCAGGAGCGGCAAAAACCGCGACTAAACCATGAATACGGAGACAATAATGAAAAAGATAATCTACATCCCTCTCGCCGCTATGTTGATTGCAGGCCCTGCGCTTGCAGAGCGTAGCAAAACCGTCACGGTCGACAATGACCGCATTAGCGGCAGCAAGACTGTGACACGCGACGGCAAGGGCAATGTCAGCATTGACGGCGAATTAACGCGCAAGTCTGACGGTGCAACCGCCACCCACCGCTATGACCGCGAACGCACCGAAAATGGTTGGACGGCAAGCGGCGAACAAACGGGTTTCAAAGGCCGGTCGCGCGGTTTCGACTATCAGCGTGAACGCACTGAAAATGGCTTCGAAGCCAGCGGTTCCGCCCACAACCGGCGCGGCGACGAGTTTGGCTATACAGCCTATGCCGCGCGCGGCGAAAACAGCCGCGAACGTGGCCGCAATGTCACCCGCAATGGTGAGGTTGTCTATGACCGGCTTGATACCGTTAGCCGCGAAAATGGTCAGATTGTCCGTAATCGCACGGTCACCCGCGACCCTAGTTTCCGCCCAAAAAAGCGGATCCGGCCGTTGACGCCGAAAAATCCAAAGCCGCGCAAGCGTTGGAAGAAAAGACGCGGACGCTGAGCAGAATACCCGCAGCGCCGGCGCGCAAACCGGCCGTCGCTGCGGGCTTATCCCCCCCCCAACAAAAGGAGAGAAGAAATGATCAAACAATTTTTCATGCTCGCCGCTCCGGCCATATTGCTGTCGGTTCCGGCAGCAGCGGCTGACCGGGCCGCGACCGACAGGCCAGCGGCAAGCCATGCGCCTGCTGTCGATGCCGCCGCCGCAAGGCCGGCCCTGCATCCCGATCATAAGCCGCCCAAGCATCCCCCAAACTGGCGGCGGATCAACCACAAGATCAACAAGCGCGCGAAGAATGCGATCAAAAATGGCGCCAATCCAAAACGCATTCGCAAAAAAGTGAAGGCATATAAAAAGAAGATCTATCGCCGCTGGAAAGCATCGCAATAGGCTCACCCCCCGAGCCGGAGCTGCTCACCCTAGTCCTGCAGCTTCGCATAAGGCTACCTCTGAAGATGGTAGCGACCCTCCCCAATGAGGGGTGACCTGAGAGGGTCCGGTTTTCCGGGCCCTCTTTTTTGCGCGCGCGCTTTTAAGCCAACCTGTGTTTCTTCAAGGCCTCGCTGCTAAAAAGCACCAGACCGGCCCAGATCAGGGCAAAGGCCACAAGGCGGATTTCGTTCAGCTCCTCACCGTAAATATATATGCCGATGACAAACTGGATGGTCGGGCCGATATACTGAATGAAGCCCAGCAGCGAGTAGCTCATCCGCCGCGCAGCAATGGCAAACAGTATCAGCGGCGTTGCCGTCACCGCGCCGCCCGCAGCCAGATAGGCCATGGTGCGCGTGTCGCCCGTCCAACCCGCGCTGCCGGTTTGAAATATGAACCAGAATGCAGCGCCCATCGACAGCGGCAGGAGCAGACTGGTTTCTACTGCCAGCCCCGGAACAGCGCCAACCGGCGCAAGCTTTCGAACAAATCCATAAAGGCCAAAACTAACCGCCAGCGTCAGGCTGATCCACAATGTCCCGATCGCGCCGGCAGCAAGCACCGCAACGGCAACGCCCGCCATGCCCACCGCGGCCCATTGCCGCCGCGTCAGCCGCTCACCAAGGAACATTGTGCCGAGCAGCACATTCATCAAAGGGTTGAGATAGTAACCAAGGCTGGCTGCGAGTATCTGCCCCGAATTTACCGCCAGAACATAGACCAACCAGTTTGTCGAAATCAGCAGCGCACTGAGCAGCATCCAGCGCAGCATCGCCCAGCTTTTGAGCACCGTAAAATATTCGGCAAGCTGCCGCCTGGCCGCCATGATCAAGATCAGCAGCGGCACCGCCCAGATCACCCGGTGCGCGATAATCTCTAGCGCAGAGACATGCTCCAGCTGCCGGAAGAAGACGGGCATAAAGCCCCACATCGAATAGGCAGCGATGGCCGCAACTAAACCCGTATGGTCAACATCGGCGCCGCCGTGGGAGGCGCGAGGCACGGTCAGAGCAAACCGCCGCCCAGCCAGAGCCTGATCGCGCATAACGCCATGACACCAAAGCAGAAATTTCGTCCGCTATTGGCGGAGGATGCGAGACCGAAGATCGCGCCTATCCCGGCGATCAGGATTATTCCCCAATTGAGCCAGCCCAAAAAGGGAATGAAGCCGACAATGGCGAGGACAAGGGCAACAATGCCAAACAGAAATGCAAGAATATTAGCCATAGGATCAATCTGGGGAGGCTTTGGGCTGCGCGCAAGAAAAATCGGGCTTTGCTGAACCCATCTTTCGGCTAAGAAGCGACAATGATCGACGAAAAACCTGTTATCGAAACCGAGCGGCTTATTCTGCGGGTACCAAATGGAGATGATTTGGATGGCTGGGCCGGCTTCCACGCCGATCCGCTGACGATGAAGCATTTGGGCGGCATCCAGTCGCGCTCGGAGGCGTGGAGGTCGCTTTGCGCCATGGTTGGCGCTTGGGAGATTCGCGGTTTTGCGATGTTTTCCATGATTCTGAAAGATAGCGGAAAATGGATCGGGCGCACCGGTCCGTGGCAGCCTGAATTATGGCCTGGGACCGAAATTGGGTGGGGCGTGGCAAGCGCCCATGAAGGCAAAGGGTATGCGTTCGAGGCCGCAGTTGCCTCACTCGATTATGCTTTTGATGTCCTTGGCTGGAGCGATGTAATCCACTGTATCAACCCAGAAAACACGCCTTCGCAAAAGCTTGCGCAAAGGCTTGGCTCCAAAAATCTCGGCCCCACGACAATGCCCGAACCCTTCCATGAACTGCGCGTCGATGCCTGGGGCCAGACCCGCGAAGAATGGCTTGCGCAAAGGCAAGTCATCTCGGGTTAATCTTCTTGCCGCCATCAGTATAATCGGAATTTCCGCGAAAAATCGGCTATGGAGCCGCTTGAATGATGCGCGGGAAATTGGCATATTAAGCCAGTATCTGCAGAATATCGGGATGATTGGCTTCCCGTGCTGCGACAGGGGCATTTGCTATGACAAAGAAGAGCATTATCGCGAAATCCAGTTATTATGCCGGGATTGCAGCGGCAGTCATGTTGCTGAGCTCCGCACCGGTTTTTGCGCAGGACGGCGGTGAAGCGCAACCTGAAAATCTGCTGCCGGACGTCGTGCAAGACGGCGATACGAAGCCCACTGCGGAAAATACGCCGCAACCAGCGCCCGAAGCCGTGCCTAGCTGGAAGGTGGAATATGCCGCAAATCTGCTCGCCGCAATCAATGCCATCGGAAGCGAGGGTTTGAAGCCCGCCGACTATCAGCCGCAAAAGCTTGTCAGCGCCATCACCGGCGGCGAAGGCGCGGCTCTTGATGCAGAAGCGGAGCGGGCGCTCACCTGGCTGATCGAGGATATGCGCGACGGGCGGACGCCGATGAAATCGCGCGTTCAGTGGTTTGTTGTCGATCCCGATAGCGATGTTATGCCGACCGAAATGCTGCTTAAAAAGGCGATGGAAACAGGCGATGTTGCCGGCATCCTGAAATCGCTGGAACCCACCCACACCGACTATGCAGCCCTGCGCGCAGAGCTAACCAAAACGCCGGAAAACAGCCCGGTGCGGCGCAAGAAAATCGCTGCCAATATGGACCGTTGGCGCTGGCTAAAGCGCGATCTTGGCAAGGATTATCTGCGCACCAACGTTCCGGAATATATGCTGCGCTTTGTGGTCAATAACCAGCAGATATCCACCTACCGCACCATTGTGGGCAAACCGGGCCGGACGGCAACGCCGCAGCTCGCTGAAAATGTGCGGGGCATTATCTTTAACCCGACCTGGACGGTGCCGCAAAGCATTGTGAAGGGCGAAGGGTTGGGCACCAGGGTGCTCGGCAACCCCGCTTGGGCGCGAACAAAGGGCTACAAAGCCACAAAGAGTGCGAGCGGGCGCATTACCGTGGTGCAGCAACCCGGGCCGCGCAATTCGCTAGGTTATATGAAGCTCGACATGCCAAATCCGCATGCCATTTTCCTCCATGACACACCGTCGCGGCGGCTGTTTAAGAATGCGAACCGGGCGCTCAGCCATGGCTGTATCCGTACCGAGCGTGCAGCCGAGCTAGCGATGACCATTGCACTGGTCCAGGGCGATGTCCCGGTGCAGCGCAGCGTCGCCATTATGAAGTCGCTCAAATATACCCGCGTGCCGGTGAAGCGGAAGCTGCCGGTTTATATCACCTATTTCACCATGGCGACCGACGTTAATGGCAAAATGGCAAACTTCCGCGACATATACGGACGCGACAAGCCGGTGCTTAAAGCATTGGCGGGTCAGCGGCCGGTGCGCGCAGGGAAAATGAAGAGCGACGAAAAGGTCGTAGCGATCGAAGCGCCGGGCGCGTAGTTATTGGGTTTGGGTGGGGGAGAGGGCTGCTGCCGCGATTTGCGTTAGCAAATTCTGACTAACAAAACTGATGCCGCGCCCAACAGGAACTTGGCCTGACAGATAAATCCGCCTCCCGTTTTACGCTAAATATATTCTGGTTATAGCTTATCGGCAAAGAGCAGGCGGCCGCCGCCTAAATGATACAGCATGTCTTTATTCATGCCGGGCGAAACGGCGAAACAGCCTTCGCTGCGGCCAAGCTTTCCCCATTTGCCGATCATATCGGGGGCCGAGTACCATGCTTCATGCACCACGATAGCGCGGTCGACGGCCATGTTGTTGTCGCTGTCCAGTCCCTCAAGACGCATCGATGAACCATATTTGCCATTATACCATTCGAGCGTGAGATAGGCCCCGCGCGATGTGGCAAGCGACCCGGGCTGATTGGAAAAATTCTTCAGATAGCCATCATGCTGGGGATCCGAGCCGCGGCCATGCGCCACCAGATAAGACCGGATATTACCGCCGAGCATATCAACAACAAAGAGCCGTGGACGGCTGGACGGCAGACTGAAATCGACAATACCAACCTTGTCACGCCGCCAAAGACGGCTCCCCGCACGCTCCATCTCTGTGCGCGCGCGATCAACCAAATGGCGCTGCGCAGGCAGCGCGGCGTTGACACCGGCAAAGGCGCGTCCAGGCATGCTAGCAAGCCCTGCAGCTCCGCCCACTGCCCCAATGGCTGATTTTACGAGTGACCGCCTGTTTATCATCTTTACTGTCATACCCTGCTATAGCGGAAACCTGCTATCTTTTTGCTGAACGGAATTGCGAATGGTTAGCGACAAAAGCCCTGTCAGCAGCGACGAAAGGTTGAAATTCAGCCAATTTCTGCTGCGCTAGCCAATTTGGGCCTGGCCCGCGCGGCGACCAGAGAGCCCGCGACAATAAGCGCGGTACCAAATATCGTCGCCCAAGTTACCGCCTCGGCAAAGAAATACCAGCCGAAGATCGCCGCCCAGATAAAGCCGGTATATTCAACCGGGATCAGTATCTGTGCTTCTGCGCGAGCATAGGCCCAACTGAGCAATAGCACCGATATCACCGCCAACAGCGCGGCAGCGCTCAGCAGCGGCACCTGTGTCACCGCCAGCCCATCGAGAAACCAAGGGGCCGCGAGCGACAATACTGCCGCAGTGAGCAAATTTTGGAAAAACGCGATCTCTAGCGGTTTCGCCTGCTGCGCCTGTTCGCGTGCCAGAATCAGATTATAGGCAAACAGGCAGGCGGAAAACATCACCGCAATCGTGCCCTGTAAAGCTTCGGGTTCATATTCGCCGCTAAATTTCGTGCCGACAATGATCCCCACCCCGGCAATCCCCGCGACCGAGGCAATGATCGCTTCCTTGCCGATATTCTCGCCGAGCAATATCGCCGCGAGATAAAGCGCGATGACGGGCGCAAAGAAGGATAGGCCAATCGCCTCTGCGAGAGGGAGCCTTGCCAGCGCCCAGAAAAAGCAGACCGCCATCACCGCAACGACGATGCTGCGTTTCATGTGGATGCGCAGCACATCCGGTTTGGGCCAGGGCAATCGCATCGACAGGAACGCGGCCCCTGTTATCAATGCGCCGATAACATTGCGCCAGTAAACCGCATTGAAGGCGCCCATCGATATCGACAGCGACTTCATCGCCACATCCATTAGCGAGAAAAAGACAAGCGCGGCCGCCGCGACCAGAAAGGGTATCGCCGGATTGGGATGCAGGGCGGAGGGCCGATTCATGCTCATTTCACTAGCCCTGCATTGCCGCCATGACGAGAAGAAAGAACAGTTTATGGTCGCCCGGTTGGACAAGCGATAACTGGCCATGTAATATGGCGGGCATAATATAATGATTATCGGGTCGCTCCATGAAACGGGGGTTACGATGGTCAAAGAACAGAAACCGGCTGAGGCTGGTAACGTAGGCGGCGAGGCCGGGATATTCGGGCCGCTCATCAACCTTGTCCACCAAGCACGGAAAATTCACCCGGCAGCGGGCTATCTGCTTATTATCCTTGCGATATTCGCAGTGGGCGTGGCCATCTACAAAATGATGGATCCATTCGCCGGCGAGGGCGGATTGCCCGATTTGCTGCGAATCATACTCTTCACCGTTTTGCTGCTGCTCTTTCTGATGCTGCTGGTGGCCTTCTTCGCCGATTTCATCACCCCATCGGAAAGGCATCATAAGGGATTACAGCTGCGGCGAGGGATATTGCTGCTGATCATGAGTGTTGGCGGCGGGGCTTTGGCATGGCAGGCAGGCGAAAATTGCCGGATGAGCGAGATATTGATGGGAGGCGAAGCATGCGGTGCAACGCTGACGGACAAACCGGTCCAACCTCCTGTCGCCATCGCACCTCCGAAAGAAGAGGAGCAACCTACCACGGTGCCTCCGCCAGCCGCGGAACCGGTTATTCTTGGCGGCTATATTGAGAATATGAAAGCGAAGGAAACTGCAATACCTAGGCTGAGAGTGCGCGTTCGTTTCGGTGGGAAATTTTACAAAACCAAAACAACTGCCGAAAATTTCTTTACCGCTATTCTGCCTACAAAGGCAGAAGGCAAAAAGGCATATGTTACAGTCGAAGCTGCCGGGTATCAGACGATATTCGGATCGCCCGTCAATATCGCCAAGCAGGAATCGGCATTTGACAACAGCGATTACTCTTGGGCGCTTTATCCCAAGGAAGCCAGACCTAGGCCGCCCAGGCCGCGCCCCAAGCCGCTATTCCCGTCAAAATATCGGGAAAAGCTGAAAACACAGATACTGAGCCAGCAAGCGATATTGAAAGCGCGCGCCCCAACAGGGGAATAGCTTCGCTTGCCCAAAGCGCCATTATGACGCCTATTTCAGCACCATCCGGTCGCCTGAAATATTCACATTGTCGATCTGCTTGAGGAAAGCCTGCCCCAACAAAGACGTATCCAGCCCGCTCGGAATGATCGCCGCGGGAACGTTGCTCACGGTCAAGCTGCCGAGCTGCATGTTGTCGATCATCACCGGCTTGCCCCATACATCGCCGCTAACCCCGCGGCCAACAACCACCAAATCATCCTCGTCCCAATATAGCCCAAGCGCATCCGCATCGGCTCCGGTCAGCGCTATAGCCGTGGCGCCAGTATCGACCATGAAGCGCAGTTCCTGCCCGTTCACGCCAACATCGGCATAGAAATGCCCGTCAGATTCGCGGTCGAGCGCGACCTCGCTGGAAAGCCAGCCGCCGGCTTCATCCTCATCGCTATCGGTTCGGGAAGCTGCGCGCTGCGGAATGTCGGAGGGGATGAAAACCCCATCCTTCGCCGCAGCGGCCTCGTCTGGTTTTGTCAGGTCGGGCAGCATCCAGCCAACCGACAGGGCGGCCACGAAGAATAGGGCAATATAGCGCATTTGCATGCGCCCGACATAGCCGCAAAGCCCTAAGCCCAGGTTAAGCGGGGGAGTTTGGGCATGCGCGGCGGCAATTGAACGGCAGACGGGAGTGGCCCGATTTATCCGTCAGACCCGACTGTCGCCGGGCGCGGCACCAGCCCACACCCCCACCCGAACCACCCAATCAGTATAATGTCATGGGTGGTTCGGGTGGGGGTGTGGGCTGGTGCCGCATCAAAAGGCGCTTCGAACCTTTTGCAAATGAATCGTCGCGCCGGAACTCGCCGAAGTCAGCAAAATAGCCGAAAATCTCGTCCTCGCTGCGGCTTGCGGCATTGCGCCAGCTACGCGCATCCTTGCGGTTGAGCAGTTTGCCTGCTGGCGAAAGCACCATCACATAGGGCGTGTTTTTCTGTTTCTTACCCTTGAAGCGTTTGATCAGATGCTGGTTGCGGCCCTTGCCTTTGCGCTGCGGCACGCCGACATCGATATAGACCACCTCATAGAGCGGCTCTAGCATCTCGGCAAAGCGCTCGGTTTCAAACCATCCGGCCAGTATGCGGCTATCATGGCACCAATTCGCGCCCAGCACGAGAATGACGCGTTTATTTGCGGCGGCAGCGCGGGCCAGCGCGGCATCAACAAGCGCGTCCGCATCGGCATCTTCATCATAGGGGAATGCCTCGGGATGCGCCGCATCTTCGGCAGGGGCTTCTGCCACTTTATCCGCCGCGTCATTTTGCACGCCGGTGGCATCGGTGGCGTCCTGCGACTGTTGTCCGCCAGCCGCCAGCAGCAAAATCAAGGCGAAAAAGCCGCTCATGCCGCCTTGCTCACACCCGCCTCTATCTCCGCCGCTTTCGCTTCGACCAGCTTGACGATATGATCGACCATCGCGTCATCCGCCACATGGTGATCGGTGACGCCGGAGAGGTAGACCATGTGCTTGCCTTTGCCGCCGCCAGTGATGCCGATATCGGTTTCGCGCGCTTCGCCGGGGCCGTTGACGACGCAGCCGAGAACCGAGAGCGATAACGGCGTTTTTATATGACTGAGGCGGTCTTCGAGCGTCTGCACAGTGCGGATTACATCAAAGCCCTGCCGCGCGCATGACGGGCAGCTTACCACCCGAACGCCGCGCGTACGAAGCCCAAGCGATTTGAGGATTTCATAGCCCACGCGCACTTCTTCTTCGGGTTCGGCAGACAGGCTCACGCGGATGGTATCGCCAATTCCGGCCCACAAAAGATTACCCATGCCGATAGAGCTTTTCACCGTCCCGCCGATCAGCCCGCCGGCCTCTGTAATCCCCAGATGCAACGGGCAATCGACCGCCTCTGCAAGGCCCATATAGGCGGCCACCGCGAGGAACACATCGGACGCCTTCACCGCGACCTTAAATTCGTGGAAATCATGGTCTTGCAATAGCTTGATATGATCGAGCGCGCTTTCAATGAGCGCCTCGGGGCAAGGCTCACCATATTTTTCGAGCAGGTCTTTCTCAAGGCTGCCGCCATTGACGCCAATACGGATCGCGCAGCCATTGGCCTTGGCCGCATCGACCACTTCCTTCACGCGCGATGCGTTGCCGATGTTGCCGGGGTTAATCCGCAGGCAAGCCGCGCCCGCATCCGCCGCTTCGAGCGCGCGTTTATAGTGGAAATGGATGTCGGCAATAATCGGCACGCGCGATGCCCGGACGATCTGTTTGAGCGCGGCGGTGCTTTCCACATCGGGGCAAGAGACGCGGATCAGATCAGCCCCTGCCTCCTCGCAGCGGCGGATCTGGTCGATGGTAGCCTTCGCATCGCTGGTCAGCGTGTTGGTCATCGTCTGCACTGATATCGGCGCATCGCCGCCGACAGGGATATTGCCCACCATGATTCTGCGGCTCTTGCGGCGCTCTATATCGCGCCAGGGGCGTAGCGATGGGTGATCGGTTGTCATTTCTTTACTCTTGCTCCGAAGCGGAAACTGTTCGAGATATAGGGGCAGGCGAGCAAAAGTGCGAGAGGGAGATTGATATGGCGCGGATAAGGCAATTTCTGATGCTCGCGGTGGCAGCAGCGATGCTCTCATTTCTTCTGGCATTTTCTCCCGCGCAAGCCAGCGAGAAAGGCTGGGAAGACGCCAGCGACATTGGCCGCAATGCGCTGGTCATCGCCGCCTTTGTCATCCCCGCTGCGCACGAAGATTGGGACGGTGATTTGCAAGCCTTGGGCAGCATCGCGGCTGCTGGGATTGTAACGCAGGGGCTTAAAGAAACATTCCCCGAAATCCGCCCCGATGGCAGCAACAGACGTAGTTTCCCTTCGGGGCATACAAGCGTGTCCTTCGCCGCCGCCGCCACGCTGCATAATCGCTATGGCTGGAAAGTGGGTATACCGGCGCAACTAACCGCCGCCTTTGTCGGCCTCGCGCGGCAAAAGGCAGGCAAGCATTTCTGGCATGACGTATTGGTGGGCGCGGCCATCGGCGAAGCGTCAGGCTTCCTCATCACGAGGAAGAAAAATGACCGGATCGTCATCATACCCTTTGGCGATACCAAAGGCGGCGGAATAGTCGCGTTGGTTAGATTTTGAACAGTTAGAGGGACGGAGAAATTACCATGAATCTGCAAAAATACATCATCGCACTGGCAGCATTGATCTTCGCGGCACTACCTGCAAACGCTGCGCAGGACGCAAGCGGGCCGGCCAACGATGAAGAGGAATGGTCGATCGTCATCCATGGCGGCGCGGGCACGATCGAGCGCAGCAAGCTCACGGCCGAAAAGGATACCGAAATCCGCGCCGCTCTTGATGATGCGCTCTCGGCAGGGTCAAAAATACTTGAAGGCGGCGGCAGCGCGCTAGACGCCGTCACCGCCGTGATTACGCGGCTTGAGAATAATCCCAATTTCAACGCCGGCAAGGGCGCGGTTTTCACTTGGCAGGAGACCAACGAAATGGATGCCAGCATCATGGATGGGCGCACCCGCGATGCAGGCGCCGTTGCCGGGGCAACCGCGACCAAGAACCCCATCCTGCTCGCCCGCAAGGTGATGACCGATAGCCCGCATGTCATGCTGTCGGGCAAGGGCGCAGATATTTTCAGCCGCGAACAAGGGTTGGAGCAGGCGGATCCAAGCTATTTCGCCACTGACTATCGGCTTGGGCAGATCAAGGCGCTAAAAGCCAAAAAGATGAGCGCCGCCAATGTGGATTATAAATATGGCACAGTCGGCGCGGCAGCGATGGACAGAAAAGGCAATATGGCCGCAGGCACATCGACCGGCGGGATGACCGGCAAACGCTGGGGCCGTATTGGCGATAGCCCGATCATCGGTGCAGGCACGTATGCCGATAATCGCAGCTGCGCGGTAAGCGCGACCGGCTGGGGCGAATATTTCATCCGGCTGGGGATAGCGCAGGAAATCTGCACCCGCATCCGCCTACGTTTTCTGGAGATGCTGGCCGAGGCGCGCGATGACATGCCGAAAGACAAGGACGGTATGCCGGAATATTATATCCACGCCAGCGAATACCCCTTCCCGCAAAGCGAAGCCCAGAAAATTGCCGATGATGTGATGGCCGAGCTTGACGGCTTCAAGGCCACCGGCGGCATCATCCTCACAACGCCGTGGGGGCATACTATCTTCAGCTTCAACACCGCCGGGATGTATCGCGGCAAGGCGAGCAGCGGGGGCGAGAAATCTGTGGCGATTTATGGGGATGAGGAATAAGCCGGACTAAGAAATGGCCGCCCATCACATGCACTATAAGGAGATAGCTCCGCCGGGGCATCTGATGCGCCATGTGGAATGTTTCTGGATGTTCGAAACGGGCGCCATCGACGAAACTTCACCGCCACATGTCATCGTGCCCGACGGGACGGTTTCAATCTCCTGTGTGTTTTTGCCCGGTGGCGAGAATTTTGTGGGTCTGTCCGGGCCTTCGCTTGTCGCTCACCGCACCAATCTTATCCCGCATACAAAATATGCCGGCATCCGCATTCGTGCCGGAGCAGCCGGATCGATCCTAAAGGTCGGTATTTCCCGTTTCCGCGATAGTTTCGGCCCCGTGACGCCGCCAATCCCGCAAGCAATCCAGATCATGATGGACCATGCGGGGGAGTGCGATGCCAGCAGCGGCATTGTCAGAATGATGCAGCGCGCGGCGGAGTCTATCGTTGGTAGCGCATTGCCGCTGGATGAAGCGGTTCACGGTTACTGCGCAGAAATAATGCGGCGCGGCGGCCAGGGGGGGCTCGCCGAAATTGCGCAAACGGCTCCGGTCAGCATCCGCCAGCTTCGCCGGAAATTCTCCTACCAATGCGGGTTATCTGCAAAGGAATTTGCCCGGCTAAGGCGGGTGCGACAGGCCTGTCTTGTGATGCTCGACAGCCCAGCCAGCGACAACGCTCAGGCCGCGGTGCAGGCCGGGTTTGCCGATCAATCGCATATGACGCGAGAATTTGGCGATATATTCGGCAATTCGGCAAAGCTGGTAACAGACTATTTGCGGCAAATTAGCCATGGCAATCTGGTTCGCGAGAATATGTGACCGAAATCTTCAAGACGCACGGTTCACAGACCGCTAACTTGCGAGCCGCCAACAAAAAGGGGAGAAAAAAATTGACGTTAGTGAAAATCATATCCGTCGCCGCCGCGATTTCGCTGATTTCTGTTTGTGCAACAACCGGGACGGCACAGACTACCGCCGCCAAGCCTGATACTGCCGCTTCTGCAAATGAGGCGCCATTGCAATTTCTCTATGGCGAATGGGTTGGCACGGCAAAGGGTATGTCGCCAAATGGGCAGCCTTATGAAATCACCCAGACCGAACGCGTTGGCCCGATGCTGGACGGCGCAGTGACCGTTATCGAGGGCCGGGGATATAGCGCCAACGGAAAGGTCGCATTCAATGCATTTGCCGTGGCTTCACAGGACAAGCGAACCGGCAAATGGGAGATGCGCAGCTACGCCGGCGGATATGTCGGAACATATTCTTTTGAGCCGAGCGAGAACGGATTTGTCTGGACGATCCCTGCAGGCCCCGGCGCAGTTACGCGGTTTACTGCCACGGTAATTGGCGATGACTGGACTCAAATTGGCGAATATGTTCCAGCCGAGGGTCCGCCGCGCAAGACCTTTGAAATGACGCTTCGGCGGATCGGTGACACCAATTGGCCAAGCGCGGGATATGTGAAGCCGCCGGAAGGCGAGGCTGCGAAGTGAGCATCGCCGCTCTCTAGGCACATTTCGCGCATGTTCCGCGCACTTCGATCACCGGCCTGACATCGGCAAATCCAGCAGCGCTCGCCGCACCGCGAACCGCGCCTGACAGCTTGTCATCGTCAATATGTGTCGCGCTGCCGCAGCTATCGCAGATCAGGAAAATACAGTCATGCTGGCATCCGGGATGCGAGTTGGCGAGATAGGCGTTGGCGCTTTCGACGCGGTTGGCAAGATTGTTCGCCACAAACAGATCGAGGATGCGGTAAACGCTATTCGGAGCGACACGCTTGCCGCGTTTTTGCGAAACCAGGTCGGCAATATCATAGGCCGATGCAGGCTTTTCAAACGTCGCCAGCACGTCAAAAATATCCGAACGCATGCCGGTCCATTGTTCGCCCGCGCAAATCAAAGCTTCCCGCGCCGCCTTCGCTAACGCCGCGCCTTCATGCTCGCGATGCTGATGTTGTGTAGCCATGACGGATATGTATGCACGATTGCGGCAAAGGGCAATGTTTGTCAGGATTTGCATGCGCAAACCGCAGCCCCAGCCCACTCCCGACGAAAGGAGGGCCTGACAGATAAACCGCCGCGATTTGCATACGCAACTTCTGACAAACTAACGCGTGGCGCGGTAATTCAGGTCGTGGCCTAGCGCGAGGATCGCGACGCCAGCTATCGTGAAGAAAATCTCTCCGTCACCGTGCGGTAGGCTGAGCGCGCCCGACATAACGCCAATACCCAGCGCGCCAATGCAAGCGGGCATAATGAAGCCGTGATCCCACAGCCCCTTACCCAGCGCAAGAATGCCAAAGCCAATGGCGAATACCAAACCGATTTCATGAATCATAGGATCAAGCAGCAGGCCGCCAGCCGACGCGACCAGCGCCAAAACAACCGTCGTGGTCAAGCAATGGACAAGGCAAAGCCCGGCCAGGCCAATGCCAAGACCATCCAGCCACCCCTGTGTCCGGGTGATTTTCTGCCACGTCAATGCGATCATATGGGATGATATAACCACAACTACACAAGGTTACAATATTACATTTCATTTTGCGATGTTTTTTTGGTGGCCTGTGGCCGAAAAGCGACAGGCAGCCGCTTGCATTTGGCGATTCCGCTGCGGCGTGACGGCTGTCATGGACGGCTTGCCATCCGTGCGGGCAAAGTCCGCTTCATCGCCCGAATCGAGCGCGGTGGATAGTAATGGGGAGGTTTTCATGGCCAAGGATATCAGCGACGAAAATTCCGTCGGCACCGCAGACCGGGGAGGACATACGATCTACCTTGGCGGGTTGATCGCGCTCTTCGGGTTTCTTTTTCTCATTTACACGCTGTCCTCCATCCTCTGGCCACAGATTTTCGAGGAGAATGCGGTCAAAAGCGGCGTTAGCAGCGGTGAATGGCAATGGAAAACGGCTGCATTCATGGGCATGGTGGCGGCCACCATCGCTGCGCTTTTCTCGCTCTTCAACTTTTCGATACGTGGCCGTTGGGAATATCTGCGATCGGGAGGCTGGTTATTCTCATACAAGACACCGCTTATGCTGATTGCCATTGCTGGTACGATCTCCAGCATCTGGCTGGTCGCCCAGATTTTGCAGCAAGATCACCAACACCAAACCGACATGCAACAAAGCTTTTATGCGCTGGAGCTACCAGTGCCAGTTGCCGCAGCACCGAAAGCGGCGGCAAGAGATGACGACGATGCGGGCGGCAACCAGCCTTCCGGGCACAAAGCGCAAGGGGTGAAAGCGGAAAGGCCGGAAACAACAAAATCAGGCGAGGAGACGGGCTCTGACAAGAAGAAAGCCGGGACCACTACCCTGACATGGTCGGTGCCGGCCTATCATCAGGGCTCTCACGATGGCATCCTGTTGATGGCGCTTTCGGCGTTGCTGATTGTCGGTTTCGGCATCATTTACCGGCATCTGTCGCTATCTGGAGGTGACAAGGATGGCGTCGGGCTGCTCGAAAAAATGATTGTCCCGATCCTTTCAACGCTCGCCTTCGGAGCCGGGGTAGCCGAAAATAGTGAAGCCAAGCAGATGACTGCCGATGTGAAGCTGGCGCGCGAGGGCGGCGTAAAAATCTATGGCATGAGCAACAAGGGCCGACAGGCCTATCTGGCTGCGCTGGATCGCTTTTCAGCCGCAGGGCGGCGCGACTTGGTGGCATCGCTCGACCGGTTGCGAGGGGAAATCGCCGAAAAGCAGTTCGATTACGCGTTCACTGGCAAAGGCGGAGAAAAAGGCGCTTGGAGAAACGGATTGGGGAGACAGATTGCAATATTGCAAAACCAGATCGCACATCACGGCCATAACCTTCCTGTTCGATACGAGCAGAACGTCGATTTTACGGGTCTGGAGAAGGCAATTGCCGATAATGGGAAAACCCTGGATGGCGGGCTGGAAAATATCGACCAGCGCCTCGTGGAAAATGGGCTAGCCACACAGAATATCGCAACGAGCTTGGGTGCGATGGACAAAAATATGCAGCGGCAGGCATGCCGGTTGGCCAAGACTCTGGTCGCCACCTACAGCAATAATGGTAGGCGGGCATCGACGACTGCAGAACGGCGAGAGGCGCGAAATCAGCGCGATATACTGGAACGGATTTGGCTCGGCATTAAGGGCGAGTCCCAAGGCGAAAAGGATCGAGCGACCGAGGCCGAGACGTATCTTGCGAGTCTCGGAAATGCTCGGATGACACTGCAGGATATTGAGGATATCGACACTGAATGCGGTATCATAGTGCGCTATTCGCTCAATCACCCGGCCGTTCGGTGACAGCATGACGCCTGCAAATTGCAGGATAGGAAAGCAGGCGCGAGCATATGGCAATCGTCATAGGCTTGCGCGCTGACCATCCTGGCGGCATATGCCGGGGGCATGGCAACCGCTCCCAATCCCACAAGAGTAGCAAACTGGTTGCTCGCTGTTGCCTTTATGGTTTTCGTCATCGTCATCATTGGCGGGATCACGCGGCTAACCGAATCGGGGCTATCGATCACCGAGTGGAAACCATTCATCGGTGCGCTGCCGCCGATAGGTCAGGCCGACTGGGCTGCCGAGTTTGAAAAATATAAGGCAATCCCCGAATATACCCTGATTAACGGCCCGGCGGGAATGACCCTAGATGATTTCAAATATATCTACTTCTGGGAGTGGTTTCACCGGCTTTGGGGACGCCTGATCGGTCTGGCTTTTGCGGGGCCGCTGGCATGGTTCTGGATCGCCAAGCAAATTCCTGCTGGATACCGCCTGCGCCTTTTGGCGTTGGGGTTGCTGATCGGGATTCAGGGGGCGATAGGCTGGTGGATGGTGTCTTCGGGGCTTCACCTGCGCACCGATGTCAGCCATTTCCGACTCGCAGCGCATTTGCTCATGGCGCTGTTTATCCTTGGCGCGCTGATCTGGACCGCGCTCGACCTTAAGGCGCTTGCCAAAAATTTGACGGCCCGGCCCGCGCGGCTGACGGCGCTTCCAGTCGTGGTTTTAACCATCCTTTTCGTACAATTGCTTTTTGGCGCATGGGTTGCAGGGCTAAATACTGGTTATGTATCAAACACATGGCCGTTGATGGGCGGGGCGCTGTTTCCCGAAGGCGTGGAATGGAGCCGCGGCGCGTTGTTTGCCATGATCAATGACCCTTTCCTAACCCATTTTGTCCATCGTTGGTGGGCATGGATCACCATCATCGCCCTTATCGTCATGGCGCGCAAACTCCGTCATCGCTCGCGGCGGATATCGATCGCCATACATACCGCATTCGGTATCCAGATATTGCTGGGGATAGCCACGGTGATGACGGGCATGAATATCACCTTGGCAGTGCTGCATCAGGCGACGGGCGCTCTGGTGGTGGCGACCGCGGTGTGGGGAGCGCACCATCTCGGGCAAAGGGAAGGGCCGCAAATATGAGTGATATTGCCATGATATATACGCTGTTTCCCAGTATGATTGAGGCGAACGACGCTTGCCATACATTGCTGCGCGAAAAACTGATCGCCTGCGCCAATCGCTTTGCGCCCGCCATTTCGCACTATGAATGGCAAGGCGAGATGCAATCACAGGAAAAATATCCGGTGCTGATGAAGGCCAGCCTCGATCAAGCCGAAAATGCCCGCGCGCGCCTTTCCGAATTGCACAGCTATGAGGTGCCCGCCATCCTTGTCTGGACGGCAAAGGCCGACACGCCATTTTCCGGCTGGGTGGACGAGCAAATAGCTTAGGGTATTATTTTACCCGTGCTGAGAAGCCTTATTTTGCTTGACTTAGCGCGGCCACGCCCTCATTAGCGCGCCTTCATTCGCCAAGGAGCATGCTCCAACGCGGCTCATTTTACTTAAATTTCGGAGGTTCGATCAGGACGTATGAAGACGCTGTCCAAAATAACAAAATCGATCCGTCCGCAGGATGTGACAAAAGACTGGCTGATCATTGATGCCGACGGCCTCGTCGTTGGCCGCGTGGCCAGCATCATCGCCAGCCTCCTGCGCGGCAAGCATAAACCAACTTACACACCCCATGTCGATTGCGGCGATCATGTGATCGTTATCAATGCCGACAAGGTTCGCTTCACTGGCAACAAGCTGAAGAACAAGAAATATTACCGCCATACCGGCTATCCCGGCGGCATCAAGGAAACTACGCCAGAGCGTATTCTTGAAGGTAAATTTCCTGAACGCGTGCTTGAAAAAGCTGTCGAGCGCATGATTCCCCGCGGGCCGCTTGGCCGCGCGCAAATGAGGGCGCTGCATCTATATAATGGCACCGAGCATCCGCATGGCGGACAATCGCCCAAGGCGCTCGACGTTGCTTCCATGAACAGCAAAAACAAGGTGCGTGTATAATGCCGGAGACCACTGAAAACATGACCGCCGAAGACGAAAAAGCCGAAAACACTGCAACCTCGCTCGCTGACCTCGATCAGGTCGCTGGTGAAGCCGTTTCGGAAACCCCGGTGCAGCCCGCCATGCCGCTGCGTGAGCAGGAAATTGACGATCTGGGCCGCGCCTATGCCACCGGTCGCCGCAAAGACGCGGTTGCCCGTGTTTGGCTAAAGCCTGGCAAAGGCAAGATCACGGTTAATGGCCGCGACCAAGCAGTGTATTTTGCACGTCCTTCGCTGCGACTCGTACTCAACCAGCCTTTCGACGTTACCGACCGACGCGATCAGTATGACATAGTTGCTACGGTTAAGGGCGGCGGCCTGTCTGGTCAGGCCGGCGCAGTCAAACACGGGATTTCACAGGCGCTTACCCGCTATGAACCCGCGCTGCGCGCCGTCGTGAAGGCCGAAGGCTTCCTCACCCGCGATAGCCGCGTGGTTGAGCGTAAGAAATATGGCCGTGCCAAAGCACGCAAGAGCTTCCAGTTCTCGAAGCGTTAATTGGCATCAGCCACTACAATATATTGGAAGACGGCTCTGCAGCGATGCGGGGCCGTTCTCTTTTTCGCTTTCCTACCGCTGGATAGAATGGAATAAGCCGCGCATGCTCAAATTTATACTCATCGCCCTGTTCGTTGCGCTCATCGGATTTGGAATTTGGTTCTGGAATCTAACCGGGCCGCAGCAACTCGACCTTGCCGACCGCTGGTACCCCGGATCCAGCCAGGATGCTTCAACCGCTGTGACCGGCATTTCCTACGGCGATGATGACCGACAGAAGCTCGATATCTACACGCCGCTGAAAGCCGCCAGGGATGGCAAGCGGCAAAAGACACTTGTTTTCTTCCATGGCGGTGCCTGGCGTGATGGCGAGCGGGAGGGCTACGCATTCCTTGGCAAAGCTTTTGCCGCGCGCGGGCTGGTGACCGTGATTGCCGATTATCGCAAAACGCCTGCGGTTAAATTCCCCGCCTTTGTAGAGGACACTGCAAGCGCGCTCGCATGGGTACATAAGAATATTTCCGATCATCGCGGCGATCCAGATCAAATCTACGTGGCGGGCCATAGCGCGGGCGCGCATATATCGATGATGGCGGCGCTAGACCGGCAGTGGCTTGGGCGTGAAGGCCTCGATAGCGATATCATCAAGGGCGTCATCGGGCTTGCCGGGCCGTATGATTTCCTGCCCTTTGACAAAGGCTCATCATCGCAAACCGCTTTGGGGGATTGGCCGCGCGCCGGGGAAACCCAGCCCATCTCCTATGTCCGCCGCGATGCCCCGCCGCTATTGTTGCTAACCGGGGACAAGGATACCGTTGTGAAGCCGCGCAACTCGAAGCGCCTTGCCGTAGCCATGCAGGATATTGAAGGGCAGGCGACACTCAAAATCTATTCGGGTGTCGATCATGCTGATATCGTTATGGCCATCGCCCGGCCATTTCGCAGGAAGGCACCGGTGGTTGATGATATACTCGCCTTTATTGAAAGCAAGCGGTGACCCAAGCCGCTATTGATGCCGTGATATTGGCGGGCGACAGACCGGCTGGCGATCCCCTAGCCATGACTCATAAGGTGCCTTTCAAGGCATTGGTGCGGGTCGGCGGCAAACCTATGCTTGCCCACGTTGCAGAAAGGCTGGCGGGCAACAGCGCTATCGGTAGAATTCTGGTATTGGCGCAAGAAAGCAAAGCTTTTCAGGCGGACAGGGACACCGAACATTTGGCGGCGGAGCCAAAAATCAAATTCACCGAAAGCCGTCCGACCATTGCCGCTTCACTGCAGGCGGTTCTCACGAGTGAAGAAACTCGGTTTCCATTGCTCATCACCACGGCTGATAATGTGCTGCTCAGCGATGCAATGATCGGCAGTTTCCTAGCGCGCGCCGATGGGGCAGACATCGCGGTCGCCGTTGTTGAACGGGAAGTTTTGATGGCGCGCTATCCGGCATCAAAGCGCACCTGGATCAAATTTCGCGGCGGGCAATATAGCGGGGCCAACCTGTTTTATTTTGGTTCGGCGAAGGCGCAGCGGGCTTTGCAGGCTTGGGCCGAAGTGGAGCAGGACCGGAAAAAGGGCTGGAAAATACTAACAATCTTCGGCCCTTGGCTGCTGTTTCTAGCTGTCGCCCGATTGATCTCGGTCGATCAGTTCGCGGCGCGGGTTGGCAAAAAACTCGGGCTTAGGGTTTCCATGGTGAAAATGCCGCAGGCCGAGGCTTGCATTGATGTGGACAAGCAGAGTGATCTTGATCTCGTCGAGAAAATCCTCGCTTCGTCATGACGCTCCTAATCAGGCGTGTTTCATCCTCTTCACTACGCGCAAGCCGATGGTCAGCAACGCGGCCAGCGTCGCCAGCGCTGCAATGAACATCGTGATCGCGGCTCCGGTTGCGCCATAGGCCGGAAGCAAAACCGAAAGACCGATGGCAATAACTACCAACGCGGTAAGCCCGACGCCAAGCGAAAGGTGCGACTTTCCTGATGCTTGCAACAGGGGGTCAAGCCCCAACCCCATCAACCGCAATCCGGTGGCTCCGCCCATCCATACTAGCAACGGATAGGCGGCGACAAACTCGCTCCCGGCCATCAATATTATGAAGGGCTTGCCCAGCAGAATGAGGAGCACGATGATGCCCGCCCCGGCAATTGCCGACATCCGCAGTGACCGGTAAAACAGATTGCTGAGCTTGGCGAAATCGCCGCTTGAGTAAATGCGCGATAGCTCGGTAAATAGCGGTCTTGCAAAAATATCGGAGATCCGAACCACCGCCGTTGCCAGCTGGTTTGCGAGCCGGAAAAGCCCCGCCGATTCGACGCTGACAAAAAAGCCGACCACGATCACAATCGCATGTTCACGCAGCATCGAGATTGAATTGAGCAAATTTGTGTTGACGAAAAAGGGAAGAAACCCGGAGTTTTCCCCAACGGTATCTGCGACAAAGCCTGGCCCGATAGCGGGCTTCTCAAGCGGTGCGTTGCGAAACACCAATGTCCAATAAAACACCGTGCTAAGCAGCTCGGAAAAGGCCCAGACGATCAGGAAGTTTTGCAAGGTCGGGGCGAATGCGAGAACCAAAAGACAGCCTGCCATACGCCCAATCGGGATCATGGAATCGGCGAGTGCGCCGTCACGAAACCGGTCATGCGCGCGCAATATCCCGCGCGCACTGGAACGCGGGCAAAGCATCAGGATGGCGGCCACTATCTGGGCGGTTTGGATAAGCGAGGGATCCCACGAAAAATAACCGCCCATCGCGCGCAATATGAAGAAGATCAGGATAGTCCCGAGCAATCCTCCAGCCACCTCTATGGCGATGCAAAGCCATGCCAATGAGGCAAATTTGCGCGGATCGCCGCCTTCCAAATGCTTGATTCCAAAATGGACAATTGTCTGCCAGGTTTCAAAGCGCAACAAGGCGACGGTCAGCCTGTTTGTGCT
>JAZGFP010000018.1:0-57753 GCA_036479555.1 Sphingorhabdus sp.
TTGCCGGCGCGCATAAAGGTGTTGGTCATGCGCGGCATCGGCGCGTGGGCATAGCTTTCGCGTCGCCCGTTTCCGGTGGGTTCAACGCCCATTAGGCGAGCGTTCATCCGGTCCTGCATATATTTCCTGAGGATACCGTCTTCGATCAGCACATTCTCCTGTGTGGGCGTGCCTTCATCATCAATGCTCAGCGAACCGCGGCGATCCTGCATCGTGCCATCATCGACGACCGTGACGCCGGGGGCGGCCACGCGCTGACCAATCTTACCGGAGAAAGCCGACGAGCCTTTGCGGTTGAAATCGCCTTCAAGACCGTGGCCGACCGCTTCATGTAGCAATACGCCGGGCCAGCCGGGGCCGAGCAGCACGGTCATCTCGCCCGCAGGCGCATCAACCGAGCGCAAATTGGTGAGCGCCTGTTTCAGCGCTTCGTCAATCGCATGTTGCTGCGCGTCATCGTCGAATAGCTTGTCGTACAGATAGCGCCCGCCAAAGCCGTAAACGCCCGTTTCACGGCGGCCATTTTCCTCGACCACGATATTGACGTTGAGCCTTACCAAAGGCCGGATGTCGGTCGCGACGAAACCGTCAGCACGGACGATCTCGATCACGCTCCAGCTGCCCGACATAGACACGCTGACCTGCGCGACGCGCGGATCGCGGGCGCGGGCGGCGGCGTCAATTTTCTGGCACAGCGCAACCTTCTCGGCAAAAGGCACCAGCTCGAGGGGATTGCCGTCGGTATAAAGATGACGGTTGTTTTTGCGCGGCGGTATTGCGGCCTGTCCCTTGGCAGGATCAAGCAGCTGTAAAGTTTCACCGGCACGGCGGATCGCGGCTTCGCTAATATCGTTGGCATGGCTGAAACCGGTCATTTCGCCAGACACGCCTCGCAGGCCAAAACCGCCACCGGTCGAATAATCGGCCAGCTTCAAACGGCCATCGTCAAAGCCAAAGCTCTCCGATGCGCTATATTGCAGGTAAAGCTCACCATCATCGCAATTTGCGAGCGCCTCCTTGGTGAGGCGCAATGCGCCATCGGGATCAAGCAGGCCGGGTTGGTACAGATATGAGCGGGGATCGGTATATGTCATAGCGTTGATATAGGCGCTCTTTGGCGGCGCGAAAGCCTATTTCGTTTTTTTGCCGTCTGCCGGGCCGCCAATCAATATGAAGCGCCGGTCGCAATAGCCGCATTCAACATAGCCCTTCTCATCGATTTCGAGATAAACCTTCGGGTGACCAAGCGCGGCAGGCACATCGCCGCTGCCGTCGCACGCGACGCGGCGCTGCCGGACTTTGATTGTTTCAGGAATCAAGCTCATAGCACTGCCATTAGCAAAGCATGATTTGCGCTGCAATCCGGCTTATTGGTAATTTAGCGTGATATCCCAGGTGCCGGTGTAGAGTCCCGCGGGCTGGTTTCGGCGAACCCGCAATTCTGCGCCCACCGGGAAACGGAAAATACCCGTTGGCGATCCAATGCGGAAAAAACGAGGCGTCGTAGTCAACAAGGTTGTCGGCGTACTGCCGATCCGGAAGCGGCGAACGCGCATCCGTGGTCCGGGGCCGTAAAGCCAGATGGTATTCGCACCAACCGAGATATCTACGATCTGGTTTTGTGTTCCCTGACCAGCAAATTCGGCAACGCTGTGGCTGTTACCAACAAGAATGATCCCGTTATTCGCAGTCCGCGTCCCGTCGGGCGCAAGAACAACGTTACCCCCAGAAGTGGTGCTTGGAATGATGGTACCAAATTTAAGGTCGTCAACTTCGATGAAGGAGAGCGGCGTAACAACAACGGTCTCGGCGCCCACTGGCGTGCTTTCTGCATGCACCGGTAGCGCCATGCCAAAAGCCGCGATGGCCGCAGCCGCACATGCCAGCTTCAGCCGGCTAAAAAGTTTTGCCCCACACATGATGCTTCTTCTAGGCATGAAAAGGTAAAGATTGGCTGTAAAATGGGGTTAACATCCACGACACGTATTTTCCTTAAGCTACTGTGATATAATGATTAAAGTATTAATCTCTGCCGGAGTACAAAAAGGGCAACGCTATTTTTTCAAAAAGCAGCCGCCAAGTATCCTTCGATTGCGCGGCGCACTGCGCTTCGCTATCGCCTGTGCCAACATGCAGAATTCAGCAATATCAATCAGCAACCTGTCAAAAACCTATGCTGACGGCAATCAGGCGCTCGACGATGTTAGCTTTGACGTTGAGCAGGGCACTATTTTTGGCCTGCTTGGGCCAAATGGGGCGGGCAAGTCTACACTGATTAACATCCTCGCCGGGATGGTAACAAAAACTGGCGGCAGCGCCAGCGTCTGGGGTTTCGATATCGACGCCAACCCGCGCAATGCCCGCGCCAATATCGGCATTGTGCCGCAAGAGATCATGTTTGATCCCTTCTTCACTCCAAAAGAGGCGCTTGAATTGCAGGCTGGGCTTTACGGTGTGCCCAAATCAAAACGCCGGACGATGGAGCTGCTGCGCGCTGTCCGCCTTGAAGATAAGGCCGATGCCTATGCGCGCACTCTGTCTGGCGGGATGAAGCGGCGACTGCTGGTGGCCAAGGCGATGGTGCACACGCCGCCGGTGATCGTGCTTGATGAACCAACAGCGGGCGTGGACATCGAATTGCGCCAGCAGCTTTGGGAATATGTGCTGCAGCTTAACAAGGGCGGCGTTACCGTGGTTCTGACCACGCATTATCTCGAAGAAGCCGAGGAGCTGTGCGACCGGATTGCGATTATCAACCATGGCAAGCTGATCGCCAACAAGCCCACTAGCGAGCTGGTGAATATGGCGCGCGAGAAGGCTGTGCTGCTGACACTTGATGCCGATGTTACCGCAGCGCCGGTCCATGAAGCTTTTGAAAAGGTGGAACTGGTCGCAGACCGTATCGTTGAAATCATCTATAACAAGGACCGGATGAATGCTGGTGAAGTGCTTGGCGTGGTGCAGGGCATGGGGCTGGGCATTGTCGATGTGACGACCAAGGAAGCCGATCTGGAGGATGTTTTCCTAAGCTTGACGAGCGGAAGTTCTGAGTGAAGCACGACGTCATCATTGTCGGCTCTGGTGCCGCAGGTCTCTCGGCGGCGATATCGCTGGCCGACAAGCATAAGGTGCTGGTGCTGGCGAAGGGATCGCTGACCGGCGGATCGACCGCATGGGCGCAGGGCGGGATTGCTGCCGTGCTTGATGCTGGAGATACGTTTGAAAATCATATCAATGATACGATGGTCGCAGGCGCTGGCCTTAACCGCCGCGAGACGGTGGAATTTGTCATCGAAAATGCGCCGCGTTCGATCGAACGGCTGATCCAAATGGGCGTGCCTTTCAACAAGGATGAAAATGCGCTGCATCTGACGCGTGAGGGCGGACATTCGCATCGCCGGATTGTCCATGTCGATGATGCCACCGGCTGGGCAGTGCAGGAGGCGCTGCTCAACGCCGCCAAGGCCAATCCCAATATCACGCTGATGCCGCAATGCGCTGCGATTGACCTGATCACCGGTCGCCACGAGGAAAAATTCTCCGGCGCAGGCCATGTCTGGGGTGTCTACGCGCTCGACGAGGAAAGCGGGAAGGTAGAGACCTATACCGCGCGCGCCACCATACTCGCCACCGGCGGGGCAGGGCGCGTCTATCTCTTCTCTACCGCGCCGCGAGGGGCGACGGGGGACGGTATCGCGATGGCCTGGCGCGCAGGCGCGCGGGTTTCCAACATGGAGATGATGCAGTTCCACCCTACCTGCCTATATAATCTTGAGGTCAAGAATTTCCTGATTACAGAGGCCGTACGCGGTGAGGGGGGGCATTTGAAGTTGCCCACCAACGGCGAACGTTTCATGCCGCGTTTTGATGAACGCGAAGAATTGGCACCGCGCGATATCGTGGCGCGCGCGAACGACCATGAGATCAAGCGGCTGGGCCTTGATTATGTGCATCTCGATATCAGCCATAAGGATCCTGTGTTCGTCAAAAAGCATTTCCCCAATATCTATGACAAGCTGATCGGGCTTGGCATCGACATGACGAAGGAACCGATACCGGTTGTGCCGGCGCAGCATTATACCTGCGGCGGTGTGCTCATTGATCTGCATGGCCGCACCGACTTGCCGGGGTTATATGCCGCCGGCGAGGTGAGCGAGAGTGGACTGCATGGCGCGAATCGTCTCGCTTCTAATTCGCTGCTCGAATGTTTCGTATTTGGCGAAGCGGCTGCAAAAGACATTATCGCGCGCTGGGACGAGCTTGAAGAGCCGCCTGCCATTCGCCCGTGGGATGAAAGCCGAGTCACCGATTCTGACGAAGAAGTGATCATCAAGCAAAACTGGACCGAGATCCGCCGCTTCATGTGGAATTATGTCGGGATCGTCCGCACCACCAAGCGGCTTGAACGCGCCAAGCACCGCATAACGATGCTGCAACAGGAGGTTGCCGACTATTACGCCCATTTCCGCGTGACCACCGACCTGATCGAGTTGCGCAATCTGCTGCAAACGGCTGAATTGATAGTTCAAAGTGCGCTCGTTCGCCGTGAAAGCCGTGGGCTGCATTATATTTCTGACTATCCTGAGACGAATGCTGAGGCGACCGATACGGTGCTTGTTCCCTGATTTTCAAAAGCTGATATTCGCGCTTTCGATATTGCCGAATCCCTCGCTACTCCCCTAGAGGATTTGCATGACCCAATTTGACCTGACCGATGACCAGCTTGCCATTCAGGATATGGCGCGCAAATTTACCGCTGATAATATTACGCCGCATGCCGCCGAGTGGGATGAAAAGCACATCTTCCCGCGCGATACGATAAAGGCAGCGGCGGAACTTGGCTTTGCCTCTATCTATGTATCCGAAGCTTCGGGCGGGATCGGGCTTGGGCGGCTGGAGGCGGCGCTGATTATGGAGGCGATGGCCTATGGCTGTCCGTCCACATCGGCCTTTATCTCCATCCACAATATGGCCAGCTGGATGATTGATACATTCGGATCGGAAGCGGTGAAGGCCAAATATCTGCCCTCGCTGATCGGGATGGACAAGATCGCCTCTTATTGCCTGACCGAGCCGTCATCGGGCTCCGATGCAGCGGCGCTCAAGACGAAGGCGGTGAAGGATGGCGGCGATTATGTTGTTACCGGAAGCAAGCAGTTTATCTCTGGCGGCGGCGAAAATGAAATTTATGTGATGATGGTGCGCACGGGGGAGGATGGCCCCAAGGGTATCAGCTGCATGGTCATCGAAAAAGATATGCCGGGCGTTAGTTTCGGCGCGAATGAGAAAAAGCTGGGTTGGCATTCGCAGCCAACCGCGCAGGTGATCCTGGAAGACGTCCGGGTACCGGCGGAAAATCTAGTCGGCGGTGAAGGCGAGGGTTTCCGCATCGCGATGATGGGGCTTGATGGCGGCAGGCTCAATATCGGCGCCTGTTCGCTCGGCGGCGCGCAGCGCTGCCTCGATGAGGCGGTGACCTACACCAAGGAGCGGCAGCAATTTGGCCGTGCCATTTCGGAATTTCAAAATACGCAGTTTATGCTCGCCGACATGGCCACCGATCTGGAGGCCGCGCGCGCGCTGCTTTATCTGGCGGCGGCAAAAGTGACGGCAGGCGCGCCCGACAAAACGCGCTTTGCCGCGATGGCGAAGCGGCTGGCGACCGATAATGGGTCGTCGATTGTTGACCGCGCGTTGCAGCTCCATGGCGGCTATGGCTATTTGCAGGATTATCCGATCGAGCGTTTCTGGCGCGACCTGCGCGTTCATTCGATCCTTGAAGGCACCAATCAGGTGATGCGGATGATTATCGGCCGCGATTTGCTGAGGCAGTAACGACATTATGACAAATGAAATACTCGCCCGATCAGATGGCCGCATCGGTCATCTCAGTCTGAACAGACCTTCCGCGCTGCATGCGCTCAATCTGCCGATGTGCGAGGCCATAATTGCCGCGCTACAGCGATGGGCCGGTGATGACGAGGTTGAAGCGATCATCATCGACCATAGCGAAGGACGCGGCTTTTGTGCTGGCGGTGATATCCGGATGCTTGCAGAAAGCGGCGCGAAAAAAGGAGCTGACAAGGCATTGGAGGCAAAGGCTTTCTTCCACACAGAATATCAACTCAACCATCTGATGCACGAATATAGCAAGCCGGTTGTCGCTTTCATGGATGGCATCACCATGGGCGGCGGCGTTGGCATATCGCAGCCCGCAAAATTCCGTGTCGCCACAGAAAATACGCGCTTTGCCATGCCAGAAACCGGCATTGGCCTGTTCCCAGATGTCGGCGGCGGTTGGTATCTGCCTCGCCTTGAAGGGCGTGTGGGGCAGTTTCTGGCATTGACTGGCGCGAGAATTGATGGCGCGGAATGCCTCGAACTTGGCCTTGCCACGCATTATTTGCCGTCCGAAAATCTGGACGAAGCAAAACAGCGAATCGCACAGAATCCGGGCCGGATCGCGGGCATATTGGGCGATCTTTCGGCGAGCCCGCCAGAGGCACGGATCGTTGCCAATATCGACCGGATCAACCGGCATTTTGCCTCTGATAAATATGAAGATATTCTGGCGGCGCTTGAGGCTGCCGAAAGCGATTGGGCGGCGAAAGAGCGCGATACGCTCGGCACGAAATCCCCGCAAACTTGCAAGGTGGCGCTCCGCCAGCTGGCCGAGGGTGCCGCGATGCCCGACTTTGCATCAGAGATGAAACAGGAATATGCCATCGGCGCGCGCGTTGTGCAGATGCATGATTTTCTCGAAGGCGTGCGCGCGGTGATTTTCGACAAGGATAATAAACCGGCTTGGAACCCCGCGACGCCTGAAGAGATGACAGAGCAGATGCTCGGCGCAATCTTTGCGCCGCTGCCCGAACAGGAAGAATGGAAACCGCTATGAGTTATGAAACCATCCTCACCGAACAATCCGGCGCGGTGACGCTGGTCACACTCAATCGCCCGAAAGCGCTCAATGCGCTGAACAGCCAGTTGCTTGCCGATTTGATTGATGCCTTCGCGAAATATGACGCCGATGAGAGCCAGCGCTGCCTTGTCCTGACCGGCAGTGAAAAGGCCTTTGCTGCGGGCGCAGATATCAAGGAGATGGCGGAGCAGAATTTCGCTGACATGTATGGCAGTAATTTCTTTGCTGGCTATGAAAGGCTGACCCAAACGCGCAAGCCGTGGATCGCGGCGGTTGCGGGCTATGCGCTGGGCGGCGGATGCGAACTTGCGATGATGGCGGACTATATCATTGCCGCCGACAATGCCGTTTTTGGCCAACCTGAAATAAAGCTGGCAGTGACGCCGGGCATGGGCGGCTCGCAGCGCCTGACGCGCGCGATCGGCAAAGCGAAGGCGATGGAAATGTGTCTCACCGGGCGCAATATGAAAGCGCAAGAAGCCGAAGCTTCGGGGCTGGTTGCAAAGGTCGTGCCGCTCGCTGATATCGGGGCGGAGGCGATGAAATCTGCCGAGACGGTTGCCTCGATGGCCCCGCTCGCTGCGCTGGCGGTTAAGGAAATGGTCAATGCCGCCTTTGAAACAACATTGGCGCAGGGCGTGAATTTCGAACGCCGTCTGTTTCACGGGCTGTTCGGCAGCGAAGATCAAAAAGAAGGCATGGCGGCCTTTGTCGAGAAACGCCCCGGCAAATGGACGGGGAAATAGTTATGAAAACCGCATTTATCGGGCTTGGCAATATGGGCGGCGGGATGGCCGCAAATTTGGTGAAGGCCGGGCATGAGGTTTGTGCTTTCGATCTTGCCGAAGCGGCGCTGGAAAATGCGAAATCCAATGGCTGCGCGGTTTTCACTGACGCGAAGCAAGCCGTCGCGGGCGTCGATGCGGTTGTCGCCATGCTGCCAAATGGCAAGATTGTCGATGCCGTGTTTATAGGCGATGTGATCGGCCATGCGCCGAAGGGTGCGGCGCTGCTCGATTGCTCGACTATCGATGTCGAAACCGCGCGCAAGGTCACCGCAGCGGCGGAAAGCGCAGGCTATCCGATGGTCGATGCGCCGGTATCGGGCGGGATTGCGGCGGCAAATGGCGGCACGCTGACCTTTATGGTTGGCGGTAGCGACGAGGCATTTAGCCGCGCTGAACCGATCCTTGCCGCGATGGGCAAAGCGGTTATTCATGCGGGCGGATCGGGTGCGGGGCAGGCGGCGAAGATTTGCAACAATATGCTGCTCGGCGCGTCGATGATCGCGACCTGTGAGACGTTCAAGCTCGCCGAAAAGCTTGGCCTCGATTTGCAGACTTTCTATGACATTTCGTCGAAGGCATCGGGGCAGAATTGGTCGATGACCAGCTATTGCCCTGTCCCCGGCGTCGGACCGCAAAGCCCGGCGGATAATGACTATGCAGGCGGCTTTGCTACCGCGCTGATGCTCAAGGATTTGAGGCTGGCGATGGAAGCTGCTTCGGGCGCGGAGGCAGATGTGCCGATGGGCAAACGGGCAGCGGAGTTATATGAAGCATTTGCTGAAGAGAGCGGAAACCTCGATTTCTCGGCGATTATCAAGTCATTGGGATAGGCATCAAGTCGCTGGGATAGGCGTGTTCTCGCCGCGCCGTTCGCCGCGTTTCAGCTCTATCATCGCCTGACTAATAGGCACGTTGACCGTGCGGTAGGCGTCTTCGGCAGGCAATTCTTCCATCAGCTTCGCATGCGCCTTTGCCAGCCCGTGATAGGGCAGCGTTTGCACCAGATGATGCAGCGCATGAAAGCGCAGGCCAACCGGCGCAAAAAGGCCGCCAATCAGCGGATTGCCAACAAGGTTTATCGAATCAGTGAGCTGCGCCTGCTTGTTGACGCTTTCGCCATCATAATTGATATAGCGATGCGCGACCAGCGTACGCACGCCGTTGAGCACCATCGATACCACCACCAGAATCAATATCTTGGCTGCGATTAGCAGAGGCACCACGCCGGTCGCGATTAGCGCAATATAGACATAGAGAAGCAGCGTTGCGGCAAAAATGGCAAAGCGGTCAAAACCTGTCGGCTGCTGCTTTCCGGTGGGGATATAGTCCCAGTTGATAACGAGCGCGGTACCCTTGCCATGCATAAGCTTTTCACCGAGCGAGGGGAATATCCAGATGACCGGATTGAGCAGCATGCGCAGCGCCACCATAGAAATCGGGCCGAGCACATGGCCAAATACGAAATTGGCGAGGCCAAGGAATGAGCGGTTGTTGATCGGCACATATTCGGGATCGCGGACAGTGCCGAAACTGTCCGGCATGTGATGTTCAAGATGCGAATCATACAGATGTGATGGCGACATTATCGGGATGCCGAAAAACAGGTTCCATGCGCCCTTGAACGCCATCTCGCCCTTTTTGCGCCGGTCGAAATGGACGATTTCATGCATGAAGCTGCCGCAGCGATAGGCTGCATATGTCCCGGCAATTAGCCCGGTAATGGCAAGCGCGGTGCCCGCCGTCAGCCAGAGCGCAGCCCCGCCGATTAGCGCGGCATAGCTGAGCAACCAGTCGGCCCAATAGATACGCATATCGCGCGCCATAAAGGGGCGGGTCAGCTTGATATAGGCTGCGCTGCTATACATTCCCTTACATACTCCGATCACTATTCTTGTCGGCGCAGTTAGGCTCCGATTGTGGCGAATATAGGGAATATCTGCCGCAATACCAAGGCACGATCATTGATCTGCATCAAAGCCCTGCCTTGACTGCGACATCACCGCGCACGCAAATTATTTGGCGGATATCTTCTCGATATACTGGAATTTGCCAAGACTGCAGCTCGCACCTTTCTCCAGCGTGCCGCTGTAATTATGTAGCACATGGATGATGTCGACATCGCAAAGCTGGCCAAGCGACGTGCGGTAGGAAAAACGCTCTTCCGATTTCAGGCCGGGGCATTTCCTGTCCAGCGTGTTGCGATAGGTTTTACCGCCCCTCATCTTGAAATCGATGGTTTTTCCGTCGACGACATCGGTGCTGCTGATGGCATGCAGGCGGACGCATTTGATCGGCTCGCCAACCGCCTTGATGGTCGATTTTTCGCTGTGCTTGCCGCCATGCGCGAGGGCAATCGTGCCGCAGGCACCGGCGATCGCGGCGATAGCAGATAGCGTAAATAGGGCTGTCTTGTTCATGGGTCATCTCCTCAAAAGAATTTTAGCATATCCCCCTTGCCGCCGCTAACTCTGCGCCGCCTTCGCTGAACGCCTGCTTAAGCCGGCCTTTTTCTTCGGTTCAGGCGTCTTGGCCCGAAACCGGCATAAATCCTCCAATGGGCAGCGCCAGCATTCAGGCGTGCGCGCCTTGCAGATATAGCGCCCATGCAGGATCAGCCAGTGATGCGCGCCCACCCGAAATGGCCCCGGCGTTTTCCTATCAAGCTGTTTCTCGACCGCCAGCGGCGTCTTTCCCGGCGCCAAACCTGTCCGGTTTCCAACGCGGAAGATATGCGTATCGACCGCAAAAGTCTCTGCCCCGAAAGCGCAATTCATCACCACATTTGCCGTCTTGCGCCCGACACCGGGCAGTGTAACCAACGCATCGCGATCCGCAGGCACCTCGCCATCAAATTCACGGCATAATATCCCCGCCATCGCAATCACATTCTTCGCTTTGGTATTATACAGCCCGATGGTCTTGATATGCTCCTTCAGCCCATCCTCGCCCAGTTCGGCCATCTGCGCCGGATGCTTCACGTTGGCAAACAGCGCGCGCGTTGCCTTGTTCACCCCGACATCGGTGGATTGCGCCGACAATGTGACGGCAACGAGAAGCTGATAGACATTGCCGTAATCCAGCTCGGTTTCCGGCGCGGGGTTAGCTTCCGCCAACCGCCGGTAAAATTCGAAGATATTGTCTTTTTTCAAATTACACTCCGCCCGTGTTTTTCTAGTGCCAACGTAGCACGGCCCACCCCGCTGCGACTAGCCAGCCTGTCGGCACGGCAAGTCTCGCTCTGAGGCGGACGGGCGTAAATTGCGAGGCATCGGTCTCTCGCGCCCAATGACCGAAATTCTTCATGGGGCGAGCGAAGCAGAGGAAATCCTACATTTCAAGGGGGAACAGAAACGGTTGGCGTCGATACATTGCTTCTGCTTTATCCCGAAAGCGGACATGGGAATGGACCGCGATTACCGTCCTATTTCATCATACTAAAGCCAGCAGTCAGCAAATCGGTGAGCGGAAAATCGATAACGCGGCCATCGACGGACTGACCTCTCATAAAGTCCTGAATTGTCGCAGTGACATCTGACGAGGCCATGAACAGATTATGCCCTACATTTCGGATAGTTACAGACTGGAGATTTGAAAAACCGGCCACCGCTTCCCGTTGACTTTCGATATAAGTGCGTCCGTCCAGGGTTCCGCTGAGCAGCAGCACCGGGACATCAGAAACTGGCGCTTGGCGAAAACTTTCACGGAGCACCAGCGACGGATCGACATCCTCCAGTTCGATAGGCTGATTTAAGTAGGTGGCGAGTAGCGAGGTTTCAGCCTGTTTCGTGATCATTGAACGGCGATCTGCACTGGTTCCCGAGGCGATGTCCATCAGCACCGACATTGGCCGGTAGGATATCTCTTCGGAGGAACCAATAACGAACGGCGCTACTCCCTCAAGCAACTGTGTGTCGCCTTTGTCCAACGTATCATAAAGCTGCAACAGCAAGCTGAGCGGCACAGGATCAGAAATGGTTGATGAAGCAGTTTGCTGCATGTCTCGGCGTTGCCAAAGATAATCACTTACCGTGCCATCCTCTTGCGGAACCTTTATCAGAATTGGGTTCTTTTCCAGCTTTGCGTGAACGCGGCGCATCGTCGATTTGACATCGGGCCATGCCGCCTTGGTTTTGGGCTGAGTATCAATCGCCTCTTGCACACGAGTGAAATATTCATCTGTTCGCGCAGGGAGTTTGATGGTTTGATCCAACCCTTCCGCACTGGCGATTACAATCTTTTCGATACGGTCTTCTATTTGCTTAACCGCAGCAAGAGCAAGATGGGATCCATAGGAAATGCCCCAAAGGGTCAGTTTTTTGCTACCCAGATGTTCGCGTAATGTGTCGAGATCGGAAACACTTTCCGGCGTGTTATATCCACGCGCGTCTATCCCATTTTCCTTCCAGAAGGACAGGCATTCGCGCAGAGCGTCCTGATGCTTCTTGGCGTAAAGCGCATCGGATATGATCTCAGTGCTTCCCATTTTTTGTGAGGAGACGCATTCGGGCGCATCATTGGAAGTGCCGGTCCCCCGCTGATCAAAGGCAATGACATCGCCAAATTCACGCATTGCCATGAACAAAGGAAAGCGCCGTCCTTTGGCTGTACTAATGCCTGAACCGCCGGGACCACCTGCCAAATACACGATAGGGGAACCCGGCTTGCTGCCGGTTGACGGGAACCGAACATAGCGAAGGGTAAGCGTGCGGCTCTGCGCGTCAGCACGGTTTTCGGGTACAGTGAACGAACCTTCAAACGCCTCCACCGTTTCACCTTTGTTTGATTTAAAGGTTATCGGCGTTTCGGGCGATGACTTGTCGGTTGATGGCTTAGCTATTGATGTTGACATCGCGGTTTCTGGATGTGAGCAGCCCGCGAGAAGCAGGCCGAGTAGGATAGCGATATTCTTCATAACAATGCACCTTCGTTTCAATTGGTTATGCATATAAACCTAGGCCCTTTACCAATTGAACACAGAGTTAAACCGTTCAGTGGTAGTGTATTTCCCTTAAACGGTGATGTCCGGCAGTGCGGTTTCGGTCTATGGTAGTTGGATGTCTTACAAACGTTTTGGTATTTTTATATTCCTGGTGTTCTCAATGCTTCCGTCCGCTGCAGCAGAGGCTATGTCTTGGTTTGACACGGACAAAGTAGTTGTCTGTCCGGCGGTGTCCGATGATCTCGGACCGCCAGATTTTTCTTCACCCGAATGCAGGGCCATCAAGGGCGCCGATATTGATCCCCAAAATGATATGATCTGGTTGAAAACCAATATTCATCTAGACAACATTGCCGGTCCAAAGGGGGAGCCACTGGCGCTTTTTGTATCAGGAAAGATGTCCAGCGAGATATATTTGAATGGAAAGCTTGTCGGGCGAAACGGAAAACCGGGTCAGGATACTGCCACGGAAACGCCCGGTCAAATGGATGCAACGCTCTATCCACTCCAATCCCTGTTCAAAAAGGGCAACAATAAGCTGGTGTTGAAGGCTTCTTCCCATCACGGCTTTTTGAAACTTAGAAACCCTGTTCACATTCTTGCTATCGGTCCTTCCGGCACCACTACGGACTATCTGTTACGCCATTACTGGCCGTCTTTGCTAACACTGGGATTGTTCATTCTGGGCGCTCTTTATTTTGGTATAGCAGGGCTTATTGGCCCCAACCGGAAAAAGGCACTGACCTTTTGTCTGATCTGTATTTTTGCAGCAGGCCAACTTCTGGCGGAAGTTTACAGAGGAATAATCGGTTATTCCTATCCCGCACATGATCTCCGATTGATACTCATCACATTTTGTTCAGCCGGATTTGGCCTGACCGTGGCCTACCATGTCCTGAGCAGTTTTATCCGCAAGCATCTTGGAATTATTCTCGCCGCTATCGCCGCTATCAGCGCAGTCGGAATTTTCTGCGTGGAAGGATTTGATACGAAATCCGAATGGGCGATCTTGCTTCCTCTCGCCGCCAGCCTTCTCGCCACCGGAATTTGGAGCTATCAAAGGCGGCCCCGCGCTTTTGTATATTTTCTAATTCTGTTGGTATTCGTCGCCGCAGTTTTGATTTTCCGGTCGCTATTTCTTGATGTCGTGTTTTTCTATCTAGTGGCAATGTTCCTGTTGTTCCTGTTTGTCGAACAGGGAGTTACACTGGCCCGAGAGGCCCGCGAACATGCGATCGAAACGGCGCGAGCAAACCGTCTGGAATTGGCGCTCGAGCAAGCGCGCGAGCGCCAGATCGCCAGCGAAATTAATGTCAAAAGCGCTGGGAAAATGGAGCGCATATCCACCGGTCAAATCAGTCATTGCAGAGGTGCCAGCGGCTATGCGGAAATCATACTGCTCGATGGCCGGGAAATTTTACATTCCGCCACCTTGGCTGAAATGGAAGAAACGCTCCCGGCAACGTTCCTGCGCGTCCACCGCTCTTATTTGGTCAACACGGCCTATGTGAAATCATTGGAGCGTGATCCATCCGGAACAGGAACTTTATCCATGACCGATGGTTCGGATATTCCCGTCAGCAGGCGTATTTTGCCGCAGGTCAGGCAAGCTTTGAACTAACGTTCCCTTTTGCGCCCAAAGCAGGCGTTGGCGGCAAAGGTTGGGTGGAAATAGTTGTCGTTACGGGCCTAAGACGCGGCTCTCAACGTCGCTTGCCACCTCAACACCGCCGCCCTATCTACCCCCTTATTCTGCGCCGCCAGCCACAAAGCCGCCTTCACCGCTCTCCTTGCAAATATAACCCGCTCCTCGGCGCAGCCTGCAACTGTTCACCGCATGATATACTCGGGTTACCCGCACAACCAACGATGTTGCCGGTAGTGTTCATGTGCCAGAAAGGATGGCCTGACACTATGAGATCCATGCGGCGCTTCTTGTACCGCGAGATGGAGGGGGCTCCTACCGCCGGGCACGCCATCACGGGCCGGCTCTTATTGTTTGAAGGAGCGAAGTAATGAGTGACATTTCCAGAGGCACGAGAATCACCTTCCTGCTTGCCACGCTTGCACTATTGGCGCCGAGCAGCGCGTATGCGCAGCAGCAAGACCCGACCGAGGCCGATATTACCGTAACCGGTTTGCCTCCGGCTGACTTGTCCGGTTTGACGGAAGGGCCGGAGATCAAAGGCACTATTTCCGCGCGTAGCGCCGAGAAAATGCGAGTCACCAGCGCCGACGGCACGGGCACCGAGATTCTCATCAGTGACGGGACCGAAATCAAGGCCAGCAAGGGCCTTTTCGGCCTCGCCCGCAGTAAGCTTGCCGCAGACTCGCTGCTCAACGGCCTGCCGGTTACCGTCAAGACAGTGCAATGGGGCAGTGGGCTAGTGGCGCGCCAGATCAAGTTTCGTAACAACGACCTCAAAACCGCAAGTATGATCCGTACTGGCACTGCCCAAGGCTTTGCAGAACAGACGGCGGCGACCGTTGCGCTGCGCGGCCGCGTGGGTGATATCGACCAGTATAATATTAAAGGCACGACGAATGTGAACTTCGATACTGGCAAGGCCGTATTGTCCGCTCAGGGCAAAGCCGATCTCTGCGCCACAACAAGCCAAGCCGAAGGCTTGAAAAACGCCCTGCTTCTTGTTGTCGGTTACACTGATTCGACCGGAAGCGATGAATTTAACCAGCAGCTTAGCGAAAAACGGGCCAGTAAAGTCGTCAATTATATTCAGCAGGCCTGCGGCTGGAAACCATATCGCATGCTTACCCCCACCGGGATGTCCAAAGCCGACCCGCTTGCTAGCAATGACACCGCCGCCGGCAAAGCCCAGAACCGCCGCGTTGGGGTGAATATCTTGGTCAGCAAGGGTCTTGACGGTCTGTGAGCCGCGCGGGGTGGGCGAAACTATTGAGGGCAAATAAAGGCTGAGCCTAAAGCCCCAAAACCCCCGTCATATCATACCGCCCTTTATCCTGCGCCGTCAGCCACAAAGCCGCCTTCACTGCGCCTCTTGCAAATATGCCCCGGGTTTCGGCGCGGTGGGATAGGGTTATGCTTTCGCCTTCGCTCGCCAGGATGACGCTGTGGTCGCCGGTGACGCTGCCGCCCCGCAAGCTGGCAAAACCGATCGCGCCGGTCTTGCGCTCGCCGGTCTTGCCGTCTCGGCCCGGCTCGCTATTCGCCGCCAGATCAATGCCGCGCGCTTTCGCGGCGGCCTCACCAAGTAGCAATGCTGTGCCTGATGGTGCGTCTACCTTGTGACGGTGGTGCATTTCGGTGATCTCGATATCCCAATCATCGCCCAGCCGCGCGGCGGCTTCGTGAACCAGATGCGCGAGCATATTGACGCCCAGCGAGGTGTTGCCGGTTTGCAGGACAGCGATATTCTTTGCCGCCTCGTCGATCAGATAATGGTGGCGTTCTTCCAGCCCCGTTGTGCCGATAACGACGGGCTTGCCCGCCGCGACGCAGCCATCAAGCGTGGTCTCCAAGGCTGCAGGCGCGGAGAAATCGACCAGTATGTCGGATGCGCCAGCCAGCGCCGCGACATCGTCGCCGACGTCCGCGCCGCCTGCATGTTCTGCGCCAGCTTCGATGATCGCCTCCGCCAGCGCCGCGCCCATGCGGCCTTTGTGGCCGATAATTCCGATCTTTGTCATAGCAATCCTCGCTAGCCTCAAAATTCTCCCCTTCACAGGGGAGGATTATCCCCGGCTTTGGCCCTACAGATTAACCGTCACAAACAGATAGATGATCCACAGCGCCATCGCCGCCATAGAAAGCGCCGAACCAAGCACGCCTGCCTGCCGGAAGCGCGTTGTTTTTCCTGCCTGATGCTGAAACATCCCGAAGGCATGGAGAACGCGTGAAACCAGAAAGAGCGCGGCCAGACCGGTGAGCGCCATATGATGGGCATTGGCCAGCTCAAGCACGCCGAGCATGATGATTGCCAGCGGAGCGTTTTCCGCCAGATTGCCATGCGCGCCCCTTACCATGGCAAATCGTTCATCATCGACCGTGCCGAAATTGGTTTCGGTGCGAAGCCGCTCGCCAATCGTCTTGAACATCAAAATTATGAGCAGCAATGCGCAAATTGCTGCGGTGAGCGCGGTTACCGGTAATGTCATGGATATCCTCCCTGTTTCCTGACGCATAGCTTTGCGCAGGACAGCGTGAATTGCAAGCGAGCTAGCTTGAGCAGCTACCGCATTGGGGATCTTTCGGCAGCGTTATCGTGCGCATCGCTGGCTTCAAACCATCGAAGATATGCAGCTTGCCTTTGGCGTCATCGCCAAAGCCGGTCACCGCGCGAATGGCCTCCATCGCGGCAAAGCTGCCCATCATCCCGCACATCGCGCCGAGCACGCCAACCTCGCTGCAATTGTCGCATTCATCGGGATCATGCGCATCGCCAACGAAGCAGCGATAGCAGGGGGCGTCATCCTGCCAGCCGGTAAAGGTAGCGATCTGGCCGTGAAACTCGCCAATCGCGGCGCTGACGAGCGGGACTTTCGCGGCAAGGCACAGATCGTTGACGATAAGCCGGGTGGCGAAATTATCGCTGCCGTCGATTACGGCATCGATGCCATCGAGCAGGCTGGCTGTGGTTTCACGGGTAATGCGGCGCTGAAGCCCATGAAATGTCACGCCGGGGTTGAGCGCGCGCACGGCCCTTGCTGCAGCCTCAACCTTGGGCATGCCGATCATGGCCTCGCTATACAGAATCTGGCGTTGCAGGTTTGACAGCGATATCTCGTCATCGTCGACCACGCTCAGCTGCCCCGCTCCAGCAGCCGCGAGATATTGCAAGGCGGGACAGCCAATACCGCCCGCGCCGACTAGCAATATATGCGCATTCAGGAGCTTTGCCTGCCCCGCGCCGCCAATGTCGCGAAGGACAATGTGGCGGGCGTAGCGGTCAAGCTGTCTGTCAGATAAACCCGTATCGGTAAGTGTCACCAGCTATAGATGATCTTCGCGCGGTACCAGCTAAGCCCGCTGCCCGCAGGATGCGAGTTGAATTTGCCGAGATGTTTGGCAAGCTGCTTGGCACCATATTCTTCCACTGCCTCGCAGCCATTGGCGACCGGTGTGAGCCGCCTCACCCTGCCATTGCCATCGACCAGCATCAGCACCACAATCTTCACACCTTCCCAAGTGTCAGTAGGTGTCATCGGGGTGCAGCCATTGGCCCTCATGATTTTTTCCGCCTTGCGGCTGGTAATATCATTGGCGCGCGGTGCACGAGTCCACTGGGCTTCCTCAACCTGACGCAGATCGGCTGGCAGCGGCGGCGCTTCGGTGATCGGCGATACAGCCATCAATATCGGCAACAATGCTGTGATGCTCATAGTCTTGTTCCTTAGCTCTAGGTCTTCTTGCGGCAACAGAATGCCACAATTTCCTGCAAATTGCCAATATGTGTATTCGAATGGTTTTCAAACCGCCGCTGCGGGCTGCTTCTCCTGCATCTTACGGCACCTTGCAAGTTAGTGCCAACCGGTAAAGCGGTTCGGCTTGGCCGACATACCAAGGGTCGCCCATCTCCATCGCGGCATAGATTTCCAGATCATCCTTGCCCGGTTTGAGCAGTGCCAACAGGCGCGCCGTGACATTGAGATCGCCCCGAACCGACTGCTTCTTCACGGTTGCGGGAAACCTGACGGTTGTGCCGCCTCTCGAGAAGCTGAAATCGGGGAATTTGGCGGGCAGATAATAGCCGTCTTTATCGATTTTCACGGTTGGCGGGTCGGGAAAATAGTGAAGTGTTATCCCGCCATTTCCCGCCTTACCGTCACCTCCATGTTCATCCGCCTTGCAAGTGGCAAGCAGGATAACAGACGCATAGTTCCACGAGAGGAAAGCGGCCGAGGGACTCTCGCTGCCGCTGCCAAGCTTGTCGCGGTAAATCCATTGCAGATCGCGGTCGCTCTTGCCCTCAGCAAGCATAGGCGCCGCAGTGACAAGTATAGCCAGCGCCAGAAAGAGCTTTCTCATTTCACACTCCCGTTGATCCAAAGCCGCCCGCGCCGCGCGCCGTATCATCCAGCGTGTCAACTTCGGTCATCTTGGCCTGCGTAACAGGCGCGACCACAATCTGCGCAATCCGGTCACCGCGGCTGACTTGAAAATCCTCATCGCCCAGATTGGCAAGGATCACCTTTACCTCGCCGCGATAGTCGCTGTCGATGGTGCCCGGCGTGTTGAGCACGGTGATGCCGTGCTTGGCGGCTAGGCCAGAGCGCGGGCGCACCTGCACCTCAAACCCCTGCGGAATTGCAAAGGCAAATCCGGTGGGAACAAGCGCCCGGCGTCCGGCGCGTAGCACCAATCCCTCGGCGGCGCAGATGTCCATGCCTGCCGCGCCTGCGCTTTCATAGGATGGCATCGGCAGATCCGCACCATTGTTGAGCCTTTTAACTCTGACTTCAACGCTCATCGCTTTCCCCCGTTTTAATTGGCCCCGATTTCTTCCGCTATGCGTTCGATAAGCTTGCGGGCCACCACGTCTTTGGGTGCGTCTTTCCATGCCTCGTGGCCATCGCCGGTCAGCAGCGTGACGGCATTGCGCGTGCCCCCCATTACGTCTCCCGACACATCATTGGCAACGATCCAGTCGCAGCCTTTTTTGGCGAGCTTTGCGGTGGCATACTCGACCAGCTTCTCGGTCTCTGCGGCAAAACCGACGAGTAGGCCGGGGCGCTTTTTGTGATTTGCAAGCCCGGCCAGTATGTCGGGATTTTCTATGAGCGCAAGCGGGGCGGGCGCTTCGCCCTTTTTCTTGATCTTCTGTTCTGCAGGGGTTGCCGCACGCCAATCGGCGACTGCTGCGACCATAATGGCAACGTCGCAGGGCAGGTTTTTTTCAACCTCCGCCTGCATTTCGAGCGCGCTTTCAACATCAATGCGAATGACGCCCGGCGGCGTTGCAAGATGCACCGGACCAGAGACCAATCTTACTTCCGCGCCAGCTTCTGCTGCGGCTTGCGCAATCGCGAAGCCCTGACGCCCAGAGGAACGGTTGGCGATATAGCGCACCGGATCAATGGCTTCGCGCGTCGGGCCTGCGGTGACGAGTATACGCTTGCCATATAGCGGGCGGTGGCGTGCGGGTGCAAAGTCAGGCTGTGCTTCCAGCCCCATCAGCCCTTCCGCGGGGAGGGATGACGTTACAAGAGCGGGATCGAAGGGATGCGCTACCAGCTCGCAAATCCGGTGGGCGATGGCGGGCGGTTCAGGCAGGCGGCCGGGACCAAATTCACCGCAGGCCATGTCGCCTTCATCAGGCTCTATCACATGCACGTTATCTTTGCGCAGCTGAGCGATATTGCGCTGCGTTGCTGCATGTCCCCACATCCGCACATTCATCGCGGGCACGGCCAGAACCGGCTTATCTGTTGCAAGCAGGATGGTGGTGGCGAGGTCATCGGATATTCCCGCCGCCATCTTCGCAAGGATATTGGCGGTCGCGGGGCATATAACGATCAGGTCGGCAGCCCGCGACAATTGGATATGCCCGATCTCGCGTTCGTCCTTCAGGTTGAACATGTCGCCATAAACCTGATCCTCGGTCAGCACACCGAGCGACAAAGGCGTTACAAATTCATGCGCGCTACCAGTCATTACAGCGCGGACCGAAATATCCTGCCGCCTGAGCAGGCGCACCAGTTCGAGCGACTTATAGGCCGCTATCCCGCCGGAAACGATAAGGAGGACGGATTTATCTTCGGTCATGACAGCCCTTTGCCAGTTTCGCCGCGCAAAGGGAAGATGAAGTGCTGCTATGATCTAGCGCCGTCGAGGGGACGCCTAATGCCCGACCATGCCCATACTCTGGAACGGTTCTTCATGCTCGCCATATTTGTCGACAATATCGGCGCTGGCTTCATTTAGGCCGATGATCTCGACGGCCTTGCCTTCGGCCTGCAATCGCTGCGTAATTTTGTCCAGCATTCCGGTGGCGCTGATGTCCCAGAAATGGGCGTCATGCACGTCGATCACCACATTATCGATACCCTCTTCGTTAAACTCCATCGCCTCATACATCATGTCGACCGAGCCAAAGAATATCTGCCCGCCAAAAGTATAACGGCGCGTACGGCCTTCGATGGCGATATCGATGGTGACAAGCTGCCGGACTTTCCATGCGAAGAAGATGCCCGATAGCAGCACGCCGGTTAGCACGCCTATCGACAGGTCATCTGTGGCGACGACCATGACCACCGTCGCAATCATCACGATGTTGGAGGGCCATGGGTGATGGGTAATCTCGGTAAAGCTTTTCCAGCGGAAGGTGCTGATCGAAACGAAGATCATCACCGCAACCAGCGCGGGCATTGGAATCTGCGCCACCCAGCCGCCAAGTGCGACAATCAACACCAATAGCATCACGCCAGCGACAAAAGTGGATAGCCGCCGCCGCCCGCCCGATTTGATGTTGATCACAGACTGCCCGATCATCGCACATCCGCCCATGCCGCCGATAAATCCGGTTGCGAAATTGGCGATGCCCTGGCCATAAGTTTCGCGCTTTTTGTCGCTGCGGGTTTCGGTCATATCGTCGACGATGGAGGCGGTTAGCAGGCTTTCGAGCAGGCCGACAGCGGCCATCGCGAGCGAAAATGGCGCGATGATGCGCAGCGTTTCCCATGTGATCGGGATTTGCGGCACATGGAACCACGGCAGGCTATCGGGCAGCTTGCCGGTATCGCCGACGGTGGTCACATCAAGCTTGAAATACATCGAAACCCCGGCGATCAGCACGATGGCTACCAGCGGTGCAGGCACCGCTTTGGTGATGCGGGGCAGGCCGTAAATAATGGCAAGACCGACGGCGACCATCGCATAAGTGGTGATCGTGAAATTCTCGCTCGTAAGCTGCGGCAATTGCGCCATGAAGATCAATATGGCGAGCGCGTTAACGAAGCCGGCAATGACCGACCGCGAGACAAAACGCATCAGCATATCGAGCCGGAGCAAAGCGGCTATCGCTTGGAATATGCCCATCAATATCGTCGCGGCGAACAGATATTCGACGCCGTGATCGCGCACCAATGGTATCACCAACACCGCAACCGCCGCGGTTGCCGCGCTAATCATGCCGGGACGTCCGCCGATAATCGCGATGATAACGGCTATCGAAAAGCTTGCATATAATCCCACCCGCGGATCAACGCCCGCAATGATCGAAAAGCCGATCGCTTCGGGGATCAACGCGAGCGCAACAACAAGCCCGGCCAGAAATTCGGATTTGGGATTGGAAAGCCAGTCGCGCTTGAAGCTGCTATGGAGAGCCATGATGGTGGGCCTTTTGGGAATGTCAGGGTCTTGATTCTGGGATCGAAGCGCAGATTATGCTGCGCTGCGGTATAAAGGCGCGTTTAGAGGAATGGGGCGGGAAAGCAACCGCTCAATAAGGCGGAGCGCGGGCCTACCCCACATCCACTTTGCCGCCGCGCCGACACTCGCCGCGAGCTGACGATCACGGTGCTCGGCGCGTGAATAGCGCAGTGTTAAACTGCCGCCATCCCTCCGGCGATAATAACCAGTCGGTCACCCGCATGGCCGTGTCGCCAGATTCCAGTGCATAATGCGTGCGGCCCATCTTGCCATCCGCGCGGCCCCATATCGTCTCGATCCGGTCATCGGTGAACCGGACCGAAAGCGGGTGCAACTCGCCGCCCGAATCCGCCCAATATCCGCTTGTGGCCTTGGCTTTGGTTGCACGGTAATGGCCGGTACCGGCGAATATTATACGCCCGTTTCCTGCGGTCTGAATGCGATAGTCGATGCGATAGAATCTGCCGTCAAGCGTCTTTGCCCAGTCAAGCTCGCTGACCGTCTCCGGGCCGAAGCTGTTTCCTTGAGCCACCCACCGCCCCGACACGCGGTCAAGCAGCGTATCAGCAGGTGCAGCAGCGGGCTCTTTGCCCTCGTTCGGTGCGAGCGCGGCTAACGGAAGCGCCCCTGCGATAGCGAGGGCAGCGGCAATCATTATGACCATTAAGCGCATATCTTTCTCCCTTGGTGCAGCACGGGGTTTACGACAATAGCATCCACATGGCGGCGGCTCCTCCGCCAGCCGCCATGGCTGCGATCAGGAAGCTTCGCCCGAATCCGCCCCCGGTTCGCTTCTTCTTGTCCCACATCAGCTTGACCTCGGGTAGCGGCGGCGGCAGGGGTGCGCCGCCCTTTTTGGGAAGCTGATCATCAAGGCGGCGGATGAGGTCGGGGACAAGCTTCAGCGTCTCGGCCTGTTTGCGAAGCTCGTCGGCGACCAGCGCCTCTGGGCCAAGCTCGCCGCGTATCCATTCCTTCACATAGGGGCCGGAGACATTCCACATATTGATCGCGGGGTTTAGCTGCGTCGCGATCCCCTCAACCATCACCATGGTTTTTTGTAAGAGCAGCAGATGCGGCTGCGTCGCCATGTCAAAATCGCGCGTGATGGCGAACAGGCTGTCGAGCATCTGGCCGACCGAAAGCTCGCTCACCGGCTTGCCGCGTGTAGGCTCTCCGACGGCGCGCAGTGCGGTCGCGAATTCATCGACATTGTGATAATCGGGCACATATTGCGCTTCAAAATGAATCTCGGCGACGCGTTTATAATTGCCGGTGGTCAGGCCGTATAAAATCTCCGCTAGCCAGAAACGGGCCTGGCGATCAATGCGCCCCATAATGCCGAAATCAATCGCGATAATGGTTCCGTCTGCTTTCACAAACAGATTGCCCTGATGCATGTCGGCGTGGAAATATCCTTCGGAAATCGCCTGCCGCAGGAATGTGAGGACGAGCTTGTTGGCAAGCTTTTCCAGATCATGTCCGGCGGCCTTTAGCTCGTCGATCTTCGATATCTTGATGCCGTCAACCCAATCGAGCGTCAGCACCCGGCCCGATGTCCGGTCCCAGTCTATCTCCGGAATTTCATAGCCCTCAACCGCAACCATGGCCTCTTTGAGTTCCGAAGCGCTCGCAGCTTCGCGGCGCAGGTCAAGCTCGCGCAATGTCCAGCGTTTGAGATTGGCGATGACGAGCTGCGGTCGCAGCCGCGCGGCTTCTCCGCCCAGCGCCTCAAGATGCGCCGCAGCCCATTCATAGGTTTCGATATCACTCGCAAATTGTTCACGAATGCCCGGGCGCAGCACTTTGACCGCGACCTGTTTTCCCTCGCTGGTGACCGCGCGGTGCACCTGCGCGATCGAAGCAGCGCCAACCGGCTCGGGGTCGATATGCTCATAAAGCTGCTCGGCAGGCGCATTAAGGCTGGTATCGATTTCCTCGTAAATCTCGTCAAAGCGCGCCGGGGGAAGCTGATCCTGAAGCATGAGCAAATTACGCGCCGGCTCAGCGCCAATAATATCTGGCCGGGTTGCCAGCGTCTGGCCCAGTTTAATCGCGGCTGGCCCGATTGCTTTGAATGCGCCTGCATAATCAGGCAGCTTCGGCTGGATGGTGCCAAGCCGAGCGATCCTGCACAGCCGTTTCACCTGCGGCGGGGTATTGCGGTCGGTTTCGACAGCGCGCAGTGCGCCATGCTTTGCAAGGATGCGGCCCCATTTTAGCAGGCGGAAAATATGCGTGATTGGCCGTGTCATTGCGGTGGGTTTAGACCTTCCAACCGCTGTGGATTGCGACCAGGCCGCCCATGATCGGCTCTATTTTTGCCTGTGCAAAGCCTGCTTCTTCGATCATTCGCTTGAATGACGGCATATCGGGGAAGCGGCGGATCGATTCGGCAAGGTAGCGATAGCTGTCTTCATCACCAGCAATCACCTTTCCCAACTTTGGCAGCAACCGGTGCGAATAAACATCATAGGCCCCTGCTAGCCCCGGCCATTCGACGGCCGAAAATTCGAGGCAAAAGAAACGCCCGCCATAGCGCAGAACGCGGCGTGCTTCCCTGAGCGCCCGGGGGATATCGGTTACATTACGAATACCAAAGGCAATCGTGTAGGCGTCGAAATGATGGTCGGGGAAAGACAGCGTTTCGGCATTCTGCTCGCTCCACACCATGCTGCCCACGCCGCGCTTTACAGCGCGCTCCATCCCGACCGCGAGCATATCTGCATTGATATCCGACACCGTGATATTGGCGCCTGATTTCTCCATGCGAAAGGCAATGTCGCCGGTGCCGCCAGCCATATCGAGGATGTCTTCTCCTGACTGCGGCTTGACGCGGCGGACGAATTTATCCTTCCACAATCGGTGCATCCCGCCCGACATGGCATCATTCATCACATCATAGTTGGCCGCGACGCTTGAAAAGACGCCGCCGACGCGCTTGGTCTTTTCATCGGGGCTAACTTGCTCATAGCCAAAGGATACGCTGTCATTCATACCGGCCTCCATAGCTAAGGCTTGCGCCCGCGACAATGCGAACTTAGGTGCAATCCGTTATGCCCGAATTACCCGAAGTGGAAACAACAGTTGCTGGCCTGCGCGCAGTGCTTGATGGCGAATTGATCGCCAGCGCTGAGGCGCGGCGGGCTGATTTGCGCTGGCCTATGCCGCCAGATCTACGCCAGCGGCTGACCGGCGCGCGCGTTACCGGCCTCACCCGCCGCGCCAAATATGGTCTGATCCACACGAATCGCGATGACGCGCTGATTTTTCATCTCGGCATGTCGGGCCGTTGGCGGATTGATCCGGTTAAAATAGAAAAACATGACCATTTTATTATCGAGACCGGTAGCGGCCGCCGCATCGCTCTCAATGACCCAAGGCGATTTGGTTCGCTCGACATTGTGCCGCTATGCGAACTCGATTCGTATAAGGCTTTCGTTAATATGGGGCCTGAACCTTTGTCCGATGCGTTTGGCCCAGCCTCTTTGAAGGCCAGCCTGTCCGGCCGCAGCGCTCCCATAAAGGCGATGTTGCTCAATCAGAGCATCGTTGCCGGTCTGGGAAATATCTATGTTTGCGAGGCGCTGCATATTGCGGGGATATTGCCGCGTACGCGTGCCGGGCGGATAGGCAGAGCGAGACTGGAGAAGCTAGTGCCTGCCATCAAAGATGTGCTGGCGGCTGCGATTAAGGCTGGTGGCTCTACGCTGCGAGATTTCGCTGCGCCCGACGGCGAGCTTGGATATTTTGCAAAAGACTGGCTGGTTTATGGCCGCGAAGGAGATGCTTGTCGCTGCGGCGGCGTAGTCAAACGCAGTGTTGATTCGGGGCGTTCGACATTCTATTGTGGCAAATGCCAGCGCTAGCTGCAGTTACACCCGCTGTGAAACTTCGATATTGACGAATCCCTGCGGCGCGGCTAATGGCTCCGCTTTCGCGTGATAGTCTGGCTTTGTTGCCGCATCGCGCTCGCTTAATTTTTTCGAGGTAAATAATGGCCAATACGCCGCAATCCAAAAAACGCATTCGCCGCAATGGTCGCCGGACAGAATTCAACACCGCGCGTGTGAGCCGTATCCGTACATTCGTCAAAGCCGTCGAGAGTGCTATTGAAGCAGGCGACAAGAAAGCCGCCGGTGAAGCATTGAAGGCGATGCAGCCCGAACTGGCCCGCGGAGTTTCCAAAGGCGTGTTCCACAAAAATACGGCCTCGCGCAAATTCAGCCGGCTGAACAAGAAAGTTGCTGCGCTCGGCTGAGGCCGGACACAATTGCTTCCCGATTTAGGGCAAGATAACCCGCCATGTTTCCGGCGGGTTTTTCTTTGCCCATTTCAAGCGATCAAATGCGCGACCATTCGGTAATATCGGAATCCAGCTTTCCCCGCGATTCGAATCGAAGGTATATGCGATACCTGCCATTATAGTTAACAAATCCAATAGCTTGTGAAAAGGTTAACGCATTTCTGTGGTTTAGTTGAGTCAACCGTGTTTATTTGAATTTATTTTCGCTGTGGCCCTTGATCGACTCAAAAATCAATGTCTAAGAAAGGGCATCCAGCAACGTGTGGCCAACCGCCCTGCGATGTCTCTGAAAGCGCAAATTTCTATTCACCAAGGCTGATTTTGGTGACTGGCTTTTGGTGCCCGGACGATAAAACCGGTGACAAGAAGAGGCGTAGCGATGTTGCTGCGGGAAATAAGTAGGGGGTGAGCCGCAGGGAAATCCGGCCATCGCTGAAACGGGGTGTATTTAGGCAGGGGTAAGAGGATTGAGTAACAATTTTTCCAGTTTGGTTCAGCCGGGCGGCAATGGCGCTGCAGCTGTGGGCATGAAGATAGACCAGCAGCAGCTTGATAGCGATTGGCAGGCGATTTCGTCGGGGCTTCGCCGCGATCTTGGCGCGCAGATTTACGGCCAGTGGATTCGCTCGATTCAACTTGGGGATTATTGCGATCTTACAGGTACGCTCGAATTGCTATTGCCCTCCGATTTTTCGGCCAGTTGGGTGCAGGACCATTATTCGGATCGTCTGCGGCTGGCATGGCGCAGCACAAATTCGGTAGTCAAGCAGCTCAAAATCCGCACGCGCCCGGGCGCTGCGCGGGTTGAAAAAATCCGCGATGACAAAACAAAAGAGATGGCTGTGAAGCCGGCGCCAGAAAGAACCGCGCTCGATCCGCGGATGACATTTGCCAATTTCGTGCGCGGCCAGACCAACATATTGGCTTATAGCGCGGCCGAACGTGTCGCTGCCGCCGATAAGCCGCTCTTCAACCCGCTCTACCTTCAGGCTGCAACCGGGCAAGGCAAGACGCATCTGATGCATGCGATTGGCCACGCCTATGGCCAGGTTAATCCCGACGCGCAGATCCTCTATATGTCGGCAGAGAAATTCATGATGGAATTTGTCACCGCGATGCGCAGCAAAGAAGTGATGGAGTTCAAGGCGCGGCTGCGCGCGGTTGATGTGCTGCTGATCGATGATATTCAGTTCATCATTGGCAAGGTTTCAACGCAGGAGGAATTTCTCCATACGATTGACGCCATCCTTGGTTCGGGCAAACGTCTGGTGGTATCCGCCGACCGTGCGCCGCAGGCGCTTGATGGTGTGGATCAACGGATATTGTCCCGGCTGTCGATGGGGCTCGTTGCCGATATTCAGCCTGCGGATCTCGATCTGCGCCGCTCTATCCTCGAACAACGTCTTGCCAACATGCCCGAGGCGCAAGTGGGCGAGGATGTAATCGAATTTCTGTCACGTACGATCAGCCGCAATGTTCGGGAGCTTGAGGGCGGCCTCAACAAGCTGCTCGCTTATGCGCAGCTAACCGGACGTCCGGTGACACGCGCATTGGCCGAAGAGCAATTGAAAGACATTTTGAGCGCTTGCCGCCGCCGGATAACGATTGACGAAATTCAGCGCGCGGTTTGCGAATATTACCGCATCGATCGCAGCGAAATGTCATCAAAGCGCCGCGCCCGCGCCGTGGTGCGCCCGCGTCAGGTTGCGATGTATATTGCCAAGGTGATGACACCGCGCAGCTACCCAGAGATTGGCCGCAAATTTGGTGGCCGCGATCACTCAACGGTGATCCATGCCGTGCGTCTCGTAGAAAATCTGCGCGCACAAGATAGCGACATGGACAATGATGTGCGCACCTTGCTGAGGCAATTGGAAGCTTAGGCGAAAGCCTAAGGCCAGACCCGAATAGCCCCGTTTTGTCGGTTGGGGGAGGAGAGGCAGGGCACCATCGCCCTGCCTTTTTTATTCTGGGTGCTTGTAACGCGGAGTCTTTGCCAATAGTTAGCTTTGCCTATGGGTTTTTTGGATGATTTGACCAAAGCGGGGGGTTTATGAATCGCTTTTGCACGGCATGCGGGAAACCGCTCGATGAGAAGATGGAATTTTGCGGCGCCTGCGGAAAGCCGGTACGCAAAGCTGGCGCGACGCCGATAGTGGATGGTTCATCCGGTGGAGCCGCAACGCCGCCTGCGACACCGGCGGCGGCTTCGCCCTCTCCGCCGTCTTCTCGGTCCGCGGCCACGCCAAGACCGTTAGCGCCAGAGCCGCCCGAGAGCGTTTTTGCGTCGCAAACTCCCGGTGGCGGCGAAGCGGCATCATCGGGCGTAATCCCGCCGACGCCCGACCCGGCCTATTTTGAAGATCGCGGCGAAGGCAGCGGCAGCGGCAAATATTGGATTGGCGGCGGCATCATTTTTCTGCTGCTCTTTGCTGGGCTCTATTACTGGCTGTTCCTTGCCGATGATATCGGCCGTAGCGAGGGCGGCAGGCCAACCGCTGGCGTTTCCGCGCCAGCAGAAGAAAAGGTTGAGGCAAAGCTGTATTATGTGACCAGCAGCGCCAATATCCGGGACCGGGCGGCCACCGATGACAGCGAGGTTACCGGTAAGCTGAAACGCGGCGACGAGGCGCGCGGCAAGCTAGTCGAAGGTGACGCTTGGCTTGAGCTTGAGGATGGCCAAGGTTTTGTCTTTGTAGCGAACCTATCCCAAAATGAAATGCCCACGCTCACGCAGGATTTTGGTCGCAAGACCATAAGACTCGGCAGCTCTGCTGAGTTGCAGGCCGCGCCAACCGATGGAGCGAAAATCCTCGACCGGCTGTCGAAGGGTCTGACGATTAACATCGCGGGGGTCACTGCCAACGACTATCTCGAAGTGATTCTGCGCAAGGGAGGCGTTGGTTATATCGCCAATGGAGCCAAGCAATTGAAGGATTCCCAGCCGCCAAAAGACCCGCCCAAAACTATTGAGCCGGAAGTACCCGAAGAACCCGATACAGTGGATATACCGGTTATTCCTCCAACGAATTCTACACAACCTGTTGAGAAGCAATCAGATTCGGATAGTTCCGGCTAGGCCGCAATCGCAGCTAACAACGGAATTTTCTACTTCTTCTCCGGCGCGACCGAAATCCGCACGGTTTCTCCGCTGCTGCCCGGGAAGCCGGTAAACATCGCCTCGACCAGATTGGGAACCAAATAGGTCAGCTTGTTTGAGCGTGACTTTGCCTCCGCACGGCCTTCAAACAGGCTCTGTCCGTCGCTATTTCGTTTGATTTTCAAATCAAGGTCGCTGGTAAAGACGGTGAAGCTACGCACCCCGTAGCCGCCTCTGAAACCATAACCGCCAAAGAGGAAGGGATCGTGCCAGCCGCTAACATAGCGATAACCGCGGCGCGTACGGATCAGGCGTGGGCGGCTGTAGCGTCCGAAATAGCCATAGCGCCGGCCAAATCCCCAATAAGGATCGTAAAAGGGATCAGCGCGCTCGACCGAGCGCTGCTTGCCCTCATCAACGCCGTAATCGAGCGTGACCGTCAGATCGGGCGCGGTTACCTTGGTCGTTGGCGTCCCCTTTGCAGCCGGAACATATCCCAACGTCTGCATCCGGTCTGATACCAAAGATGCATATTGGGCGAATTCCAGCCCGCCGGAATTTTCCGGGTTAGCTGCCTGAACATTGAAGCTTTGCCCCTGTGCCGGCGGTAATTGCTGAAACCGCGATACATCTGCGCGAAACGGTGTGGCGCAAGCGGTAAGGGTGAGAAGCGCGATGGGGGCGGTAATCATCACCGCCTTGCGCATGATTTGGTTGCTCATAATTGCGACTCCTGTTGTCCCTAGCCTAGGCGGGGCACTAGCAAATCGCAACTGAACGTCGCTTTAACGCGGGCAAACGTCAGTTTACCGGAGCAAGCCGAGCGCTGCGTAGGCCGCGTCTACCGTTGGCCTGCCGAGCGTTTCTGCGCGCTGAGCGCCTTTTGCCAAGATAGCATCGATCGCCGCTTCATCCGATTTGAGGCGTGTAAATTCTTCGCGTATCGGGCGCAATGTTTCAATCAGCAATTCGGCGAGTGCGGGTTTGAAGTCGCCAAAGCCCTTTCCGGCGAATTGATCGAGCACGCCCTGCGCCTCGATATCTGCCGCCGCGGCGTAGATATTGACGAGGTTTGACGCTTCGGCTCGATCTTTCAGTTCCTCAAGCGAGGCCGGGAGCGGATCGGGGTCGGTGCGTGCCTTGCGGATCTTTTGCGCGATAGTGTCATCATCGTCGGTCATGTCAATCCGGCTCATTTCGGACGGGTCCGATTTGCTCATCTTCGCCGCGCCGTCGCGCAGGCTCATCACCCGTGTTGCCGCGCCGGTAACATAGGCCTCGGGAAGCGTAAAAATTTCTGCCGTTTCACTACCAAAATCGCTATTGAATTTCTGCGCAATATCGCGCGCGAGCTCCAGATGCTGTTTCTGGTCTGCGCCCACGGGCACATGGGTTGCCTGATAGATCAGCACGTCGGCGGCCTGCAGCACCGGGTAGCCATACAGGCCGAGCGAAGCGCGCTGTTTATACTTGCCGGATTTTTCCTTAAACTGCGTCATCCGGTCGAGCCAGCCCATCGGCGTGTTGCAGATCAGCATCCACGCCAATTCTGCATGGCCCGAAACGCGCGCCTGATTGAATAATATGGACTTGCTTGGATCAACGCCTGCTGCAATCAGCGCCGCCGCCATCTCGCGGGTGTTGGCGGAAAGCTGTGCCGGGTCATTGTGGACGGTGATCGCATGCAGATCGGCAAGGAAGAACAGGCATTCGGCCTCTTCCTGCATTTTCACCCAGTTTTTAATAGCGCCCAGGTAATTGCCAAGATGCAGATTACCGGTGGGCTGAATACCCGATACGACGCGCATGATGTTTTCCTGTTGTCTAGGGTCTGAACCAATTTATTCTGACGGAGCTTCTTCCGCTGGCTTGCGCCGTAGCATGGCAATCTTGCTCCTGTCGATGGCTCCGGTAAGCCATGCGAGGACGAAATAAGCGCCGCCGCCTGCGCCGCATAATATGGCGATGGAAAACACGCGCTCGATTATACTTCCGCCATAATATGCATCGCCATAAGGAGCGAGAAAATAGAGCGCTGCGCCCATCGCAGCTGCCGAGAGAATGATCCGGCTGATGCGGAAAAGCAGGTCAGGTTCAATATGATAATGCCCGCGTTTTTGCAGCATGAAATACAGCAAGGCGCAATTTACCCAGGCCGCAATCGCGCCTGCAAGCGCGAGGCCAGGCAATCCCAATACTGGAATAAGCAAGATGTTGAGCGTGATATTGAGCGCCAGCGCGATCGCTGCAGTATAGAGCGGCGTGCGGGTGTCTTTGCGGGCAAAAAAGCCCGGCGTGAGAATCTTGACCAGCACATAAGCGGGCAGGCCGAGGACGAGCATGGCCATCGCCGCCGCCGTGCCATTTACAGCTTCCACCCCATAATTGCCGCCGCCAAATATCGCGCCGACCAATGGCGTGGCGGCAAAATACAAACCCACTGCCGCAGGCACCGTCAGCAACAACCCCAATTCAATCGCATTGCTTTGAACTCGCTGCGCGCCGCCTTTATCATCATTGGCAATAAAGCGGGAGAGCGCCGGCAATATCGCAATCCCCAGAGCAATGCCGATAATCCCCAGCGGCAGTTGATTAAGCCGGTCGGCAAATGCCAGATGGACACGCGCGCTCTGGTGCATTTGCCCGAGGAAAAACAGGTCAATAAACCGGCTGATCTGATAGATGCCCGCACCGAAAATGGCGGGCAGGATTAACACGCCCAGACTGCGGACGTCTTGCGTAAAGCGAGGCCGCCGCAGCGCGAAATTAAAGCCCGATTTGCGCGCCCAATAATAGAGCCAGAGCATCTGTAATAGCCCCGAGATCGAAACCGCGACTGCGATCATATAGGCGGTTTGGACGGTATCGTGCCCGCCGTTTACATATAGCGCCGCGACCAGAGCGGTGATCACGCAGATGTTGAGCAGAATAGGTGCGGCGGCGGCGGCTGTAAATCTGCTGAGCGAGTTCAGGATGGCCGCAAAGAGCGTCGTCAGGCTGATCAATGCCAGATAGGGAAATGCGATCCGGGCGAGGTTGATGGTTAGCTCGTGTGATGCTGCGTCACTCGATAAATCGCCGCGCCCTAGATCATCGAACAGCCAGATGATCCCCGGCATGGCGAGCATCAGAATCGCAGAAAATATCAGCAATATCGGAACGAAGACGGATAGCACTTCGACTGCAAAATTCTGCGCCGCACTGCGATCTTCATCTTCCGCCATTTTGCCGTTAAATAGCGGGACGAAAGCAGCGGAAAACGCGCCTTCAGCAAAGAGCCTGCGGAAAATATTGGGCAGCTGAAACGCCAGCTGCCAGGCAGAGGCAGCGGTGCCGTCCCCCAATATGCGCGAGAGCAGCATATCGCGGGCGAAGCCGAAAATCCGGCTAATCAGCGTCATGCCGCCGATGATCCCGGTGGATTTGAGCAGGTTCATATGCGCCCGCCCCCTGCCAATTCTATGCCTTAAGCCTCGCCAGCAGGCTGTTCTTCGGCCATCTGATCGGCCTGTTCGCGCTGCTGCAAATAAAGTGCGTTAAAATCGATCGGTTCAAGCACAAGCGGGGGATATCCCGCATCGCGCACCGCATCGGCAATCACCCGCCGCGCAAATGGGAAGATTAGACGAGGCGCTTCGCCAAAGAGGAAGGGATGAGCCTGCTCGTCGGGAACATTGCGGATGCCGAATAAAGTCGCATATTCAAGCTCGACGTTAAACTGCACGCCCTTTTCACTCTCGGCCTTTACCGCCAGCGTCATGGCCACTTCGTGCACTTCGTCGCTGATATTGTTGACCTGGATGTTGACCTGCACATCGATATTGGGCTGGTCTTCCCAATTGAAGCTGTCGGGAGCGTTTGGATTTTCGATAGAAATATCCTTTACATACTGGTTCAGCATGCCGACCTGAGGGCCATTATCCGCGCCATTTGCTTCTACCTTGTCAGAGGTCACGTTGCCTTCTTCTTCAGCCATCGGTTGTCTTCTTTCCTGTCGAGTTTGATATGGGCGCATAGTTGCCCAAGGTTCGTTTGCCGTCGCGCCTAGCAGGGCGGCCCGGAAAGGGCAATAATTTGTGCAGCGCTAATGCGCGGCCCGCCGCTGCGATAATGCCATTTGAATATTGGCGCCATAATGCCTATGTAGGATTGAAGCCCATGGGGGGTGTATGGCGTTTTGGGAAATCCCGTTCAGCGCCCTGTAATATGTCTACGCCGATATATGGAGTTATTGTGACCTTATCGATCGTTCTGCTGGCAATGGTAGCGGCCTTTCTGGGCCTGCGCCTCTATTCGATTCTTGGAAAACGTTCAGGACATGAGCAAGAAACTGTTCTGCGTAAACCCGCTGAAGACCGCGCTGCACCTATCCTACCAGAAGCGGCGGCTGATGCGCCATCTGCGCAGCCGCAGCAACCACAAGACGCCGTTACCGTCGATCTGGCGGCAGAGAGCGGCCTGCGTTCGATTATAAATGCAGACCGCCAATTTGACGTCGGGCTTTTCCTTGAAGGATCAAAATCGGCCTATGGCATGGTGCTTGATGCCTTTTGGAAGGGCGACCGTGATGCGCTCAAGGCGCTTTGCGATGATGATGTTTATGATAGCTTTGATGCGGCTATCAAGGCACGTGACAAGCGCGGCGAGATAGTGGAAAACCGTTTGGTACGGATCGAGGAAGCGCGCATTGTCGATGCCAGTCTGGATCATCCGGTGGCGCGTATCACACTGCGCTTTGACGCCGATATCGCCGCATTGGTCAAGGACAAGGATGACAATGTCATTGGCGGCTCGATGAGCGATGCGGTTGAAACGCATGATATCTGGACCTTCATGCGCGATGTTAAGGCAAATGACCGCAACTGGAAGCTTGACGAAACCGACGAAGCCTGATTCATGCCCTGCGCATGACAGGTAAATTTTTCGCACACATATCCGCCGCCCTGCTCCTTGCGGGCTGCTCGAGCGGTATCATCCCAAATGGCGGCCCGGCGACTAGCTCAGGCCCTCCTCCGGCAACCTCAACGGGGGATAAGGCTGCGCAGCCTATACCCGCCACGCCAAATGCAACGCTGCCCCCGCCAACGCCAGCCGGTGATGGCAGCAATGCAGCGGGCCTCGGCATTGTGCGCGGGCCGCAGATCGCTGCAATCGGCATTAGCGAGCGCAAGGCGCGCGCCGCGCTTGCATCCTTCCGCACCAGCTGCCCCGGGCTAATGCGCCGCGTTGACCGGTCGGCATTGACGCTGAATGATGAATGGCGTCCAGCCTGCGATGCAGTGAAAAGCTGGAGCGGCGATGCGGTTTCTTTCTTCGCGACCTATATGGATGCGGTTCAGATCGGCGATGGCAAGGCCTTTGCCACCGGGTATTTTGAACCCGAAATTGCCGGGTCGCGCATACGGCGCAGCGGATATGAAGTGCCCGTCTATGGCCGCCCATCCGATCTTATCGACGTTGATCTTGGTCAGTTTAATGATGATCTGCGTGGTAAGAAAGTGCGCGGGCGCGTGGTGGGCAGCAAGCTTGTCCTGTATGATGATCGCGGCAGGATTGACGATGCAGGGCTTTCCGGCCGTGCGCCAATCATTGCCTGGGCAAAGGATCCGGTCGAATTCTTCTTTCTTCAGATACAGGGATCGGGCCGTTTGCGCGCGCCCGATGGCAGCATCATGCGCATCGGCTATGCCAGCCAGAACGGTCGGAGCTATACCGGCATTGGCCGCCTGATGAAGAAACGCGGGCTGCTCGGCCCGGGCGAATCGTCGATGCAGGGCATTGTAAGCTGGCTACGCCGCAATCCGGCAGAGGGCCGCGCAATCATGCGTGAGAATAAAAGTTACGTCTTTTTCCGCGAAATAACGGGTGCAGGCCCGCTGGGCGCTATGGGCTATCCGGTGGTCGGCGAAACCAGCGCGGCGGCTGACCCCAAATTTGTGCCGCTGGGCGCGCCTGTCTATCTATCGATGGACCGGGCGGAACCTAATGGCTTGTGGGTGGTGCAGGATACTGGCGGCGCGATTAAAGGCGCAAACCGTTTTGATACTTTCTGGGGCGCAGGCGCCCGCGCCCGTGCATTGGCTGGCGGCATGGCCGCACGCGGAGCCGCCTTGCTCTTCCTGCCAAAGGCATCGGTTGCGCGATTGGGGTTGTGAGAATATATTTGATTTCCTCCGGCACCGGCCCGCACCCCCACCCGGCCACGCCAGATTGTACCTTTGGGCGGCCGGGCCCTACCAAAAGTTCCCCAAACTTTTGCAAACGGACGGGAGCGAGCCGGTGCCGCCTCGATTAGAATGAACCGGAATAAGCTCGATCCTGAAGAACAGGCGCTTTGGCAGCGGGTGATTGCGACGGTGAAACCGCTGCATGGAAAGCGTCCAATCAACACCGTAGAATTAGGCAAAATCGAAGAACCAAAAGGGCGTCATTCCCGCGAAAGCGGGTATCCATCACCTAAGCCAGCGGTTGGGCGGGCACGTCCGGTAATGGATACCCGCTTTCGGGGGAATGACGGGCAAGCATCAAAAAGCCAAGGCAATCTCGATTCGCATTGGGATCGCCGCTTCAAAAAAGGCGCGATCTCCCCTGACGTAAGCATCGACCTGCATGGTAGCGGATTGGCTGGAGCTTATGCACGGCTCGACGGCGCGCTTGAGCAGGCGGTGCATCACAATCTACGGGTTATTCTGCTCGTGACCGGAAAGGCGCGCGGCCATGATCGTGCATCCGGGGAAGGGCGCGGCGCGATTGCATCTGTGGTTCGCGACTGGCTGGCGGCATCGCGCCATGCCAGCCACATCGCTGCGGTGCGCGGCGCCCATCCGCGCCATGGCGGCAGCGGCGCGCTTTATATTATTCTGAAAGCGTAAGCACGCGGCGGATGATGCCCGTATAAATTTCCTTGAGCGAATTGAGATCGGCAATTGCCACCGCTTCATCAAGCTTGTGCATGGTCGCATTGCACAGGCCAAACTCGACCACCGGACAGATTTTCGACAGGAAACGCGCGTCGCTCGTGCCGCCGCCGGTGGAGGCTTCGGGCTCAATGCCGGTGACCTCCTTAACGGCTTCGCTGATCGCGGCAGACAATTCCCCCGGCGGGGTCAGGAAGGGTTCCCCCGAAATAACCGGCTTCAGCTGGCCGCCATGGCGCTCGACAATTTCACGCATCATCACCGAAAGGCTTTCGCCGGTATGCAAATCGTTAAAACGGATCGATATTCGCGCGCTTGCTTTGCCCGGGATCACGTTATGCGCCGAATTGCCGACGGTCAGGTCGGTAATCTCGATATTGCTGGCCTGAAACCAATCGGTGCCCTCATCGAGCGAAACCGCCTCAATCTCCGCGAGGATCGTAACCAGCCGCGACACCGGATTGTCGGTCAGATGCGGATAGGCGACATGGCCCTGTATGCCCTCTACGGTGATCCACATATTGACCGAGCCGCGCCGGCCTATCTTCATCATATCGCCGAGCTGCTTGACGCTGGTGGGTTCGCCAACGAGGCAAAGGTCGGGGATGCTTTCGCGCGCGCGGATATGGTCGATCAGCGCGCGGGTGCCGTAAACCGCCGGGCCTTCCTCATCACCAGTGATGATCAGGCTGATCGTGCCGGCGCCATCGGGAATATCATGCAGCGCGGCGACAAAGGCTGCGATGCTACCTTTCATGTCGACTGCGCCCCGGCCATAGAGCAGGTCGCCGCGTATCTCCGGGCCAAAGGGGTCGCTGGCCCAGCCATTGCCCGGCGGGACGACATCAAGATGCCCGGCAAAGGCGAAATGCCTTGCGCCATTGCCGCGTATCGCAAACAGATTTTCCACCGGGGCGCCATTATCCGGATTGCTGTCATCCCCGCCTGCAATAAAACGCTCGACGGCAAAGCCCAGCGGCGCCAGCATCGCTTCGAGCGTATCGAAAACCGCACCGCGTGCAGGCGTGACGCTTTCACAAGCAATCAGCGCCTTGGCGAGCGCAAGAGGGCTATTATCATTCATGGCTTTCGCGGGAATGACAAGAAGGGTAAGATTTGTCCAATCTTTCTCAAAAAACCAATCCTGTCCGAAAGGAGCCCACTATGCCCAAAATTGATGTTGAAGAAATTCCGCAGAGCAACGCAACTGGCTATCCCGCGCCGTTTGACCGCGAAGTAGAGGAGCGCTGGTGGCGCAGGCTGGCTCCGGTGGGAGAGCTGACGCAAATGGGCGCAAGCCATGTTGTCCTGAAACCTGGCGCATGGTCGTCGCAGCGTCACTGGCATGACGGCGAGGATGAATTGGTTATCATGCTGTCGGGCGAAGCGGTGTTGGTAGAGGATGGCGGCGAGACTGGCTTGAGCGCGGGCGATGTCGCTGCCTTTCCCGCAGGCGTGACCAACGGCCACAATTTGCAGAACCGCAGTGATAGCGACTGCATCTTCATTGCCATCAGCAGCGGCGACAAGTCAAAAGGGGGTAGCTATTCGGATATCGACATGGTGTTTGAGGAAGGCGGCTATTTCCGCAAGGACGGCACGCCCTATTCAGGCGAGCGGATACTCTGACGCGAAAAGGCGGCAGAGCAAGGCGTCAGACGGCATCCTCATATTTCTCGATCACCCATTCTTCTTTGGCGGCTGCGCCGTACCATTCTTCCATCCAGTGATGACCCATCATTGTTTCGACATAGCTTTCCGCAAAGCCGGGGAGCGAGAAGCCATAGGTAACAAAGCGCGTGACAACCGGTGCGAACATGATGTCGGCGGCGCTGAAGGTGCCAAACAGATAAGGGCCTTCTTTGCCAAAGCGGGAGCGCGCCTCTGCCCATAGCTGTAATATACGGATCGCGTCGACCCGCGCGCCTTCGCCGATCGTGACATCGTCAAAGTTTTTGCGCGTATTCATCGGGCAATCGCGGCGTAGCGGCAGGTAACTGCAATGCATTTCGGCGCACATTGCCCTTGCCATGCCGCGCGCAACATCATCTTTGGGCCAGAAACGGTCGCGGCCAACCTTGTCGGCGAGATAGTCGATGATCGCCAGGCTATCCCATATGACGGCATCGCCATCCCACAATATCGGCACCTTGCCAGACGAGGGTGCCAGATCCTCCTCGCGCTGACGTTCGTCCCAGCCTTCATCAAAAAGCGGCACCGTAAGCTCCTCGAAATGCAGGCCGGATTGCTTCGCCGCAAGCCAGCCGCGCATCGACCAGCTCGAATAGGTCTTGTTGCCAATGATGAGTTTGAGGGTCGCTTTTTCGCTCATATTGCCACAGCCTCTAGCACCGCATCGCGCAGTTCAGCAATGCCGCCCTTTTTTTCCGCCGAGGTGACGGATAATTCGGGGTAGGCGGCAGGGTGTTTGGCCATCGCTACCAATGTTTCTTCGCGAAGCTTGCCGAGTATGCTTGCCTTTACCTTGTCAGCTTTGGTCAGAACGACCCGGTAGCTGACGGCGGCTTCATCCATCATGCCCATAATATCATGGTCAACATCGCCAATGCCGCGCCGGCAATCGATAAGGAGGAAGGTGCGTTTCAACACTTGCCGTCCGCGCAGATAGTCATTCACCAGATAGCGCCATTTTTTGACAGTTGCTGGAGGCGCTTTGGCAAAGCCGTAGCCCGGCATATCGACGATGCGGAAAATCGGAGGTTGGCCCACATCGAAGAAGTTAAGCTCCTGAGTGCGCCCCGGCGTATTGGACGCCCGTGCTAAACCGCGACGGTTCACCAGCGCGTTAATCAGCGAAGACTTACCAACATTGCTGCGCCCTGCGAATGCAATCTCGGGAAATTTCGGGTCGGGCAGAAATTCCAGACCGGGCGCAGATTTCAGAAAATCGACGGGGCCTGAAAAGATTTTGGTGTCATGCATTTTTGTACCCAGGCCCTATGCCTTGGCCTTCTCGGCGGCCTTCAGCTCTGCCTCTTTCGCCATCTGCTCTTTGAGCTGTGGGTGCTTTGAATACAGCCACTTTTGCTGGGCGATCGAAACGATATTCGAAACCACCCAGTAAAGCTGAAGCCCCGCTGCAAATGGCGCCATGATGAACATCAGGAACCATGGCATGACCGCAAATATCTGTTTCTGCATATCATCCATCGGCTGCGGGTTGAGGCGTTGCATCAGCCACATTGTGAGGCCGAGCAGGATCGGCAGGATGCCAATGGCGATGAAACTTGGCGGGTCGAAGGGGAGCAGGCCAAACAGGTTCACCGGCGTCAGCGGATCGGGCGCCGAGAGATCTTTTAGCCACAGCATAAAGGGCTGATGCCGCATGTCGATCGAGAGCATCAGCAGCTTATAGAGCGCGAAGAAGATCGGAATTTGCAAGACAATGGGCAGGCAGCCGGCAAGCGGATTGACCTTTTCTTCCTTGTATAGCTTCATGATTTCCTGCTGCTGACGCTTCTTGTCGTCCTTGAAGCGTGCCTGCAGCTTCTTCATCTTCGGCTGTACGGCGCGCATTTGCGCCATCGATTTGAACTGTTTTTGCGCAATCGGGAACAGGAAGGCCCGCACGACCAGCGTCAGGCCGATGATGGCGACGCCGAAATTGCCGAACAGCTCAAACAGATTACTCAATATCCAGAAAAACGCCTTTTCAATAGGACGGAACCAGCCCCAGTCGATCGCATAGTCGAGCTTCTGGATACCTAGATCGTCGGTATACTCGTCGAGCACTTCAACTTCTTTCGCACCGGCGAAAAGTCGGGAAGTTTGCTTGAAGCTCTGACCGGGCGCAACGGGCGTTTGTTTGGCGGTGATCATCTGTGTTTGATACACATTGCCGCGCGCCAGATATTTCGCATTCACATTGCGTTTCTGATCGGGGATGAGCGCGCCGAGCCAGTATTTGTCGGTAAAGCCGACCCAGCCGCCGGTGGTATTGAATTTCACTTCACCGTTGACTGCTTCTTCGGGATCGTCAAGATCGTCATAATCCCAGTCATAATCGGCGGTATCGTTAAACACGCCCATCGGCCCGGCATGGATATTCCAAGTGTCGGGATCGGCCGATTTTCCGGTGCGGCTTAATATGCCGAAGGTTGCAACTTGCGCAGGAGCGGTGCCATTGTTGATGAAGCGCTGCTCGGCTGTAATCAGATAGTTTTTGTCAATTGACAGCGCGATTTCAAAAGTCTGCGCCGCGTCATTTTTCCAGCTGAGCGTGACCGGCGTTCCGGGCGCAAGCTTTGACGCGCTGGGCGTCCAGACGGTATTCTGGTCGGGCGCAGTTATGCCCTTACCAACCCAGCCGAAACGCGCGAAATATGCGCCTTTGGTTCCGACAGGAGAAAACAGGCGCACCGGCGGCGAATCCTTGGCAAGTTTCGTACGGTGCGAGAGCAGCAGCAAATCGTCGATGCGCGCACCGGTAAGATTGATCGAGCCTTTCAGCTTGGGCGTTTCGACGAGCAGCCGCGCCGATCCTTTTAGCGCATCGCCCACTTTCACAGCTTTTACGGTGGGCGCGTCGGCATTGTCGCTATCCGCCACCGTTGGTATCGCCGCGTCCGTGGCTGTGCCGGGAGCTGCGTCCGGCGCGGCGCCAAGCGTTGCGTCTGGCGTTTTCGGAGCGGTTGGCGCTGGCTTTTCCGTCTGCGGCAGGAACGCGCTCGAAAAATAGGGCCAGCCAAACAGCACTATCGCGGTCAGCAATACTGCAATGATCAGGTTACGCTTGTCTTCCACTCTTCAGATACCCCAAAATATGTTGTTCATGGCACCGGATCATGCCCGTGCCCGCCCCATGGATGGCAGCGCAATAGCCGCTTCAAAGCCAACCAGCTACCCCTAAATGCGCCATATTTTGTGAGCGCTTCAATCGCGTAGGAAGAACAGCTTGGAGAGTAGCGGCAGGTTGGCGGCAAAATGCGCGATGGTCCGATCTGCCAGCCGCGCGCGATAAGGATAAATAGTCGCGCGATCATTGGCAAAGCTTTCCCAAAGCCCGCTGGAAATCGCCGCGTAATTCGGCAAAATTCTTCTCGTTTCCCTTCACTCTGCCAATCAGGATATGGTCCGCACCGGCTCTTCCGCGATCACCGAGATATTCTGCCGCGAGAACGCGAAACCGCCGCTTCATCCGGTTGCGCACCACCGCATTGCCGACTTTCTTGGTAACGGTGATGCCTAGCCGGATATTATCGCTGTCATCGCGCCTGGAGTGCACCAGCAAAATAAACCCGGGGGTCACAAAACGTTTCCCCCGGTTAGCGCTAAGAAAATCGGCGCGTTTCTTGATCATTTCATAAGGCGGCATGGACGCGCCTCTGGATAAAGCGGTCGACGCTTAGGCAGACAGCTTCTTGCGGCCACGTACGCGGCGCGCATTCAGTATCTTGCGGCCATTGCTGGTTGACATCCGCTTGCGAAAACCATGGCGACGGGCGCGCACGAGATTGCTCGGCTGAAAGGTGCGCTTCATGTGCTTTATCCTTAAATCTACGTAGCTTGGGAATAGAAAGGGCCGCCGAATCTGTCCGGCGACCACCCTTGTTGATGCGCGCATTATGGGTAGCGCGCGCAAAAGTCAATATCATTGGACATGATAATGGCCGCATCAGTCGGGCTTCTCGCTCAGGTCATCGCGCCGGAAAAGCGTGCGAATGTCACCCCAAATATCGGGAAAGGGCGGGCGCTTTTTTTCGCGGTTCCGCCTGAGCGCCCAGTTGGACCAGCGGCCATATTTGGGAAAGCGCCTTGTGAGCTTCAAATACTGGCGTTTTGCGGCCTTCGAATTTTTGAGTACCATCGCCAGACCGATGGGAAATACAATCACAAATCCCGGCCCAGGTATCGCGCCAATAACCGGAGAAACCAGCATCAAGAACCAGCCCAGAATTATCCAGGCAAGGCGCGTTCCTGCGGTATTGCGCCAGGCGCTGCCGGAATTGTTCTTGTCGCTGCTCACCCCGCTCATGTGGGGCTGTTACCGCAGAAGCGCAAGAGAGGTTAGTTCAGCGCGATATAAGCGGCAATATCGCGCGGCTTCAGATATAGCGCGTCGTCAAAAGAAACACTGTTGGTGAGCGCGTAGAATGCGCGCGCCTTGGCCCCGTCCATCCCCATTTCGCGGTAGAAAGCAAGATAGGCCTGATGCACCGGATCGGAGGGCGCAAAATCGCTGGCTTGCAGGCCATCTTCATCGAGCCAGCTATGCACCGCAAATTCGGCCCCCGGGTCGGCGCTGCGCCGTACGCCCGCCAGAAATAGCTCGACGCCGCCCGACCGCACCGATCCTCGAGCGGGAACATGCGTCGCGATCCCGGCGCTGCGAATCATCCGTGCCAGTTTGAGATTGGCCTCGTCGTCGCCGGTGCCGGGGCATTCGATCATGTCGATCTGTCTGATACCCGGATAGGCGCGCAGCAGCGCGGCAAACAGCGCCGGCGTATCGCCTTCGATACTGCCTACCAGTTCGGCGCGCTCCGCGCTGACAACGCGGAACGGCCCAAAACTGGCGATGACTGGGTTGAAGGCGGCGGGCGCAGCGCTGCCACCAGCCGTTTCCTGAGTCCACTCATAGGTTGTCGTTTCTACGGTGAGATAGCTGGCAGCATGCGCTGGGATTGCGCTGACCAACGCCAAGCCCGCCAAAGCGGCGCTCTGCCGCGCAAATCCCCTGTTCAAAATGCCCATGACGGTCATTTACCGCGCGCAGACTTGCCAATCGGTAAGCAGTTACCCTGAAACGAAAATTAACCCAAATATGGACAGCGCAGCAAAAGCGCCGCATAACGGCCATCTGGTTGAAATGATGTCCGGGGCTTTGCTGCCTCATAAAGCTTGCTGCGAAAGGGGGCAGGGCTTGGTCGCCATTATTTCCACCACGGCCTATCTGGGTCTGGAGGTGCGCAGCGTTGAGGTCCAGTGTCAGATCGCGGCAGGCATGCCCAAATTTACCGTTGTTGGCCTGCCCGACAAGGCGGTTGCCGAAAGCCGCGAGCGCGTGCATTCGGCGCTTTCCGCGCTTGGCCTGTCGCTGCCGCCAAAGCGCATTACCGTTAATCTCTCGCCTGCTGACCTTCCTAAGGAAGGATCGCATTATGATTTGCCGATTGCGCTGGCTTTGCTAGCCGCGATGGGCGTGGTCGATGCAGAAGTGCTTTCGCATTATTTCGTTGTCGGGGAATTGGGGCTTGATGGCCGGGTTGCCGCATCGCCGGGGGTTCTGCTCGCTGCGCTGCATGCCGGGTCGAATGATATGGGCCTTATCTGCCCCGCCAAACAGGGCGCGGAAGCGGTATGGGCGGGCGAATTGGAGGTAGTCGCTGCGCCCGACCTGCTATCGCTGCTCAACCATCTGAATGGAAAAACCGCGCTTGCCCCGCCGCAGCCCGGCGAGGTTGAGCCGCCCGGACATGGCCCCGATCTCAAACTGGTAAAGGGACAGGAAACCGCAAAACGCGCACTCGAAATTGCCGCTGCGGGCGGGCATAATCTGCTGATGTCCGGCCCGCCGGGTTCAGGAAAATCGCTGCTGGCGGCCTGCCTTCCCGGCATATTGCCGCCGCTGACGCCTGCCGAAGCGCTTGAAGTATCGATGGTGGCCTCGGTCGCCGGGACATTAGAGGGCGGCAAGCTCTCCCGCACCCGGCCTTACCGCGATCCGCATCATTCGGCATCGATGCCAGCTTTGGTCGGCGGGGGCTTAAAGGTGCGTCCGGGCGAGGTCAGCCTTGCGCATCTCGGCGTGCTTTTCCTCGACGAACTCCCTGAATTTCAGCGCGGTGCGCTCGATAGCCTGCGCCAACCGCTGGAAACAGGCGAGGTGAGCGTGGCGCGCGCCAATAGCCATGTTACTTTCCCCGCCAGAGTGCAGCTGGTGGCCGCGATGAATCCCTGAGCCAACATGTACACGCTCAATTGCATCTCGGCATGGAAATTGCGCAGACTAATTCTCACGCCTCTAACGACCGCTATATCCCGAAAGCGGACATTAGGATTCATCATTATTCTCCGTTTCATGTGCAATATTCTTCCAAATTTCGCGCGATGATTTTTCAATCCCTGTGCAGCTTTGGCATCTTAAGGTTTTTGACAAGAGCTTTGCCGGCCCGCTTACTTTTCTGCCCCATGGGCGGGTTCGCCTGCGCCGACTTTGGCGAGTAGACAGAACAACAAGCCGGCGAGAGACAGGGCGGCCACTGCGTAATAGGCAGCGGCATAGCCGCTACCTTCGACGACCCATCCGAAACTGCCGGACATCGACGAGCGGGCGAGATTCGGGACGGCCATGAACAGCGCAAACAGGCTTGCGGCTATCGCGGGATTACAAAGGCGCATGGCCCAGACGATGAGGGTGATGTTCAGGAAAAGGGCGGTGACATACTGCACCGCGAAGATAGCTGCAAAGACCATGCTGCCTTCCCAATTTTCAAAAGTAGCGCCCGCTATGATTGCCGCAATTGCAAGGATAAGAAACAGCGCCGACATGGTGATGCGCAGGCCCACCCAGCGGACAACGAATGTTGGCATCGTGGCACCCGCAATCGCCGCCACGATCCCGATAATACTCGCAAAGCTGCTATAGTCGTCACTACCCCAGCCCAATTGCTGGACTGCAAGTGTCGGCGCGACAGAATCTGTGAAGGAGTAAGTCGCTGTGGCCAATCCAAACCCTATCAGGAACAGCAGAATGCTCGGGGAACGTAACGATCGGAAAATTCCCCTCAATATAGGAAGCCATGCCGCATGCTGACGCGCGGTGCATTCCGCTGAAGGCTGGCCGCCGGTCCATGGGAAAAGGCGTTCATCGGGACGTTCGCGGAATAAGGAAATGAACAGAGATGCAAGGCCGACAAAAACGCCAAACAGAATCGCAATTGTCGAAATCTTGTCATCCACCAACAGCTGCCCGGCAATAAAGCCGGACGCAGAAACGCCCAATGTCTGAGAACCAAACATAAATCCGTTAATGGTGGTTCGTTCTTCTTCGGGTACCAGATCAACCGTCATGCCATCGACCGCTACATCGTTGAAGGTCGCGCATAGGTTTAGCGTGAAACAAAAGCCCGTGAGCAAGACGATCTGACTGACTGAAGGGGCAGCGATTGCCAGGCCAAACAGAGTTAGCATCATCAGCGCCTGAGCGACCAATATCCAGGATCGCCGCCTGCCCATCGGTCGATAGGTGAACCGGTCCATCAACAGGCCGTTAAAAAGCTTGAGCGACCAGGGCAGCATCGCCGTTCCGACAAAACCGCCAACTTCGATGGGTGAAGCACCCCGCGCGGCGAGCCATGCAGGAATGGCGATCAGACTGAGACCGGCAACGATACCCTGCATAAAATAAAGTAATATGATGGCGGTAGAGCGCAAATATATATTTTCGGACATCGCCGGAATTGTGGTTTTGGTGACATCTGGGATCGCAATTTCGGGTGCATATTGAGTCAACGGCTCTTCTCCCAGTTTAGAATGAAAGCACCCAAGTTTTTTTCGCTCAGCCATAAAAGTAGCGCTCCTCGATAATTTTGCCGTCGCGGACGGTGTAGATGGCGATCTCGGAAAATGGCTCGCGCTGGCCGGTTGCGCGGCGCTTGATCAGCATATCAATAAATAGCGCAAAGCGGTTGCCGGTAATGAACGGGCCATCAATGCTGATATCTTCCATCGCGCTATGGCCCAGCCAGCCGGTCAATTTTTTTCGCGCGGCGTCAAATCCGGTCACTATCGCAGGCGCATGTTCCGTCGTATCCTCCGGCTCGATACTGACGATATCAATGGCCCAATATTTTTCCGCCGCCGCGACCGCTTGACCGGACTGGATAAGAGACAAGAAATCATCTGCGAGTTCTTCGATATCGGCCATATCATCCGGCTCATATTTGCTAGAATGAAGAGGAAATCCGGCGGATGACGGGTCGCAAATTCATCCGCCGGATGCATCGCTTGCGCGAACTTTTCGAAATGACCTAAGGGCGGCCTATCGAGGCTTATATTCGCGCAAAAGCATACTGCTCATCACAGTACGATATTCTGCGCGGTTGCCAGATTCTGCTATTTGCTGTTGGGCAGATGACTTCATGTAAGCATCATATGCTTTGTTACGTCTTTCACCTTCGGCTGCGTCGGCCATTTTCGAAAAGGTGGTCATCAGATAGATTGTTGGCTCGCCATCGCGGGGATATTGATTGATCAATATTTTGTAGTCGCTGATCCAGCCCTGGGATTTGGCAAATTTCTGAACGTCGGTCCATTTGGTCGCAAGATGGGTCGCATATTTAAACGCTCCGCCGTCTTTGACAAAAATGCCGCTAACCTGGGAATAGTCTCCCGCCACCATCGGGAATTCCTGTGCCGCTGCGATCGTTGGTAGTGCCATTGGTGCGGCTACCAACATTGTGGTTGCTATCATCATTTTTTTCATCAATTTCATTTTCACTCTCCTGTTTTCAATATCTTGAAACAGCAGGCACAGCCTTCCCGTTGACGGAATCGAGTGATTTCGAACCAATAAATTGGTTTGGCTTACCTGCAATTTCAGTGCGCTGTTGATGGTTGTAAATGTAACATCGCGTCAACGGCGCTACCGTCAAAAAAACGTCAATAATGATCTAATTGACAGAAGATGGTCCGACGGGAAGGTCCGGCCAGCCATATTTCTCCCAAGCCGCAACCATGCCAATCCGTTCGGCGAAATCCATGAAATCAGGATGCAATCGGACCTGATTAATCGGTTCTGCATAGGTCCAGAGTGACATGAAGCTGAAGAAATTAGCTGGTGTAATCTGCTTGCCAAGGGTCTTGAATACCATCTGCGGCTCGCCCATCCAGATCGCTGGCAATGTGATCGTGGAATCATAGGGATCGTGCAGTGTCGCGTGGAGCATCTCCAACGCCATGCAATAATTTGTGCGGTCCTGATCTTCACCGCTCCACAGCCCCTTCGCAGCCATCAACCAATAGGCATCCATCGCATCCGGGTCCATCGGTGCACTGCCAGCTGGCGGGTATATTACGGTGTTCATCAGCTTCTTTGTCAGCTGATATGTTTCCACCGCACCATCATTGTCACCCGATGCTGCAATGGCCGCCGCCAACCACATTGACGGAAAGCCAAGGTCGACCATTCGCTGCCCGGCATCGATGGCGGCGTCTATGTTCCCCAGGTTGAGATGCGCCGTGCACAATATCGCGTAGTTGCGCCCGTTGACCGGGTCTTGGTCGATCGACGCTTCAATATATGGCAACGCGTCTCGGCAACGTCCGCAATATAGCAGAAATGAGCCGACACGATTCAGGACATCCGGGTTATTGGGCTCCAGTCGGTAAGCCTCAAAAGCCAAGTCAAGCGCACCGACAATATCATTTTGCGTCCAGGCGTAAAAGGCAAGTACGATACGGGCATGCGCCTGCTCCGGCGATAGACTGAGGGCTTTCTTCGCATATCCGGCCGCCTTCTCACATCGCTCCAGCCTGTCTAGGCAGGGTGTATAGACCGTCATATTGATTTCGGCTTCGGCCAGTGCCGTCCAGCATTCGGCAAATTCGGCATCGATTTCCAGCGCTTTCTCGAGCAGCTCGATGGCCGTCGGCAGCACGCCATCTCCGATTGCCCTGATGGTTAGCGCCCGGCCTTGCAGGTAAAGCCCATAAGCCTCCCTATTGCTCGTCAGCTTGCGGGGCTTGGGTTCATGCTCCTTCAATTTGAGCGCATCATTCAGCCCGTTCGTTACAGCCCGCACAACTTCTGTCCGAGCGGCGAACATATCGTCCAGACTGCCATCATAACTGTAGGCCCATGATTCAAAGCCCGTGTCGGCATCAACCAGATTAATATAGACACGAACCTGTTCGCCTTGCCGCTGAACCGAGCCTTCCAAAAGATGTGACACGTTGAGTGCGCCAGCAATCTCCGATGGCGTTTTGTCAGAATCTTTAAACTGGAAGGATGACGTTCGGCCCGCGACAAGAAGCTGCGGCACTTGTCCCAAAGCTGTGATCAGTTCGTCAACAATACCATCCGCAAAAAAACCATGATCATCGGGGTCGGTAACGGACTTAAATGGCAGCACAGCAATTCGAGCTTTGCCTTGCTTGCGGTTTGATATCTTTTGAGTTTCGGGAGATCGCACCGACCATGCATTCAGCAAACGCACGTGACCGGTCAGATTATCGCTTTGTTCCAACCCCAATAAAACGGCGGTAACCGCCGCTTGCAGATGTTGTTGGGCTTGACGGCGCTGGGCGGAAAGCCAATTGGCAAATGCTTCTCCGAAATCCATCTGATCCAGCAACGGTTTAGCGCCGATTGATCCAAGCAGGTCCGTCGCGGCAACATGGTCGTCCTGAGTTAGGGCATGTTCCAATTCCGAAAGATCGGTTCTAACGGCACCCGCTTTCAGGTTGATCCGGGTTCGACCAGTCTCCAACAGATCAAAGCCATGGGATGCGAGCATTTTTCCGAGGTCCAATAAACATTGCCGCAAGCTGGCTTTTGCCTGCGCTTCAAATCTGCCTGGCCACAGAAGCTTACTGAGATAGCCGCGTTCAAGCGGTTCATCAGGCGCAAGACACAACATCGCGAGTATCGCGCGTGCGCGCCGATTGGAAATCACGATTTTCGAACCGTCCGGTGCGGCAAGCTGAAAAGAACCAAAGAGCGCCGCCCTTGCGCGCTCGTCTGGCCTAGTAAGATTATCCTGCCGCGCCAAAGAATCCAAAAAAGCTATCCCCCAAAAACAACTTTTTGCAGCATAATGGGAAATGGCTTCTGCACAATCGTTAAATCAGCATGGATCATTACATTGTATGACAAGCGCTTTCGCTAATGTCTGCTTTTGCGCCCATAGCAGACATTAAGCTTGATCCTTTTCACGCCTCAAAAGAGTGCTCTGATCGATGCCCCAGCGATTGGCCATCTCCTTACTTGTGAGACCCATTCTTAGCCGCGATTGCAATAAATATACGCCGGGAGAGAGTGGATTTGGAAAAGGATCGTATCCTAGCCAATCGATAATGTGCGGATAGTAGCTCGGATACCGAATGGCGCCACCGCGCTCCCAATTGCAGACGGTATGAGGGTCTAAATCCAACGCCTCAGCAACGTCAATTTGCCTTAATCCGCGAATTTGACGCTCACGTTTGATATGCTCTCCAATAGTTTGCGGATTTTCCAAGATTTCACTCGGACGATCAACTTTTCTTTTAATTTCAGTATATAAAGGTAATCCAAAGCCAAACTGCGTGAAAGCAACACAAGGGTGCCGCTGCGGGTATCTGGGCGATGCAGCGCTGGCCTGTTCGCGTGCGCCGCGCTGCGCTGCTGACTATCAGGCGAAGATTTCGGGGCCGCTGCTCGACCGGATTGATCTGCATGTCGAGGTGGAGGCGGTGAGCGCCGCCGACCTAGTGTTACCGCCGCCAGCCGAAGGTTCAGCCGATGTCGCGGCGCGGGTTGCCGCTGCAAGAAAGCGGCAAACCGACAGGCTGGCGGGAGAAAAAGCGCGTAGCAATGCGGAGATCGACGGCGATGTTCTTGCCGCCCATGCGACGCCCGATGATGCCGGCCAGACACTGCTCGCGCAGGCCGCCGAAGCCATGCGGCTGTCGGCGCGCGGCTATACGCGTATTTTGCGAGTTGCCCGCACGATAGCCGATTTGGCGCAAAGCCGCAGCGTCGGCCGCATCCATATCGCCGAGGCGCTGTCCTACCGCAGGCAGGCGCCGCGAAACTGAAGCGCGGCTACCGCTTGGTAATGATTGTTCTTCCGCCGCTTTCATCTTCTAGAATTTCCATACCGACACCGTAAGCTTCCCGGATCAGGGTCGGGGTAAGAACCTTCTCAGACGTGCCTGAAGCCAATAGCCGCCCGCCCTTTAGCAGCAGGACATGATCCGCAATGTTGGCCGCCAGCGTAAGATCATGGAGCACGAGGACAATGCCTGCGCCGCTTTTTGCAGCGCTTCGAAACAGGTCGGCGATATCAAGGCTGTGCGCGGGATCGAGATTGGCGAGCGGTTCATCGGCCAATATCCATTGCGGCTGCCCGGCCAGCACCCGTGCGAGCAGCACGCGGCCTTGTTCGCCGCCGGAAAGCCGCTGCACCTTTCGGCTCGCCAGTGCCTCGATGCCCGCTTGATCGATCGCGGCGTCTATTGCCGCTTGGTCATCCGGCGTCTCCTGCCAACCGTGATGATGCGGCAATCTGCCTAGCGCAACCAGAGCGCGAACGTTGAGATTCCAGTGCACCTCGCCATTTTGCGGCAGATAGCCGATCATGCGGGCGCGCTTGTTCGCATCGATCTTTTGCACATCCTCGCCGCCGATGCAGACATTCCCTTCGGCCGGCTGATGCAGGGCAGCGATGCAGCCAAGCAGGCTGCTCTTTCCAGCGCCATTGGGGCCAAGGATAACGGTAATTTTGCCCGCCTCGAACTGTGCAGAAATATCCTGCAGAACCCGGCGGCCTTGCAATGTGAGCGAGAGATTATTGACCGCGATCACTATGCCATCTCCCGCCGGTAGTGCCAGATGATCGCGAGGAAGAAGGGTGCACCGAGCAGCGCCATCGCGATGCCCAGCCTGATTTCGCTGACGCCGGGAGTGAGCCGAACGAAGCTATCGGCGACGAGCGTCAATATTGCCCCGGCCAGCGCCGATGGCAGCAGGATAGCAGATGGCTGCTCGCCGATCACGCCGCGCACCAGATGCGGGGTGATGAGGCCGACAAAGCCGACAATGCCGGCCACCGCCACCGAAGCGCCCACGCCCAGCCCGACGCCGAATATTATCAGCCAGCCTAGTCGGCGCAGGTTAACGCCAAGGCTATGCGCGCCAGCCTCGCCCAGCGAAAGCGCATCGAGCGACCGCGCAGTGAAGATCAGTATCACCGCACCCAGCGCCATCAGAGGGAGCGCCAGCAATGCATCATCCATTGTCCGGTCGGTGAGCGCGCCCATCAGCCATGCGACGATCTCGCTGGTGGCATAGGGATTGGGCGATATGCTGATCAGGAAGGCAGTGAGCGAACCGGCAAGTGTCGAAAGCACCAGCCCGCCAAGGATGAAGCCAAGCGATCCGCCCCGCCCGGCAAGCAGCATCAATAGCAACACTGACAGCCCCGCACCCGCCATCGCGCTGCCGAAAATACCAAAGGGTAGCGTGCCTGCGCCCAGCGAGATAGCGGTCACCCCGCCAAGCGCTGCTGTGGAAGAAACGCCAAGGATAGTTGGGTCGGCCAGCGGGTTACGCAAATAGCCCTGCAACACAGCGCCCGATAGGCCGAGCGTAGCGCCAATGGCCAGCCCCAAAAGTGCGCGCGGCAGGCGCAGTTCGAGGAAAATCCAGCCATCGACCTCGCCATTGGCATAACCGGAGAACCATTGGTCCGGCGCGATCCAGACTTTGCCCGCCGAAAGCGAAAGCAGGAATGCGAGCAGCGTCGCGGCCATCAGGAGCAGGGTAAAATTGCGGCGTTTCATGGTTTATCGGCTTCAGTATTTGCAGCCCGCAGCCGCTCCATCACCTTGATGATCGAAGGCCCGCCGCAGAATAATAGCTTGTTTGGAAAGTTGGCGAGCCGCGTTTTGCTGCCAAGATGCTTCAGCAATTTGCGGCGCATTACCAGTTCGCGGCCCGCCGCTCCCACGTCGCTGCTTGGCATGAAAATAACGTCGGGCGGATTGCGGATTAGCGTTTCGAGCGGTAGCTGTTCCCACGCGGCAAGGCCGAAATTAGCGCTGGCATTCTTATATCCGGCGCGCGCCAGCAGCTCATCCTGCAAGGTTCCCGCGCCCGGTACGAAACCGCCATTTTGCCAGATGATTGCGGTTGGCCGGTGATCCGGCTCTGGCCCGCTCGTAGCTATGTCAATCTTGTTGAGCAGCCTTGCTCCCGCCCTCTTGCGGCCAATCGCTCGGGCAATTTGCTGAACTTGCTGTTTGCTCTGCTCGACGCTCGCAGGAACGCCCAGACGCAGGCTCTTTGCACCGATTTGCGCCAGCGCCTTTTGCGTTCCGCCGGTGGCAAAATTGCCGGTCAGCAATAGCCGCGGCCGCGCGGCGAGAATCTCCTCCGCGCTTGTCCCGATTGCCGGAAGTTTGCGCGCCCATGCTACCGGAGCAGAGGCGCTTTGCGGATCATGCGAATAGGCGCTGACAGCTGCGATATCCCCCGGCTCTGCAATCTCTGCGAGCACCGCATCGATGCAGGGATTGTTCGACACTATCCCTCCTTTTGGCACCTGATTGGCGCCCCCGCAGGCGGCGAGTGCGAACAATGCAAAGGCCATGGCAAACTTCCAGATCATCAAAAACTCGCCCGGACACCGACGAAAGCTGATCGGCCTGCGGTGCCAAAATTGGCCACCGTTTGGTAGTCGGCATTGAGCAGATTTTCGATGCGGCCATAAATTTCGAACGCGTCAGCTATTGGTAGCGCCGCCCGCAATGTGACCAGTACATAACCGTCTAAGGCCCGTGTGTTAGCTGCATTGTCGAAACTGTCACCAACAAGCCGTAGATCCGCGCCCAGATTTAGGCCCTTAGTCACATTCCCGCGATCCGCTTGGTTCACAGAAAACCAGTCCATCGATAATGAGAGTGCATGCTTGGGCCTTCGCGCCAGATCATTGCCAAGATTTGCCGATGCAGCGCTGCGGTTCTCAGTGTCGATATAGCCATAGGCTGCGCGCGTGAGCAGCCTTTCGCCAATCTGTGCGCCCAGCTCAATCTCAACGCCGCGCGCGCGGGTGCGAGCGGCATTGTCATAGGTGCCGAAAGGACGATTATTGCAGATCGGACTGGTCACCCCGAAGCAGGAGATGAATTCAATCTGATTTTTGGTATCGCGCTGGAACAATGTGATGGCGGCGGTAAAGCGCCGGACAAGATTGGGGTCCGCGGTGGCGAGGCCAATGTCAAAGCTGCGACTGGTTTCGGGCTGCAGCGACGGGTTGCCGAAATTGGAAAGAAGTTGGAACAAGGACGGTGCTTTGAAACCTTCGCCGTAGCTTGCCCGCAGTTTCCAGTCGCCAAAAAGGCGAACCGAGCCGTTAGCCCCGAATGTCCAGTGCGTTCCAAATTGTTTGTGATCGTCGATTCTTACCCCCGCCGCCAAGGTCAGATCCCGGTCGAAATAAGAGCTGCCGTAAGATAACAGAGCATGCGCGCTGTCTATGCCGGTTTCGCCGCTGCTGCCAAACAGCGCGGTGGAATAACGGCTGCGTTCGCGGTCGGCGCCGAAGATGATTTTCAGATCATCGGTTAGCCCGGCATCCCCCGCGATTGCCGCGCGTTCGCTTCTGCCCGTTGCGGAGAAACTGGCAGCGCTACCAAAAGCAGGATTGAAATTATCGCGCGCGGTTTCGCTGATGCTATAGCTGCCCCTTGCCGAGAAATACTCTCCGTCATATTCAGCGCCGGCATGCGCTGACCATTGCACGGTGTCCTGATATTCGGCGGTATCGGCAAAGGCAAAGAGCGGCGCGGGAAAACCGTCTATCTCTGCCCGGCTATCCGCGTAGCGTCCACCAGCGGTAAAGCTCAGCCTATCGGAAGCTGCTACATTGATGCTGCCCTGACCGAAAAACTGCTCATAGCCATCGGCCTCATTTCCTCCGGCGAAGCTTGAAAAGCCATCGCTTTTGGTCCAGCCGCCCGACGCTGCAAGGCTCACCGGCCCAAATTTCTGTCCGCCGTAGGCGCCAATGCGGCGGCTGTTGAAGCTGCCATATTCCGCGCTGCCGCCAAAGCCGCTACCTCTGCGCGTTTGCACCGCAAGCACGCCGCCGACGGCATCCGATCCCCAGACCAGACTATTCGCGCCGCGCAGCAGTGACACCTTCTGGATGCCGCCTGTGGTCAGGTTGGCAAAATCATATCCGCCGCCCGGCGATGCTGAATCTGCGACGCGCACGCCGTCGATCAGGACAACCAGCTGCTCTGCCTCCGCCCCGCGCACGCGTACGCCGGTAAAGCCGCCTTGCGGGCCATTGCGGGAAAGTGTGACGCCGGGTGCGCGTTCGATCAATCCGGCGATATCGACAGTTTGCAAGCGCGCAATCTCTCGCTCACCTATCGCCGTGACGGCCTGCCCGATATTGTCGATCCGGTCATTTCTGCCCGATGCAACGACGATGATGGTTTCGGGATAGAGCCGGTGGTGGGCGAGCAGGATATGCGGCTCTTCTTCCTCGTTCTCCGCTTCTTCCTGGCTCTTCGCTGTTCCTTCCTGCGCGTATAAATTGGCTGACATGCTAGCGGCAGCAAGCGCGCAGGCTGCAATCAATGGCCGGGGTATTTTCATTTTGGTTTTCCTTCATTCATAACGGTCAAAATCATGCCGTTATGCGAAGGAGCGGGCCGCATTTGATGCAGCCTTCCACCGCCTGACCGGTGCACCTCGCCCGGGCAGAAAACGACCATATGCGGCAGGTCTCCTGGCTCCCGGGTCAATATCGCCGTCCGCCTTCCCGGATTTCTCCAGTGGCTTTACAGGCGGCAACTCGCCGGTCACAGTTGCGAGGGCAGCTGCGGATTACTGGCGCATGCCAGCTTCCGCATTCCCTTTTCATCGCGCGTCTCCGCGCAAACCGCTTATGCCGGGCCGCATTTACGCCGGGGTAATGCCAAAAGCAAGTATCGCCCATAAGCATGCATCGGGGATATCAACGCTTCCATTTTTTAACCGCCCGGTTAGACAGGTGGAGGAGGCCGGCGGGCCTAAGGGAGAAGCTGCATGGAATTGGCAAAGATTGGCGTCAGCGAGGAGCAGGTCGATATTCTCGACATCGCGACCAATTTCTGCCGTGAGCGCTCTCCGGGCGAGAAGGTCCGCTCGCTGATGGAAAGCAGCGATGGGTATGATGCTGAGCTATGGACAGAGATGGCCGGGCTTGGCTGGATGGGGATTGCTATCCCAGAGGCGCATGGCGGGATCGGGCTGTCGCTTGCCGAAGTGGTGCCGATTGTCGAGCAAATGGGCCGCAACCTGCTGGCTTCGCCCTTCATCGCGGCGACATTGGCGGCGCAGGCTGTGATTGCGGGCGGCACCCAGCATCAGCAAGCCGCGTGGCTGCCAAAGCTGGCGAGCGGCACGGTTGGCACATTGGCTCTTCAGGAGGAGCATGCCGATTGGGACCTGACCAACATTACTGCCACAGCGAAGCGCGCAGCGGGCCGTATTGAACTTTCAGGCAAAAAACTGGTGGTGCAATGGGCCGAGGCATCGGGCGTAATCATCGCATCGGTCAGCATGGACGGCGGCCCCGCGCTGGCACTGATTACCAAAGACGATCTGCCAAAAGGCGCGCTGCGGCGTGAAAAGATAATCGATGAAACGCGGCGCAGCTGCGCGTTGACGCTTGATGGGATAAGCCTTCCCGAAGAGCAGCTGCTTGACCCTGCAAAAGCCGCCGCCGCCCTCGCCCATATAGAGCTGGCCTGGAGCTTGCTGCAATCAGCGGAAATGTGCGGCGGGACGCAAAGTGTGATCGATTATACGGTGGATTATTTGCAGACCCGCAAGCAGTTCGGCAAAATCATCGGCAGCTATCAGGCGCTCAAACATCCGATTGTTGACGCCTATGTCGAGTATGAAAAAGCCCGTTCGCTGCTCTATAGCGCGGCATCGAGCTTTGGCGACCAAGGGTTGGGGGAGGTTGCGGTGCGGATGGCCAAGGCGGCTGCTGACAAAGCCTATAGCTGCGCCGCCGACCGCGCCATACAATTTCACGGCGGCTTCGGCTTCACCCATGAATGCGACGCCGGCCTGCACCGCCGGGCAGCAATATTTCAAGCCAGCCAGATGGGCGATGCGGCTTGGCAGCGCGCGAAGCTAGCCGATCTGCTTTTCGCGTGATGATGGGAGCGGGCGGGGGCGAGACAGGAGATAGTTAAGTGTATTTAGTAAACTGTCACCGTAATTCGTCACCGTAATTCCACCGTAATTCCGGTATAGTTAATAAAAATAGATGCCAAGTTGATGGATGATGAAAACTAAAAAAGAACCAATTTTGTTAAGATATGCTGTACTAATATATGTACTGACATTATCAATTATTTTTGCTGGTATTTTTTCTGCTAAACCATATGTAGCCTTGTTATCTTTTTTGGAGTTTGAAGGATTTCTAAAACCTTTTAATAATAGACTCATTGCTACAGTATACGGAATTTTTGCTTTTATATTGATGTTTTTAGTAAATCTTTCTTCAAAAAATGGCGCAATCATATTTTTTAGTATTACTACAATTTTGATAATTTTTTCCATACTAATATGGATTTTTTTAAAAAATAATGCGGAGATAAACAGTTTTTCGGTTATTATTGCATGTACTATAGTCTTACTTTGTTTGCACTTTACAATTTTGGGTATCTTCATTCTACTAAAAATTGGGAAAATTGAATAATGTAAACAAATAGATAGAATTACAGTGACAGTGCACTCAATTCATCGCTCCCTCCAGACCAAAGCGCGCTTTGATTACGGTGGATTACGGTGACGATTACGGTGACAGTTTACTAAATACACTAATTAGGTTACGTTCTCCAGATGGCCCGTCTTGCTCGCCTTGTTGTTCCCGGATTGCCGCATCATGTGACCCAGCGTGGTAACCGGGCTGGGCAGACTTTTTTTGGGGAAGAAGATTATGCGCTGTATAAGCATCTGTTGAACGAGGCAGCGGAGAAGGCCGGCTCGCACATCTGGTGCTATTGAATTACGGTGACAGTTTACCAAATACACTAATTAAGCTATGTTCTCCGGATGGCCCGTCTAGCTCGTCTTGTTGTTCCCGGATTGCCGCATCATGTGACCCAGCGTGGTAACCGGCGCGGGCAGACTTTTTTTGGGGAAGAAGATTATGCGCTGTATAAGCATCTGTTGAGCGAGGCAGCGGAGAAGGCCGGTTCGCACATCTGGTGCTATTGCCTGATGCCCAATCATATCCACATCATTATCGTACCGAGCCATGAGGATGGGCTGCGCGCCACCTTTGCCGACGCCCATCGGCGTTATACCGGATATATAAACGCCCGGATGCGGGTGACGGGGCATTTGTGGCAAGGGCGCTTTGGGTCGGTGGTGATGGATGAGGAGCATTTGGCCAATGCCGTGCGCTATGTTTCGCTCAATCCGGTACGGGCGCGGTTGGTGGACAAAGCGAGCGAATGGCCGTGGTCGAGCGTGAAAGCCCATCTTGCGGGAAAGGATGATGGCTTGGTCAAAGTTGCAGCTGTGATTGAACGCTATGGAGCTTTTCGCAAATTTATGGAAAATCAGGAAGGCGATGAGGCGGTTTTTCGTGCGCTGCGCCAATCGGAGACAACAGGCCGCCCGCTGGGAAGTGATCGCTGGCTTGAGAAATTGGAAAACCAGACGAGCCGAAAGCTGAAGGCGCAAAAGAGAGGCCCGAA
>JAZGFP010000019.1:0-128327 GCA_036479555.1 Sphingorhabdus sp.
CGTTTAGATTAAAAATCGAACCCGCTTTGCTGGTCCGGCTATAGGTTCCGGCGAGCTTGGGTCTGTCTCCGATAAACTGAGCTGCTTTGTCACGGGTGAACAGCAAATCGCCATCGCCGTCGGTTACGATTTCCGGCCCCCAACCGCCGCCGCGAAAGCCTTGCCGGTTATTGAGACCGAGCGTGAAATCGCCTTTGCCAAGCTTTCCCGATATATTGATCTCGCCATCAAACCAATGCGTTTCCACGCGCTGGCGAAACTGCGGCTGCCACGCGAAATTGCCTTGAAGGCCGGTATTTTTGGTTATCAGGTTAAGCACCTGCCCGCTTAAGCCCGGAATATTCAGGCTCGCGCCGTCGACAATTTCGATGCGTACCACCGAGGAAGCCGGTGTGCGCCCCAGCACCGTATCCGCATCGTTGCTTTTGCCCGAAATCCGCTGCCCGTTGATGAGGACATTTTGTGTCGCTTCGCCAAGCCCGCGATCTCCGCTCGCCTCGGTAATCGTAAAGCCGGGTATCTGGCGCGCCATATCGCTCGCGGTTTGCGGGGCAAAGCGAGCAAATAATGCTGCATCGTAAATTTGCTTGCCATCCTCATTACGCGGAACAAGCGCGCCATCGACCGGCGGCGTATCGCTCTGCGGTTCGGCGGCAGCAGTCTCTGCGTCCTGCGCGTATAGGACGGGTGGATGTGACGCTGCAGCTACCGCTAGAGAAATGGCGGAGCTTCGGAGCAGGAACTTACAGGGATTTGCAGGGCGCATAATTGCTTTCTTCACATTACCGCGCCCCCACGCCTTATGGCTAGGACATCGTCTCTAGTTATACATAGCTGAGGGGATTAGCGTTTTTCGACAAGCGACTATCGCAGTGTGACGAACGATAACAGACGTAGTCAGACGCGTCCGGAGAGCAACAGCCACGCCGCCAGCATGTTGAGTCCCGAATATATCACGTAGAAAAATACGATCAGCATCGATCCCAGGCTAGCAAAGACAAGCGCACCGAGCAGCAGCGCAAATTCAAAAACATAGCTACCGGACTTCCCGAAATAGCGGCCAAAATAGAGCTTGGTATCTTCGACAAAGGGGTGGTTCGAATCGATAACCGCCTTGTGCATCGCGAAATTGGCTATGCCGAGCAGGAAGCAAGTAATGACCGCTATCGGCATTATCCATCCTGTTTCTTGGGGCCGCGCGATGAGCGCAGTTCGCGCACCTCGTTGCGCTCGGATTGGCGCTCCAGCGCAACCTTTACCATCGCGACTATGGGGTCGGCGAGCGCCAGTCCCAAAACGCCAAACAGCGCGCCAAACAAAATTTGTGCGCCCAGAACCAGGGCTGGCGCTAGGTCGACGGCTCTTTTGGCAACCATCGGCACGATCAGATAACCATCCACCGCCTGCACCGCCATATATATGATGATCGCATAGATCCCGGTATCCACACCGGCGGAGAAACCAACCATGACGATCAGCGCGCCCGATATGATGGCGCCGATATTGGGCAGAAACGCGAGAAGCCCGGTCAGAATGCCAAGGAGCACCGCCATTGGAACGCCCGCCACCCAAAGCAGGATACCGGTCCCGACGCCTTCGACCGCCATGCCGAGCAGTCGGCCGGCCATCAACCGCCGCAGCGTGTAGCCCATTTCTTCGGCTGTTTCATAAAAATGCGCGCGTTCTTTCAGCGGCATCATCCAAGCAACGCCGCGCTCATAAATGCGCGGCTCGGCGGCAATAAACACTGCCAGCACCAGCATCATCGCCAGATTGGTGACGGCTGATAGCGCGGAAGTAACCGCCGCCGTCACGCGGCCAACCGACTTCAGGATATCGGTGCCGAAATTCTTAAAATCCTCTGCTGAAATCGCAAAACCCGCCGCCTGCGCTTCAAGCCCGATCCGGTTGAGCTGCTGCTGAATGACTTGCTCCAACTCGGCGGCCTGCGCTGCTATCTCACCGCCGGCAAAGGTCACCGTCCAGAACAGGAAGCCGACAACGGCGACTATGACTATCGTAAGACGCAGTCCGCGGGCAATCGGCAAGACCCGGCCAAGAAGCCGCGCTCCGCCGTCGAGCATCGCTGCCACCACGATGCCGCCGACTATCAGCAGGATCGGCTGGGCCAAAAAGATGATGCCCGCGGCCAGAAGCCCCATGCCGATCCAGACCGATGCACGCTTAAGCTCGGTGCGGACAACCGGGTCATAAACTTCGGTGGGGCCGATTTCCTCTCGGGTTTCGCGCTTTTTTGCCATGCCGCCCTATTCCTCTTTTTCAGGCTTGTCGGGGCGCAGGCTGGTTCCGGCGCGGCCGCCGCGCAGCGAGGAGAACCATGTTTTTGGGTTCAAGCTGGTGGTGCCATCAACCGAGAAGGTGACGATTTCTGCACGGCCGCCAATCCGTTCCCACGCGATCGGGCCGCCAAGGCCGCCTTCATATTTCGCAACACGGCTGTCGGAGCTATTATCGCGGTTGTCGCCCATCATGAAAAGATGGCCGGCAGGAACGCGAACAGGCTCCATATTGTCGGGGCGGCTTTCTCTTGCATCGATTATATCATAGCTAGCGCCGCCCGGCAGCGTCTCGCGAATGATGTTGAGCGAGCAGGTCATACTGCCATCTTCTTCCCGGCCAAGCGCACCGGGGAAATCAGTTTCGTCGCAGGGATTGTTGGGGTCAACGGGCAGGACAAGCTGCGGCTGGGTTTCCTGTCTGACCGGCGCGCCGTTAATGAAAACCTGCCCGGCGCGCAGGGAAATTATATCGCCCGGAATGCCGATGACGCGCTTGATCCAATCCTGCGAACTGCCCTGCGGTGTAAAGATCACAATGTCGCCGCGCTGCGGCATCTCGCCCCAGACGCGGCCGCCGCGTTCCTCCAGCATAAAGGCGAGTGTTTCAACCTCCTCGCGCTTAACCAGCCAGCGATACAGCGCGGCGGGGTTTGGAATGGTCGGCGAGACGAAGCTCCAGCCATAGGGGTATTTGCTCACGACGAGCCGGTCACCTACCAGCAGGTTGGGCATCATCGATATCGACGGAATATAGAATGGTTTGGCAATAAAGCTGTGGAAAGCAAGCACGGCGAGCAGCAGCAAAAGCAGCCCCTTCAGCTCTTCCCATATTGCGCGCAGCCCCGATGGTTTCGCATCGCTCTTGGCTGGCGCTTCTTCATTCATCAAATTTTCGGAATCGGTTGGGGTCGCAGTGTCGGTCATAAATGTCTTTTCGCTTCGCCCTATTTTGTCTTCGGTAGTGCCTCGATAATCACAAAGGCCTGCGCCCATGGGTGATCGTCGGTTAGCGTCAAATGTATATGGGCCTCATACCCTGTCGGAATCATCGCGTCGAGCCGTTCCTGCGCGCCGCCATTTAGTGCCAATGTAGGTGCGCCAGACGGCGCGTTGACCACTCCGATATCGCGCATGAAAACACCGCGCCTGAAACCTGTTCCGACGGCTTTGGAAAATGCTTCCTTTGCTGCGAAGCGCTTGGCGTAAGTGCCTGCCTTGGTGAACGGCCGCTTAGCCGCTTTTGCGCGTTCGATGTCAGTAAAGACGCGGTTTTCAAACCGCTCGCCAAAGCGTTCTAGCGAACTGGCTATCCGTTCAATATTGCACAGGTCAGAGCCAAGGCCGATGATCATCTCAGCCCTCCACTCTTCAGGGGGGAAGGTTGGGAGGGGGGGCCATCCGCGCGCGCTGCGCTATCCGGTGAGGCCCCACCCCAAACCCCTTCCCTAAAGAGGAGGGGCTTAATGCTGGCGCTCCCTCTCATCGCGCTTCATCCATCAAGGCGCGCATCCGGCGAATGCTGTCTTCAAGGCCGGTGAAGATGGCTTCGCCGACCAGATAGTGGCCGATATTCAGCTCGGCGATTTGTGGGATTGCTGCAACGGGCTGCACATTTTCAAAGGTAAGCCCATGTCCGGCATGCGGTTCTATACCATTTTTTGCAGCCAGAGCTGCGGCGTCGGATATGCGGCGGAGTTCAGCTTCGGCTTCTTTGCGATTACCATCTATCAGCAGATTTGCATATTTGCCGGTGTGGAATTCGACCACAGGCGCTTTCAAATGGACAGCTGCCTCGATCTGGCGCGGGTCGGGTTCGATGAACAGGCTGACGCGGATGCCGTCATCGGTCAGCCGGGTGATGATTGGGGCAAGGATATTGTCCTGCCCCGCCGCGTCCAGCCCGCCTTCGGTGGTGCGCTCTTCGCGCTTTTCAGGAACGATACAGGCGGCGTGCGGCTTGTGACGCAAGGCGATTTTCAGCATTTCCTCGGTCGCTGCCATTTCGAGATTAAGCGGCAGGTTGGTCGCCAACATAATCCTCTCCAGATCGCCATCGCGAATATGCCGTCGGTCTTCGCGAAGATGCGCGGTGATGCCGTCGCCGCCAACAGCCGCCACGATTTCCGCAGCGCGCACCGGATCGGGATGATCGCCGCCGCGCGCATTGCGGATCGTCGCGACATGGTCAATATTGACGCCCAGACGGAGGTGCTTTGCCATCGCCGCGCCTATTCCTTCCGGCTTCCGGGTTTCACTGCTTCGCTATTCTGCAATTCGGGCGGTAGCTCGTCAGGCGCATAGGTCGGGAAATTAAATTCGATGAGCGGGAAGAAAGGCACGGGCAAATCAGCGCTTCCCGCCGAACGATCGACCACCGAGGCAGCAGCGACAACGTTGCCGCCCGCCGCGCCAATGGCCCGAATCGCTTCGCGAGATGACAGCCCCGTGGTCACGACATCTTCGACCATCAGCACCTTCACACCTTTTTCCAGTGCAAAGCCGCGGCGCAGTTCGAACATGCCCTCGGGGCGCTCGACGAACATTGCATCAATCTCAAGCGCGCGTCCGGCTTCATGCCCGATGATGACACCGCCCATCGCGGGGGAGACGACCAATTCGATTTGGCTGCGCAGCTCGCGCGGGACATTTTGCACCATGGCGCGGGCGATTTTTGCGGCGCGTTCGGGGTTCATGAGCAGCCGTGCGCATTGCAGATAATGGGCACTATGCCGGCCAGAGGAAAGCAGGAAATGCCCCTCAAGCAGCGCATCCGCGGCGCGAAATTCGGCGAGAATTTGGTTTTCGGTCATTGGGAGAAATTGTCCTTTTGGGGCTGCAGTTGTTTTATTACGAATGTCAGCTTTGCGCTTAGATATTCACTTAGGTGGAATTATGGCGCAAATAAATCGATAAATTTGGACGCGAAGCGCTTGAGGCTTTTGTATCCTGCGCTTATAGACCGCGCGAGTCCGCATCTGCGGCAACCAAAAATCAAATGTCGAAGCTATGGCGATGCCAATGGTTCGCTGGCTAGTATACGGGGCTAAGTTGATGAACATTTTGAATAAAATCCTGCTAACATTCGGCCTGCTGATGCTGTCGGCTACGGCTCAGGCGCGGCTGCCTGTGCCGGCCCCTGTTGCGGGTGGTTCTACCCCGGCGGCAGAAGCGCCGGTTTCAGATGCCGCCCCTGTTGCTGCTCCGGCGGCAAGCGACGGTGAGCTTCCCGGATATACACCAATGGATGCCAGCACAGCGCTGGTTGTCGGCAAGCCGCACAATGGCGGCCTCGATTTTCAGGAGCAATATTCGAAGAATGGGATCTATGCGAAGTGGATCAACAATGCGATCCTGTTGCCGCTCATTTTTGCCATTTCGCTGTTTGTGCTTGGCCTGCTCCTTTGGGTGGCAGTGCGCTATAATCGCCGCACCAACAAAGAGGCGTCAAAGACCACGCATAACACCGTGATTGAAATCGTCTGGACGCTCGTTCCTGTTCTTATCCTGCTCGCCGTTGCCTATCCCTCGCTCGACTTGTTGGCCAAACAGTTCAAGCCCGCACCAGCGAATGCCGTCACGGTAAAGGTGACCGGCTATCAGTGGTATTGGACCTATACCTATCCCGACCATGGCGGCTTTGAAGTCGTATCGAATATGCTGAAGGAAGAGCATGAAGTCGGCAAGGGAGAGCGTGCCCGCACCGCCGCCGACGGGCCTGAACAGCTTGCAGTTGATAACCGCATGGTCGTGCCGGCTGGCGTTCCGCTACGCATTCAGACGATTGCCGCCGACGTGATCCACAGCTTTGCTGTGCCCTCGCTATGGTACAAGCTTGATGCCGTCCCGGGCCGCTTGAACGAGAAAGCGCTGACGATATTGAAGCCCGGCATATATTTTGGCCAATGTTCGGAGCTTTGCGGCGCGCGTCATGGCTATATGCCGATTGCTGTTGAGGCGCTTCCGCCCGCAGAGTTCGCTGCCTGGATAAAGGCAAAGGGCGGTAAGATGCCAGCCGAGTTAAAGGCCGAAGCAGCCGCCAAGGCCGCCGAAGAAAAAGCAGATGCTGATAAAGCGGCGGCTGAAGAAAAAGCTGCTGCAGCCGAAGCTGCCCCCGCCGCAAATGACGATATAGAAGCCGCACCAGCGGCCGAAACCAATTAAGAGGGTCTGAACCAAAATGACTAGTATTGCTGCAAACCCCGGCGACGTCCACGCCCATGACGATCATCATGATGCCGATCACAAGCCCGGGTTTTTCGCGCGTTGGTTCATGTCAACCAACCATAAGGATATCGGCACACTCTATCTGATATTTGCGATTACCGCTGGTATCATCGGTGGCCTTATTTCGGGCTTGATGCGCCTCGAGCTTGCCGAGCCGGGCGTTCAATATCTTGGTCAGTGGGCCACCTGGCTTTCGGGTAGCGAGGCGGGCTGGGATCAGGCCTTACATATGTGGAATGTGCTGATTACAGCGCATGGCCTTATTATGGTCTTCTTCATGGTGATGCCGGCGATGATCGGCGGTTTCGGCAACTGGTTCGTGCCATTGATGATCGGCGCGCCGGACATGGCCTTCCCGCGGATGAACAATATCAGCTTCTGGCTAACCGTTGTGGCCTTCATCATGCTGCTGGGTTCGACCTTCGTTCCGGGCGGCACTGGGCTGGGTGCGGGCACAGGCTGGACAGTCTATGCGCCGCTATCGACAAGCGGGTCGGTGGGGCCGGCGGTCGATATGGCAATCTTCTCACTCCATTTGGCGGGTGCGGCCTCGATCTTGGGCGCGGTGAACTTCATCACTACAATTTTCAATATGCGCGCACCGGGCATGACGCTGCATAAAATGCCGCTCTTTGTCTGGTCGATATTGGTGACGGCATTTCTGCTATTGCTGGCGTTGCCTGTGCTGGCAGCAGCGATAACGATGCTGCTCGTCGACCGCAATTTCGGCGGCGCTTTCTTTGATGCAAGCGCGGGCGGTGACCCGATATTATATCAGCACCTCTTCTGGTTTTTCGGCCATCCCGAAGTGTATATCATGATCCTGCCAGGCTTTGGCATCATCAGCCAGATCGTTTCCACATTCAGCCGTAAGCCGGTCTTTGGCTATCTCGGTATGGCCTATGCGATGGTGGCAATTGGCGTTGTCGGCTTCGTGGTTTGGGCGCACCATATGTTTACCATCGGCATGAGCGTTGAAATGAAGATGTATTTCACCGCCGCTACGATGGTGATTGCAGTGCCAACGGGCATCAAAATCTTTAGCTGGATTGCGACGATGTGGGACGGCTCGGTTACCTTCGGTGTGCCAATGGTTTGGGCGATGGGCTTCATCTTCCTGTTTACCGTTGGCGGCGTAACCGGCGTGGTGCTCGCAAATGGCGGCCTCGACGATAATTTGCATGACACCTATTATGTGGTCGCGCATTTCCACTATGTGCTGTCTCTGGGCGCGGTCTTCTCGCTCTTTGCCGGCTTCTATTACTGGTATCCCAAAATGAGCGGACGCCATATGAACGAGTTTCTCGGCCATGTGCATTTCTGGCTGTTTTTCATCGGTGTGAATGTGCTGTTTTTCCCGATGCATTTCCTTGGCAATCAGGGCATGCCGCGGCGTATCCCGGACTATAATAGCGCCTATACCTATTGGAATGAAATTGCTTCCTGGGGCTATGCGATCATGGGTGTCGGTATAATCATCTTCTTCGCAAACCTCTTTTGGTCGATGGTCGCTGGCCGCCGTGCAGAGGATAATTACTGGGGCGAAGGCGCAACCACGCTGGAATGGACACTCTCCAGCCCGCCGCCGCACCATCAATTTGAAACCCTGCCGGTTATCAAGTGACCGGCACTTCCTCTTCCTGGCATCTGCCGGGGAGAGGGGAAATTTGAGATATGACACAAGCGACACAAGAGCTGGAACTTCCTGCTGACTGGCGGGATTTCTGGGCGCTGACAAAGCCCCGGGTGATGAGCCTTGTCGTTTTTACCGCGCTCTGCGGATTGCTGGGCGCGCCGACGAACATCCATCCGGTCATTGGCTTTACAGCGATACTCTGCATCGCCCTTGGCGCGGGCGCCTCTGGTGCGCTGAACCAGTGGTATGAGGCGGATCTTGATGCAAAGATGGCGCGCACCGCAAAGCGCCCGCTGCCCGATGGCCGCATGAACCGCGATGCGGCGCTGCAATTCGGTATCGGGCTGTCGGCCTTTTCGGTTGGGATAATGGGTGTGGCGGTGAATTGGCTGGCGGCGGGCCTGCTGGCTTTTTCGATTGTGTTCTACGCGGTGGTCTACACCATGTGGCTAAAACCCAATACGCCGCAGAATATCGTTATTGGCGGTGCGGCAGGCGCGTTTCCGCCGGTGATTGGCTGGGTTGCGGTTACCGGCGATATAACGCTGCTGCCCGTGCTTCTGTTCGCCATCATCTTTCTGTGGACACCGCCGCATTTCTGGTCACTCGCGCTCTTTATGAAATCGGATTACGGGGCGGCCGGTATTCCGATGATGCCCAATGTCGCGGGTCAAAAAGCGACGCGTAACCAGATACTGGCTTACAGCTTTCCGATGGCTGCTGCCGCGATCGCGCCATTTGCAATCGGGCAAACCAGCTGGCTCTACGGCGCTACTGCTATCGCGCTCAATCTTGTTTTTCTCGCGCTCGCATTTGCCGTGTGGCGCAACTCGGCAAATGATGCGGCGCAGATGAAACCGGAAAAACGGTTATTTGCCTTCTCGATTTTCTATCTCTTCTTGCTCTTTGCGCTATTCGCCATAGACAGGATGCTCATCGCATGAGTGAAGCTGAACCGCGTATCTATACCGCCGAGGAAAGCCGTTTGATCAGGAAGCGTCAGGCTTCGCGTTCGCGCGTCTTGGGCGTTATCCTGGTTGCCCTCGCCATCCTGTTCTTCGCGATCACCATCGTAAAGATTGGCGTATGGGGATGAGCGCCGCAAGTGTTGCCTCTGCGAATATCCGCACCGCGATGATGGCAGGCGCGCTTGCTATCGCCATGGTCGGCATGGGCTTTGCCGCCGTTCCGCTGTACCGGATATTCTGTCAGGTGACAGGATTTGGCGGCACCACGATGCGCGTCGATGAAGCGCAGGCCGCAACTATCCAGGCAGTGGGCAAGCAGATTACCATCCGCTTCGATGCTAACCAGCGCGGGCTGCCATGGGAATTCCGGCCCGAACGCCAGTCCGAAAAAGTCACCATCGGCGCGAAGGAAATGGCGATCTTTCTAGCGAAGAACCTGTCGGCGCGGCCGGTGACGGGAACCGCGACCTTTAACGTTTCGCCGGTTCAGGCCGGTCAGTATTTCACCAAAATCCAGTGTTTCTGTTTTACCGAGCAGACATTGCAGCCGGGAGAAGAAGTCCGCATGCCCGTGTTGTTCTATGTTGATCCGCGTATTTTGGATGATCCTGACGCAAATGATATTGAAGAAATTACCCTCAGCTACACCTTCTATCCTGTGGACGAGGATAAGAAGGGGAGCTAAGGAAACTCAAAAGGCTGCCCGTGATCGGGGCCGAAGTTATTGGGGAATAAAAATGGCCGGTGCCACAAATCATGATTATCACATTCTACCGCCCAGCATCACGCCGCTGGTAGGCTCGCTTGCCGCCCTCACCATGTTCTTCGGTATGGTGATGATGTTCCAACCGGAATATTTTGGCGGCTATGGCGGCCTTGTTTTCGGCCTTGGCGTTGTCGCCGTATTGTATACTTTCCTTACTTGGTGGATTGATGTCATCAATGAAGCGCATAGCGGCGACCATACGCCGGTGGTGCAGCTGCATCTGCGCTATGGCATGATCCTGTTCATCGCTTCGGAGGTGATGTTCTTCGTTGGCTGGTTCTGGGCGTGGTTTGATTTCTCGCTGTTCCCCGCACCTATTCAGGTGGTTGAAGGCGTGACCGAGAGCCTGATTGGTCAGGAAGGCGCGGAGGCTCTCCTGCAATGGCCGCCCAAAGGCGTTGAGACACTGGCGGCTATGAAGCTGCCGCTGCTCAATACGCTGATCCTTCTATGCTCGGGCACCACCGTCACATGGGCGCATCATGCGCTGATCAATGGCGACCGTAAGGGGTTGAAAATAGGGCTTTGGCTCACCATTATTCTGGGCGTCCTCTTCACCAGTCTGCAGGTAATCGAATATGCCGAGGCACCGTTTAGCTTTGGCGGCCTGAACTATGGTTCGGCCTTCTTCATGGCGACCGGATTCCACGGTTTTCATGTGATCGTCGGGACTATCTTTCTCGCGGTCTGTCTGTTCCGCGTCTACAAGGGCCATTTCACCCCGCAGCAGCATTTCGGCTTTGAAGCGGCGGCTTGGTATTGGCACTTTGTCGATGTCGTCTGGCTGTTCCTTTTTGTTGTCGTCTATGTCTGGGGCGGCTGGGGCGCACCAGTGCACGGCTAAACCCCGATGACGAATAATAATCACCAAATGGGGCAGCCCGGTCTTTTCGCGGCTGCCCTTTTTGGTCTTTGCCCTGAATGCGGGGAGAAGTCGCTTTTTGCCAGCGTCTCACGTTTCTCTGACAAATGTACAAAATGCGGACTGGATTATGGCAGCTACAATGTCGGCGATGGCCCGGCGGCGTTTCTGACGATGGGCATTGGCGCGATCATTATCATTCTTGCAATCATGCTCGATATTGCGGTGCGCCCGCCCTTCTGGGTGCATGTCATCATTTGGGTTCCCGTTACGGCGGTGCTGACTATTTTGTCGCTGCGCATGGCCAAGGGGATGCTGCTGGTCACCGAACACCGCCGAGGTGCCCAAGAGGGCAGGGCAGAGGACGACAAATGAAAAATTGGCCTATCATTCCAACCATTTTGGTGGCGGCTGCGGTTGCGGTGATGATCGGCCTTGGCGTCTGGCAATTGCAGCGCATGAACGAAAAAGAGGCAGTGCTGGCGCGTTATGGGGCTGCGCTTGGTCAACCGGAAATGGCTTGGCCGACGGTGCCCGTTTCCGATGAGCTACCGCTGTTCCGCAAATCATCGGTCAATTGCCTGGAGGTCACAGGCTGGCAATCGGTGTCGGGCAAGAATGTGGACGGTAAAGCCGGGATCGCGCATCTCGCCGAATGCCGGACTGGCGGCGGAGAGGGCCCCGGAGCGCTTGTTGCGCTGGGCTGGACCAGCAAGCCGGAAAACCCCGATTGGGATGGCGGCCCGGTCGGCGGCATCATCGGGCCGCATAATAGCCGGCTGATCCGGCTGGTGGTAACTGACGATGTTGCGGGCGTGCAAAAACTTGCGCCGCCTTCAACAGACAGCATCCCCAACAACCACCTGCTTTATGCAATCCAGTGGTTCATCTTTGCTTTTGCAGCCGGGGTGATTTACGTGCTTGCGGTGCGGAAGCGCCGGCAGAATGAAACTGCCAGCGCCCAGGAAGCACCTCTAGCTTAACCGCAACTATTTCGGTGACAGCACCATCAACATCTGACGGCCTTCGAGGCGCGGATGTGCTTCTACGCGCGTCGTTTCAGTCATATCGTCCTGCACACGCTTGAGCAGCGCCATACCGAGCTGCTGATGCGCCATTTCGCGGCCGCGGAAACGCAGTGTGACCTTCACCTTGTCGCCATTATCAATGAACTCCACGACCTTTTTCATCTTCGTGTCATAATCATGGTCATCGATGTTCGGACGCATCTTGATCTCTTTGATCTCTTGCGTCTTTTGGCTCTTGCGCGCGGCATTGGCCTTTTTCTGCGCCTCGTATTTATATTTGCCGATATCAAGGAATTTGCAAACCGGCGGGTCGGCATTGGGGGATACTTCCACCAAGTCTAGGCCGGATTCGGCCGCCTGTTCTATCGCTTCTCGCGTATACATTACCCCGAGATTCTCACCCTCATCGTCAATGACGCGGACTTTTTCGGACTGGATCAAATTATTAAAGCGCGGGCCGGATTTGGTAGGTGGCGACATCATGCGCCTGTTGGGCGGGGAAGCGATAGCAGTGACTCCATTTGTTTAACTTACCGGCGGCATCAATATAGGCAATTGCGTTTGGAATAAAGGCTTTTGGTCGCAAGCGGGCGATTTGGCTGTTCGGGAGTGACGGGAATGTTATGCCCGATCTTCGGCTAGTTTTAAGATGTGGCGAGCAGGCGAATCAAAATTGCCGATTCGACGGCCTAGAAAGACTCTCAAATCAGTAATAAATGCTGCGCTGCAGCATCGAAGCGATCGGAAAATCATGTCCGGTGTTCAAAATCCTCAAAAAAACCCTGTTATTTTCATTAAGATACGATGTGTTACAAGTTATTACATGCCCGTTCACTTTACGTTTTGGTAAATTACTGTATAACTCGAAACATAATTTGTAAGCACAGGAATATTATATCTCTTGTGTGTAATTATATTTCAATTGCGGAGTTGTAATATGAGTAGCTCGGTGAGCGGGTCGCTTTCCAGCGTTCCGAACGGGCGGATCATTGATTTTGACAAGGCCGATTTGCGCCAGCTGCCCTTTGAAGGCGACATGCATCTCTGGGTAAAGGGCAAATTGCCTGGCCCCGGCTTTGAAGCAAGGCTTGCTCCGCGTGTATATCATGATCGCCCGGATTACTGGGGCATAGAAGTGGCGGTCACAAAGCTGCCTCATCCTGCGAATGGCGCGGATGAGGTAGAACCAACGCTCGAATTCGAGCGCTCGGTTCCGCTGTCTGGGATCACAGGTGTTCGGGGGATCACCGTGATTGGGGCAAACCAGATCGAGCGGCTCGAGATTTCCGGCGAGTCCTTTTAGGGTCGCAACTTGCTGGAATAGGGGCGGAGGCAGGTCGCGCTATCTTTATGGTGGCAATCCTCAACGATGACCTGTCTCCGTTTCCCTTATCAGGCCTGTCTTTCACCCGCGTTTTCTATTTCCTCAGATCCACTGCGACATTGTCGATCAGCCTGGTTTTGCCAATTCGGGCTGCCGCGATCAGCCGCATTGGCGCATCAATCGGGGTTTCAAGCCGCTGCAATGACTGCGCGTCTACCAGCGTGAGATAGTCCGGCTGGGTAAAACCCGCCGCCGTCAGTGCAGCGATCGCTTTCCCGATCATATCGCCAACATCTGCGCCTTCACCGATTGCCTTGGCGGCTTTTTGCAATGCGGCGGGTAGTGCCGCCGCGGCCGCGCGTTCCGATTTGCTCAGATAGCGGTTGCGCGATGATAGCGCGAGGCCGTCGCTATCGCGCACTATCGGCACACCTTCGACCTGTACCGCAAAATCGAGATCGCTGGCCATGCGGCGGATGACCGCAAGCTGCTGCCAATCCTTCTCTCCAAAAAAGGCGAAATCGGGCGTCACCTGATTAAGCAGCTTTACAACCACCAGCGCAACTCCGTCAAAATGACCGGGTCGTGCAGCACCGCAATAATCGTCACTCAGGCCGGTCATGTGGATGCTGGTAGAAAAGCCCTGCGGATAGATTTCCGTAGCTAGCGGCGCCCAAACCAGCGCCGCGCCCTCCGCCTCTAGCAGCTTCGCATCGGCCTCCAATGTGCGCGGATAGGCGTTCAAATCCTCGCCTTCTCCAAATTGTGTGGGGTTTACGAAAATCGAGGTCACAACCGCATCGGCCTTGCTCATGGCAGTCTTTACCAGCTGCATATGGCCAGCGTGCAGCGCGCCCATTGTCGGGACGAGCGCGATTTTCTTCCCCTGCCGCTGCAATATTGCAACATTGTCCCTTAATGAGGCGAGATGATTGATAATTTGCATGGGCTGGCCGCGTTGTTTATGGAGATGTGCAAGAGACTATGTGACCTGCCGCGGCGGCAGATCAAGGGGCAATTTTCATTTAGGGGCATATCAGACGGGCAATGGCCGGCGTACACCATATTGTTTTTGCGAATGAAAAGGGCGGCACGGGCAAGTCGACGACGGCCGTTCATGTCGCGATAGCGCTTGCCGCGCGCGGTGCAAGGGTCGCTTGCATCGATCTGGACGCACGCCAACGCACGCTCTTTCGCTATCTCGAAAATCGTCAGGCGACGATGGAACGCCGGGGGATTACATTGCCGATGCCGGCATTCGAGGCATTTGAATATGACACGCTGGCGCGGCTTGATACGCAGACCGCGCGATTGGCAAAGGATGCCGATTTTCTGATTTTTGATACGCCGGGGCGCGATGATAAATTTTCGCGTTTCGTGGCGACCCGCGCGCATACGCTGGTCACCCCCATGAATGACAGCTTTGTCGATTTTGACTTGATCGGGCAGGTCGATCCCGAAAATTTCAAGGTCAAGCGATTGAGCTTCTATGCCGAACTTATCTGGGAAGCGCGCAAAGCAAGGGCAAAATCGGACGGCGTGACAATTGACTGGGTGGTGCTCAGAAACCGGCTGCATAATATGGAAGCACGCAATCAGCACCGCATGACCGAAGCGATATCCGAATTGTCAAAACGCGTCGGTTTCCGGGCGCTCACCGGGCTCAACGAACGCGTGATCTACCGCGAGCTTTTCCCCTCTGGACTGACCCTGATTGACAAAGGCCATCTGGGGCAGCTTGGTACTGCGCATATTGCCGCGCGGCAGGAATTGCGCAAACTTGTCGCAGGTCTGCAATTGCCCGACCTGCATGGTGAGCGGTCGGCCTAATGCAAATATTTGCCCTCCTGCTCGCCGGGCTTTTGGGTTGGGCGTGGTGGACCGGCAAAATTTCTACCCAGCAGATCCCGGCATTGGCGCTGATGGTTATTGGCGCGGTACTTGCTGCACGCGGACAGCCGTTATTTGGCGTGGCGGGGATAGCGGTAGGCGCGGCATGGTTCGCCGGATCAAGACGCCGGATCGCTCAGCAGCAGAGCGGACAATATGCCATCGACAAAGCCCGCCACTTGCTCGGCGCGTCGGCGCGCGATGATGCTGATAAAATCCGTGTGCGCCATCGCCGGTTGATCGCCGAAAACCATCCCGATACGGGCGGCAGCGACGAACGCGCACGGCAATTGAATGAAGCGCGCGATCTGCTATTGGCGGAGCTTATTAACCGCCCCTAGTAGGAACCATCGTCGTGACATCTCCCCAAAGCCATAAATTCCACTCCACCTCCTTACGCGAATATGACATTCGCGGGATTATTGGCGAGACGCTGGGCGAGGATGATGCCTATGCCATCGGCCGCAGCTTCGCGACGATGCTACGCCAAGAAGGCGGCAGCAAGGTTGCCGTCGGCTATGACGGGCGGACGAGTTCACCGGGGCTCGAAGAAGCGTTGGTGCGCGGGCTTAATGATAGCGGCGTCGATGCGTTGCGCATCGGCATGGGGCCGACGCCGATGCTATATTATGCCGAAGCCGCGCTCGATGATGTCGATGGCGGCATAGAGATAACCGGCAGCCATAACCCCCCCGATTATAATGGCTTCAAGATGGTAATGCAGGGGCGACCGTTTTTTGGCGCAGACATTCAAAAGCTGGGGAGAATCGCGGCGGCAGGGGATTGGGCTGACGCCGATACGACTGGTGGCGGCGCGACCGCCTCTTCGGAAACCTATGATATAATGGATGAATATATCGAACGCCTCCTTCAAGGGTTGCCGGATTGCGCGCTCCGGATCGGCTGGGATGCGGGCAACGGTGCGGCGGGACCGGTGATCGAGGCACTGGTCAAGAAGATGCCGGGTGAGCACCATCTTTTGTTTGTGGATGTGGATGGTCAGTTTCCCAATCATCATCCCGATCCCACCGACGAGGCAACCCTTGCCGACCTGAAAGCCCTTGTCGCGGAGAAAAACCTCGATTTTGGAGTGGCTTTCGATGGCGATGGCGACAGGATTGGCGCGATAGACAATAAGGGCAACGTCATTTGGGGCGATCAACTGCTACAGATTTTTGCGGAAGATGTGCTGCGCGAAGTCCCCGGGGCGACCATTATCGCCGATGTGAAAGCGAGCCAGGCGCTCTATGACCGCATTACCGAACTCGGCGGAAAGCCGCTGATGTGGAAAACCGGGCATAGTCTCATCAAGTCCAAAATGAAGGAGACAGGCAGCCCGCTCGCCGGCGAAATGAGCGGCCATGTGTTTTTCAAGCATGATTATTACGGCTTTGACGATGCGATCTATGCCGCTTTGCGCTTGATTCGAGCATCCGCCAATCTCGGCAAGAGCGTCACCCAGATGCGCGCCGAGATGGCCGAAATGATCAACACCCCCGAAATGCGCTTTCAGGTCGATGAGAGCCGCAAGTTTGCGGTGATCGATGAAGTGCTGGCGCGGCTCAAGGCCGAGGGCGCGGAGGTCAACGATACCGACGGCGCAAGGGTGAATACCGATGATGGCTGGTGGCTGCTACGCGCCAGCAACACGCAAGATGTGCTCGTGGCGCGCGCGGAGGCGAATAGCGAAGAAGGGCTGGAGCGGCTAATGGCACAGATTGATGCGCAGCTGGCGGCGAGCGGGCTGGAGCGCGGAGAGCAGGCGGGGCACTAACAACACAACATGACCCCCCGCATCCATCTCGGCACGGCCCATGTTCCCGGCGGGGAGGAGTTGCAGCTTTATAGCCGCGGGGATGATTTCATGATCGTGCTTGAGCGCAACGAGCTGATGAGCACGCGGATGAATGGCTCCGAAATTGCGCTCGCCGAAATGACCATTGCGCGGCTCTCGGGCAATGATGCGCCGCATATTTTGATTGGCGGCTATGGCATGGGATTTACGCTGCGTGCGGCGTTGGCAATGCTGGGTGCGAAAGCGAAAATCACTGTCGCAGAATTGATACCCGAAATCATCACATGGGCGCGCGGGCCAATGGCGGATGTCACCGCTGGCTGTCTTGATGATCGACGTGTGCAGCTAAAAATGGGCGATGTTGGTGAGGCGATAGGCAAAGCAAATGCCGGATATGACGCGATCCTGCTCGATGTCGACAATGGCCCCGATGGCTTGACCCGCCAAGGCAATGACAGGCTTTATTCGCCAGCAGGGCTGCAAGCCGCCAAACAGGCACTACGCCCCGGCGGCATCCTCGCCATCTGGTCTGCAGCCGAAGACAGGAAATTCGTCAAGCGTTTGCAGCAAGCCGGCTTCGCGGTCGATGAAGTCGCCGTGCGTGCCCGCGTGGGTGGCAAAGGCCCGCGCCATGTCATCTGGTTTGCACGGGCTTAATCGCGCCACTCGCCGGGCTTTATGCCCTCAATGCTCCACTCGCCAACACTCCAGCGCACCAGCCGCAGCGTGGGATGGCCAATGGTCGCCGTCATCCGTCGCACCTGCCGGTTTTTTCCTTCGCGGATGGTCAGCTTGATCCAGCTATCGGGGATGCTCTTGCGAACGCGGATCGGCGGATCGCGCGGCCATAGCGCCGGAGCATCAATACGCTCCACCCCGGCAGGCCGCGTCAATCCGTCTTTCAAACGCACGCCTTGGCGGAGCTGTTCGAGCGCGGCGTCGTCAGGCTCACCCTCCACCTGCGCGAGATAAGTCTTAGCCATCTTATATGCGGGATCCGCGATCCGCGCCTGAAGCTTGCCGTCATCCGTAAGCAAAAGCAGCCCCTCGCTATCCCTATCCAGCCGCCCGGCAGGATAAACGCCCGGCACGTCAATATAATCCGACAACGTCGCACGCGCCGTTTCCGTACCGCGATCGGTGAATTGCGAAAGCACACCGTAAGGTTTGTTGAACAGGATTAGACGGGGCATACGGGCTTTTTGACACTGGCGGCTTTTTTAGGCAATACTCAAAAAAATATAGACCTTATGGGCGAGGCATTTTCAGGAGACTTTTGATGACAAAGGCGATTTCAGTTCCAGTATTTTCATTTGCAATCATTCTCTTGTTGGCGGCTTGTTCGGAAAATGACGATGGCACTACGTTACCACCCGTTCCCGAGAGTACCGATCAAGCCGCTGCCGCAGCTTCTGCAAAGCACTGTTTTCGCAACGAACATGCAATCGGCGATGCAAAGGATGTGGAGGAGTTGACTGTTACCTTTACTGATGGCTCTGCGACCGGCGAATATAACTGGATTCCAGCCTATAAAGACAAACGATTGGGCAAATTTACCGGCACCGTTGAAGGCCAGATCGTAAGCGCCACTTACACGTATGAACAGGAAGGACAATCGGCGAACGCCGCGATTACGATAACGCTTGTGGAAAAGCAGGCTACCGTCAAAGGCGGAGCGCCCGAACTCGGCCTAAATCAGACGCTGGCACGCGTGGATTGCTAAAGCGGTCTGCGGAACTTTCGTAGCGAGCACCCATGCAACTAACCAACCTCAACACCGCCGCCTTCCTCCGCGATCATTGGCAGAAGAAACCGCTGCTGATCAAAAACCCGTGGGATGCGTGGAGCAATCCGCTTGCGCCCGATGAGCTTGCGGGGCTGGCTTGTGAGGACGAGGTTGAATCGCGGCTGGTTAAGCAATCTGCCGATAGGGCGGGCGGCACTTGGAACCTCGAACCTGGCCCCTTCCCCACAGAGCGGTTTGGCGAGCTTGGCGGTAAGCATTGGACGTTGCTGGTGCAGGCGGTTGATCATTTTGTGCCGGAGGTAGCGGCGCTGATTGAGCCGTTTCGCTTCATCCCCAATTGGCGCATCGATGATGTCATGGTGAGCTATGCTAACGATGGCGGCGGGGTGGGGCCGCATTTTGATCAGTATGATGTGTTCCTCATTCAAGGGCTCGGCAAGCGCCGCTGGCAAGTGGGCGCGATGTGCGACGAAAGCACTGAGCTATTGCCGCATGATGATTTGCGTTTGCTCGCGGATTTTGAAGCTACCGGCGAATGGATTCTTGAGCCGGGCGATATTCTCTATGTCCCTCCCGGTGTTGCACATAACGGCGTGGCGGTGGGGGATGATTGCATGACTTATTCGATCGGCCTTCGCGCGCCTTCTCGCAGCGAGCTGATCGGATATTATTGTGATGATCTGCTGGAGGATATGAAAGATGATGATCGTTACGGCGACCCCGGTCTTGATGCGCAGAAAAACCCCGGCGAAATATCGGAGGCCGCAATTGACCGGCTGCACGCGATGGTCACCGAAAGAATCGCGGACCGCGATGCCTTTGCGCGCTGGTTTGGCACATATAACAGCACGCCGAAATATCCCGATGTGGATTGGCGAGCAGAAGCGGCGGTGCAGATTGAGGAATTGCGCGAAACCCTCGCGGGCGGCGCGGCGTTACACCGCAACCCGGCCAGCCGCTTTTCCTTTGTCGCGGGGCAGGCGGGTTCGCTATTATTGTTTGTCGATGGCGAATGTTTTGAATGCGCCAAAGAGATGGCCCTCTTCGCGCAGCAGCTTTGCTCGCAAGATCGTCTAGAGATCGATCCGGAACTGCTGAAATCAGATCCGGTGGTAACATTGCTCGTGAAACTATATAATCAGGGGAGCGTGGCCTTTGCGCGAGAAGGTTGATGGCAGAACAACACACAGGACCTTCCGGTGGATGCAACCGTAAAACGGAATAAGGACAGATCATGGGCGACAGGAAAATAATACTGATCACCGGCGCGTCGGCGGGCATTGGCCTCGTTACAGCGTTGAAGCTGCTCGGCGAGGGGCATACGGTTTTTGGCGGCGCGCGGCGTGTTGACGCGATGAAGCCGATTGTGGATGCTGGCGGCACCGCTTTCGCGCTTGATGTGACCGATGATGCGTCGATGCGGGCGGCGGTCGATACGGTGATTGCCAAGGAAGGCCGGATAGATGTGCTGGTCAATAATGCCGGTTACGGTCTGTATGGCGCGGTGGAGGACATTCCAATGGAGGCCGCGCGGGCGCAGATGGAGGTCAATATCTTTGGCCTCGCCCGGATGACGCAGCTGGCATTGCCGCATATGCGTTCGCAAAAATCGGGCACAATCATCAATCTGTCGTCGGTCGGCGGCACGATCTACTTGCCGATGGGCGCATGGTACCACGGCGCAAAGCACATGGTCGAAGGATTTTCCGACGCGCTACGCATAGAGGTGGCACCGCACGGCATCGACGTTGCGATCATTTGCCCCGGCGGTATCCGCACCGAATTTAACGATGTCATGACGAAGAACATTCTCAAATACTCAGGCGAGGGGCCTTATTCCGCCATGGCCAAGGTGCTTGCTCGCGGCGCATCATCCGACCGCGGCTCCGACCCGCAAGTGATCGCCAAGGATATATCGCATGCCGTCAACGCCCGGCGGCCCAAGACGCGCTATCGTTCTGGGCAAATGTCGGTGTCATTGCAAAAGCTGCGGCGATTGCTCCCCGACAGATGGTTTGACGGAATCGTGAAATCGGCGCTGAAACTTTAGCGGAAGCTGCCTATAAGGGCTGCGATGTCTGACGCCGCCCTTCCTCCCATCATAACCAAATGGTTCGCATCACGCGGCTGGAAGCTGCGGCGGCATCAGATCGAAATGTGCGAAGCTGCGCGGGAGGGGCGTCATGCGTTGCTGGTGGCGGCAACCGGGGCAGGCAAGACGTTGGCGGGGTTTTTGCCGACGTTAAGCGAGCTGATTGGGGCAAAAAGCCCTCCACCCTTCAGGGGGGAGGGTTGGGAGGGGGCCCTATCGGTCGATCCCCCGCTAGCCGGAAAGCCCCCACCCCTAGCCCCTCCCCTGAAGGGGAGGGGGACAGACACGCTCCACACCCTCTATATCTCGCCGCTCAAGGCGCTGGCGGTGGATGTGCAGCGCAATCTGCTGACACCAATCGAGGAAATGGGCCTCGATATCCGCGTCGAAACGCGCAGTGGGGATACGCCGTCTAATCGTAAGGCGCGGCAACGCGTGCGGCCGCCGCATATCTTGCTGACCACGCCGGAATCATTGTCGCTGCTGCTCAGCCATGAGGACAGCTTTGGGATGTTTGCATCGCTGAGGCGCGTGATTGTCGACGAAGTCCATGCATTTGCAAACGGTAAGCGCGGCGATTTGCTCAGCCTGTCGCTGGCGCGTTTGCAGAAAATCGCGCCCGATATGCAGCGGGTGGCGCTGTCCGCCACCGTTGCCGATGCGGATGCCTATTGTGCTTGGCTCGCGCCTTATGGTGATATCGGCGCGGTGCGGCTGGTCGAAGGCGAAGCCGCGGCAAGCCCTGATCTCAATATCCTGCTGCCCGAAGGCCGTGTGCCGTGGGCGGGCCATGCCGGCACCCATGCGATACCGCAGCTGATCGAGGAGATAGCCCGCAACAAAACCACGCTGGTTTTTTGCAATACGCGTTTCCTTGCCGAATTCACCTTTCGCAAATTGTGGGATTTGAACGAAGCCAATCTGCCCATCGGCATCCATCATGGCAGTCTTTCAGCCGAGGCGCGGCGCAAGATTGAAGCGGCGATGGCGCGCGGCGATCTGCGCGCGCTGGTTTGCACTGCGTCGCTCGATCTCGGGGTTGACTGGGGCAATGTCGATTGCGTCATCCAAATGGGGGCGCCCAAGGGATCATCGCGGCTGTTGCAACGTATTGGCCGTTCGAACCACCGGATGGATGAACCGTCCAAGGCGATCCTCGTGCCCGGAAACCGCTTTGAGTATCTGGAAGCACAGGCGGCCTATGATGCTGTCGAAGAGGGTGTCCGCGATGGCGAGGCGTTTCGCGATGGCGGGCTTGATGTGCTGGCGCAGCATGTCATGAGCTGCGCCTGCGCCGCGCCGTTTGATGAAGCAGAAATGCTCGATGAAGTGCGCTTGGCACTGCCCTATAGCGCAATCGATGCAGATACTTTTGCGCGCGTGATCGAATTTGTTTCCACTGGCGGCTATGCACTGCGCGCTTACGATAAATTCAAAAAGCTACTGCGCGAAAAAGACGGCCCTTCGGCAAGCTCTGGACAGGCCAAGTGGCGCGTGGCCCATCCTAAGTTTGTTGGCCAGCACCGGTTCAGCGCAGGCATTATTGTTGACGTTCCCATGCTCAATGTGCGGTTTGGCAACGGTCGCAATCTGGGCAAGGTTGAGGAAAATTTCGCCGCTACGCTGTCGCCCGGAAGCACCTTCACCTTCGCCGGAATGGCGCTGGAGGTGGTATCGATCAAAGATATGGACTTGATCGTCCGGGCTGCAAAAAAAGCCGCGCAGATACCCAGCTATATGGGCGCGCGGATGCCGCTTACCACGCATCTGGCGGCGCGCGTACGGGCTTTGCTCACCGACCGTGCAGGCTGGGCGCGGTTTCCCGATGATGTGCGCGAATGGCTTGAGATGCAGGATCACCGCAGCCAGATGCCTGGGCCGGAGCAGCTTTTGGTCGAAACATTCCCGCATGACAAATTGCATTATATGGTCTGCTATCCCTTCGAGGGCTGGAATGCGCATCAATCGCTGGGGATGCTGCTTACCCGGCGGATGGAAACGCGCGGGCTGAAACCCATGGGCTTTGTTGCCAGCGACTATGCGCTCGGCGTGTGGAGCCTTGATCCGGTGACGGATCCGGCATCGCTATTTTCCGCTGATATTCTCGCCGATGAATTTACCCAATGGGTCGAGAATAGTTACTTGTTGAAGCGCGCCTTCCGCGAGGTCGCGGTGATAAGCGGGCTTGTCGAGCGGCAGCATCCCGGCAAACGCAAAACCGGCAAGCAGGTCACCTTCTCGACCGATCTGATCTATGATGTCTTGCGCAAATATGAGCCCGATCATCTGCTGCTTGAGGCGGCATGGGCGGATGCGCGGGCGCGGCTGACCGATGTGGGCAGGCTCGGCGATTTTCTCGACCGCGCGGCGGATATGATGCTGCATGTCGAGCTGGACCGCGTGAGCCCGCTCGCGGTGCCGCTCATGGTGATGATTGGCCGGGAAAGCGTGGCGCAAGGATCGGTTGATGACGCGCTGATCATGGAAGCGGAGACGATGGCGGGCCTTGCCATGACGCCATAGGGGGTAAATTGCTCTACAGTTTCAGTAGGAAACACGGCTATTACAGCGTTCAACTTGCCTATCTGCTGATTAGGGCATATTCTGCGAAGCTGGCAGGAGAGAAATTATGGCGAGCTTGTATATGGGAATGGCGTTGAAAACAGCCTTTGCAGGTTTGGCGCCATTGGTGCTGATTTCGGCAACCCAAGTCCCCCCGCCGCCGGCATCCGAAACACCAGCGGATACCACTGACACGCCAGAGCTTACCGCTGCTGATCTACCACACGCCGCGCCGCTCGTTCAAGAATTTCTGGTCGATAAGAGCCAGCGTATGACCGTTCCGGTGCGGATCAACGGCAGCGAACCATTTCCCTTTGTCGTTGATACTGGCTCCGAACGCACTGTTATCTCCAGCGACCTGGGCGAGTTGTTAGCGCTGGCGTCCGGCCCGCAATTGCGGCTGGCAACGGTTTCCGGTCCTGCTGTCGTTGGCAGCTACCAGGTCGGCAAACTGACCATGTCGTCGATCACGGTAAAAAATTTGGAAGCCCCCGCGCTGAAACGAAAAAATCTGGGCGCTTATGGTTTGCTCGGCATAGATAGCCTCGAAAATCACAAGGTTGTGATTGATATGGTGAAGGGCGAGATGCATGTGCTGCCGTCCAAAAAAAGGCGCGGATTTCGATCAACCGACCGGAACACTATTGTCGTTACCGCGCGCCGCAGAGGCGGGCGGTTGGTGCTGACCAACGCGAAAATGGGCAATCTTCGGGTAGATATTGTCATCGATACCGGCGCGCAATCGAGCATGGGTAATTCCGCTCTCAGGCGGCGGCTCCGGCGATCACAGCGGCGGATGGATTATATCCCGGTGAAGCTTACCAGCGTAACCGGTGCAAAAATGATGGGCGATTTCACCCAGGTAAAAGAGGTTGTTATCGGCGGACTGACGATAACCGACCTTCCGGTGACCTTCACAAAGGACTACGCCTTTCGCGCGCTTAACCTTCACCGCAGGCCCGCGATGTTGCTCGGTATGGACGCGATGAAGCTGTTTGACAGCGTCGAAATCGATTTCGCAAATAAGCGCGTGGTGTTCCAGCTACAGAAGCGTTCGCGGCTTCACTCACCGTCGCGTTTGGCGTGGAAGGAATCGCGCACAACGGCGATGTCTTTATCCTCGCCGGTGATTTCTAGCCCCTGACCCAGGCTAATCCGTTCATCAAAGACAAAGCAATCGCCCTGCCATTTGCTATCGGCAACCGGTATCTCTTCGAGATATTTAAGGATGCCGCCTTTCAGGTGATGGACCTCTTCAAAACCTTCATCCTTGACGAATGCCGTCGCCTTTTCGCAGCGTATTCCGCCGGTGCAGAACATGGCAATCACCGGTTTCCTGCCGTCTTTTTTCCAACCCTCGGCCTGCGCGCGAAACCATCCGGGGAAATCGCGAAATGAAGGTGTTTCGGGGTTCATTGCGCGTGGAAAGCTGCCCAAAGCAACCTCGAAATCATTGCGCGTGTCGATGATTACAACATCGGGATCGGCGATCAGGCTGTTCCAGTCATGCGGATCGACATAGCTGCCGGGGTTATTTGCCGCATCAACGCCGGGCACGCCCATCGCGACTATCTCTTTTTTCAGCCGCACCTTCATTCGCGAAAATGGCATAATATTGGCAGCAGAAAATTTTGCTTCGGCCCCGGCAAACCCCGCCCAGTTCCTGATATGCGCGAGCGCGGCATCCAAGTCTTCGCGGCCTCCGGCGATGGTGCCGTTGATGCCTTCTCCGGCGAGCAGGATGGTTCCTTTGAGCCCCTTCGCTACGCACAGCGCGAGCAGATCGTCCTTGCGCGCTTCATAGTCGAGCAAGGGGGCAAAATGATAAAAGGCAGCGACGGATATTTTCGGCGAGTTCATGGCCGCGCGCTTAGCGTATCAAACCCACATTGCAAAGCAGCAACGCGATGGGTTTGAACTTGGCCGCTTGCACTTGGCCGCCGCTGGCAGCATAGCATCAGGCGATGACGATGGCATTTGAATTTGGCGGCGCAAGCTTTGAAGCGGCGGGAGAGGCCGCGCTTTACTGGCCGGAGCAAAAGGCGCTGCTGGTCGCCGATTTGCACCTTGAGAAAGCCTCTAGCCTTGCGATGTCGAGCGGGCAGATGCTACCGCCTTATGACAGCAATGCAACGCTTGCCCGGCTGGAAGCGGCGGCGGCGCAGTTTGATGTCGACCGGATATTCTGCCTTGGCGATAATTTTCATGATGATGGCGGTGAAGACAGGCTTTGCGGAGAGGCAGCTATGCTGCTTTCCCGGCTGACGGCACGGTATGACTGGCACTGGATTACCGGCAATCATGATCCGGAAATAAAGGCGCGGTGGGGCGGGGGCGTATTTGACGAGATGCTGGTAGATGGTATCATGCTGCGGCATAATATTGTTCCCGGCGATAGCTGCCCTGAAATTTCCGGACATTTCCACCCTAAAATACGGCTGCGTTTGCGCGGACGCATGGTTTCGCGCGCCTGTTTTTTAAGGACCGGGAACAGATTGGTGATGCCAGCATTTGGCGCGCTGACGGGCGGTATGGATTTGGAGGAGATAATGCGCGTTACCGGCCTAGCGGGGCAGGCCGAGGCCATCATACCGCTAGCTTCGCGTATTTCAATCTTCGCTGTTGGTGACGCGGTTAGTCCGGTCTAGCCAAGGTGTAGTGAAAGGCGCATAAGAACAGCATGTTCGCCATCGAATCGCTGATATTGAAGATCGCGCTGATCGGCGTGTTGGGCATAGGCGCACAGTGGATTGCCTGGCGCATCAACCGCCCGGCAATCGCGCTGATGCTTCTGGCCGGAATTCTCGCCGGGCCGGTGCTGGGCCTGATCAATCCCGAACGCGATTTCGGGGAATTACTCGAACCGATGGTCAAGCTAGCGGTGGCAGTGATCCTTTTCGAAGGCGGGCTGAGCCTCAACTTCAAGGATCTGCGTCATGCCGGTAGCGGCGTGCTGAGGCTGGTCATTTTTGGCGTACCCATCGGCTGGGCCTTGGGTACAGCAGCGGTGCATTATGGGGCCGGATTGTCGCTCGGCGTATCAGCGCTTTTTGGCGGGGTATTGGTGGTAACCGGCCCAACGGTCATTGGCCCGATGCTACGTTCTTTACGCGTTGGTAGCCGCGTGCGCGACATTCTGAAATGGGAAGGGATCGTCAATGATCCGATCGGCGCTTTACTGGCCGTCGGTATCTTCGCAGCGATCCAATATGGCCAGACGCACGGCAATGTTGACGTTGCGGAAGTGGCCTTCAACGTTCTGGGCGCGACCTATCTGGCCGGCCTGATCGGCGCGATATTGGGCTGGGGCCTGACATGGCTGTTCCCGCGCGGCTTTGTGCCCGAATTCCTGAAGGCGCCGGTATTGTTCATTACCGTCATCGGCGGCTTCGTCGGGGCAGACATTATCATGCATGAATCGGGGCTTGTGACGGTAACGGTGATGGGCCTCGTCATGGCCAACCGCCCGATGTTTTCGTCAAAGACATTGCGGCGCTTTAAGGAAGACCTGACGGTTCTGCTGATTTCGGGCGTATTCATCCTTCTGGCGGCGACGCTTGATTGGGAAACAATGCAGAAATTCCAGGGCCGTTTTTTGATCTTCCTTCTCCTCCTTCTTTTTGTGGTTCGTCCCATTACCGTGCTGGTCAGCCTGCTGTTTACGAAGATACCCTGGAAGGAACGGCTGTTCATCGCATGGATAGCGCCGCGCGGGATTGTGGCGATCGCGGTGACCTCGCTCTTTGCTATCCGCTTGGGTGATCTGGGGTATGAGGGTGCAGACGCGCTCGTTCCGCTCGTTTTTGCGGTGGTGATTGTCACCATCATTGCGCATGGGTTTTCTGCCGGGATTGTGGCGAAATGGCTCGACATTGATCAGGGCCCCGGGCGTTCAATCCTGATTGTCGGCTCCAATCGCTGGAGCGTTGCGCTTGCCAGTATGCTCAAGAAACTGGGGCTGGAGGTGACGGTTGCTGATCAGAGCCGTGCGGCCCTGAGATTCGCCAAACGCGCGCAACTGCCCACGCATTTTGGCGATGTTGCGGAGGAAGCGCATGGCCACGGGATCGATCTGGGTAGCTATCAGCAACTGCTGGCGATAACTGACAATGACGCGGAAAACCGGCTGATTGCCAGCGACCTTGGCCCTGAAATGGGCTTTGAACAAATTGGTATGATCTCGGGCGATAGCGATGATCGCAGATATGAAGGCCGGTCGCGTATCTTGCTGCAATCGGGACGCGACCTTGATGAGATGGAAGCGCTCGTGAGGGATGGCTGGATATTCAGCTGCACCAACATCACCGAAAAATTTGGCTGGAAGGAATTTCAGGCCAATCTTGAAGAGCACGAAGAAGCCATTGCTGTCCTGAAGCCCGATCAGCGGCTGTTACTTTTCACAACCGACGCGAGCCCTTCTGCAGAACCAGACGATATCATTATCAGCTTTGTCCAACCCGACACGCCGGAGGAACGTAAGGCGGCGCGCGATGCCAAGCAGGCCGAGGATGACCAGAAGAAGAGCTAGCCGCGCGGCCCGAACAACGCGGTGCCAACGCGGATATGTGTCGCGCCGAGCCGAACCGCGGTTTCATAATCACCCGACATTCCCATCGAAAGAGCATGTAAGCCGTTTCGCTCGGCCAGCTGGGCGAGTAATGCAAAATAAGGAGCCGGTTCAACATCTGCAGGCGGCAGGCACATCAGGCCAATGACTTCGATGCCATTCGTTCCGGCAGCTTCAAGCAGGCCCGCGATATCGCCGATAGCGCAGCCGCCCTTTTGGTCTTCCGCGCCAATATTGACCTGCAGGAAAACCGGGATATTGCGTTCGGCCTCCCGCATGGCCTTGCCCAGCGCCTTGATGAGGGACATCCGGTCGACCGAATGGATGCAATCAAATAGCTTTACTGCATCGGCGGCCTTGTTTGATTGCAATTGACCAATCAGATGGAGCTTGCAGCCGGGAAATTCGGTCTTCAGCGCAGGCCACTTTTCCGCAGCCTCTTGCACACGGTTTTCTCCGAACAGGCGGTGGCCGGCTTTAAGCAGCGGCACGATCTCTTGTGCGCTGCGAGTTTTGGATACTGCTATCAGCGCGATATCGCCGCTTTTGCGCTGCGCGATTTCGGCCGCGCGGGCGATTTTCGCGGCGACCGTTTCCAGCGTATTTTCTGTATTCGCATCCTGCATGGCATGCCGCTATAGGCAAGGCGATGCGAATATTCCAGCAAGCAAAATTGGCGCTGCCCCGAATATGGCTGATGAGCGACGAGCGACTGGGCGATGATTTTTTGGGAGCCATCAAGCGCTTGCCGTTTAGTTCGGGCATCATTTTTCGCCACTATTCATTGGACGATACCCAGCGCCGGAAGCTGTATCGCGAGGTGCGAAGGATCGCAAAGCGGCGCGGTCATGTGATCCTGCTATCGGGGGATGTGCGCGTCGCAATTCGCTGGCATGCCGACGGTGTGCATGATCGTGGGCGCAGGCAAAGAGTGCCTGTTAATATGATTCACGCCGCGCCGGTGCATAATTTGCAAGAGATGGCAGAGGCCAAGCGCGCCGGGGCAGATATGATATTGCTGTCGCCGCTCTATCCGACTGCGTCGCATTCTGGTGCGGCGGCGCTGGGGCAACATGGCTTTGCGCAGCTGACGGGGCTTGCCCCTATGCCTGTCATTGCGCTTGGCGGCATGAACCGGAGGCGCGGTGCGATGCTGGACAAAAGACGCGTCCACGGCTGGGCTGCGATCAGCGCTTTTTATAAAAAAGGGAAATAGCTGCCGACGCGGCGCCACCGTAGAGATCGGCACACTCAGAAGCGGATTTTGGTGCCGACATAGACGGCTTCGCTATCTTGACGGTCATCGCTTGATGGTGCGATCCGGTCGCGCTCACTTGTGTAGCGAACACCAGCGGTCACATCGATCTTGCGAGAGATCTTGAAGCTGCCGCCAACATCAAGCTTATAGTCTTTGGTTGCCGCATTGCCGCGCACGGCGGGCGTTACGCTGCGGTCTCTATCGACGGCGATATCAGGCTTGAAGCGGCTTGGCTTTTTCCTCGGCCCCTTGTCGAGACGGAAGCTGCTCTTGCCCAGATCGGTGACCAGTGGCGCTTTTACAGCTGGACGAGTTTGCGGGACAAGGCTGAAGCCCTGCCATCCTTTTGCCGATGTCAGCCGGAATTCGGTTTTGTTCAAACGGCCCACGCGCCGACCAGCTTTGATGGTGGAAAGCGAATTGCGAATCGATACTGCGCTGTTTCCTGACAAAGGCTGGCTGCGTGCCGCAACGGTCAGGGTCCTGTTTCGCAGACCTACACCTGCTGGGGTAAAGGGGAAGTGGCCGACATTGGCGGCTTTCTGGTGCTGTTCAAATTTTTCTGCGAGGCGGGTATCAACACCTGCCGGTGTGAACTGGTCGAAAAATATCTCCGGCGCATTTGCCAGACTATCATTCACCCGCGCAGCAAAGGCCGGTACAAAGAGCGAAGACAGGCCAAGCGAAACAACGCCAAGCGTTGCCGCAAAAGTAATGGCACCTATGCCCTTATTTTTCGTCCCTGTTTTCACGAGCTTGCTCTTTGCGACTCCTACTGACCCTATAGATAGGCCCAATCGCCTTATCTCCAAAGCCATTTGAACGGTTACTGAATAATTTCTGCTGCTATGTGGCAAATCGCACACATTCTGCCGGGTTTTGTCCGCTTTTGGGGCGAATCGTACAAATAACTCTCATTTCGGTTCAGCATTGTGAAAGCTTGCCCCGGCCAGCAAGCCGATATAGAGAGTTCCCGAACAGTTACCCAAGTATCATGCAAGGACATGCAATGAAGATCAAAACCCTGGCGTTTATTTTGGCTGGCAGCGCTTTGGCGCTTAGCGGCTGCGGCAAGAAAGATGGTCCGCAGACACGGATTGCGCCGAGCAAGGTGACAACCATCGGCGTCAACGCCTATCTCTGGCGCGCGACGCTCGACACGTTGTCCTTCATGCCGTTGTTGCAAACCGATTCGTCCGGCGGTGTCATCGTGACCGATTGGTATGTGAATCCGAAAACCCCCGGCGAGCGGGTGAAGCTCACGGTATCGATCCTTGATCAGGATCTGCGCGCCGATGCGCTGCGTGTTGCAGGCTCACGCCAAGTTGCACAGGGCGGCCAGTGGGTTGCAGCACCTTTGCGTGCTGCCACGGTTCAGAAGATGGAAGCAATCATCCTGACCAAGGCGCGCGATTTGCGCCGTAGCTCCATCACCGGTTAATCAAGGCCAGCCAAAAACCATGAGCGAAGAAACGCGTTTTAACCCGCATGTCGCCGACACGCGGTGGCAAAAGGCTTGGGAAGAACAGCGCACGTTTGTCGCCGATGATGCGTCTGAAAAGCCGCGCTGCTATGTGCTGGAAATGTTTCCTTATCCCTCGGGACGCATCCATATCGGCCATGTCCGCAACTATACGATGGGCGATGTGCTGGCGCGCTATAAGCGTATGACGGGGCATGAAGTGCTCCACCCGATGGGGTGGGACGCTTTTGGAATGCCGGCGGAAAACGCGGCGATGGAAAAGGGCGTTCATCCCGGCGGATGGACGCGCGCGAATATCGAAAATATGAAGGCGCAGCTAAAGCGGCTGGGCTTCGCGTTTGATTGGACGCGCGAGCTGGCGACCTGCGAGCCGGAATATTACGGCCATGAACAAGCATTGTTCCTGAGGCTGTATGAAGCGGGGCTTGTCTACCGCAAGGAAAGCGAGGTCAACTGGGATCCGGCCGATATGACCGTGCTTGCCAACGAGCAGGTGATTGACGGCAAGGGCTGGCGCTCAGGCGTGGAGGTCGAGCGGCGCAAGCTTTCGCAATGGTTCTTGAAAATCACCGATTTTGCCGAAGAATTATTGGACGGTCTGGGCGGGCTTGATGCTTGGCCGGACAAGGTGAAGCTGATGCAGGAAAACTGGATCGGCAAATCGCAAGGGCTGCGCTGCATCTTCAAATTCGTTGGTAGCGAAGACGGAATCGACGTTTTCACCACGCGGCCCGATACGATGTTCGGCGCGAGCTTTGTTGCGGTGGCCGCCGATCATCCGGTGGCGCAGCGGTGCGCGGAAAACGCGCCAAGCCTGCAAGAGTTTATCGCCGAATGCAAAAAGGGCGGAACGACGGCGGCAGAGATTGAAACAGCGGAAAAACAGGGCTTTGATACCGGGCTTAGCGTTGAGCATCCGCTCGACGCGAGCTGGCACCTGCCCGTCTATGTCGCCAATTTCGTGCTGATGGATTATGGCACCGGCGCTGTCTTCGGCTGCCCCGCGCATGACCAGCGCGATCTTGATTTTGCGCGCAAATATGAGCTTAGCGTCACCCGCGTTGTCGCCGATGGCGACCAGACCGCCAGCGATTTTGAAGGCGATGAAGCCTATAGCGATGCAGGCAAAATTGTTAACTCGCATTTCCTCAACGGCATGAATGTCGATGAGGCTATCGCCGCTGTTATCGCGACGGCGCAGAATGAAGGCTGGGGTGAGGGGCAAACGCAATATAGGCTGCGCGATTGGGGCGTCAGCCGCCAACGCTATTGGGGCACACCGATCCCGATCATCCATTGCGATGAATGCGGCGCGGTGCCTGTTCCCGAAGACCAGTTGCCGGTAAAGCTGCCCGAAGATGTGAGCTTCGATATTCCCGGCAACCCGCTTGATCGCCACCCGACATTTAGCAAAGCCGATTGCCCGAAATGCGGGCAGCCGGCGCGGCGCGAAACCGATACGCTTGATACTTTTGCGGATTCAAGCTGGTATTTCATCCGCTTCGCCAGCCAGCCAAGCGACAAGCCTTTTGACAAGGCGGCCGTGGAAAAATGGTTGCCCGTCCAGCAATATATTGGCGGCGTCGAACACGCCATACTGCATCTGCTCTATGCACGGTTCTGGACGCGTGCGCTTTCGTATATCGGGCTGCTCGATGTGAAGGAGCCGTTTGCCTCGCTGTTTACGCAGGGCATGGTGACGCATCAGACCTTCAAACATGGCGATGGTAGCTGGCTATCGCCCGATCAGGTCAAGAAAGATGGCGCCGACTGGATTGCCATCGAAGATGGTTCACCGGTAACCGCTGGCCGGATCGAGAAAATGTCCAAGTCCAAAAAGAATGTCGTCGATCCCGATGATATTGTCGATCAATATGGCGCCGATGCGGTGCGCTGGTTTATGCTTTCGGATAGCCCGCCCGAACGTGATCTCGAATGGTCGGAAAGTGGCATCGAGGGCTGCTGGCGCTTCGTCAACAGGTTGTGGAGGATTGTAGATACTTACAATAGGTATGCCGCCTCAGATATTTCCATCCAGAGTCAGCAAACTAACTTAAATCTGGTCAGTTCAGCCCATCTTACGATAGACTTTGTTGGTAAAGATATCGAGCGTTTGCAGTTCAATAAAGCGATAGCTCGAATTTACTCATTTACCAGCACAATTGAAAAAGCTGGTCCGGGCTATCCATATTGGGAAGAAGCGGTAGAAACCTTGCTCAAACTTGTAGCTCCCATGACCCCTCATTTAGCCGAGGAAGCATGGTCATCGCTTGGCAAGGAAGGCCTAATCGCCAACGCGCCTTGGCCGCAGGTTGATCCGGCAATGCTCGTCGAGGATGAAGTGACCATCGCGGTGCAGGTCAAAGGCAAGCTGCGCGATACGCTGACCGTCGCCAAGGGATTGCCAAAGGATGAGCTGGAGGCGCTTGCATTGGCCAGCGAGAAGGTGCAGCGTAACATTGATGGCGCGGATATACGCAAGGTGATTGTCGTGCCCGACCGGCTGGTGAATATTGTGATATGACACGTTTCCTGTTGCCCTTCTTTTTGCTGTTTGTGCTTGCGTCTTGCGGGCTGCGGCCGCTCTATTCGGGCGGGACGAGCGGCGTAGTGGCCAATCTTTTGCGAGGCGTAACGGTTGACCGGATAGAGGGGCGCGCGGGATGGCTGATGCGCAATGCGCTTAATGACCGGCTCGATGCAGCAGGTACTGGTGAAACGCGCTACCGGCTTACGGTGAAACTCGACGATAATATCGAAGGTTTCGGCGTGCGCGCCGATGACACCGTTACGCGTGAGCGCCGGACGCTGCGCGCGCGTTATCAGCTGATCGATCTGGCAACGGGCAAGACCGTGCTTGATACGACTGCAGGCTCGGACGCGGGCATTGACGTGGTCAGCAGTGAGTATGCGACGATTGCGGCGGAAAATAAGGCGCTTGAAAATCTCAGCCGCGAGGTTGCGGATCAAATCGTCACGCGGCTTTCGATCTTTGCCAACGAAGCGCAAGGCGCAGCTACCCCGTGAGTGGACGCGGAGCCCCGCGCAAGCTTTCCGAAGCGCAGCTTGTCGATAGTATCAACAGCCACACCGGCCTGCGGTTGGTGCTTGTCTTTGGGCAAGATGAATCGGCGATTTCGGATATCTGCTCAAAACTATCCGCCGCCATCGGCGAAGATGCCGAGCGGGTGGATATCGACAGCGATCAGATCCGCAAGGACCCCGCATTGCTGGCCGACGAGGCGGGTTCGCTGTCGCTGTTTGGCAGTAAGCGCTATATCCGGCTTAACATCCGGCGCGAAGAGGGGCTCGATGCCATCGCCAACCTTCTTGACGCCGCACAGGACGGTGATGTGGTTATCGCCAGCGCTGGCAATTTGAAAAAGACCAGCAAGATCCGGAAGCTTGCCGAAGGGTCGCCGCGCGCCATCACCCATATCTGTTACGCTTTGGATGATGCAAAAATGGCACCGATGGTCATGCAAATGGCGCAGCAGGCCGGGCTGAAACTTGACCGCTCGCTCGCCTTGCAGATATCGCGAATGACGGGCCAGGACCGAAAGCTCGCTGCGATGGAAGTTGAGAAGCTGGCGCTATATTATGACGCAGAGGCGGGCGATGCAAAGGCGGTGGAGCCTGCGGTGTATACAGCCTTGTCTGCTCAGAATGATGAAGAGAATGTGGCTGCGCTCATTAACCGCGTAATGGGCGGTGAGCTGAAGTTGCTTGGTGCTGAACTCTCCAGCGCGCGCCAGACCGGCATTGATGCGATCCGCATTGTTCGCGCCTTGCAGCGCCGGATATCGATGCTGATCGGTTTGCGCGGCAAAGTCGATGGCGGGTTGCCTCCCGATAGTGCGGTGAACACGCCGGCAATTTTCTGGAAAGAAAAACCGGCAATTTCGGCGCAGTTAAGGCGCTGGCCTTCGGCGCGATTGGCCCGACTTAACGGACATATTCTTGATGTCGAAAAGCGCCTGATGAGCGTAAAGGCGGATACAGGCAGCGTGATTCTGGAAGAAGAACTGATCCGTATTTCGCGCGCTGCTACAAGGGCGGGATAAGAAACGTTACTCGTAATTTGCTGTGATCGGGATTCGTCCACGGAATGATCCCGACATATTTCCGCTGATTTCCAGTCTCCCGCCAAAGGAAAAATCAAGCTTTCCGGTGGCATCAAGCCGCGGCGCGGGGCCAAGCGTGCTGCGGATGTCGCTGATTAAAATAACGCCGCCGGTGGAAGATTGCATCTTGATCTGCGTCGGCAGGTCGATCCGCACACTGCGGCCCGGTTCGCCGGTTAGCGTCACCGAAGCAGCGGCCGGGTAACCGCCAAGGCCGATGATATTGCCGTCCAGATTGCGGGCGCCGCTTTCGGGGTCGACGGCCACCCGGGCGGACCCATTTCCAGTTAGCGCGAGACGGCTGAAGCTCAGTTTCGTGGTCACATTTATGCGCAGCGGGATAGCGGTTTTCTGCACACCATTCTGCCCGCCCTCGCTAGGGCTGCAAAGCAGGCATCCTGGCGCGGCGGCACCGCCTAATATAGGCAGAGCGGCAAGCATCATCAACGCGCCAAGCGGGGTTTTGCGACCAAGCATATCGTGATTATCCACCATCCATGGTAAATAGAGGGTTAATGCGCTCTATTGCAGCCTATTGATCACGCGACAGGAAGGCCCACATTCTACTCATGGAAAAAGCAACCAAGACCGACGCCGAGTGGCGCAAGCAATTGGATGACATGCAATATCATGTGCTCCGCGAGGCCGGAACCGAGAGGGCTTTCACCGGAACGCTGACCAATGAAAAGCGCGAAGGCCGGTTTTTCTGTGCGGGATGTGGTACCGAACTTTTTGCATCCGATAGCAAATTTGATAGCGGTTGCGGCTGGCCAAGCTTCACGGCGCCCGCTGGCGGCGAGGCGGTTAGCGAGCATAGTGACAATGCGCTCGGCATGGTGCGTACCGAAGTGCGCTGCACGAAATGCGAAGGCCATTTGGGCCATGTTTTCCCCGACGGGCCGCAGGACCAAGGCGGCCTGCGCTATTGCATCAACAGCGCGGCGCTTGATTTTAAGGCCGAAGACGAATGAGTGCGGGAGGTGTGATACCGCTTGTCGCTAAGCTGGTGAGGCGGTAACAGAACCCTAAATGGGACGGGCATCAACTGCATCTGGCGGCAAATTCCGCCTCTGGTTCTGGCGACTGTTTAAGCTGGGCCTCGTCCTGTCGCTTTTGGCATTTATCGTCATTGCGGTTTTCGTCGCCGTTGCGCGCAATGACCTCCACAGTTTTGAAGATTTGAAATCTTCTCCCAACGGTCAGATGATCCGGGTCCGCGCCGCCGACGGTACGGTCATTCAAACTCTCGGCCCGAGTTTTGGCCGTTGGCTGACGATTGATCAGCTGCCCGATAATATGAAGGATGCGATGGTCGCAGTAGAAGACCGGCGTTTCTATGCGCATCCCGGCGTCGATCCAATCGGCGTCACTCGCGCGTTCTGGGTGCGCGCCAAAGAAGGCCGCTGGACCGAGGGCGGATCGACAATCACACAGCAACTCGTCCGCAATCTTTACCTGAATAATAACAAGGAATTTGGCCGCAAGCTTCGCGAGATGGTTCTTGCCATGGCGATGGAGACGCGTTTTTCGAAGGATCAGATACTCGAACTTTACCTGAATAAGGTCTATTTCGGTGGCGGCGCTTTTGGTGTCGATTCCGCCTCCCGCCGCTTCTTTGACCATGGCGCGGAAGAATTGTCGCTGGCCGAGTCAGCAGTGATAGCCGGCCTTGTCAAAGCACCCTCGCGCTATTCACCGACCGCGGACGCCAAAGCTGCGCTGCGCCGGGCCGGGATCGTGGTCGAAGTGATGCAGGATTCGGGGATGATCACAGCGGCGCAGGCAGCGCAGGTTCGTCCTGCTGATGTGAAGCTTGCGGTCCAGCCCCGGCAAAATAGCGTGCGCTATTTCACCGATTGGGCGCTCCCGCAGCTTGATGTGCTGATCGAGGAGCGCGAAAAACCGATCGATGTCCACACCACGCTGGACCTTGGCATGCAACGCGCGGCGGTGGCGGCCGTTCAGGCAAATGCCCCCCGCGGCGCTCAGGGCGCGCTAGTGTCGCTCGACCGCGACGGGGCCGTGCGCGCGATGGTCGGCGGCACGGATTATGCAACGAGCAACTATAACCGCGCGGTAACTTCGGTGCGCCAGCCAGGTTCGGCCTTTAAGCTGTTTGTCTATTTGACCGCATTGGAGGCTGGATTCCGCCCGGAAGACAAAGTCGATGACACGCCGATCGAAATTCAAGGCTGGAAGCCGCGCAATAGTGGAGGCCGTTATGCTGGCGAAATATCGCTGCGGACGGCGTTTACTTATTCTAAAAATGCCGTGGCAGCGCGGATTGGCGATGAGCTTGGCACCAGCACGATTGCCGCGATGGCGCGGCGCTTTGGTATCACCACGCCTGTAAATACCAGCCCCTCTATGGTGCTGGGCACATCAGAGGCACGGGTGATTGAGATGACACGCGCATTCGCGCAGGTCGCATCGGGCGGGAAGAGCCTGATGCCATACGGGATTACAAAGGTGACGACGATTGACGGCGACGTGATCTACAAAGCGAAGCCGAAAAAGCGGCTGCAGTTGGTGCAGCCCTATGTCGCTGCTGGAATGATTGACCTGATGCAGAGCGCCGTTGCCGTGGGCACCGCGCGCGCGGCACAGATTGGCCGCCCTGTTGCTGGCAAAACCGGCACCACCAGCAGCAACAAGGATGGCTGGTTTTTGGGATTTTCCAGCGGGCTGACGACGGGCGTCTGGATCGGCCGCGACGATGCGAAACCCGTCCGCGGGCTCGAAGGTGGCCGCGCGCCTGCGCGTGCTTTTGCAGCCTTCATGAGGATAGCCACGGCAAAACGCCCCGTTGAGCGTTTCGCCACAAATGTGACTTTCCCCGAAAGGCTCGACGATGGTTTGAGCCTGACCGAAGAGGATGAGTTTGAAGGCAACCCGCTGCTTCTGGACGAAAATGGCATGCCGATTGAAGGCGAGCCGGATATTGAAGGCAGCGGCGTTGGCCCAGCCATCGAGCCGGAGACGCTCGATCAGGATTGGCTTGATAAGGCTTTGGGGCGGCAGCCGAGAAACCGTGATCCTCAGGCAGTGCCGCCGCCGGGTGCCGATCCGTTCGCGCCGCCCAATATCAATGCAGTTCCGCAGCCATAAAAAAGCGCGATTGATTTGCGTTATCCGGCGGCTCTAAAGCTTATGCCCGGTGCGCGTCTTTTTGGTGGTAAGATACCGCGCATTATGCGGGTTAGCGGCAATTTTCAGCGGCAGGCGCTCGATCACTGCTATCCCTTCCGCTTCGAGGCCAGCGACTTTCGCCGGATTGTTGGTGAGCAGCTTTAACTCGTCAATCGAAAGCAGTGTGAGCATTCGCGCGGCTATCGAAAAATCGCGGGCATCAACGGCGAAGCCCAGCCGTGTGTTGGCATCAACGGTATCAAAGCCTTGATCCTGCAAAGCATAGGCACGCAGCTTGTTAACCAGGCCAATGCCGCGGCCCTCTTGCCGCAAATATATCAGCACGCCCCAGCTCGCCGCATTTATCTGCTCAAGCGCCTCATGCAGCTGCGGCCCGCAATCGCATTTCAGGCTGCCCAGCACGTCGCCGGTCAGGCACTCGCTATGCAGCCGCACGACCGGCGGAGAGGAGCCCCGTTTGCCAATTATCAATGCGACATGATCGGCGGCGTCGGCATCGCTGCGAAAGGCGATGATCTCGCCGTCTTCATTTGCCGCGACCGGCAACCGCGCGCGCGCCGCGATATGCAGCGCGTCTGATGCGGCGAAGGATCGTACGTCGCCGGGCGTCACCGAAATGCTATCGGCCCCTGCATTATCAAGGATAAGAAATGCTGGCAGCAGCCCCGCTAGGCGCGCCAGCTCCATCGCAGCGGCTGCCGCTTCCGCATCGGGAAGCGTGGCAGCGGCAAAGGGTCCTTTCATCGGATATCGCAGGTCGAGCACGGGATCGGCAATCGCGCTCGCCAGCGCGGCATCAAGGCCGGCAGGCGCCTTGATCATGACCGGCAGCGCGATATCGGCTGCGGCGTGCTGATTTGCGAGCTTCAAGGTTGCCGCGCGGCTGGCGGATAACAATATTGCACTGGCCGAATAATTGGTTGCCGTTTCAATCGCGCGAATATGCAGGCTCGCCTCTGCGCCGGTCACGGTTACGGCCCACCCCCGGCGCAGCGCATCAATGGCGCGCGCCGCATTGCGGGCGGCGGCTTGATTGCTGTTCAAAAAGCGAATTCCGTTACAATGGGCACATGGTCTGACGGTTTGGTCCAGCTCCGGCAATCGGCATGCACTTGATGCGAAACCGCTTTGTCCTTCAGGTCCGGCGTCACCCATATATGATCGAGCCTCCGCCCGCGATTGGATTCGGCCCAGTCGCGCGCGCGGTAGCTCCACCATGTGTAGAGCTTTTCTTCCGGGGCAACGAAATGCCGAGCGATATCAACCCAGTCAGCAGTTTTGCGCAGGCGTTCCAGATATTCGCATTCGAGCGGCGTATGGCTGACCACCTTTAACAGCTGCTTGTGGCTCCAGACATCATTTTCCAGCGGCGCGACATTAAAGTCACCGGTCAGGATAGCTTTCTCCTTCACCCCGTTCGACCATTCAGTCATGCGGGTGAAGAAATCGAGCTTTTGCCCGAATTTGGGATTTTCCTCCGTGTCGGGAACTTCCCCGCCCGCCGGGATATAGACATTGTTGAGCTGAATATCATTTGCAAGCATGACGCCGACATGGCGGGCCTCTCCATTGGCCTGCCAGTCATGCACCTTGCGGCCATGGATGGGCACGCGGCTGATGGTAGCAACGCCGTGATAGGCAGGCTGCCCGTTGATGGCGATATGGTTGTATCCAATCTGCCGGAAAACACCTTCCGGGAAAATCTCGTCAGTGACTTTGGTTTCCTGAAGGCAGAGAATATCGGGCGCTTCTTCGCGTAGGAATCGCTGGACAATATCAATGCGCGCGCGAACCGAGTTGATATTCCAGGAAGCAATACGGAGGTTGTTTGACATGCTCGCTGCTTAGAGGCGCGCGCGCAGAGGGGCAAGTTTGTTTGTATTTGTTTGTCAGGGTGGGGGTGAGGGCCGACACCGCCGTGCCTCAACGCAGAAAAAGCAAAGCCCCCATCCCGGGGGCATTTGGGATGAGGGCCAAGCTTGCGTTCGTCACGCGTTATCAGGAGCCAGCGTCTCGTCATGGGCAACAGGGGGAAAACCACACAAACTGCCGACTTCCGATGTTTTACAAATTACGCCTGCCAACCTGTCCCCTAGATGAACAACGCCGTTTAGGAAGGCATCTGGTCGGCGCAGAATATCGCTTCGTCGAGATTAACCTTTTGTAAACCGCTATTTCCGGCGTTTTGGACGCGGATCCTTCCAACGAAACTGAGATTTTGCGATCGGTGTGTTGAATTTTACATTCCCGAGTCGCACCGTCGTTCGGTTATTTTTGCTGTCGAGCGCGACCCAGCCATTTAAGGTCAGCCCACTCGGCGCGCCCGCCTTCTTGACGAAGATCATCGTGATCGTGCCATATTCGGGGCGCCGTGGGTCTTTGACCCTAACGCTGATCACATTGCTGTTTCTGGTCGGGATCAGTTTGCCATACTTGGAAAGGTCGCGGCCCGGATCGAGCAGCGCGGCAAGCGGGCTATTTTTGATCGGCCAGCGCTGCACCTGTTTCACTTCATAATCGATCATGGTGAGCGTTCTGCCGTCGGCCACTACCAGAAGTGGTACGCCCTTTTGATATTGGAAACGGATATGGCCCGGGCGCTTGAGCAGTAATTTGCCTGAGACGGATTTGCCTTTACGGTCGGTCTGCGTGAAGCTGGCCGTCATCGTGGCCACAGCTTTCATATGCGACACGACCTGCGCCATCGAGCCTGACTTCTGCGCCAAGGTTGGTGCAGTTGCCAAAAGAACAACAGGAGCCGCGAGCGCGGTAGCCAGATATTTGTTCATCACATTCATATCCTTCAAATTTCTTCGCTACTTCGTTAGGCAAATGCCTTTTAACAGTGGCTGAACCATATATTCAGGCAATATCGGCCATATGCTAGAATCAGGCCGCTAAATCGGCTCGCCGTTACGATCACGCATTACTTCGCGCCTGCCAATATGGTTGGGCGGTGACACAATGCCTTCTTCTTCCATCCTGTCAATCAGCCGCGCCGCGCTGTTATAGCCTATCCGCAATTGGCGTTGCAACCAGCTGGTTGAAGCTTTCTGGCTGTCAAAAACGATTTGGCAGGCTTTGCGATATTGCGCATCTTCCGGATTGTCGTCGCCCATTCCGTCAAGCGCATAGCTGCCTTCTTCGGGCTCTTCGGTAACCGCAGTAATATATTCAGGCTGCCCTTGGCCGCGCCAGTGATCGGCTACACGGCGAACCTCGTCATCGGATACAAATGGCCCGTGAATGCGCGTTAGCCCCTTGCCGCTCGCCATATAAAGCATGTCGCCCTTGCCAAGCAGTTGTTCAGCACCCTGTTCGCCAAGGATGGTGCGGCTGTCGATCTTGCTGGTGACATGGAAGCTGATGCGCGTTGGCAGGTTCGCCTTGATAACGCCGGTAATCACATCAACCGAGGGCCGCTGCGTCGCCATAATAAGGTGGATGCCAGCCGCGCGCGCCTTTTGCGCCAGCCGCTGGATCAGAAATTCGACCTCTTTGCCCGCCGTCATCATCAGGTCAGCAAGTTCATCGACGATGATCACAATCTGCGGCATCGGTTCATATTCAAGCGATTCCTCGGCATATTCAGGCTGGCCGGTCATCGGATCATAGCCGACCTGAACCTTGCGCCCCAGCGGCTTGCCCTTTGCTTTCGCGGCGCGGACCTTCTCGTTGAAATTAGCCAGGTTGCGTACCGACAGCGATGACATCATGCGGTAGCGCTCTTCCATCTGCTCGACCGCCCATTTCAGCGCGCGCACAGCTTTTGCAGGCTGGGTGACCACAGGGGAGAGCAAATGCGGGATATCATCGTAGCTCGACAGTTCGAGCATTTTGGGATCGATCATGATCAACCGGCACTGGTCAGGCGTCATCCGGTATAGCAGCGACAATATCATGCAATTAAGCCCAACCGATTTGCCCGATCCGGTGGTGCCGGCAACGAGCAAATGCGGCATCGGCGCGAGATCAGCGATGACCGGATCGCCCGCGATATTCTTACCAAGGATGATCGGCAGTGCGCCTTTTTGCTCGGCAAAATCATTCGACGCGACCATTTCCTGCAAGACCACGGACTCACGCTCCGCATTGGGAAGTTCAATCCCCATCACCGTGCGTCCAGGGATTGTGGAAACACGCGCCGACATGGCCGACATGTTGCGCGCGATATCCTCGGCGAGCTGGACGACCCGGCTGGCCTTGATACCGGCAGCGGGTTCGAGCTCATACATGGTGACCACCGGGCCGGGGCGTACGGCGCTGATTTCACCCTTCACATGGAAATCGTCAAGGACGGACTCGAGCAGCCGCGCATTGGCTTCGAGCGCGGCCTTATCCAGTTTTGGCGCGGTATTCTCTGACGGCGAGTCCAGCAGGTCAATCGAAGGCAATTCATAGGAACCAAAAAAGTCGCCCTGCCGTGCGCCGGTTGCAAAGGCTGCTTTTTGAGGAGCCAGCCTTCTGTCCGAAATTTCGGGTGCCTTGCGCTTGGCAGGTTCGACAATTTTGCGCGGCGCGGCCTCAGCATCATTGTCGCTGGCTGTCTCCGCTGTCACATTGAGCCCTGCTTTTCCGGCCTTCGCTTTGCCAAGGCCGGGTATCGGTAATTTTATTTCCGGAATACGCAGCAATGGCCGTTCCAGTTCGAGCGAGCGTACAACAAGAAAAAGCCCGCCGACGATGCTGCCCATGACAAGCACGAAGTTCAGGAACGTCTGCCAGCCGCCTTCGACCATGGCGGCGAGCGTGTTTGCGCCAATATTAAGCAGCAGCGACAGCGCACCGCCCCATCCGGCGGGCAGGCCATTGTCATTTGCCTGCTGCCAGTAAGCAAGGCCAAAGCCGGTGAGTAGCATGCCGACCAAACATAGCAGCCATTGCCGTTTCCAGCGCGGTTGCGGCACATCACGCCATAGCCGCCGCGCCATCACCAGCATCAATGGCAGCAGGAATATTGCCGGAAGGCCAAACAGGAACAGCGCTCCGTCGCCCAGATAGGCCCCGGTCTGCCCCATCCAGTTTTGCGAAACATTCTTTGCCGCGGTGTTGAAGGCGCGGTCGGCAGGCGAATAGCTTAGCACCGAAACGGCGTAGAACGCCGCGAAGATCCCAAGCGCAATCGCCGCTATCAGCGCTCCGCTGCGCATAATGGACAGCCGCATCATTTCGCGCCATCCGGTCAATGTTGATTTTGAGGCCCGCGTCGCCATGCTGCTGTCAGTCCCTTGTTCCTCGATTATTGCCCTTTTGCCGGAGCGAGGGACTCCGCGTCAAGGCCGAGTGTATTATATTTATGCAACAGCTGAAACCTGCATTGCATCAACGCGGCGATGACAAACGGGGTTACTATATATATGCAGGTTTGTATGCCGACTCAGCAACGCGATATCATCATCATTGGCGGCGGCCTTATCGGCCTGACGCAGGCGCTTGCGCTGGCGGCGCACGGTATTTCCAGCCATGTCATCGACCGCGCCGATCCCGCGGCGATGATGGCGAAAGGCTTTGATGGCCGCACTTCGGCGATTTCCTCTTCAAGCTACAATATGCTCAGGGCTATCGGCCTTGATGAAGCGCTGGCTGATAAAGGCTGTCCGATTAGGAAAATCTGGGTCAGCGATCAGCTCAAACCGGGCACGCTCGATTTCGCTCCGACCGAGGAGGAAGGCTTTTTGGGCCAGATGTTTGAAAACCGCGCGCTGCGCCGCGTGCTTTTTGAAGCGGCAAGCAAAAGCGAGCATATCAGCCTGCATATGCCGGTAGACATTACGGCAAAGGAACGCAGCGTCGCCGGTGTGGTCGTGACGCTTGGTGACGGATCAAGGCTTGGCGGAAGGCTATTGGTGGCTGCCGAGGGGCGACGTAGTGCGACCCGCGATGAAGCAGGCATCCGCTCCGCCAGCTGGCAATATGATCATAGCGCGCTGGTCGGCGTTATTTATCATGAGAAACCGCATAATAATGTGGCCTATGAGATATTCTATCCAGCGGGGCCATTCGCGGTATTGCCGATGCTAAATCATGACGGACGCAACCGTTCTGCGATTGTCTGGTCAAAACGCCGCGCCGACGCGCCTGCTTATCTGAAATTATCTGAGCGCGCTTTTACCGCTGAATTGGAAAAGGCTATGGCGGGGATGCTGGGCAAGGTTGAAATGGCCACACCGCTTTCGACATTTCCGCTCGGCTTTCACCATGCCGGTTCGATCACCGCAGAGCGTTTGGTGCTGGTCGGCGACAGCGCGCACGGCATCCACCCGATTGCCGGGCAGGGGCTCAACCTTGGCCTGCGCGATGTTGCTGCGCTGACCGAGGTGCTCGTCGATGGCGCGCGTTTGGGCCTTGATCTGGGTGATGCACAGTTGCTTGACCGCTATTCGCGCTGGCGCAGCGTCGATACGCTGGCCGTGGCGATGGCGACCGATAGCCTGAACCGCATCTATGCAGTCCCTGGCCGCACCGCCTCTGCCGTGCGCCGCTTTGGCATGGGCCTTATTCAGCGGGCAAAGCCAGTGAAGAATTTTTTCATGTCAGAGGCGCGCGGGGAAAGCGGCGCGCTGCCCAAATTGCTGACAGGCGTAACGGTTTAGACGGGCTCGCTGCTTTTTTATCCCTGATCCTCGGTTACCGGAACCAGCCTGATTTCGACCCGCCGGTTGGCGCTGCGGCCTTCTTCGGTTGTGTTTGACGCCTTGGGCTGGCTCTCGCCATATCCGCGCGTGGCCAGCCGGGCCTGCTGAACGCCGCGCCCAGATAGGTAATTCGCCACCGAGCTCGCCCGGCGTTCGGAGAGGCTTTGGTTATACGCATCGCTGCCGGTGCTGTCGGTATGGCCGAGCACGTCGACATAGGTGCTTTCATATTGCGTCAACGTTGAAGCCACTTGATCTAGCGTGCTTTGGAAGGCGGGCTGCACCGATGCATCATTGACCGCGAAGGTCAGTTCCGCCGGCATATCAAGCACCAGATTATCGCCGTCGCGGATAACATTCACACCGGTTCCCGCCGTTTGCTTGCGCAGCTTCTTCTCCTGCTCATCCATATAATGGCCGACGCCCGCGCCGACCACAGCGCCGATGCCTGCGCCGAGAATCTTTTCGGTGCGGTCACGCCGCCCACCGATCAAATCGCCAAGCAGATAACCGCCAAGCGCCCCGCCAAGCCCGCCGATTGCGGCTTTTGAGACGCGCTTGTTTCCGGTTTCGGGGTTGGTGGTGCAGGCCGAAAGCGACAGCGCGGCAACCAACGCCGCGCTCATTGCAAATTTACTCTTCGTCATAACTATACCTCAACTGTTGGCGCCAAAAAATCACATGCGCCAAACTGCACCGGCGTTACTTTCGGCAAGCTGAACAGCGGTTAGGGTAACAAGGGTAATGTGAAACGGGGGTTTTTCTGCTGCCTTTCGGGAAGCTAACACCGCCATGGTGTGCAGAACAGCGGGAGTTTATAGAATTGTGGACCTGCCACCGTAATTCCAACTACAGCACCTTGATCGTATGCAGCCATTTCTTGACGAGACCGGGCCATTCCGTGGTGATGGGATCAGGCGTCGGGCGCATCCCGAACGCGTGACCACCCTTGGCGTAGAAGCGCATATCGACGGGAACGCCCGCGTCGCTCAAAGCCAGACCATAGGCCATGGAATGCCGGATATTGTCGGTGGGATCGTTCATGGCGTGGATCAACAACGTTGGCGGGGCGTCCGCGCTGATTTCGACCCACGGAGAAAGCTTGAGGCTTGTCTTGGCGCTGCTCTCATCCCACAGATGCCCCGGATAGTTTATGATCGCGAAGTCAGGACGCGAAGACTCCCGGTCAGCCGCATCTACCGGTTCGTACGTGCGCTTCTCTGCGTTGCTCACCGCTGCGGCGAGGTGCCCGCCGGCAGAAAAACCGATAACGCCGATCTTGCGGGGATCGATGTCGTAAGAGGAGGCGCGGTATCGTAGCAAGCCCATCGCACGCTGCGCGTCTTGCAGGGGAAGCTGCACCTCCGGCGCTCCTTCTGCGCGGTCTTCGCCGTGACGCCAAGCTTGCGGAACCCGGTATTTTAACAGGACACAGGTCATGCCCTGCTTCGTAATCCAGTCGCAAATCTCGGTTCCTTCGAGATCCATGGCCACGGCCAAGTATCCGCCACCCGGCAATACCAAGATTGCAGCGCGGGTGCTTTCCCCATTGGGCGGGTAGATGGTCATGGTCGGACGGGAAACATAGCTGGCCCAATGCCATGGGCGTCCCGCAACCAGCCTCGAGCCGTTCCCGACCTCTTCGGGCCTGTCGGATTCGGGTTTGAGAATGGTCAGATCGTCGGGCCATAGGGGCACCTGTTTGCCCTCGGCCCCCGGCTGCCACACCATCGACCGTGAAAGCTTCTCGATCTTGGCTCTAGCGCCGGAGGCTTCGGTTGTTTGGCCAGCGGCGGTACCGCCCACGCCAAATGCCAAAAAGACAGATGTCAGCAACAACCCGATCCGCTGCAATGCCTACTCTCCTGAAATTGTTGAAATTGTGGCGACAGTTTACTTTGTCCCCAAATTAAGCGCGTTTAGGAACAGTCAGCAGGCTGTCCCTGTGATTATTATCGTAACAGCAACAATGCTTCCAATCAAACCCTGAACTCTCCACACGCTTCGCCTTCAATCCTTGCCTCGCAGCGCTATTCGCCAGCGACCATCCCGCCGCTGCCTGAATATATTGCCAAATCACCCGACATTCGCTTATGACAAAATGCTAAGATGAACCTTGCCCCTTTTCCCTGGATAGACGCCGCGATCATATTGGCGCTGATTGCGCTTAACGGCATTTTCGCGCTGTCGGAACTGGCGATCGTATCGGCGCGCACGGCGAAGCTACAAGCCCGCGCAGAAGCTGGTAGCAAGGGCGCGAAAGTGGCGCTGGAATTGGCGCAGGACCCGGGTAAATTCCTCTCAACGGTGCAGATCGGCATTACCCTGATTGGCATTATTGCAGGTGCTTATTCGGGCGCAAGTCTGGGCGGGCCTGTCGGCGAACGGCTGATATTGCTGGGTGTCGAGCCGGGGCTTGCGGAGACTTTGGGCTTTGGGCTGGTGATCGGCATCACGACATATTTTTCGCTGGTGATCGGCGAGTTGGTGCCAAAGCAGATCGCGCTGGTTGCACCCGAGAGGCTTGCTATCACCATGGCTGGGCCGATGGCGCTGCTGGCGAAGATAGCTGCGCCCTTTGTCTGGATACTCGACAAATCGAGCGCGGCAATCTTCCGGCTCATCGGGCTCAACCGGGATAGCCGCCCGGCGCTGTCTGCCGAAGAATTGAAGATGGTTTTTGCCGAAGCCACGAATGCTGGCCTGATCGAGGAACATGAGCATAAGGTGATTGCCGGCGTCGTCCGCCTCGCCGACCGCCCGGTGCGAGAGGTGATGACGCCGCGTACAGATGTTGACTGGCTGCCGGTAGATGCCTCAGCTGATCATATTAGCGAGATGCTGGTAAATTCGGTGCATACGCGCCTTCCGGTGGCAGAGGGAGGCGTCGATGACATTATTGGCGTGGTGCAGGCGCGTGATATCGTGGCGGCGCAGATTACCCGCAAGCACCTCAATATCCGCAAGTTGATGCGCAAGGCAGAGATTGTGCCAGATCAGCTTGATGCAATGGACGCGCTGGAGATACTCCGTCTTGCCGACGTGCCGATGCTGCTGGTGCATGATGAGTATGGCCATTTTGAAGGTATCGTAACACCGAACGATTTGCTCTCCGCCATCGCTGGTGAATTTGCCTCTGATCAGGAACAGGGCAGCGCGCCAAGCATCGTGGAGCTTGATGATGGTTCTATGCTGGTTTCGGGCGCAATGTCTGCTGATACGCTGGCTGAAACGCTCGGGATCAAGCTATCGGAGGCACGCGATTATGCGACCACGGCTGGCCATGTGCTGCATCTGCTGCGGCATCTTCCCAAAGAGGGTGAGACCTTTACCGATCAGGGTTGGCGCTTTGAAGTGGTCGATATGGATGAACGAAAGATCGATAAGCTGCGCGTCAGCCGTATCGCCGTAGATGCCACAACAGAGTAGGCCGTGGCATAAGCCAGCGATTGCCAATTGCCGCTGGCACCTGCATACCCCAGACAAAGCAACGAGGAGTATCACCATGCCCGTATCCCGCCGCCAATTCGGAGCAACAATGCTCGGCACCGCATTTGCCGGCCTCGCTGTACGCGCGCATGCCAACGTTCCAGTTATGGGCCGTAGCGAAGTGCCCGGCTATGGCAGCCTGGTTCCCGATCCAAGCCGCTTGCTCGATTTGCCAGAAGGGTTTTCCTACAAGGTGATCTCGCGGCTAGGCAATGTCATGGATGACGGGATGGTCGTACCCAATGCAGCCGATGGCATGGGCTGTATCGATATTGGTGATGGCAAGGTTGCGCTGGTGCGAAACCATGAATTGACGCCGCGCCAATTGCGCGAAGGCCCCTATCGCTCGCGCCCCGGCGAGGGCTTTGCCGCTTATGACGCGATGACTGAAAAGCCAAAGGCTCCGCTGCCTGGCGGCACGACCACGATGATTTATGACATGGCGGTAGGCAAGGTTACCGAAGAATGGCTCAGCCTAGCGGGCACCATCCGCAACTGTTCGGGCGGGATCACGCCCTGGGGCAGCTGGCTGACCTGCGAAGAAACCGCGGTCGAGGCGGGCGAGGGCGTAGGCAAGGATCATGGCTATATTTTCGAAGTTCCTGCCGGAAAAAAGGGAATGGCCGATCCGGTTCCGCTCAAAGCCATGGGGTGCTTCGTCCATGAAGCGGTCTGCATCGATCCGCGCACCGGCATTGCCTATATGACTGAAGACCGCGGTGATAGCCTGTTCTACCGGTTCATTCCCAAGGTAAAAGGCAAGCTGGCCGAGGGCGGCACGTTGCAGGCGATGGCGCTCGAAATTGCCGATACGCGCAACCACGATACGCCGCTGGCAAAGCTCGGCATGAAGTATCGCGCAAAATGGGTTACCCTCGATGACCCGGAACGAAGCGCCGGTGAATTGCGGACGCGCGGCGCTGCAAAGGGCGCTACATTATTTGCCCGCGGCGAGGGCATTTTTTGGGACGACAAGGACAAGCAGATGTACTTCACCGCCACCAGCGGCGGCGCGGCCAAATATGGCCAGATTTTCCGCTACACGCCATCGCGCAAAGAAGGCCAAAAAGGTAACCAGGGCGCGCTTGAGCTATTCCTAGAATCGAGCGATCCGGCGACCTATAATCTGGGCGACAATATCTGCGTCATGCCAAACGGCCATCTGATGGTGAGCGAGGATCAATATACCGATATCGTCAACAACCATCTGCGCTGCGTAACGGCCGAAGGTAAAACATACATGTTCGCCCGCAGCCGCATCCAGACCGAATTTGCCGGCGCCTGCTTCTCGCCCGACGGATCAACGATGTTCGTCAATCTCTACTCGCCGACGACAACCTTTGCCATCACCGGGCCATGGGACAGGGTTGTGAGTGGGTAGGACCGACACCCTAGGGCGCTACTATGGCGGGTTATGTTTTTTCAGGAACGCTTCGAGACGGTCATACCAGTCTTTTTCGTTGGCACGCTTTGCAAGGCCATGACCTTCGCCCTTGTATACTTTGCTTTCAATATTCGCCCCGGCCTTCTTCGCAGCCTTTAGCATCATATTGAACTGGCTAATCGGTACATTGCCGTCTTCATCGCCATGCGTCAGCAACACCGGACGTTTCAATCTGGCTGCCTGCTCCGCCGGAGAAACACTGTCCAGATCAAAATCTTCCTCGCCGCGAACCTTTTTCTTCCATGCGCGAGCATGCCGGCTTTTGAAGAATTTACCATCATATTTAAGCTGCTTTCGCCAATGCGTTACACCTGCAAAGCTTGCGGCACATCGATAACGTTCGGGATTGCGGATGACGCCCCAAAGCGCCGCATAGCCGCCATAGGATGAACCAACGAGACACACCCTGCCGGCATCGACTATTCCCTCTTTGACCAGCCAGTCCATCCCGTCATCAAGGTCATCTTGCATTGTGCGCCCGATCTGGCCCTCGCCGCGTTCATAGAAATCCTCGCCATAGCTGTCGGATCCGCGATAATTGGGGCGGAGCACAGCGTAGCCGCGATTGGCCAGAAACTGGACCTGCGCATCATAATCGAGCGTATCGCGCACACCGTACGGCCCGCCATGCGGCATGATGACAAGCGGCAGTCCTTTCGCTTCACGTCCCTTTGGCAAGGTGAGATAAGCCGGTATCTTCAACCCATCGCGCGCGGTGTATTTTATGTATGATGTCTCGGCCATCTTGGCTGGATCAATAGGATCGTTGATTCCGCCAAAGCGATGAAGCCGTTTTGTGTCGGGTTCGAAAAGATAATAGCTGCCGGGGTCTGTCGAGGAGGTCGTGAAAATAATCATGCGTTTATTGTCGCGGCTGCGCGATTGTATCCAGACTTCCTGGCCGGGCACAGCTTTCTCCAGTTTTGCCTGAATGGATTTCATTTTGTCGTTGAACCAGACGATGCGGTCGCGCGAGTCGGTATATTGCGCAGCCAGTAGGGCCGTCCCTTCATTATTCAACTGATAGCTGGTTATATCATTCTCAGGATGATCGAGGACCACCTCGCCTAACTTGCGGGTCTGATAATTAAATTTGTGGAGCGCAAACCGCCCGGTTTTCTTGTTCGAAAGCACATAGCCTTCGTCGCTGCCAGAAACGATTTGCGCGATGTCGAGCAGGCTTTCTTCCCTTTCTTCGTCGCTATCCTTTTCGCGTATCTTGCTAATCAGTTTGAATTTGCCGCTGGGGCTCCGGCGGTAATAGATGTTGATGCCATTATGCTTGTAGGAGATGCCCATTCGCACAACGCCTTGTTCATCCGCAATCCAGCGCCAGATGCTGCTCTGGGAACGGATAGTCTGGCGGATGCTATTGTCGGCGATTCCAATCCTGAACACAGCTGGATAATCAAACAGAGTTCTTTGCAGCGACAAGAGCAGATATTCACCATCGGGATCAACATACAGCACATTGTCGCCATCTGGCGGTTGTTTTCGGCGCCCGAGCCGGGTGAACTCGCGCGTGGATAAGTCGAACACATGCAAGGAGGTGATCCGCAGACCGTTATCAAGAAGGCGGAATTTGGAAGTGAGGCTTAACAATATCCTTTGATTGCCTGCCCACCGGTACCAATTAACGCGGACTTGCTTTGGGGTGGCAATTTGAACCGCCGATCCTTGATCGACGCCCTTTACGGTCAGAAATTTTTCACCGTCAACCTGCTCGCGATAGACCATTTGACGGCCATCGGGGGAGAGTTTGGGCCGGACCATTTTGCCTGGGGCAGTAAACACGTCAGTCGAAATGAGCGGCAACTGTGTGAGCTCAGCTGCAACGTTGGGATCGGCCTGGATTGCTGCTGGGTTATCACTGGACTGAGCGGACAGAGCAGCTGGAATGCTCGCCAACAATACGGCTAAAATTGACCGTGTAACAGCCGCTGCCAGTTTGGAAATGACACCCATTATCGCCCCCTAAGCCATGTAAATTTCACCAGCCAGCCGTCAAACATCTACCCCAATCCAGAATAGAATCAAATTTATCTGTTATTTACGGCGTCTGTTACCGTTCAAAAGCCCGCTTTCCTCTCTTCACCGTCATCCGGTGGCTTCCGGCGAGTGCCAAATCGCGTTTGCCCGTGGTCGCCATGAAGTGCCAGTGGGAGGTTACTTTTTCCTGCGATAGCGTCACCGTCATATAGCCGCGCTGTGACGTGTCGGTCCATTTGAGTTCGCTGTTGGCGGCCATCATCGATTTTGCGATGTCGGCAGGTTTTGCGCCGCGCAGATAATATTCAAAACCGGGGGAGGACACGCTTTGTCCGGCCATTTCCACGCCGGCCGGCTTACCATCATGATCAAGGTCAAACGCCCATGCATTGTGGCTGTCGCCGGTGAGCACGACCAGATCGGCATCGGCGGATTGGGCGGCGGACAACGCACGCGCACGCGCCGCCGGATAGCCGGACCACATATCCATATTGCTTGGCAGCCCAGCCTTTGCCACCATCGCGCCAAGCCGAACGCGGCCTTTTACGAATGGCGGGCTTTCCGGATCGAGCCAGTCGACCGATTCTGCAGGTTGCTGCACCTTGCCAATAATGGTCTGCTGCGCCCAGATATTCCATTTGGCCTTGCTCGCCGCAAAACCCTTGGCAAGCCAGCTTTCCTGCTTGCTGCCCAGCATGCTGCGCGTCGGGTCTTGCCATGCGCCATCGCGAAATTTTCTAAGCGCCTGCATCCGGTCTTCCGCGCCCCGCAAAGCTGCGCCAAGACTAAGCTGTTTTGATCGTCCGGTGATGCGGCTTTCGGTCATGTGGATGGTCGCCAGATTGCCGATTTCATATCGGCTCCAGCGGCTCCCGCTCGCATCCAGATCACGCACCGGCATCCATTCCCGGTAGGCTTTTTCAGCAGCGAACCTACGGTCTGCCCAATCGCCCTCTGCTTCGTCGTGATTTTGGGCGCCACCCTGCCAGGCATCATTGGCAAATTCATGATCGTCCCACATCGCGATCATCGGATAAAGCTGATGCAATCGTTGCAGATCGGGATCAAGCCGGTAAGATGCATAGCGCAGTCGATAGTCGGCCAACGCGATGATTTCGTTCGCTGGCTCGATGATGCGGTTCGCCAAAACAGCCCTCGATGATGGGTATGTTCCGCGGCGATATTCGTAAAAATAATCACCCAGATGCACCGCCAGATCGATTTGGCCATGCTGTGCTGCATGGCCATAGGCATTGAAATATCCAAAGGGCATGTTGGCACAAGAAAACACCCCCAGCCGGAACGGAGCATCGCCGCCATCGGGTAAAGTGCGCGTGCGTCCCACCGGTGACATCTGCCCATCGGGCGCGATAAAGCGGTAATAATACCAGCTATTCGCCGGCAGCCCGGTTACCGTTAGCTTGGCAATATGATCGCGTGCGGGCGATGCCGCGACATTCCCGCCGCCGATGATTTGGGTGAAATCCATATCGCGGCTAACCTCGGCGGTCAGCTTGGTCTCTGCTGCGCTGGCAAAGCGTGTCCACAATAATACCGAATGTTGCGAAGGCTCCCCGCTTGCCACGGCGTGGGTGAAGCCGGATGCGAATGAGGCGTTCAGTATCGAGGGTGCCGCCAGCGCCCCCAGCCCAAATGTGCCCAGCTGAACAAGCTGCCGACGGTCAATTCCAATGGTCATGTGGTCATCCTAATATTCCGAGGAATAGCAGCGTGAGGAAGAAAAGCGCCAAAATAATGGCGATAAAGGCGAGCAGTAAAACTAGCCGCAATATCGTGCTCAAGCGGTTAAACTGATAAGCATATTTCAGCTGCTTATAGAGATGAACCGGCGGGACTATGACCAGCGCGAACCAGGCAAAACTCAATCCCGATCGGGCCAACAAAGAGCAGAGTAGAAACAGGAGCGACATGAAGGCAATCGAATAGGTGGTGAATACCGCATGGTCATACAGATGATACACGCGCAAACCGCCGCCTGCGCCCATTGTTGCCAGCCATACAAAAGGCAGTGACAAGGGGATGAGCAGCCAAGCAAATTTATAGCCGTTCGACCTGAGTTTGTAAATCAGCAGGCTGGGGTTGGAATTGGCCTTTTTTGCGCCGGACAAGAGGCGATCATCGAGCCATTTTATTCCGGTTTTGATATCTGAATCAAAGGAGACGATACGGTCGCTTTCATCCTTTCCGATGCCGGCATCCGGGTAGGGTAGGGCTTGGTTCTCAAGTTTGGCGACAATATTGAGCGCTTGTTTGGCGGAAACCAACTCTTCGCGTGCTTCCAATAATTCTGTTTTGTCTGCGGTGCCGTTTTGCACGTCCAGTTTCAACGCCTCGGTTTTTTTCTCCAGCGCTGTGATCATGGCGCTAATCTGCTGCGATTCGGCCAAACGATCAGTGTTTGACGCGGCCGACCCGCCGGTAAAACTGAAAATGGCGAACATTAGAAAAATCGAGAATAGAAATAACGCCATTGGCGAGATAAAACCGGCGCGTTCGCCATGCACATAACGCCGCGTCAATTGCCCGGGTTTGAAAGCTAGCATCGGCAGCGTGCGCCACATTTTGCCATCAAAATGCAATACGCCGTGGAGGATGTCATGCCAGATGGCGGCAAAGCTGCGGTGGATACGGGCCTTTTGCCCGCACCGATTGCAAAATGCGCCGGAAAGAGCAGCGCCGCAATTCAGGCAGCTACCGTCACCATCGCCGCTATGGTGCCCGCCGGGCTTCTCTCCCTCAACCGCCATGCCCAGCAGCGCGCCCTCTATCGCCGTTCCGGCTGCATCAAATTCCCCTGTCATGGGGGTATGCATAGCAAACTGAGGCAGTGAGCAAAAGCGGCGTTTGCATAGAAATGAGGGCTGTCTCTCGAGACAGCCCTCCGGTATCCGGGGCAGGAGATGCATGGATCAAAATTGGATCGATACACCGACGCACCTCCGCCCCAAAGCTTACTTTTCCGCCTTATTTCCCTGTCCAGGTGTAGGTGACGGTGTTGCCTTCATGGCCAGTGAGGTCGAGCTCGCGGGCGCCCATATTGGTCATCACGCCGGCAAATTTTGCTTTCCACAGGGCGAAACGCTGGCCCGGGCCTGCAGCGACATTGTTTACGCAAGAGGTGCCATTTGGATCAGCTTGAAACCACTGGCGACCAACAAGGCCGATTCCCTTATTCCATTTCGTGGCGTTTCGGATGCACACTCTGACGCGTGAACCGTTGCCGTGGGACACTGATGGCCTCAGCCGGTCGCCATCAATTCCCAGATCATACAACTCCGCCGGGGCTACGCTGGGCGGTGCGCCCTGACTTCCGGTTCCGGGGCTGGCTCCATATCCCGGGCCTATGCCTTCCCCCATGCAAGCGGCAAGCGAGATTGTGGATGCGATAAGTGCGATATTTGCTAATGTCTTTTTCATCTGTCTTTCCTTTCGGGTCGTCTTGAAACTTGTCTTTCGACAGCTTCAAAAAGACAGCAAAGGGAATGGATGTTCTATGGGGTAGATACCCCATATTTTGGGCCTAAACCCTAGGAATCTGAACCGAAAATGAAGAGCCGCGGCCGGGAAGCGAACGCGCGGTGAATGCAAAGCCCTGTTCTGCGCACATTGATTTCACAATATGGAGACCCAGCCCGCTGCCCTCGCTATCATCGCCCTTCACAAAGGCGTGCAAGCTGGTGCGGAGTGTTTCCTCGTCCATGCCCGGCCCAGTGTCGTGCACCTGGACCAGAATATGGTTTTTGCGCGGTCGGCAGGCGACCAGCACGCCGCCGGCCTGTGTATGCCTGATCGCATTTGCAACCAGGTTATTGATGATCCGCATCAGCGCGAGCGGATCGGCTTTGATTTTGCTGCTACTCGGACGATATCGCAACGACAGCCCTTTTTCAGCAGCCTCGCCTGCAAACATCGCTATGATATTGTCCAAAACAGCATTTGCAGAAAAATTCTCGGTTGCCGCGCCGCCGCTGCCGGCCAAGCCTGTCTGAACCGACGTTTCGCTAATGCTGTTTTTGGTTAGCTGCTCCAAATAGTCAAATGCCGCATTCACTTGGTTGCTCGCGGCAGGGTCGGCCCTCGTTAGCTGCGCGAGGCTTTTGCGGAGCGATAGCAGTGGCTGCTGGAAATCATGGCTGGTCGAAGCAAGCTGTGCACGGTGCAGGTCGGCCTGACGGCGCACTGAATCAAATTTCGATTGGCTTTCTCGTAGTGCATCCGACAGGCGGAGCTTCTCCTGCGTTGATACAAGCTCGCTGCGTAATGTTTCGTTGAGCTTCTCCCTGATCTTCAGCATCTTGACCACTATGGCACCGGCAAATGCGAAGCTTACCGCGACAAGGCTCACATGTCCGAAATCGAGGGTGGCTGCGAGTGAGATCGTGCCCGGATAGGTATGCGCCATTGCTGTGAATAGTATGGTGAACAGCACGAAGCTTGATCCGATCAGGAACGGCATTGCACCGGCAAGGCCCTTAAGCCGCGCGATGATGCCCAGCCCAAAGAACAGTGAGGCACCGACGGGCATGGTCAGGAAGGTACCCACGATGACCTCTTTGGCCGAGAATACGAACAGTGTCGCCAGGCCCAGCAGGAAGGAAAAATAGAAATAGCCGAGCAGGCCTCGATCATATTTGGGAAACTTTTTCTTCGAATTGAACAGCATGCGGGCGAATTGAACCGAAGACATTGTCATGCCGACCAGCAATATCGGCGTGTAGACATAGAAGAGCCTCGGATCGATTCTGGAAAAATATTGGAGCAGGTAGCCTTCCTGACTGGCCACAAATGACATCCCGAAGCCAATATACGCACAAAAGGCGAGCGCCAACCGCCAGCCGATGACCTGACCCATCACGACCGCGACAAGGAACATAGCGATAAGCGCTCCGTTCAACGTCCAGTTGACTATCTCTTCGCGCCTCCGGGCCGATCGATTTGTGTCGCGCGTGGCGAATGTGACCGGCATCCAGCTCGTCGATTCCGACCGATAGGATATGTATAGGTCCGTCCGCTCATTTGCCGCCATCGTAAACGTAGCAGCTATGTAGCGGTCATCTACCGGCCGATCACTATAGCTATGTCCGGCAGGCAAATCGATAAGAGTAGTGATCTTGCCATCTGGACTGACTTTCTGAACCCGCAATTCTTCGACAAATTGTCGGCGCAGATTGATAACCCATTCGCCAACGTTATCTGCCGTATTCTTTAGCGGGAAGCGAACCCATATCCGGCCGTTGACAGGGCCGAAATCAAGCCAGCGGGTTTCGACAGGCTTAAACCACTCTGGTCGTGCGACTACATCCGCGATCGAGATACTACCGTCATTGTCGATGAAAACCGAAGCATTCGCCGTCGATTGCACGTAGAAGTCGCCGCCGCGCAGTTCAATTGCCTCACCGGCAAATAGGGGTTGCGGGACAAGGGCGCTACAGAGCGCTAACAGCCAGCAGCCAATAATGCGCCACGTTGATTTGCTGTCGGGGGGGCGGTGGAGCGTGGCCATATCAGCGAAATATCCCGGATTTTTCGCTGCCGCTATGGGGTAAATGACCCATTTTCAGAATCATAGTTGACGATGCTCATCAAGCAGTCCCTCGCGCAGGGCGTAGACCAGCAACTCTGAAATCGAATGCGCGCCGACCTTTGCCATCAAGCTCGCACGGTGTTTTTCGACAGTCTTTGCGCTGATCGAAAGCCGCGTGGCAATTGCCGCATTCATGTTGCCCGCCGCGATGAGTGCCAACACCTCTCGTTCCCGGGCGGTCAATTCGGGGCGGTCACTTTTTTCTGCAATCATTCTGATGATCTCTTCGGCGATATAATTGCCGCCGCTCAGGATAGCCTCAAACCCCGTTTTCATCTCGTCTGGCGCGCAGCTTTTCAGGAACAAACCGTCCACACCGGCCGCCATCCAGTCGGTGAGGAGGCCAGTTGACGTGAATCCGGTAACGAGGGCTATTCTAGTATCTGGGCTCCAGCGCCGTGCTTCGGAAAACACCTCGATTCCGCGTGCCATTGGCATGGCGGCATCCAGCAATAACAGCGTCGGGTGATGCTGCTTGACCAGAGAGATTGCCTCTATGCCATTTGCAGCCTGTGCGACCAGCTCGACATCATCAATTTCAGCTAGCACAGCGGCAAGACCGTGCCGGACGACATCATGGTCATCTGCAATAATCGCTGTACGCATAGCCTGCCCCCGCCACATTGAGAGCGTTTTTTACATCAGCCGCCGGCAAAATGCAAAACGGCGCAATGCCATATTGACGTCTAGCGCAATCCCGGCTATTGGCGCGCCTTCCGCATAATCAGAGGACTTTCGAGTCTGCGAAATTTGCGGGAAATTACATAGCGCACATTGTTTGTATGCACGGGCGGATCAAAGGCTGAGCCTCCGCCGCGCCCCGATTTGGGGATACGGGTATGCAGGCAGAGTAACCGATTATCTGACTTGCAGTCATGGTTCAGGAAAAGTGGGGACCGGTTTCCCGCCCGGAATCATGACCAACAATTAAGGTGAAGATATGCCAACGATTAACCAGCTGGTCCGCAAGGGCCGGGCCCCGCAGAAGACCAAATCAAAGGTCCCTGCAATGGAGTCTAACCCGCAAAAACGCGGCGTTTGTACCCGTGTTTATACAACCACACCGAAAAAGCCGAACTCGGCTTTGCGTAAAGTTGCAAAGGTTCGCCTGACCAACCAGCGCGAGGTGATTTCCTATATTCCCGGTGAAGGCCACAACCTTCAGGAACACTCGGTTGTTCTGATCCGCGGGGGCCGTGTTCGCGACCTTCCCGGTGTTCGTTATCACGTCCTGCGCGGCGTGCTTGATACCCAGGGTGTCAAAGACCGTAAGCAATCGCGTTCCAAATATGGCGCGAAGCGTCCTAAATAATCCAGGCGGGAGAATAGAAAAATGTCACGTCGTCGTCGTCCCGAAAAGCGCGTTATCCTGCCCGATCCAAAATTCGGTGATATCGTCCTTTCCAAATTCATGAACAACCTGATGCTCGATGGAAAGAAATCCATTGCAGAGCGTATCGTCTATGGCGCGCTGGATACTGTTGAGGCGAAAGCCAAAAAAGATCCGATGCAGATGTTCCACGAAGCGCTGAATAATGTGAAGCCCGGTGTGGAAGTTCGCAGCCGCCGTGTTGGCGGTGCTACCTATCAGGTGCCTTGCGAAGTTCGCCCCGAGCGCGCGCAGGCATTGGCCATCCGCTGGGTAATCGGTGCCGCGCGCGGCCGCAGCGAAACCACCATGTCCGCGCGGCTTTCGGGTGAGCTGATGGATGCCGCCAACAACCGCGGCAATGCTGTCAAAAAGCGTGAAGATACGCACCGGATGGCCGAAGCCAACCGGGCCTTTGCGCATTATCGCTGGTAGTTCCCCTCTCCCGTGTACGGGAGAGGATATTCAAACTCTCGGGGCTGGTCTTATCCGGCTCTGTTAATTATAGGGCGGCGCATCAACCGCCCCCACTCTTGGAGTAACGATCATGGCACGCAGCCATCCATTGGAAAGATATCGCAATATCGGCATCATGGCGCATATTGACGCTGGTAAGACAACGACCACCGAACGTATTCTGTATTATACCGGTAAGTCCTATAAGATCGGCGAAGTCCATGACGGCGCTGCGACAATGGACTGGATGGAGCAAGAGCAAGAGCGCGGCATTACGATCACCTCTGCTGCCACCACCTGTTTCTGGAATGCCGATGACCGCGAAGGCCCCGAGCATCGGATCAATATCATCGACACTCCCGGCCATGTTGACTTCACGATTGAAGTTGAACGTTCGCTTCGCGTGCTCGACGGCGCGGTAGCCTGTTTCGACGGTGTTGCCGGCGTTGAGCCGCAATCCGAAACCGTATGGCGTCAGGCCGACAAATATAAAGTGCCGCGCATGTGCTTTATCAACAAGCTTGACCGGACCGGTGCTGATTTTGAATATTGCGTACAGTCGATCATTGACCGGCTGGGCGCGAAGCCCGCTGTCCTCTATATACCGATCGGCATCGAAGCCAGCCTCGTTGGCTTAGTCGATCTGGTCAAGCAGCGTTCGATCACCTGGAAGAATGAAGACCTTGGCGCTGAATATAGCTACGGCGAAATTCCCGACGATTTGAAAGACAAGGCTGCGGAATATCGCGAGAGGCTCATCGAGCTTGCTGTTGAGCAGGATGATGATGTCATGGAACAGTATCTTGAGGGCAACGAACCCGATGTGGCGACGCTGAAGGCGCTCATCCGTAAGGGCACGTTGAACCAGAGCTTCGTCCCAGTGCTTTGCGGTTCGGCGTTCAAAAACAAGGGCGTTCAGCCATTGCTCGACGCGGTTGTCGATTATCTGCCCAGCCCGCTTGATGTGGAGGCGATTGAAGGCGTTTCGATGGATGGAGAAATTCAGGATTCGCGCGAATCAAGCGATGAGGCACCATTTGCTGCGCTTGCTTTCAAGGTCATGAATGATCCCTTTGTGGGAACGCTGACCTTCGCACGTATCTATTCGGGCAAGCTGGAAAAAGGGATCTTGCTGAATTCGGTGAAGGACAAAAAAGAAAAAATCGGCCGTATCCTCGAAATGCACTCCAATGACCGTAAGGACATTGATGAGGCGTTTGCCGGCGATATCGTTGCCTTGGCCGGCATGAAGGCAACGACAACCGGCGATACGCTTTGCGATGCGGCGAACCCGATCATTCTGGAGCGGATGGAATTCCCCGATCCGGTTATCGAGCTTTCGGTTGAGCCGAAGACAAAGGCCGATCAGGAGAAAATGGGCGTTGCGCTCCACCGTCTGGCGGCGGAAGACCCGTCTTTCCGTGTTACAACCGATCATGAAAGCGGTCAGACAATTATCAAGGGAATGGGCGAGCTGCACCTCGACATTCTTGTTGACCGGATGAAGCGCGAATTCAAGGTCGAGGCCAATGTCGGTGCGCCGCAGGTTGCGTACCGCGAATATCTGTCGCGCACGGTTGATATCGATTACACACATAAGAAGCAGTCGGGTGGTTCGGGTCAGTTTGGCCGGGTCAAGCTCACCATCACACCTGGTGAACGCGGTTCTGGCATTATCTTTAGCGATGCCATCAAGGGCGGTAACATTCCGAAGGAATATATTCCCTCGGTTGAAAAGGGCATGCGCGAAACGGCCGAAGGTGGCTCGCTTATCGGCTTCCCAATCATCGATTTTGAAATCAAGCTTACCGATGGCGCTTATCATGACGTCGATTCCTCGGCGCTGGCATTTGAAATTGCTGGCCGTGCCGCCATGCGTGAAGCTGCGCAAACAGCGGGCATCACGCTGCTTGAGCCGGTGATGAAAGTCGAAGTCGTGACCCCGGAAGATTATCTGGGAGATGTAATCGGCGACATGAATAGCCGCCGCGGTCAGATACAGGGTACGGATAGCCGCGGTAATGCGCAGGTTGTTGACGCATTGGTGCCGCTGGCCAACATGTTCGGCTATGTGAATGAGCTTCGTTCATTCACGCAGGGACGCGCGCAATATAGCATGCAATTCTCGCATTATGATGAGGTGCCTGCAAATGTTGCCGCTGAAGTGAAAGAGAAGCTGGCATAATACAGAAGAAACGGCTATTCGCGCTTCCACGATTCCCGGCGGGGTTTTCTCTGCCGCATAAGGAAGCGCCAATAGCCGAAATGCTTGACATATCGGGCCAGCCTCGCCATGGGCGCGCGGACTGTTCCGTTAATGATTATAGAATTTGGAACCAAAGGTAGGAAAAAATGTCAAAAGAAAAGTTCGAGCGGAATAAACCGCATTGCAACATCGGCACCATCGGTCATGTTGACCACGGCAAGACCACGCTAACTGCGGCGATCACAAAAGTGATGGCCGAAGCGCATGGCGGTGACGTTATTGACTTCGCTAACATCGACAAAGCTCCCGAAGAGCGCGAGCGTGGTATCACCATCTCGACCGCTCACGTTGAGTATGAAACCGAAGCGCGGCACTATGCCCATGTCGATTGCCCGGGACATGCTGACTATGTGAAGAACATGATCACCGGTGCTGCGCAGATGGACGGCGCAATCCTTGTGGTGAACGCAGCTGATGGCCCGATGCCGCAGACGAAAGAGCACATCCTGCTTGCCCGTCAGGTCGGTGTTCCTGCCATGGTTGTTTTCATGAACAAGGTAGACCAGGTCGACGACGAAGAAATTCTTGAGCTCGTTGAAATGGAAATCCGCGAGCTGCTTTCCAAATATGATTTCCCCGGCGACGATATTCCTATCGTTCGTGGTTCGGCGCTTGCTGCCTTGGAAGGCCGCGATGACCCAATCGGCAAGGAAAAAATCCTTGAACTGATGAAGGCCGTCGATGAATCCATTCCGCAGCCTGACCGTCCGGTTGATCAACCATTCCTGATGCCGGTCGAGGACGTGTTCTCGATCTCTGGCCGCGGTACTGTTGTTACTGGCCGTGTTGAAACGGGCATCGTCAATGTTGGCGACGAAGTTGAAATCGTCGGTATCAAGGATACCGCGAAGACGACCGTTACCGGCGTTGAAATGTTCCGCAAGCTGCTTGATCGCGGCGAAGCTGGTGATAATATCGGCGCACTGATCCGCGGCGTTGCCCGTGAGGAAGTTGAGCGTGGTCAGGTTCTTTGTAAGCCTGGCTCGGTTACGCCGCACACCGAATTTTCAGCAGAAGTTTACGTGCTGTCGAAAGACGAGGGTGGTCGTCATACGCCATTCTTTGCCAACTATCGTCCGCAATTCTACTTCCGCACCACCGACGTAACCGGTGAAGTGATCCTTCCTGAAGGCACTGAAATGGTTATGCCTGGTGATAATGTGACGATCAAAGTTAAGCTGATCGCGCCGATCGCTATGGACCAAGGCCTCCGCTTCGCTATCCGCGAAGGTGGCCGCACTGTTGGTTCAGGGGTTGTCAGCACGATAACTAAGTAATAAAGGCCTCTCACCCGCCGGGAATTTGATTCGCGGCGGGTCAGGTTTTGAATAGAATTTGAGAAGCAGCTATCCCGGCTACACCTAAAGGGTTTGTCGGACCGGCTGTTTTTTTGGCTCTTTGACATCGGTAATTTGGAAAATTGGTAGTTAGACCATGGAAACGCAGAATATACGCATTCGCCTCAAGGCTTTTGACCACCGTGTGCTGGATCAGGCAACGGGAGATATTGCTGACACTGCTCGTCGGACCGGCGCGCTGATTCGTGGACCAATTCCATTACCGACCCGTATCGAGAAATTCACCGTCAATCGCGGCCCGCATATCGACAAGAAGTCGCGCGAGCAGTTTGAGGTGCGCACATACAAACGTGTTCTCGATATCATTCAACCCACGCCGCAGACCGTGGACGCGCTGATGAAGCTCGATCTTGCTGCCGGTGTGAATGTTGAGATTAAACTGGCTTAACCGCCAGCGCTCCTGCCCAGCAGGAGCAGGACATAGGAATACCGCCGGCCGTTTCTTTTTTTTAAGAAACGCATCCGGGCTGCGTTCCCCGTCTTGCCAGACATTCCTTCGCCGGAATGAATGGCATCTAGCCCGGACGGGGCATGCATTAAGAAAATATTGGGCTGGAAAAAGGCAACACGCCCGCATGGCAATGGTGCTAGCGGGCCTCTGTAAAAGGAGCATGGATCATGCGCACTGGCGTGATCGCTAAAAAGATGGGAATGATGCGCCTCTTCAATGAGGATGGCCTCCATGTACCCGTCACCGTTCTGGCGCTGGAAGGCTGCCAAGTGGTTGGACACCGGACTTCCGAAAGGGATGGCTATGTAGCCGTTCGTCTCGGCGCAGGTGCCCGCAAGGCGAAAAACATAAACAAACCGCAACGCGAAGAATTTGCCAAGGCTTCTGTAGAGCCTAAGGCGCGCGTTGCCGAATTCCGCGTTGATGACGAAGATAGCCTGCTGCCTGTGGGCGCAGCTATAGCGGCCGATCACTTTGTTGATGGCCAGCTTGTCGACATAACCGGGCACACGCAGGGTAAAGGCTTTGCCGGCGCCATGAAGCGGTGGAACTTTGGTGGCTTGCGTGCAACGCACGGCGTCTCGCTCTCTCACCGTTCGCATGGTTCAACCGGGCAGCGGCAAGACCCGGGCAAAGTGTTCAAGGGCAAGAAGATGGCTGGCCATATGGGCGACCGTCAGCGCACACAACAGAATCTTGAAATCGTTCGCACCGATGTTGCGCGCGGGCTCATCTTTGTGAAGGGCAGCGTTCCCGGTGCGAAGAATGGCTGGCTGCTGATCCGCGATGCGGTGAAGGTTGCCGCTCCCGAAGGCGCTCCCTTCCCCGGTTCGCTAAGGGCTGACAATGATGCGCCTGCAGAAGAAGAGCCGGTAGTCGCAACCGACGCCGAAGGCGCTCAGGCTGCTGCCAACGCTCCGGCGGAAACGCCTGCTGCAGAAGAGAAGCCGGCTGAAGCTGAAGCAGCTCCTGCCGCTGAAGAGAAACCCGCAGAAGAAGCGAAGGCCGACGCCGGGAATGAAGAAAAGCCAGCGGATGAAGTGAAGGCTGAAACTGCAAAAGACGAGAAGCCAGCGGATGAAGCGAAAGCTGAAACCGTAAAAGACGAGAAGGAGGGCTAAGCCATGAAGCTGAAGGTTCAAACTCTCGACGGAAAAACCGCAAGCGGTGCCAAGGGTGATATCAACCTTAACGATGATGTCTTTGGTGTTGAGCCGCGCGCAGATATTCTGCACCGCGTCGTCACCTGGCAGCGTGAGAAGGCCCGTGCAACCGCGCGCCCGACCCGCGAGCGTGGCGATGTTGCCCGCACCGGCAAGAAATTTGGTAACCAGAAGGGCGGCGGTACCGCCCGTCATGGTAACCGCCGCGCGCCGATCTTTATCGGTGGTGGTAAAGCCCACGGTGCCCGTCTTCGCGACTTTAACCCGTCACTTAATAAAAAGATCCGCTCGCTTGGCCTGAAAATGGCGCTGTCGAGCAAAGCCAAGGATGGCAGCCTGATTGTGCTCGATAGCCTCGATATGAAGGACGCCAAGACCAAGGCGCTTACCGGTACCCTTGCAAAGCTTGGCTTTGGCAAGACGGCGCTGGTGATCGACGGCGAGGGTGTAAACGATAATTTCCGCAAGGCTTCGGCCAATATCATCGGCGTCAATGTGCTTCCCGCGGGCGGCGCAAATGTTTATGATATACTGAAGCATGAAACGCTGGTCCTGACCCGCGCTGCGGTTGAAAAGCTGGAGGCGCGTTTCGATGGCTAAAAAGAAAGACGACGTGAACATCCGTCATTATGACGTGATCGTTGCTCCGCACATTACCGAGAAATCGACGCTGCTTTCCGAAAATAACGCTGTTGTTTTCAAAGTATCCGGCGACGCGACCAAGCCCGAGATCAAAGCCGCTGTTGAGGCCTTGTTCGACGTCAAGGTCAAGGGCGTCAACACGCTGGTCCAAAAGGGCAAGGTTAAGCGCTGGAAGGGGAAACCCTATCGCCGCAATGACGTTAAGAAGGCAATCGTGACTTTGGCTGAAGGCCAGATGATCGATGTGACCACGGGGGTTTAAGGTAAGGATTATGGCACTCAAAAGCTACAAACCAACCAGCCCGGCCCGGCGCGGCCTCGTGCTTGTTGACAAGTCGAGCCTGTATAAGGGCAAGCCTGTAAAGGCGCTGGTCGAAGGTAAGCACAAAACCGGCGGCCGCAACAATAAAGGCCATGTGACTTCGCGCGGTATTGGCGGCGGTCACAAGCATAAATATCGCATCGTCGATTTCAAACGTCGCAAATGGGATATGCCGGCAACGGTAGAGCGGATCGAATATGATCCCAACCGCACCGCTTTCATCGCCCTCATCAAATATACCGATGGCGAGCAGGTCTATATCATCGCGCCGCAGCGCCTCGCTGTTGGCGATAGCGTGATCGCCGGTGAAAAGGTTGACGTGAAGCCGGGCAATGCGATGCTTCTATCGCAAATGCCGGTTGGCACCATTTGTCACAATATCGAAATGAAGCCAGGCAAGGGCGGTCAGATCGCTCGATCGGCTGGCACTTATGTGCAGCTTGTCGGACGTGACGGCGGCAAGGTTATCGTCCGTTTGAATTCAGGCGAGCAGCGTTATATCCTTGGCACTTGTATGGGCACGGTTGGCGCGGTTTCAAACCCCGACAACTCGAACACTACTCTAGCCAAAGCCGGACGTAATCGCTGGCGCGGCAAAAAGCCGCTGACACGCGGTGTTGCAAAGAACCCTGTCGATCACCCTCATGGCGGCGGCGAAGGCCGTAGCTCGGGTGGTCGCCATCCGGTTACGCCATGGGGTAAGCCGACCAAGGGTGCACGTACCCGCAAGAATAAAACGACGGATCGGATGATTATCCGGTCACGTCATGCGAAGAAGAAGAGGTAAGTCATGGCTCGTTCCGTCTGGAAAGGTCCGTTTGTTGACCTGTATCTTTTGAAAAAAGCTGAGACCGCGCAGGAAGAAGGTTCACGCTCGCCGATCAAAACATGGTCGCGTCGTTCCACCATCCTTCCGCAGTTCGTTGGCCTCACATTCAACGTCTATAATGGTCGGAAATTCATTCCCGTATCGGTGAGTGAAGAGATGGTAGGTCAGAAGCTTGGCGAGTTCGCGCCGACCCGGACCTATTGGGGTCACGGCTCAGACAAGAAGGGCAAACGCTAATGGGTAAGGTAAAATCCCCCCGCCGCGTTGGCGACAATGAGGCTTTGGCTGTGGGCAATACCATTCGTGGTTCTGCACAGAAGCTTAACCTTGTTGCTGGCCTGATCCGCGGTAGGAAGGTTGAGGATGCGATGAATATCCTCAGCTTTTCCAAAAAAGCGATGGCGCATGATGCGAAGAAGGTTCTCGCATCGGCGATTGCCAACGCTGAAAATAACCACAACCTGGATGTCGACACGCTGGTCGTGGCGGAAGCAAGCGTTGGCAAAGCGCTGACGATGAAACGCTTCAAAGCCCGCGCGCGTGGCCGTTCAGCACAGATTTTGAAACCGTTCAGCCGACTGCGCATCATTGTGCGCGAGCAGGAAGAAGAGGCGTAAACCATGGGTCAGAAAAGTAATCCTATCGGGCTTCGCCTGCAGATCAACCGGACGTGGGATAGCCGCTGGTTCGCGGAAGGTCATGAATATGGCCGGATGCTGCTGGAAGATATCAAGATCCGCAAATTCATCATGAAGAGCCTGCCGCAGGCAGCGATCTCTAAGGTAGTCATCGAACGTCCGGCAAAAATTTGCCGGGTATCGATCTATGCCGCCCGTCCCGGCGTAATCATCGGGAAGAAGGGCGCGGATATTGAGAAGCTGAAAAAGAAAATCAGCGATTTCACCGATGCGGATGTATCGTTGAATATCGTTGAAATCCGCAAACCTGAAGTTGACGCGAAACTCGTCGCGCAGGGCGTTGCCGATCAGTTGATCCGCCGTATTGCATTCCGCCGTGCCATGAAGCGCGCAGTGCAGTCTGCGCTTCGACTTGGCGCTGAAGGCATCAAGATCACTTGCGGCGGCCGTCTTGGCGGCGCAGAAATTGCGCGCGTCGAATGGTATCGCGAAGGCCGTGTGCCGCTCCATACGCTGCGTGCAAATGTGGATTATGCAGAGGCTGAAGCGCTTACTGCCTACGGTATCATCGGCATCAAATGCTGGATATTCAAAGGCGAAATTCTGGGCCATGACCCGATGGCGACTGACCGGTTGATGATGGAGGCACAGACCTCCGGCGTACGTCCCGCTTCGGACCGCCGTTAAAGGAAATAAGGTAAGACATCATGTTGCAACCAAAGAAACATAAATTCCGTAAGGCATTCAAGGGCCGCATCCACGGCAATGCAAAGGGCGGCACCGAGCTGAATTTCGGTTCATACGGCCTGAAAGCGATGGAGCCTGACCGCATCACTGCACGTCAGATCGAGGCGGCTCGCCGTGCGATCACACGTCACATCAAGCGTCAGGGCCGTTTGTGGATACGCATCTTCCCCGACGTTCCGGTTTCGAAGAAGCCTGCCGAAGTGCGCCAGGGTAAAGGCAAGGGTTCGGTCGAATATTGGGCCTGCCGCGTAAAGCCTGGCCGCATCATGTTTGAACTGGACGGTGTTCCAGGGCCGATAGCCGCAGTAGCTTTTCAGCGCGCCGCGATGAAGCTGCCGATCAAGACAAAGGTCGTTAGCCGACTTGGCGACACCTCTCATTTGGGGGCGAGATAATGGCCAAGACTGCTGACCTTCGCGTCAAAACCGACGATGAGCTTTCAACCCAGCTTACTGAGCTGAAGCGTGAAGCCTTCAATCTGCGGTTTCAGTCGGCCACTGGCCAGCTGGAAAAGCCGCTTCGCATCCGCGAAGTACGCCGCGACATCGCGCGTATCAAAACCCTTATCGGTGAGCGCATCGTCGCCGCCAAAAAAGGAGCATAATCCATGCCAAAAAGAATTCTCACTGGCACGGTTGTTTCCGACAAGAGCGACAAGACAATCGTCGTTCGCGTCGAGCGCAAGGTGAAGCACCCGCTTTATGGAAAGATTATCCGCCGTTCGAAGAAATATCATGCCCATGATGAAGGCAACGATTTCAAAGAAGGCGAAGTGGTCCGTATCGAGGAAACCAAACCGATTTCCAAGAATAAGACCTGGAGGGTTATCGACCGCCTAGACTTAAGCGCCAAGCCAAAGAAGGCTGCGCCTGCGAAAGCGGCAAAAGCCGAAAAGGAAGAGGCAGCTCCCGAAGCCGCCTGAGCAATAGACACGAGGCATTACCGGAGCTGAATTCCGGAAGGCCAGACGAAAGGAACCCGCATCGATGATACAGATGCAGTCAAATTTGGAAGTCGCTGACAATAGCGGTGCCAAGCGCGTCCAGTGCATCAAGGTGCTGGGCGGATCAAAGCGCCGTTTTGCCAGCGTGGGCGACATCATCGTTGTGTCGGTCAAGGAAGCTGCGCCGCGCGGCAAGGTGAAGAAGGGTGATGTGCATAAAGCCGTCATCGTTCGCACCCGCAAAGACGTGCGCCGCGCAGACGGCAGTGTCATTCGTTTTGACAGCAACGCCGCCGTGCTCATCAACAATGCGTCCGAGCCGATTGGCACACGTATTTTTGGCCCTGTGGTTCGTGAACTGCGCGCCAAGAAGCATATGAAAATCATCAGCCTTGCACCGGAGGTGCTGTAATTATGGCAATGGCAAAGATCAAAAAGGGCGACACCGTTGTGGTGCTCGCTGGAAAAGATAAGGGCAAGACCGGCGAAGTAACTGCGGTCATGCCTAAAGACAGCAAGGTGATCGTATCGGGCGTGAATACTGCGGTGCGTCACCGTAAGCCGACGCAGGCGAATCCTGAAGGTGGTCTCGACCGCTTCGAAGCGCCGATGCATATTTCGAATGTGGCCGTCGCCGACCCCAAATCGGGTAAAGCAACGCGCGTTCGGATCGAAACCGCCAAGGATGGCAGCAAATCACGCGTCGCCGTCAAGTCCGGGGAGAAGATCAGTGGCTGATAAATATACTCCGCGTATGAAGCAGCGCTATGACGAGACAATCGTCAAGGCGATGATCGAGAAATTTGGTTATACCAACCATATGGCCGTTCCGAAGATCGAGAAGGTCACGCTCAATATGGGTGTGGGCGAAGGGTCTCAGGACAAGAAGAAGGTGGCAACTGCGGTTGAAGAAATGCAGTTGATCGCTGGCCAGAAGCCGGTTGTTACCAAGGCAAAGAAATCCATCGCCAGCTTTAAGCTGCGCGAAGGCATGCCGATCGGCGCGAAGGTCACATTGCGCGGCGCGCAAATGTATGAATTTCTGGATCGTCTCGTAACGGTCGCAATGCCCCGCATTCGCGACTTTCGCGGTGTGAACCCGAAAAGCTTTGATGGCCGCGGCAATTTTGCCATGGGCCTGAAGGAGCAGATTGTATTTCCCGAAATCAGCTATGACGCCATCGATCAGGTGCGCGGCATGGATGTAATTGTAACCACCACCGCGAAGACGGATGATGAGGCCCGCGAGTTGCTGCGCCTGTTCAGTTTCCCATTCCCGGTAGAAACATCTGAGGAAAAGGAAGCAGCCTGATGGTCTGCTTGCGCTTTCAAGAAAGGACGAGAACTTAAGTCATGGCGAAACTGAGTTCCATAAATAAGAACGAAAAACGCAAGAAGCTGGTAAAAAAATATGCCGGCCAATATGCGAAATATAAGGCAATGGCGAAGGACCAGTCGCTCGACGAGAGCGAGCGCTTGATCGCGCGCCTGAAAATGGCCGAGATCCCGCGCAACGGCAATCCGACGCGCGTTCGCAACCGCTGTGAGACGACCGGTCGTCCGCGCGGCTATTACCGTAAATTCCGGCTGTGCCGCATTGAGCTGCGCGATCTTGCCAATAAAGGCCTGATCCCCGGTGTCACAAAGTCGAGCTGGTAAGGATAAAGAATTATGGCAATGACCGATCCTTTGGGTGATATGCTCACCCGCATTCGTAATGGCCAGCGGGCCAAGAAAGACAGCGTTATATCGCCGTCTTCGAAACTGCGTGCGCATGTCCTTGACGTGTTGCAGCGTGAAGGTTTCATCCGCGGCTATAGCGAAGAAACCATTGGCACGCGCAGCCAGCATAAGGGCTTGCGCATTGAGCTGAAATATTTCGAGGGTGAACCGGCGATCCGCCACGTAGCCCGCGTATCCAAGCCTGGCCGCCGCGTCTATTCGGCTTCGAAAGAGCTGCCGGTTGTGCGCAACGGCCTGGGCATCACCATCGTATCGACGCCGCGCGGTGTTCTGTCTGATGCAGAAGCACGCGACAGCAACGTTGGCGGTGAAATACTGGCGGAGGTATTTTAAATGAGCCGCATCGGTAAGAAACCTGTTGCGCTGCCCGATGGCGTGACTGCTAACAAGGCGGAAGGCGTACTTTCGGTCAAAGGACCGAAGGGCGAATTGACCATGCCGATGGCCGAGGAAGTGAGCTATGAGCTTGCCGACGGCAAGGTAAAGGTCACCCCTGCCAACGACAGTAAAAAGGCACGCTCTTATTGGGGCATGCAGCGCACATTGGTACAGAATCTGGTCGACGGTGTGACCGAGGGCTTTTCAAAAGTGCTTGAGATTACCGGCGTCGGGTACCGCGCACAGGTTCAGGGTAAGATACTGAAATTACAGCTTGGTTTTAGCCATGATGTCAATTTTGCGATCCCTGAAGGTATTGATATCAAGACGCCCGACAACACCACGGTGGAAATTTCGGGTATCGACAAGCAGAAGGTAGGGCAGGTTGCTGCCGAGATCCGTCGCTGGAGAAAGCCGGAGCCATACAAGGGCAAGGGCATCAAATACCGCGGCGAATATATCTTCCGCAAAGAAGGGAAGAAGAAATAAGCCATGGCGAAATTATCACTCTTTGACCAGCGTCGCCAGCGTGTGCGTTCCAAGCTGCGCAGCCAGAAAGCGGGCCTACCGCGCCTGTCGGTGCACCGCACTGGCAAGCATATTTATGCGCAAATTGTTGACGATGCAAAAGGTGCGACCGTTGCGTCCGCTTCGACCAATGACAAGGGCGTCAAGGTGAAGAATGGCGGCAACATTGCTGCAGCTTCCGAAGTCGGCAAGCGCGTTGCCGAAGCGGCCAAAAAAGCGGGCGTAAAGACTGTCGTGTTTGATCGCGGCGGCTTCCTCTTTCATGGCCGCGTGAAAGCGTTGGCCGATGCTGCTCGTGCGGGCGGACTGGAGTTTTAATGATGGCTGATGAAAATAACAAAGACGAAGCCGCAGCGAAAAAGGCCGAAACCGTAGCGCAGCCTGCCCCAGAGACACCTGCGAAGGCTGCTGCACCCGCTGAAACGCCCGCTGCTGAGGCAACTCCTGCAAAAGCGCCGACTGATGAAGCTGCACCTGCGACTGCTACAGAAGCAGCCCCGGCTGCCGTTTCGGTGCCGGACAAGAAACCGCAAGAAGGCCGCAATGAAGGTCGTGGACGCGGTGGTGGGCGCGGCGGTCGCGGCGGCGGCGGACGTGACGGCGGTGGCCGCGGTCGTGGCCGGCGCAATGATCGCAACAAGCGCGGCGATGACGGTGATGACCTCATTGAAAAGCTCGTCCACATCAACCGCGTTTCGAAAACGGTTAAGGGCGGTAAGCGCTTTGGTTTTGCTGCACTCGTTGTAGTTGGCGATGGCCAGGGCCGTGTCGGCTTTGGCCACGGCAAGGCGCGCGAAGTGCCTGAGGCGATCAACAAGGCCACTGCTGCTGCAAAAAAGAAAATGGTGCGCGTCGCTCTGAAAGAAGGTCGTACGCTGCATCATGATGGCAAAGGGCGCTTCGGTGCCGGCAAAGTGCATGTTCGCTCGGCGCCTGCGGGTACCGGCATTATCGCCGGCGGCCCGATGCGTGCTGTGTTTGAATCGCTGGGGGTTTCTGACGTTGTGACCAAGTCGGTCGGCTCGTCGAACCCCTATAACATGGTCCGGGCGACTTTTGATGCGCTAAGTGATCAGACGAGCCCCAAATCGGTAGCCCAGCGTCGCGGCAAGAAGGTTGCGGATCTTCTGGGCCGGGGCGGTAGTAAAACCGCCGAAGCTGATGCCGAAGCGGTTGTGGAGTAAGACAAGATGGCCAAGGTAAAAGTTAAGCAGACAGGTTCCGGCCTGCGCCGTCCCAAAGACCAGCGTGCCACGCTGCGCGGCCTCGGCCTGCGCCGGATGCATCATGTCGTTGAATTGGAAGACACCCCCGAAGTGCGCGGAATGATCAGTAAGATTGCGCATATGGTCACGGTGGTCGACTGATAAACAGTAACGCCCTCTCCTGCGGGAGAGAGAACACGCGAATGTGCGAAAAAAGCGAAAGCGAGTGCAATTATGAAACTGAATGAAATCAAAGATAATGAAGGCGCCCGTCACCGGCGCATGCGTGTTGGCCGGGGCATAGGCTCCGGTAAAGGCAAGACCGCTGGCCGCGGCATGAAGGGCCAGAAGAGCCGTTCCGGCGTTGCGATCAAGGGCTTCGAAGGCGGCCAGATGCCGCTTCACATGCGGATCCCGAAGCGCGGTTTTAACAATCCGTTTGCGAAGGATTATGCCGAAGTTAATCTGGGCATGGTGCAGAAATTCATCGATGCGAAGAAGCTTGATGCAAAGAAAACCATCGACCATACAGCGCTGAAAGCCGCTGGTCTGGCACGCGGCGGTAAGGACGGCGTTCGTCTGCTTGCCAAAGGCGAGCTTAAAACCAAGGCGAATTTTCAGGTTGCCGGTGCATCGAAGTCGGCTGTTGCTGCTGTAGAAAAAGCGGGCGGCAAGGTTGAAATTGCCGAGGTGAAGACACCATCTTCAAAGCCATCGTCAAAGCCAAAGGCCGACAAGCCAAAAGCGGACAAGCCAAAAGCTGATGAGGAAGCGGCTAAGAAGGAAACCGCACCGAAGGCCGAAGCCAAAAAAGAAGCGCCAAAAGCTGAAAAGGCGGCTGCGAAAAAACCAGCAGCAAAGAAGGCTCCGGCGAAGAAAGCTGCCCCCAAAAAGGCAGCCAAAAAAGAAGATTGAGGCGAGTGCGCTAATAGCCTCTTGTCATATCAGCCCCGCTTTCCGATATAGGGACGCGGGGCTTGGCGTTTCAATGGAGTGTTCCCTTGGTAAGCGCAGGCATGGAATATAGGATTACCGAGGGGTAGCGCGGCGACTAAAGCCGATCTGCTAACCTTCAATAACAAGGGTATTGCATCATGGCATCAAATGCCGAGAAGATGGCTTCCGGACTGAACCTGTCGAAATTCGGACAGGCAACCGAGCTCAAGAGGCGGCTCTGGTTCACTTTGGGTGCACTCGTTATATTCCGGCTTTTGAGCTTTGTGCCGCTTCCAGGTATTGATCCGGTTGCGCAGGCGCAGCTTTATCAAGCGCGCGGTGCCGGTGGTGTGCTCGATATGTTCAATGCATTTTCTGGCGGCTCGCTTGAGCGGATGAGCCTGATAGCCTTGGGCGTTATGCCCTATATTACCGCTTCGATCGTGGTGCAGCTTGCGTCCTCGCTATCGCCGACGCTTGCCGCGATAAAGAAAGAGGGCGAGACCGGGCGTAAAAAACTCAACCAGTATACCCGCTATGGCACGGTGTTTCTGACCGCAATTCAGGGTTATGTACTGGCATCGGGACTCGAAGCACAAGTTGCCTCCAGCGGCATCCAGGCGGTGGTTGACCCTGGCATGGTGTTCCGCGTTGTCGCGACCATCAGCCTTATCGGCGGCACCATGTTCCTGATGTGGCTGGGTGAGCAGATCACCGCGCGCGGCATTGGTAACGGTATTTCGCTCATCATTATGGCGGGTATCGTGGCGCAGCTTCCAAGGCTGGTGGCCAGCCTGCTCGAAAGCGGCCGAACCGGCGCAATTGACGGCTTCACAATATTCGGCTTCATTGCGATGTTCGTCGCGCTGACATTGTTGATCTGCTTTATCGAACGATCCCAGCGGCGGGTGCTGGTGCAATATCCAAAGCGCGCAACGCAGCGCGGGATGATGCAGGCCGACCGCAGCCATTTGCCGCTGAAGCTCAACACTGCCGGCGTTATACCGCCGATCTTTGCATCTTCGCTCCTCCTCCTCCCGCTTACGATAACGCAGCTGGGCGGGCAGACTGTTGCCGGTGAGAGCGCGATGGGTGATTTCGTCATCACGCTGAATCAGTATCTGCAACATGGTCAGCCGATGTATCTGTTGCTCTATGGCACCGGCATTGTCTTCTTCTGCTTCTTCTACACCGCAGTTGTCTTCAATCCCGAAGAGACGGCGGACAACCTGAAGAAAGCTGGGGGTTTCATTCCAGGTATCCGCCCTGGCAAAAACACCCAGCATTATCTCGATTATGTGCTGACGCGCATCACCGTGCTGGGTTCGGCCTATCTGGCGTTCGTCTGCTTGCTGCCCGACTATGTGATGGGCGCAACGGGGCAGCAGCAATTCTTTGTTATCGGCGGCACCAGCTTGCTCATCATGGTGAATGTGACGGTCGACACGATCTCGCAGATTCAGAGCCATCTGCTCGCGCATCAATATGGCGACCTGCTGAAAAAAGCGAAGCTCAAGGGCAATCGCGGACGCTAATCCGTATCAGACCAAAGACCCGTAACCAGGACGTTTGAGGCAGCACATGGCAATGGAAATTATCCTTTTGGGGCCTCCGGGTGCGGGCAAAGGCACACAGGCAGGTTTGCTCGAAGATGCCTTTGGCATGGTGCAACTATCAACCGGAGATATGCTGCGCGCCGCGGTGAAGGCAGAAACGCCGGTCGGCCTGAAGGCGAGGGCGGTGATGGCGGCGGGTGAGCTCGTTTCTGACGAAATCGTTTCTGGCATTATCGGTGACCGCCTTGATGAGCTTGGCGCTGATACCGGGGTGATCTTCGATGGTTATCCGCGCACCGAGGCGCAGGCTGCCGCGCTTGATAAAATCCTTGAAGCGCGCGGGCGTAAGCTTGACCATGTGATCGAGCTGAATGTTGATGAAGACGCGCTGGTCGATCGGATTACGGGGCGTTTCACCTGCGTGAAGTGCGGCGAAGGTTATCACGACAGATATAAATTGCCGAAAAAGGAAGGCGTTTGCGACGAATGCGGTTCGACCGAATTCAAACGCCGCCCCGATGACAATGAAGAAACCGTGCGCACGCGCATGACCGAATATCGGGGTAAAACCGCGCCAATCCTGCCGATCTATGAGGGGCGAGGCATTGTCAGCCGCGTCGATGGCATGGCGTCAATCGACGAGGTCGCGGCGGCCATCAAGATGGTTTTGGAAGATTAGCCTTTGGCCCGCAGCAAAATAGTTGCTGCATAGCGGTTCACACATGGCTAATATCGCAGCCATGAAGAATCGACTTACAAAATTCGCAAGCGCTGCCGCTATATTGGCAAGCGCCGCTTCGCTTCCTGCAAATGCCGAGGTTAGGAAGCAGGACAAAAATGGCTTTTGGATAACGCATATTGCCGAGGTAAAGGCGAGCCCGGATGATATCTGGAAGCGACTGGTGCAGCCAAAGAACTGGTGGAACAAGGAGCATAGCTGGTCTGGTTCAGTCGAGGGTTTCTATATCGATGCGCAGGCCGGCGGCTGCTTTTGCGAATTGATCAAAGAGAAAGTCGACAAGGGCAATCCAAAGCTTGCCGGCAGCGTCGAGCATATGCGCGTGATTTTTGTTCAACCTGGCAAGGTGCTCCGGATGAGCGGCGCGCTTGGCCCGCTACAGTCAGAGGCCGTCACCGGCACGCTTACCGTTGCGATTGCGCCGGTGAAGGATAAAGACGGGATGACGGCGGTTAGCTTCAACTATATTGTTGGCGGCTACATGCGCTTCGAGGCTGCAAAAATGGCTACTGCGGTAGACGCCGTGATTGGCGAGCAGTTTCGCGGCCTTGTGAAACCATTTTCGAGCGGCAAGCCGGATGCGATAAAGGACGGCGTGTGGGAACTGGATATCGGTGGCATTACCGATGGGAAGAAAACAGACGGCGACGAGGATTCAAAGCCTGACTCTGCAGACAAGAAAAAGGAGGAGAAAGAGAAGGGTCGTTGATTGGTAAGTGCCGACTCGCAAAGCCGCGCTGCTGCTGGACTTGACAGCTGCGACGACTCACTGTAACGCGCCCAAATCCGATAGAGCGGAAACGAGCAGCAGCGCCTTTTGAGCGTCCGCTGCTCTTGTGCGTTTCGGGTCATATCAACGCGATGAGATGGGCTGATTTATCTGCCCGTGGAGCTAGGAGTAAAGTTACGTGGCACGTATTGCCGGGGTGAATATCCCCACAAATAAACGCGTTATTATAGCGCTCACTTACATTCATGGCATTGGCCGGACCAAAGCTGTTGAAATTGCCGACAAGCTTGGCATCGATCATACCCGCCGGGTTCAGGATCTCACCGACGCAGAAGTATTGCAGGTGCGCGAAGCCATCGATGCCGATCATATGGTGGAGGGTGACCTTCGCCGAGAGACCTCGATGAATATCAAACGGCTTATGGACCTTGCCTGCTATCGCGGCCTGCGTCACCGCAAAGGGCTTCCGGTTCGTGGACAGCGCACCCATACCAACGCGCGGACCCGCAAAGGTAAGCCAAAGGCGATTGCCGGTAAAAAGAAGTAAGCAGGTTTTTACCAGCTTTACTTCTCACTAAAATTTCAGACAGGATTTGTAGACAAAATGGCACGTGAACCACAAAGAGTGAAAAAGCGGGCGCGGAAAAATATTTCCGCCGGCGTCGCCCATGTGAACGCCACTTTCAACAACACTATGGTGACGATCACCGATGCACAGGGCAACGCGATCAGCTGGTCATCGGCCGGCACGATGGGCTTCAAAGGATCGCGTAAATCGACGCCTTACGCGGCGCAGGTTGCAGCGGAAGACGCTGGCAAGAAAGCCGCCGATCACGGTGTGCGGACATTGGAGGTTGAAGTGAAGGGGCCTGGATCGGGTCGCGAGTCAGCACTGCGCGCGTTGCAGGCTGTTGGCTTTACCATCACCTCAATCCGTGATGTGACGCCGATACCGCATAACGGTGTTCGCCCGTCCAAGCGTCGGCGTGTCTGACGCTTAATCAGGCTCCCACGGGGCGGCTGGCCGGTCGCTCATTTTCAAATACCACAGGCCGGATACGGAATGCACTGAAACCCGTATCCCGCCAAACTAAAGACTAGGGGATATCCATGACAGTCAATATCAAGAACTGGCAGGAACTTAAAAAACCAAACGCCCTCGACCTGAAAACCGGGAGCGATCCTTCGCGCAAGGCGACCTTTGTTGCCGAACCGCTTGAGCGCGGCTTTGGTCTGACGCTCGGCAACGCGCTGCGCCGCACGCTGCTTTCATCGCTGCAGGGCGCTGCAATCACGTCGATCAAGATCGAGAATGTTCTGCATGAATTTTCCTCGCTTGCCGGTGTTCGCGAAGATGTCACCGACATCGTGCTGAACATCAAGCAGGTTGCGCTCAAAATGGAAGGCGAAGGCCCCAAGCGCTTGCAGCTTTCCGCAACCGGCCCCGCCGAAGTAAAGGCTGGCGACATTGTTGTGTCGGGTGACATTGAGGTTATGAACCCCAAGCTGGTCATTTGCCACCTTGATGAGGGCGCTACGCTCAACATGGAAATCACCGCTGACTCTGGCAAGGGCTATGTCCCTGCGGTTGCCAATCGCCCGGCCGACGCGCCGATCGGTTTGATTCCAGTTGATTCGCTCTATTCGCCGGTTCGGCAGGTCGCCTATAAAATTGACAATGCACGTATCGGTCAGGAACTGGACTATGATAAGCTTAGCCTCACCGTCGAAACCGACGGCACGGTAACGCCCGAAGATGCGGTCGCTTACGCGGCGCGTATCCTTCAGGATCAGCTGCAGGTATTCGTTCACTTCGAAGATGCGCTCGCGCAATCTTCGCAGCTTATCGGTCAGGCCGCTCAGGCGACCAGCGCCGAAGACGAAGCCAATCAGCTTAACCGTTACCTGCTCAAAAAGGTCGACGAGTTGGAGCTTTCGGTCCGCTCTGCAAACTGCCTGAAGAACGACAATATCATCTATATTGGCGATCTGGTGCAGAAGAGCGAAGCCGAAATGCTGCGCACGCCAAACTTTGGCCGCAAGTCGCTGAACGAGATCAAGGAAGTGCTCTCCTCGATGGGGCTACGCCTCGGCATGGACATCCCCGGATGGCCGCCTGAAAATATTGAGGAAATGGCCAAGAAGCTTGAGCAGGAACTGCTTGGGTAGAGGGCTGGCACCGAAACCCGCCGGAAGGCGGATACCATAACGGGCAAACGGCCACCCTTAATCGGCCAGCTACGGACTACCTGATACGGGTCCATAACGAACGAAGGAATGAAATATGCGCCATAAAATGGGCAAACGGAAATTGCAGCGTCCCACCGCGCACCGTAATGCGATGCTACGCAACATGGCTGCCAGTCTTATCAAGCATGAGCAGATCAAGACGACACTTCCCAAGGCGAAAGAACTTCGCCCCTATGTCGAAAAACTGATTACACTGGCGAAGAAGGGCGGCCTTTCCAACCGGCGCCTTGCCCAGTCACGGCTAATGGATGATGATCAACTTAAGAAGCTGTTTGATGCGCTTGCTGATCGTTATGCAAAGCGTGACGGCGGCTATTGCCGCGTTATCAAGGCAGGCTTCCGCGCCTCCGACAGCGCAGCGATGGGCGTCATCGAACTGGTCGACCGCGATGAAAGCGCCAAGGGCCAGGATAGCGGCCCTGTAGAAGTCGCAGAAGACGGCTTGCTTGAGGAAGCTACGGCTTAAGCCAAGGCGCCGTCACCTGCATGAAACGAGAAAGGCGAGCCTGAAGAGGGCTCGCCTTTTTTCGTTTTGGCCGCTTCCCCCGCCTTAAAACCGTAAACCCCGGCTTGGCTGCAATACGATGTAAGGTGCCGATTGCATGGCGGCTCGCGGCGCGCTAACCTCACTGTCAACCAACCGAGGAATGAGGAATTTTGCCCATGCGCCCGACCAGCCGCAAAACCGCGCTTGCCCTATCAACATCTATTATGATTGCGATGACAATGACCGCTATGCCCAGCCGTGCCGCCGATGATGCGCATCCCGTCAAAGCGGCGGAAACTGATAGTGTGATGGCAGCGAGCGCCGATGACGCATCTGCTTCGGACAGCTTCACCCTGCTCAAATATCCCGAAACCGAAACCGTTGATGTTGTTGAAGAGCAGTTTGGTGTTGATGTCGCCGATCCCTATCGCTGGCTCGAAGATGATGTCCGGGTCAATCCGAAGGTGGCCGAATGGGTGGAGGCGCAGAACAAGGTCACTGATGCCTATCTGGATACGCTGCCCGGGCGCGATGTGCTGGCAAAGCGGATGGAAAAGCTGTTCGATTACGAACGATTTGGCCTGCCCGAAAAGGCGGGAGGACGCTATTTTTACAATAAGAATGACGGTCTGCAAAATCAGTCGGTGCTCTATGTGCGCGAAGGATTGATGGGCGAGGGCAAGATTCTTATCGACCCCAATGAATGGGCGAAGGATGGCACGACAGCGCTTGCCGGATGGACGCCGTCGTCGGATGGCAAGTACCTGATTTACAATATTCAGGATGGCGGCTCGGACTGGCGCACGATCAAGGTGCTCAATGTCGCGACCGGCAAACCGCTTGATGATGAAGTGAAATGGGCGAAATTTACTAATACCGCCTGGGTTGGCAATAATGCCTTCCTCTATTCGCGTTTCCCGAAGCCGACGAAAGAGGATGAGTTTCAGTCACTTAATCTCAACCAGACAGTCTATTATCACAAGCTGGGCACGCCGCAGTCCGCCGACATTGCGGTCTATTCCACGCCCGACCAGCCAAAGCTCAACCATATTGCAGAGGTTACGCATGACGAGCGGTGGGTGCTGGTCACGTCAAGCTCCGGCACCGATGAGAAATATGAGCTGCATGTGATGCCGATTGGCAAGGGCAGCTGGAAACCGCAGGCTTTGGTCAAGGGTTTCGACTATGAATGGAATTTTATCGAAGGCATGGACGATACGCTTTATTTCGTGACCAACAAGGACGCACCAAAGCTGAAAGTGGTTAAGGTTGATCTGTCCAAGCCGGTTACCCGCCGCGCGAGCTGCCCTACCAATCCTGAAAGTTCGACATGCTCGGAGAGGATATTCAATTTCACCGACCTCGTTGCCGAGCGCGAAGAGACGCTCTCGCGCGCCGGTATCGTTGGTGACCGTATGATCCTGACATATATGCAGGATGCGAAATCTTTGGCGGAAATGACCGATCTGGACGGCAAGCCGGTTAGCAAGATCAATCTGGCTGACATTGGCACCGCATCTGGCTTTGGCGGCAAACCGGGCGATCCCGAAACTTTCTATGCCTTTTCAAGCTTTATCCAGCCCGGAGCGATTTACCGTTTCGACACCAGCACCGGCAAGAGTGAGGAATTTGCAAAGCCGAAATTGAGCTTTAACCCCGATGACTATGTAACGGTGCAGCGCTTCTATAAATCGAAAGATGGCACCAAAATTCCGATGTTTATCGTCCACAAAAAGGGCATGGATCATAGCGAGGGCGCACCGACATTGCTCTATGGCTATGGCGGCTTCAACATTTCGCTGACCCCACGTTTTTCCGCCACGCGCATGGCGTGGATCCAATCGGGCGGCATCTATGCGCAGGCCAGCCTGCGCGGCGGCGGTGAATATGGCAAGCCGTGGCATGATGGTGGCCGCTTGCAAAATAAACAGAATGTGTTCGATGATTTCGCCGCTGCTGGCGAATATCTGATCAAGGAAGGTATCACCGGAAAAGGGCAATTGGCCATCGAAGGCCGCTCCAACGGCGGATTGCTTGTGGGCGCTTCGGTCAATCAGCGCCCAGATTTGTTTTCTGCGGGCCATGCTGCGGTCGGGGTGATGGATATGCTGCGCTTTGACCGGTTCACCGCCGGGCGTTACTGGGTAGATGACTATGGCTATCCCAACAAGGAGGCCGATTTCAAAACGCTGTTTAGCTATTCGCCTTATCATAATATCAAGGATGGCACCGATTATCCGGCGGTGATCGTCTCCACTGCCGATACCGACGACCGCGTGGTTCCTGGCCACAGCTTCAAATATACCGCTGCGCTCCAGGCCGCCAATACTGGGGATAAGCCCAAGATTATCCGTATTGAAACCCGCGCGGGCCACGGCAGCGGTAAGCCAACGGACAAGCTGATTGCGGAATATAGTGATATCTATGCCTTTCTGGCGGCGCATACGGGCCTTAGGATATCCGAAGAGAAAACGGACAAAGCCGATGAGCAATAACGAATGGCAACCGGCGCCCGCTAGCTGGTGGGACCGGGTGATGGTGCCCAAACTCATCGGCTGTGCCTGCGCGCAGCCGCAGATTATGAAGGCGCGAGCCCGCATTGTACCGCAAGCGTCGGGCGACGTGCTTGAGCTTGGCTGCGGCGGCGGGATTAATATGCAATTTTTTGATTCCTCGCAGATCGCCAGCTATTCGGGGCTCGATCCTTCGCCAGGGCTTTTGGACCGATCGCATAAGGCGGCGCAGGCCAAGGGCATGAAGGCCGATATTCGCGGCGGTATCGGAGAGGCGATGCCCTTTGACGATGCCAGCTTCGATACGCTGCTTGTCACCTTCACGCTGTGCTCGGTCGATGACCAGAAACAGGTGTTGTCTGAAATGCGGCGCGTGCTGCGGCCCGGTGGCAAGGTGCTTTTCCTTGAGCATGGCAGCGCGCCCGACGCTGGCGTTCAAAAATGGCAGCGGCGGATCGAACCGATCTGGAAACGCATCGGCGGCAATTGTCATCTGACACGCGCGGTTACCGGAGCCTATCGGGATTCGGGTTTCAAAACCCGCAATGTTGACAAGAATTACATGCCAGAAACGCCGCGACCTTTCGGCTGGATCGAATGGGGGGAAGCCCGGATATAGGCGACTTCGACGCGTTCGTTCATAAAAAAGACCATTTACATGAACGAACGCTGACAGGCCAGTTCAGCCTCTGATCACAGCCAATTTGCTATCTCTTGTCTATCGGCGGGAATGGTCTCGCCGTCCGAAAGGAGAACGGACATGAGAAAGTTTGGTAAAGCCTTGGTAGGAGCGGCAGCCGCAGCTGCGATGGCCGTTTCTGCAACCCCCGCCCTGGCAAAGCACAGGGACGATGACAAAATCAGCGCAGGCGATGTAATCGCCGGGGCAGTAATATTGGGCGGTATTGCCGCCATCCTGACCAGCAAAAACCGCCGTGATGGCCGCGACTATGATCGCAGTCGCCGTGGAAACCGTGGCTATGGCTATGATGACGGCTATAACAACAATTATCGCCGCCGTGGCAGCCGCAGAGCAGTAAAACGCTGCATTCGCAGAGCCGAAAACCGGGCAAGCCGTTATGGCAATGCGAAGGTGACCGAAATTCGCGATATCGACCGTACCCGTTATGGCTACAAAATACGCGGCCGGATCATCGTCAACAATGGCTACCGTGGTCGCGGATATAACAATTATAATCACAACCGGCGCGGTAATGGCTACGGCAACTATAATCACAGTCGGCGCGGCTATGGCCGCAATGACCGCGGTAAGTTCACCTGCTATGTCGAGCGTGGCCGCGTAGTCGATGTTCGCTACAAAGGCCTCGGCAACTATCGTTAAGCGATAGGCAAACAAGAACGGTTCAGTCTGGAGACAGGCTGGACCGTTCATGCTATTTGCACTAACAGCGCCGCCAAGGCCAACGGGGAATTTGACCATGACCATTTCGAAAAGAATCGCAGCTTCGTCTGTTATAGCTGCTATATTGGCCACCAGCGCCGCGCCAGCCATAGCAATTCCGACAACCCATTCGGCCGATATAACTAGCCATGATGGCGCAGTGTTAGAACAGGCAACCGACTATCGTCGTTATCGCCGCCACCGGCATCGTCGGCACCGTGTAGATGTAGGCGATATCATAACCGGCATCGGCATTCTTGCCGGTATCGCCATTATCGCCGATGCGGCAAGCAAGGAAAATCGTAGCGAACGGCGCGAAAGACAGCGCGACTATCCCGATCGGCGCGACACGCGCCATTCCGGCAACGATCTCGGCGCAGCGGTTTCTGCCTGCACAGACGCAGCGGAACGCGCGGCGGGTGACGGTTCGCAAGTCGACGGAATCCGCTCTGCCAACCGCGACGGGCCGGGTTGGCGCGTGAGCGGCGATCTGAGCAGTTCGCGTGGTTTTGATTGCGGCGTCAATAACGGCGTTGTTGACTTTATACAGCTGGATGACCGTCCGGCGGTTTAGGCTCTCGCTCTAGTTAAAATACGGAAAAAAGCATATGGGGCCGCATTTCTCCTTTGGCGATGCGGCCCTTATGCTGTCAGCGCGGCGTATAGCATCGTCTTGATATCGCGCCGGATCGGATAGGTCGATGACGGCATAAGCTGTGTCATGAAGACCATGATAATATCTTCCACCGGATCGACGAAGAAGGCGGTTGAATACATGCCGCCCCAGTAAAATTCACCCTGCGAGCATGGCACCATTGTGGCCGCCGGATCGATCACCGTTCCAAAGCCAAGGCCGTAGCCAGCACCGGCATTTTCTGCCTCGCTAAATAGTGATTTGCTGTGTTGCGTCAGGTCGCCGCCGCCGGGAAGATGGTTTGCGGTCATCAGCTCCAGCGTTTTCGGGCTGATGATCTGCGTGCCATCAAGGCTGCCGCCATTCAGTAACATCCGGCAAAAGCGATGATAGTCGGCAACGCTTGATGCAAGACCGCCGCCGCCCGACTGAAAGTTTGCCTGGCCTGCCCAGGCGCTGTCTTTGCCCGGGGCGTCATAGGGCTGCATCTTCTTCGTCGGGTGATAGGAATAGCAATCCGGGATCCGGTGCGCTTCACCCGTTGGCACGGCAAAACCGGTATCGGCCATGCCTAGCGGTTCAAAGATATTCTGCGTGAAATATTCACCAAGCGACATGCCAGATATCCGCGCGACTATAACGCCCAGTACATCGGTGGAAACCGAATAGTTCCAACTGCTACCCGGATCGAAATCAAGCGGAACTTTGGCGAGCAATTGTATAAATTCGTCATTTCCATTGACCTTGATCCAATGCTCCAATTCGCTCTTGCGATAGGCGGCATCGACCGGCGTGCGTTCTTGAAAGCCGTATGTCAGGCCAGACGTGTGCCGCATCAGATCGATGATCTGCATTTCCCGCGCAGGCGGGCGCGTAGCAAAGGGTACATTGCCGCCTCCCGCCACAAACACCCCAAGCTCGGCGAACTCAGGAATATATTTTGCCACTGGATCGCTCAGCGCCACTTTGCCCTGCTCGACCAGCTGCATGAAGGCGATACAGGTGATTGGCTTGGTCATCGAAGCGATACGGAAAATTGCGTCTTCGCCAACGCCCGAGCGCCATTGATAGGCAATCTCTTCGCCGCGCCCGACAAGGACGGACGCGAATGGCAGTTTGCCGGTATCAAGATAGGCCGATTGGATATGCGCGCCGATCCGGTCGAGCCGGTCGGGTAGAAAGCCGAGGTTTTTTGTGTCTGCCGTGCCGTGCATCATACTGCCGTTTTCCCTGTTAGTTGCCGCGTTACGGGATGCGAGCTGGAAAGCCCGCCATCAACCGCAATCGCCTGTCCATTGATATAGCTTGCCTGATCGGATGCGAGGAATAGCGCAACATTGGCGAGTTCTCCGGGCTGTGCGCCGCGGCGTAGCGGGTTTAACCGGCCAACCTTGTGCATAACATCCTTTTCCTTGGCATAATCAAACGTCGGTTTGGTCATGCCGGTTTCGGTGAGGCCCGGGCAGATCGCATTCACGCGGACATTCGTTTCGCTCATTTGCTGCGCAGAGACTTTTGCCAGATTAATCACACCCGCTTTGGAAGCGGAATAAGGCGGGCCGCCTGCGCCCGAACGGATGCCCGCGACGCTGGCCGTCAGGATAATCGAACCGCCGTTTCCAGCATCCGCCATCACCTTGCCCGCATGCTTCACCATCAGCCACGGGCCGATCAGATTGACGCGCAGCACAGCTGTGAAATTTTCGACCGTGTTGTCGAAGATACCCTCCATACCGCCCGAAATACCCGCATTGGCAAAAGCGATGTCGATTTGCCCGTGGCTGTCTAGCGCGAGCTTGACGATTTTGGCAACATCATCTTCCTCGCCCGCGTCCATCTGGAGTGCGGTGGCACTGCCGCCGATCATTTTGGCTGTTTCATGAACGCTGTCGCTCAAATCGCCGAGTATGACTTTCGCGCCCTCTTCGGCAAAGCGGATTGCCGAGGCGCGGCCAATGCCCGATCCTGCGCCGGTGATGATTGCAATTTTCCCGTCCAATGCGCCCATTATGCGCCTCCGCTGCTGGTCGCGCCGCCATCGATGACGATGGTTTGGCCAGTGGTAAATCCGCCGGCCTTGGACGCCAGAAATACCGCAGCGCCAGCGATTTCATCGGGCTCACCAATGCGTTTCAGCGATGCGCCCGATGTCGAGTGTTTGAGCGTTTCTGGATCATCCCAAAGCGCCTTGGCAAAATCGGTCTTGATAAGCCCCGGCGCGATGCAATTGACGCGCACGCCACTCGCGCCAAATTCATCGGCAAGGTTGCGTGCGAGCTGCATGTCTGCTGCTTTGGAGATGCAGTAAGCACCGAGCATGGTGGAGCCTTTGAGGCCGCCAATCGACGAGATGATCGTGATCGAGCCTGCACCGCGCTCCAGCATTTCGGGCGCGACCATCGCAGTGAGCCAGTTATTGGCGATGATATTGTTGGTGAGGATTTTGTTAAACTGTTCGTCGCTGATCCCTGCCATCGGGCCATAATAGGGATTGGACGCGGCGTTACAGACCAATGCGGTTATTTTGCCAAAAGCCTTGCGGGTTTCGTCAACCAGCGTCTGCAAGCTTTCCTTCGACGAGATGTTGGCGGCAACGGCAATCGCGGTTCCTTCGCCATATTTTGCGTTGAGCGTGGCAGCGACCTCTTCGCAGGCATCAATTTTGCGGCTGGAAATCACGACCTTTGCGCCATGCTCGGCCATTTCAAAGGCTATCGCCTTGCCAATGCCGCGCGATGATCCGGTGATGACCGCAACTTCGCCGGTCATATCAAATAGTGACATAGTGTTTCCTTCTTCAACAGAATTCCCCTCCCCTCTGAAGGGTGGAGGGCTTTTATTTCAAGCTCCCGCCTTCTTCGCAAACCCCCATGCCGCTTGCGCCAAAGGCACAACCCGTTCTGACATATTCTTGGCATGAGCCGATGATGCCGTGCCGTCGATTACGCGTTTCTTTATGCCTTGCAATATCCCGGCCAACCGGAAGAAATTATAGGCAAAATACCAGTTCATATCGGGCACGCTCTCGCGGTCTGTCGCGGCGCAATAGCGTTCGACAATTTCTTCCAGTTCTGGAATGCCGAGCGCCTCCCGGTCGAGATCCATTACGCCCGAGCGCCCCTCGTTTTCGATCACCCATGCCATGCAGACATAGGTGAAATCGGCGAGCGGGTCGCCCAATGTGGAAAGTTCCCAGTCGAGTATCGCGAGGCATTCCGAGCTTGTTTTATGGAATATCACATTGTCGATCCGGTAGTCGCCATGCACCACGCTTGTCCGCATCTGCTCTGGCATTGTGGCAGGCAACCATTCGATCAGGCGATCAACTTCGGGTACCTCCTCGGTCTCGGACAGCCTATACTGTTTTGTCCAGCGCCCGATTTGGCGCCCGAAATAATTACCGGGTTTGCCGAATTCGGACAATCCCGCCTTTTCAACATCGACATTGTGGAGCCGTGCCAATACGTCGATCATTTCCAGATACACCGCGCGCCGGTCGGCCGGATTGCTGTCTGGCATTGAACCATCCCAGATCGTTCGGCCCTCGACCATATCCATGATATAAAACATGCTGCCAACGACATCATCATCGGTGCAGAGGCCATAAGGTTTTGCAACCGGAAAGCCAGTGGGGTGCAGGCCCGATATGACCCGGAATTCGCGGTCCACCGCATGGGCGGAGGGGAGGAGTTTGCCATGGGGTTTACGGCGCAGCACATAGGATCGGCTCTTTGCATCAATCCGGTAGGTCGGGTTCGATTGTCCGCCGGAAAATTTGCCAACAGTTATCGGGCCTTCAAAGCCTTCGACATTTGCGCTCATCCATTCGGTGAGCTTGGCTTCGTCCAATATGTCTGCGCCTTCAGGAGTGACGGTGCCGGTAAAGGCCTTCTGGGCATCGAGTGCTTCGGTCATTGATCGAATATGATGACCGACCGTGCGGCATCACCTTTCCTCATTTTGTCAAAACCATCGTTAATTTGTTCGAGCGGGATTGTCTCGGCAACGATACTGTCAAGATCAAGCAATCCGCGCAGGTAGAAATCAACGAGGCGCGGAATATCTACTGGGAAGCGGTTGCCGCCCATGATCGCGCCCTGCAGTTTCTTGCTCGCAAGAAGGTCCATCGCGCTCAGCCCGACCTTATGATCGAGCGGCATCATGCCCAATATTGTCGCCATCCCGCCGCGTTTGAGCGACTTGACGGCGAGATCACCTGATGCCGGGCGGCCTACCGCCTCGATCGCATGATCGACGCCGCCGCCGGTCAGTTCGACAATCTGCTCGGCGGCATCATCGGCCATCGCATCGACGACATCTGTCGCGCCCAGCTTTATCGCTAGCTCGCGTTTTTCGGGAATTGGATCGGCGGCGATGATCCGTCCGGCCCCTGCTATTTTGGCTGCATTGATAGTGGCAAGCCCGACACCGCCGCAACCGATCACGGCCACGCTTTCGCCCGGTGTGACGTTGCAAGCATTAAAGATCGTGCCCGCGCCAGTGGTGACCGCGCAGCCAATAATCGCGGCCCTGTCGAGCGGCATATCGGGATTGATCGCGACGCAGGCATTTTCATGAATCAGCATCTGCCCGGCATAGGCGGAAAGATTGAGCATCTGCGCCATCATACTGCCATCGAGCCGGGTTATCCGCGCTGGTTCATCTGCCGCGCGCCGTGTTTCCGCGCCAAGGCAGAGCGACATCCGGCCCGACACGCAATATTCACAATGCCCGCAAAATGCCGAGAGACAGGTGATGACGGCATCGCCCACTTTTACGCTGCGGACTTCATCACCAACCGCTTCGACGATGCCCGCCGCCTCATGGCCCGGAATAGCGGGCAGGGGATGGGGATAATTGCCATCAATGAAATGCAGGTCGCTGTGGCAAAGCCCGCAAGCCGCAGTGCGTATCAACACCTCATGCGCTTGCGGCTTAGAAATAGAAACTTCTTCTATCTCAAGCGGTTTGCCCGCTTCGATAAGGACGGCTGCCTTCATCGTGTTGCCGCGATGTCGCCAGACGAAACACGCGATGATGGCCTGCCACCATGCTTGCCAAATTCCATCCGCGCGATGGCACGGGCATGGACCTCGTCCGGGCCATCGGCAAGGCGTAAAGTCCGCTGATGCGCGTAGGCATTGGCGAGACCGAAATCGTCGGAAACGCCGCCACCACCATGCGCTTGAATGGCATCGTCGATGATCTTCAGCGCCATATTTGGGGCCTGCACCTTGATCATCGCGATCTCGGCTGCTGCGGCTTTGTTGCCGACCTTATCCATCAAGTCTGCGGCCTTCAGGCAGAGCAGGCGCGTCATCTCGATATCGATACGCGCGCGGGCGATGCGTTCTTCCCAGACGCCGTGTTCGGCAATGGTTTTGCCGAAAGCGGTGCGTGACATCAGCCGCTTGGCCATTTTTTCGAGCGCCTCTTCGGCAACGCCAACGGTGCGCATGCAATGATGGATACGGCCGGGGCCAAGGCGGCCTTGCGCGATTTCAAACCCGCGTCCTTCGCCCAGAATACAGTTGGACACCGGCACGCGAACATCCTTCAGCTCAACCTCCATATGGCCATGCGGCGCATCGTCATATCCAAACACCGGAAGATGCCGGATGATATTCACACCCTTGGCGTCCATCGGCACGATAATTTGCGACTGCTGCTGATGGCGCTTGGCTTCGGTATCCGTCTTGCCCATCACAATGGCGACCTTGCAGCGCGGATCGCCGAGGCCCGAAGACCACCATTTGCGGCCATTGATGACATAATCATCGCCGTCGCGGATCATGCGGGTTTCGATATTGGTCGCGTCGGAAGAAGCCACCGCCGGCTCGGTCATCAAAAAGGCCGACCGGATTTCGCCATTCATCAGCGGGCGGAGCCACTGTTCCTTTTGCTCAAGCGTGCCATAACGGTGGAATACTTCCATATTGCCGGTATCGGGCGCGGAGCAGTTAAAGGCCTCGGAGGAAAAACCGATACGCCCCATTTCTTCGGCACAGAGCGCATATTCGAGGTTGGTTAGGCCGGGGCCTTCAAATTCAAAACTATCATCGACGTGGATCAGGTTCGGGTTACCCGGCGGCATGAAGAGGTTCCAGATACCGGCGTCCTTGGCCTTGACCTTCAATTCCTCGACTACTTGAAGCACTTTCCAGCGTTCACCGCTTGCATCCTCGGCCTTGTAGTCAGCCACGCGCGGCTGGATATTCTGCTCGATGAAATCGCGCACACGGTCGCGCCAATATGATTGCTTCTCGCTGAGTTCGAAATCCATGAAGCTGTGTCCTCTTCTGTTTAATCGCCTGGTTAACTGTGTCAGAATGGCGGGAGCATTACCAGCCCTGTTGCATTCATTAAGCCTGCTTTGTCGCAAGGCTTCTAGTCCGTCGTGGCTGCTCCCAGCTTGCGGATCCGGTCTTCGTGATCGGTTCGGTTGATGGGAAAACGCCTGATGATGAACGCCGTCGTTATAGCGAGCAGCGCGATGATCGAAATATAAGATAGCATGAGATTTTCCAATACGCCGCGTGCGATAGAGCCGGGAGCCGCTTTGTTAGAAAGGCCGGACAGGCTGATAATCAGACCGCTGATCAATATGCCTGCGCCAACCCCGCATTTCTGCGTGAAGAACCAGCCGGCGGAAAAAACCCCCTCGGCGCGGCGGCCGGTTTCGATCTGCGAAGCTTCAACAATATCGGTCACCATCGACTGGCCGGTTATCATTGCCATGACCGATAATGTGTTGGAACAAAAGGCAAAGGCGAAAACCAACGCGGTTGACTGGAAGGAACCCGGCGTTGGCCAGATACCAGCCAAGTTAAAAATGAACGGCGTTATCCAAAATGCCATGCCGATCAGGCCGGAGACGATGACAACCGGCGGTTTTCCAAAGCGGCGGGTGAGCGGAGTAACCAGGAAGAAACTGCCGACAACGCTTAGCAGCAATAATAGCGGGTAAAGCGCAAAGGCGCCTTGCGAAAATTTCCACACAAAAATGTAGAGATAGTTGCTGATAGCAAAAGTAACGCCTTGGCTGATAAACATGAAAAACGCGCCACACAGCAGGATGATCGCCGCCGGATGGGTGAGCGATTCGCGAATTTCCGAGAATGCGTTTGCCGCGCTTATTTTTGCCGGTCTAACGGCGGGCAGATGCGCGACGCGCCTATGCTGGCCCATCGCGGATATCAGCACCATCGCCGCCATGATGATCGCGCCGCAAAGACCATAATTCCAATATCCGGCGGCATTCAGCTGCCCCACCGGATGATCGGCATCGGGCACAAGAAAGACGTCATAGGCGAGATACAGCATGCCAAGGCCCGCGATCCATGCGAAAAGATATCGGAAGCGCAAGATTGCCGTGCGTTCGTCATAATCGGTGGAAAGCTCAGGAATGAGCGCGGCAGAAGGAACTTCGCAGGCGCTGACAAGGATGCGAACCATGACTGCGGTCGCCAAGAGATAGAATAAAGTCGCGTCTCCAAGGCCCGATGGCGGCATCCATAGTAGCATCCAGGCAATCGCGAGCGGGATGGGTGCGATATAGAGCCAGGGTAGCCGTTTGCCCCAACGCGTATAGGTGCGGTCGCTATAGTGGCCGATCAACGGATCGACGAAGCCATCAATGACCATGGCCAGCGCCAGCGCCAAAGATACCATCCAGGCATCAAGCCCGATAACCTGATTGTAAAAAAGCAGCAGAAAAGTGCTGAAGCCATTTTCCTTGATACCGTAGGCTGCCGAGCCGAGGCCATGAAACAGCTTGATATGCAAAGGCACGCGCCCGCCATGCAGGCCTGCAATAGCAGCGGCATTTGCTGGGTCAGTATCAGCCACCGCGATTCGCGTCTTTGTGTGAACTCTCCATCCTGCCGGGCAGCCTATATGCCTGCGGGCAAAGGTCAATCACTTGCTGGCTTCCCTTACGGCATGCCTCGGCTTTGGAGTGCGCCGATGATGCATGTGGGTTGAGCCTTGCGAAAGGCGCGGCTTTTCATGCTATGGATTGCGCCGAAATCAAGGCGCTTCACCCATGTGAGTCGCGCCCGAGGAGGGAGAATATCATGACCGATCCGGAAAAATTCCGCGGTGAAACGCACGTGTGGCTGGAGGCAAACTGCCCCGTAGAGATGCGCAAGCCTGCGCGCGGCGACGGCGATGCCTGCTGGGGCGGGCGCAATTTTGAATTTCAAAGCGACGCGCAAAAACAGTGGATGGACATCATGGCGGAGCGCGGCTGGACGGTGCCCGATTGGCCAGAAGAATATGGCGGCGGCGGCCTAAGCCCGCGCGAAGCAAAGATACTGCGGCAGGAAATGGCAAAGCTTGGCTGCCGTTCTCCGCTGACAAGCTTTGGTATCTGGATGCTTGGACCAGCGCTATTGAAATTTGGCAATGAAGAACAGAAGAAGCATTATCTGCCGCAAATTGCGCGCGGCGAAATCCGGTGGTGCCAAGGTTATTCGGAGCCGGGTAGCGGTTCTGATCTGGTCAGTTTGCAAACTTTTGGAGAAGAAGTCTCTGACGCAGCCGGGGGCGATCACTGGATCGTCAATGGCCAGAAAATCTGGACAAGCTACGCGGATAAGGCAGACTGGATTTTCTGCTTGGTGCGCACCGACAAGACCAACCGCTATCAGGGTATTTCCTTCCTGCTTTTCGATATGGAAAGCGAAGGCGTAACGACCAAGCCGATCAAGCTGATTAGCGGTAACAGTCCGTTCTGCGAGACCTTTTTTGACGATGTGAAAGTGCCAAGGAGCCAGATCGTCGGCGAACTTAATCGCGGCTGGGACGTCGCCAAATACCTGCTTGGCCATGAGCGTGAGATGATATCAGGTATGGGGGGAGATGGCGGCACAGCATCACTCGGCGCGGGCTTTAAGGAAGTGCTGGAAAGCGAACCTGTGCTGCGCGCGCAGATGGCTTTGTTCGATGTCGACAGCCTTGCTTTTCGGTCGCATAGCGAACGGTTCATGGATGAGTGGAAGACCGGAAAAGCGCATCCCGCTTATTCGAACCTGATGAAATATATAGGTACAGAATTGAACAAAAAGCGCCATGAGCTGGTGATGTCGATGGGCGGCAGCGATGCGCTCGAATGGGAGGGCAGCACATCCCGGGGCGGGGCGAAAGCGCGCAACTGGCTGCGCACCAAGGGCAACAGCATTGAAGGCGGCACCAGCGAGGTGATGCTAAATGTCGTGTCGAAACGCATATTAGAATTCCCGGGAGGCTGATACGATGGCGATGATACTCAATGACGATCAAGCGATGCTTGCCGATAGCGCGCGCGAATTTATGAAGAAGGAGGCACCGCCTGCGCATTTCCGCGAGTTTCGCGATAAGGAATGCAAGGATGGCTTCAGCCATGGCCTGTGGAAGCAATTTGCCGAGATGGGCTTCACCGGAATTTTGATCCCCGAAGGTGAAGGCGGTCTTGGCCTTGGTCATATAGAGGCCGGTATTGTGCTCGAAGAAATTGGCCGCAACCTTTCGCCTTCGCCTTTCCTGACGACATCGGTCGCAGCGGTCGAAGCGCTCAAATCTGCTGACAAGGCGATGCGCGAACGCTGGTTCCCCGGCATCATTTCGGGTGAAAGCGTCATCGGCCTGGCAATCGATGAAAGCGCCAAACACAGGCCAGCGAACGTAGCCTGCAAGGCTGAACGCAGCGGCAACGGGTTCAAGCTTTCGGGCAAGAAGCAGTTTGTCGTGCAGGGAGCATCGTCAGATATGCTGATCGTTGCGGCTCGCACGGCGGGCAGCGAAGGCGAAACCGGCGGCCTTACTCTGTTTGCAGTTGAAAAAGATGCCGCCGGAATGTCGGTTGATCCGGTTCGGTTGGTCGATAGCGCGATCGCCGCTCACGTCACGCTCGAAGGTGTGGAAGTAACCGCCGATGCGGTAATCGGCGAAGTTGATGGTGGCTGGTCGGTGCTGACCAAGGTACTGGATGCCGGGCGCACCGCTGCTGCTGCCGAGATGGTTGGTGTCGGTCGCGGCGCGATGGACTTGACCTTTGATTATCTGAAACAGCGCAAGCAGTTTGGTAAAGTCATTGGCGAGTTTCAGGCGCTGCAGCACCGCGCCGCACATCTCTATGGAGAGATGGAAATGGCACGCTCGGTGGTTTTGAAAGCGCAGAACTTCCTTGATGATGGCGATGAGCGTGCGGAGCTCTATACCGCTGCTGCCAAGGCCAAGGCCGGTCTTGCGTGCAATCTTTCGGTGCGTGAGGGGTTACAGATGCATGGCGGTATTGGCATGACCGATGAATATGACATCGGCCTTTATATGAAGCGCGACCGCGCCTTGAATGAATTTTTTGGCGATGCTTATTTTCACGCCGACCGCGTGGCAACAATGAACGGATATTGACGATGGACCTGAACGCTCTTTTTAATCTTGAAGGCCGCGTTGCACTTGTAACCGGCGGATCTCGCGGCATCGGCAAGATGATCGTCGAAGGCTATCTTGCCGCAGGATGCAAGCGCGTCTATATCAGCGCACGCAAAGTCGATCAGATTGAGGCAACTGTAGCTGAATTTGGTGACAAGGTGGTCGGCATCCCGTCCGATCTATCGCAGGTTGCCGGTTGCGAGATGCTGGCGGAAGAAATCGGCAAGCGCGAAGATAGCCTTGATATCCTCGTCAACAATGCCGGCGCGGCGTGGGGCGCCGATTTTGGCAGCTTTCCAGAAAGCGGCTGGGACCGGGTGATGGACCTTAATGTAAAGGGCCTCTTTTTCCTGACACAGGCGCTGCATCCATTGATGAAGAATGCTGCGACATTTGAGCGGCCGGGCAAGGTGATCAATATCGCGTCGATTGACGGGATGAAGATCAACCCGTGGCAAACATACAGCTATCAGGCTTCCAAGGCCGCGGTGATCCATCTGACCCGGCGGCTTGCGGCCGAATTGATAAAGGATAATATTCAGGTGACCGGCATTGCCCCGGGCGCTTTCCAGTCAGAGATGAACAAGGCCGCGCGCGACCATGCCGAGGCAGTAGGCAAAAATGTGCCATATCCGCGCATTGGCAATGCAGAGGACATGGCAGGGCTCGCCATCTTCCTCGCCTCACGTGCGGGTGATTATATCGTTGGTGATACGGTGGCCTGCGATGGCGGCGTTGTGAACGCGTCGCTTCCCGGCAACAGTATCCAGCCCTGAATAGCGGCAAAAGTTGGAGTGGGCGGCAGTTGCATTTCGTGCAACCAGCCTCCGTTTTTTCGCAATTGCGCAAGCATGCTGCAGGCCTCATATGAGGGTCAACGGAACGCGATAGCGAACCGACATACCAGCAGGCCTCTCTCCTCCTCTCCCTCGAGCCTGCTGGAGATATGCAACGGCCTCCATGCACAGTGTGGGGGCCGTTTGCTTTTATACCCCATTTTTTCCACCACTAACTGAATGCCTTGTGGATAAGTCGCAATTTTATGCTTGATACGACTCGGATTACTGTGACACTTTCCAGTTGTCAGGCAGCAATGTCGGACCATCAAATCGGGAAAAGACCGGATCGCAAGAAAAGGTAGTGGAACGAAATGATGCGCGTTGGACAACGAAAGTTAAGTGCGAATTGGAGACCTCGGTCAAAGATTAACGCCTGACTTGATACCGAAAATGTGATGGCAATTTGAAGGAGCCTTCGGGCAAATTTGGAAAGCCGGACGCCAGAGATCGGAAAGAATTGCTGTTATGGCAAGGGACTTCCAAATTCAGGCGCAGTGGGCGCTGGCAGCAATGTCAGCGCCCATTTTCGTTTAGGCTCATTTTATGTAACTCAGGAACAACCTGCTCAGTCTGCTGCAGCATATTTGGAACGCGGCAGCCACCATAATAGTGCGCCGCCGATGAAGAGTGCTGCCCAGATGAAAATACCTTCACCCGCCAAAGCCCGGTAGAATTCCAAACTCACCCAGACCTTGTCGCCAGCTGTCGTCGATTGCAATATGCCGTAGGCGACCAGATTGAATATCAGCATCGAACTCGCCGCCTGTATCAAGGCCCCAACGCCGCGATAAAATGTCCAAAAGGCGGTCAGCGCAAAAGCAAGTGCCAGCCCCGCGAATATCAGCCCAATTGGTGGGTGGCTTTGATACACATGCGGCGCAGAAGATGCGACTGCCAGCGCCATGCCGAGCGATCCGAGAACCAGAATATACCGGCCCAATTTCAATTTGAATTCCATTTGCTTTCTCCTCTCCATGAAACATGCCCACGCGCATCCCAGCACGAAGTCCAAAGCGGCCCACTTGCCGTCAATAAATTCTTCCTCATTGCGCATCGCCGCGCCCCATTCAGCAGAGCCGCGCGGCATCATATCGGGGATGCGCCGGGCGATGGCCGCCGTGATTTGACCCAGAAGCCGCGACATCAAACTGCCTTTCCGCATTCAGCCATTTGTGCTGTTGCGTCTTTTTGAGCGATTAGGGCGTGAGCGAAAGCGGTCCCGTGGCGCGTAAGCCGGTAAGCGTGTCTTGGCGCCCTTGCCGGCGGAACGGGTGGTTGCCATTCGGATTCCAGCAATGCCTCGCGTTCGAGGCGCATGAGAAGCGGGTATAAAGTACCTGACTTCAATCCCGTTTCGCGCAGCAAATCATAACCATGACGCCAATTCTGCGTATTTTCCAAGAGCGCCCTGAAAACCGATAATGCTTGAGATGATGAATGGCGTTGGCGCGGCATAGTTCATATATCTACATATGTAGAGTTTAATGTCAACAGGCTTGTTTTTCTTTCTGTGGGTGATGGAGATCACGCTGTGTTCCGGCGTTCGATATTATGGACAACATGCGACCCAGCAGCATTTCGCCGTGTGCGGAATGCTGCACTTCCTTGGGAGGCGGCGAAGCAATTTGCAGCTGCCGTCTCCTTTTTTTTGGCTTTTGCTTGCATCGCGCCCTGCCTTCGTTTCAAAGGACTTTCAAAGCAGAAACGGGAGCAAGCATGCGGGCATTTATCTTTCCGGGGCAGGGCAGTCAGGCCGTTGGCATGGGCAAGACGTTGGCCGAGGCCAGCGCCGCTGCACGGGCGGTTTTTCAAGAGGTTGACGAGGCGCTGGAGCAGAGCCTGTTCCGCCTGATGCGTGATGGACCAGAAGACGAATTGATGCTGACCGAGAATGCGCAGCCGGCGATTATGGCGAATGCGATTGCGACGTTGCGTGTGGTTGAAGTTGAAGGCGGCATCACACTAGCTGATAAGGCCGATTTCGTCGCCGGGCATAGCCTTGGCGAATATACCGCGCTGTGTGCTACGGGCAGCTTTGACCTAGCGACAACGGCGAAGCTGCTGAAGCTACGCGGGCAGGCCATGCAGGCTGCCGTTCCGGTGGGTGTTGGCGCGATGGCGGCCTTGCTCGGCGCGAATATAGAGAAAGCTGAAGCTCTGGCAGATGCGGCGGCACAAGGCGAAACCTGCACCGTCGCTAATGATAATGATCCATCGCAGGTTGTGATATCGGGTCATGTTGCCGCTATTGAGCGCGCGATAGGGCTGGCGAAGGAGTATGGTATCAAGCGCGGGATCAAGCTGCCCGTTTCTGCGCCGTTCCATTGCCCGCTCATGCAAGCCGCTGCCGACGCAATGGACACGGCGTTGGCACAGACGGCGATGGCAGCACCATCTGTACCGCTCTACGCCAATGTGACGGCTACGCCGACCTCTGATGCCGACGCCATTCGCAGGCAATTGGTCGATCAGGTGACAGGCCGGGTTCGCTGGCGTGAAAGCGCAATTGCTATGGCGCAGGCGGGCGTGACGCAATTTGCCGAGATGGGCGGTAAGGTTCTGTCACCTATGGTAAAGCGTAGTGCGGGCGGAGACGTTGAAACAAGCAGCGTTATTTCGATGGATGATATAGCGGCATGGCTGAAGGAAATCTGAAATGACAGATGTCCTGCTAAAATCCTTTGGCGATGGTATTATGACGCTCACGCTTAACCTGCCCGAAAAGCGTAACCCGATTTCGGATCCGGCGATGGTCGACGCGTTGTGCGGCGCTCTGGAAGATGCCGATCAGGATATCAGCGTGCATTGCGTGATCCTGACAGGCGCAGGTAGCGCTTTCAGCTCGGGCGGAGACTTGAAAGCGATGCAGCCCGATTCTGGCGGACTGCCCTCCGCACTGCCAGCGCAGACAAGGCGAAATTACAAATATGGCATTCAGCGCCTGCCGATGCTGTTCCAGTCATTGGAAGTGCCCGTCGTCGCCGCAATCAACGGACATGCGATCGGTGCGGGATGTGACCTTGCCTGCATGTGCGATATTCGGGTGGCTGCGAGCAATGCCAAATTTGCCGAGAGTTTCGTGAAGCTGGGCATCACACCGGGCGATGGCGGCGCGTGGTTGTTGCCGCGCATTGTCGGCTTTTCAAAAGCAACCGAGCTGGCGTTAACCGGCGATATGATTGATGCAGCAGAAGCGCTGCGTATTGGCCTGGTTTCCGAGGTGGTGGATAGCGATCTGTTGCTTGAAGTAGCCCATAAAATTGCCGGCAAAATCGCTGCCAATCCGCCCCATGCTGTGCGCATGACAAAGCGGCTGCTGCGCGAAGGCCAGACCGCCGATCTTAAAAATATTCTCGAAATGTCAGCGGCAATGCAGGCTTTGGCACATGCTACCAAAGACAATGAAGAAGCAATCAATGCCTTCCTGGAGAAGCGCAAACCGAATTTTACGGGAGAGTAGAATGTTCGATCTAACAGGAATGACCGCGCTGGTTACCGGCGCATCGGGCGGGATTGGCAGCGCGATCTGCAAGGCGCTGGCGGCGCAGGGCGCACGCCTCGCCGTGTCGGGCAGCAATGCAGAGAAGCTGGAGGCATTCAAAACGTCGCTTGGCGGCGATACGGTCGCGATCCCCTGCAACCTTTCCGACAGCGAAAGCGTTGAGGCGCTGGTACCATCGGCGATCGAGAAGCTGGGCCAGATGGATATCCTTGTTAACAATGCCGGGGTCACCCGTGACAATTTGACAATGCGGATGAAAGACGAGCAATGGGACGATGTGATCCGCATCAATCTGGAGGCGGCATTCCGCCTTGCCAGGGCCGCCGCCCGGCCGATGATGAAAGCGCGGTTTGGCCGGATCATATCGATCACCAGCGTAGTAGGCGCTACCGGAAATCCGGGGCAGGCCAATTATGCCGCATCCAAAGCGGGCGTTGTCGGCATGTCCAAAGCAATGGCGCAAGAGCTTGCCAGCCGCAACATCACCGTCAATTGCGTCGCGCCCGGTTTCATCGCTACGCCGATGACCGACGGCTTGCCCGATGCGCAAAAAGAGGCGCTCAATGCGCGTATTCCGGCTGGCAAAATGGGTGAGGGAGAAGATATTGGCGCTGCCGTTGCCTATCTGGCGTCGAAAGAAGCGGGCTATATCACCGGCCAAACCTTGCATGTGAATGGCGGCATGGCCATGTTATGAAGGCTTGCGGTTGATCTATCAACTACTTGCCAGCAGCGACGCTAGGCATTAGGGCATTTTTGAAGATTTAACTCCCAAATGGAAAAGGGGCCTACAAATGAGTGATACTGCAGACCGGGTCAAAAAAATTGTTGTCGAGCATCTGGGTGTGGAAGCCGACAAGGTGACCGAAGCAGCCAGCTTCATCGACGATCTGGGCGCAGACAGCCTCGACATTGTTGAGCTGGTCATGGCCTTTGAAGAAGAATTTAATGTCGAAATTCCTGATGATGCGGCTGAGAAAATCGCCACTGTAAAGGATGCTATCGACTTTATCGACAATCAGAGCTGATTGTTGGTGCAGGCATCGCTGCCTGCCTTTTTGAGAGTTTACGGCTTTCCGGCTTCAGGCTGGAAAGCCGTTTGCATATTGGCGGTATATTCCGCTAGTGATTGCGGCAATTAGACGCGCAATATTGGCCAGGAGATAATGCATGCGCCGCGTTGTTGTTACCGGACTGGGACTTGTCACGCCCTTGGGCGCCGATGTTGAAACCAGCTGGGCCAATATTTTGGCCTCAAAATCAGGTGCTGGCCGGATTACAAAATTCGACCTTGAGGGGCATAAATGCCATATCGCCTGCGAGGTGAAGCCTGCGACCCACGAATATGGCTTCGATCCTGACAAGCGCATTGATCACAAGGTGCAGCGCCAGGTTGACCCATTCATTATCTTTGGCATTGATGCCGCTGGACAGGCAATCGAGGATGCGGGCCTTGAGGATATGGATGAAGCCACCCGGTTCCGCGCCGGTTGCTCAATCGGATCCGGAATTGGCGGGTTGCCGGGCATCGAAAAGGAATCGCTCGTTCTCCATGAAAAAGGCCCGGGCCGCGTTTCTCCGCATTTTGTACATGGGCGGCTGATCAATTTGATCTCTGGCCAGGTCAGCATCAAACATGGCCTGATGGGGCCAAATCATGCGGTGGTGACCGCCTGTTCAACGGGCGCGCATTCAATCGGTGATGCGGCGCGCATGATCCGCGATGATGATGCCGATATCATGCTGGCTGGCGGCGCTGAAGCGACTATCTGCCCCATCGGCATAGCCGGTTTTGCGCAAGCAAGGGCGCTTTCTACCAAGCGCAATGATGACCCGGAAAAGGCATCGCGCCCCTATGACAGGGACCGCGACGGCTTTGTAATGGGTGAGGGTGCCGGTGTCGTTGTCCTCGAAGAATATGAGCATGCCAAAGCGCGCGGCGCAAAGATTTATGCCGAGGTCGTCGGCTATGGCCTATCAGGCGATGCCCATCATGTGACCGCGCCGCATCCCGACGGGTCGGGCGCCTACCGCGCGATGGAAATGGCGCTGAAGAAGGCTGGGATGGCACCGGCAGATATTGATTATGTAAATGCGCATGGCACGTCGACCATGGCAGACACGATCGAACTTGCTTCGGTGAAAAAGCTGTTCGGAGACGATGTTGCCCATATCTCGATGAGCTCGACCAAATCAGCTATCGGCCATTTGCTCGGCGGAGCAGGCGCAGTTGAGGCGATTTTCTGTATTCTCGCCATGCGGGATCAGATCGTCCCGCCAACGCTCAATCTCGACAATCCGGACGAAGGCTGCGGAGGCGTTGATCTCGTTCCTCACAAGGCAAAGAAGCGCAAGGTCAATGCGGTTCTCAATAACAGCTTTGGCTTTGGCGGCACTAATGCCAGCTTGATTATGAAGGCGGTGATTTAAGCGATGCGCAAATTGGGTATGATTGTAGTCGCGTTGGCAGCCTTGGTGCTGCTGATAATCGGCGGTAATTTTGTCTATGGCTGGAATGCGCAGGGCCCATCGAAGCGTGACGTTACCGTTGTAATCAAGCCGGGTTCCACTCTGAGGCTTGCAGCAGAATCGTTGGAAAATGGCGGCGTCGTCAAATCCGCCGCTGCTTTTGTGACGCGCGCGAAAATTCTGGGCGGTTCGACCAGCATTAAGGCGGGCGAATTCCTAATTGCCGCCGGTGCATCCAACGCCGATATCATGTCGATCTTGCAAGGCGGCAAGGCGGTGCAACGGCTGGTGACTATACCGGAAGGTATGCCATCGGTTATGGTCTATGACCGATTGATGGCGAATGACCTGCTAACTGGTGATGTCGCGGTGCCTGCCGAAGGATCAGTGCTGCCAAACAGCTATGCATTCGAAAAAGGAGAGAGCCGTGCAGCCGTGCTCGCGCGGATGCAGGCGGCTATGACGCAGGCATTGGGCGAGCTTTGGCCGCAGCGTAGTAAAAGCACGGTGGTAAAGACGCCGCAGGAAGCAATAGCTTTGGCATCGATTGTCGAAAAGGAAACTGCGAAGAAATCTGAACTGCGGCAGGTCGCAGGTGTGTATTCCAATCGGCTTATCAAGCAAATGATGCTGCAGGCCGATCCGACGATTATCTATCCGATTACCAAGGGCAAGCCGCTCGGCCGCCGCATTCGGCAATCCGAAATTCAGGCAGTGAACGGCTATAATACATATTCGATGGTCGGTTTACCCAAGGGGCCAATCGCCAATCCGTCGCGCGCGGCGATAGAGGCAGTGCTAAATCCGGCAAAAACCTCTGCGCTCTACTTTGTAGCAGACGGCACCGGCGGGCATGTTTTTGCCGATACGCTGGAACAGCATAACAAGAATGTCGAAAAATGGTACGCCATCCGCCGTCAGCGAGGCGAGATGTGACGCGGGTTTTGGAGCTATTGGTCAGCTTCAAACCTGATAATAATCGCGGTACCAAGCAACAAAGCGTTTCACGCCTTCGCGGATATCGGTTTGCGGCTGATGCCCGGTCAATTCCCTGAGCAGCGTCGCATCGGCCCAAGTGGCTGGAACGTCGCCCATCTGCATATCCAGATAATTCCGGATGGCGGGTTTGCCGCATTCCGCCTCAATCGCCTCGACAAAATCGAGCAGCTTCACCTTGTCGCTATTGCCGATATTGACCACGCGAAAAGGAGCCGCGGCGGACAGGCTATCATATTTGGGGATATCTTCGGCGCTTTCGGGGCGCACCGGTGCTGCATCAATCAGCAGGCGAATGCCGCGCACCAGATCGGTAACATAGGTGAAATCACGGTACATCTCGCCGTGATTATAGATGTCGATGGGGGTGCCTTCTAGGATACCCTTGGTAAATTTGAACAGCGCCATATCGGGCCTGCCCCAGGTGCCATAGACGGTAAAAAAGCGGAACATGGTGGTCGGCATATCCCATAGATGTGCATAGCTATGGCCCATGCTCTCATTGGCCTTCTTGGTGGCGGCGTAGAGTGTCAGCTGGCTGTCTGCTTTTTGCCGCTCATCATAAGGCATCTGCGTATTTGCGCCGTAGGCCGAACTGGTCGAGGCCATGAGCAGGTGATCGACTTTCAGTTCGCGCGCGCATTCCATCACGTTGAAAGTGCCGACGATATTGGCCTCGATATAGGCGCGCGGGTTTTCGATTGAGTAGCGCACGCCCGCTTGTGCAGCGAGATGCACGATCACATCGGGCCTCTCCGCCATGCAAAGAGCGTGCAGCCGATCCATATCTTCGAGCATGCCTTCATGGCATGAAAAATGCTCATTCTGCAGCAGCATCTGATGGCGTTTTTGTTTTAACCGCACATCATAATAGTCGGTCATGCCGTCATAGCCGACAACCGCAAAACCCTCAGCCAATAGCAGCTGAGAGAGATGATAGCCGATGAAACCGGCCGAGCCTGTAACGAAAACTTTACGCATTACAGGCTCCAATAGCGAATATCGTCGCGTAAAGCATCAGGTAAAATCGTCCAGCTTGGCCAGTTTCAGGCCATATTCCTCGCGGGCGTCATCGGCATTGGCATAAGGATCGTGAACCAATGGCTCGACACCATAATCGCCAAGCTCGGCGATATTTTGGGAGTTGCGGCTACAAATTATATGTTGAACTTCGACCGATATCCAATCGCCAATGCGCTACCCGCAAACGCTGCAATCAGCCATATCCAGCCATGGAGGCTTCCTGATACTACGCCGCCGAGATAGGCGCCGATATTGCAGCCATAGGCGAGGCGCGCGCCGTATCCCATGAGCAATCCGCCGATAATGGCGGTGGCAACTTCTGCCCGGTTTAGTCGCCAGACGGGGCGGTATTTGCTGGCGAGCGCGGACGCCGCCATTGCGCCTGCGATGATGCCGAAATTCATCACCGATGTGGTGTCAGCAAAAACGCTGCGGTTGAGCTGGCCAGTCCGCGCGCTCCAATAAGGCCAGCTGGCAACGTCAACACCTGCCAAGCTCGCGGCTTTCGCACCCCAAAGCGAGAAGGCCGATGTAATGCCCCAGGGCCGTCCCAATATCGCGAAGGTTGCTATCCCGACAAAGGCCAATGCGAGCACCCCGGCAAATGGTGACCAAGGGCCGCGCAGTATTGATGCGGTTTGTTTCGGCTTTTCCAATGCTCCGTGGGCTGATTTTTCGTGGGTTATGGTAATGTAAGTCGCGGCAACGAGAATAGCCGCCAGAACGAGAAACGCGGCAAAAGGCCCAAGGCTTTGCACCATCGACCAGCCATCCGTTTTCGGCAAGCTGCGCCACCATGGCAGATGATAGGTTCCGGTGAGCGAACCGGCGATGAAGGCGGCCAGTGTGATAATCATCCTCATGCTGCCGCCGCCGACGGTAAACAATGTTCCCGAACCACAGCCGCCCCCAAGCTGCATTCCCATCCCGAAAATAAATGCGCCAAAAACCAGTGCAACGCTGATTGGAGCGACGGAGCCTATGGTGGGAAATCCGATTGCTTCTCCGTAAGCAAGCAACGGAAAAGATACTGCGCTGGTGAGAATAATGAGCGCAAATTGCGCGCGGACACCTGCGCCCCTTTTTTCGGTCACTACCCGCCGCCAGGCTGAGGTAAATCCGAATGAGGCGTGATATAGCCCGAAGCCTGCGACCGCGCCGATGATGACGGCGAGCGCGTGCTTTACGCCTGCTAAGTTTCCGGCCAAGGCGATCAACGCTATGATTGCAACGATGGCCACTGCGGCGGGGGTGTGTTGCGGTTTTTGTTCAAGGCTGGTGACGGCGATGGCGATGTTGGTTTTCCTTCCTTAGCTATTGATCCAAAATCTCAATATTAACGAGACAATTCCCAGCAATGTTACACTCGCCGCCCAGATTGCGGCCATCCATGCAAGGCGTTTCCAAAGCGGCGCATTTTCAGCCTGCATTAGTGATATCCCTCGTCGCCCACTTTGCCGCGAAAGACCCAATATGCCCAGCCGGTATAGGCGAGGATAATCGGAACTATAACCAATGTTCCATACAACATGAAAATTTGGCTCCGCTCGCCCGCAGCAGCATCCCAGATCGTGATTTTGTCCGGCACAACGTAGGGGAACATGGAGATGCCAAGGCCGATCATGCCAAGCAGGAAAAGGCCAAGCGTCAGCAAGAAAGGCGCAAATTCGCGGCGGGCCTTGAGCGCGCGGTAAAGCGCGAAGGATATGACTGCGGTGGCGAGCGGAACCTGCGCAGTAAACAAAACGCTCGGCATTGAAAACCAGCGCGCCCAATATCCGTTCTCAAGCAGCGGTGTATAGAGGCTTACTGCGGCGAGGGCGATCAGCGTGGCGGGGGCCAATTTCCAAGCCAGCCGGTAGGCGTGATCCTGAACTGCCCCTTCGGTTTTGTAGATCAGCCAAGTTGCGCCCAAAAGCGCATAGCCGATTGTTACACCTACGCCGGTGAGTAGGCTGTAAGGAGTTAGCCAATCGAACCAACCGCCGGCATAGGCGCGGCCCGAAACTTCTATTCCTTGCAACAATGCGCCTAATGTAACGCCTTGCGCAAACGCCGCGACGACAGAGCCGCAAGTAAAGGTGAAATCCCAAAAGCGCGTATGGCGCGGATCACGCCAGCGCGCTTCAAATGCCACGCCCCTGAAGACCAGCCCCAATAGCATAGCGATAATTGGCGGATAAATAGCAGGCAAGATAATGGCGTAAGCCAGTGGAAAAGCAGCGAATAATCCGCCGCCGCCGAGCACCAGCCAGGTCTCGTTTCCATCCCAAACCGGTGCGACGCTGTTCATCGCCTTGTCACGCTGAGCGCCGCGCTCCAGCGCCGGAAATAAAATGCCGATGCCAAGATCAAAGCCGTCCATAACGACATACATGAATATGGCAAAGGCGATGATGAACGCCCAGATCATCGTGATGTCGATGGTCATGCGCCTTCCCCCGATGCGCGGCCCTGCTCGCTGGCAGCCGGTGTGATACCGGCGCTGCGGATCGGGCCGCTTTCTCCGGCCTGTTCTGTGCCCGTCACCGAATTGTTCATCAGGCGCAGAATATAGACCGTGCCCGCCCCGAACATGACGAAGTAAACGACCACGAAGGCCAGCAGTGATGTTGCGACGGCCGGTGCGGCGAGCGGCGATACGCTCTCAGCAGTGGTGAGCAAGCCATACACCGTATAAGGCTGCCGCCCGACCTCGGTTGTTACCCACCCTGCGATTACAGCGACGAAGCCGGAAGGCCCCATTAATATGGCTGCACGGTGGAACCAGTGCCAGTCATAAAGCCTCTTTCGTGCGCGCCCGATAAGGCTCCACAGCCCGATGCCGAGCATCGCAAACCCGATCCCCACCATGATCCGAAATGACCAGAAGACGATCCCGACCGGCGGTTCCTTGTCATCGTCGATAGTATCAAGCCCGGCAAGCGGGGCATTGAGATCATGTTTCAGGATCAGCGATGATGCTTTCGGAATCTCGATGGCATAATCGATGCGCTTCTCCTTGCTGTTCGGAATGCCAAACAGGATCAGCGGCGCGCCATCTGGATGGCTTTCAAAATGCCCCTCCATTGCCATGACCTTGGCGGGCTGATGCGCGAGCGTATTCAGCCCGTGCAGATCACCTGCAAAAATTTGCATCGGCGCAACCAGCACAGCCATCCACATCGCCATAGAGAACATTTTGCGTGCCCGCTTATCCGTTTTGTCGCGCAGCAAATGCCATGCGCCCACTGCGCCGACGACGAAGGCGGTGGTGAGGTAGGCCGCCATAACCGTGTGTATCAACCGGTAGGGGAAGCTGGGGTTGAAGATAATTGCCATCCAGCTTTCGCCCGGCAAGAATTGGCCATTTGCGGCAATTTCATGCCCCGTGGGTGTTTGCATCCAGCTGTTGGCGCTCAGGATCCAGAATGCCGAAACAAATGTGCCTATCGCCACCAGCAGCGTCGCCGTAAAATGCAGCCGCTTGCCGACCTTGTCCATACCGAACAGCATCACGCCGAGGAACCCGGCCTCCAGAAAAAAGGCCGTGAGCACTTCATAGGCCATGAGCGGGCCAATGACATTGCCGACCTTGTCCGAAAATACCGACCAGTTGGTACCAAACTGATAGGACATCACGATTCCCGAAACCACACCCATCGCAAAGACAATCGCGAATATCTTGCGCCAATATTTGAACAGATCAAGATAGAGGCTCTTGTTGGTTTTCAACCACAAACCCTCAAGCACCGCGAGATAGCTTGCCAGCCCGATCGAGAAGGCTGGGAAGATAAAATGGAAGCTAATCGTAAAAGCGAACTGGATGCGGGCCAGCAGAAGGGCGTCGAATTGATCAAACATGATATCTCTACCGGTCTTGTAGCAGCTTATCGATGGCGTAGGAGCCGCTGCCGCGGCAGAAAATGAAAAATAACGCGCCCAATATCGCCACATTCTTGAATAACGGCCCGACATGATCTGGCGCAAAATGGATGGTGACCGTTATCGGGAGCAGTGTCAGAAAAATAAGCAAGGCAGAAAGCCTAGTCACCAGGCCCAGCGCCAAAGTTATCCCGAAAACAATGAAAATCACGCCGCTGAGCCATAGCAAGTAAGAGGGGTCGCCAAACATGAAAATCACATCGCGCCAAGGCGATGCTTCCATCCTGGCTAGCATGATATCATGCGCGCCAAAATGGCCCAATCCGCCAATGATAAAGATCAAACTTGTCGCCACTCGCAGTACCGGATCGGCAAATTTTGATAGCCCTTCTGGCGGCGTAACCAACTTCTCGATTTTGCTAAACATGATATCAATCTCCTTTAATATTACTGGTCACGCGGTTGATTGGAATCACCAACTCCGACCGAAATCTTCGCAATCGCTGTGTCAAAAGCCTCATTTTGCGATAGAAACACATCACCCGTCAGTTCATCAAGCAATTGGCTGCGCTTCAATCTGTCCATCACCGGGCCTTTGATTTCAGACATATGAAACTCGATGTCACTATCGCTCAGGCGCTGATTGATCGCCTCAAGGCTTTCCAAGCCTGAAGCATCTATTTCGTTGATCGCCGAGCACATCAGAATGACATGCGATATTTCGAGGTTATCGGCAACTTCTCTCAGAACGAACTCTTCCAGCCACCGTGCATTGAGATAGGTCAATGCTTCGTCCAAGCGGATCGTAATCAATCCTGGGCAGGTATTGACCTTGTGGCGCTTGATGTTCCGAAAATGCTCTGTATTCGGCACGCGGCCAACAATTGCCAAGTGTGGGCGTGAAGCGCGCCACAGATATAGTATCAGGCTAATCCCTACGCCCGCAATTACGCCCTTTTCAACGCCGGTAGCCAACGTGACGCCGATAGTGGCAGCGATGGCGGCGAAGTCGCTCTTCGAATAGCGCCATAGTTGGACGGGTGTTTTTAGATCGACCAGGCGCAATACCGCGACGATGATTGTGGCTGCCAGCGCGGCAATGGGGAGATAGAATAGCAGCGGCGTCAGGAATACCGATGCCAGCGCAATGCCCACCGCAGTATATGCGCCGGCGGCCGGCGTTTCTGCGCCTGCATCAAAATTTATCACCGACCGGGAAAATCCACCAGTTACCGGATACCCGCCTGAAATGGCCGAAGCGATGTTGGACGCACCGAGGCCGATAAGCTCCTGATCGGGGTCTATCCGTTGGCGGCGTTTGGCGGCAAGCGTTTGCGCCACCGAAACCGATTCCACAAACCCGATAACGGAAATAAGCAAGGCCCCGACGAGGAGCTGAGACCACAGATCAACATTGGCTTCGGGCAGGCTGATGGGCGGAAGCCCGACCGGTATTTCGCCGACAGTCTTTACGCCCATTTTTTCAAGATCAAAAAGCGCCACAGCTAATGTTGTCGCAACTATAGCAATGACCGGCCCAGCTTTGGTAATGACATCGGCGGAACGGTCTTTGAGACCAAGCTTCAGGAGCAGCGGTTTCAAGCCTCCACGTACCCAGAATAAAAACGCTGTGGCGGATATTCCGAGGATCAAAGTATTGGCATTAAACTCGGTTAAACTGCCTGCGATCGAACCGATCAGGCTGACGAGATTGTCTCCGCCCGCCGATATCCCCAGCAGATGCTTGAGCTGGCTGACGGCGATTATGATGCCGCTGGCGGTAATGAAACCGGAAACAACCGGATGCGAAAGCAGGTTGGCCAGGAACCCCAACCGGAATATCCCCATCACCAGAAGCATGAACCCTGATAGCAGCGCAAGTGCGATGGCAGCGCCCAGATATTCCGGTGTACCAGAAGCCGCGATGCTGCCCGCCGCCGCTGCTGTCATCAGCGAGACGACCGCTACCGGGCCAACGGCCAATGTCCGGCTTGTCCCGAAAACCGTGTAAGCAACGAGCGGCAATATTGATGCATATAGCCCGACAACAGGCGGCAGTCCGGCTAGCAAGGCATAGGCCAGACTTTGCGGGATGAGCATGATGGTAACGATGATGGCAGCCACCAAATCGTTGGTCAGTACCGCCTTGTTATACCGGCTTCCCCAATCGAGGATCGGAAAATATCGCCGCATATAGGCTTGGGTTGATGACACTAAATATGGCCTCTTGCAGTCGCAGAATTATTCGGAGATTTTCTGGTCAGGTTTGGCGAGCCATTCATGGCCTTTCAGCATGCCATTCCAGTATATCCACGGCAGGGCTTCCGATTTCAGCAGCCATGATAAACGCGCAGGCCGGGTCCCGTCGATAAGCCAGTTGGGGAAGCTCGGCAGCAATTTGCCGCCATAGCCAAACTCCGCGAGCACGATCTTTCCTTTCTCCACTGTCAGCGGGCAGGAGCCATAGCCATCATAGGCGAATTCCGGCTTCCGCCCGTCCAGAACAGCAAGCGCATTGACCGCCACAATCGGCGCCTGCTTTCGCGCGGCCGCCATTGTCTTGGCATTGGGCGTTGTTGTTCCATCGCCCAGCCCGAAGACATTCGGGAATTTTGTGTGCTGGAGCGTTTCCTGATCGACATCGACATACCCGCTTGCCGCTGTCAGCAGGCTTTCGGCGATGAATTTTGGAGCGACCTGCGGGGGGCAGACATGCAGCATATCGAACGCTTGTTCGACTTGCCCGGATTCGGTTTCAAAGGTCGCTTTTTTGTTTGCGCCATCCACTGCGACAAGTGTCGAACCAAACTTCAAGCCAATGCCGTACCGGTCGACATATTCCATGAGCGCGGGGACATAGACATCCACCCCAAACAGGACTCCGCCCGCATTGTGAAACTCTACGTTTATTGCTGATAGATTACCGCTCTCACGCCAATTATCGCATGAAAGATACATCGCTTTCTGCGGCGCGCCCGCACATTTTATGGGCATGGGAGGCTGCGTAAAAAGAGCGGTTCCGCCCTTTAAGTTTTTGACCAGTTCGTATGTATACGGCGCAAGGTCATAACGGTAATTTGATGTTACTCCGTTCTCCCCGAGCGTCTCTTCGAGGCCGTCAATTTTGCCCCAATCGAGGCGGATGCCGGGCGCCACAACCAGAATATCATATCGCAGCTTCGTGCCGCCTTCGAGCGTGACTTGGTTGTCATCCGGCTGGAAAGACTTAGCGGATGTTTTTATCCAATTTGCGCTGTGCGGGATGACGCTGCTTGTCGAGCGAACGGTTGTATGGGCATCAAAAATGCCGGCCCCAACCATAGTCCAGCCCGGCTGATAATAATGCTCATCACTTGGTTCGATGATAGCGACCTTCAAATTCTGCCTACGTCTTAGAAGCGAAGCCGCCGCCGCGATCCCGCCGGAGCCGCCGCCCACGATTACGACGTCAAAATGTTGCGTATTGTTAGTCATGAATTATCCTTCCCCAAGTCGCCCGGCAAGCTGGCGGAGATCATATCCCGCACTGGCAGCACTGGCGATTATCTGGTTTGCGGGCCTCTTACCGGCTTCCGACAATGCCCACAGCGTTGCGCTGCGCGTGCCTGTTCGGCAATAAGCGAGAGCGGGCATATCTGAAGCGTTCAGCGCAGAGATGAACTCGGCAATTTTCCGATCTTCAACCCCCCCCGGAATGATCGGGATGTAAACAAATTTCAGGCCGAGTTCGTTTGCTGTTTCGCCGATTTCATCCGCGCTTGGTTGATCCTGTGCTTCGCCATCGGGCCGGTTGCAAATAATTGTCCCAAAGCCCTGCTGCCTAATTGACTGCACATCTTTTGCATCAATCTGCGATGTCACGCTGATCGCTCTAGAAAGAAGCTTTGGTTCCATTATTCAGGCTTTCCTAGCTCGCGAGGAGAGAGCGGAATGCAAACCCATTCCTGCAAGGAGGCTGATGCCAAAAACCAATGCGCCGGTGGGATTGATTGCTAGCGCGGCAATGCCAGGCCCGGGGCATAGTCCGGCGATGCCCCATCCAATGCCAAATATGGCTGCGCCAATGATCAGCTTTGCATCTATGCGACTGGTGTCGGGCAGGGAAAAGCTTGGTGCCGCTAGCGGTTTGTCAAGGGTTCTTTGGACCAGCCAAGCGAGCGCCATTACGAAGATGGCACCGCCCATGACAAACGCCAAGGTAGGGTCCCAAACGCCGAATATATCTAGAAAGCCGCGAACCCGTTGCGGGTCCATCATTCCAGATAATGCGAGGCCGGCCCCGAATATTATCCCCGAAAGGGTCGCTATAACTGAATCCCGCATGATGCTGTTATCCTACCGCGTTCATCGCCGCGACGGTGGCAACACCGGTGGCGATGAATGTTGCGGTTGCAACCAGCGATCTGGGCGACAATCTGGATGTTCCGCAAACGCCATGGCCGCTGGTGCAGCCGCTCCCGACCCGAGCGCCGATGCCGACCAAAAGCCCGCCGGCGATCAACAGCGCGGTAGATTGAACGAAGCTTGATTCAATCGGGCCATGCAGCAATTGCAGCAGAAATGCACCAAGCGGCAGACTAAGAACAAATAGGATCGCAGCAGACAGCGGCGTTCCGCTTTTCGCGAGCAAGAAGGCGCGCGCGGCCATACCGCTAACGCCGACTATCCGGCCCGAGCCGAGCAGAAAAATTGCCGCCGAAAGCCCGATCATCAGACCGCCGATCAAACCTTCGAGAGGCATAGCGCCCGGGAACGCATCTATAGTCATACCGCGTTTACCGGGATTTTGATGTAGCTTACGCCGTTGTCTTCAGGCTCCGGCAGGCGCCCGCCGCGAATATTGACCTGCACCGACGGCAAGATCAGCTTTGGCATCGAAAGCGTTTCATCTCTCTCGGTGCGCATCTTTACAAAATTATCTTCGCTTACGCCGTTCTTCACATGGACATTGCCATCTCGCTGCTCAGCCACCGTCGATTCCCATTTATACTCATCGCGTCCGGGCGCTTTGTAGTCGTGACACAGGAAAATTCGCGTCTCACCCGGCAGCAATAATAGCCGCTTGATAGAGCGATATAGCTGGCGCGCATCTCCGCCCGGAAAATCGGTTCTCGCCGTGCCGAAATCAGGCATGAAAAGCGTGTCGCCGACAAATGCCGTATCGCCGATGATATAGGCCATATCCGCAGGCGTGTGGCCCGGCACGAGCAATGCCATCGCCTGCATGTCGCCAATCTGGAAAGCCTCGCCATCGGTGAACAGATGGTCGAACTGCGAACCATCTCGCTCAAAGTCGCTTCCGGCGTTGAACAATTTGCCGAAGACATCCTGCACTGCCGTTATTTCAGAACCGATGGCCAGCTTACCGCCAAGCTTCTCTTGCAAATAAGGCGCGGCAGACAAGTGGTCGGCATGGGCATGAGTTTCCAATTGCCAGTCAATTTTCAGGCTATTCACTTTCACATATTCGATAATCGTATCTGCCGAAGCGAAACCCGTCCGCCCCGATGCGGCATCATAGTCAAGTACGGAGTCGATAATTGCACCGCGCTTGGTTGCGGTGTCGTGGACTACATAGCTGATCGTGTTGGTGGCCTCATCAAAAAATGCTGCAATGGCAGGTTTTTTTGAATCTTCGACCGAAGCACTCTCGATAATGGCCGAGGCGCTTTCCATTGCCTGATCTGGCTTCACGTTGTTGCTCATACCCGACTCCATCAAATTTATATCTTCATAATTCACTTAAATGTGTAAATGACTTGCGTCAAGCCTCGTATGGCGATATGCCGGATAAATGACTGGAGACGATATGGATAGTGAAGGCGGTGTGAGCGGTGCGCTCCGTATCGGAGAGATGGCTCCAAATTTCTCGGCGAGAAGCAGCCAAGGCGAGATTTCGCTTTCCGATTATCGCGGCAAATGGGTGATGCTGGTTTCGCATCCCGGTGATTTCACTCCCGTTTGCACCAGCGAGTTCGTTGCTCTTGCGAAAAGGGTTGGCGATTTTGAGGCTCGCGATTGCGAGGTGATAGCGCTTTCGGTGGACAGCCTCTTTTCCCACCTTGCCTGGATACGGGCGATTTTTGAACGAACAGGCACCAAAATCGAATTTCCGATCATCGAGGATCCGACGCTGACGGTTGCGAAAGCCTATGGGATGGTTGCGGCCAATTCGCAGGATGCGGCAACGGTTCGTGCGACATTCTTCATTGATCCTTCGGGGCTTATCCGCGCATCGACCTACTATCCAGCAACGGTTGGCAGGTCGGTCGAGGAGATGATCCGGATATTGACTGCCCTGCAAAAGACCGATGCTGATGGCGTGCTCACGCCCGAAGGGTGGACCCAAGGCGGCGATGTTCTAAATCCTCCCAAACAGAGCACCGCCGGTATTTTTGAAGAAGGTCAAAGCGATTGGTTTTACAAATATACGCAGGGCGAAACGGCTCCGGAAAAAAAGGCCTGAGTGATGAATATCGAAAATCTGGATGAGATGGCGGGACTGCTCAAGGTTATGGGGCATTCTGTCCGGCTGAGAATTGTAACAGCTTTGGCGGGCGGCGAATATTCCGTCGGCGAGCTGGAAAAGCAGAGCGGGACGTCGCAGCCAGCTTTATCGCAGCAATTGGCAATATTGAGGAAATCCGATTTGGTTTGTACAAGGCGGGCGGCCAAGCAAATCTACTATAGCCTCAATCAAACAAGGATCGCCGAGATCTGCCACGCGATGGGCGGAATGCATAATTGCGGTAGTGAGCCAAACGGAGAAGAAGCAAGGCTGGAGCGGCGCAGGAAGCTTGGCTCGGGTGCCAGTTTTGCCCGGATACTCTGATGCAATACCGTCAGACCAAAAACTTGGAGGCAATATGAAGCTAAGGATATTACCGCCGTTATTCGGCCTGCTATGTGCATTGCTAATGATCGGAATCGCAAAGCTATTACCGGGGCTGGTTTTTCGCTTTCCCGGCCAGAATTTTGCCGCGGCTGCATTGATATTATCTGGCCTGTCGATGGATATTGTCGCGCTGGTGCAGTTCAGAAAACAGCAGACGACTATTAGCCCGCTTAGCCCGCAGAAAACAGCTGCGATAGTGAAAGGCGGTGTCTTCGCTATCAGCCGGAACCCGATGTATCTGGGGATGCTTTTGGTATTATCCGGCTTTGGCATTTATCTGGGGAGCATCGCCAATCTCGCCATATTGGCAGGCTTTGTTGCCGTAATCACGCGCCAGCAGATCAAGCCCGAGGAAGAAGTTTTGCGCGAAAAATTTGGTGATGAATATACCGCTTACACCAATGCTGTGCGGCGGTGGATATAGGAGCCTTTTCAACAATCACGATCAATTACCAACATAAAACCACAGGAGAAATTATGTCACATTTGAAAGTAACTTTCGGAGCCATATTGGCACTGACACTCGCATCTTGCGGAAACGAAGCGCCGGTGGCGGATGCGGGCGGAGCAGCACAAGAAGCCTCTGCAATAACGCTGGTCAGCGTGAATGACGCTAGCAAGCTATTGGCCGAAGACAAAGACGCCATCCTGATTGACGTTCGCACGCCCGAAGAATTTGGCAGCGGGCATCTTGCAGGCGCGGACAATGTAGATTTCAAGGCCGCCGACTTTATCGAGAAGATCAGCCAGCTTGATAAGAGCAAACATTATGTCGTCTATTGCGGTTCGGGCAAACGCAGCGGCAAAGCCACGGCCAAGATGGAAGAATTGGGCTTTGCAAAAATTACCGATGTCGATGGCGGGATCACCGCATGGAATGCTGCCAAATTGCCGGTGGTTGAACAATAAACCGGCTCGCTTGTTTTCGGCCTCACCCTATCTGCTGAAAAGAAGGGGCATATTCAAACTAATGCACCAGCAATCATCGAGGCAGTTTGCTCGCTATGGCGGCGTTTGCAGTAATTTTATCCGCGCCCACCGCGCCTTTGGGGACTATCCAGCTTCCGCCAACGCACAGTACCTGATTCAGCGACAACCAATCCGTAGCTGTGTCGGGCTTGATGCCGCCGGTCGGGCAGAACAGGCACCCTCCAAACGGGCCGGATAATGCCTTTAGGGCGGGGATACCGCCCGAAGCCTCTGCTGGGAAAAATTTGAAATGGGTGAGGCCCATATCAAGTCCGCGCATGATGTCGCCAGCATTTGCGATCCCCGGCAGGAAGGGAATTCCGGTTTCGATTGCCGCCTCTCCAAGCTGATTTGTCAGGCCGGGGGATACGATAAATTCTGCGCCAGATTCAATCGCGCATTGGAGGTCTTTGGGGTTCGTGACTGTACCGGCGCCGACAATCGCACCGGGCACTTGCCGCATCGCGGCGATGGCTTCGAGCGCGGCGGGCGTTCGCAATGTCACCTCAAGCACATTCAGTCCGCCTGCGATCAGCGCGCGTGCAATTGGTACCGCGTCATCCACATCCTCAATTACCAGCACCGGAATAACGGGCGCAGTGCGCATGATTTTTTCAATTGGTTTCATATTGCCTATCCCCTTGCAAAGGCCGCCGCTGCGCCAAATAATCCCGGCTCGGGATGGGTGATGAGCTTTACCGGCATGCTTTCCATCAGCCCGCGGTAACGCCCCTTTGATACAAATCTGTCGGCAAAACCGGATTGCGGCAAATGCCCCGCAAGCCGTAGCCCTAGGCCGCCCGCAATCACCACCGGCCCCGGCCCGTGGGTGAGCGCGATGTCTCCCGCAACAGCGCCAAGCGCCATCAGAAACCGGTCGAGCGCTGCCGCTGCGATGCTGTCGCGCCCCGCCAGCGCCATCGTCCATAGCGCCTTGTCATCGCCGGCTGGCATGGGGCGGTTTTCCATTTCGGATAGCACTTCATATATCGCGCGCAGCCCCGGGCCGGCCACGATCCGTTCGACCGAGACGCGCGTATATTTGGCGCGCATATGCGCAAGGATACGGTCTTCCACGGCATCGAGCGGCGCGAAATCGCTGTGTCCGCCTTCGCTGGCAAGCACATGGACATGGCCGTCTGCGCGCAGCATTGCGGCAACGCCGAGACCGGTGCCTGGGCCGATTACGCTGATCACGCCAGTTTTCGGTAGCGGCCCGGTTGGCCCGGTGACATGGATGAACTGGTCGTCATCAACGGCGGCTGCGGCATGCGCAACGGCGGCAAAGTCATTGAGTAATATGTGGCGGTCAAGCCCGAGCTTTTCGGGGATTAGTGCGGGGCGGACGATCCACGGGTTATTCGATAGCTTGATAACATCGCCCGCAATCGGCGCGGCGATAGCGATTGCGCCGGCGCGCGGCAACTGGCGGCCCAAGCGCTCACCAAACACTTCCCATGCGATCTGAAGGCTGGGGTGATCGGCAGTCTTCAGCGTGACCGGATCGGACAGTGAAGCGACTTCGCCTTTGCATATTTCGGCGATGGCAAAGCGCGCATGGGTTCCGCCAATGTCGGCAACGACGATTTCTTGGGCGTCATCCGCTCCCATCAGAGGCCCGCCTCGCTGAGCATGGCCGATCCGCCTTTTTCTGCTGGATCGCTATGATGGCGCATTAGCGCAAACAGCTCGCGTGCGGTGCCCATTGCTGTAGCAGGAGCGGCGGCCTGCTCGCGCGCGGCCCATTCATCCTCATCGACCAATGCCGTCAGCTCGCCTTTCTGCGCGCAGACCCTGACGATGTCGCCATCCTTAAGCTTGCCAATCGCGCCGCCATGATAGGCTTCGGGTGAGATATGGATCGCTGAGGGTATCTTGCCGCTGGCCCCTGACATGCGCCCGTCGGTCACAAAGGCGACCTTGAAGCCCTTATCTTGCAACACGCCGAGCGGCGATGTCAGCTTATGCAGTTCTGGCATACCATTGGCGGCTGGCCCCTGAAAGCGGACGACGACGACAATGTCGCGGTCAAGCTCGCCTGCCTTAAACGCCGTGATAACGTCATTTTGATCGTCGAAGATGCGCGCCGGAGCCTCGATCGTCCAGCGGCTTTCATCGACCGCGCTCACCTTCATTGTGGCGCGGCCAAGATTGCCTTGCAGCAGCTTCATACCGCCGTCTTTTTGAAACGGATCGCTAACAGGGCGGAGCATATTTGTGTCTGCCGATGTGTCAGGCGCATCGGCAAACCGCAATTCACCGTCATCCATCACCGGCTGCTTCGCGCCATCGGAAAGCGAGCCGCCATAGACGGTCATAATATCATCATGGGCAAGGCCGCCGCCAACAAGTTCGCGGATAACATAGGGCATACCGCCCGCTGCGGCGAAACCATTCACGTCGCCAGCCCCATTGGGATAGATGCTGGCGATCAGCGGTACTGCGGCAGAAAGCTCGTCCATATCGTCCCAGTCAACGATGATCCCGGCGCTGCGGGCTATCGCTGGCAGGTGGATCACATGATTGGTCGAACCGCCCGTTGCAAGCAGGCCGACGATAGCGTTCACGATGGCTTTTTCATCGACGCAGTGACCCAGCGGGCGGTAAGTATCCACGTCATTTTCGGCCCAGCCATTGATTGTGAGCTGATGCACAGCGGCGCGGGTCAGTTCCTGCCGCAATTTGGAGCCTGGATTAACAAAGCTGCTGCCCGGCATGTGTAGCCCCATCATCTCCATCATCATCTGGTTGGAGTTGGCGGTGCCGAAAAAGGTGCAAGTCCCCGCGCCGTGATAGCTGGCGCTTTCCGCCTCCAGCAACTCGTCGCGGCCCACCTTGCCTTCGGCGAAAAGCTGGCGCACGCGGATTTTTTCTTTGTTGGCCAGCCCCGACGGCATCGGGCCAGCGGGAACCAGAATGGTTGGCAAATGGCCGAAGCGTAAGGCGCCGATCAACAGCCCCGGCACGATCTTGTCGCAAATACCCAGAAGCAGCGCGCCTTCAAACATGCCGTGGGATAGCGCGATGCTGGTGCTCATCGCGATTATATCGCGGCTGAACAAAGACAGCTCCATGCTGCGTTGCCCCTGTGTCACCCCGTCGCACATCGCCGGAACGCCGCCCGCTATCTGCGCCGTTGCACCCTTTTCGCGCGCAAAGATTTTGATCTGTTCAGGATACCGCCCATAGGGCTGATGCGCCGACAGCATGTCATTATATGCCGTGACGATACCGATATTCATCGCTTTGCCCGACCGGATAGCGGCTTTGTCATCGCCGCTGGCGGCAAAACCGTGCGCCAGATTGCCGCAGGACATAGTTGGCCGGTGGACACCGGCGTCACGCTGCCGGTCGATCAGATCTAGGTAAGCGCTGCGCGTATCTTTGGAGCGCGCGATGATCCGCTCGGTTACTTTGGCGACGGCCGGATGCAGGGTCATGCGTGGCTCCGAAAAATCATGCGCAGCGAGAGGTTTGCCCGATCACTCATGCCAGCTTACCCCGTCTCGCTCGGTGAGCGCTATCGCCGCCGATGGCCCCCAACTGCCCGCGCCATAGGGTTTTGATGTCACGCCGGTCTCAGCCCATATAGTCCTTATCGCATCAATCCAGCGCCACTGGGCCTCGACCTCGTCGCGGCGCACGAACAGGGTCGGCTCGCCATCGATTAGATCGAGCAACAAGCGTTCATAGGCAATCCTGCGTCGCGTTTTGGCAAAGGCCTGGGACAGCGAAAGGTCGAGCGGAACTTCGCGCAATATGATCCCGTCGCGGTCCAGCCCTGGTTCCTTAGTCATCACCTGAAGGCGGACATATTCCTCTGGCTGCAGGCGGATGACCAGCCGGTTGGCGACGAGCTTCCCGCCGCGTTCCTGAAAGATGTTATGCGGCACGCATTTGAACTGGATCACAATTTCGCTGCGGCGTTCCGCCAGCCGCTTTCCCGTCCGCAAATAGAAAGGCACGCCCTGCCAGCGCCAATTATCAACATGCGCCTTTATCGCCACAAAGGTTTCGGTATCGGAGGGCCCGTCAAAATCATCGGCGTAGCTGGCGACGGCTTTACCATCGACGGCGCCGCTCGCATATTGGCCCCGCACCATTTCATCTGCGGTTACAGTGCGCAGCGAGCGCAGCACTTTCACCTTTTCGTCACGGATTGCCGTTGCATCAAGATTGGCAGGTGCCTCCATCGCGGTGAGCGCGAGCAATTGCAGCATATGGTTTTGCACCATGTCTCTCAGTGCGCCGGTATCGTCGTAAAAACCATGCCGCCCTTCGAGGCCGACGGTTTCCGACACCGTGATCTGGACATGATCGACGCCGTTTGAATTCCACAGCGGTTCAAACATCATGTTGGCAAAGCGCAGCGCCATCAGATTCTGGACCGTTTCCTTACCCAGATAATGGTCGATGCGGAAAATCTGGTGTTCTCCAAAGGCGTTCGCAACCGCATCATTGATCGCATTTGACGAGGCAAGATCATTGCCGAGTGGTTTTTCCAGACCGATGCGAACTTGATCGCCCGTCAAACCCGCAGACTTCAGCCCGGCAATAGTCGCCTCAAACAAGGATGGCGCGGTAGATAGAAATATCGAAAGCCCTCCCGATATATCGCCAAGCTTTGCCGCGAGATCATCAAACCCGTCAATCGTCGAGGCATCGAGCGGCTGATAGCAAAGGCGCTCAAGGAAGCTTGCTATAATGGCCTCATTCTTGCGGTCATCGGGCAGATATTGGGCAAGAGCCTCGGTGGCCAGCTCACGATATTCGTCATCTGACAGCTTGCTTCGCGCCGTCCCGACTATCCGCAAACCCGCTCCAATCAGGCCATCTTCATGCAGCGCGTATAACGACGGCAGCAATTTGCGCTTTGCCAAATCGCCCGTTGCGCCAAAGAGGAGGAGTGTATTCAAACTGCTCATAGTCAAATCCTGCCTCAGCCTATCTCGGTTTGACCGATATGGTCCATGTCATCAAATTCCTGATTTTCGCCGCCCATTGACCAGATGAATGTATAGGCAGATGTCCCCGCTCCGCAATGCATTGACCATATCGGTGAAAGCGCAACCTCTCCGGATTTAAGAATGATCGGGCGCATATTATCCGCCTCCCCCATAAAATGGAAAACACGGGCGTCATCTGGCATGTCGAAATACATGTAATATTCCGACCGACGCTTGTGGGTATGCGGTGGGAAGGTGTTCCAGACGCTCCCCGTTTCCAGCATGGTAAAGCCCATCACGATTTGGCAGCTTTCGACAATGCCGGGGCGAATGGGCTGGAAAATAACGCGCTTGTTGCTGGTTTCCTGCGCGCCCAATTTAATCTGGTTGGCTTCTGATTTCTTGACCAGTTTGGTCGGATAGGCCTTGTGAGCGGGGTAGCTGACAAAATAATATCTGGCCGGGCTTTTTGCATCGGCGCTGGAGAATACGATATTCTCGGTTCCGCGTCCGATATAGAGGCTGTCCAGATTATCCAGCGCATAACTCTGCCCGCCCGCCTCAATCGAGCCTTCGCCGCCAATGTTGATAATGCCTATTTCGCGGCGCTGCGCAAAATAATCGCTGGCAAGATCCTTGTGGGTAGGCATCTCCAGTGGCTTTTGTACCGGCACCGCGGAGCCGATGACACCGCGATCAATATCGGAATAGGTCAGCGGCACTGCGTCCGGCGCGAACAGATTATCGACTACAAATACGTCGCGCAATTCTGAATTGGTCATTGTTTTATATCGTACAATGTCGGCTGAATATCGGGTTTCCATTGGGTAGGCCTCTGCTATTGTCTAGTTGGCTTGTCGGGTTTTATTGCGCGCCGCTGTTAAGCGTCCTTTGGGTATCGTCTAACCAGCTTCTAAAGCTTGCTATATCGCCGATACCATCTTTTTCCTGCACCCACGCGGCGGCTGTTTTATATGCGGGCTTCGTGCCGGTCTTGAAAATAATGTAATCATCGTCAACATCTTGTCCGGCGCGCTCAATATCGGATGCGCGGTAGAAGATCGCCAGACCCAATCCGTCTGGAACTAGGCTTTGATTTCCATAGCGCGCGATATATTGCCATTCGCCATTTGCACCATCAGATTCAAGATGCTCGGTGCCGGGGTGAATGACCAAAGCTGCCGCGAAAGGCAGGTCGCAGGCGGCTGAGCCGGTAACGCTTGTCATCCGCTGCCCGGCCTTGATTGTATAATCCACCGCCACATCGCCGCCGCAGCTTTCCGAACCAATATGCGTGACCCGCACTGCCGCTTCGTTGGCAGGGCTATCGATAATTTCTGCCTTATAGCGTTTGGCCGCACCAATTTGGCGGACCTCGCCATTTTCGAAAACACCGATACCGCCCGCGCCGAGTGAGGCGCCAACTTTAAGAATGTCCATGCCCCACGCAGACATTGCATGATAATCATCGCCGCCGCGTCCAATTTTGGACAAAATGAGTTCTGCGCTCTTCTTGCCGAAAACATCTATGGCATTGCGGCGATCAAGGTAAATGCGAAAGGCGACCTTGCCTGATTCCCAGCCAGGCCCTTCATAGGTAACCAGCCCGCCGCCCTGCCTGTACCCATCGGGCGTTATGACCATATCCACCTGCCGTCCGCCCTGTGAAAGCAACCCGATGTCGGCAGCAACCGCGCCGGACTGCAGCGACATACAGCCGTTCAGGCCGATAGCGCAGCCTATCAAACTTAACGCCGAAATGGCAGGCCGAAGATGGCGGTGTGGGGCTTTCATCATGAGTCCAATATGATTTTTTGCTTGACCAAATACAGAGTGGTAACCATTCTGGTAATACCAATTTATATTGGGCAATTGAAAGCGCTTTTTGGCCAACGTTTTTCCGGTTGAACTGGGCCGGGCCAGCAGGGATAGCAATCAACGATGGCATTGGGACGTATCTGGGTAAGGATATTTGGCTTGGCCTGCCTATGTGCTTTGGCGGCATGCGGCCCCGACAGGCAATCAGGCGAAACTCTCCGGCTCGCCCACTCGCTCAATAGCGATCACCCGGTTCACAAGGCCATGGAGCATATGGGCCGCCGACTGGACGAACTTTCTGGCGGGACGATGGCCATCGAAATCTATCCGAATGGCCAGCTTGGTAGCGAGCGGGAATTGATCGAGCTTGTTCAAATCGGTTCGGTTTCGATGACAAAGGTCTCCACCATATCGATGGAGGGCTTTTCGTCGGATATGGAACTTTTTTCAATTCCCTATCTGTTTAAGGACAACGCACATTATTGGCGGTTCCTGAATAGCGCGCACGGCCAAAAACTGCTGGACAGCCTGCGCGGCGTGAGGTTGCAAGGGTTGGGTTATTATGATGCTGGCAGCCGCAGTTTTTATATGACCAAAGCGCCGGTAAACAGCCCGGAAGACTTGAAGGGGTTGAAGGTCAGGGTGCTTCCCAGCCGCACGTCGATTGAAATGATCGAGGCGCTGGGCGGATCAGCTACACCAATTTCATGGGGCGAACTTTATACCGCGTTGCAGCAGGGCGTTGTCGACGGGGCGGAGAATAATCCGCCCTCCTATTTCCTCTCCAAACATTATGAAACGGCGAAATATTATACGCTGGATGAGCACACATCGGTGCCTGATTTGTTGATCATTTCGCGCCGAGTCTATGATGGCCTGAGCGAGCAGCAGCGCGGATGGTTGAAGCAAGCGGTTGACGAATCGATCCTGTTCCAGCGCAAGCTGTGGCAGGAGGCATCGAAAGACGCGCTTGATGAGGTGGCGGCCGCCGGTGTCAAAATCATCCATCCAGACAAAGCCCCGTTTCGCGCAGCGGTATCGGGGATAAAAGCGGGTTATGACGGAACGAGGATCGGCGAGCTTATCCGCGAAGTAGAAGCCTTGGAGGCGGGACAGTGACAGGATTTATCGGGATACTCGATCGCGTTTTGCGCTGGGCTTTGATCGCGCTGGCTGTCGCCATGATTGCCACCGTTTCATGGCAGGTGATATCGCGCTATGCACTGCGCGCGCCAAGTTCCTTGACTGAGGAAATTGCCCGTTTTCAGCTTATCTGGCTCGGCTTGCTTGGCGCGGTCTATACCTTTCGCAACCGGATGCATGTCGGCATCGATGTCCTCGTCACGCCGCTAAAGGGCAAAGCGAGGCTGGCCGCCGAGATGGCATCGCTTGCGGCCTGTATGGTCTTTGCGGTGCTGATACTGATCTATGGCGGATTAAAACTTGTCGGGCTAACGCTAGAGCTTGACCAGACGTCCGCAGCGCTCGGGATCAACATGGCGTATGTTTACGCGATTATTCCGGTCAGCGGCATACTCATTTGCATTTATACCATCCATTTCATGCTCGATGTGATTTTGCACGGCAAGCTTCATTTGCCGAGCGAAGTTGCAGCATCCCAGCCGCAGGGGGAGGCATAAGACCATGCTGCTATCGGCTGCCATCCTGCTGGGGATATTCTTCATTCTGGTGATGCTTGGCGTCCCCATCGCGGTCAGCATCGCGCTGGCTTCGCTCTCGGCATTATTGCTGAGTATGCCGTTTGATCCTGCCCTCACGACCATGGCGCAGCGGCTGGCGAGCGGGCTGGATAGCTTCACGCTGCTGGCCATCCCCTTCTTTGTTATATCGGGGTATCTCATGGGGCGCGGCGGTATTGCTAAGCGGCTTATCGAGGCTGCCAAAGCGATAGTCGGCACGCTGCCGGGCGGGCTGGCTCTGGTCAACACGCTGTCTTGTATGCTGTTTGGTTCGATCTCCGGTTCGGCTGTTGCGGCAACATCGGCGATCGGCACATTCATGATCCCGACGATGGAAAAGGAAGGATATGACAAGAATTTCAGCACGTCGGTGACCATCACCGGTTCGATATTGGGCCTGCTCATCCCGCCGAGCAACGTGCTAATTGTCTATGCCGTTGCAGCGGGCAGCGTATCAATCGCGGCCTTGTTCATGGCAGGATATTTGCCGGGCATATTGGCAGGCGTTGCGCTGATGATAGTCGCGGCGGGATATTCGAAAAAACAAAACTATCCGCGTTCAGCCCGCTTGCCGCTGCGGACGGCGCTCAAAAAGATATTGCTGGCCGTGCCCTCCATCCTGATGATCCTGATCGTCGTTGGCGGTATTGTCGGCGGTATTTTTACCGCAACCGAAGCCAGCGCGATTGCGGTTATTTATGCGCTCGCATTATCGCTTTTCTACCGCGAGATCAGTATTCCCGATCTTCCCGACATTCTGCTTAAATCAATCGAGACCACAGCGATGGTGTTATTGCTGATTGGCGTATCGACAGGGATGGCATGGGTTTTGTCCTACGAAAATATCCCTCAGGCGATTAGCGACGGTATGCTGACGATCAGCGACAATCCGATCATCATATTGCTGCTGATAAACGTCGTCCTGCTCGTCGTCGGCGCGTTTCTGGATATTACTCCTGCGATTTTGATCTTCACGCCGATATTCCTTCCGGTTGCGGTCGCGCTGGGCATGACGCCGCTGCATTTCGGCATCATGCTGGTGCTGAACTTGTCCATCGGGCTGTGCACGCCGCCGGTCGGCAGTGTGCTATTTGTCGGCTGCGCAGTTGGCGGAACTACGATACAGAAACTGATAAGACCGCTTTTGATGTTTTATGCCGCGCTCATCGTCGCGCTATTGCTCGTTACTTTCGTGCCCTTCCTCAGCGAGGCTCTACCGCGCGCGACCGGGCTGATAGAATAAGGAGTGATAACAGGCATGGTTGATTTATCCGCGTTTGACCTCTCTGGCAAAACAGCCATGGTAACAGGCGCGAGCCGCGGCATCGGCCAGGCCATTGCCCTTGGCCTGGCCGGAGCAGGAGCCGACATAATTGCGGTTGCGTCCATGGCTGAAAATGCCGCAGGCACCTGCGCGCAGATCGAAGCGATGGGACGCAAAGCGAGCGCCTTTGGCTGCGATCAATCGTCGGCCGAAGCGATAGCCGATACCGTCGAGTCCGCGACAAAGGTCGCCGACAGCATAGACATTCTGGTCAATAATGCCGGGACGATCCGCCGTGCGCCAGCCCGCGAATATTCCGACGAAGACTGGGCGGTGGTGATCGACACAAACCTGACCGGTGTATTCAGGTTTTGCCGGGCCGTCGGCGGGCAGATGATCGACAATGGCGGCGGGAAAATAATCAACATCGCATCGCTGCTCAGCTTTCAGGGCGGGATTACGGTGCCGGCCTATGCTGCCAGCAAAGGCGGTGTCTCGCAGCTCACAAAGGCGCTGGCCAATGAATGGGCGGCGAGCAATGTTCAAGTTAACGCGATAGCGCCGGGTTACATCGCGACCGATAATACCAAAGCTCTGCGCGAAGACACCGAGCGCAATGCCGCGATAGTCGGGCGTATCCCGGCGGGCCGCTGGGGCGACCCCGGCGACATAGCGGGTGCAGCCGTATTTCTGGCTTCGCCCGCTTCCGCCTATGTGAGTGGCCATATCTTGACCGTCGATGGCGGCTGGATGGCGCGGTAATTTATGCTTCACCGCCAATCGATAAAGCGCTTAGTGACCGGCATTGGCACCGCGATCACGCTATTGGCGACCGCCGCTTGCCAGCATGCGCCGCATTCCGCAGAAAGTGATTCAGCCGCAATCGCAGCCGCGCCGCAAACGCCGCTGCAATATGGAAAGGCTGTCGCGAGCTGGCAGCTAACAGCCTTTGATGATTTATCTTACCTCCCGGCTTTTGTAGCCGACAGCGCCTATGAGCGCGGCTGGGTGAAGGCAGCTTTCTATATCGGTTTGGACCGGTATGCGCGTCAGGCTGAAGACAAGGCTCTGTACGGAGAGCTGGAACGCGTTTCGCGCGGCAATGGTTTTGATCTGGGGCGCCAGCCCTGGCACGCCGACGATCAGGCAATCGCTGCCGTATACGCAGGCGTGGCCGCGCGGATGGGGAAGCCTGCATTACTGGGTCATGTCCGAAAGGAATTTGACGCGGTCCTTGCCGACCGCGCGGTTGGTAGCCTTGAATTTGTGCCCGGTTCGATTTCGGAGGGCGGATGCCAGCGGCGGTGGTGCTGGGCGGACGCGTTGTTTATGGGGCCGCCATCCTGGGCCGAAATGACCATAGCGACGGGCGACGAGAAATACCGGCAATATGCAGTCGAAGAAACCCGGGCGGCGATAGAATATCTTTTCGATCCCGAAACCCATTTGTTTTTTCGCGACAGCCGCTATTTTGACAAGACCACAAAGAACGGCAAAAAGGTATTTTGGAGCCGGGGCAATGGCTGGGTTTTCGCCGGACTTGCGCGCTTTATTGAGGTGCTGCCGGCGGACCATCCCGAGCGCGATTATTTCATCGGCATATTTCGCAAAATGGCTGCTGCGCTAGTCACTATCCAGCGCGATGATGGCTATTGGCCAACCTCGTTGCATGATGCCGATCTGTTTCCGGGGCCCGAAACCAGCGGCACGGGCTTTATCGGATTTGGTCTCGCATGGGGTTTGAATAATGACATATTATCCGGCCCGAAATATGAACGCGCTACGGAAAAAGCATGGGCAGGGATGATCGCGGCGGTGGATAAGGATGGCAAGCTTGGTTGGGTGCAGCAGGTGGGCAAGGATCCGCAGCTGACGACGCGGGAATCGTCACAAATCTACGGGGCGGGGGCTTTCCTGCTGATGGCCGCTGAAATGGCAAAGCGCGAGCGGTAGCCGCAATTAGGGCGCGGTTTCGCTTAGCTCGAATTCCGCCATTTGAGTATCGCTCGATGAAGTGCCGATGAAAATTCTGAATTTCCCCGGCTCGGTGCCGTAGGTCATATCCTTGCGCAAAAAGTAAAGCTCGTTGCTGCCGATAGCGAATTTGACCGTGCGACTTTCCCCCGGAGCGAGCAGGATTTTTTCAAAACCGCGCAACTCTTTGACCGGCCTTGTCACCGAGCCCACGAGATCCTGAATATACAATTGCACGGTTTCTTCGCCCTTGTGATCGCCGGTGTTGGTGACAGTGACGGTGGCGTGAAGTGTTTGGCCGAGGGTAATGTTCTTGGAGCTGACCGTGATATCTGAATAGTCAAACCGAGTATAACTCAGCCCGTATCCGAACGGATAAAGCGGCGTATTGGGCGTTGCCAGATACCGGGAAACAAATTTCTGATTGGGTTCGTCTTCGCGCATTGGGCGGCCGGTATTTTGCATATTATAGTATATCGGAACCTGCCCCACATTGCGCGGGAATGTGACCGGCAATTTGCCCGACGGATTATAGTCGCCAACCAAAATGTCGGCGATAGCGTGCCCGCCCATACTGCCGGGATACCAAGCCTCGATTATCGCATCGACATTGTCATTGGCCCAGCTAATTGCCAGCGGACGGCCATTCATCAGCACGAGAATAACGGGCTTTCCGGTGGCTTTGAGCGCTTTGAGCAACGCAAGCTGATGGCCGGGAAGTTGGAGGTCAGTGCGGCTCGCAGCCTCGCCTGTCATGCTCCATCTTTCGCCAAGCGCGGCAATGACAATGTCCGAGCGCTTCGCCAACGCTACGGCTTTTCTAAGCCCTTCAGGATCAGGTTTGGAATCGAGCCGGTAATCCGCGCCTTTCGCATATTCGATTTTTACAGCATCGCCGAATTTATGACGTAGCCCTTCAAGCAATGTCACCGGCTTTTCTTTCCGGTCGCCCGCCGCTGACCAGCTTCCGATCATGTCAGACTTGCTATCTGCCAATCGACCTATGACGGCAATCGACGCTATATTCTTTGCTAGCGGCAATGTAGAATTTTCATTTTTCAGCAGCACGATAGACCGCCGCGCCACATCGCGGGCGGCTTCGAGATTTTCCGGTTTGTAAATTTCTGCCTTCTCGCGGGCGCTGTCACTATAGCGATAGGGATCATCGAATAGCCCGAGCCGGTATTTCATCTCAAGGATGCGCTTCACTGCTGTATCGACCTGAGCGGTCGATATACGGCCCTCGCGAACAGAGCGCGCCAGATGGGTCAGAAAGACAGCGCCCTGCATGTCCATATCGACGCCCGCATTGATCGCCTGTTCCCCTGCGTGCTTCTCGTCTTTGGCAAAGCCATGCGGAACCATTTCATTGATCGAGGTGTAATCGGTGACCACAAAACCATCAAAGCCCCATTCTTTCCTCAAAATGTCGGTGAGCAGATATTTGTTCCCCGTTGCCGGAACACCGTCAAGCGCATTGAACGATGTCATAATGGTCGCGGCTCCGGCATCGAGAGCGGCCCAAAATGGAGGAAGATAGGTCTGGCGCAATTCGCGGTCAGACATATCGGTATTGTGATAGTCACGCCCGGCCTGCGCCGCGCCATAGGCGGCAAAATGCTTTACTGTGGCCAGGATGGTGTCGGGGGCTGCGAGATCATCACCCTGCAAGCCCTTCACCCGTGCGCGGGCAATTTTTGAGGCGAGATAAACATCTTCACCCGCTCCCTCCGCTATCCGGCCCCATCTGGGGTCGCGGGCAATATCGACCATCGGAGCGAAGGTCCAATGCAGCCCTTCTGCCGATGCTTCGCGCGCTGACACGCGGGCGCTTTTCTCTATCGCAGTCATGTCCCATGAGGCCGCTTCGCCGAGCGGGATGGGGAAGATGGTGCGGTGGCCGTGGATGACATCAAAGCCGAAAATAAGCGGAATACCCAGCCGTGTTTCCTCGACCGCTATGCGTTGCAGTTCGCGCGTTTTTTCGGCGGTGTAGATGCTGAAAATCGCGCCGACCTTGCCTGCCTTGATGTCGCTGCGATATGTGTCGCGGGTGACCGCGCCGGTGACTGCCCAATTCGCAGAGAACAGCGTCATCTGCCCGATTTTTTCTTCAAGTGTCATGCGCGAGATAAGGGCATCGATCTGGCGGTGGCCCTTTGCCCCTATATCCGGCTGTGCGGCAATACTCGGCTTGGTAGCCAACTCTGGCGGGGGAAGCGATGCCGCCGAACAGCCAGCGAGCAACGTCATTGCGAGGAGCGAGAACAGCGCAGTTTTCGTTAACGTCATCGCGAATATTGCCCTTGTTTCCGCTATTCGATGGCCATCTGGAATGGCCCAACTGGTAGCCCGTCTTTGCTATACAGATTGCACGTTGGCGAAGCTCCCCAGCAATAGCGGACATGGGTTGGATTGCCAATCTTGCTGGA
>JAZGFP010000020.1:0-8473 GCA_036479555.1 Sphingorhabdus sp.
GCTCTTGCGCCTTCCTGGATAGCTCCGGCGATTTCCTGCATTTTTTCGGTGCCGGTCGGTGCGCTGAGCACCTGACGGCTGGTGAAAGCACTATATAGCAGCGCGATGACGCCGCAGATAATGGCAATTACGGTCAATGACATAGGTGCCCCTTCCCCTATAATTTAGGTTATGTTTTTCGTTTAACGCGCCCACGGAATCGCGGGCAGTTGCGCGCTCCTATAGGGCGGCTTTAACCCCGAAAGCAAGTCCAAAACCGCGCGCTTTAGCGATGCACAAAACCTAGGCGGTCGGGCATCGCAATCCCCTCGCCATGTTCATGCAATTTCAATCCCGACCCCGGCCGGCAAATGCCCACACGGGTGAGTGGAACCGGCAGGACGGTTTCCGGACTGGCGGTCAGCAGCAATTGATAATCATCGCCGCCTATGGCCGCTTTCATCCGGGCATCAAGATCATCGCCGACCACCGCTTTATATTGTTTCGACAGCGGTATCTGGGTCATATCAATCGCGATATTGATACCGCTGGCATCTGCGATACGCTTCGCATCGAGCAATAATCCATCCGATATATCCATCATCGCGCTGACCAAGGACGATAGCGCCCTGCCCTCCGCCAGCTTTGGCAGCGGGCGATTATGGGCCTTGAGCAGCGTTGCTGATATTTCCCCGTCATCGGCATCGATAGTCCCAAGGGCAATTTGCAATCCTGCCCAGCCATCGCCGATAGAGCCGGTGACATATACGGCATCGCCCACCTTCGCATCGCAGCGTGCTGGGATAATATGGCCCTTGGCTTCACCGATGGCGGTTAGCCCCAAAGCTTTGATATTACTTTCGCCCATCGATACAGTATCACCGCCAAGCAACGGCACACCAAAATGGTCGATGGCTTGCTTAAGTCCTGCCACAAATCCGGCATCCCAAGCCTCGTCACCTGTCCGGCCAACGCCGAGTAACATGCCGAGCGGTTTTGCGCCTTTTGCCGCAAGATCGGACAGGTTCACCGCCACCAACTTCCAAGCAACGTCTCCCGGGTTGGCTGCGGAAAGAAAATGTACACCCTCGATCATCATATCGTGAGTCATGACTAGCTTGTGGCGTCCAAATGGAAAGATTGCGGCATCGTCGGCCAATCCTCGTGCTGCTGGATGGGTAGCGATAGCCTTAAGCCGTTCAATGAAATCTAGTTCGTTCAAGCAAAGCCCTCTCAATCTAACGCCATGTGCCCCCAGTTTCGTTGACGCTTCAAGCCCACGCGCCGAAATCTCCAACCCCCTAGCCCGGCCTTCGGGTCAGCTCCGCTTCTCCTTAGCCACAGCATCGAGCAGGCCGTTCACGAATTTCGCTTCTTTCTCGTCAAAGAAAGCATGCGCGACATCAAGATATTCATTGATGATCGTGGCGGTTGGCACGTCGGCGCGCGCAATCAGCTCATAGACCCCAGATCGCAAAATCTGCCGCATGGTGATATCTAGCCGTTCGAGCTTCCACTTCTCGTCTAGCTTGCTTTCGATAACGGCGTTGATCTCGTCACGCCGTTTATTTACGCCGATGACGATATCGTCAAAGAAATCGGCATCGGCATCGGCATATTGCGCATCTTCGATCTCCGCGCCGAGGCGATGATCGTGAAATTCTTTCAGCAATCTCTCGACGCTGATTTCCTCCATGCCGATCTGGTAAAGCGCCTGCACAGCGGCAAGCCTCGCGACCGAGCGGGATTGGGAACGCTTACTAGCAGGTTTGGTCATTTCAATCTCTTTCTAACACTCATTGCATGGGCCGGCAGGCCTTCTGCATCTGCCAGCGTGGCGGCGGCCGGCCCGATATTTTGAACCGACGCCTTGTCCAAAGATATGAAACTGGTGCGCTTCATAAAATCGAGTACCCAAAGCCCGGAGGAAAAACGTGCGCGCCTTCCGGTGGGTAGCACATGGTTCGGCCCCGCCACATAGTCACCGATGGCCTCCGGAGTATAGCGCCCCAGAAAGACCGACCCGGCATGGCGCACCAATGCAAACAGGGCCTCTGCCCTATCCATGTCCAATGCCAGTTGAAGATGCTCGCCCGCCAGCATGTTAACCAGCGGCATTGCATCATCAAAATTATCGCAAATGATAATCGCACCATGATCGCGCCAGCTTGCACCGGCAACCTCGCCAGTGGCCAATTTACCAATCTGCACTTCAATCGCCGCCGCGACCATATCGGCAAATTCCGTATCGTCGGTAACGAGGATCGACTGGCTGGCCGGATCATGCTCCGCCTGTGACAACAGATCGGCGACAATCCAATCAGGATCATTCTGCGCATCGGCTACCACGATGATCTCGCTCGGGCCGGCAACCATATCAATGCCAACCACGCCGTATAGCTGCCGCTTTGCTTCTGCGACCCAAGCATTACCGGGGCCAGCAATAACGTCCACCGGCGCAATCTTCTTTGTCCCGTAGGCTAGCGCTGCAATCGCCTGCGCGCCGCCGATGCGCCAGATCTCATCGACGCCCGCAATATGCGCCGCCGCCAGCACGGTTTCATTGATAATGCCGCCAGGCGCTGGGGTGGCCATTGCCAACCGCCCTACCCCTGCGACTTTAGCCGGAATGGCGTTCATCAGCAGCGATGACGGGTAGGCTGCACGGCCGCCGGGCACGTAAATTCCGACCGCATCAACTGCATTCCATTTGGCACCAAGCCGGACGCCCGCCTCATCGCGGTAGTCGCGGTCTTGAGGAAGCTGCGCGCCATGATAGGCGCGAATACGTTCCGCCGCGAGTTCAAGTGCGTCGCGTAGCTGCGGCTCAAGCGCGGCATAAGCAGCCTTGCAATCATCCGCGCCGACCTGCCAGCCATCATCCGCTCCGGCGTCATCCAGATCAAAGCCGTCATAGCTTTGGGTATATTCGCGCAGCGCCGCATCGCCCTTGGCCTTCACCCGCGCCAATATCGCGGCAACATCGGCGCTGACATTGCCGCCACCCTCTCGCCGCGCATTTACAAGCGCATCGAAAGCCGCATCGAAACCGGCATCAGACATATCGAGCCGCTGCATATCAGGCCGCAATCTCGCGGAAACGCTGCACAAGGCTGGGCAGGCGCGCGCTTTTCATCTTGAATGCCGCGCGATTGACAATGAGCCGCGCCGAAATTTCAAGCAGAACTTCGCTTTCAACCAGCCCGTTCTCTTTCAATGTCCGGCCCGATTCCACCAGATCGACTATCCGCCGCGAAAGGCCCAGCGCTGGCGCAAGCTCCATCGCACCGTTCAGCTTCACGCATTCCGCCTGAATGCCTTGCCGGGCATAATGGCGGCTGGTGAGCGCAGGGTATTTGGTTGCCACCCGGACATGGCCGCCCGCTAGATCGTGCAATTCCTCACCCATCGGCACTGCGACCGACAGGCGGCATTTACCGATATCAAGGTCAACCGGCGCATAAAGCTCGGAATAGTCAAACTCTTCGATCACATCGCTGCCCACAATACCGATATGCGCTGCGCCGTGCGCCACAAAGGTCGCAACATCAAAGGCGCGCACCCGGATCAGGCCAATTGTTGGATCATTGGTCGCAAATTGCAGCGCGCGGCTACTATCGTCAAAAAACTCAGGCGCTGGTTCGATCCCCGCCTGCTTCATCAGCGGCAGCGCTTCATCAAGGATACGTCCCTTGGGAATTGCAAAGATAATCTGACCGGTCATGGCCCGCGCGCTTTACGTTTCGCGCGCGCAAAGGGCAATAAGCGAGTTGCATATCTTTGCTTGGCACGCGCCAAGCTTTCATTATAGGCACCGGCCATGCGTATCATTTCCGGAGAATGGCGATCACGAACGCTGATAGCGCCCAAGGGGGACAATACCCGCCCCACTGCAGACCGGACGCGCGAGGCGCTTTTCTCTATGCTCACCAGCCGGCTGGGAAGTTTTGAGGGTCTGCATGTGCTCGACCTATTTGCCGGATCGGGCGCGCTTGGGCTGGAGGCATTGTCGCGCGGCGCGGCCTATTGCACCTTCGTAGAGCAGGACCGCGTTGCATTTGAAGCCTTGCAAAAGAACATTTCGAAGCTCGCCGGTAACTCACCCATATATAACATACTTCCCCAATCCGTTCTTTCTCTCGGCAAAGCTCCAAAAGCCTATGATTTGATCCTGATGGACCCGCCCTATGCAACCGGCGCGGGTGCGGTGGCGCTCGATAAGCTTGCCCGTCTCGGCTGGATATCGCCTTCCTCATGGATCAGCATAGAAACTGGCCGCCGCGAGGATATACAGGTTACCGGCTTTGAGATCGACAAGCGGCGCGACATCGGCAAGGCGCGGATCACATTGCTGCGGCCCGTTTCGCCAAGTTAGCCTCGATGTATATAGCTTACCTACCCATCGGCTGTGGTTCCTCGCATCACGACGAATTGAGCACTTGCCGGAGCGGGCCGCGTTCCCTAATCGTTCTTCGCAATGGTTGATGTTACCCCCCCGCCGATTCCTGAAAATGCGCCCGAATGGCTTTCCCGGCTAAACCCGCCGCAGCGAGAGGCAGTGCTTACGACCGATGGCCCTGTGCTGATGCTGGCAGGCGCAGGCACCGGCAAGACGGCAGCGCTCACCGCCCGGCTCGCATGGATTATTGCGAACCAGATGGCATGGCCGTCCGAAATTCTCGCCGTCACCTTCACCAACAAGGCCGCGCGCGAGATGAAAGAGCGCATCGGCAGCATGATTGGTGAAGCAGTCGAGGGAATGCCGTGGCTCGGTACATTTCACTCGATTGGCGCGAAGTTGCTGCGCCGCCACGCCGAGATCATTGGCTTGAAATCCAATTTTACTATCCTCGATACCGATGACCAATTGCGGCTCATCAAACAGATCATACGGGCCGAAGAGATCGACGAAAAGCGTTTCCCGCCAAAGCAGCTTGCTGGCCTGATCGATGGCTGGAAAAATCGCGGCAAGCGCCCCGCTGACCTCAATACCGCCGATGCAGAGGCCTATGCAAATGATAAGGGGCAAAAGCTGTATCGGCTCTATCAGCAGCGGCTACTCGCGCTTAATGCCTGCGATTTTGGCGACCTATTACTGTACAGCCTGACGCTCCTGAGGGACAACCGCGATATCCTTGAGCAGTGTCAGCAGCGCTTCAAATATATCCTTGTCGATGAATATCAAGATACCAACTCCGTTCAGTATCTCTGGCTCCGCCTGCTCGCACAGGCGCGCAAGAATATCTGCGTCGTGGGCGATGACGATCAGAGCATCTATTCATGGCGCGGCGCGGAGGTTGCAAATATCCTGCGCTTCGAGAAGGACTTTCCCGGCGCGAAGGTAATCCGGCTTGAACAAAATTATCGTTCCACCCCGCAAATCCTCGCCGCCGCATCGGGGCTTATCAATGCCAATTCAGAACGGCTCGGCAAAACCCTGTGGACCGAGGCGGAAGAAGGCGAGAAAATCCAAATTCTCGGCGTATGGGACGGCCCCGAAGAAGCGCGCCGCGTGGGCGAGGAGATCGAGGCACTCGAACAGAAACGCGTGTCACTCAACCAAATCGCCATCCTTGTGCGGGCGCAGCATCAGACGCGCGAATTTGAGGATCGCTTTATCTCTATCGGTCTTAATTACCGTATCGTTGGCGGTTTTCGTTTTTATGAGCGCGCCGAAATTCGTGATGCCATCGCCTATATGCGCATCATCAACCAGCCCGCCGATGACCTGGCATTTGAACGCATCGTCAACACGCCAAAGCGCGGCATCGGGAACAAGGCTTTGGAAAAAATCCATATCGCCGCGCGCGCCGCGCGGACGCCGCTCTCCCTCGCCGCTGACAATCTTGCCCAAACCGATGAGATGACCGGCAAGGCGCGGGTTTCCTTGAAGCAGCTCACCGCCAACATTGCCGGCTGGCGCGAAGAGGCGGGCGACATGCCGCCGTCGGAACTTGCGCGCCGCGTGCTCGATGAATGCGGCTATGCCGATATGCTGCAGGCGGACAAAAGCGTCGAGGCCGCAGGTCGCCTTGAAAATCTGAACGAGCTCTATCGCGCGATGGAAGAATATGAATCGCTGGGCGATTTCCTTGAGCATGTCAGCCTCGTCATGGACAATGATGCGCGGCAAAATGAGGACGCGGTGACCATCATGACCATCCACGCTGCCAAGGGCCTTGAATATGCCCACATCTTTCTGGTCGGATGGGAAGAAGGCATCTTCCCGTCGCAGCGGTCATTGGATGAAGGCGGCCTCTCAGCGCTCGAAGAAGAACGCCGGCTTGCCTATGTAGCGATCACCCGTGCGCGCGAAAAATGCACGATCTTTCACGCCGCCAACCGGCGTATTTACGGGCAATGGACGAGCAGCATTCCTTCGCGCTTCATCGAAGAATTACCCGCAGATCACATCGAATCCCAGCAAACAATGAGCGGCGGCGAAAGCCTGTGGCGCGCAAACTGGAGCGAGAATAACGATCCCTTCGCCCACCTTGCAACAGCCAACGCCGACCGCGCCGATAGACGCGGCCCCGGCTGGCAACGCGCCGCTACGGCTTCCGGCGGCGGGGGCGGCTTTAACGCGGCCCCGCAGCGTATGAAAGAAAACACCCGCGCCGCCGCCAGCTTCGCCCAAAAAGGCCGTAAAGACCTGACCGTAGGCATGCGCGTCTTCCACGAAAAATTCGGCTATGGCGAGATCATGGATATCGAGGGGAATAAGCTGGAGGTCGAATTTGAAACGGCGGGAAGCAAACGGGTGATGGATAGTTTTGTGAGTTTGGGGTGAGAAGTAGCTACAGGCAACATCGAATTTTTGCGGGATTCCAAGTCAAGTTTGAAGAAAATGATGTTCGGGTAACGGACATTCCCCTTCCCCGCCTGCACCGGTATGCCCCGTTAATCGAGACAAGCTTCTGTTTCTGCACAAATTTCATCTTTAGCCGGTTTTCTGCTAAGTAACATGACGTAAATGGGGTCGCATAAATCGGGGGAGAAGGACGATGCGACCGATCCATGGCCTTGGACTGGGTATGCTGCTGGCTGCAAGTGCCGCGCTTACGCAGGACGGAATTCCGATGCGCGATCTTGGTATTAAACAGATTGGCGCGGATAACACACTCACACTGACGGCAAAGAATCTGAATTGCGAGACGCCGCAGGATTTTGAATTTCAAATCGACAACATGCCGTGGCTTGTCGCAGACGGCCCGCTCATTGTTCGCGGGTTAGGGCCGGGCCAAAGCCGGTCTATCAAGGCGAAGCTCGATTTCCGCTACACCTCGCCCGGCGTGCATTATGGCCGCCTCACGTCGCGCTGCATCACTTGCGGCTGGCATGTATTTGCCTCCTGTAACGAGAATGCACAGGATATTGTGCTGAAAGTTACGGTGGCCGATCCGTCCAACGCCGCAGCGCCGCAGGGGCAAAGTACCAAGAACCCTTATGCCGGCATGAAGCCGCGCCGCGCCTTCCGCGTGGCACTCGCATCGCCGCTGGGCGATAATAATGTGAAGCGGCTTGATAACGGCAAACGCAAAGATTTAATCAAAGCGCGGGATCGGCTGAATGCGGCGAAAGCTGCCGGGCAGAAAGCGCAAGAAGACCTGAGAAATGCGCAAAGGAAGAAATCGGATTGCGAGCGTGAATTGGCACGGTTAAAAGCCGAAGCTGCTGCTGCCGAACGTGCGGCAAAGATAGCCAAGCAGGATGCGAAGAACGCCGCCGGCGCAGCCAACGCTGCTGCCAAAGCGCTCAAGGATTTCGAGAAAGACAATAAGAAGGCGCTCAAAAAGGTGGAAAGCACTGCGATTGCTGTGGGCGTTGCAAAGGATTATCTCGGTCAGGTCACGAAAGCCGATGGCCTCGGATCGGGCCGTGTGGAACGCGCGCAGGAACAGGTAGACCGGTTCCAGGAGAACCATTTCGATGCTTTGCGCGAGCATAGCGCCGTCACTAAATCACACGAGGCGCGCAAAGCTACGGCCAAAAAGACAAAGGCCGATGCAAAGGCTGCCGCCGTCAAGGCGAAGACCGCTGCCGACGCCGCCAAGGCTGCGCAGGACAAGGTGAAGCGACAGATCAAAATTTGCGGCGGTATCGCTGATGACGTTACCGATGCACAAGACGCGCTCGACGATGCGCGCACCGCCGCCAACGACGCAGTGAAAGCGGCCAATAAGGCCGAGGCCGCAGCGGCAAAAGACGCGCTTGAAAAACTCGATAAAGAGATCGAGAAGAAAAAGAAGGACTGCGTGAAAGAAGAAGCGGACGCCAAACGCGAGATCGCCAGGTGGATGGAAGCAATAAAAGCGGGCCAGAAGTTAAAAATGCTTGATGACGATGGCGGCCGTGCCGCTTCGAAGATGAAAGAGGTGAATGACAAAATCTGGGATGCCGCGAGAGATTTGGCGAACGAGAAAGCCGGCACCCCGCCCGCCACCGCAGAAGGCCTTCTCGGCCAGGTAAATCAGGTGATGGGTATGGCGGTGGA
>JAZGFP010000021.1:0-78731 GCA_036479555.1 Sphingorhabdus sp.
TTGTGCGTTTGGGTTCGAGCAATTCGATCATGGGCGCTCTCTATAAGGGCTTTTTGGTTACGACGATCCTGTCGATTCCAGCTATTTATTTCGTAACCGCCCATATCTTCCCCGATATGAATGCAGAAATTGTGAACGGCGTTTCGGCGATGGACCTGTTTTGGTCGATGATGGTTGGACTGGCTGTAACCGGCCTGATTATCTGGATTACCGAATATTATACCGGCACAGAATATCGCCCGGTACGTTCGATTGCCAAGGCTTCCGAAACTGGCCACGGAACGAATGTGATCCAGGGTCTGGCGATTTCACTGGAAGCAACCGCGCTGCCAACACTCGTTATCTGTATTGCTATTATCGTTGCCTATCAGCTTGCTGGTCTGCTTGGTCTGGCCTTTGCCGCTACTTCGATGCTCGCATTGGCGGGCATGGTCGTGGCGCTTGATGCCTATGGCCCGGTAACCGACAATGCCGGCGGTATCGCTGAAATGGCCGGGATGGACGAAGAAGTCCGCACCCGTACAGACGCACTGGACGCGGTGGGCAATACTACAAAGGCTGTGACCAAAGGCTATGCCATCGGTTCTGCTGGCCTTGCGGCTTTGGTTCTCTTTGCGGCTTACACAGCCGATCTCAGGGAATTCTTCCCCGAACTGACCGTCAATTTCAGCCTTGAAAATCCGTATGTGATTGTCGGGTTGCTGCTCGGCGCGCTTTTGCCCTACCTCTTCGGAGCGATGGGCATGACCGCTGTGGGCCGTGCTGCTGGCGACGTTGTGAAAGACGTTCGTGCGCAGTTCGCGGCTGACAAGGGCATTATGGCCGGCACGTCGCGTCCTGATTATGCCCGCACGGTTGATCTGGTGACCAAAGCAGCGATCAAGGAAATGATCCTGCCAAGCCTGTTGCCGCTGCTCGCGCCGATTGCAGTATATTTCATCGTCACTTGGGTTGCCGGTCAAGCAGAGGCTTTTGCTGCGCTCGGCGCATTGCTGCTCGGCGTGATCGTCTCGGGATTGTTCGTGGCTCTTTCCATGACATCTGGCGGCGGCGCGTGGGATAATGCCAAGAAATATATCGAAGACGGCAATCATGGCGGCAAGGGCAGCGAAGCCCATAAGGCTGCTGTGACCGGCGATACAGTCGGCGATCCCTACAAGGATACCGCTGGCCCGGCTGTGAACCCGATGATCAAGATCACCAACATCGTGGCGTTGCTGCTGCTTGCGACATTGGCACCCTGAGCTGTATAACGCCTCATCTGTTGATCGGAAGTTGAAGGCCCCTGCGCGGCGATGCGCGGGGGCGTTTTGCGTCCGGTAAGCGGCGCTTTTCATGAACCGTTCATTTTGCTTAACTTAATAAGCATTTATGGTTGGAATTTTGGTGCCGGGTTAGCCGTTCATCGAAATTTACAACGCATGCCGAGCAAATTTCCTTGCCAGCGCCGACGCGCTGATTATAGTTCCGGCAGATAGAAAACTGGGGAGTTTTTAATGAAAAAGAGTTTGATGGTCGCATTGATGGTTGCGACGACCGCGCCGATAGCACTGCTTTCGCCAGTGCCCGCCATAGCAGCGGATAAAGATATTGTAGTTATCGGACAAGGCCGGGTTGCCACCGAAGTATTCGGACGCAAGCCCAACATGCAAAACCCGCAAATATCGCCCGATGGCACAAAGATCGCCTATAAGGCCGTGCGCGGTAGCAAGGACTATATCGTCTACATCGACATGAGTAAGAAGCCGATTAAACCCAAAGTCATCGTCGCCGCCACCGAGGTGGTCGATGCAGGCGACCGCACGGTTGCTGGATGGCGCTGGGTTGGAAATAACAAGCTGATCCTGACAATGCGTTCGCGCGACATTTTCTTTGGTGAACGCGGAGATGTCAGTCGGCTTGTCGCCTATGACCTAAGCACCAAAAAACTCACCACGCTGGCATGGGACGGTGCCGCTGGTAATGGCGGGTCGGTTAGGCATATCGATCACGACAATGAAGAAATGACCGTGCAGCGTTCTTCGCTCAAGAATCGCGGTCGGTCTGAAGTGATCAAAATTGACGTGAATACCGGCAAATACAAGATGGTTCAGCGCTCCAATACTGTGATTAGCGGCTATGCGACCGACTCAAAGGGCGTTGTGCGCGCTGCTTTTGGATCGAATAGCAGTGGGCAGCAGCGTGTGCTTTACCGTTCTGACGGCAAGGGTAATCTGAAGACTGTGTCGAAGGCCGTGGACAAGGATTTTACCGGCGAGGGCGTTATTTTCCCGCAAGTTTTCCTGTCCGAGCCCGATATGGCATACGCGATGAGCAGAAACAGCGGCTTTAACAAGCTTTACAAAGTGAATATGAAAACGGGCGAGGAATCAGAGCCGGTTTTCGAAAAGGAAGGCTATGACGTTCAGGGTTTGATCACCAACTATGACGATACCGATGTTGTCGGCGTCAGGGTGTTTAACGGGCGAACTTACAGCCACTATTTCGAACCCAAGCGTAAAGCGGTGCAAAAATTCCTCGATGAAAGCTTCGGCAAATATAATGCCCGGCTGCAATCAATAGACAGGGACTTCAAAAAGCTGATTGTTCATGTCGGGAAACCGTCGCAGCGGGGAGCTTTTTATCTCTATGATCTTGAGAGCGGTAAATTTAGCCGCCTTGGTTGGGTTAGCAATAAACTGAAAGATGCCGAGCTTAACCCGATGGGCGCGGTCGACTACACAGCTAGCGATGGCATGAAAATTCAGGCCATTATGACCTATCCGCGCCACCGTAAGACCCGTAAAAATTTGCCGGTTATCGTGATGCCGCATGGCGGCCCTTTCGGTGCCAAGGACGATATTCGGTTTGGCTATTTCCCGTGGACGCAGGCGATGGCAGAGCTGGGCTATGTTGTGATTCAGCCCAATTATCGCGGTTCTGGCGGCTATGGTTCCGAATTTGAAAAAGAGGGCCGGAAACCAAATGGCTACGGCGGCCGGATGCAGGATGATCTGAATGATGCGGTCACCTATTTTGCAGAAAAGGGCCTTGTCGACAAGAACCGGGCCTGTATCATGGGCTGGTCTTATGGCGGCTATGCAACTGCGCGCGGTGCGCAGCGTGATCCTGAGGTATGGCGCTGCGCTATTGCCGGTGCCGGCGTCTATGACTTTCCGATGATGAAAGCCTATGACACGCGGACATTTGGTAGCTTTGGCGCGAGTTATCAGGCTACGGCGGATGACCTTGTTGAGATATCTTCGGCGCGCAACACCAAGGGCAAATGGTCGCCCATCATGATTGCCTCCGGTCTGCGCGATGCGCGTATTCCGATCGAGCAGGCGCGGGTGCTTGTTTCGCGCCTTAAAAGTTCTGGCAAAGTCGAGGGCAAGGACTTCAAATATATCGAGAACAAGAAGGGCACGCACAATCTGCCTTTTGAGCAGCAGCATGTTGAATGGCTGGTAGAGGCCGAGAAATGGCTGGCGATGCACAATCCTGCCTATATCGATACCGACCCTGACAAGCCTTTGCCGGTAAGTGTTACGTCTAAATAGACGCTAATACGCACCGCCGGATTTGAAGACCCTCGCACGACAATGTGCGGGGGTTTTCTTTGCGCTTTCGAAAATACCTGCGCGTTAGCAATATATTTGCCTATTCTCGCTACGGCTACGTCTTTGAAAAACCTTTCAGACAGAAGGCGGGCGGCGCGCTGTGGCGAGCAAGGCAGAATATAGAGGCGATATTTCGCATATAACGGCCGTAAGCGCGGGTGTGCCCGCCCGTTTGATAGAACGCGCGGAAGCTGAGAAATCTCAATTTGTTGCTGCATGGGATGATCTGGCAGCCAATGCCTCGGAACCCAATCCATTCTATGAAAGCTGGTATCTGTTACCCTCTCTGCGTGAATTCGGCGCGGATGCGCAAATCTTCACGGCTTTTGATGGTGCCAGGCTAATCGGACTGATGCCATTATCGCACCTTTCTCGCTATGGCCGTTGGCCGGTACCGCATGCACAAAATTGGCTGCATCCAAATATTTTCCTCGGCACACCGCTGGTGCGCGCGGGTTATGAAACAATGTTCTGGGAAGCGATATTTGCCGAAATGGACCAGAGGCCCGGCAATGCGCTGTTCCTCCATATCAACGGGATGGCGAGCGGCGGTAAGCTGTCGGCGGCGCTTGACGCGACGGCGGCCAACCAGAGCAGGCATTTTGCAAAGGTCAGCGAAGAGGAACGCGCTTTCCTGCAATCTGACCTTTCTCCCGCCGCATATTATGAAGATGCAATGCGGTCCAAGAAGCGCAAGGAACTCAGACGCCAGAAAAGACGGCTTGGCGAGATGGGCAATCTGGCCATTTCGCGGTCGGATGGTAACGTCGGCCTTGGTTCCTGGATAAACGAATTTCTGACCCTCGAACAGCGTGGCTGGAAGGGTCAACAGGGCTCTGCGCTTGCTTGCGCGCAAGAGACGCAGCGGTTGTTCCACGATGCGCTTTCGGGTGCGGCAGACCGCGGACGGCTCGAACTTCTGGATATGCGGCTCGACGGAAAACCACTCGCAATGCTTGCCAACTTCATTTGCCCGCCGGGCAGCTTTTCCTTCAAAACCGCCTTTGACGAGGAATTTTCGCGCTTTTCCCCCGGGGTGTTGCTGCAAATTGAGAATCTGGCGCTACTTGAACGGAGCGGCGTGGAATGGTGCGACAGCTGCGCGGCAGAGGGCCATCCGATGATTGACAGCATCTGGACAGGGCGCAGGCAAGTGGGGCGTTATAGCATCGCTATTGGCGGCGCAGGCAGGCGGGCGCTATTTGGCGCATATCTTGGCGCCGAAATGGCGCGTGCACGTGGCCGCGAAAAACACAGAGCAATTGATCAGGACATGGGGGAGCGAAAATGACTGTCATCTTCGATTCAGCCAACCGGCAGAAATTTGCCGCACATTATCCTGAAGAGCCGCACAAGTTAGGCCATCAGCTCGCCGAGCATGACCTGCTGACGCTGGAGGCACTGGCGCAGCTAGGTGAAAACCTGCCTTCGCAATCGGTAGAATATAACCGCGGCGACTTACCGGTGGGGATTGCGCCAGAGGATGTCAGCGGCAATGGGCTGTCGATTGGTGATACCATCCGCCAAGTCGAGGAGAGCGGCAGTTGGGCGGTACTCAAAAATATCGAGCAGCTCCCTGAATATCGCGCGCTATTACTCGCGCTGCTGGGTGAACTAAAACCGCATATAGAACAGAAGACCGGTGCGATGCTGCGTCCGCAGGGCTTTGTTTTCGTTTCGTCGCCAGGCGCGGTTACACCCTATCATTTCGACCCCGAACATAACATCCTGATGCAGCTGAGAGGCAGCAAACTGATGACGCAGTTTCCAGCGGGCGATGCACGCTTTGCACCCGATGAAACGCATGAGGGGTATCATACCGGCGGACACCGCAACCTATGTTGGCAGGATGAATTCGCCGCAGCGGGAACCAGATGGGAATTGTCGCCTGGTGAGGCGCTGTTCGTGCCGGTGATGGCGCCGCATCATGTGAAGAATGGAGACGAGTCTTCAATTTCGCTGTCAATCACTTGGCGCTCTGATTGGAGCTTTGCCGAGGCAGATGCGCGGGCGTTCAACAAACTATTGCGTAAGGTGGGCATGCGCCCGGCGGCACCGGGGCGGTATCCTAAGGAAAATATGGGCAAGGCGCTGGCCTATCGCGTTATCCGCAAGGCGGGGCTGGTCGGCCAAAAAAGCGCCTAAAACCGTTTGCGGAAGCTTACTTCAAAAAAACGCCCTCTGGGATCAAGGAAGCTGGGCTGATAGCTGAGCGGCGTTAGCCCATTTTCATCGCGGACATCGATGATATCGCCAAAAATATTGTTGATGCGCAGCGCGATCCGGCTGCGTTTCAGGAAGGGCAACTTCCGCGTCAAATTTTTCTGGCCATCAAGATTGACGAACAATCGCAGATTGAGCGCGGCTAGGTCGCTAAATGTCAGATCGCTGCTGCCGGGAAGTCCGCTGCCATCTGCGCGGGTGGCGCTTCGATAGTTGCCCGTCAGGAACATGCCAAAGCCCTTGTGAAAGATGCCGCCGGACAGTTCAATCCGGTGGCGCGGTGTGCCGCCCAAACGGCTCGTGGCCGATCCGTCTAGCAAGTCTAGGCGCGGTATGCCGGGCGCGATCAACACCTCATCCTGAATTTGGTATGTGTGATAAAGCGCAACACGCCAATGGCTTCGCGAGCGACCAAAGCCGCCGCTTCTCCTCTTGCCACCGCCCTTTGCGCCAGGTGGCGGGCCGCCTTTGCCGCCGCGCGCTTTTGGGGATGGCGGTTTTGTTTCATTGGGCTTGTCCGTGGTGGGCGCTTCGCCGCGACCGGGATGGCCACCAACGCGCCTGCCTTCGCTGCGCTTACCCCCTCTGCCGCCCGGGCGCCTTTGCGGCCCGATGCGGCCTGAAAAATTAAACCCCCAGCGGATACGCTGCGAACGCTCTTGTGCGAAATTTACCGGGCGTTGATCAATGCTGATTAACCGCCCCGCTGCATCACGGATCGCACGCCCGGGGAACGCCGCTTCAATCTCGGGTGTCAGCAAGGGAAATGCTGCGGTGGTGTTGCGGCTGCTATTGCGGAAATATTCTGCCCGAAAATTGAGTCGGCGTATTTTTACGGGCGACCAGCTTATGCCCAGCTTCAGATCGCGCCGACGCTCGGCCAGCAGCGCAGGGTTGCCGCCGGTAATCAGGTTGACGAGTGCCGTTTGGTTGCGGCTGAAATCAAAGAAGGGAACGTTGGGCGTTGTAAGCAGAGGCGAACCAAGTTGGCCTATGCCCGGCGCATTTTCATCACCGATGAGCGATGCCGTCAGCGTGAGCCCGCGCGCAGGTGACCAGCGAATGCCCGCGCTATAATCAATCAGCCGGTCAAAATTCGACAATTCGGTAACGCCGAAATTGCCGTTCAGTGTTATCGATCCCAATATTCCAAGCGCGCCCACACCGCGTTCGATAATGGGCAGCTCGACATTGATCGATGCGTTCAAAGCATCACGGTCGAGCGCTGCCAAGGCAGTTGCTCCGGCCCGCACCGATTTGCTGTCCTGCATCTGACGATTGAAACCCGCGGCGAAGGTCATCTGCACGGGGCCGGCGGGAAGGCGAAATAGCTCACCGTTCAATGTATTGCGCAGATTGAGATTTTGATTGAGGCTTTCGGTTGTGTCGGGGACAAGAAAGCCAAGCTCGCCGCCGAAATCGGGAGTAAACGGATCTGCTATGCCCGCGTTCAACGCGGCTTGCAGGGCGGTGAAGTCTGCGTTGCGGGCGGTGCTTGTTCGCCCATCGACGCGCGCATATTCGCCGGTGAGCGCCCACTGCCAACCGGCCAGTGATGAATTGAGTGAAAATCCGAAATTGGCTGTGTTCACCACGCTTTGCCGTTCGAGTGCGCGCGGCGCGGTGAAATATCGGCTGATGATGGCGTCGCTGCCGGTCAGGGAAAACGGACTGCTACCGGGCAGAAGCAAGTCGGCCGATGGCAAGCCGAGCAAAGCGCTACTTTCATCCAGCCGGAAATTTGCGTTGATCGACAGGCTGGTTCGCGGCGCAAAACGGCGCGTCAGTGTTCCGTTGACTTCAAATTTTTCCGTCGCGGGCAACAAGGTACGAAATTCGTTGATGTCGCCGTCAAAGTCAAAGCGGGCATCGTCGCTGCTGGCGACGATGCCGCGTTCATCCTGCGTCAGATACCCTGTGCGTCCATATTCGGCATTGAGCACCAGCCGCGCCTTCTTCCCGATGGTGGTAAATGTAGCCTCGACTTCATTTTGCCAATAGCCGCCATCCTCGGGTGTGCCATTGTCGATTTTGGTTGAGAAAGACGCGAAATTTTCTTTGAGGATAAAGTTGATGACGCGTTGGTCGGGGCGAAAGCCATATTTGAGCGCGACTTCTTCGGGAAAAATCTGAACGCGCTGTATCGCTTCTGGCGGTAGGTTGCGAAGTTCGCGAAAACTGGAGATACGCTGGCCATTGAGCAGGATGATAGGGTGTCCGCCGCCGCGGCCTCGTCCGGATCCCGATTGCGGTGCGACGGCGGCCACAATATCGGCAAGCGATGATGCGCCGAGCGATTCGATGTCGGCGGTTTCCAATTCCTCAACTGGAGGAATGTCGGTATCGACGCCGCCCCTGATACGTTCGGCGGTGACGACAATCGTGTCTTTTTCGATTGTTGAATTGCGATCAGGCGGATCGGCCTGTTCGTCCTGCGCGGACGCGTGGGCTGCTGCAGAGAATGCAAGCATCAGCACACCAGATGAGCAGGTCGAGAGAAGAACAGATAGTCGCATGGAATCGCCTTAGTAGATTATACAAAAAAAAGGACCATATAATTGTCGCGAAATGTATCGCTGCTGACTTTTGCGTCCCAACCGCATTTAGAAACTTGGATTTTTGGCTGAAATAGCTAAGCTCAATATTTCAATAATAGCGGGTGTCCGATGTTTCGTCTTCAAATCATACACCATATAATTTTGATACTAGCTATCTGTTGCGGCACAGCGACGGGTGCTCAAACCAATACAGTCCCGACGGCTGAAATCGGCGAAGAGCACAGCCTGATCCCGGTGGAAAATTTCGCCGAACCGCCTTTTATCGAGGAGCCCCAACTCTCGCCGGATGGAAAAAGGGTCGCCGTCTTCGTTCAAACGAGCGGAGAAAAACGGATCGGTATCTTGGATATTGCTGCAAAACATGGGGAAGATCTCCGCTATTACTCGATCGCCAAGAAACAACTAAATTGGTTCAAATGGGCGGGCAACAGCAGGTTGTTGATAAGCACCGGAATAAAGTTTTCACTGCCGCCGCTATTCTATTCCGCCGGCGGCTTCGGCAGGCTGGATGTGGAGACGGGGGATGTCATATCACTGAATGAGAAGTCACTTCTGGATAGGGACTCGATTATCCATATCGATCCGTCCGGACGCTATATCGTTGCCTATCAATATCGTGCCAGATCAAGCGGCCCTTATGCCGTGAGAATTGATTTGGCGACCGGAAGCGAAGTCGTTGTTCAGAAACCTCAGCGCGGAATCGATCGGTGGTTGGCGGACGCGAATGGGAATATTCGAGCGGGAATTGGCTACACAACCAAAAAATGGCGACTCTATTATCGCAAAAGCGTGGCAGATGATTTCGTCAAAATAGAATCTCGCCGATACAGCCAAATGCAGGATGATGTTGTTGATAACATTGTTTTCCTGCCCGAAGAGGGCAAGGCAATCATTGTCGCGAATAGCCGCACAGGGCGGTTTGGCGCCTATGATTATGATATTGCCGAAGATATAATTGGCGCGCCCATATTTGAGCACGATATCGCCGATGTGACAGACCTTATCATTGGAAATGACAAGAGGTTGCTTGGTGTAAAATATGATGCCGAGAAGCCGGGGCAGAAATGGCTGGATGCTGGCTTGACGAAAATACAAGCGCGGTTGGATAAATCTTTGCGCGGCAAAGAAAATCGTATCCTGTCATTCAGCGATAATCGCGACACGATTCTATTTTGGTCAGGTGCGGGTGCGGACCCAGGATCATATTTCATTTTTAAGCCGGCAGAAAGCAGGATTGAGCAATTGCTTGTCCCCTTTGATAAGATTGATCCTGGCAAATTGTCGAGGATGAAATCGGTGAGCTACCTAGCCCGTGATGGCCTGACGGTTTCCGGCTATCTCACGATGCCAAAATATGCTGGTGAGAAACCGTTGCCGGCCGTCATATTGCCGCATGGCGGACCCTTTTCCCGTACTAGTTGGGGTTATGACCCTTGGGTGCAGTTCCTTGCCGACCGCGGATACGCCGTTCTGCAGCCTAATTTTCGCGGTTCAACTGGTTTCGGTCGCAATTTCGTCGAACGCGGATATGGCGAATGGGGAGCGGGCATGAGCAACGACATTGACGACGGCACGAAATGGCTAATTTCGCAAGGGATCGCTGACAAGGACCGCATCTGCATCATGGGCGCAAGCTATGGCGGCTATGCAGCTTTATGGGGTGCTATCCGTAGCCCGGATCTATATCGATGCGCCGCCAGCCTTAACGGGGTTACCGATGTCCGGGCGATGTTAAAATATGACCGGAGGCAATTTGCTGCGCGTCGCTATGCCCGCAGATGGAAAGAAAAAGTGGCTGGTCAGGAGAAGAAGGATTTGGCGGCGATCTCTCCAGTGCAGCAAGCTGCCCGGCTTAAAGTGCCAACGCTCGTCATGCAGGGTGAAAAAGATGATAATGTGCCTAAAAAGCAGGCCGATGATTTCCTTGAGGCTATTGAAGAGGCCAAGGTGACGGGCGTTGAAAAGCTATATTTCCCAAATTCGGGGCACGACCTCTCCAGCGGAGAAGATGTGCTGGCGTTTTTCAAAGCAATCGAGAAATTTCTGGCAAAGCACAATCCTACCGATCGGAATTCTGCGGCAACCGCAAACTGAAGCAATCCTTCCCTTTTGCCGACATAAGCGCTAAAGGCGCATCGAATTTGCAATATTATAGAATATCAAGGGATTGAATGGCCAAGGAAGAACTTCTCGAAATGCGCGGAATTGTGCGCGAATTGCTCCCCAATGCGATGTTTCGCGTGGAGCTGGAAAACGGGCATGAAGTGCTCGGGCACACCGCCGGAAAGATGCGCAAAAACCGTATCCGCGTGCTGGTCGGTGACGAGGTATTGTGCGAGCTCACACCTTATGATCTGACCAAGGGCCGGATCACCTATCGCTTTAAGTAATCTGGTGTCAGGACCCAGGGTCCGGGATATTGGTCGCTGATGACGGGATCGCTAAAACTTGTTCTGGCATCGTCGAGCCCTCGGCGGCGCGAGCTTTTGGCGCGGCTTGGCGTTACGCCGGACCGGACCGTGTCCCCCAATATCGATGAAACGCCGCGCAAGGCCGAAAAGCCGCGCGCCTATGCATTGCGTATGGCCGAAGAGAAAGCTGCGGCGATATCGCGCGAAGATGGCGAGATCATCATTGCCGGTGATACTACGGTGGCCGTAGGCAGGCGCATCCTGCAGCAGGCGGCCGATGAAGACATGCAGCGCGGTTTTCTGAACTTGCTTGGCGGACGGCGGCATCATGTGCTGAGTGCGGTGTGTGTGGTAGATACCCGCGGCCGGGCGCGCAGCCGGATATCGGACAGCGTTGTCCGTTTCAAACGGCTCAGCGACGCGGAGATTGACGCTTATGTCGTGAGCAGTGAAGGCCTGGGGAAAGCCGGTGGTTATGCCATTCAGGGTAGAGCAGAGGCGCTGATTGACTGGATGTCGGGGAGCCATTCGGGCGTGATTGGGCTGCCGCTATATGAAACGCGAGCGTTGCTTCGTGCGGCGGGCTACCCGCTTGACTGACCTGCACGGTGCGGAGTGGCTCTATGAAGCCGGTATAGGTGAAGATCGCGCAATATTGACCTGCGAAGGCGGGATTATCGAAGCCCGGATCGAGCGACATGACGGTATTAAATCCGGCCTTGTCACGCAAGCAAAGCTGATCAAGCAGCTTGCCAGAGGAAAGCGCGGAATCATAGAACTGCCGGGCGGCGAGGAGGCTCTGCTGACGCCGCTGTCCGCTGGAATAACCGAAGGTCAAACGCTCACGGTGGAGATCACGAGGGAAGCAATAGACGAAAAAAGCCGTTTCAAATTACCGCTAGCCAAAGTGGCGGACAGCGAGGCGAGACCGGCGGTAACGCTTTTGCAGCGGATAGAAGCAACCCGGCACCCTGTGCGGCATTGTCAGGCGCACCAAGAGGATCATTTTGCTGCGGTAGGCTGGCATGAATTGATCGAAGAAGCGCGCAGCGGGAAGGTTGATTTTGCCGGCGGGAGCCTGCTGATCGGGCTGACTCCGGCAATGGCTTTGATTGATGTTGATGGTGATTTGCCGCCATTGCAGCTTTCACTGGCGGCGGCGGGGGCGGCTGCGCGGGCTATCCGCCGTCTTGATCTGCAAGGTTCGATCGGCATTGATTTTCCCGATGTTGGCGGAAAACGTCAAAGGCAGCAGGTGGTTGCCGCGTTTGATGCGGCCATGGCGGGCGACCATGAACGCACCGCGATCAACGGTTTCGGTTTTATGCAAATCATCACCCGTCGTCAGCGCCCATCTTTGCCGGAATTGTTGCAGCGCAGGCGGATGACCGGCCACGGATTGGAGCTTCTCCGGCTGGCAGAGCGAGACCGCCAAACCGGCGATATGCAATTGACCGCGCATCCTGCTGTGCTGGCAAAGTTGGAACAGCACACGGATTGGCTTGACGAACTGGGCAGGCGAACGGGCAGGCGCGCGGCTTTACAACGCGATCCAGGTCTGGCTATTGGCGGCGGCTATGTCGCAAAAACCTGATCCGCAAATTGCCAAATGCCCGCCCCCATGCCCACTGTGCAAAAAGCAGGGAGCAGCAAAATATGCACCATTTTGCAGCGCAGGATGCAAGGACCGCGATTTGCTGCAATGGTTGGGCGACGGATACCGCATACCAGCGCCGATCGCGCTTTCCGATGAGGATGATTACCCATCTGAACCACACGGCTTTGAAGGTTAATTTTAACGCTGGACAAGCGGCTATCGCGCCGCTTATAGGCACGCTTCCTGACAGGTTAAACCGCGTTTGACCTGCCCGTGCCCGGGTAGCTCAGGGGTAGAGCAGCGGATTGAAAATCCGCGTGTCGGTGGTTCAAATCCGCCCCCGGGCACCATTTCCTCTTGTCTATCGGGCACCCAGCTAGCGATCATCCCGAGCAAATATTTCAATCGAGATATTGGTTATTATTTGCCAAATAATTATATAGCGTAACGCCGCCATAGCGTTGCAAATATAAGCACGGGGTGCGTATTGCAAATATCCAAGATTGTAGGTAACTACGTCAGTTGACGACGAGTGTAACACCAGAAAGTCAGCAGTCTATGCATGTATCATCATCTATATTAGTGGCGGCATACGCTTTGCAGATGGCTAGAGTTTTATCTTGAGAAAGCAGGCGATCAACGCCTTGGTTCCAAGGCGCATCGGCACGGCAACTGCTATGGCCATGGCCTGTCTCGTTGGAACATTCCTGTTTCCTCAACCAGTACAAAGTGGCTCAACAGCAAGAGTGCCTCTTTCCCAGATGGCGGGGAAGTGGAAGGGGGTGGGTTGGGGCATGCGCCATTCCTCTGCACCAAAAGAGAGCGTCAGATGCCGTCTTACCACAAAATATCGTGCCAAGGCCCGGAAGCTCTCGGTTAGTGGAAAATGTGCGGCGGCAGGCCGAACTTTCACCTTGCTTGGCCACGTCGCCGAATATTCGAGCAGCAATAAATTGACCGGTCGGTGGATCAATCCAAGCGGTGTAGGGTTGATCAATATTTTGGGTCGCAGAACTGCCAACAGGTTGGTTTTCAGTTTTATCGCAAAAGACAAAAAATCCGGAAAGAAAAAGAAATACCGCACGATCTGGACGCTCAGAAATCGTGGCTTTGTTTTGGGATCGCAAGTGGCCGAAGGCCGGTTCAAGGATATAGGAAGCATTCGTTTCAGTCGATAAACGGTTCGCGTAAAGAAAATTGGGGGCATTTGTTGATCAATACTACGCGGCGTAGTGCCATTTTTGACAAGCCGGATATTAAGTCCCGCAAATTTGATTGGGGTCAAGGGGGCAATTGCGATCAGCCGCGCTGGTGGTTGAATGACGACCCGGTTGCGACCGCTGTCTACAATGGACTGTCGCTAAATTTTCCTCGCGCTGAAGTTTTCTTCATAGAAAGCGTCAGGGTCTATCGCGGGTCTGTATCAGAAAATCTGGTTAGCGAAATTCAGGCATTCACCAAGCAAGAAGTGATGCATACGCACGGGCATGCATTGCTTAACCGGCAAATCGTTGCCGCGGGATATGATGTTGGCCGCATTGAGGAACGGATTGATAACGTGCTTCACGAGGCCCGCGCAACGCCGGCTGTTGTGAAGCTGGCTTCGACGATGATCCTGGAACATATTACCGCCATTGGTTCAAAACAGATTCTGGTCAATGACCGCCATATGGCTGGCGCTGACCATAATATAGCGGCGTTATGGCGCTGGCATTCAACCGAAGAGATCGAGCATAAGGGCGTGGCTTATGATGTGTGGCTTCAAGCCACCAAAGATTGGTCTTACTGGAAGCGTTGGAAGATCAGGTCGGTCATGACGCTCGTTGTGACATTTGGTTTTTGCAAACAACGTTGGATTGATACGCTTGATTTGCTCAGGCAGGACGGGTTGAGTGGCCTAAAAATCTGGTTGAGGTTATTTTGGTTTCTTGTTGGAAAACCGGGAATGATTCGCAAATTATTGCTCCCTTGGCTTCGATTATTTCTGCCTAGCTTTCATCCATGGAACAATGATGATCGTTCTTTGATTCAATTGTCAGATAGCAAATATCAGAATGCAATTTTGCATGATGGCGTAAAATCGGAGTCTGGCTGAAGCTCCCGGCACACCTTCAGGGGGAGAAGAACGCAATCGGGGAGAATATTGAATTTTCAACCTAGCGAGATTTCTGGAAAAATTGACAGTCGTCATATTGTCCAAGAGATGGTTGTTGCTTGCGCTTGTTTTGATCGCTTCGGTGACCGCATTGGCCGGAGCGGCGCAAGTTCGTTTTGCGGATGGCGCGCGCGATATTTTCGTTTCTGATTCTGAGAAATTTGAAAGATACTCGCAGCATGTAAAAGAGTTCCCCCAATCTGACGCCGCCATTTTGATGGTGGCGCAATCCCCCAAACCTTTCACTCGCCGCCAACTCGCGCAGCTACGTGATTTTGCTCTCGACGGGCAACTGATCGAGGGCGTGGATAGTGGTATTTCAATTTTCTCTCAGCAAATATTGGATGCTTCGACGGGAGAATATAGAAATCTGATTGCTGATAATTTGGATACTTATCCCGAAATCAAGACAGTATTGGAGGAGGCACGCAGTTCGAGACTGCAGCTGGTTCCGTTGCTCAACGAGGATCTTACCAGCACGGTGATTTTGTTTTCAGTTAAGGAAAAAATGATCAATGTTGAGAAGATGGGATCGGTTATTGACGAATTCCATGATTTGACGGATCGGGTTGAAGCAAGCGGAGATATGCAAATTGAAATGACCGGATTGCTTCCGGTCAGGCACCATATTGTGAGCTTGATGGCGGAGGAGCAGATTGCGCTCAACCTCTTGGGTGGATTGTTGGGGTCGCTGGTTTCGCTTATTTTGTTCAGAAGCATTTGGGTTGGAGCATTGAACGGAATCGCACCATTTTTTGCGCTGCTTTTGACGTTTGGCATTTTCGGATGGGCAGGAATTGAAATGAACGTAATAAGCAATTCTATAACGGTGCTGATATTGGTGCTGGCAATGGCTGACTGCGTCCATATGACCCATGAACTGCGTAAAAACGCCGCGAGCGGGATGGGGCGGAAAGAAGCAATTGGCTGCATGCTGCAATCGATGGGGCCTCCATGCATATTGACCAGCATCACCACTATGCTTGCATTGGCGAGCCTCTTTTACTCGGACTCGGCTTTGATCCACAATTTCTCGATTGCTGGCCTGATTGGACTGTCGATGGTGTTGGTCTCTGTGATCGTCATTCACCCGCTGGTCTATGCCATTGCTTGGAATTTCCCGTCGATTGAAAAAGCATTGTCTAACAAGACCCTGCCACAGCAAAAATGGGCGCATGGTTTTGGACAAGTTACGCATTGGTTGCTTGGCAAAAAATTTGCCGTTGCCTTGATCAGCGTATTTGCGGCGCTAATATTGCTGACCCAGTTCCTCCCTGTTCAAACCAATTATAGCTACGGCGAATATTTGCGCGATGACGACCCGATGCTTGTTGCAATGGAAAAGACGGAGGCAATTGTCGGTCCCTCCCAGTCGCTTGACATAGTATTGCGCAGCCCAGATTCCAAAAACCTGATTTCGAACCAAAACCTGGATGATCTGGCGAAGGCCCACACCGCAATAGAGCAGTCGAATCCTAGTCAGACAGTAGTATCGCTTCATAGTATCAGGCGGATACTCTCTTTGGATGACACCAAAGCCGGGCCGCAAGAAATCAAGGATTTTTTGGACCTTCTTGGCCCCCGCGAAAAAGCCGAATGGATAGGAAATGATCAACAAGCCTTCCGGATAAAGATGATGATCGGTGATCGGCCGTCGGCAGAGGTCAGGGCAATGGAAAAGCGGATAGACACCCGGTTGGCAAAAACAGAGCTGGTCAATCTTCGAGTCGAGCCGACAACCGGCTTGTTGGCGCTCGCCGCCAACCTGTCAGATCAAATGATCCGGGAACTTGCTGTCAGTTTCCTCATTGCTGCTGTGGCTTGTACGTTGTTGATTGCAATTTGGTTTAGGCAGTGGCGATTTGGCCTGGCCTCCATTTTGCCCAACGTGATCCCGATTTTGATCGTCGGCGCTTATCTGATGCATAGCGACCGACAGCTTCAATTTATCAGCGCTATCGCGTTTTCTATCGCCTTTGGTGTCGCAGTGGATGATACAATTCATGTCCTTAATCGCCTGCATATTGAATCGGCAAAGCGGATCAAAAGCCTGTCGCTCAAGGATCTTCCAGCCGTCATGCACCACGTGGCGCCAGCCTTGGTGACGACGACGATGGTGTTGGCATTTGGCCTTTCGTCGGCTCTCTTCAGCAATTTGCCTTCGGCGACTTTTTTTGGAATCTTATGCGTTGTGATATTTTTACTGGCGCTAATGGCGGACCTGTTCATGCTTTTGCCAATTATTGCCGCGCTGGGATTGAAGAAAATTCCTGCACGTCGCTAGAATTCGGACTCGTCAACGTTGAAACCCCGATAAATTTCCAGTCGAGACGAGCTGATCTGGCCGGGGCGGTATTGGGCTGATATTGGCAATTTGCGCCTTTTTCTCTGCGCGGCTTTGGGCTAGTTGCAGTTCGCTTCGGTTTAATCGGCCGGGATGTTATTAATTTGGGATATTTTTCGTGACGATTTTCACTCGCTTTGCCGATCATGTAGATGATGCGCTCGATGCGCTGGTTTCTGCCGGCTTGCTTCCTGACGGATTGCCGCGCGGCAATATCGCGGTGGAGCCGCCGCGCGATGCGTCTCACGGTGATCTGGCGATCAATGCTGCGATGGTGCTGGCCAAGCCGGCCGGTACCAATCCGCGAGGGTTGGCCGGGTTGATCGTCACTGAATTGCAGAAACTGGACAGCGTTGCAGCCGCCGACATAGCCGGGCCGGGTTTTATCAATTTGCGGCTTGAACCTTCCGCATGGGTGGAAGAGCTGTCTGCCATTGCCAGCGCCGGCGATGATTATGGCCGGTCCGACACCGGCAGCGGGAAATCGGTAAATGTCGAATATGTTTCGGCCAATCCGACAGGCCCGATGCATATGGGCCACTGCCGCGGTGCGGTGGTCGGAGACGCGCTCGCAAGTCTTCTGGAATTTGCCGGTCACAAGGTAATCCGCGAATATTATATCAACGATGCGGGCGGGCAGGTGGATACGCTCGCACGGTCGGTATATTTACGTTATTTAGAAGCGCTTGGGCAGGATATCGGAGAAATACCTGAAGGTTTATATCCGGGTGATTATCTGATTCCGGTGGGCAAAAAGCTGGCCGGAGATTTCGGCGGCAAATATGCTGGCGCGGACGAATCTGAATGGCTCGCGATATTTCGCAAGCAGGCTGTCAGCGATATGATGGACATGATCCGTGCTGATCTGGCTCTGCTTGGAATTCACCATGACCTTTTTTCATCAGAGGCCGAATTGCATGAAGCGGGCAAGGCCGATGTTGCCGAGAAGGAATTGCGCGCCCGCGATCTGGTCTATGACGGCGAACTTGAAAAGCCCAAGGGCAAGGAAATAGAGGATTGGGAGCCGGTGACGCTGCCTCTGTTTCGTTCGACGAAATTTGGCGATGACCAAGACAGGCCGATCAAGAAATCAAACGGCAACTGGACTTATTTCGGCGCTGATTTGGCCTATCACCATCAAAAGGCACAGAATGTCGACCGGTTAATCGATATTTGGGGCGCAGATCATGCCGGCACCGTAAAGCGCATCAAGGCAGCGGTTAATGCGCTAACCGGCGGCGAGACAGAGTTTGATGTCAAGCTGGTACAAATGGTTCGGCTGCTGCGCGGCGGCGTGCCTGTCAAAATGTCGAAGCGTTCGGGCAGTTTTGTCACCATTGCTGATATGGTCGAAGAGGTTGGCAAGGATGTCGTTCGTTTCACTATGCTGACCCGCAAGGCTGATGCGCAAATGGACTTTGATTTTGCCAAGGTGATCGAGGCATCGAAGGAGAATCCGGTATTTTATGTGCAATATGCGCATGCGCGTATTTGCTCGACCCTGCGCAAAGCGAAGCAAGAAGAAGGGATCGAGCCATCGCCGGAGCATTTGGAGCTATTGGGCGCCGAGGAAATAGCTCTTATCCGCGAAGCTGCCAATTTCCCGCGTATTGTTGAGGCTGCGGCCAATGCAGCGGAGCCGCACCGGGTGGCATTTTACCTAAATGATCTGGCGTCGGCTTTCCATAGTTACTGGAATCTCGGTAATGACCAACCAGACAAACGCTTCATATTGGGACAAAATCCGCAATTGAGCGCAGCAAGGCTTTTCTTGGCCGCCAATATCGGGCAAGTTGTCCGAAATGGGCTGCGCCTGATGGGTGTGGAAGCCGCGACCAGTATGTAGGGGCGTTTGCCCTCCAAAAGGTAAGTGAAGGGATTTGCCATGAGCGATGAAAATAACGACGGACTGGACCTCGACGATCCGGATCGTCTTCCTTGGCTGGAAACCGCCGATGGTTATGAATATGACGATGGGTCGTCGCCGCTTAAGGTGGCCGCACTTGTCCTGGGCGGCCTTGCGCTTTTGGCTTTGATCGTTGGCGGTATCTATTGGATGCAGCGTAACCAGACCGGAACCGGCGAAGGCACTGGCGAATTGATCGCAGCGCAAGAAGGCGATTATAAAGTGCGGCCCGAAGAAGCTGGCGGCAAGAAATTTGAAGGCGAAGGCGATGCCGCTTTTGCTGCGGCTGACGGCAAGCGGACATCGTCCACGGTCGGCAGTGCAAAGCCCGCTGGGCCAAAATCAGGCACTGGCGGTAAGATCGCAGCTGGCTCAACCTTTGTTCAGCTCGGCGCATTTGGCGATGTGGCCAATGCCAAAGAGACTTGGAGCAATCTGTCAAAACGGTTTGGTTTCCTAAACGGTGTCAAACACCGTGTTGCCGAAGGCAAGGCCGATGGCGGCCGTACGGTTTTTCGCCTTCAGGCAGCGACATCAAATGCTGCTCAAGCGCAGCAGCTTTGTGCGAAGCTGAAGGCGGCCGGCGAGAATTGCCTGATCGTAAAATAGCATAGGCCAGGGGTATGGCTGAAGCCGCGGTGCAGGATAGCTGTGCTGCGGCTTTCTCTTTTGCACAGGTTATTTCTCACAAAGCCGCCTTGCGCCTTGTTTCCAGCCGCGCCGCTGCATAGGGTGCGCAAGATAGTAACTGGGCCTGACCCCAATTGGAGCAAGCGCATGAAGCCTGTTATCTTCGGGCTTTCCGGATTGAAACTTACCGATGATGAACGCGGTTTTTATCGCGATGCCCAACCGGCGGGCTATATCCTGTTCGCGCGCAATGTAGGTGACCGGGAGCAGATGCGCGCTCTGACCGATAGCTTGCGCGAATTGCATGGCAATGATGACCTAGCGATCCTTATAGATCAGGAGGGCGGGCGCGTTATGCGGATGAAACCGCCGGTTTGGCCAGAATTCCCCGCAGGTGGCAGTTTTGATGCGCTCTATGATATTTCCCCGATGGCCGCGATTGAAGCGGCCAGAGTAAATGCAGAGGCGATAGCGCTGACGCTCGACGAAGTTGGCGTTACGGTAAATTGCTTGCCGGTATTGGATGTGCGCGTGCCGGAAACGCATGCTGCGATTGGTGACCGCGCCTTGGGGAGCGATCCGATGCAGGTCGCCGCGCTTGGCCGCGCCGTGCTTGACGGTCTTGCAAAGGGCGGCGTGATAGGCGTGGTAAAACATATGCCTGGCCACGGGCGCGCAGTGGTTGATAGCCACCATGATCTACCCCATGTGCATGTCAGCACGGATGAATTGGAACAGGATATTGAACCCTTCCGAGCGCTAAATAGCGCGCCAATGGGGATGACCGGGCATATCATGTTTGATGCTTGGGATAGCGAGCTTTGCTCGACAATGTCGCCTAAGATCATCGGAGAAATTATTCGCGGCGAGATCGGTTTTGATGGATTGCTGATGAGCGACGACCTCGACATGAAGGCGCTATCCGGCGATGTCAGTGATCGCGCAGCGGCGTGTGTCGCGGCGGGCTGCGATATAGCGCTGAATTGTTGGGGCCGGATGGATGAGATGTCGCGGGTGATTGAAAAGCTGCCGGATATTTCTGCGATATCAAAAGAACGATTGGGCAGGGCAATGGGAATGCGCAGACCGCCTGCCGCCCCGGAACAGATGACCGAACGGCTGGCGGAACTGCTGGGCAAACGCGATGCGCTTTTGGCGCAGGCCGGAAATACGACGACGAGCAAACTGACCAGCGCAGCCACCGGGGCATCGCATGGTTGAAGAGCTTTTCGTTGAGGGTGAGGCACCTCCTTATACCGAAGAGGCGGATAATCCGGATGTGCTGACCATTGACATTGACGGCTGGGAAGGCCCGCTCGATATTTTGTTGGCCTTGGCGCGCAATCAGAAGGTCGATTTGAGGCAGATATCGATACTCGAACTGGTCGAGCAATATCTCTCCTTCATTGAGGATGCGCGCGATCTGAAGCTGGAATTGGCGGCTGATTATCTGGTGATGGCGGCGTGGCTGACCTATCTTAAGTCGGCGCTTTTGCTGCCGAAAGATGCTGAGGCGGATCCCTCACCCGAGGAGCTAGCACTACGCCTTCAATTGCGGTTGGAGCGGCTGAATGCGATGCGGGAAAGCGGAGCGAGGCTGCTCGCGCGCGACCGAATCGGGCGCGACGTGTTCGGGCGCGGAAACCCCGAAGGGCTGCGCATGGTAAAGAAGCGGGCTTGGTCTTGCGGGTATTTCGACCTCATTACCGCCTATGGTCAGGTAAAGGCGCGCACGCAGCCGGCGTTGCATGTCGTAAAAAAACGGCAGGTGATGACGTTGGAAGAAGCGCTCGAACGCGTTTCGGCGATGGTTGGCCAGACGATTGAATGGACTGATATTAGAGCATTTTTGCCAGTAGACGCAAATCTGTCGCTGCGCAGATCGGCGCTGGCTTCAAGCTTTCTCGCGGCGCTGGAGCTAGCAAAGCAGGGTGCGATTGAATTGCAACAGGATGATAGCTTCGCGCCGCTGATGATACGCAAGTCGGCATGATGATCGAGCATGATCCTGCCCAGCGCGCTGTCGAAGCAGCGCTGTTTGCTGCGCAGGAACCTCTGACGGTTGAAGATATCAGAGGCTATGTTGGCGATGAAGTAGACGTGCAAATGGCTCTGGAGGCTTTGCAGGAACATTATGACGGGCGCGGCATTGAGCTTGTTAACCGCGGCAAGTGTTGGCATTTTCAGACAGCGGCTGATCTCGCGCACCTTCTGCGCCGCGAGCGGGAGGAAACGCGCAAATTGTCGCGTGCTGCGGTCGAAACGCTGGCAATTATCGCCTATCACGAACCGGTGAGCCGCGCGGAGATTGAAGCTTTGCGGGGTGTACAGATTTCCAAAGGGACGCTTGATGTGCTGATGGAAGCAGGCTGGGCGCGCCCCGCAGGCCGCCGCGATGTGCCGGGAAGGCCGCTTATTTATGCTACGACGCCCGGTTTCCTGACGCATTTTGGCTTGAATAGCCGCAGCGATCTACCGGGAATTCAGGATTTGAAAGCCGCAGGCCTGCTTGATCCGGTGGATGCCGCGTTTGATGAGATGCAGACCCCTGACGAAGATGCTGACCGCGAGGCTGATTCAAAAGAAAATGCAAACGAGGTGGAAATTAACGACAGCGAAGCTTAAATCGGCTATTGCGTAGTCAAAGGGCATTTGCCCGTCAGGAGTTTATCATGGGTAGTTTCAGTATCTGGCATTGGCTAGTGGTCGGTATCATCGTGCTGCTGTTGTTCGGCAAGGGGCGTTTTTCCGGTATGATGGGCGATGTCGCCGATGGTATTAAGAGCTTCAAAAAGGGCATGGCGGAAGATGATGATGACAAGCCCGCACCGCGCATCGAAGGCAGCAAGTCTGCTACCGAGAGCGAGAAGCAGAGCGACAAGACGGCCTGATCGCGGGCAGCTTGTTATGACATCAAAGGTAATTGGGTAAGCCGATGTTCGACATCGCTTCTTCTGAATTTTTGCTGGTCGCGCTGATTGCGTTGCTCGTAATCGGCCCGAAAGACTTGCCCAATGTGCTGCGCTGGGTTGGCCGCTGGGTAGGTAAGGCGCGCAGCGTTGTCGCGCAATTCCGTGCCGGGCTTGACGATATGGTTCGGCAATCGGAGCTTAAGGATATCGAGAAGCAATGGGACACCGAGAATGACCGCATCATGCGCGAGCATCCTTCTGTTCCCGACGAAGCAGGAGAAAACCCTGCCGGCAGTGACGGATCTGAGTCGCCCGATGGCACGGGCGCGGCAAAATGAGCGAAGACACACCTGAGCAGATTGACGGGAGCCGCATGCCGCTGCTCGATCATCTGATCGAACTGCGCAAAAGGTTGCTCTGGAGCTTTGTGGCGCTGGCTATAGCATTCGGCGTCAGCTTCTATTTTGCCAAACCGATCTTTGCCGTTCTTGTTCAACCCCTGCTCGAAGCGGGGCAGGGCCGGATCATTTATACCAAGATTTTCGAGGCCTTTTTTGTCGAGATAAAGGTCGCCTTTTTCTCGGCAATAATGGTGGCATTCCCCGTTTTTGCAACGCAGCTTTGGCGCTTCGTAGCGCCTGGCATGTACAAAAAAGAGCAGCGGGCGTTTCTGCCGTTTCTGTTGATGACGCCGGTATTGTTCACGTTGGGCGCGTGCATGGCATATTTTGTCGCCATGCCGGTAGCGCTCGAATTTCTACTTAGCTTTTCGGGCGATGTGGGCGGGGTTAATCAAGAGGCATTGCCGGGCGTCGATAATTATCTAAGCTTCGTGACCACTTTCATTTTCGGCTTTGGTATTTCGTTCCTGCTGCCTTTGCTCCTGATCCTGCTTGAAAAGGCAGGCATCGTGACATTGGAACAACTGAGGGCAGGGCGCCGTTATTCGATTGTGGGCGCTTTTGTTCTCGCGGCAGTTTTAACGCCGCCCGATGTGGTGTCGCAGCTGCTGCTCGCAATTCCGCTGTGCCTGCTTTACGAAGCAGCGCTGGTCTTTATCTGGATCACGCGCAAGCGGACTGCAAAGCTTGAGGCAGCAGGAGAAGCCGAAAGCGGCTGAACTAATTTATTACTTCTTCTCCCGCTTTGCCGACGGATTCGATGTCGCGGCCAAGGCCTTTCACCGTGTTACAGGCCGCTACAAGCATGGTGGCGAGCAAAAGGCTGATGATTGCAGTTCTACGCATTTCGGGTTGCTCCTTGGATAGACGGACGAGTTGAAATCAGCGACCTGACTAGAAACTGAACCGTGCGGTCAACCGGAAGTCATGTCCGGCCAATGGAGCGAAATCCTTGGTGAAGGAAGCCGCACGGCGGACGCTGACATCGAAGATATTATTCGCGGCCAGTATCAGGCTGATGTTGCGGAGTTTCCCCCATGGCCGCCAAATGGCTGACGCGTTGACCACAGTGTAACCAGCTGTCGGTGTTTCAAAACTTGCGACTTTATTTTGATCGTCGGCCCATTCAATCTCGCCGCGCAAATCCAGATTACTGCTTTTGAGCGCGAGCCCTCCCTTGAGACGCAATGGCGGAATACGGGGAATATTTCCGCCATTACCGGCCAATTTTGCACGCACAAAATCAGCGACCAGATCAGCCTCTACATCGAATCCAGCAATATGCCCTAGCCTTACGGTAGCTTCGAGTTCAGCACCATAAAAACGGGCATCATGCTGCAGTATCTGGAATACTGGCAGATCATCTTCGATCGCGCCGGTTTCGCGCTCAAATATGAAGTTGTCGAAGTTGTTGGTGTATACGGCGGCGCTCAATTCTCGCGGGCCGCTTTCAAACCGGATGAATGCCTCGCCATTCCAGCTGCGTTCGCTTGTCAGGTCTGGGTCACCTATTTCAAAGGCCTGCGTTGCGATATGTGCGCCATCGGAAAATAACTCTTCAGCAGAAGGTGCCCGGCCTGTCCGGGAAACATTGGCACCCACTTTCAGATGACCCGCCGAATAAGACAGGCCAAGTGCCGCCGAGATATTGTTGAAACTGCGGCTCAAATTAAGGGTTTGGACATTGAATCCAATATGGTCGAAACGAAGTGCGGCTTCGATACCAAAATCGCCAAAGCCAAATTCCTGCAGCGTGAAGAATCCGATCTGGTTGCTGAGATTGGGCGGGACGAATGCTTCCTCGCCAATCGCTGCAAAATCGCGAGTTTGATATTGTATGCCGCTGGCACCATGCCAGCTACCGCGTTCATTTTGCGATAACTCCAGCCGTGTTTCGATGCCCTTGCTCAAAAACAACGTGCCGGTCTCGCCTTCCGCGCGTTCCTGATGTGTGTAATTGGCATAGCCGGTGCGGATATTCAGCGTTTCGAACAAGCCGCCGCCTAGCTCGACTTCGCCGCGTAGGTCCAACCGATATTGGCGCAGCGCTATCGTCACATTCTCTTCGCCCCCGGGCCTGCTCGGGATGCCGTATTTGCTGTCAAAAATATTGAATGAAACACCCAGATTTCCGCCATCGTCGATAAACGCAATGCCGGTGCCAGCCGTCCATGTCTCGACCTGCGTTCCCGCCACGCGTCCGCGCGCGTTTGCAAGGCCGCGCAGTGTCGCTGCTTCAGCGGGATTTCCAGCGCCATCGGCGTCATCGGCGAGCGTGAATGTCTCGGCTTGGAGGGCCGGTGCGAGAATAAGGCCGCCGGTGCGTTGATTGATGCCGTGGCGATAACTACCGTCGACATGGCCGACGAGCCGCTCGGTTAGTATAAAATCAACCGAACCGCTGGCCGAATATTCCCGGTTCGCGCTGGCATAGCCCGTCAACACGTCGATATGGACAGCGTCATGCGGGATGCTCCGGGGTATACGCTTGTCGATGATGTTGACTGCGCCGCCGACCGCTTGCCCGCCGAAAAGCAGCACCGCCGGCCCGCGCAGAACCTCGATACGTTCTGCGGTGAGAGATTCGATTGTGACGGCATGGTCCGCTGATGTATTGGACGCGTCAATGTTGCCAATCCCGTCGGTCAAAACGGCTACCCGCCCGCCCTGGAACCCGCGCAAGACGGGGCGAGACGCGCCGGGCGAAAAGCTTGTCGCGGACACGCCTGGAAGGCCGGTCAGCGTGTCTCCAATCTGACCTGTGGATTCGCTAGCAAGGCGCTCGCCTGTGAGCAAAGATGTGCCTGAAAGAATGTCCAACCGCTTGCCCAACGGCGCTGTTACGACGATTTCATCATTGTGAAAATCGTCAGACGATCCAGTCTCGCCGGCATTAGTTGACGCCTGATTTTCTGTATCGTCCTGCGCGTAGGCGGAGGAATTTGGATATAGGGCGATGGTTAGCGATACCAGTAGCCAAGCTTTATAGCGCATTAAGAAGGCGAGTCCTTTTTAGCCAGCAAATCTGCCCCGGAGGACCGATAGTGTAATGATATTTTATTACAAGTAGAATTTTTGTTAGTTCGATGAACAGCCTTTTTGCATCGACAGCGAGGAGGTGGAGATTGCCTATCATGCGATATTCTTGTTTGCGGTTTAGCGTCAGCCAATTTAGGTGAGGCATATGACAACAGTATCTACACTCGACCTTATCGGAAACACCCCGCTCGTGCTGCTGAAAGGGCCCAGCGAAGCGACGGGCGCGGAAATTTATGGCAAATGCGAATTCGTCAACCCTGGGGCCTCGGTAAAAGATCGCGCTGCGCTCTATATTGTGCGCGATGCCGAAGCGCAGGGGTTGCTAAGGCCCGGCGGTACGATTGTGGAGGGTACGGCGGGTAATACCGGCATAGGGCTGGCGCTGGTTGGCAATGCGCTCGGCTATAAGACGATCATCGTCATTCCGGAAACGCAGGTCCAGGAAAAAATGGATACGCTGCGCGCTTTGGGGGCAGAGCTGGTTCTGGTTCCCGCTGTGCCTTATGCGAATTCCGGCCATTTCGTGCACACTTCGCGCAGAATAGCTGAGGAGACGGATAATGCTGTCTGGGCCAACCAGTTTGACAATATCGCCAATCGCCGCGCGCATATCGAAACGACGGCAGAGGAAATTTGGGCGCAAATGGATGGGCGTATTGACGGGTTTACCTGCGCTGCCGGTACCGGCGGGACGATTGCAGGCGTCGGCATTGGCCTGAAGGAAAAGGATGAGAAGGTCACGATTGCGCTGTCCGATCCGCATGGCGCTGCGCTCTATAACTATTATGCCTGCGGCGAATTGAAGGGGGAGGGCAGCTCGGTTGCCGAGGGCATTGGCCAGGGCCGCATTACCGCCAATCTTGATGGAGCGCCTATCGATGCGCAATTCCGGATTTCGGATGTCGAGGGCCTCGAATGGGTGCGCCGCCTGCTTGCAGATGAAGGGCTGTGTCTGGGGCTGTCTTCGGGGATAAATGTTGCGGGCGCGGTTGCTCTGGCAAAGCAGCTTGGCAAGGGATCCCGGGTCGCGACTATCCTGTGTGATACTGGCCTGCGCTATCTTTCCACGCTCTATAATCCTGAATGGATGAAGGCCAAGGGATTGCCGCCTATGCCGTGGCAACTGGACAAGTGAGCGCGCGCGCGCGATAATAGCGCAAAGGAGACTGAGACTTGGCACCACCGCGCGAATCTGCATTGCAACGCATACAGGTCGGCATCTTCGGCATTGTATTGGTGCTGATAGTTATCAGCATCGCCAATGTTATGTATACTCGCGCAGCGCGGCAAGAGGCGCCCGTGACCCAGAGCGAAGAACCCGAGCAGATGGCGGCAGAAAAAGATGCCGTGCCCGACGAGCCTCTTGCTGAACTGGGTGTAGCGCCGGCAGTTGAGGCTGAGCCGGTAACCGAAGACGGCGAACCGATTCCCGATGCAGAGCTTGACGGCCCAAATACCGCACCGGTCGAGTGACCGCGGCGGATAGTAGGCAATCTGTATGAGCTGGGCTGACTTTGACGAAGCGCTTCGTTGGCGCGTTGTTTGGGGCGCCGCGATTCTGTTGGCCGCGATCCCGCTGCTAATATGGGCCGCCGGAAATTCAAGTAATGATAATGGGAAACCGCCGCTGGCACTGATGACCAGCCTGCCGCTGGCATTGCCCGAAGGCGATATCTCGGAAATTATAGGAGGGCGGGCAGAACCGGCCGCCGCATATATCCGCCTGACAGAGAATTTTGACATTACACCGCTTGACAATCTGGAGCAGCTGAACCGCGAACGCTTCGACCTTTTGTTGCTGGCGCAGCCGCGCGCGCTTTCTCCTGCAGAGCTTGCAAGGTTGCAGGATTGGATCGGCGCCGGGGGAAGGGCCGTTATCCTGGCCGACCCGGCCCTGAGATGGGAAAGCCAGTATGCTCTGGGGGATCCGCGCCGACCGCTGTTTACCTCGCTGCTGTCGCCATTGTTCAAACATTGGGGTCTGGAGCTAATTCTGCCGATGGATGAACCAAAGGCGAGCGACGTCGTTGTTGTCGATGGAGAGAGGTTGCAGTTGGCAGCTGCGGGAGCTTGGCGAAATACCGCCGGGGGCATCGGAGCTAGCTGTGATATTTCAGCCCAAGAAGTTCTAGCGGAATGCAGGATTGGCGCGGGCAAGGCGATCTTGCTGGCTGATGCGGATATGCTCGATGCCAGACATTGGCAGGCTAGCGGCTTGGGCACTTTGCTTGGAAAAGATGAGTTTGCAAATATGGCATGGCTGACGTCCGAGCTACTGGCGATGAGCCATAAATAGCCGACCGGGAAAGTTAGGAAATCAGCTTGAATCTGCGATGCAGAGGGTTGAATTTTAGCGTATTTTTTTTGAACCAAATCGCCCAAAGGTTAACAGGCAGGCATGTTATGCAGGGAATCTAGAGGAACAAAGTTCTTATATAACAGCTATATAGGGTGAAAAAGACAGTAGTTCCCATAATTTCCCTCTTTTCATCCATGAAATCCCTTGCTATGCCCGAATCAACTTGGGGTGAGTTCCTATTTGGTGGGCCGCACGGCGCGACCACGCTGCAATCAGGCGACTGCGGCGACGGTGGGATCATGCCCGGTTTTGGAGGGATGCTGGGACGATGTCAGTCGGGGTGGTTTATAATGGTTCGGGGCTGTCGACGATCGACGCCAAGGGCCGTGCCACCATTCCCTCTGCCCTTCGCGATTCTGTTCAGCAGTCGAGTGGCGGCAATATAGTCTGCCTTTCGCGGCACCCGATATATCCCTGCCTGATCGGTTTTGGTTTGCGCGAGCTAAACCAGATGCGCGACGATATTGACGAAAAATGGAAGGCCAGCGTGGCGCGTGGCGAAGATTTCGACCGCGAAGCTGCGGGCGCCTCTGCATCCTCAATGTTTGAAACTAACTTCGAGGCCAGCGGCCGTTTCGTGCTTCAACCAATGCTGCGTTTTTTCAGCAAGGTTGAGGATAGTGCATTTTTCCACGGCACATACGGAAACTTCCTCGTCTGGAATCCCGATATTTTCTTGAGCGACGGACCGTCGGAGTTCGGCGCGCAGAAAGACGAGCTGCGTTATTGGCAGCAAGAAACAGGGAAGCGTATAAAATGAGCGCTTCCCCCAGCCATATTCCCGTCCTTTTGGACGAAGTTATTCGCTCTCTGGCCATCACCCCTGGCTCAGAGATTGTGGATGGTACCTTTGGTGCAGGCGGATATTGTCAGGCTTTTCTGGCACGCGGCGCAAATGTTTACGCATTTGACCGTGATCCGCAGGCATTAGCCATTGGTGCCGAACTTGCGGGCCGGACTGAAGGTGTTTTGCGCCTTTACCCGGCCCGCTTTTCTTCCATGGATTCATGCCTTGCCGACGACGGCGTGGGTAAGGTTGATGCGGTGGTGCTCGATATCGGAGTGTCATCGATGCAGATCGATGAGGCTGCACGGGGTTTCTCTTTCAAGAAGGATGGTCCGCTCGATATGCGGATGGCGCAGGATGGTGAAAGCGCGGCTGATTTCGTGAACGCCGCCGATCAGGACGCAATCGCTGATGTGATCTATCGCTATGGCGAAGAACGCCGTTCGCGCCGGATTGCAAAGGCGATTGTCACCGCGAGGCCGCTTCATACAACCGGCGAACTCGCAGCGGTTATCCGCAAGGCCGTCGGATATCATGAAGGTGCACCAAAGGACCCCGCTACACGCAGTTTTCAGGCAATCCGTATCCATATTAACCGTGAGCTTGACGAGCTACGCGACGGGCTTGACGCGGCTGAGCGCATCCTAAAGCCCGGCGGCAAATTGGTCGTTGTCACATTTCACAGTCTTGAAGACCGCGTGGTGAAGCAATTTTTCCGGCGCCGTAGTGGCGCAGAAGCTAGCGGATCTCGTCATTTGCCGGTGCAAGCCAACGATGGGCCTGCGCCTACATTCATCAAAGTGAGTAAGGCGCTCCGGCCATCGGATGACGAAGTTAAGCGGAATCCGCGGGCGCGGTCTTCCACATTGCGCGCGGCGACACGCAGCGATGCGTCCGCCTGGACAGAAACGGAGATGGCGGCATGAGCCTGGCAATCAAACGGCTTAAAAATCTGGGCTGGATGGCGCTGGTCTGTCTGGTGGCGATCCTGCTTTATCCACTGTCGCTCAATGTTGCGACCTTGCATAGTGACCTTGTGATCATTGACCGTGAGATACTTGAAACAAAAAGAGAAATTGACTTCCTCGAAGCAGAAATACGGACGCGGGCAAATCTCGTGCAGCTCGAAGAGTGGAACGATCTGCTTTATGGCTATAGGCCGCCAACGGCAGAGCAATTCCTGGACGGCGAGAATGCGTTGGCGAGCCTCAATGGCAATTTACCGGCAACCAAACCCGTATTGGTGGCGGTGGCGACCGATGGAAATGCTCCGGCAGGAATTATCGGTTCGGGAAAACCGGCGGCAAATGCTGGCGAAAAGCCGCTTAGTAAAAGCGAAAAGCAGAAAATTGCGCAGCTGGAGGATTCCAAGCCCGTGGTTTCCGGTAAAGAAAGCCGCACCGGTCGGCTGGCCAAGATGGAAGAACAGCTGCTTTCCGATGAGTTGCTCAAAGATATTGATCGCAAATCCGAGCGGGAGAAAGCCAAGCGGTGACGACCTATGTAGCCCGAACAATAACGCGCAGAAACAGCCGCGGGAATGAGCCGTTTACCGCGCTCGCATTCTGGCGGTTGTTAATCCTTGCGGCGCTGTTTGCGTTGTTTGTGCTGCTCATAGTTGGGCGCCTGGCTTCGCTGGCTCTGTTTGAAGGAACCCGCGCATTTGGTGCGACGACCACCAACTATGTGCCGCCGCGCGGCGATATTGTCAGCCGCCGCGGTGTTCCGTTGGCGCGCACTATTCGGGCATATGCAATCTGGGTAAGGCCCGAAAAAATCATGGGCGATAAAAGGGAGCTTGCGCAAAGCCTGACGCAGATTTTTCCGGAAAAGACCGCTGAAGAATTCTATGCCAAGCTGACGGCAAAACGCGCAGGATATTTGATGAACCGCGCTTTGCCAGCGCAGGTGCGCCAAGTGCACGATCTGGGCGAGATTGCCATCGAGTTTCCAAGAGAGAATGAGCGGCTCTATCCTCAGCATGATCTGGCGGCGCATGTGCTGGGATTTGTAAATCGCAGCGGCAAGGGCATTTTGGGAATGGAAAAGACATTGGACGCCCAGCTGTCCGATTCTGCAACGCGGGGCAAGCCGGTCGAACTATCTATCGATGTGCGCGTGCAGGCGGCGCTGGAAAGCGAACTTGGTTCAGGCATGAAATTGACCGGAGCCAAGGGCGCTGCCGGTGTTATTCTCGACGTGCAGACGGGCGAAGTGATGGCGATGGCGACGTTGCCATCTTTCAATCCCAACAGGCCATTATTCGCGAATATTCCTGACAATGGCGAGACAATCGTCGATGGCAAATATCCGCTCAGCCGTCAGGTTAATAACGTCACCAACCGGGTGTATGAACTCGGCTCGACCTTCAAGCCGCTGACCGTGGCGGCGGCATTGGATGCCGGGACGGTCCGTGACCTCGCGATACGGTATAATGCGATCGAAGCGATAACGATCGACGGGTTCAAAATCCGAGATACGCACCCTATGGGCCGTTGGCTGAATGTGCCTGAAGCGCTAGTACACAGCTCCAATGTTGTCACAGCGCGCATTGCCGACAATCTGGGTAAGAAGCGGATGGAAGCGATGCTTCGCGGGCTAGAATTTAATGAACGGCCAGCAATTGAACTTGGCGAACGTGCAAAGCCGCTATGGCCCAAAAACTGGGGCCGGGTTACCAATATGACGGTCGGCTATGGCCACGGTATATCGGTAACGCCCATGCATTTGGCGATGGGATATTCGGCGATGGTCAATGGCGGCATCTGGCGTCCGGCAACGCTCCTTAAGGTGAAGTCGGGCGATAAGCTTATCGAACGGCGCGTCTTTTCCGCAGCAACCAGCGCCCGGATGCGGCAGCTTTTGCGGATGATTGTCGTCAACGGCACCGGCAGGAAAGCCGATGCCAGAGGTTACCGTGTCGGCGGCAAGACCGGGTCGGCGGAAAAACCGGCTGAAGGTGGCTACGCCCGCAACCTAGTTGTCGCCACTTTTGCCGCAGCATTTCCAATGGATAACCCGCGTTATGTCGTCGTCGTGATGCTCGATGAACCGATCGGAACAGCGGCTAGCGGATATCAGCGTACGGCAGGCTGGACAGCGGCGCCTATCGTCAAGAAAGCGGTGACGCGTATCGGACCGCTGCTGGGCATTATTCCAGATACACGCCGCGATGTTGACGTTTCGGAACTTTCACCATTGCTCTGGGCACCGAAGGGATAAAAGATGCGGCTTGGCGCGCTGATTGATGGTCTGGACGAGGCGGCGGCGGATCAGACCGTCACCGGTTTTGCGATCGATCACCGAAAAGTTGCGCCGGGAAATATCTTTGGCGCGTTTCGCGGCGCGAAATTCAATGGTGAGGATTTTATCGCCGATGCGGTCTCCTCTGGCGCAATTGCCATCGTTGCTGGCGCTGGTGTAAATGTTGACGGCGCAGCGCATATCAAAGACGGCGAACCGCGCCGCGCCTTTGCGCAGCTTGCGGCGCGTTTCTTTCAGCCCGTTCCCGCGCATATTGCAGCCGTTACCGGTACCAACGGCAAAACATCAACTGTTGAATTGTGCCGGCAGCTTTGGCGGATGGTGGGACACAATACGGCTTCGATTGGAACGCTCGGCGTGACCACGGCGGATGGCCAGGAAAAGACCGGGCTGACAACGCCTGACATAGTTACCTTCCTGTCGAACATGTCTGGCCTGGCGCGCGAAGGTGTGAGCCACGTCGCTTATGAAGCCTCTAGTCACGGCCTGTCGCAATACCGCAATGAGGGGCTGCGTGTGCAGGTTGCTGCGTTCACTAATTTGAGCCGCGACCATCTCGACTATCATTCTGGCATGGATGACTATTTTTCCGCGAAAATGCGGCTGTTTGATGAGGTGATCATTGATGGCGGCACCGCCGTTATCTGGGCGGATGATGAATGGTCGGCCAAGGCGGCCAGCCATGCGCAAGCGCGCGGGCTCAGGCTAATATCGGTTGGCAAGAATGGTGATGACATAAAGATGGTATCGCAAATTCCGACGCAGCTTGGGCAGGATCTATTGCTGAAACTACAGGGTGATGAGTATCGGGTGAAGCTCCCCCTGATTGGTGCATATCAGGCCGCAAATGCATTATTGGCTGCAGGAATTGTGATTGCGAGCGGCGAAGATATAGCGGTAACGATGAGCAATATTAGTCGCTTGCAGCCGGTCAAAGGCCGTCTCGAGCGCGCGGTAATTACCCGCAGCGGCGCGCCTGTATATGTTGACTATGCCCATACGCCCGATGCGCTTTCTGCGGCGATTGCAGCGATAAGATCGCACGCCAAAGGGCGGCTGATAACCGTATTTGGCGCTGGCGGTGACCGCGACAAGGGCAAGCGGAACGAAATGGGCAAAGTTGCTGCAAGCGAATCTGACATTGTTATTGTGACCGACGATAATCCGCGCGGCGAAGATCCAGCGTCGATACGTTCGGAGATATTGGCCGGAGCGTCTGGCGCCCTCGAGATTGGTGACCGGCGCAAAGCTATCGCTGAAGCAGTAGGTATGGCCGAGGCTTCCGATATTGTACTGCTTGCGGGGAAGGGGCATGAGCAAGGCCAGATCGTCGGGGACCGTACTCTGCCCTTCGATGACGTTGAAGTCGCGCGCGAGTGTGCGGCATGAATGCGCTGTGGACATCCGGTGAGATTGCAGCGGCGACCGGCGGCACAGCTTCGGCTGAATTTGCCTGTTCCGGCGTAGCTTTTGACTCGCGGGAAATTGGTAAGGGCGATCTCTTTTTTGCGCTGAAAGGCGAGCATAGCGACGGGCATCTTTTTACCGACCAGGCTTTTTCGCAAGGCGCTGCTGGCGCGGTTGTTAGCGAGCAAACCGGGCACCCGCATGTGGATGTCACTGATACCTATAATGCGCTCAACGACCTTGCCACCGCATCGCGCAAACGGGCCGATGCAAAGATCATCGGCGTAACCGGGTCTGCAGGAAAAACCGGTACGAAAGAGGCGCTATTTGCAGCGCTAGACCGCAGCTCACGCGGTAAGGCGCATCGTTCCGTTAAAAGCTATAACAACCATGTCGGTGTACCGCTAAGCCTAGCGAGGATGCCGCGCGAGGCAAAATTTGCCGTGTTCGAGATGGGCATGAATCATCCCGGCGAGCTTAGCGAATTGACCAAGCTTGTTCGGCCCGACATTGCTATCGTTACAACAATCGCACCAGCGCATATCGGATTCTTCAAGGACGAGGCCGAAATTGCGAAGGCCAAATCGGAAATTTTCGAAGGTCTGTCGGAGAGCGGCGCTGCGATCATACCCGCTGACAGCCCGCATTTCGATCTGATCGCAACCGAAGCACGCAAATATACCACCAATGTCATCAGTTTTGGCTTCAGCGAAAGTGCTGATATTCGCGTCATCGACCATGTTGATGCGGAAAATGGCGGAACGTTGGTTACCGCGAAGCTGTTAAGAGCATCGCTCTGCTATACCATTTCGCAGGCTGGTAGGCACTGGATCGCCAATTCGCTCGCGGTGTTGGCAGCCGTTGAGACCGCAGGTGCCGATTTGGCGGCTGCAGGGCTTGCGCTTGCCGAACTTGACGGCATGAAAGGTCGCGGCGCACGGCAGGAAATATCGGTCGAAGGCGGAAAAGCGTTGCTGATCGATGAAAGCTACAACGCCAACCCGGCGTCGATGGCCGCGACCATCGAGCAGCTTGGTAGCATGGCATCGTCGCGGCGGGTTGTCGTGCTCGGCGCGATGAAGGAATTGGGCGAACAATCAGACCATTATCACAAAGCTCTGGCGGTTCCGCTAGCAGCGGCAAATATCGATTATGCGCTGCTTGTCGGCGAAGAGATGAAAATACTTTCCCGCTCGCTTGCATCAGGGGTTGAGGGCGCGCGAAAATTCGACCATTGCGGCAGCGCCGAGGAGGCACTCGAGGCGCTACGCAGTTACCTGCGAGCGGATGACGCTGTCCTCGTTAAGGGGTCGAATTCGGTCGGGTTATCGAAAATAGTCAGCGAACTCACCGCTGGGGAGAATTGATGTTATATTGGCTTGCAGAGCTGTTTGGGTTTGAAGGTGGCTGGAACTTGCTGCGCTATCTGAGCTTCCGCTCGGGCGGAGCGGTTGGAACAGCGCTGGTTATAGGGATGCTCATCGGCCCTAAATTCATCAACATGCTACGCGTGCGTCAGGGCAAAGGGCAGCCGATTCGCGATGATGGGCCGCAAACCCACCTTGCTAAAGCAGGCACTCCAACGATGGGCGGGCTGATGATGCTTACCGCCATTTCGATTGCCATGCTGCTTTGGATGGATATGTCGAACCTGTATGTATGGGCCTGCCTGATCGTGATGGTTGGCTTTGGTTTGGTCGGCTTTCTGGATGACTATGACAAGGTCAAAAAGCGCAGCCACAAGGGCGTATCGGGCAGAGTCAGGTTGCTGTTTGAGTTTTTAATCGCTGGTGTTGCGGTAACATTGATCGTCGCAAAGTCGGGCGGCAACCTCTACCTTCCATTCGTCAACGGGCCGGTGGCTGATCTTGGCCTATGGTATATTCTGTTCGGCTCTTTCGTGATCGTAGCCTTTGGTAATGCGGTAAACCTGACCGACGGGCTGGACGGCCTAGCGACGATGCCTGTCATCATTGCGTCCATTGCCTTCATGTTGATCGCTTACCTTGCGGGCAACGCGGTTTATTCTGCATATCTTGGTATTCCATTCATTCTGGGCGCTGGCGATCTTGCTATTCTGTGCGGAGCTATAGTTGGTGCGGGGCTCGCTTTTCTCTGGTTTAATGCGCCTCCGGCCGCCATTTTCATGGGCGATACCGGAAGTCTGGCGCTTGGTGGTACGCTGGGCGCAATAGCGGTCGTGGCGCATCATGAATTTGTTCTGGCTATCATCGGCGGTTTGTTTGTTGTCGAGGCAATGTCAGTCATCATTCAGGTGGTGTGGTTCAAACGCACTGGCAAGCGGGTATTTCGGATGGCCCCCATCCATCACCATTTTGAGCAGTTGGGCTGGTCGGAAACGACCGTCGTTATCCGCTTCTGGATCATTGCCTTTGTGCTCGCGCTTGCAGGATTGTCGACACTGAAACTCAGATGATTACCAGCTCCGCCTTTGCCAACAAGAAGTATGCCCTGCTCGGGCTGGCACGTTCGGGGCTGTCTTCGGTACGTTCGCTGGCGGCGAGCGGAGCGGAGCTTGTCGCTTGGGATAGTCGGTCAGAGGCTTGCGACGCAGTGTCCGACCTTGTCACCATCGCTGATCCAATGACGGTTGATCTTGCCGGCTTTGATGGAATTGTGGTTTCGCCCGGTGTTCCGCTCAACCGCCACCCTATCGCGCAGGTTGCGGAAAAGGCGGGCGTTCCAATAATCGGCGATATCGAACTTTTTGCCCAGGCCCGGCAAACTCTGCCCGCGCACCGTGTGGTCGGGATTACCGGGACAAACGGTAAGTCGACCACAACTGCGCTGGTGCATCATATGCTGAAAAGTGCAGCGCTGCCGGTGCGCATTGGCGGCAACATCGGCCTGCCTATCCTGTCGCAAGGCCCGCTCTCTCCCGGCGGTGTCTATATACTCGAGCTGTCGAGTTATCAGATTGATCTTACACATAGCCTCGCTTGCGATGTCGCGGCACTGATCAACCTGTCACCCGATCATCTGAGCCGTTATGACGGGTATCAAGGATACAAATCTTCAAAGGCGCGACTCTTCGCCATGCAGGGTGCGAAGCAGCATAGCATCTTCGGCAATGGTGATGCGGATACGCTGGCGATTGCCAATGAAGCGAAGAAATACAGGAATGATGGCGCTTTCCATATTGCCGATCCTGCGGTCATAAGCGGGCAGAATGAATGGCCGTCGCTTCAGGGGCCGCATAATTTGCAAAATGCGGCAGTTGCGATAGCGATTGCGGAAAGCCTCGGCCTTACAGAAACACAGTGGCGCGCCGCCTTTAGGAGCTTCAAGGGTCTTGAACACCGGATGGAGATTGTGGCCGAAGCGGGCGGCGTGCTCTTCGTCAATGATAGCAAGGCGACCAATCCGGCTTCCACAGCGCCGGCGCTTGCCGCCTATCCGCGCATTCACTGGATCGTCGGCGGCCAGCCAAAAGGCGAAGATCTTTTCGAATGCGAAGAGAATTTCGGCAATGTGGTAAAGGCCTATACCATCGGCGAAGCCGGGCCAGCCTATGCGAAGCTGTTGTCCGGAAACATGCAGGTGGAAAATTGCGAAATGCTGGTAACTGCGGTTGCTCAGGCGATGGCGCAAGCACAGCCGGGCGAGGTGATAATGCTGTCACCGGCATGCGCGTCATTTGATCAATTCAAGGATTTCGAGGCGCGGGGGGACTGTTTCAAAGCGGCCGTGCATAATCTTGTCGGGGGGAAAGCGGCATGACAACTACGACGGAAGTGCCATGGGTATTGGCAGCCAAAACCGGCAAGGTTGGCTTGTCAAACCGGCTCGGGCGCGGCGATAGGTCGCCGCTTGGTGTCTGGTTTTGGGAACTGGACCGCGTATTGCTCTCGCTGATGCTCGGTTTGATTGCCATCGGTTTGCTGGCGGTCGCGGCGGCATCACCTGCCGGCGCGCAAAGGCTTTCAAGCTCGACGGAAAAGCTTCCCGAGCTTTACTTCTTTTTCCGTCAGCTCATGTGGGTGACAGTCGGTATCCCGCTGATGCTCTTTATCTCGATGTATCCGCGCGAGCAGGCGCGCAGGCTGGCTATCTTCGGCTTTGTAGTGCTTCTGGGTTTGCTGATGCTCGTGCCATTTATGGGTAATGAAGTAAACGGAGCGCAGCGCTGGATAGGCTGGGGTATAGCTACAATCCAGCCTTCTGAATTCCTCAAGCCTTTCTTTGCGATCACTATGGCTTGGATATTGTCGTGGAAAATGAAGGATGGCAAATTGCCGTTGGCCATGATCACACTGGGCATCACCGGGTATATTTCGATCTTCCTGCTCGCCCAGCCTGATCTGGGGCAAACAATTCTGTGCTGCGGCATCTGGTTTGCCTTGATGATGGTTTATGGCGTTCCGGCCTGGCGGCTTTGGGCGCTGGTGATCGGCGGCGCGGTATTGCTGGCGGTCGCGTATAATTTCTATCCGGTCGCGACGCAGCGTATCGATGCATGGATATTTGGGACAGAGGGCCTTACGCATGATAAAATGGCGATGGCAACGCTGGTCTCCGGCGGAATAATTGGCGTTGGGCCAGGGCTGGGCACGCACAAATTTTCACTGCCAGAGGCGCATACGGATTATATCTTTTCTGTTATCGGAGAAGAGTTCGGGCTGCTCGCCTGCATGGTCATTGCGATCCTGTTTCTGGCGATCCTGATCCGCGTTGTCATTCGGCTGCTTGATGAGAAGGATCAGTTTACCGTGCTTGCGGTAACTGGCCTGATCGCACAGTTCATCGGGCAGGCAATGATCAACATGGCGGTTAACCTTGGAATATTCCCGTCAAAGGGCATGACGCTGCCTTTTGTAAGCTATGGCGGATCCTCGATATTGGCGCTGGCGATCACCTGCGGTTTCATATTGGCACTGACAAAGCGCAACCCCTATCTTGACCGTTCTCGCTATATGCGTGATGGAAAGCAGCAATGAGCATTTCACGGCACTTTGTTTTGGCGGCTGGCGGCACGGGGGGGCATATCATCCCTGCCTATGCGCTGGGTGCGGAATTACTGCGCCGGGGGCACCATGTTGCGCTCATTACCGATGAGCGGGGGACTGGAATCCCGGGATGCCCCGACAAGATGGCAACGCACATCCTGCCTGCCGGGCGGATGACCAAAAACCCGAAAAGCTGGCTTGGCGGAGCGCGTGCGATATGGCGCGGGCGCAAAATGGCGCGGCAGCTTTATTCGAGCTTCGAACCAACTGCCGTTATCGGATTTGGCGGCTACCCCGCTTTTCCGGCTTTGCTGGGTGCTTTTGCAAACCGTATTCCCGCACTGGTGCATGAGCAAAATGCAGTGCTTGGCCGTGTCAACAGAATGGCGGCGCGAAAGGTCAGCGCGATCATCACCGCCTATCCCGATGTTCTGCGCTTGAATGCGCAGCATAAGGACAAGGTTCATTTGCTTGGCAACCCGGTGCGTGAAGAGGTGCTGGCTCTGCGCGAACAGGATTTTCCGCCACTGGACGAAGATAGCATCTTCCGTGTCGTTGTAACCGGCGGGAGCCAGGGCGCGAGCATATTGTCTGAAATCGTGCCAGATGGTTTGGCGCGCTTACCGCTCAACCTGCGCCGCCGCCTTCAGGTGACACAGCAATGCCGCGAGGAAGATATTGAGGTGGTGCGTGAAAGCTACGCCAGGCACGAGATCCCGGCAGAGCTCGCCACATATCTTCCTGATTTGCCCGACAGGCTTGGCTGGTCGCATCTCCTCATCGGCAGGGCAGGTGCCTCGACAATATCCGAACTAACTGCTGCGGGGCGACCGGCAATATTGGTGCCGCTACCCATTGCGACCGACGATCATCAGAGCCATAATGTGAAAGAAATGGTTGCCGCTGGCGGCGCGCGCGCCATCGCGCAGTCGCGCTTCACGCCGGTTGAACTTGCCAAGCAGGTGCAGGCGATTGCGCTCAAACCTGGCGCGCTCGAAAATGCCGCAAAAGCTGCATGGAAATGCGGCAGGCCAAATGCGGTGCAGGATATCGCTGACCTTGTCGAAAGCTTTGGCGCCGCGCCGAATATGAAAAGCACAAAGGCAAAGACGGAAAGCTCCGCTGCATTTCGCGGCGCTCAGCCAGCGGTGGCAAGAGATAGCACGGCATGAGGGGCGTTCCGACCGACATAGGCGTTATCCACTTTGTTGGCATCGGCGGTATTGGCATGTCCGGAATTGCCGAGGTCATGCATAACCTTGGCTATACAGTGCAGGGCAGCGACCTTTCCGATAGCCCGGTGGTGGAGAGGCTGCGCGCCAAAGGCATAACCATCATGATCGGCCATAGCGCTGACAATCTGGGCGATGCTTCTGTGGTTGTAACTTCTACCGCGGTAAAGAAAGGCAACCCCGAGCGCGATGCCGCGCTGGAGCGCCGAATACCGCTGGTTCGCCGTGCAGAAATGCTTGCTGAGTTGATGCGGCTTAAAAATACTGTTGCGGTGGCAGGCACCCACGGCAAAACGACAACTACGTCGATGATCGCGGCGATGCTCGATCACGGCGGAATTGACCCGACCGTTATCAATGGCGGCATTATCAACAGCTATGGTTCCAATGCCCGGCTAGGCGATAGTGAATGGATGGTTGTAGAAGCAGATGAGAGCGACGGCAGCTTCCTGCGGCTTGACGGCACCATTGCGGTTGTGACCAATATCGATGCAGAACATCTTGACCATTATGGCGACTTTGATGCGATCAAACGCGCCTTTGTGGAATTCGTTGAGAATGTTCCCTTTTACGGCGCGGCGATCATGTGTCTTGATCATCCGGAGGTGCAGTCAATCATTCCGCAAATCCGCGATCGCCGGATAACGACCTATGGCTTTTCGACGCAGGCAGAGGTTTGCGGAACGAATGTGGAGCCTATCGCGGGCGGCAACCGTTTCGATGTAGAGGTCACGTCGCGCGATGGTAGCAAGCGGATGATCGATAGCATCACATTGCCAATGCCGGGTAAGCATAATGTCCAAAATGCCCTTGCAGCAGTCGCCGTAGGCCTTGAAATGGGCATGAGCGATGAAGCAGTGCGTGAAGGCTTCTCCAATTTCGGCGGCGTGAAGCGGCGCTTCACAAAGGTTGGCGAGATTGCTGTCGAGGGCGGCGTAGTTCCGGTGATTGATGATTATGGCCATCACCCCGTCGAGATACGCGCCGTGTTGGAGGCGGCGCGCGAGGGGACTGAAGGCCGGGTAATAGCGGTAGTCCAGCCGCATCGCTATTCGCGGTTAAACGACCATATGGATGATTTCCAGCAAGCGTTTAACGATGCTGACATTGTTTTTGTGACGCCGGTTTTCGCTGCGGGAGAAGAGCCGATAGATGGCGTTGATTCCACGGCGCTTGTTGCTGGTATCAAACAGCGCGGGCATCGTTCCGCAAGCACGGTAGACGGCTTCGATGATCTTTCGCAGCAGCTTGCCGCGCAGATTTCAGCAGGCGACGTAATTGTCTGCCTGGGCGCCGGCGATATAACGAAAATGGCTGCGCAGCTCGTTGATATTGTACCAGAGGCGCGCAAATGAGTGTTGTTTCAATGCCCGAAATACGCGGTAAGCTGAAGGCCAATGCGCCGCTGGCACCGCTGGTCTGGTTCAAATCGGGCGGCCATGCGGAATGGCTGTTTGAACCGAAAGACATTGACGATCTTCAATCCTTCTTGCGCGAAATCGATCGGTCATTTCCGGTCTGGCCGTTGGGGCTTGGTTCCAACCTGATTGTCCGCGACGGCGGCGTAGACGGCGTGACTGTTCGTCTCGGTAAGCCTTTTGCAAAGGTCGAGAAGCTAGACGATGTCACGCTCAAATGCGCAGGCGGAGCGTCGGGCATTTTGGTTTCATCGAACGCGCGAGATGCCGGGATAACCGGTTTGGAATTTCTGCGCGGTATCCCCGGAACAGTTGGCGGTTTCGTGCGGATGAACGGCGGTGCTTATGGCCGCGAGGTGAAAGATATTCTTGTCGAATGTGACGTCGTATTACGTTCGGGCGAATTGCAAACATTGTCTTTGGAAGAGCTGCAATATTCCTATCGGCACAGCCAACTGCCAGATCAGGCAATCATTGTTGCCGCAACATTTCGCGGGGAAGCTGGGGATCCTGCTGCCATTGGCGCTGAGATGAACCGGATAGCGGCAGAGCGCGAAGCCTCTCAGCCGTTGCGGTCAAAAACCGGCGGATCGACCTTCAAAAATCCGCCAGGGAACAAGGCGTGGCAGCTTGTCGACGAAGCTGGCTGCAGGGGGCTGCGCATTGGCGGCGCGCAGGTATCTGAAAAACACACCAATTTCCTGTTGAATCTCGGCAATGCGAAAAGCTCAGATATTGAAGAATTGGGCGAAGAGATCAGAAGGCGCGTGAAAATAAAGTCGGGCATAGACCTGCAATGGGAAATTCAGCGCGTAGGCATTCATGCCGAGAGCGCCAATAAAAGCGTAGGCATTCATGCCGAGAGCGCCAGCCAAAAAGCTGTGGGTAGAAAAGCATGAGCAAGGATATCCATGTCGCTGTCCTTATGGGCGGTTGGTCCAAAGAACGCGAAGTCTCACTGATGAGCGGTAACGGCGTTGCCGATGCGCTCGAAAAACTGGGCTATAAAGTCTCGCGCCTTGATATGGAGCGCGACGTGGCCCAGCGGTTGACCGAGATAAATCCGGATGTCGTTTTCAACGCGCTACACGGTGTTCCCGGTGAAGATGGTAGCGTGCAGGGAATGCTCGACCTGATGCAGATTCCCTATACACATAGCGGGATGGCGACGTCCGTTACCGCCATCGACAAGGAACTGACAAAGCAGCGTTTGGTGCCAGCGGGCATTCCAATGCCAAAAGGAACAATCGTTGCCTCCAAGGATCTTTTTGAAGGTGATCCGCTGCCCCGACCTTATGTCTTGAAACCAGTAAATGAAGGTTCGTCTGTCGGCGTTGCTATAGTCAGTGAGGACAGCAACTATGGCAACCCCATCGCCCGCGGATCGGCCGGACCTTGGAAGGATTTTACGCAGCTGCTTGCCGAACCCTTTATCAAAGGCCGAGAGCTTACTGTTTCCGTGGTGGCTGGAAGGGCACTTTGCGTGACCGAGATCAAGCCCAAAAGTGGTTTCTATGATTTCAATGCCAAATATACAGATGGTATGACCGACCATATTTGCCCAGCCGATATCCCGGCCGATATCACTGAACAAATGTTGGATATCGCGTTACGGTGCCACAATCTGTTAGAATGCAAGGGAACATCGCGCACCGACTTTCGCTGGGATGATGCGCTCGGCAGCAAAGGTATTTTTGTGTTGGAAACCAATACCCAGCCGGGCATGACACCGCTCAGCCTCGTCCCCGAGCAGGCAAAACAGGCCGGCATCAGTTTTGAAAAACTGGTCGATATGATTGTGCAGGAGGCGCTGGCATGAAGGCAGCCACTACCCGAAAGCGCACCCAAAAGCGGGGGGGGCCGAAAAAGCGTAGAGCGTCAACGCGCCAGAAGGTCCGCCGACTATCCTGGTTTGACCGTTTCCTGCGCACACTTCCTTTCTCCGAAGATGAAATACAGCGCGGCTTCACCTGGCTTGTGATCGCGGCGGCTATCATCCTGCTGTTTGTGGCCGCCCGCTGGTTCGGTGTGTTTTCGCTTGCGCATCAGCAATATGCAGAGCTTGCGGCGCAGGCGGGGTTGGAGGTAAAACGCGTTGAGATAACCGGCATGAAGCGGGTCGATCAGCTTAAGGTTTATGATTTGGTGCTGGCCGAGAAAGACCGCGCGATGCCGCTGGTTGACGTTGAGCAAATCCGCAAAGACCTGATCGGCTATGGCTGGATCAAGGACGTGCGTGTGTCGCGCCGCCTGCCCGACATGCTCGTCGTGGAGGTGATCGAACGGGAACCGTCCGCCGTATGGCAGCAGGGCAACAAATTGTCGCTGATCGACAAGCAGGGTAACGTGCTTGAAAATGTACCGGCTAAAGAGGCTGGCAATCTGCCGCGTATCTACGGCGATGGCGCAAATGTTCAGATTGCGTCCTTCAACCGCTTGCTTGAAGAAGCGCCGTCATTAAAGCCGCATGTCAGCTCGGCAAGCTGGGTTGGCAATCGCCGCTGGGATATATCCTTCAAATCAGGCGAAACGCTGGCGCTTCCGGAAGGTGAGCAGGCGGCGCAGAAGGCTATCCTTGATTTTGCGCGGATGGACGGCATTCACCGGCTTTTGGGCCGCGACATAATCTATTTCGATCTTCGCGATCCCGACCGCGCATATTTGCGCCGTAAAGCTAAGACACCCCCGGCCCCGAATGAAGACACGCAAGGTAGTGCTGGCAAGAAGGGTAAAACAGCATGAGCGCGGCGCGGGTTGAAAAAATCATATCTGCACTCGACATTGGATCGTCAAAAGTATCGGCGCTTATCGCAGGCAAAACCGATACCGGTGAACTGATCGTGCTTGGTACCGGCCAGCGCGAAAGTCGGGGAGTATCACGCGGCTGCATTGCCAATATTGAGCAGGCCGAACTCAGCGTCCGGCAGGCGGTCGAACAAGCGGAACGCATTGCCGGTCTGAACATTGATAAAATCTGGGTTGGGCTTTCCGCTGGCGGCCTCGACAGTATGCTTGCGCCGGTCGAGATCGAACTGGGCGGGGACAGGATAGAGCAAGAAGATATCGACGATCTTCTCGAAGCGGGCCGTGCAAACCTTGATATGCGCGGTAAAACGCCGCTGCATATTCAGCCAACGCTGTATAGGCTCGACGGAGTTGGCGGCGTTGCCGATCCCATCGGCCTGCACGCGGACAGGCTAGGCGTAGACATCCATGTCGTCTTGGCTGAACAAGCGCCTGTACGCAATATCGACATGACTGCGCGCGCCGCGCATCTTGAAGTAGAGGCGCTTGTCGTCGCGCCGATCGCCACGGGGCTCTCCAGCCTGACGGCAGAGGAGCGCGAACTTGGAGTCGCGATGGTTGAAATGGGCGCTGCGGTCACCAACGTTTCGGTTTTTATCGGCGGTATGGTTGTCGGACTTGAGACAATTCAGCAAGGGGCGGCTGACATAACCGATGATATCGCCTCGGTATTCGGTATCCGCCGGGCCTATGCCGAGCGGTTGAAATGCTACTTTGGTTCGGCGCTTTCAACGCCGCGCGACCATCAGGATGTTCTCGATTTGGGTGAGGATGAGGCCGATGCTGACGGAAATTTGCCGCGGATCACAAGGGCGCAGCTCAATTCAGTCATCTGCCAGCGGATCGACAAGATTGTCGCTGAGATCGGAACCGCCTTGCGAAAAATGGGCTTTTCCGGGCCGAGCGGTCATCAGATCGTATTGACCGGCGGCGGCGCCGAGCTCAAGGGCATCGCCGACTATTTGCAATCTGCGCTTGGCCGGACCGTAAGGGTTGGCAAACCGGGCGGACTAGCTGGCCTGCCAGAGGCCCATAGCGGCCCGGCATTTGCAAAATTGGTTGGTCTGATTCACTACGCGGCCTCCGATCCGGTCGACCTGAAGGGGCAGTTTGATCCCGGCGGCGGCGGCGATTTGTCATCGGTAGGCCTGTTTGATCGGATAAAAAGGGCGATTAGGGATAATTTTTGACGCAAATAGTCTTCAAACAGTCATTTTACTGATGTTCTTTGCGCAATTTTATGTCATTAACCATTTCAAGTTCATTTAGTGCCTGACGGCAAGGGGGTTAGTTCCATGAGCATCAATATCGGACCACCGCTGGTTGACGAATTGAAGCCGAAGATTTCAGTCATCGGCGTTGGCGGCGCAGGCGGCAATGCTGTTGGCAATATGATAAATGCGGGCGTTGAGGGCGTCGACTTTATTGTTACCAATACCGATGCGCAGGCATTGAACTCTTCAGGCGCAGAGCAGCGCATCCAGCTTGGCCCTGATATTACGCAGGGGCTTGGTGCTGGTTCGCGGCCCGAAGTGGGGCGCGCGGCAGCCGAAGAAACAATCGATCTGGTGAAGTCCGCGATTGAAGGATCGCATATGTGCTTTATTGCTGCTGGTATGGGCGGAGGAACCGGAACGGGCGCTGCGCCGGTGATTGCCGAAGCGGCGCGGGATATGAATATTCTAACCGTAGGCGTGGTGACCAAGCCTTTCTTGTTTGAAGGCGCGCGCCGGATGCGTGCATGCGAAGCGGGTATCGCCGAGCTGCAGCAACATGTGGATACGTTGATCGTTATTCCGAATCAGAATCTATTTCTTGTCGCCAATCCGAACACGACCTTTAAGGAAGCCTTCCTGCTTGCCGACGAAGTGTTGCAGCAGGGTGTGCGCGGAATTACCGATCTGATGGTGATGCCTGGTCTTATAAACCTTGATTTTGCCGATGTGCGCAGCGTGATGCATGAAATGGGCAAGGCGATGATGGGCACCGGAGAGGCCGAAGGCGATGGACGCGCGCTGGAAGCAGCGGAAAAGGCGATTGCCAACCCGCTGCTTGATGGAGTGTCGATGCAGGGCGCGAAGGGCGTTATTGTGTCGATCACAGGCGGTGAAGATATGCGCCTTATGGAAGTCGATGAGGCGGCGAACCATATCCGCGAATTGGTTGATCCCGATGCGAATATCATCTGGGGCTCGGCCTTTAATAACAATCTGGATGGGAAAATCCGTGTTTCGGTTGTTGCCACTGGTATCGATGTCGATGGATCGGCTCCTGCACCTACGCCTTCGCCTTCAAGCGCATTTGCAAATTCGGCGCCGCCAGCTTCGGCTGCTGCGACATCCAGCCTGTTTGCAAGCCCCGCTTCAAGCGAGTCTGCTGCTGAAGAAGAAGCGCCGACAGCGGATGATGGCGATAGCGACGAAGCAGAGGATTCCGAAGACGGTCTTGATTTGAGTAGCGCAGAAGGTGATGACGAACTGCCGGTTGAAGAAGCCGAAGATGTTGAGGACAACACTTCGGATGACGGCGAAAGCGCGGATAGCGAAGAAACCCTTGAGCTTGGCGCCGAGCAGGAAGATGCGGCGGAGGGCGAAGAGCCGACTACCGACGAACCCGATTTGGAACCAGAGCCGGATTCACCAGCGCCGCGCATAGCAAGCGGAGGGGGAACTCTGTTCGAGCGTATGTCCAACCTTTCACGCGGCGTCTCGCGAGACGACGATGGCGATGACGATAATTCCGAAAAAGAAAAAGATGAAGACAAATCTTCCGGCGGCCTCAATATCCCGCGTTTCCTGGACCGCCAAAGCAATAGCTAACCGTATTTCCGGCTCCGTTCAGCCAGTATTGCGGTTGGTTCGGCTATGGAGATCACATTTGGAAGTCTAAGTAATTCTTGGCCTTACATTGGCTGCGTTACGGAGTATGTCTTGAGATGAAGCTGGCTGGCTGCCTTCTCGCATCGTCGCTTTTGTTGCCTGTCGCAGCGATGGCGCAGGGTACCGATACCATTGCGCCCGGCGCATATCAGCTTCCGGAAAGCCAGAGACCCGGCGCGCAGGAGCTGCGCAATGCAATGCGGCGTATCGCCCGCAACCGGCGTAACGTTGATGCACTAATTGACGCAGGCAACGCCGCCCTTCTGCTTGATGATGCTGGAGCAGCACTCAATTTTTTCCGTCAGGCAGAGCAATATAGGCCGGGCGATGGCCGGGTCAAAGCGGGCCTGGGTGCAGCCTATGTCCATTCCGAAAATCCGTTTGATGCACTGCGGTATTTTGACGAAGCGGTGAAGCTCGGCATAACCGAAAGGGCGATTGCATTGGATCGCGGGATGGCCTTTGACTTGCTGGGCAATTTTGATCGCGCGCAGCAGGATTATCGACTGGCCTCGACGGCAGTTTCATCTGACAGGCTGACAATACAGCATGCTATTTCACTGTCGCTATCAGGAAAAACCAAAGAGGGTGATGAGTTGCTAATCCCGTTGCTCAAAAAAAACAGCGCGGCTGCGTGGCGCGCGCGCGCGTTTATGTTGGCTGCGCGCGGTAATTTCCGCGAATCCCGCGATGTGGCGCGCGGTTTCCTGGATGCGCGCTCCGCGCAGCGGATAGAACGCTATTTGAAACAGATGCCGTCGCTGACCGGGCCGCAGCAGGCAGCTGCGATACATCTTGGGCATTTCCCCGCGCGTAATGCCGGACGTGATAGTGATGCTGTAAGACGGGTGGCGGCAAATATTCCGGCGACATCGTCTGGCAATGATTCAAGGTTGATACCGGCCGGGAAACCTCTTGGTGCAGCGCCTGCTACTACGCCTGCCGCTACGCCAGCTGCGGCATCTGCGGTAGGATCTTCTGCCCCGCGCCCCGCCACTAGGGCACCCAGTTTGGCGGCACAGCGGATAGCCGTTGCGGCGCGGGCATCGATAAATCTGGTGGCCAAGCCGCGCCCGGTACCAGTACCGGTGCGCGCCGCACCTCCGCCTGTTTCGGTTGCCGCTTCAAATCTGCCACAGAAAAAACCAGAGGCCGGGTTCGATGCCTTACCCACAAAGAAGCAGCCAGATATTATGCCTGCGACGGCGAAAAAAGAACCGGCACCTGTCGCAAAACCAGTATTTCCTGCCGTGACAAAAGAACAATCGCAGCCAGCGCTAGCATCCGCGCAGCCACAAAATGCGCCAACCAAACCTGTAGAAACACCGCAATCTGCTGAGGCTGCTGCTGGGAATGGAGCCGCGACCGACCTAATTCCGACTCCCGCCCCAACTCCGCCGCCCGCCGCGCCGCAAACCGACCAAAAAGACACCGCAAGCCTGGATAATTTTGACCTTGGCAGCATCGTGGATTCGATATCGATACCGGAGAGCGAGAAGCAACCATCCGCAATCCCGGTTGATCTTGCAAATCTGCCCACGCCTTCTCCAAAAAAGAAGCCCGTCGAAGCTGCACCTGCCGACAAGAAGGCGCCAGATCCGGCGAAGGTTGATGAAAATGTCTCGATCACTTCGCGTCATTGGGTTCAGATAGCGACCGGCGATATTGGCGCGATGCGCGGAGAATACCGCCGTCAGGCTCGCAAATATGCTGAATTGTTTGAAGGTCAGCAGGGCTGGACTTCACCTTGGAGGACAATGGGCAGGTTGGTAGTAGGGCCGTTCGACGGCTACACTGCTGCAAAGAAATGGTATGATGCGCTTAAGGCGGCAGGAGGCGACGGCTTTGTATGGAAGAGCGCGAAGGGAACCAAAGTCACCAAACTTGGTGGCAAATAGACTCTGGCAGCAAGCATCACGATAATGCATAGGGCAGGGCAATGAAATCGCCCGCGCCCTATGCCTGTAATGCCGAAAATAGCCGAGGGCGTTTCTATGACGAGCGCAAGGGCAGCGCACGCGGCCCACGCAATATTTTTCAGCGTGACCGTGACCGGATTATCCATTCGATTTCCTTCCGCAGATTACGTCACAAGACGCAGGTCTTCGTTTCCCCCGACGGGGATCATTACCGTGTCCGCCTGACCCACAGTCTGGAAGTTGCACAGATCGGCCGCACGATCGCGCGTGCGCTCGGGCTTGATGAAGACCTGACTGAAGCGCTTTGCCTTGCCCATGATATCGGCCATCCGCCCTTTGGTCATGCCGGGGAAGATGCGCTGGAAGAAGCTCTGAAGGCGCATGGCGGATTTGACCACAATGCGCAGACCTTGCGAACATTGACGAAACTGGATTCTCCCTATCCGCTGTGGTCGGGGCTCAACTTGAGCTGGGATCTTCTCGAAGGGTTGGCCAAGCATAATGGTCCGGTCGAGCAGCCGGGCTGGGCGCTGGCGGAAATTGACGAGCAGTATGGTCTGGAGCTTGAAAAATGGCCGTCGCTGGAAGCACAAGTGGCGGCCGTCGCCGATGATATCGCCTATGACAATCACGATATTGACGATGGTATCCGCGCTGGATTGCTCACCATGGAGCAGCTTTGTGAATTGGACTTTGTGAAGGCGCGCTGGCGGGCGATTTGCGATGCATACTCCGATCACCCGCCGGAAAAACTTCATTCCGAACTGGTGCGTGAGCAGATTGGTGTGATGGTCAATGACGTTATCGGCGCAACCCGGCGGCGCATCAACGAATTTGATATTGGGTCAACCCAAGACGCGCGGTCAGCGGGGCGGATGATCGCTGGCTTTTCGGAAGATATGGCGAAGCAGGAGAGGAAGCTGAAGCGCTTCATGTATGCCAATTTATATAATCACCCGATACAGATCGCGGCTGCAGCAAGAGCGAAGGTTGTTATTTGCGATTTGTATGAAGCCTACCAAGCAGACAGTAGGCATTTGCCGCCCGAATGGCGTGAGGCGCTTCCCGCAGAGGAGCCGCAACGCAGCCGCCATATCGCGGATTTTCTGGCCGGAATGACGGATCGTTATGCCGAGAACCGGCACGCAGAAATATTTGGTGCAGGACATGAGTAGCGTCATACTTGCCGGTGCAACCGGACTCGTTGGCGGCCATGTGGCTGCGTTGTTGGCGGCAGCAGGACATAGCCTGCACATCGTTACGCGCCGCGCTGTGGTGGGATTATCGGCGAATGCAAGCGAGCATATTGCTGCTCCAGATGATTGGCCTGAAATTATCGCCGAGGTCCAAGCCGATATTGCCATTTCCTGCCTCGGCACGACAATTAAGGTTGCAGGTTCGCAAGAGGCATTCCGAGCGGTCGATCTGGAATTGGTGAGAGCGTTCGGTGCGGCAGCCAAGCAGTCCGGCGCGCGGCAGTGTATTTCGGTTTCCTCGACGATGGCGAACAGCGGCGCTTCCAGCTTTTATCTGAAAACCAAAGGTAAGGCGGAAGACGCTTTGCGCGCGCTTGATTTTGCCCGCCTTGATATTATTCGTCCCGGATTGCTGAAAGGCGACCGCAAAGAATTTCGGATTGGTGAAAAGCTGGGTGTGATACTTTCGCCTGTTACCGATATGCTGCTGCATGGGCGGCTTCGCCGCTATCGATCGATACAGGCAGCAAGCGTTGCGATGGCGATAGTTCGGCTTGCTGGAGACAGCGGATCGGGGAATCATATCCATGAAAATGATGACATCCATGCGCTGGCTGCAAAATTGGCCTTACATAATTGACTCGACTCGACTGCTCGGCCAAGGCTCATTCCCGTCGCTGACGATGCGGGAGAGATCCCGGACTTGATCCGGGACGCCGAAGGAGCAACCGCCCCGGAATCTCTCAGGCAAAAGGACCGCATTGGCTCTTGCGACGCTCTGGAAAGTGCACCTCAATACCGGTGCCGCCGAAGGGGTAAGCGGGCTTATATCCCCGTGAAAGCTCTCAGGTTTCCGTGACAGAGGGGGCAGCAAGCGCCATCTCGGCGTGCTGCGCTTTGTGACGGAGAAATTGATTTGAGCGATGATAGCAACATTCTAAACCTGCCGCTGGATAGTTGGCACCGTGATCAGGGCGCTCGCATGGTTGCGTTTGCGGGATATTCGATGCCTATCCAATATGAAGGCATTATGGCCGAACATCACTGGACGCGCGAAAATGCCGGGCTATTTGACGTTTCGCATATGGGTCAGTTGCAGCTGATCGGCGACGGTGCGGCTCAGGCTCTGGAAAAGATCGTGCCCGGCGACATCTCCGCATTGAAGGCAGGCAAGATGCGCTATTCGCTGCTGCTTGCTGAAGATGGCGGGATTTTGGACGATTTGATGATCACCAATACTGGGCATGACCTCTATCTGGTGGTCAACGGCGCGGTGAAGCATGAGGATATCGCTTTCATGCGTGCGCAGCTTCCCGGCAGCGTGAGGTTCAATCATCTTGACGATGCCGCTTTGCTGGCATTGCAAGGCCCAAAAGCTGCGGAAGCCATTGGCCGCATTGGCATCAAGCCCGCGCAGGACGGTTGGCCGGTTCCAACCGATCTCTATTTCATGGAAGCTGGGCCGTTTGACTGGAATGGTATTCCGCTGGGGATCAGCCGTTCAGGCTATACCGGCGAAGACGGTTTTGAAATCTCCGTCGCGGCGGAGCATGCCGACGCGCTGGCCACCGCGCTTTGTAAGCAACCGGAGGTCAAGCCGGTAGGTTTGGGCGCGCGCGATTCATTGCGGCTTGAGGCAGGATTGCCGCTCTATGGTCACGATCTTGATCCGACAATTGAACCTGTCGAGGCAGGGCTGACTTTTGCAATTTCAAAGGCGCGCCGCGAGGAAGGTAATTTCAACGGAGCAGAGCGCATATTGGCTGCATTGAAGGATGGTGCAGCGCGTAAACGTGTAGGTTTTTCCGTGAACGGCAAACAGCCTGTGCGTGAAGGCGCGCTGATATTCTCGGGCGATCGGCAAGTCGGCATAGTCACATCGGGTGGCTTTGCGCCCAGCGTGGGCGTGCCCATTGCCATGGGCTATGTCGAGCGCGCACTGGCAGCAGAGGGCAGCGCGCTTGAGGCCGAGGTGCGCGGAAAGCGCATAGCAATGACAGTCATCAAAATGCCTTTTGTGCCGCATGGTTATCACCGGAGAAGCAGAGATGCTGGGAAAGGAAAGAGCAAATGAGCCGATATTTTACCGAAGAACATGAATGGATCGATGTCGATGGCGAGAGCGCCACCGTGGGCATCACCGATTATGCGCAAGAGCAGCTAGGCGATATCGTCTTCGTGGAAGTGCCTGCTGCGGGCGCCGAAATCTCGAAAGGCGGCGACGCGGCGATTATTGAGTCGGTGAAGGCGGCCTCAGACATTTACGCGCCCGTTAGCGGAACTATAACCGAGGGCAATAGCGCGCTGGAAGATGATCCGGCGCTGATTAACAGCGATCCTGAAAGCGATGGCTGGTTCTTCCGTATGACGCTGTCTGACGAGAGTGAATTGGAAACCTTGATGAATGAAACGGCTTACAAGGCCTTTGTGGACGGGCTGTGAAGCCAATCATTCTGCACGACCGGAGATACTGAACATGCGTTATTTGCCGCTTACCCAAAGCGATCGCGATACAATGCTCACTCAAATTGGCGCGCAATCGATAGACGATCTGTTTGCCGATGTGCCCGAAGCGGCACGGCTAACCGGCCCGATCAGGGGTCTGCCTAGCCATGCTACCGAGATGGCGGTTGAGCGGCATTTTTCTGCGCTAGCGCGGCAGAATATGGCGGCGTCACATCATCCGTTCTTCCTCGGTTGCGGCGCATACAAGCATCATGTGCCTGCATCGGTCGATCATCTAATCCAGCGCGGCGAGTTCCTCACGGCCTACACGCCTTATCAGCCTGAAATTGCGCAAGGCACGCTACAAATGCTGTTTGAATTCCAGACGCAGGTTGCGCGGCTGTTTGGATGCGATGTTGCCAATGCATCGATGTATGATGGCTCAACCGCTTGCTGGGAAGCGATCAGCATGGCGGGCCGTATCACCAAGCGCAGTAAGGCGGTGCTGTCGTCGGGATTGCACCCGCATTATGTCAGTGTTTGCGAGACAATGGCGCATTTCACCAACGACATGCTCGATGTTGCGAAACCCGACTTTGCTGGCGCCGATACTCAGCGGTTGATCGATAACATCGATGAGGAGACTTCTGCGGTCGTGGTGCAATATCCCGACATATTGGGGCGCATAGAGGATATGTCGGCCATAGCCGCCAAAGCCCATGAAAAAGGCGCGCTGCTGATTGCCGTGGTGACCGAGCCGGTGGCATTGGGAGCTATCAAATCACCGGGCGAAATGGGCGCGGATATAGTGGTCGGTGAGGGGCAGTCGATTGGCGTCGGTCTGCAATTTGGCGGGCCTTATGTTGGCCTGTTTGCCTGCCAGAAAAAATTCGTGCGTCAGATGCCGGGTAGGCTCTGCGGAGAGACCGTTGATGCCGAAGGAAAGCGCGGTTTTGTGCTCACACTTTCGACGCGTGAACAGCATATCCGGCGAGAAAAAGCAACGAGTAATATATGCACAAATTCAGGACTTTGTGCGCTAGCTTTTAGTATCCATATGAGCTTACTTGGCGAGCGCGGACTGTGCGACTTGGCAACGTTGAATCACGCACGAGCGGTGCAGGCAGCGCAGCGTCTAAATAAGGTTCCTGGCGTGCGCGTTGTCAACGATACATTCTTCAATGAATTCACACTGGAACTGTCAAAAGAAGCGCGGCCGTTGGTGCGCGAATTGGCGGATCGGCGTATCCTTGGCGGGGTATCGCTGGGCCGGCTCTATCCGGACGTGAACGCGCTGCAAAATGGTCTTGTTGTTGCGGTGACCGAAATTGTCACTGATGAGGATATCGAGACCTTTGCCGATGCGCTTGAGGAGCTGCTTTCATGAGCGATCTGAACAAAGGCGGATGGCGTCCCGAAATGACCGAAGAGCGCCGCGATGAGCAGGGAACCTTCACTGGCAACCGGGCGCTAATGCTCGATGAAGCGCTGATTTTCGAGATTGGCGACAGCGAAACCACCGGCGTCGATCTGGCAGATTTCCCGCAGGTCGAAACCCGGCTTGGCGGCATGGAGCGAGACCGAAGAATTGGCCTGCCGGGCCTGTCTGAACCTGAAGCGGTTCGCCATTATACGCGCCTCTCGCGGCAGAATTACGCTATCGACCTTGGCTTGTTCCCGCTTGGTAGCTGCACGATGAAACATAATCCGCGGCTGAATGAGAAGATTGCCCGGATGAAGGGCTTTGCCGATGTGCATCCGCTTCAGCCGGTTGAAACGGTTCAGGGCGCGCTGGGGGTGATCAACGAGCTTGCTGTTTGGCTGATCAAACTTACCGGAATGCATGGCGTTGCAATGACTCCCAAGGCCGGCGCACATGGCGAGCTGTGCGGGATACTGTGCATTAAAGCAGCATTGGAGGCGCGCGGCGAAGACCGCAAAGTGATTCTCGTCCCCGAAAGCGCGCATGGTACCAATCCAGCGACGGCTGCCTTTGCCGGATATGTGACCGAAAATATCCCTGCTACACCCGATGGGCGGGTTGATTTGGAGGCGCTCAAGGCGCGGCTGGGCCCCGACATAGCAGCGGTGATGATCACCAATCCGAATACATGTGGGCTGTTCGAGCGCGATATGAAGGCGATTTCGGATGCGGTGCATGCGGCAGGCGGCTACGTCTATTGTGACGGCGCAAACTTCAACGCTATCGTTGGGCGTGTCCGCCCCGGCGACCTTGGTGTCGATGCGATGCATATCAATTTGCACAAAACCTTTTCGACCCCGCATGGCGGCGGAGGCCCCGGTTCGGGGCCAGTCGTGTTGTCCGAAGCGCTTTCTCCATTTGGCCCAATTCCTTATACGGAGCGCTTCGGGGACGGGCATATCACATTGGTGGAAGAAGAAACTGCGGGTGACCGTCATCCCCATTCGATTGGCCGCATGACCGCTTTCCACGGCCAGATGGGCATGTATACGCGCGCGCTCGCATATGTGATGAGCCACGGCGCGGACGGGCTCAAACAGGTGGCCGAGGACGCTGTTCTCAATGCCAACTACCTGCTGCGCAGTCTTGAAGACGTGCTCGATGCGCCATTTGGCAAATCCGGTCCCTGCATGCATGAGGCTCTGTTTAGCGATATGGGGATGGCCGAAGGATACTCGACGCTCGATATTGCAAAGGGCCTGATCGATGAAGGCTATCACCCGATGACGGTCTATTTTCCGCTGGTTGTCCACGGTGCGATGCTAGTCGAGCCGACCGAGACCGAGAGCAAGGCTGCGCTCGATGAGTTCATCGGCGCGCTGCGCAGTGTTGCGATACGAGCCAAGGCCGGCGATGAGGCGCTGAAATCTGCGCCGCATTTCGCGCCGCGCAGACGGCTTGACGAAACGCTGGCCGCGCGCAAACCAAAGCTTGTCTGGCCCCAGACCGAATTGGCCGAAGCCGCCGAATGATGGGCAGCAAGGCTTTTCCCTTCGACGATATCCGCAAGGGCAAGCGGCACGCGCCTGCAACTTTGCGCAATCGTGAAGTCATCGCCGAGATACTGGCAGAGATATTGCCTGCGAGCGGCACGGTGCTTGAGATTGCTAGCGGTACCGGCGAGCATATCGTGCATTTTGCCGAGCGTTTTCCAACTATCAGCTGGCAACCCAGTGACATTGACGAAGATGCGCTGCAATCCATCCGTGATTGGTCTGCGGGCAGCAATGCGGTGAATATTGCGGAACCAATGATTGTCAGGACCGAAGAAAGCCAATGGGCGGTTGATACTGCGGGCGCAATATTATGCATCAATATGATTCACATCGCGCCGTGGGATGCCTGCATCGGGCTTTTTCGCGGAGCAGCGAAATTGCTATCCGCCGGAGCGCCCCTTTATCTTTACGGGCCCTTCTTGGAGGAAAATGTTGAAACCGCGCAAAGCAACCTTAGCTTCGACCAGTCACTGCGTGGCCGCAACCTCGAATGGGGGATACGTCATTTGAACGAAGTGAGAGAGTTAGCCGAAGGTTGCGGATTTACCTTGGAAAGGCGCACTGCAATGCCAGCGAATAATTTGTCGGTGGTTTTTCGTTACGGCTAGGTATTTGCCGCAGCTTATTGATTGTCGTTCGACAGATCGAGTTTTTTGATGCTCAATATCGGTGAACGCTTTCTCATCCGCGTGCCGGTGTTAAACTTAGTCCAATTTGCCGTTAGTGAGTAACGCTCTACAGCATAGAAGCCCGGGCTCTCTTTGTCATTTATCGGCGTATATATCCGGCTTCGGATTGATTTCAAAACCGGTTTGACCCAGTTTACTGTACCCTTGGAGCGCAAAACCTCCATATCGTCGATTTTGCCATCGGGATTGATCCAGAAGCCAATATCGACCCAGCGATTTTCGACATTTTCAAGTGTCATCCGGTTTAGGTCGCTACCCCCCGCGAGTGATCGGGTGAGCGCAGCCTGATCCTGCTCAATCGGGTTCGCGGCGAGCAACACGGGCCGTTTCGATCCGCCTAATTCGGTAAAGCGCTTGATCAAAGCTTCTGTGCTGTCGCCCACACCGAAACTACGGTCGAGACGCGATTTCAGAATTTCGGCGACATAGCCATAAACTTCCGCGCCTTTGGTTGGCTCGGCAATATATGCGTCAAGGGCTTTGGCGGCTCTGCGGCGATTAAAAGTGGTCTTGGCCGATTGCGCCCGCAATACCAGCGAAGACAGATAGCGGACACGCGCCATAGCGGCCAGGCGTGGGATACCATGCTTAAGCGCTAGTTTTTCGATATCTTCATACTTGCGCCGCGCCTCGTCGGGATAGCCGAGCTTCTGCCGCGAATCCGCCACTTCCAGCTCTGCCGCAAGGACGCGAAAATCATCTTCTGGAAGGCCTTTTTTTAACACATCGCGCAGTCCCAATACCGACAACCGATATGAATCGGCCTCGCCCAGATGCTCAGCGACATTGGCGTTTGCGCGCAGCAGGTTCGAGACATCAACCGGATAGCCGCCCTTATGCTTGCGATTGCGGCCCAGAGATGAAAGCAGGGTACCGCGGGCATCCTTGTAGTCGCCTTCGACAAACTGATTTTCAGCATGCGCCAGCGTTGCCCTGATATCCTCGTCAGGCGGGCAGCTCCTATCCAGGCACGCTTTGAGCGCCGCTTCGGTATCGGCAAGAGATCTGCCGGTAACGACGATATCGCCATTTTCCGCTATCTCTTGCGCAGAGGTTGCTGCAGGCAGCATTGCGCATGCTGCAACGAGAGCGATGAAACTGTGGGAGATGCGGGTCATTTATTGTGCTCCGAATTGATATACTTGCAATATCTTCCATAGCAGCAAGATGAACATCGGGAAACCACTGCTCGACAAAAAAGGATCAGGATTCTGCGAAAGGCATGTTGTGCCGGTTTCCAATGGGAGTTTGTCGTGGCAAATATAATTGCTAGCATTGTCTTCACCGGCATTGGTTTGACAGGCAGATGAACGGGCGGCGCACAACACTAGATTTCCCATATATTTTACGCTAGCTCGTAGCGGAAGATAACAAGAATTGGTTGGGTCGTTCAGGGATTTGCTGTGTAGATACAGCGAAGCAGGGGTGCGGCTATGGCAAATGACAAAGATGTACCGGACTCAGAAGATCCGAAGAGCCTCGTACCTTCCAAATATTGCGTAGACCGCCGAAAATTGTTGAGCGGGCTGACGGAGCGCACACCGCGTTCCGGCGGCGGCGATGAAGAACGCCCGCCGGTAGGAATTGCATTCTCCGGCGGCGGTATCCGGAGCGCTACCATAAGCCTTGGCATGACTGCGGCGCTCGCAAGGCGGGGGCGGCTTTATGGATTTGACTACATGTCGACCGTATCAGGCGGTGGATATTTTGGGTCCTTCCTTCGAAGCCTCTTCTTGCCGCAGTCGCTACGAGGCCAGAACTCTGGCAAAGCTTCTCCAAAAGAAATCGCGTCAGCATTCCATTTTGCGGATAAAGCGCTGACCATTTCGCCGAGTGAAAAGACCATAGAATATGCAGGTGGAGAAATGCGGCACCCTGTAAGATGGCTGCGTGAGCATGGCCGCTATCTCGCGCCTAATGGAAGTGCTGATTTTGCCGCTGCCATTTCCTATATAGCGCGCAATTGGGTTGCGATGCTGTTTGTGTTCGCGGTGGGCATGGCGGCAATATACTCGCTTCTGCTTCCGGCGATGATATATGTCCGGCGCTTCGCCCAGTTTCTTGCAGGCTACCTGTCGGTCGATCTCCCTGATGTCACCCCCTTTGTCTGGCCAGCCGCACTGTGCCTGTTTATTTCGTTGGCGACGGGTGCTGCCTACTGGATGACAAGAGGGTTGTCCTACAATCCGGATGTGAGTTCGTCCAAAGGGGGGCCCGACAAGAAAAAGCTATGGTGGACTGCTTTCTGGATATCCGTGATGTTGTTGTCAGGAGGAGCAGCTCGATATTGGCTTGCCGAAAAACTGGGTTTGCTTCCCCTTCCAACCATTGCGGATCGTTTGTACCTCTTTGGTTTGGCCATCTTGGCATCGGGTTTGGTCATCTTTGTAATCGCCACGCTACGGGTGCCAAGGGACAGAAAAGCAGGCCCCGGCGGTGTCAACGTTACCGCATGGCTCAGGCGGTCATTGTTGAAGACCCAGACAGTAACCAATCAGTTCTTGCTCACATTCCTTATATTGGCTTTGATTGACTTGGCTGCCGTTGCGTTCCGTCAGGTAATATTGGAAGGTATTGATAATGTAACCTGGTTTGGCTGGTCGATCGTCGCGCTTCAACCTGCGCTGGCATTCCTGATCAAAAAATTGCCCGATTGGTTTGGCGGTGAGCAGGGCGGCTTCTTCAAATGGGTACAAAATAACGTCTCTAAATCCGCATTTGTCTTGGGCGCGTTTCTGTTCGGCTTGTTGGCGGTGATGGTCAACATGATGGTGCATATGGCTCTTTGGTTCGACGATCCTTGGACGGGCGCGATCGATTGGTCCACCTATCTGGTTTTCTTCGTGACCGTTGCCGCGCTCACAGTGATGACGGGGCTTTCGCAGGGTTTCATAAACCTCTCATCGCTTCACGCACTCTATGCTTCGCGCCTTACCCGCGCCTATCTGGGTGCAACGAATCATGAGCGGCTTGATTTGGAACCCGAACCCGAAAATGGCAAGCAGGGCGAGCCGATCCGCAAATATATAACAGGCAACTATCCGGCCGATCACATCAACACGGAAATCTATCAAAAACAGATACTGGCCGCGCCATTCCACCTTATCAACTTGACAATAAACGATACTTTCTCGGACGAAAATCTTATTGCTCATGAGCGTAAGGGGCGACGCCTGGTTGTTGGTTATGATGGTATAAAAATAGACGGAGTGGATATTGGTTGGACGAAGATTGAGAAGGCGGAAAAGCTGAATGTCGGTCAGCTATGCGCGATATCAGGCGCGGCCGCTTCATCCGGTATGGGCAGGCGCACCACGCTCGGCACCGCGCTGGCGCTAACCTATGCCAATGTCCGTTTGGGCTACTGGTGGGACACCAATGGTGCGGATTTATCAGGTGGCACCGAGATCACGCAAAAAAGTAAGCGCTGGTGGAGCGAAAGACTCTCGTCGGTGGGCAATCCGTTTGCCACCTTTTTCTACCTGTATTCCGAAATGACCGCCCGTTACTCAATGGAGAGCAGGAGTGTCTATCTCACCGACGGGGGGCACTCCGAAAATAGCGGTGCGCTGGCGCTGATCGAAGAAAACTGCCAAACCATACTGGTTGCCGATAATGGACAGGACGCCAAGTTTGAATTCGCTGATCTGGAGATATTCATTCGTACCGCGCGGATAGACATGGGCTATGAAGTGCAGGTCGCGAGTAAAGAAAAAGTTGCGAAATTTTGCGGTGTTTCGGGTATAAAAAGTCCAAAACTCAAACATTTCCTCAATATGGCAAATGACTGGAGATCTGCGGCACGGGAAAAAGGAAGCCCGGAATATGTGCTGCTTTTGGAAGCCCATAAAATCACCAGAGATTCGGACAACCCCGAAAAGAGAATTCATGGGCTGACGCGCAATATCCTGTGGTTCAAACCGATGCTCTTCAAAGGTCTTCCGGCAGATATTCTCAGCTATTCGGATGTGAACCGGGCATTTCCCCAACAAACTACCGCGGATCAGTTTTTTGACGAGGCACAGTGGGAAAGCTACCGACGGATCGGATATGAGATGATTGCGCAGCTATTTGATCACGGAGATGAATTCATTCCGTCCATACCCGCGTTCAAAGTAAAAACACCGCTGCGGAAAAAGAAAGATAGCGCCAAGAAAGCCACACGCAAGAAAGCCAAGGTCAAAAAACTAACCCGCGCAAATAACCGAAACCCGGTCAGCTAGCGTGCCGCCACAATCGCCAATATCTGCTTTGCATGTTCCTGCCGACAGATCAGCAGGTCGGGGAGATAGGTGTCGGGATTGTTGTAGCGCATTTGTGAGCCGTCTATGCGCGAACAGTGCAGCCCGGCGGCCTGTGCAACCGCAACGGGCGCGCAATTGTCCCATTCATATTGCCCGCCGCTATGCAGGTAGATATCTGCTTCGCCGCGAACAACAGCCATGGCCTTGGCCCCCGCCGATCCCATCGGCAGCAATTTGGCGCCCAATCGCTCGGCCACATAAACTGCCTCTTTCGCTGGCCGGGTGCGGCTGACGGCCATTACTAGCGGCGAGTTTGCTGGGGATAGAACGGCGGGAGGAGAGGAGAGCAGCATTTCTTCCATTGCTGGCAATGCGACCGCGCCGATCGATGCTTTGCCGTTAACAGCCAGCGCCACATGCACCGCCCAATCGTCGCGCCCATCGCCATATTCGCGCGTACCGTCGAGCGGATCGATAATCCATACGCGCTCATTTTTTAACCGCTCACCACTATCCTGCTCTTCTTCGGATAATATGGCATCATCAGGCCGCTGTTTCTTAAGTTCACTGATCAGATAGGCGTTGGCTTCTGCGTCGCCCGCTTTGCCAAGCGCATTGCCTTCGAATTCGCCTGACCTGCGTATCGAAAGCAAAATTCTGCCCGCTTTATCGGCCAATTTAGCGGCGAGCGCGACATCGTCCACTATGGAATATTCCAAGCGCCGCGAATGCGCTCGACGATTAACTCGGCTGCCTCGTCGGCGCCCATCTGTGTCGTATCGACATGGATATCTGGATATTCAGGCGCTTCGTAAGGGCTGTCAATTCCGGTGAAATTCTTGAGTTCACCGCTGCGCGCCTTTTTATACAAGCCCTTCACATCACGCTCCTCTGCAACGCTGAGCGGTGTATCAATATGAATTTCGATAAATTCGCCATCGGGTAGCATCTTGCGCGCCATTTCCCGTTCTGCGCGGAAGGGCGAGATAAAGGCTGTCAGCACGATCAGGCCGGCATCGGCCATCAGTTTTGCGACCTCTCCAATACGGCGGATATTCTCAATCCGGTCGGCGTCGGTAAAGCCCAGATCCTTGTTAAGACCATGGCGGACATTGTCGCCGTCGAGCAGGAAGCTATGCCGTCCCAGCGCATGCAGCTTTTTCTCGACCAGATTTGCAATTGTTGATTTGCCCGATCCAGAAAGCCCCGTGAACCAGAGCAAGCGGGGCGATTGCGATTTCTGCAGCGCATGTGCTTCGCGCGTTATATCCACCGCCTGCCAGTGGATATTTTGCGCCCGGTGCAGCGCGAAATGTAGCATTCCGGCAGCGATGGTTGCATTGGTCAGCTTGTCGATCAGAATAAAGCCGCCCAGCGCCTTATTCGCGCTACAGCTTTCTGACTCATAGGCTTCAAAAACGACGTCGCGGTCTGTGGTGACGGTAGCTACACCAATATCATTTAGTTCAAGTGTTTTAGAAGCAAGGTGCTCCATATTATTGATATTAATCTGATATTTTGGCTTCTGTAACGTCGCAGATACAGTCTGGCTGGCAAGCTTCAGCCAATAAGCGCGTCCGGGAATGAGCGCGTCTTCTGCCATCCATACAAGGGTCGATTCAAACTGGTCAGCGGTTTCCGGCGGTGCGTCCGCCGCCGCGATCACGTCGCCGCGTGAGCAATCAACTTCATCGGCGAGGCACAGGGTGACCGATTGCCCAGCCACTGCTTGGTCAACCTGACCGTCCATTGCGGCGATTTTTGCGATGGTAGATTGCTTGCCGCTTGGCAGAATGCGGATCGGGTCGCCCGTTTTGATACGGCCGCTCGAAATCAGCCCCGAAAATCCCCGAAAATCGAGATCGGGGCGGTTTACCCATTGCACCGGCATACGAAAGGGCTTGGACTGATTGGATGTTACATCCAGTTCCACCGTTTCGAGATGATCGACAAGCTGCGCGCCCTTATACCAAGGCATATTAGCAGATGGGTCTATGATATTGTCGCCGCGAAAGCCGGAGATGGGAATGGCGGTAAAGGCTTTAACGCCGATTTCTTGGGCAAACTCTTGATAGTCTGCGACGATATCGTCAAATACTTGCTGGCTGTACGCGGCCAAATCCATCTTGTTGACCGCGAGCACAATATTGCGGATGCCCAAAAGATGCACCAGATAACTGTGCCTGCGTGTTTGCGGCAACACTCCCTTGCGCGTGTCAACGAGGATAACCGCCAGGTCGGCGGTCGACGCCCCGGTCACCATATTGCGCGTATATTGTTCATGCCCTGGACAATCGGCGACGATAAATTTGCGCTTTTGGGTTGTGAAGAAGCGGTAGGCAACATCAATAGTGATGCCTTGTTCGCGCTCTGCAGCCAGTCCGTCCACGAGCAGCGCAAAATCGATATCCTGACCCTGCGTACCGATCCGCTTGCTATCACTTTCCAGCGCGGCAAGCTGGTCTTCAAAGATCATCTTGCTGTCATAGAGCAGGCGTCCGATCAGTGTTGACTTGCCATCATCGACCGATCCGCAAGTGATAAAACGCAGCAGCGACTTATTCTGATGCTGCTCCAGATAGGCGTCGATATCTTCGGCAATAAGCGCGTCGGTTTCGTAAACAGGCTTGGCCATCAGAAATAGCCCTCCTGCTTCTTTTTCTCCATGCTGGCATCGCCGGCATCCTTGTCGATCGCGCGGCCTTGGCGTTCGCTGGTCGTGGTGAGCAGCATTTCCTGAATCACTTCGGATAATGTGGCCGCTTCGCTTTCGATCGCACCGGTTAGCGGATAGCATCCAAGCGTGCGGAAACGGATTGAACGTTCCACGGGTACTTCGCCATCAGCCAGCGGAAAGCGGTCATCATCGACCATCAATAGCAAGCCGTCGCGCTCCACGGTGGGCCGAGGTGCGGCCAAATAAAGCGGGACGATGGGAATGTCGTTGATTTGAATATACTGCCAGATATCTAGCTCGGTCCAATTCGAGATCGGAAAGACACGGATGCTCTCGCCCTTGGCCTTGCGGGCGTTGTAGAGGTTCCAAAGCTCGGGTCGCTGGTTTTTGGGGTCCCAGCGGTGATTGGCCGAACGGAAGGAGAAAATGCGCTCCTTGGCCCGGCTTTTTTCCTCATCCCGGCGCGCGCCGCCAAATGCCGCATCGAATCCGTAATGAGTCAGGGCCTGCTTTAGCCCTTCCGTCTTCCACATGTCGGTGTGCAATGGGCCATGGTCGAACGGATTGATACCGCGTTCCTGCGCCTCGGAATTTCGGTAGACCAGCAACTCCATCCCGGATTCCTTGGTCATTCGCGCGCGCATTTCATACATCGCCTTGAACTTCCAAGTCGTATCGACGTGAAGCAACGGGAAGGGCGGGGGAGATGGATAGAAAGCCTTGCGCGCCAGATGCAGCATCACGGCGCTGTCCTTGCCCACCGAATAGAGCATCACCGGCTTTTCCGCTTCGGCCACCACTTCGCGCATGATGTGAATGCTTTCGGCTTCAAGCCGCTCAAGATGGGTCAGATCACGCATGGCAGCCCATTTGCGGAAATAGACGTCTTTCGCAACATCTATCGGCCTTTCGCGCCCAAAGGAGAGCCATCGTCAAGAGATCGGCTGCGGCCTATGCTGACATAATCAAAACCAGCATCGCTCGCATCCTTTGGATCATAAATGTTGCGCAGGTCGATGAGCGCCTTGCCCGTCATGACCTTTTTCAGGCGTTTGAGGTCCAATGCCCGGAAGGCATCCCACTCGGTAACAATGGCGATGGCATCTGCTTGCTCGGCGGCCTCGTAGGCACCGGTGGCCATTGTAATATCGGGCATAATCTTTGCGGCCTCGTCCATTCCTTCGGGATCATAGGCCGTCACCGCCGCACCTGCATCTTGCAGAGTTTGTACTACAGCGATTGCCGGCGAATCGCGCATGTCGTCCGTATTTGGTTTGAAGGTCAGGCCGAGCACCGCCACTTTCTTCCCGCGTGCATCGCCGCCAAGTGCCTGTACGATCTTGCGGCCCATTGCCCGTTTTCTCAAATCGTTGGCTTGCACTACGGCCTCGACGATACGCATCGGTATCTCATTGTCCTGAGCGGTTTTGAGGAGGGCAAGCGTATCTTTGGGAAAGCAGCTGCCGCCATAGCCCGGACCTGCATGCAGAAACTTCGCACCAATCCGGTTGTCCAGCCCGATGCCGCGTGACACATCTTGAATGTTGGCATCCACTTTCTCGCACAAATCGGCAACTTCATTGATAAACGTAATCTTGGTCGCGAGAAAGGCGTTGGCGGCATATTTGATAACTTCCGCCGATTTCCTGCTGGTGAACAGGATTGGCGATTCATTCAGGAATAGTGGGCGGTAAACGGCATGCATGACTTCGCGTGCCCATTCTTCATCGGTGCCGATGACAATGCGGTCGGGCCTCTTGAAGTCTCTTATCGCCGCGCCTTCGCGCAAAAATTCCGGATTTGAAACAACCGCGAATTCAATGTCGGTGCGGATAGCCGAAATAATGTGTTCTACCTCGTCCCCGGTTCCCACCGGAACGGTGGATTTGGTAACAATGACGGTATGATCACCAATCGCCGCTGCGATTTCTTTTGCTGCTGCATAAACATAGCTGAGATCAGCATGGCCATCGCCGCGCCTTGACGGCGTACCCACAGCTATAAACACTGCGTCGCAGCCTTCAACCGAAGCGCCGAGGTCGGTTGAAAAGCTCAACTGCCCGGCCTCGGCGTTGCCTTTTACAAGCGCTTCCAGTCCGGGTTCATAGATCGGCATGACATTGTCGTTCAGCCGCTCGATCTTGCTTTCGTCTTTGTCGACGCAAATGACATCATGCCCGAAATCGGCAAAACAGGCCCCGGAAACAAGCCCGACATAGCCCGAACCTATCATCGCAATTTTCATCTATCGCTGTCCTGATTATATTGGTGGTTATCGCCAGCGCATTAGGGCTTTGCTGCTCGCCGGGCAAGCCTTGGCTGGTATTTGCCAACAATCTGATCTTCCGCAAAATTTGATGTTTGGTGCACTTTCGAAATCCGCAACTCTGTGATAGGCGCGGTCTATGCCCGACGAGTTGCTGAATTCCGATGAATACCGCGCCGCACTTGGTTCATTTGCAACCGGTGTAACGATTGTTACGACCTTGCAAGAACCCGGTATGCCGGTTGGCGTTACCGCGAGCAGCTTCAGTTCGGTGTCGCTCAATCCGCCGCTTGTACTCTGGTCACTCGCCAAAAAGTCGAGATCGTTGGCGGCGTTTAGCGATAGCGGGCATTTTGCTGTGCATATTCTGTCATATCTGCAAGAAGAATTATCCAATTCATTCGCGCAGTCTGGCAATGATAAATTCGGCGGTGTGGATTGGCGTGACGGCCGTTTGGGCTCCCCGGTTTTTGAAGAATTCGCTGCAAAGTTCGAATGCCGCACGGTGCATCAATATGAGGGCGGCGATCATATTATCTTCGTTGGCGAGGTGATCGACTTTGAACGGCGAGATCATGCGCCGCTGGTTTATCATGGGGGCGGCTACACCGAAACGCGCCCGCGTATATCGCCCGAGCAATTGTCTGCAGACCAGCAGGCACGAGAGTTGTTTACCGCGATTCTATCGGAGTTAAAGCCTCACGAAGAAGACCTGCTAGGCCATTTTGCTGCAGAAGAAATCAATGTCGCCAAAAATGTGCTGAGGAAGCTGACACAGCTTACTGCTGAAGATGATCGGAAAGCCCGAAATGGATGATCCATATATGCGGGCTTCCATTCTATAGCAGTGCGCGTTTTAGGGCTTCGGCCCATCCCTCCAGCCGGTCCTGCCTCTTGTCGGGCCGCATCTGCGGTCTGAAGCGTTCAATTTCGCCGCGCATCCTCGCAGCATCCTCCAGGGTGTCATATAGCCCTGAACCAACACCGGCCAGCATGGCCGCGCCAAGCGCGGTTGTTTCAACGAAGGCCGGGCGTTCTACGGTGATATTCAGTATATCGGCCAGATCCTGCGCCATCCAGTTGTTGGCGACCATGCCCCCGTCGATACGCAATTCGGCCCAGTCGGAACTATCGGCAGCATAGGCGGTTTTCAGGTCGTTTGCCTGGTGGGCCATCGCCTCAAGCGCGGCGCGAGCGACATGCGCTTTCTTAGCCGAAAAGCTTAGCCCGCTGATCATGGCGCGTGCCTCTGGCTGCCAATGCGGCGCGCCAAGGCCGGACAGTGCAGGGACAAGATACACGCCGCCATTATCGGCAACGCTGCGCGCGAGCGCTTCGGTTTCCTGCACGCTTTCGATCAATTCAAGATCGTCGCGCAGCCATTGGATCAATGAACCCGCAACGAAAACTGACCCTTCCAATGCATATTGCCGCTTGCCATCAATTTGCCATGCGATGGTCGAGAGTAGCTTGTGCTTCGACGTTGGTCGCTTCTCGCCGGTTTGCGTAAGGATGAAGGCACCTGTTCCGAAGGTGGCCTTGGTCTGGCCAGCTTTGAGGCAAGCCTGGCCAATAGTTGCGGCCTGCTGGTCTCCGGCCATTCCCGTTATCGGAATAGGCGCACCAAATAGCGCGGGCAGAGTGGAGCCGATGTCGCCCACGCTATCAACGATCCGCGGTAAAATAGATGGCGGAACGTCGAATAACTCAAGCAGCCCGTCATCCCAGCCATCGTCTTCAATTCCCATCAGCGCTGTTCGCGAGGCATTGGTTGCATCACTGACATGCATGCCTCCGGTCAGCCGGTAGACAAGGTAGCTTTCAACCGTGCCCACGGCGAGATGCTCCCCGATTTCCAGCAGCTGCGGCCAGTTTTTCAGTGCCCAACCAATCTTGCTTCCGGAAAAATATGGGTCGAGCAGCAGGCCGGTCTTGGCTTGAACCATCGGCTCATGCCCGGCTTCCTTAAGCGCGGTGCAGTCGCTGGCTGTGCGGCGGTCTTGCCAGACGATGGCGGGTGCGACCGGCTCGCCTGTCCTGCGGTCCCAAAAGACCACCGTCTCACGCTGGTTGGTGATGCCTATCGCTGATATCGCGTCGCCGCCGCCCGCCTTTTTTACCATGGCGCGTGCGCAATCTAGCGTGTGGTTCCATATTTCCGCCGCATCATGCTCGACAAGGCCGGGGGCGGGATAATGCTGTGTCAGCGGCTTTTGCGCGCTGCCCGCCGGTGTGCCATCAATGTTAAACAGCACCGCGCGGGTGGAGGTTGTTCCTTCGTCGATGACCAGAATATATCCGCTCATGAAACGGCTTCCTGTTTCTTGCGCTTGTTGATCGCCGCGGCTACGGCGCTACGCTGCTTCGGCGTCATATGCAGGGCAAGCTTTGAGCGCCGCCACAAAATGTCTTCATCGGTCTGCGCAAATTCATGCGCGCACAGATAGTCGATTTCGGCCCGGTATAGCCCGGCGCCATAATGCTTGCCCAAATCCTTTGCCGAACTGGCATCGCCCAATATTTTTTCGATCAGGGTTCCATAGCTCCGCGTCATGCGGGCGACAATGCTGGGATCAAGCCAGGGATAAGCCGCCTCATATTTCTCGCGGAGACGGTTCGCTCCATCATAAGCAAAATCACCGCCAGGCAATTGCGCGGCCCTGGTCCAGCTTTCGCGCATATCTGGAAAGAAAGGCCGGAGCTTTTCCATCGCATGCTCGCCAAGCTTACGATATGTTGTCAGCTTGCCGCCGAATATTGACAATACAGGGGCAAAGGCGCCGTTGCCGCCATCCAGATCAAATACATAGTCGCGGGTTACTACGCTTGCCGATTCCGCCTTGTCATCGAATAATGGCCGCACTCCGGCATAGGACCAGATAATATCCTCGCGCGAAATCGGGCGTTCAAAATATTCATTTACCGCGTCGCACAGATAATCGACCTCGGTCTCCGATATCTCCACTTTTTGTTCGGGCGTTTCCATCGGAATATCGGTTGTTCCGATCAGCGTAAATTCGCCTTCATACGGCATCGCAAAGATAATCCGGCCGTCGGGCGATTGAAAGATATAGCTGTGGCTGCCTTCATAGAGCCGCTTGGTTACGATGTGGCTGCCCTTTACCAGTCTCACGCCTGCGCTGCTATCGACGCGGCCAAACTTGCCGAGTATCCGTTCCACCCAAGGGCCGGCTGCATTGACCAGCATTTTTGCCTGCACCGTCTCTTCGGCGCCGTCTCTGTTCCGCAATGTTGCCGACCAGTGGCTGACATGACGTTCCAGCGCGGTGCATTCAGTGCGGGTGCGAATGTCGGCACCTCGCGCTGCTGCATCGACGGCGTTTAACGCAACCAGCCGCGCGTCATCTGCCCAGCAATCGGAATATTCAAAACCTTTTTTGAGATGGCTTTTTAGCGGCGCGCCTTGCTGGGCCTTTCTTAAATCCAGCGTCTTGGTACCTGGAAGTATCGCACGCTTGGCGAGATTATCATAAATCAGCAAACCGAGCCGCAACAGCCATGATGGCCGCATGCCGGGTTCAACCGGTAGAACGATCCGTACCGGCCAGATGATGTGCGGTGCAGCCTTTAGCAGCGTCTCCCGCTCCGCCAGCGATTCGCGTACCAGCCGGAATTCATAATGCTCAAGATAGCGCAGGCCGCCATGGATCAGTTTTGAGCTCGATGAAGAGGTATGGCTGCCAAGATCATCCTTTTCGCACAGAAGCACCTTCAGTCCGCGCCCAGCGGCATCGCGGGCAACACCAACGCCGTTGATCCCCCCGCCTATGACGAGCAGGTCAAGCAATGTTTGTCAGTCTGGAAAGGATGTGTGTAGAAATCATTCTCGCGCAAAAAGCACAAACGGCGAAACAATGCCACCATGATGCGTAACTTTGCAGTCCGCGGCGGCGTCAGCGCTTCATTTTCTCGAATAAATCGACCAGCTCGCCGAATTTCTCTTTTTGCTCTAGCGCATCGCCCGAAGAAATTGCCTCGGCAACGCAGCTGGCGGCATGGTCTTTCAATATCTGGCTTTCAACCTTTGCAAAGGCCGATTTAACCGCTTGCATCTGGGTGAGGATGTCCATGCAATAGCGGTCGTCTTCGACCATTTTGGCGATGCCGCGCACTTGGCCTTCGATACGCTTTAGCCGGTTCAGTCTCTGCGCTGTGTCCGCTGCGGCCATATCCTATTCTCCGTCGCTGCTTGCAATACCCTACGGGGGTATATATAGACTCAATTAAGTGGAGTTGCAACATTGAACGAGAAACCTGCCAAGCAAACCCTATTTTCGCTTAACCGGCGGAGCGTTATCACCAGCGCTATGTCTCTTTCGGCGCTAGCTGCACTCCCGATGCCGGCATGGGCAGCAGGTAAGATGGGCGCCAACATCCGCAACGGTATGGATGAATTGGCCGGGCCCGAGATTAACCTGCATATTGGCAGCGGAATGTTCAAAACAGGCAAGCGTGTTGGCCATGCCATAGCTGTAAATGGAACAGTACCGGGGCCGCTATTACGCCTTCGCGAAGGGCAAAATATCAGGCTCAATATTCACAATATGCTCGATGAAGACAGCTCGATCCACTGGCATGGGCTGCTGCTGCCATTCCAGTTTGACGGTGTTCCCGGCCTCAGCTTTCCGGGCATTAAACCCGGCGGGCGCTTCACGGCGGAATTTAAGGTGCGCCAGTCAGGGACTTATTGGTGGCACAGCCATTCCGGGCTGCAAGAGCAAGCGGGTCATTATGGCCCGATCATTATTGACCCTGCAGGCACTGACCCCGTTCAATATGACCGTGAGCATGTGATAATGCTCAGTGAATTTTCATCGATGCACCCGCATCAAATCATGAAGAAGCTGAAAGTGGCCGAGGGCTATTTCAGCAGGCAAAAGACCGCGAGCTTCGATGATTATGACATGAGCGCACAGGAGCGCCGCATGTGGGGGCGGATGCGGATGATGCCGACTGACATCGCCGATGTTTCTGCACCGACCTACAGCTATTTGATAAATGGCCACGGGGCAGGTGATAATCTGGAACTGCCCTTTGAGCTGGGGGAGCGGGTGAGGCTGCGCTTTATCAATGGCAGCGCGATGACTTTCTTTAACATTCGTATCCCCGGATTGCCGATGACGGTGGTAGCGGCGGATGGCCAGAATGTGCAGCCGGTCGAGGTTGATGAATTCCAGATCGGCGTGGCGGAAACCTATGACGTGATTGTCACACCCCGCAAGGAGGGCGCGTTTGCGCTGGTCGCTGAAAGCATGGACCGCTCGGGTATGGCGCAGGCTACCTTGGCTTCGCAGACGGGTCAGCAAGCGATGTTCCCGCCATTGCGCGATCCGCCCGTATTGACGATGGTGGACATGGGCCATGGCGGCATGGACCATAGCGGAATGGATCATAACGGGCAGGGCAAGGAGCCCGCTGGCGCAATGGATCACAACAAGATGGATCATGGCAAAATGGATCATAGTGCCATGCCAAAAATACCAGGGGCAGCACCAGAGTCCGCGCCCATGGCTGATATGGCCGAGGGCGGCGATATGAAGATGGGCGGCATGAATATGCGCGATGCGTCCTTGCTGCCGGATACGGTAGAGGTCGGGCCGGGGATCGATATGATCGCGATGAGCCCGGCTGATCGGATGGGCTATCCTGGCCTTGGGCTGGATAAGGTGACCCACCGCGTTCTCAACTACCGTATGCTCAAATCGCTGGAGATGGACCATAACAAGCGCGCGCCAGACCGTGAGATGGAACTGCATCTGACCGGCAATATGGAGCGCTACATGTGGTCGTTTGACGGCAAGAAATATAGCGCGGTTGGCGATGATCCTATTCGTTTTGCCCATGACGAGCGCGTACGGGTGAAGCTGGTCAATGATACCATGATGGCGCACCCGATCCATCTGCACGGCGTGTTTTTTGAACTGGTGAACGGGCAGGGCCATCACCAACCCAAAAAACACACAGTGATCGTGCAACCGGGCAGCAGTGCGACTTTCGATGTAACGACTGACGAGCCGGGCGACTGGGCTTTCCACTGCCATTTGCTTTACCATATGCACGCTGGAATGATGCAGACCGTCAGCGTCGCATTCCCGAGGGACGCGTGATGCGGGCGGCTTGGGCAATATTGGCGCTCGCTGCGCTGCCGGCAGCCGCCGCGGCGCAGGAACGCGATCACGATCATTCCGCCATGCAGCATGGTGAAAAGCCGGTGGCTGAAAAAGAAATGCCTGAGAAAGCGGAGCAAGAGGATCATTCTGGCCATGCCGGTCATGAAATGGAGCCTATGCCCAAGCCGGCTCCTCAGGCATCCGCGAATGCCGCTTCTGGTCCGCCCAACGCCGCCGATGCGATTTGGGGCGCGGATGCCATGAAAGAGGCGCGCGAGGCGCTGTACAAAGAACATGGCGATACCAACATATATTGGGTGCAGGGCGACCGGCTGGAACATCGCGCCCGCGAAGGCAGCAACGGTTACCTGTGGGATGTGCAGGGCTTTTATGGCGGCGATATCGACAAGTTCTGGTTCAAGAGCGAAGGCCAGGGCAGTTTCGGCGAAGCGCCCGAACAGGCCGAGATACAGGCACTATGGAGCCGCGCGATCGGGCCATTTTTTGATCTGCAAGCGGGCGTGCGGCAGGATTTTTCCAGACCGAACCGCACCCATCTGGTGCTCGGTGTTCAAGGCCTCGCTCCCTATATGTTTGAAATTGATGCCGCTGCTTTTCTGTCGCACAAGGGCGATCTGACCGCGCGCATCGAAGGCGAATATGATCACCGCCTCACGCAAAAATTGATTGTCCAGCCGCGCGCAGAAATCAACCTATCCGCGCAGGACATACCCGCATTGGGTGTTGGCGCGGGGATAGAGAACATCGAATTGGGGCTACGGCTGAGATATGAAATCAAGCCGGAATTTGCGCCTTATATTGGCGTCGAGCAGGAATGGAAAACCGGCAAGAGCCGCGACTTTGCAATTGCGAGCGGCGAAGATGCAAGCATCACAAACTACGTTATCGGCATCCGGATTTGGTTTTAGTTTAATAAGGAAATATATAATGAACGATACTGCAACACAGTGCCATGGCGAAGGCCACGATGCGCTTGGCTCAAATCCATTTGTTACCTCGGCGAAGGCTACGCTCCATTGCCTTACAGGCTGCGTGATTGGCGAAGTGGCGGGGCTTATCATCGCGGTGGCCATCGGCCTCAGCGTATGGCCAACAATCATTCTGGCAACTTCGCTCGCCTATCTGTCCGGCTTCACGCTTGGCCTAGTCCCCGTTATGCGCGACCGGGGCATGAGCTTTGGGCAGGCGCTTAAACTGATCTGGATCGGCGAAGTGGTCTCCATCGGCGTGATGGAAATCGCGATGAACGGCGCTGATTATTATATGGGCGGAATGACAGCCGGTAGCTTGCTATCAATGCAATTCTGGATCGCCATGGGCATTGCCATTCCAGCAGGCTTTCTTGCCGCATGGCCGGTAAACTGGTGGCTTTTGAGCCGTGATTTGAAGAATTGCCATTAAGTGCCAATGAGGCGTCCCATTTCTGCAACGCCTCATTGGTCGTAGGTTTTGCTGCTATTCAAGCCAAGTCGAAACGATCGAGATTCATCACCTTGTTCCAAGCAGCGACAAAGTCACGGACAAAGACGGTCTGAGAATCGCTAGAACCGTATACTTCAGCGACGGCTCGCAGGATCGAGTTTGACCCAAAGACGAGATCGTTGCGCGTCGCCGTCCATTTGACATCACCGGTCGCACGGTCGCTGCCCTCGAAAATATCTTGATCGCCAGAGGTTGCTTTCCACTCGGTGTTCATATCGAGCAAGTTCACAAAGAAATCATTGGTCAATTTCCCCGGCTGATCGGTGAGGACACCGTGCGCTGAACCATTTGCATTCGCGCCGAGCGCGCGCATACCGCCGACAAGCACCGTCATTTCAGGCGCTGTAAGCGTCAATAACGCGGCGCGGTCCACCAGCGTATCTTCTGCGGGGCGGCTGCCGTCATTTCCAAGATAGTTGCGGAAGCCATCTGCCGCCGGTTCAAGCACGGCAAAAGAATCCACATCGGTATCTTCTTGCGAAGCATCGGTGCGGCCCGGCGTAAAGGGAACGGTTACATCCTTGGCCGCTTTCTCAATCGCTGCGCAGCCGCCAAGAACGATGAGGTCAGCCATCGACACATTCTTGCCGCCAGCATTAAAGCTCGACTGGATGCCTTCCAAAGCCTGCAACACGCTGCTCAGTTCGGCGGGGTTATTCACCGCCCAGTCTTTTTGCGGTGCTAGGCGGATACGCGCGCCATTTGCGCCGCCGCGCTTGTCACTGCCGCGGAAAGTAGCAGCAGAAGCCCATGCCGTTGTGACCAACTGTGAAACCGACAGATCAGATGCAAGTATCTGCTTTTTAAGAGCAGCGATATCTGCGTCATTGATCAGATCGTCTGAAGCAGCAGGAACAGGGTCTTGCCAGATTAGCGTTTCGCTAGGAACTTCAGAACCAAGATAGCGGGAAATTGGCCCCATGTCGCGGTGGGTCAGTTTGAACCAGGCGCGCGCATAAGCGTCTGCAAATTCCTTAGGGTTCTCGTGGAAATTCTTCGATATCGGCCCGTAAACCGGATCCATTTTGAGCGCCATATCCGCTGTTGTCATCATCAAGGGTTCGGTTCTCGATGGATCATGCGCCGCTGGCGGTTGATCGGCATTGGAAGCCGCTGTTGGCGTCCATTGATTGTGATCGCTAGCGCTTTTTGTAAGTTCCCAATCATAACCAAGCAGGACATCAAAATAGCCATTATCCCACTGTGTCGGGTTCACGGTCCATGCGCCCTCAAACCCTGCGGTAGTGGTATCACCGCCTTTACCCGTGCCGTGGCTGTTTAACCAGCCAAAGCCTTGTGCTTCGATAGCTCCGCCTTCGGGTTCGCGGCCAACTTTATCTTCCGAACCAGCACCATGGCCTTTGCCAAAAGTATGCCCGCCAGCGACAAGCGCGACGGTTTCATAGTCATCCATTGCCATGCGTGTGAAGGTTTCGCGGATATCATGGGCAGATGCGAGCGGATCGGGCTTACCATTTGGCCCTTCCGGGTTCACATAGATTAAACCCATTTGCACTGCACCTAGCGGCGCTTCAAGTTCGCGGTCTCCGCGGTAGCGTTCATCGCCAAGCCATTCGGTCTCTGGGCCCCAGTAGATATCTTCTTCAGGTTCAAAAACATCTTCGCGCCCGCCAGCAAATCCGAAGGTTTTGAAGCCCATCGATTCCATCGCCACATTGCCGGCCAAGATCATCAGATCGGCCCAAGAGATTTTGCGGCCATATTTTTGTTTAAGAGGCCAAAGCAACCGTCGTGCTTTGTCGAGATTGCCATTGTCAGGCCAAGAGTTGAGAGGTGCAAAGCGCTGTGAGCCGGTGGATGCCCCGCCGCGACCATCGGAGATACGATACGTTCCGGCGCTGTGCCATGCCATCCGGACAAAAAGACCGCCATAATGACCAAAATCTGCCGGCCACCAATCTTGCGAGTTGGTCATCAGCGTTGTCAGGTCGGTCTTCAAAGCCGCCAGATCAAGGCTTTTGAATTCCGCAGCATAGTCAAACTCTTCCCCCATAGGGTCGATCAAGGGAGAGTTCTGGTTGAGAATACTGAGATTTAACTGATTGGGCCACCAATGCTGGTTCGCCGTGCTACCTGTTGCTTTATGCGCGTTGCCGCCGTGCATTACCGGGCATTTACTTTCGCTTCCCATAGCATTGTATCCTCTATTTTGTAGTTGTTACGACGAGCAGTTACCACCGCTGCACTGATCGATAAAACCTATTCGCTATTTTAGAGATATTGATCATTTCACTAAGTCGCGCACGAACGAACGGGTGGATCGCCTTTCAGGTAAAATAAATAATTGATATAATGGTGAGCCCTGCTGGGTTCGAACCAGCGACCTACTGATTAAAAGTCAGTTGCTCTACCGACTGAGCTAAGGGCCCCCATAGGGTGTGGCGCTGCCCACATCGGGGAAGCGCGGAGTTTCCCTAGGCAGGCTTGGCTCTGCGGTCAAGCGGCTTTGGGTGCAAAAAACGGCTATGCAGTTGCCGGATGGTCAGGCCGGTAAGCGGGTCGCGCATTGTCCCAGCGATTTTGGCCGCCGGTTCCAGCACAAAGCCGCGCCCGTGAAATTCCGGATGAGGGATGGCGAGAGGAGGGGAACTGCTCGTCCAAATACCGCCGCTCCACAGTATTATGTCGATATCGAGCGTACGGGCACGCCATTTCTGGCCTCGCCTGTTACGGCCGAAATGCGCTTCGACAGCCTGCAGCCGTGACAGCAGCCGGGGCGGATCAAGGGGGCTGACGATAAGCGCGGCGGCGTTCGCATATTCGCGCCGTGATGGGCCGAGGGGGTGGCTAGGGATGATCGGCGATGACACAAAAACGTCGATGTCCGGCATTTCGAGTGCATCAAGGGCATGCCTAACGATCTTCTGCGGATTTCCGAGATGCCGGCACCGCTCGTTGGATCCCAACGCGATCAGGTAGAGATGACTTGCGGCCTCCATCCCTGCGCCTTATCGCAAATGGCCTGTCATGCAAGATGCTCATCCGCCAGATGCCAAAATGCCGCTCGCTTCTACCGAGCCTTCGCGCGATTGCCGGGCTTGCCCGAGGCTGGTGAAGCTACGCCATGACTTGCGCCGGGAGCACCCCGGTTGGTGGAATGCCCCCGTACCTGCTTGGGGTGACGCGCAGGCCTGGCTGGGGATCATCGGGCTGGCCCCTGGCAAGCAGGGGGCAAACCGGACGGGTAGGCCGTTCACCGGCGATGCTTCTGGTCAATTGCTGTTTGAGACACTGGCCAAGGCCGGACTTAGCGTAGGGGAATATCATAGCCGCATTGACGACGGTGTTCGGCTTGACGGCGCGATCATCCTCAACGCCGTCAAATGCCTGCCGCCGGAAAATAAACCGACGCTGCAGGAGGCTAATAATTGCCGGCAATATCTCACCGCGCAATTGGCCGAGTTACACAGGCTGAAGATATTTGTTGCGCTGGGAAAGATCGCGCATGACAGTTTCATCCGGCATGTTGGCGGAAAGCTTGCTGACTATAAGTTTGGTCATCTTGCGCAGCATTGCCTGCCCGACGGACGCGTCCTGATCGACAGCTATCACTGCAGCCGATATAACACCCAAACGGGCCGGTTGACGGCGGAAATGTTTGAAGCGGTGTTTGAGCGTGCAAAGGCAATCAAAAATTAGCCGCCTTGAAATTAGTCACCTCAAACTGGTCGCCAGAAATTCAGCCGTAAGTGTTGGGCATCCAGTTTTTTGTGATGAGCACAGGGTCGCCAACGCGGACATTCTTAAACAGCGTCCGGGCAAATTCCAGGGGAATGCCGACGCAGCCATGCGTTGCCGAAATATCGTCAACATCGGAACCATGAATGGCCACACCTTTCCAGGTTAGACGCAAATTGAAAGGCATCGGCGCGTTGTCATAAGTGCTTGAATAATGATCGGCGTCCTTTTCGAGGATTTTGAATGTGCCGACCGGGGTTTTGTATTTGTCCCATCCACGCAATACTTTGGCGCGCGCAATTTCATATCCGCCGCGATAGACGTAGATCTGTTCCGCGTTAAGATCGACAACCACGCGCACTTTGCCTCTGCGCGGTACGCCTTCTTCATCCCAGAAATAATCGCCAAAATTAAGGGGCGCGTCGATTTCGGCGACAGTATGCACTACCGGCGCAGCGAAAGCGGCTTGCGGTGCAAGCATCGTGGATAAAATCAGTGCAACTGCACCAAAAAAAGCAAAGGTTTTTCGTATATTATGCATCGGTCGCTCTCAGATGTTAACAAATTGATAATTGGTTATCGCATTGTTAACGCGGCGAATCCAGAGATACTATAAAATCATCCCGCTACGGCACATGCTGCCCGCAATTGTTAAAGCGGTTAACCGTCTTGTGTCAGGCGGCCATAAAGCTCTGGCCTGCGATCCCGGAAAAAGCCCATACTCGCACGGTGTTTGGCGGTTTCATCTAGGTTGAATATGGCGGTGATTATGCCGGTTTCGCAATCATCGAGGTCACAAATTATGTCGCCTTGCTCATCCGCGATGAAGCTCGTGCCATAAAATAACTGCTCCGGCCCGCCATGCTCGGCTTCGGCGCCGACGCGGTTGGCGGCAATGACCGGCATGGCATTGCTTACGCCGTGACCGACCATCGCGCGCCGCCACATATGGCGCGTGTCGAGGTCAGGTTCTTCCGGTTCGCTGCCGATGGCAGTAGGAAAAAGCAGCATTTCCGCGCCCATCAGCGCCATTGCGCGCGCGGCTTCGGGATACCATTGATCCCAGCATATCCCCACGCCAATGCGCGCGCCAAACACGTCCCATACTTTGAAGCCCGAATTGCCCGGGCGGAAATAGTATTTTTCCTCATAGCCCGGCCCATCGGGAATGTGGCTCTTGCGATAAACTCCGATGATATCACCGCCAGCATCAATCATCGCGACGCTGTTGTAATAATGCGTTCCGTCACGCTCAAAAAAGCTGGTTGGAATGGCGACGCCAAGCAGCTTGGCCAGCTTTGCCATGGCCAATACCGAAGGATGTTCGGTGGTCGCGCGGGCAAGGGCAAAATGTGCCTCTGCCTGTGTCTTGCAAAAATACGGGCCTGAAAAAAGCTCGGGCGGCAGGATGATCTGCGCGCCGTGCGATGCGGCCTGCGAAACGAGTTCGCTCACCGCATTGATATTTTCCACTTCGCCGCCGCCAAGCGGCAATTGCAGCGCCGCGACGGTGATATTGCGCGCCATCGATCAGGGGCGTTTTTTGAACAATAGCGTCATCCGGTCGGATTCGCCTATCGCCTGATATTTGGCGTCATTTTCCTTGTCGAACCGGCGGACAGGCGGAAGTGTCCAGACGCCCTTTTCATAGTCTGCGGTATCCTTGGGGTTGGCGTTCACTTCGCTTTTTTTCACAAGGTCGAACCCGTTTAATCCCATGAAAGCAATGACATCGGCCTCACGTAGATAGCCTTTGCTGCCGCTGGTGTAACTATAAGGCGCATCGGGTTTGGCACGGTGTTGCACAATGCCGACCCTACCGTCATCCTTGAGTAGCGCGTATATTGCCTTGATTTCACTATCTGCCACATTCCAGCGTAGCAGGTTATGCAGCATGCGCGGAATGAGGACAAAATCGACAGTCCCTGCCACATCGTCAGGAATGGTGTCGGTGGTGTAGGCTCCAAATTTCGACGCATCCATCCCGGTCCATTTGGCAACATTTTCAGGAAAGGCGGTATTGAAACCGCGGATACGTTCCTTGGCTTCGTCGGGAAAGGGAAGGGGATCTGGCGCAAATTGCAGGCCGA
>JAZGFP010000022.1:0-62217 GCA_036479555.1 Sphingorhabdus sp.
TTTGTCGGTCAATCCGAATCGCCGCTGGTTATCCGGCCCTATCTTGCGACGCTGAAACCGGCGCAGCTTTTCACCGTGATGACAGTCGGCATGGCCGGTGTCGCCGGAACCATTTTGGCCGCTTATGCTGCGATGGGCATTGACGTAAATTATCTGCTCGCCGCCGCCTTTATGTCTGCGCCCGGCGGCATATTCATGGCCAAACTGATTATGCCCGATGATCCTCCAGCGCCGCCATCTGAAAGCGACCCGAAACTCACAAACCCGCATCCCGCAGACGAGGCCGAGCCGGTGTTTGAGGATGATGAAGAAAAGCCCGCCAATATCATAATGGCAGCGGCACAAGGCGCGCAGACGGGCGTAAAGCTCGCAGTAATGGTCGGCGCGATGGTGCTGGCTTTTGTCGCTCTGGTGGCGATGGCGAATGGCCTATTGGGCGGAATTGGCGGCTGGTTTGGTTATCCCGATCTGAGCTTCCAGCAAATTGTCGGCACGATATTTGCGCCGATCATGTATCTGCTCGGCGTGCCCTGGAATGAGGCCGCGCAAGCAGGCGGGCTATTTGGCACAAAGATCGTGCTCAACGAATTTGTCGCATTCATCGACCTCGGCGCACTCAAGGAGCTTTCTGCACCGACCGTTGCGATCGTGACCTTCGCGCTGTGCGGATTTGCCAATTTCTCCTCCATCGCCATTCAGATGGCAGTCACCGGTAGCCTCGCGCCCAATCAAAAACCGATGATTGCCAAATTGGGACTAAAGGCGCTGGCAGCAGGTTCGCTCTCCAACCTGATGAGTGCGGCGCTGGCGGGGATGTTTTTGAATCTGGGGTGAGTATCCGGGCATTTGTTTGTCAGAATTTTCCTTTCGGAAAATCGCCGCACCGGCCCTCTCCCCCACCCGAACCACCCATGGCATTATACTGATAGGGTGGTTCGGGTGGGGGAGAGGGCCGGTGCGGCGCCAGGCGATAGCCGGGTTTGACAGATAAATCCGGCCAAAATTCCGACAAACTTAATCTTCTCCTGCCAGCCTTTTCAGCTCATAAAGCAAATCGAGCGCATCCCTCGGGCTGAGCGCGTCAATGTCGAGCCCGCCCAGTTTCTCGCGCAACCCATCCACCTTCGCTTCGGCGGCATCGAGCGCCGCGCTAAACAGCGGCAAATCGCCCAGCCCCGCAGCCAAACCTCCTGTCTGCGCCCGGCCTTTCTCCAGCCGCGCCAGCACATCTTTTGCACGGGCGAGCACCTGCGGAGGCAGGCCCGCAAGCTTCGCCACCGCGATGCCATAGCTGCGGTCTGCGGGGCCGTTCGCAACTTCATGGAGCAAAACCAGATCGCCCTTATACTCCTTCGCACGCACATGGTGCAGAGACAATGCATCAAGCGTGTCGGCGAGCCGTGTCAGCTCATGGTAATGCGTCGCGAACAGGCAGCGGCAACGGTTGTTTTCATGGATTCCTTCGACAATCGCCCAAGCGAGCGCGAGGCCATCATAGGTGGATGTGCCCCGGCCAACCTCATCCAGAATAACGAAGCTGCGCGGCGTCGCCTGCGACAGGATTGCTGCCGTCTCGACCATCTCCACCATGAAGGTCGATTGCCCGCGCGCCAGATTATCCGACGCGCCAACACGGCTAAATAGCCGGTCGACAATGCCCAGCCGCGCGCTACTGGCGGGGACAAAACTGCCCGCCTGCGCGAGCAACACAATCAGCGCATTTTGCCTCAGGAAGGTTGATTTGCCGCCCATATTCGGGCCGCTCACCAGCCATAGGCGACCTTTCCCGGTTGCCGCACCAGCCCGTTCGACATTCAACAGACAATCATTGGAGATGAAGCGCTCACCATCCTTGGCTAGCGCGCTTTCAACCACCGGATGGCGGCCGCCTGCAATATCAAGGCACGCCGCTTCATCGAAGGCCGGGCAGCACCAACCGCCTTCTACCGCGCGCGTCGCCAGCGCCGCTGCAACATCAATCCGCGCCAGTGCGTCCGCAGTTGCCGCAATCTCGCTTTGCCGCGCCAGCACCGCTTCGATCAGCTCTTCAAGATGCGCGCTCTCCGCCGCTACTCCATGCGCCCCTGCCTGCACGATCCGTAGCGCCTCTTCATGCAGTTCGGGCGAGTTAAACCGCACCGCCCCTGCCATTGTCTGGCGGTGCGTGAAGCCCGATCCTTCGGCCATCAGCCCGTCGCCGTGGCGCGCAGGCACCTCGACGAAATAACCAAGGACGGCATTATGCTTGATCTTCAGACTGCTAACGCCCGTCGCTTCGCGGTAGCGCGCCTCCAATGCCGCAATTGCTTTGCGCCCGTCGCGCGACGTTTGCCGCAAACTATCGAGCGCGGCGTCATATCCCTCGGCAATGAACCCGCCCTGCGCGCTTTCAGTAGGCGGCGTTTCGATGAGCGCCCGCGTCAACAGATCGACAAGCGCGCCATGGCCGTCAAAGGCTGGAAGCAACGCATCAAGCAGCGCCGGACGTTGTTCCTGCGCGCCCAGCCTTTCGCGCAAATTGCGTGCGCCTTCTAACCCGTCGCGCAGCTGCCCAAGGTCGCGCGGGCTTCCCCTGCCGGCGGCAACGCGGGCCAAGGCACGGGCGATGTCGGGAAGTTTTTTGAGCGCATCGCGCACGCCGTCACGCAGCAACGGGCCATCGTGGAAATACTGCACCTGCGCCAGCCGCGCTTCGATAGCGCCCCGATCCATCAGCGGCGCGGCAATATCCTGTGCCAGCTGCCGCGCACCGGCAGCCATGATCGTGCGATCAATGTCGGCAAGTAGCGATCCCTTGCGTCCGCCGCCGGTAGCCACCGTGATTTCAAGGCTGTCGCGCGTTGCCTGATCGATCAATAGATGCGCCGCAATCTCTCGCCGTGCGGGCATTTTCAGGAAGGGCATTTTACCCTGCCCGACATGCGCAAGATAGGCAAGTAGCCCCCCTGCCGAGGCCAGTTCGGCGCGCGTGAATGGGGGCAGGGCGGCCTTATCATCAGCGGCGAAATATGCCCGCAGCGCGTCCTCGCCTGACTGACTGTCAAAATCCACTTTGGGCCGCTTTATCGCCTCTGATATCACCTTTGGCCAGCCCGCACCGAAATCATCGGGCAGCAAAAGCTCGCTTGGGTTGATCCGCGCCAGTTCCGCTTCAAGCTCGCCCTCAGAAACACTCATCAACTCAAAATGCCCGGTCGAGATATCCGCCGCCGCGATACCGATAGAGCCGCCCGCCCGCGCCAGCGCAACCAGCATATTATGCGACCATGCCTCCAGCAGGCTATCCTCGGTCAGCGTGCCTGCGGTTACAAAGCGGATGATATCGCGCGCCACCAGAGCCTTCGACCCTGCGCGCGCTTTCGCTTCCTCCGGCGTCTCGGTTTGCTCGGCTATCGCAACGCGGTGCCCCGCCCGGATCAGCTTGGCGAGATAGGATTCCGCCGCATGCACCGGCACACCGCACATCGGGATCGGCTCGCCGTCATGCGACCCGCGCGAAGTGAGCGCGATATCAAGATCCCTCGCCGCAGCTTTGGCGTCATCAAAAAACAGCTCGAAGAAATCGCCCATGCGGTAGAATAAAAGGCAATCCGCCGCCTTTTCCTTGAGCGCGAGATATTGCACCATCATCGGCGTTGGCCCGGATTTCCCGCCAGCCTTTTTCGACCCTGTCTTTTTCGATGTTGCCTTTGCCGCCATATGCGTTCGTTAGCGGAGCAGCGTAAGGCTTGCCAACCGCAATTTCCTGTGGCGCGCGGAGATATGTAGCGCCAGTTGCCCTTATTTACGGATAAGTCTAGGGAACCCCTAACAATCATCCCCGACCAAGGCCATTTTATGAGCGAGAGCGACGTCGAGTTTACTGCCAAAGAAGCGCTTGATTTCCATTCGACCGGCCGACCCGGCAAGATCGAGATTGTCGCAACCAAACCGATGGCTACACAGCGCGACCTTTCGCTCGCTTATTCACCCGGCGTTGCCGTCCCGGTGGAAGCCATCGCAGCGGATCCAAGCGCGGCATATGACTATACGGCGAAGGGCAACCTGATCGCTGTCATTTCCAACGGCACCGCGATCCTTGGCCTTGGCAATCTCGGTGCGCTTGCTTCCAAGCCGGTGATGGAAGGTAAGGCAGTGCTGTTCAAACGCTTCGCCGATGTTGATTCAATCGATATTGAAGTGAATACCGAGGATACGGACCGCTTCATCGATGCAGTTGAATTGCTTGAGCCCACTTTTGGCGGCATCAACCTTGAAGATATCGCCGCGCCTGCCTGCTTTATAATCGAACAAACTTTGCGCGAGCGGATGAATATTCCCGTCTTCCATGATGACCAGCATGGTACCGCGATCATCGCAGCGGCGGGGCTAATAAATGCCTGCGCGCTGACCGGGCGCGACCTGAAAGACATAAAGATGGTGTGTAATGGTGCCGGTGCTGCCGCAATTGCCTGCACAGAGTTGATCAAAGCGATGGGTGCGCGCCATGAAAATGTGATAATGTGCGACCGTGCCGGCGTGATATATCAGGGGCGTCAGGACAATATGGATCAGTGGAAATCGGCGCATGCCGTCCCCACTGAGGCGCGCAACCTGAAAGAGGCATTGGTTGGCGCTGACGTTTTCCTTGGCCTGTCGGTTGGCGGCGCGGTGACCCCCGACATGGTGAAGAACATGGCCGACGAGCCCATTATCTTTGCGATGGCCAATCCCGATCCGGAAATCTCTCCGCCCGATGCGCGCGCCGCACGGCCCGATGCAATCATTGCCACCGGACGTTCGGATTTTCCAAATCAGGTCAACAATGTCCTTGGCTTCCCCTTCATTTTTCGCGGGGCGCTTGATGTGCAGGCCACGACGATCAACGAGGAGATGAAAATCGCCGCTGCGCAGGCGCTTGCCGCATTGGCGCGCGAAACGGTGCCGGAAGAAGTTGCCGTGGCTTATGGCGGAGAAATTCCGAAATTCGGACGCGATTATATTATCCCGGCCCCCTTCGACCCGCGACTGATGGAGGTCGTGTCTTCTGCGGTTGCCGAGGCTGCAATGCAGAGCGGCGTTGCGCAAAAGAATATCGAAGATATGGATGCCTATCGCGCCGAATTGCGCGGCCGGTTAAACCCGACAACGTCGGTACTGACCCAAGTTTACGCCAAGGCGAAACAATCGCCGAAGCGCGTTATCTTTGCCGAAGCTGAAGAGGAAGTTGTGCTGCGCGCGGCGATCCAGTTCCGGCAGGATAGCCTTGGCGAGCCGGTGCTCATTGGCCGCGACAAGGCGGTACGCGAGCAGCTCAAAGAAATGGGCATCTCCGATCCGGACAGTTTTGAAATCCACAATAGCGTGTCGAGCCCGCTGGTCGGGGATATGGTCGATCTTCTCTATGCCCGGCTCCAGAGGCGCGGCTATCTGCGCCGCGATGCGCAGCGTATGGTCAACCGCGACCGGAACATCTTTGGCGCGCTGCTGCTACAAATGGGGCAAGCCGATGCGATGATCACCGGCGTCACGCGTACCTTTGCGCAAACGATGCGCGAAGTGCGCCGCGTGCTTGACCCAAAAAACGATCAAACGCCCTTTGGCATTCATGTGATGGTTGGGAAAAGCCACACGGTCTTTATGGCCGACACCACTGTTAACGAACGCCCCAGCGCCGAGGAGCTGGCCTATATTGCCGAACAAACCGCCGCCGTCGCACGCCGTATGGGGCATGATCCGCGCGTTGCCTTTCTCTCCTATTCGACCTTTGGCAATCCGCCTGGCAACTGGCTCACAAATATCCGCAATGCAGTGGCGCTGCTCGATGCGCGCAAACCCACTTTTGAATATGAAGGCGAGATGGCACCCGACGTAGCGCTCAATCCAGATCTGATGCGCCAATATCCCTTTTGCCGTCTTTCAAAACCGGCCAACGTGCTCATCATGCCCGGGCTGCAATCGGCAAATCTGAGCGCCAAACTGCTCCGCGAATTGGGAGGAGATCGCGTGATCGGGCCGATGCTAACGGGGATGGAGCGTCCGGTGCAGATCGCAACAATGGCGTCAAGCGCTTCGGAGCTTGTCACACTGGCCGTGCTGGCTGCCGCTGGTATTGTAGAATAAGGCCGCTTGAATAAAGCGCTAGCTTCTAACGCGGGCCGCCGCCGCCAGCACCCGGAGCGCCGACAGTGCCGATATTGCCAAAAAATTCTTCAAAGAAACCGCGTTCGCGGCCAAGCGTCGGTGTCTTGTCGCCTTCCGGATTGATCTTCACAATATTTTCGATACCGCTGCGATTTACCGAAGCAACATTGCCGGCAGGATCGAAGCGCACATGGAAAACCAGCTGAGAAAAAGCTTTGGGCTGTGAAAAGGCAAGTTGGCGCGAATCGCGCGCATAATAATACCAGTCATTGGTATCGAACTGACCGACAAAAGTCGGACGTCCCAATGTCGCCTCGACCGACTGTTTATTATCGACGCCGACCTGAACTGCCTTCACCAGATCTTCATTGCCAACATAGCCCTGATGCGTACGCAGCCGTGTACAGCCTGAGCTGGCGAGCGCCAGCGCGGCAAGCCCTGCCATGCAGGCCGCTTTTGCCAGCTTGCGATTATTGGTCATGCGCTGCATCTGTTATCTCCGGCGAAAATGGGTGTCATTTGGCTTTGCCATTGCATCCTTGGGCGGCAAGATCAATATGCAACGTAAAATGAACGGCAGATGACCTGAAATGCCGGGTCCGCACGCAATATCACAAGGGAACTAACTGCATGTCCTTTCTTGAACGGTTTTTCGGACCGAAAAATGATCCGGCAAAGGACGCTTTAAGGCCGCTATATGATGCGGCGGTGGCCAAAGCGCGCGCATTGCATTGGTATGAGCGCGGCGGCGTGCCCGACACGCTTGATGGCCGCTTCGAGATGGTCGCGGCCATGCTGTCGCTGATACTGATTCGGCTGGAGGGTGAGGATGGGCAGGATGAAAATAGCGTCCACCTGACCGAGATATTCGTCGACGATATGGATGGCCAGCTACGCGAAATCGGGATTGGCGACATGATGGTTGGAAAGCATATCGGGCGGATGATGGCGGCGCTAGGCGGCAGGATGGGGGCTTACCGTGAAGGATTGCGGGACGAAGGGGCGCTGGCGGGCGCAGCTGCCCGTAATATATTTCGCACCGAGACGGCCAGCGAGGATGCAATTGGGCATGTTACCGGCGCGATAAAGGGCGCGAAGGCCAAATTGGATGCGATGCCCGTGGATATGATTATTGCGGGAGCAGCGGACTGGTGAGCGCGAATGAATTCAGCCATATCCTGCGCCTCGACGAAATTGGCGGCGCGCGCGAACTGCGTGTGACGGCAAACGAAGAAGAACGCGCTACGCTCGCCAAACGCTTCGGGCTAATATCACTCGACCGGCTTGAGGCAGAACTAACCATATTGCACGAGGGCGATGATATTCACGCCAGCGGAACCATCCTTGCCGAGGTGCAGCAGTCTTGCATAGCGAGCAGCGAAGCGGTGCGCACAGAGATACGCGAAGAAGTGAGAATTCGTTTCGCGCCCGAGATCGATCACGAAGGCAGTCATGAACCCGGAGCAGAGTTTGAACTTGGCAAAGATGACTGCGAGATTATCTTCCATGATGGCAAGGCGATTGATATTGGTGAGGCGGTCGCACAATCGCTTGCGCTTGCGCTCGATCCCTATCCGCGTAGCCCGAAGGCCGAAGAGATATTGCGCAACGCTGGTGTAAAGAGCGAAGAACAAGCAAGGCAGGCGTCGGGGCCATTTTCCGCGCTCGCCGCCCTAGGCAGTAAAGAATTGAAGGGTAAAGAATAGCGCATGTTCGATGCAAGGCTACGCCCGCTGATCGATCCGCCATTAAACGCAGCAGCGCGGCTATTGGCCAGCGCCGGAATTGGCGTCAATTTTCTTACTATATTGGGCGCCGTGGTTGGCCTTGCGGCAGCGGCAGCGATTGCGCAGCAGCAATTTATGCTGGGCCTGGCGCTGGTGGCTGCCAACCGCTTACTCGACGGACTTGACGGGCCGCTCGCGCGGATTAACGGCGCAAGCGAATTTGGCGGTTATCTCGACAGCCTTGCCGATTTCCTGTTCTATGTTTCCATTCCGGTGGGGTTCGCTTTTGCCGATTCTGCAAACCAGATGCCCGCCTTGTTGCTGGTTGCCGGCTTCACACTTTCCGGCGTCAGTTTCCTTGCCTTTGCCGCAATCGCCGCGCGGCTGGGCGCGCAAGACGGCGCGCGCGGAACCAAAGCCTTCATCTATACACCCGGCCTTATGGAGGGCGGCGAGACGATTGTCTTTTTCATTCTAATGTGCGTGATGCCATCATGGTTCGCAGTGCTGGCCTATGTGTTTGCAGCGCTTTGCGTGGCAACAGCAGTGCAGCGCATTTGGCTGGCGGCGAAAAGTTTCCGCTAACCGCGGCGCCAGGCAAAGTATCTTTGCGCTATCGCCAGCAGCTTTTCCGGTTTGCGCTGCAGCCGGTATTGCCCGGCGGTCAATTTTCCAGCTTCGCCCCATGTCGGGTATGGCTGGATAGTTTCCATGATCTTGCCCAGCCCCATATTATGCTTCATCGCCATCGTGAATTGCCCCAGCATTTCTCCTGCATGGCTGGCCACGATGGTGACGCCTAGAATACTGTCCTTGCCCGGCGCGGTGAGCACCTTCACAAAGCCCGATGTCTCGCTCTCGGTAATTGCGCGGTCGAGTTCGCTCAGATCATAATGTGTGACTTCATAACCGGTTTCAGCCTCGCGCGCCTCCTCTTCGGTCAGCCCGACGCTCGCAACTTCGGGATGCGTATAGGTGACACGCGGCAGCACGCGGTAGTCAGCACGATATTTGCGAAACGGGCTGGCAAGCGCATTGATGCTGGCATACCAGGCCTCATGGCTCGCTCCATGGGTGAATTGCTGATTTCCGGCAACGTCGCCTGCAACATAGATATGCGGCATCGGCGTAGCGAGATGATCGTCCACCGTGAGCCTGCCGCCCTCCATCAGGTCAAGCTCTTCCAAACCGAAGCCTGAAAGTCTTGCGCGGCGGCCAACCGCGACAATCAAGGCGTCATAACCAATCGCTTCCTCGCCGCCGGGACCCTCTACGATTACACTGCTCCCACCTTCGATACGCACCGCTTTGTGGCCAAGGCGGATATCAACGCCTTCGTCCGCCAGATGATCGTGAATGATCGCGGCGGCATCACTATCTTCCTTACCAAGCAATCTATCCGCCATTTCGACAATCGTAACCTGCGACCCCAGCCGCTGCATCGATTGCGCCAACTCGCAGCCGATAGGTCCTCCGCCCATGATGGTCAGGCGCTTTGGCGCTTCCTTCATCTGCGCAAAGGCATCCCACATGCTTTCGCTGGTCAGATAGCCTGAATCTTCAATCCCCGGCAGCGGCGGCACGAAGGGCGCGGCGCCGGTGGCGATGATGATATTCTTGGCCGTCAGCCGTGACGCCGCGCCGTCATTATGGGCGATCTCAACGGTCCAAGGATCGGCAAGTTTAGCGTATCCCTTGACCACATTGACGCCCAGAGAGGTAAAACGCTCTACGCTGTCATGCGGCTCGATATCGGCGATCACGCCGGTTATTCGCGCCATTACTTTGGCAAAATCGACCTTTGCCTTTTGCGCTTTCAGACCATAGCGGTTGGCATCCGCCATGCTGGCCGCCACCCGCGCGCTTTTGATCAGCGCCTTTGACGGAACACAGCCGGTATTCAGACAATCGCCGCCCATGTCGCCAGCTTCGATAAGCGTGACCTTCGCCTTGACCGTTGCGGCAATATAGGCGGAAACCAGTCCGGCAGATCCTGCCCCGATAACTATGAGATTGCAGTCAAAGCTTTTCGGTTTTTTCCAGCCCTTATAGGCGCGGCGGCGCAATACCGATCCGATAATTGCCTTTGCGATCCAGGGAAAAATCGCCAGCGCGGCAAATGAGCCGAGCAATGCAAGCGACAATAGCGACTCGCCCGGATCCAAATTTGCGATTTGTGTGCCCGCGTTCACAAATACAGCCGTCGCCGCAAGCATTCCGATCTGGCTGACCCAATAATAGGTGAAGGTCTTTATCTTGGTTAGGCCCATCAACAAATTGACCACGAAGAATGGGAATGCCGGTATCATCCGGATGGTGAAGAGATAAAATGCACCATCGCGCTCAAGCCCGTCGTTGATCGCCTTTAGCCGCCCCCCAAACCTGCCTTGCACCCAATCTCCCAATAGAAACCGCGAGGAAAGAAAGGCCAGAGTCGCACCAATGGTCGAAGCGAAGGAGACAAGGATCGTGCCGGTCAGCAGCCCGAATAGCGCGCCCGCCACAAGGGTGAGTATCGCCGCGCCGGGCAGCGACAAAGCCGCCATCGCCACATAAATCAGAAAAAACCCGCCAAGAAACAGCCACGGGTTGTTGGCATAATTTGCAGCGAATTCGGCCTGCTGCGCCTTGAAATATTCGAGGCTCATATACTGGCCAAGATCAAACCAGAAATAGGACGCAATGGCCGCTGCGATGATTGTGACAAGAAGGAGCTTCTTTAACATATCCCTCTTTCGCGCGGCATTGGCCGCAAGTTACGTGGCGCCAATATCAAAATGGCACATCATCATCGAGATCATTGCCGCCAAAACCCGAAGAGCCGCCGCTCCAGTCTCCGCCGCCTTGCTGCCCACCGCCTCCTGATGAGCCGCCGCCTGATGAGCCGCCGCCTGACGAGCCGCCCGAAGAACCGCCGCCCTGATTCCAGCCGCCATCTTGGCCTCCACCGCCCTTGGGCGACAGCATGACCAGCTTACCGTCAAAGCCGCCAACCGAAATTTCTGTGGTGTAGCGGTCGTTGCCGGATTGATCCTGCCATTTGCGCGTACGCAGCTGCCCTTCGATATAGACCTTGTCTCCCTTGTGCAGGAAGCGTTCAGCCACGCCGACAAGGCCGTCGCTTTGCAGCACAATCTGATGCCATTCGGTGCGTTCGCGCTTTTCGCCGGTCTGCTTGTCTTTCCAGTCTTCCGAAGTGGCAACGCGCAGATTGCAAATGCGTCCGCCATTTTGAAAGCTCTTCACTTCGGGGTCCGCGCCCAGATTCCCAACGACGATAACCTTGTTGACCGAGCCAGCCATATTCTACCCCTTCTTGAATTGATTTTTTTCGCTAGCCAAGCCCGAAGGCAACGGCTGTCCAATAGGTAGCACCGGCAGCAATATAGGCAACAGCAAACAGATAGCTGACCATGAAGATCGGCCATTTCCACCCATTGGTTTCGCGCCGCGTTACCGCAATCGTAGAGATGCATTGCGGCGCAAAGACAAACCAGGCGAGAAAGGCAAGCGCGGTTGCCAGCGACCATTGCCCGGCAAGCTTGTCCCCCAGCGACCTTGCGACCGCTTCCTCGTCGGCATCCTCATCAATCGCATAGGTAGTGGCGAGCGCAGACACCGCCACCTCTCGCGCCGCCATAGCCGGGATCAGCGCCAGCGCGATATCTTCATTGAAACCGATGGGGCGCACGAAAGGCTCTATCCCGCCGGCAACCCGGCCGGCAATGGAATATTCAGCCTGCGATTGCTCGCTACCCACCGGCACTTTGGGAAAGCTAAGCAGCGCCCACAGCACGATCGTTGCAAAAAAGATGATGGTGCCGGCGCGGCGCAGAAAAACCCATGCGCGCTGCCAAAGCCCAAGCGCAATATCGCGCGGCCGCGGCATTTGAAAGCGCGGCATCTCGATCAGGAACCCGCCGCCCTCTCCTTTGGTTACGCCGCGCCGGATGGCCAGCGCCGCCAGCATCGCGCCAAATATTCCAGCCAAATACAGCCCGAACAACACCAGCCCTTTAAGGCCAATTCCCGGCCCAACCGACTGCGCCGGAATGAATGCGCCGATAATGACCGTGTATACCGGCAGCCGCGCCGAACAGGTCATCAGCGGCGCGATCAGGATGGTCGTCAGCCGGTCTTTCTGATCCATGATACTGCGCGTCGCCATGATGCCGGGGATCGCACAGGCAAAGGAAGACAAAAGCGGGATAAAGCTATGCCCAGATAGGCCAACACTCGCCATCATCCGGTCCATCACAAATGCGGCGCGCGTCATATATCCGGTCGCCTCCAATATCAGAATGAAGAGGAAAAGGATGAGGATTTGAGGCAGGAAGACGAGGACCGCGCCCACGCCTGCAATTATACCATCGGTGATGAGCGAGCGCAGCAGGCCGCCGGGTAGCGCCGAATTGACCAGCGCGTTCAGCCAATTGAACCCGCCTTCAATCCAGCCAATGGGCGCCTCTGACCAGGCAAATACCGCCTGAAACATTACGAACAGCAGCGCAAAAAGGATAAGCACGCCCGCGATGGGGTGGAGCAATATCCTGTCCAGTATCTGCGTTGTTTGCCGCACCGGGGTTTCACTCAATATCGTCTGTTTGGCGAGGTGCTTCGCTTGCTGGCTCAATTGCTTGGCGTCGGTCGCCTCGGCATTGATGGCTGATCCGCGCGTTCCAGGCGCGTCAACGCCGGGTAGCAACACACCGTCATCATGATGCGGCAATTGGCCAGCCACTTGCAAAACATCGTCGAGCGCTTCGAGCAGCTCGCCAAGACCGCGCTTTCGCACCGCAACCGTGGGAATTACCGGGACGCCTAGCTCTTGGGCCAATATTTCGGGTGCGAGTTCCAGCCCGTCGCGTTCCGCCATATCGACCATATTCAATGCTACGATCATCGGTATGCCGAGCGTTTTTAGCTCGAGCGTAAAGCGCAGATGGTTTCCAAGATTGCCAGCATCAACAACCACGATGATGGCGTCGGGCGAGCGCAGGCCATCTTGCTGGCCGAGCAACACCTTACGCGTGACCTCCTCATCGAGGCTTCCTGCATCAAGGCTATAGCTGCCCGGTAAATCAACCAGGTCTGCTGGGCGGCCATCGGGCAGCGCAAGCTTGCCAATTTTGCGCTCCACGGTCACGCCGGGATAGTTGCCGATCTTTTGCCGCGCGCCGGTTAGCGCGTTGAAGAGCGCGCTTTTCCCGGCATTGGGATTGCCCGCCACCGCGACCAGCGGCGTGAGGTTGTCGTGAACGCCCATGGCCTAACCGCCCACCTGCTCGACCTTGATGGCATTGGCCACCTTTCCGCGCAGTGCAACAGTCATGCGGCCTATGCGGAGCGCAATGGGATCGCGCCAAAAAAGGATCCCGCGATGCAGTATAGAAATTTCAACATCTTCTTCGAGGCCTAGCGAGCGCAGACGATGCGCCTCGCCCGCAGGAATCGCGGCCCAATCCACCGAAATGATACGTGCAGATTGCTTCAAAGGTAGGCTGTCCAATCGCATAACCATCTCTTTGCAACCGATTCGCATTAACATCAAGCGGAGTTTATATTGAGATTCCGGCTTTTACTGGACAGATCCTTGCTGGGATAACGGCTTTCTTCTGTCTCTATCGCGCCGGATAGCGCAGCCGGCCAATAAAGCGCGACAGGCTAGGCATATTCTCTCGCCGCGCCCTCGCCTGCGCCTTTACCTTTTCAAACTGCATCACATTTTCGATCCTCCGCGCGAGAAACTCGCGGGTGTCGATATAGTCTTCACTGTCGTCATTCAGAAACACCGAGAGGGTAGAGCTATAAACCGCCGATAATGTCATCCGTTTGGTATAATGGTTGAAATCTGTCGCGGTATCACCCGCCAGCCGCCACATCACATCGGCCGCGCGCCAACCGATCTTTGCGGTGCGCGGCAAATTTTGCGGCATCGCCATAATCGCCATTGCGCGGCGCTGCCCTTCCTTGTCCGCAGCCGCTATTTCCAGCCGCGCTTCAATCAGCCGGGTAATGCGCTCGCGAATCTTCATCTTGGCGAGCTTCTTGGCGGGCAGGCGTCGCTCCATCTCTGCATCGACGCTGGCTATCCACGCATCGATCATATCCATCGCGCTATCTTTGAACGCTAGCTGCGCAATATCAGCATCGACGCCGATTTCATTTGCCGCCGATATGACCGCCTTGCGGTTCCAGCCGTCAAAGGCTGCATGGCTGGCTAGCCGCGGCGCGAGGGCCTTGCGGATTTCGTCAAGCGTCGGGTCGGCGGGAAGGGAGGTGAGCGTCATCCGGCCTGTATATGCGCTTTCACCGCGCCGCGAAAGGGGTGAGTTATTTCCTGTTGATCCGCGAGGGTGCCGGTTGCAAAATGAAACTCCCATTGCCATGTCACTATACTGCAAGCATTTCCATATTTGCGTATAGAAACAAAGAACGAGGAATCACTATGTCATCAGCCGCCCTGTTCGATCCCATAAAGCTGGGCGCGATCGATGCCCCCAACCGGATAGTGATGGCGCCGCTCACCCGTGGCCGCAGCGGATCGGTGCATGTCCCGATCTCAGAATATAAGGCCGAATATTACAGCCAGCGGGCCGCAGCGGGTTTGATTATCGCAGAGGCCACCGGAATCAGTCAGGAAGGGCTGGGCTGGCCTGCTGCCCCTGGAATCTGGTCTGAGGCGCAGCGTGAAGCATGGCGGCCCGTCACCGATGCAGTGCATGAGGCAGGCGGCCGGATTATCCTGCAGCTCTGGCATATGGGCCGGTTGGTGCATCCCGATTTCCTTGGCGGCACCGCGCCGGTGTCTTCATCAGCCACCACAGCAGGCGGTGAGGCGCATACCGCTACTGGCAAGAAGCCCTATCAACAGGCGCGCGCTTTGAAGCTATCAGAGATCCCCCGGCTGATAGGCGACTATGTGCATGCGGCCAAAAATGCGATTGCCGCCGGTTTTGACGGTGTGCAAATCCACGCTGCTAACGGCTATCTGATCGACCAGTTTTTGCGCGACAATTCAAATCTCCGCGAAGATAAATATGGCGGGCCGATCGAGAACCGCATCCGGCTTCTTACCGAAGTGACCCGCGCTGTAGCCGATACGGTGGGCAAGGACCGCACCGCTGTCCGCATGTCACCCAATGGCGAAACGCAAAGCTGCGATGATAGCAATCCGGTGGCACTTTTTACTGCCGCTGCGGCGGCGCTTCAGGAAATTGACATCGCCTTTCTTGAATTGCGCGAGCAGAAAGATTTTGGCAATTTCGGACAGACCGATGTGCCGCGCGTATCCCCGGATATTCGCAAAGTCTTCACCGGCCCGTTGGTGCTCAATCAAGAATATACCCGCGCCGCCGCCGATGCCGATTTGGCATCGGGGCTGGCCGACGCAATCAGTTTTGGGCGGCCCTTTATTTCCAATCCCGATCTTGTCCGCCGGCTGCGTAGCGGAGCCGGTTTGGCTCCGGACAATTTCCGGACTTGGTATAGTGAAGGGCCCGAAGGCTATACCGATTATCCGGTCATGTCAGAGGCGGCTGCCAGCTGATGGCGGACGGCGCGTCTCCGCTCGGCATCTGGGGCATCGCTATACCAGCGGCGCTGTTCGCGGTCATTGCGATCATCGAATGGCTGCGCCCTCGCCGTGCAAAGACTAGCGACCGAAAGCATCGATGGCCCACTCATGCGGGACTTTTCATTGCCAATATGATCACCGGGCGATTGTTGGCTTTTCTGGTGGTCGTGCCGGCCGCGGCAAACTGGGCAGCGGAGAACGGCTTTGGCTTGTTCAACCATACCGACTGGCCAGCTTGGCTGGAAATATTGCTGGCATTTATCGTGCTGGATTTTGCCGTCTGGCTGCAACATATCGCTTTGCATAAGGTTCCGCTGCTGTGGCGCATGCATAAGGTGCATCATAGCGACCGGCACCTTGACCTTACCTCCGCGCTGCGTTTTCACCCGGCCGAGATTATCGTTTCGACGCTATACAAGTCGGCATGGGTAGCCCTGCTTGGCGTCCCCGCTTTGGTCGCGCTGGCATTCGAGCTTTGGCTCAACGGCAATGCGATGTTCAACCACAGCGATATCCGGCTTCCGCCCTGGCTCGACCGGATCATCCGGCCTTTCCTTGTGACCCCCGACATGCATCTTGTCCATCACAGCACCGACCGCACCGAACAGGATACCAATTTCGGCTTCGCGCTTACCCTTTGGGACAGATTATTCCGGCTCTACACATACGAATCCCGGATGGGCAAAGATGAGCAGCGCGTGGGCATTGAAGAAGCGCAGGATGAGCGGACTGCGAAATTAGGCTGGAGCCTATTGCTGCCTTTCCGTAACGTCAGCTAACAGCCCTCTCCTGCGCGCCTTGACCTTTTGGGTTTCAAAGAGCAATCTTTGGTTTCAAGGGAGAGAATGAGGAAAGCATGATGGGAAAATATCTGGCAGCGAGCCTTTTGGCATTGACTCTAGCGGGTTGCGGGCAGGGCAGCGGGGGTTCCTCGGGCAGCGAAACCAGCGCAGAAAATAGCGCCTATCCTGAGCAGGTTTTCTGGGGTGACACCCATCTCCACACGTCAAACTCTGTAGACGCCTTTGGCTTCGGGGTCAGGCTTGGCCCTGAAGAAGCTTTACGTTTCGCACGCGGCGAGGAAGTAACCGCAACGCGCGGCCTGAAAGCAAAGCTGAAGCGACCGCTCGATTTCCTCGTTATTGCCGATCATGCAGAAGGCCTTGGCGCAACGCGGCGCCTGTTTGAGGCACCCCGAATTGGCGTGAAGATGCGCAATCCAGATCTGCTGCGCTGGTATGACATGATGCATGAAAGCCCTGAGGGGTCGCTCAAAGTTACCGCTGAAATTATCGAAGGCGCCGCTTCGGGCAATCTTCCGGAATCGATGCGCGATCAGGAGGCCAATAAGGAGGGCACTAAAAAGGTGTGGAATGACCATACCGGCATCGTCGAGCGCTATAATGAGCCGGGCAAATTCACCGCCTTTATGGGCTTTGAATATTCGCTGCTCCCGCAAGGCAACAATCTGCACCGTGTGGTCATGTTCCGCGACGGCAAAGACAAAGCGGATCAAGTGCTTCCCTTCGGATCTATGCAACCCAACGCGGCCCCCGAGCAGCTTTGGAACTATATGGCGAATTACGAAAAAACGACTGGCGGAAAGATATTGGCAATTCCGCACAACAGCAATCTTTCCAACGGGTTGATGTTTGAAATGGTCGGGCCAAACGGCGGCCCCATGACGGCAGAATATGCGAAGAAGCGCGCCCGCTGGGAACCAATCGCCGAAGTCACCCAAATCAAGGGCGATAGCGAAGCGCATCCCTTCCTCTCGCCCAATGATGAATTTGCACCCTTTGGTGATGCCGGCTGGGAGCTCGGCAATCTGACGATGGGGATAAAGACCGAAGACAGCATGCATGGCGGCAACTACATCCGTGAGGCATTGAAGCGCGGTCTGGCTATAGAAGCCAAAACCGGCGTGAACCCGTATAAATTGGGTATGATCGGTTCGACCGATAGCCACACCGCGCTGGCAACGGGCGAAGAGGATAATTTTTTCGGCAAGCACACCGGCAACGAACCGAATGCAAAGCGCGCAATGTCTAGCCAGAATCTGGGCAGGAATAGCGGCCGGTTTGGCTGGAATTATCTCGCCGGCGGCTATGCAGCGGTCTGGGCAACGAGCAATACGCGCGAAGCAATATTTGATGCGATGATGCGGCGCGAGGTTTATGCCACAACCGGGCCGCGCATGCAGCTACGCCTATTTGGCGGTTGGGATTTCAAGGCCGATGATCTTAGCGGCGACTGGGTCAAAGCAGGCTATGGTCGCGGCGTACCTATGGGCGGCGATTTGAAAGACGGGAAAGGCGCGCCAACCTTTATCATCTCCGCGCTAAAGGATCCGATGGGCGCCAACCTTGACCGCGTCCAAATCGTCAAGGGTTGGACAGATGCCTCCGGAGACCTCCATGAGAAGGTCTTTAACGTCGTGTGGAGCGATCCTGACAAGCGCAAGCTGACGGGCGGCGCGCTTCCCGCCGTTGGCGACACCGTAGATATCGCCAAAGCATCCTATGAAAACAGCATCGGTGCGCCCGAATTGCAGACGGTGTGGAGCGACCCGGAGTTTAACCCCGCACAAAAGGCGTTTTACTATGTCCGCGTGCTGGAAATACCGACGCCGCGCTGGGTATTGTTTGATGCGCTGCGTTACGGCGTGAAGCTTGGGCCGGATGTGAAGCTGAAAGCGCAGGAACGCGCCTATAGCTCGCCAATCTGGTATAGCCCGAAAGGATAGCCGCCTAACCGGCGGGGTTTTTGAAATCCGGGTCGGATAGCTGCATCAACCGTCGCATGGCCAAACGTGCAAGGCGTTCGCTTTCTTTCTTGCGCCTTGCTGGCGCGAGCGCCGAATAGGCTGCAGGCCTAGCTATTTCGCCATCATAGGCATCTGCGACAATCAAGCCGGTTTGCCCAGGCAGGAAAGCTTCGCCCGAAAGCGGTTTGATGTCGAATCCGGCTGGAACCGCCCAATAATAACGATCACAATAGTCGAGATATTCAGGCCATTTCTGGTCCCCGAGCAAATCAGCACGCGAACATTTGATCTCGACAATGATGATCTCACCCTTCGCATTTAAGCCCATCAGGTCGGCGCGGCGATGATTGCGCAGAGTAACCTCACTTTGCACCACGACATCATTGCGCAAAAATAACCGCGAGACCCCGCGCGCTACCTCTGCAGCACAAATTTTCGAATCATCTTTGGCGGGTGCGATCATCCATTGGCACTAGAACGTAATGAGAACAAAATAAAGATGCTTTATGCGTTAGAACGCGGCCGCACCGGCCTGCTCCCCGGATTTATTTGTCAGACCCTCCTCTGTCGGGCGCGGCACCAGCCCACTCCCCCACCCGAACCACCCAATCAGTATAATGTCATGGGTGGTTCGGGTGGGGGAGTGGGCTGGTGCCGCATCAAAAGGCGCTCCGAACCTTTTGCAAATGAATAGCCGCGGTTTGCGCGAGCAAATTCTGACAGGAAACCACAAAATAAAGGCCCCTAAAAAGAGGCCTTCATTCTTCAAATTATATTTACCGCCTTAGCGATAAAAAATATGCAGGCCGACGCTGCCCATACGCTTCAACCGCCATTTGGGATTCACATATTTGGCATGAAAGAACAAAGCGCCTTCCATTTTGCTTTTCCAGGCATTGGCCAATGCGATCTGGGCAATTGCTTTGGCATTACGCCAATGTTGACCGCCTTTGTTGATACGCGGCATCCGGCCGCCACGAACGAAGGAAAACTGGCTTCTCTGAAAAACCACGCCGCAGATTGAACTCGGGAAGCGGCTTGATTTGGCACGCGCCATAACCACACGGGCAACAGCGAGCTGTCCGGCAAGCGATTCGCCTTTTGATTCAAAATAGACCGCACCGGCAAGGCAATTTGCCTGCTTGTCGAGCGATGCTCCTTTATTTTGCAGGCGCACCAATCCGCGCAGCGAAGACGCATTGGTCGGAATCTTCTGCGTAACCTTGGGTTCAGGCTTAGGCTCTGGATCCGGCATCGGCTGAACAAAGTCACCGGTGCCTGGTTTGAAGACGATTTCGCCGTTTTTACCCAATTCAGGCTTCATATCATCCTGTTTGGCGATTTTTAGCGCTTCGGCATCAGCCGCAAGCACCGTCTCGTCCACTTTGATGAGGTCAGCAGTAATATGTGTTTCGGCCTCGGCATCGCCCGATGCAAAACCAGGGACAGCCAGAATCGAGGCCGAACCTATCGTAAGAAGAAGGGCCGCAGCAGAGGCAGCCTTTGTCAATTTAATCATTAAATTATGCAGTTTATGCGGCAATGTCAGCCAGAAAGCGAAACTTTAGTTAAACTCCGATGCTTTCCTTTTTACATATCCGACTTGCGTGTTCACCGTGGGCACCCCATTTTGTAACCCGGAATGGCAACCTTCGCTAATGTCTTGCGCGCTATTTATTGTGCGCTGCAGCAAAGTCAAGGTGAAGATGCAATAATATCGGCCAACCGTTTATCGTCTGCGACGTCCAGTTCAATTAACCATAAATCCGGATCGCGATCGCAGCGTTTGCGCAACCAATTTGTCATATCCCTTTCCGAAACCACGCTTTTCTGCGCGGCAGCCTGCCATAGCGAGCCGCCATCGAGCGATGGATAGCGTTCAAAAACCGCCGGATTTTCACCCCGAATCCGCGCTATCAGCAGGATTGCGCCCGAAATGGAATCGCCCTTATGCAACACGGTTGCAAAGCCGCCTTGCGCCTCGGTGATCTTAATAAGCGCCGATATCTGCAGATTCGTGGCCAGCCGCGGCTCGATCATTTTGGCCTATCCCGGCCTAGCGTCGCTGAATCAGGCAGCGTCGCGCTCCTCATCATAGGTCAGCAGCGCAAAAAGCGCCGCTGCATCGCCAGCTCCGCGTAGCTGGGCAACACTTTGTTCATCGCGAAACATACGCGAGACCTCTGCAAGCGCCCGCAGATGCGCGGCTCCATCATGTGTCGGCGAAACCAATGCATAGATCAAATCGACATGGCCATCATCAACCGCCGCATAATCCATCGGTTTCGCCAGCCGGACGAAAATGCCCCGCGGCGTATCTATACCGTCATATTTGCAATGCGGAATTGCGGTGCCACCGCCAAACCCCGTGGCCCCGAGCCGCTCGCGCTCTTCGAGGCTTTCCAGTAATTTGGACGCATCGAGGCCGTAATTTTCTGACGCCAATGACGCGATTTTGGCCATCAAAGCGAATTTGTCCGAACATTTGGTGTCCGCGACGACGGCCCCTTCATCAAGCCTTGTTGAAGTACGAATCATAACCCGAATCACTGCACGCCATTAAGGCTGCAGTCCCCAAATATTTGTTTCCAAATAATTTAATTTACGACCATGGCCGAATTCTAGGATGCGAATTTTGGTTCAACCCATCCGATCGTGCCATCTTCGCGGCGATAGACCATATTATGCGTGCCAGTTCCAGTATTTTTAAACAACAGCGCGCTGGTATCGCGCAAATCCATTATCATCACCGCATCGGAAACCGAAGATTCGGGAATGTCGACCTTGGTTTCGGCGACAATAAGCGGCGCGTCGGGTACTATTTCTTCCTCGGCATCATTGTCGAACACGGTATAGGCCGCCTCCTCCTGCTTGAGAGCAAAGGCCGCCTGGCTATGGCGATCCTGCAACCGCCGCATATAGCGGCGTAACTGCTTTTCAATTCGCGCCGCCGCTTTATCAAGGGCAGCATGTGCATCCCGCGCGCCGCCGCGTCCCTTTAAGACGAGCCCTTGCATCACATGCATGACGATATCGCTTGTAAAGCTCTCATGCGGGCCGCGCCCAAAAGTGGCATGCGCCGAAAGCGCCTTGGCGAAATATTTGTCGGAAATGGCGGTGAGCCGGTCTTCGACATGGCTCTGCAAGGCCGCGCCGGTTTCCACCTGATGCCCAGATACCCTGATTTCCATAGCCATTCTCCTTTGTTTTACAAAAATTATGGTTCGAAAGTTATTTCCCTGGCCCGTCATACCAGAGGGGGCTTTCGATCCCTTCGACAAATTTTGCGTGCCGCGCCAGCTCTTCTGCACTTGCGCTGTGTGGCCGCGCCTCCCGGAAAGCATGTTCGGCCGGGGCAGCATGCGCGGTAACGGCATTTTCAGCATCACCTTCGCTGGTTGCCAACCCAAGCCCGATCTGCCGCCCGCCGGTTAGTTCAATATAGACATGCGTAAGCAATTCGGCATCAAGCAAAGCGCCATGATTAACGCGGTGCGAACGGTCTATTCCATAACGCGTGCACAGCGCATCAAGCGACAATTTTGCGCCCGGATGCCGGATCCGTGCCAACGCTACGGTATCAATCATCCGGTCCAGATTGATCGGCGTCATGGCGGCAAGTTCAAGCTCCGAATTGAGAAAGCCGAAATCAAATGCCGCATTGTGCGCCACCAGTGGACTATCACCCAAAAATTCAAGCAGTTCCTCTGCCTTGCTGGGAAATAGCGGCTTATCGGAAAGAAAAACATCGGAAAGCCCATGCACATTCTGCGCCGCCTCTGGCATCGCGCGCTGCGGGTTAAAATAACAATGATAGGTTTTTCCGGTCGATATCCGGTCAATCATCTCGATACAGCCTATTTCGACCATGCGGTCATCACCGCGATGGTCAAAGCCGGTGGTTTCCGTATCAAAGATAATTTCACGCATCTTGATAGTGATATTGGCTTATTTTGCGCGGCTGACAAGTGCCGCGCGCAATGTTTCGACCAGTTTTTCCACTTGGCCGCGTGTTTCCGCAAGGCTGCTGCCATTCTCGATCACATAATCAGCGCCTTTTCGTTTCTCCGCATCGTCCAATTGCAATGCAAGGATCGATTCGAATCTCTCTTCGCTCATTCCCGGCCGCGCCAGCACCCTTTCGCGCTGCTGGTCTGCCGGGGCTGATACAACTACAATGCTGTCCACACCTCCCTCTGCGCGCTTTTCAAACAGCAGCGGGATATCGAATACAATCATGTCGTCCGTGCGATGTTCTTCGACAAAGGCCATGCGCGACCGGGCAACGGCCGGGTGGATAATCATTTCCAGCTGCGCCAGCCGGTCCCTATCGCTCAGCACCATTGCACCAAGTACCTTGCGATCAACGCCGCCGGGGCCGGTTGTTCCGGGAAAGGCGGCTTCTATCTCGGCGACCAGATCGCCGCGAGAACCTTGCAACCGGTGCACCTCTGCATCGGCATCAAACAGCGCCACGCCTTCATCAACCAACATCTGGGCAACGGTAGATTTGCCCATGCCGATAGAACCCGTCAGGCCGATTATATGCGGACGTTTGCTATCACTTCTCACGCTAGCAACCTTTCGCGCAGTTCATCCTCATGGCCCGGCGGCGGTGCTTGTTCAAAGAATAGCTCGAACGCCAAAGCAGCCTGTCCGATTAACATATCCATCCCGTCAACTGACGCAAGTCCGCAGGCACGCGCTGCCTTCAACAGGCCGGTATCTAGCGGCGTATAGACAATATCATATACCAGTGCGTCTTCGGGAAGCGGTGACAAATCCAGCTCAAGCTGAGGCTGCCCCTCCATACCGAGCGGGCTGCAATTTACCAGAAGCGTAGCTTTCGGCAGCACCGCATCCATTGGGAGTATATCACCCTTGATGCCAAACTGCGCGAGCAAGCCGGCTGCCTTGAGAGCGCTGCGGGCGAGCATGGTTACTTCGCCGATACCGGCCTGTTTCAATGCGAAAACTACGGCCCGCGCCGCGCCGCCCGCACCCACGACTATCGCTTTTTTTCCGGCGAGCGGTAGATCGGCTATTGGAAGAAAAAAGCCGCCAACATCGGTATTCGTCCCGGTAAGCGCGCCGCGTTCATCGCGAAAAACGGTGTTTACCGCACCGATGCTCGCACGAATTCCGCCAGGATCGCAAACATGGTCGAGCGCGGCAATCTTGTGCGGCAGCGTAATGTTGCATCCGCGCCAATTATCGTCGCGCGCGCGCGCTTCAAAATATGTCTGCAGATTATCAGCAACAACATGATGCGCGCGATATTCAGCATCGATCCCGAGCTTATCCAACCAGAAATTGTGAATCAGCGGAGACTTTGAATGGCTGACCGGATCGCCAATCACTTCGGCATAAGGGCCGGTATCGGGGCCAGTATCGGGGCCAGTATCGGGAGTGGCGGGCAACGTCATAAAGCGCGCTCATATCCACGTATTGTAAGATAATCCAGCAAAGGCCGCATCGGCATACCAACAATCGTGCTTTGCTCTCCCTCGATATTGTCGAAAAGCGCTGCACCCTCTGCTTCTGCCCGGTAACAGCCGACACAATGGCGGATATCTTCCCAATATTTTTTTACATATGCCGTTATTGTGGAGGCCTCCAAAGGCTTCATTGTCAACTTTGCGCCATCAACGATGCGCCAGACGGCTTTGCCCTCTTCACAAATAACTGCAGCACTGATCAGGCGGTGCGTGCGCCCGGCGAGTTTTGCAATTTGAATTTCGGCCTCATCACGCGATCCGGCCTTACGCATCAAATCGCCATCCGGCATGACAAGTATTTGGTCAGAGCCAATCACCATAGCATCGGGAAATTTGCGTGAGACTTTAAGCGCCTTTGCCTGCGCCAACGCGTCAGCAATATCACGCGGCTTTGCACCTTCAGCCTCCATCCCGGAGCGAACCGCCTCTTCGTCGATAACTGCAGATACACACTCAAAGGAAAGTCCGGCCTCGCGCATCAACATCTGACGCCCTTGGCTTTGGGAGGCCAATATCAGCGGCCTGATCACTGCTCCGGCCATTGGCGTCATGATTGCATTTGCGCCACCTCGCGTTCCTGCACCATGCTTATGATTGCGGCCGCGCTTTCTTCGATAGAACGCCGCGTCACATCGATTGTTGGCCAGCCATTGTCACCAAAAATACGGCGCGCATATTTCAGCTCCGACCTTATCTTTTCCTCATCGACATAATCGGTATCAGGTGCCTGATTAAGCGAAAGGAGGCGGTTGCGCCGAACCTGTTGTAACCGGTCCGCGCTGGTCACCAAACCAACAACCAATGGGTTTTTCAGCGTGTAGAGACTCTCCGGCGGGGGCGCTTCTGGAACCAGCGGAATATTTGCGGTTTTATAGCCGCGGTTAGCAAGATAGATGCTGGTCGGCGTTTTCGAGGTGCGCGAGACACCGGCGAGCACAATATCGGCTTCCTCCCAATTTTCGGCATGTAGCCCGTCATCATGCGCGATGGTGAACTGGATCGCATCGACGCGCGCAAAATAGGCGGCGTCGAGGGCATGCTGTCTTCCGGGACGAGCCTTCGCTTCCTGGCCAAGCATATTGGACAAGGCATCGGTTACGGTATCGAGAACCGCCACCGCGGGTATTCCCAATGTCCGGCACCGGCTTTCGAGCCGGCGCCTTGTGTCGCGGTTCACCAGAGTAAAAAACACCAGTCCCGGATTTTGGGTGATATCAGCCAATATGCGTTCCAGGTGGCTTTCCGAACGCACCATCGGCCAGAAATGTTTGACCACATTATCGATGGCGTCAAATTGCACCAATGCCGCTTTGGCAATATTCTCCAAAGTCTCACCGGTGGAATCGGAAAGCAGGTGGAGGTGAAATTTTTTAGACACCTGCATATCCCTGTGCAACCGCTGGGGATAAATCAAGGGACAAATTTAACCGCCAATATCCATCCCCGATATGAGTCATTTGCGCTTCGATTCGGACACAGGCTTTCAACATGCGCAAAGCAATACACACACCCTGTGAATATCGGGCAAGCTTTTTGCGAATCGACGGGTTTGTCACAGATCAACCGCGTCAACATGTTTGCAAAATTGCCAAAAGCACCTAGAGCGACGACAAATCCACAATACATCATAAATCATCATCTATATTCTATATATTATTTTGATTAGAAGAGAGCTGCGTGATCGCCGAAATTCCTGACAAAAAATTACTGAATATCCTGCAGGGCAAACAGCAGGCTACTGCGCCTGTGTGGCTGATGCGGCAAGCGGGACGCTACCTTCCGGAATATCGAAAATTGCGCGCAGAAAAGGGCGGCTTTCTAGAACTGGTTTATGATAGCGATGCTGCCGCTGAAGTTACTCTTCAGCCGATCCGCCGTTTTGGTTTTGATGGTGCTATCCTGTTTTCCGATATTCTGATCGTTCCCTATGCGATGGGACAGAAATTATGGTTCGAAGCTGGAGAAGGTCCCCGGCTCGCCCCGCGAATAGCTGAAGAAGATATAGATAGTCTGACAGCTGATCTAAGCCGCTTGGACCCCATCTACGATACCGTTCGCAAGGTCGCGGTAGCCCTGCCCCCCGAAGTAACCTTCTTGGGCTTTGCTGGGTCTCCCTGGACGGTTGCGACTTATATGGTGAACGGGCAGGGTTCGAAGGATCAAAACGCGGCGCGGCGTATGGCCTATCTGGAGCCGCAGCGGTTTGGCGCGCTAATCAGTGCCATCGTTGACATTACGGTAGATTATCTATCGGGCCAGATCGAAGCAGGCGTTGATGCGGTGCAGCTTTTCGATAGCTGGGCTGGACCCCTCTCCCCGGTTCAATTTGAACGCTGGGTGATACAGCCAAATGCCGCGATTGTGAAAGGCCTGAAGGCGCGTCATCCCAATGTGCCGATCATCGGATTTCCGAAAGGTGCCGGCGGAAAGCTTGCGGCCTATGCGTTGAATACCGGAGTCGACGCTATCGGTATTGACGAGACCGTGGATCCGGTTTGGGCAAATAGCGTGCTTCCAAAAGACATGGCCGTGCAGGGTAATCTTGATCCGTTGGCGCTGATCGCGGGCGGCGCGGCGCTGGAACAAGGCGTTGCTGATATCCGCGCGGCCTTTGCAGGCCGGCCGCATATATTCAATCTTGGACACGGCATTCTACCCGATACCCCCATTGAACATGTTGAAAAGCTGCTTACACTGGTAAGAGGATAATGGAATATATTGCAATGCTCTATGACTGGCTGAAGGCCGCGCATATCATCTTCGTGATCTTCTGGATGGCGGGCCTGTTCATGCTGCCGCGTTTCTTTGTTTATCATCAGGAATCGGCGGCGGGCAGCGATGATGACGCCAAATGGGTGGAGCGTGAAAACCGCTTGCTTAAGATCATCCTGTTGCCATCAATAATTGTCGTTTGGATCCTCGGTTTGATCCTCGCCGTTCAGGTCGGCGCGTTCAGCGAAGCATGGTTTCATGCCAAGCTGCTCGCCGTGCTTTTGCTTTCGGGCTATCATGGTTGGATGAGCGCCTATGCAAAAAAATTGGCGCGCGGTGAACGGCCATTGGAAGGTAAGAAGCTAAGATTGCTGAATGAAGTGCCCGGAGTTGCCGCTGCTATCATCGTGATATTGGTGGTCGTAAAGCCATTCTGAACTCGGCTTAATTGACAAGGCCAGGTTACCGGCCTAGTTGAACGCCCAAGCCCGTCCGGGCGCGAGGCGCGATCTTTCAAAAAAAGTAGCGTCATCAACCTTCACATTTTGATCCGGTAATTTTCTACATCCGGTAATTCCATTTTTGGCGGAAACTCTCCCATGCATTTAAGAGACCTTAAAGAAGAAAAGCCAGCCGATCTCGTTTCGATGGCTGAAGAGCTGGACATTGAGGGTGCATCGACGCTGCGCAAGCAGGATTTGATGTTCGCGATCCTGAAAGAAAAGGCCGAAGAAGGCGAGCAGATTATGGGCATTGGCACGATCGAAGTGCTGTCCGATAATTTCGGGTTTTTGCGCTCCCCGGAAGCCAACTATCTGGCGGGCCCCGATGATATTTATGTCTCGCCCAATATGGTTCGCCAATTTGGCTTGAGAACCGGCGATACAGTTGAAGGCGAGATTCGCGCGCCCAAGGATGGCGAGCGCTATTTTGCACTTACCAAACTGCTCAAGGTCAATTTCGATGATCCCGACGCGGTTCGTCACCGGGTTAATTTTGACAATCTCACACCGCTTTATCCTGATAGTAAACTGACGCTCGACACTCTTGACCCAACGGTGAAGGATAAATCTTCGCGGGTGATCGATATTGTTGCGCCCCAGGGCAAAGGCCAGCGCGCATTGATCGTCGCGCCGCCGCGTACGGGTAAAACCGTGCTGCTTCAGAATATCGCCAAGTCGATTACTGACAATCATCCGGAAGTTTTCCTGATTGTGCTGCTCATCGATGAGCGCCCTGAAGAAGTCACCGACATGCAGCGCAGCGTGAAGGGTGAGGTCGTCAGCTCGACCTTTGATGAGCCTGCCACGCGCCATGTGGCGGTTGCCGAAATGGTGATTGAAAAGGCAAAGCGCCTCGTTGAACACAAGCATGATGTTGTTATATTACTCGATTCGATCACGCGTCTTGGCCGCGCCTATAACACCGTAGTGCCAAGCTCCGGCAAGGTGCTCACCGGCGGCGTCGATGCTAATGCATTGCAGCGCCCCAAAAGATTCTTTGGTGCTGCGCGTAATATCGAGGAAGGTGGTTCGCTTTCGATCATCGCAACCGCGCTGATCGACACCGGCAGCCGCATGGACGAAGTTATCTTCGAAGAATTCAAGGGCACTGGTAATTCGGAAATTGTGCTCGACCGCAAGGTTTCTGACAAGCGCATCTTCCCGAGCCTTGATGTCGGCAAATCGGGCACGCGTAAGGAAGAATTGCTGGTTGATGATGACAAGCTCAAGAAGATGTGGGTGCTGCGCCGCATTCTCATGCAGATGGGCACCGTCGATGCGATGGAATTCCTGCTCGACAAGATGAAAGATTCAAAGACCAACGAAGACTTCTTCGATTCCATGAACCAGTAAGGTTGGGCACGGCGGATGATCCTCGAACATGCCTTGCTGCGTGTGCGGCCCGGAGAAGCAGCGCAGTTTGAAGCAGCAATGGCGAAAGCTATCCCGCTCATTTCTGCATCGCCCGGTTTTCAAGGCATCGAAATCCGCCCAGCTTCGCAAGAACAAAACCTCTATTTGCTCATCGTCAATTGGGACGATATTGCTAGTCATGAGCAGGGCTTTCGAAAGTCAGACCGCTATCAGCAATGGCGCGATTTGCTCCACGGATTTTACGATCCAATGCCCGAAGTCAGCTATTTTGAGGAACCGATAGCCGTATGATCGATTTGCTGACATTGTTCACCGCCGTCGCTGGCGGCTTCGGCGGGCCAAGCGAAATCTGGTCGGCGATCATACGCGATTTTAGCAACCTTGGTGATCCAGCGGCGCTGACTGCTTTCGGCACCGTTATCCTGATCGATCTCGTGCTGGCAGGCGACAATGCCATAGTGGTTGGCGCTCTTGCTGCTGGCCTTCCGGCAGAACAGCGGCGAAAAGTAATATTGATCGGCATTGGCGCGGCGCTTGTCCTGCGCCTGATCTTTGCGTTGCTGGTAACTTCCCTGATGGGAATTATCGGCTTAATTTTCGCCGGCGGAGTCCTGCTTTTATGGGTTGCGTGGAAATTCTGGCGCGAGTTGCGGGATGATACGGGGCAGAGCGCCGGTTCGCCCGAAGTGGTCGGAGATCATGACAGCGGCCTGAAGCCCGCAAAAAGCTTCGCTGCGGCGGCATGGGGCGTTGCGGCAGCCGACGTGTCGATGAGCCTCGATAACGTGCTGGCGGTCGCTGGCGCGGCCAAGGACCATCCCGGGATCATGATTGTTGGCTTGATCGTCGCTGTCGCGCTGATGGGCATCGCCGCGAATTTCATCGCCAAGATTATCGATAGGCATAAATGGATCGCTTATATTGGCTTGGCTGTAATCTTATTTGTCGCGTTGAAGATGATTTATGAAGGCGCGACCGACCCTAATTTGGGCGTGTTAACATTGTTGGGGTGATATGGCCGCGCGTCCTTGCGCAATGACATCTGTCGCCGCCGCCATAGCTTGCCAATTGTGTGATCCGGTTTAATCGCTATACTGTATAGGCAAGTGACGGAGCGCCAGAGAGAGGGGAACAAACCCAATGAAAATGAATATCGAAATCGATTGCACACCGGAGGAAGCCCGGACATTGCTGGGTCTGCCCGATGTTACCAAGGCCAACGAGGCCTATGTGGCGGGCGTCACCAAATTGATGAAGGGCGCGGGCGGCATTGACCAGCTGCAGGAAATTGGCAAGCAGATCGCGCCGATGGGCCAAATGGGCTTGCAGTTATTCCAGCAAATGATTGAAACCGGCGCGAAGGCAGCTTTCTCCGGCGTTTCCGGCAAGGGCAAGTCCAAGAAGTAAACTTCGTTCTATGGCCGATTATGACACCATATTCGCGCTGTCGAGCGGCGCGCCGCCTGCGGCTATTGCCATCATACGAATTAGCGGCGCACGTTCTTTCGCCGCAGTTGAGGCGATAGCGGGGCGCGTACCAAAGCCGCGCAAACCGTCACTGGCAAAGCTTCGCAGCCCAGACGATGGCGGATTGCTGGACGAGGCTCTCTTGCTCATATTTCCCGGGCCTGACAGCGCAACAGGCGAAGATCTGGCCGAATTGCATCTGCATGGAGGCCGCGCGGTCATTCGGGCAGTAGAAGGCGTTCTCGCAGGTATGGACGGCCTCAGGCAGGCCGAAGCGGGTGAGTTTACCCGCCGCGCTTTCCTCAACGGGCGTATCGACCTCAATGAAGCTGATGCTCTCGGCGATTTGCTGTCGGCGGAGAGCGAATGGCAACGCCGCGCAGCCGCAACGATGATTGGCGGCAAGTTCGCAGCGGCAATAGAGCGTTGGCGCGAAGAGGTTTTGCGTGTTTCCGCCGCGGTTGAGGCTGTGCTTGATTTCTCAGACGAGGATGACGTAGAATCGTCAAATAATATAAATATATCAAACACATGTGGTGTAGTGATAAGCGAGATCAATGGCTTGCTTGATCAACCTCCAGCTGAGAAATTGCGAGATGGCCTTCGGGTGGTTCTTGGCGGCCCTCCCAACAGCGGTAAGTCTACTCTGCTCAATGCGTTGGTCGCCCGTGAAGCGGCGATTGTCTCTGACATAGCAGGCACGACCCGCGATGTGATCGAAGTTCCGGTTGCACTCCAGGGCTTGCCGCTCGTTTTCATTGATACTGCCGGGGTCGGGAGCAGCGGCGGCGGCGATGTGATCGAAGCGATCGGCATCAAGCGCGCACATAATGCCTTTGCCGGGGCGGATATGATCCTCTGGCTGGGCCCTGAAGGCGAGGGGCCAGAGCATGATTGCCTGTTGGAGGTGGACGCAAAGATCGATGAAGCCGGGCATGTCGCTAAGTCGACCGGGATGCCGGTGTCGGCCAAAACGGATGAGGGCATGTCCGAGCTTGCCGAAAATATCGTCATGCGGTCAAAGATGCTACTGCCGCCGCCAGACAGCTTTGCGGTCAACCGGCGCCAGCGCGCTGCGCTTAAAAAAACCGCAAACGAGCTTCAAGACGCGGCGGTGGCAGAAGATATGCTGATCGCAGCAGAGCAGCTGCGTCAGGCGAGACTGGCACTCGACGCGCTCACTGGCCGGGCGCACACCGAAGACATGCTCGACACGCTCTTTGGGCGCTTTTGCATCGGCAAGTGAATATCGCTGGCGGAATTGTTTCACGTGAAACATTGCTCCGGCTGGCGAGATGGCTTTGACGCTATTGCTGCCTTGCGCTAAGGGCCGCAGCGATGAATCCAGGTGCAAAAACAGATTTTGATATTATCGTTATCGGCGGCGGTCACGCGGGGACCGAGGCGGCGGCCGTTGCTGCGCGTATGGGATGCCATGTCGCGCTGGTGTCTTTCGACAAGGACAAAATCGGCGCGATGTCCTGCAATCCTGCGATTGGTGGGCTGGGTAAGGGGCATTTGGTGCGCGAGGTTGATGCCTTTGATGGGTTGATAGCGCGCGCCGCAGACGATGCAGCGATCCATTACCGCATGCTCAATATTTCCAAGGGTGCAGCTGTGCGGGGGCCGCGTATACAGGCCGACCGCAATCTTTTTAGTTCCTCGATCCGGCGTCAGCTCGCCGGGACCGCAAATCTGGAGATTGTCGAGGGAGAAGCGGCGGCGCTGGTCTTTGCTGATGATAGCAATACGCAGATAGCCGGCATTGCGCTGGCTGATGGTAGCGAAATTCGGGCGCTGGCGGTTATTCTTGCAACCGGTACCTTTCTTGGAGGGAAGCTGTTTCGCGGCGAGGAACGTTTCGACGGCGGCCGCATTGGAGAAAATGCTGCGCAAAGGCTGGCAGATCAGATCTATGCTGCAAAGCTTCCGATGGCACGGCTTAAGACCGGAACCCCGCCTCGGCTCGACGGCAGGACAATCAACTGGGCCGCGCTCGCCGAGCAACCATCCGACGATGGCTGCTGGACGATGTCCACGCTCACGGCGCAACGCAGCAACCCGCAGCTATTTTGTTCGATCACCCGAACCAATGCGCGCTCGCATGACATCATCCGTTCGGGGCTTGACCGCTCTCCGCTTTTTGGCGGCGATATTCAGGGTGAGGGGCCGCGATATTGCCCATCGATAGAAGACAAGATCCACCGATTCGCAGATCGCGACGGGCATCAGGTTTTTCTCGAACCCGAAGGGCTCGATAGCCGCTTTATCTACCCCAATGGTATCTCCACATCGCTGCCCACCGACATTCAGCAAGAGATGATCTGCTCTATGGCCGGGCTTGAAAGATGCGAGATATTGGTGCCCGGCTATGCGGTTGAATATGACCATATAGACCCACGCGCATTGGATCGGACGTTGGCCGTGCGCGGTCTGAATGGGCTATATTGCGCAGGGCAGATCAATGGCACCACCGGTTATGAAGAAGCCGCAGCGCAGGGGTTGGCCGCGGGAATGGGTGCGGCAAGCGCGATATTGGAGCGCGACATGATAACACTTGACCGTTCCAGTAGCTATATAGCTGTTATGATTGATGATTTGGTTCTGCAGGGCGTCACGGAACCCTACCGGATGCTCACCGCCCGCGCGGAATATCGCCTCCGCCTGCGTGCCGACAATGCCGCCACCCGGCTAACACCGGTCGCCATCAAAGCGGGCGTTGTGGGCAAGGAGCGGCATGAGGCCTTCATGGTGGCGGTCAAGGAACGCGGTGAAGTGGAAGCCGCAATGGAAGAGCTGGAAACCGCCGACAGGCTGATCAAGGCCGGGCTGAACGTCCGGCGCGACGCAGGGCGAATGCCCTTGGGCGATTGGCTGCGGTTCCCGAGTGTAACTCTCCGCGAGCTATTGCATGTTTCACGTGAAACATTGCCGTGGGATGGTGCACTTCTCGACGAGATTGAACAGGATGGCCGCTATGCGCCCTATCTCGATCGGCAAGATGCAGAAATTCGCGATCTGGCGGCGAGCGAGCGGATATCACTCCCGGACGGGTTGGATTATCGGAGCATTGCAGGGCTATCGAATGAAATGACCGAACGGCTGGAGCGCGCTCGACCGGAAACATTGGCCGCCGCATCGCGGGTACGCGGCATCTCTCCGGCAGCGCTCGCGGCTATTCTGGTCCATGCAAAACGCGCCTCGAAATCCAGATCTACGAAAGAGAAGGCAGCGTGACCGATGAGAAAGCCAGGACCTGGCTAACCGAAAGTCTCAATGTTTCACGTGAAACAATGGAGCGGCTAGATCAGTTTGAAGCATTTCTGCGCGAAGAGGCCAAGCTGCAAAATCTGATTTCGGCATCGACGCTCGACAATATTTGGATGAGGCACATATTTGATAGCGCGCAGCTGCTGGCGCTTTTGCCGAAAAGCAGGCTGAGCGGGAAATGGCTCGACCTTGGCAGCGGGGCCGGGTTCCCGGGCCTTGTGGCGGCAATCATCACGCATTCGCCGGTTACATTGGTTGAATCGCGTGCGCGGCGCATTGACTATCTCGAACGGGCGGTCGAACTTCTTGATTTGCAGGAGAATGTCACCGTCGCCGGTAAACGCCTCGAGCGGTTAGAGGCCGCGCCATTTGCAGTTATCAGCGCGCGCGCCTTCGCGCCTTTACCGCAATTGCTGCGCCTTGCAGCGCGATTTTCCACAGATAATACATGCTGGCTATTACCAAAGGGAAGAAATGCCGCTAGGGAGCTTGCAGAAGTGCAGAAGCAGCGCGAATGGCGCGGCAGGCTGGATTTTAAGATTGAAGCGAGCCTTACCGATGCCGACGCGGGTATTCTGACAGGCCGGCTATTGGGCCAGAAGCTTGCTAAGAAACGGAAAAAAGCATGATCCGGATTGCCATAGCGAATCAAAAAGGCGGTGTCGGTAAAACGACAACCGCTATAAATCTGGCAACTGCGCTTGCTGCAAGCGGATGGCGCTGTCTGCTGATTGACCTTGACCCCCAAGGCAACGCCTCCACCGGTTTGGGCCTTAAACAGGCAGATCGCAAACATAGCAGCTATGACCTGCTGTTGGGCGAGGCCAGCGTCAATGAGGCCGCGATGGCAACACAGATACCTGGCCTTGAAGTGGTGCCGGCCACGGTCGATCTGTCTGGCGCCGAAGTTGAAATGGTTGATTTCGAGGATCGTACCCACCGGCTCGCCGGTGCGCTCGACAATGCCGAAGATGATTGGGACATTTGCCTGATAGATTGCCCGCCGTCGCTCGGTCTATTGACTATTAATGCGCTGGTGGCGGTCGATTCAATTATCGTTCCGCTGCAATGTGAGTTTTTTGCACTTGAGGGATTAAGCCAGCTTTTACAGACAGTTGAGCGTGTACAAAAACGTTTCAACGCCGACTTGTCCATCAAGGGCGTGGCTTTGACGATGTATGATCGCCGTAATAAATTGACCGGGCAGGTGGCTCGCGATGTGCGCGGCGTTCTGGGTTCGCTGGTTTTCGATACGGTGATTCCCCGTAATGTACGGCTGTCCGAGGCGCCGAGTCACGGCCTGCCGGCGCTGGTATACGACCATCGCTGTACCGGATCGGAGGCCTATATGGCGCTTGCGCGCGAACTTATCGGGCGCTTGCCTGAGCGGGAGATGGCAGCATGAGCGTGGCAGGCAGTAAACCGCTAAGCACAAAAAAGGGCCTGGGCCGCGGCCTTGATGCCCTGCTGGGTGAGGCTCTGCGTGATGATTCGACGCCGCAGGTTGATAAAACCCCCCAAACGCCTGCGCTCAAGGGCGTCAGCATCGTCGCAATAGCGCAGATAAAACCAAATCCGAAGCAACCGCGGCGTCATTTTGACGATGATGCACTGTCGCAGCTAGGCGATAGCATCAAGCGGCATGGTCTGGTGCAGCCTATCGTGCTGCGACCAAAAGGTAAGGGATATCAGATTGTTGCGGGCGAACGCCGCTGGCGGGCGGCGCAGAAAGTGGGTTTGCACGAGCTGCCGGCAATAATCCGGGACTATGATGATGGGCAGACGCTCGAAATCGCACTGGTTGAGAATATTCAGCGCAAAGATCTGAATCCGATAGAAGAGGCGGAGGCCTATAAACGGCTTTCCGAAGAGTTTGGCCACAGTCAGGCGGCGCTCGCAAAGATTGTCGATAAATCGCGCAGCCATGTTGCCAATATAATGCGGCTGCTTGATTTGCCGCGTCCTTTGCGAGACCTGGTGATCGAAGAAAAGCTGACGATGGGTCATGCGCGGGCCTTGCTCGGAAGCGATGAAGCGGTCAAACTGGCCGCTATTGTGGTGCGCAAGGGGCTTTCCGTTCGTGCTACCGAAGCTTTGGTGAAAAAGAATCGCTCCGGCGGCCGCATAGTTGAAAAAAAGGCGCCTGTCATGCCGGCGCCCGGCGACAATGCCGATATTCATGCCGTTGAAGTGCATCTTGGCGATCTTTTGGGGCTTCATGTAAAGATAGTCACACGGAAGAATGGCAAGGCCGGGTCGGTGACCTTTGACTATAACAGTCTCGATCAGCTCGACATGTTGTGCCAGCGCTTGACCGGCGAGAGTTTCTGATAGCGGTGCACGCCGAGCGGCAGAAAATTGCCCTTCAGCAGAAACTATATACGGATGTGCGTCAATATTTTGACCGCCCAGCTTCAAATATATCATCTAAGTATTTGATATTATATATATAATACCACACAAACGTTAATATCGATTAACCAGACCAATCAGCAAAGCCTTATGATTCTGATGGCAGAAGGGTGGTTGAATGCTGTGGGGCATTCTCGTTACATTATTGCTTTTGTCGCAAAGGACCAGAATATGTTGAACAAGATTAAATTTGCACTAGTGGGCTCTATTGCCGCTGCTGCTATGACTGCAGGCGCTGCTCAGGCCGCTACTGAAACCGTTGGCGCTGATGCCGAAATCATCGAAGCTGTTACGCTCGCTAACGTTGTCGATCTCGACTTCGGTACGATCGCTTCTGACGCAACCGGCGGTACGGCTTCTGTCACCGCGGACGCAGCTGGCACTCGTGCTTGCGGCACGATGACCTGCGTCGGTACCGCAAGCAGCGGCTCGATCGACGTGACTGCAGCCAGCGGCCAGACCGTTGACGTTAGCTTTGCTACTGCAGGCGCTGTTACGCTGAACGGCCCAGGCGGCGCGACCATGTCGATGACACCTTCGCTTTCGACCGGATCGTTCACTTCGACAGGAACCGATACGGTTTATGTCGGTGGTTCGCTTACCGTTGGCGCAAGTCAGGCTGCCGGTGCTTATTCGGCAACTTTCGACGTTGATGTCGATTATCAGTAATCTTTCAGAGGTTTAAACCTCTAGCTGGATTAGGAAATACCTCCGGAGCCCGATGCTTCGGAGGTATTTTTTTGCCTTCTGCGGCAAGGTTAGCAGCTTGGTAACCATCTTGTGGCAGCACGGCTGGGTGGACTGGGGTGGCGCTATACGGCGCGCCTGCAAATATATTTGGATGGGAATATTATGATCACCGGCATCTTTAATTCGACCAAGGCGCTCGTGGCGGCCGCCGTGCTCGCCGCTACCCCCTTTGCTCTTTCGGCGCCGGCACATGCCGCAGGTGACTTGCTCGTTGCGCCGACGCGCATTATTTTTGACGGACGTCGGGGCACAGAGGTTATTCTCAACAATGTCGGAAATGAAGAATCCACCTACCGTATCTCGCTCGTGCTGCGCCGGATGGATCCAAATGGCAAGCTTGTCGATGTGGCGGATGAAGAAGCGAATGAGAAAGAAAATGCGGCGCGCGGCGTAATTCGTTACGCGCCGCGCCGGGTAACGCTGCCGCCCAACCAGCCGCAAGCAATCCGGCTTGGCCTGCGCGGAGTGGAGCAATTGCCAGATGGTGAATACCGGGCGCATCTACTGTTTCGCGCAATACCCAGGGCGCCAGCGGCAACCGCGGAATCGCAAGCAGTTAGTGGATTGAAAATTAAGCTTATTCCTGTCTATGGCGTGACAATTCCAGTCATAATCCGCAAGGGCCGGTTGAACGCATCTGCATCGATCAGCAACCCGCGTATGATAGCTGAAGAACGCGGGCCAGTGCTGGTTCTTGATATGGCGCGTGAGGGCACCAAGTCGGTATATGGCGAGATTCGTATCACCAGGCAGGGCGAAGCGAAGCCAGCGTTGGTGGCTAGGGGAATTGCAGTCTATCCCGAGATCGATGCCCGTATGGTAAAAATCCCGCTTGCGCCCGAGCAGGCGGCGGCGCTCAAAGGGCCGGTAACGATCGGCTATTATGAAGCGCTTAGCGCTGGCGGCGGGAAGATCGCCGAAATACAAACGGTTATTCGCTAGCATACAGGGTGTTGGCGGGTCGCAAGCCGCATGTATAGAATCAAACATAAGGCGCAAAAAGCGCTGGCCGTAGTGGCCATGGCAGTCGGAGCGATCAGCGTTCCGGCCGCGCCTGCTTATGCAGCCGATGGCTGGAAAGCCAATGATGACGATGCATTGCTGCTCGATATCCGGTCGCGGCAATACCGGCTTGGTGACGGCGTTCGCGGTTATCAGACACCAAGCGGCGTTTGCGTCGACCTTGCCGACATTATTATGGCTTTCGACCTTCCTGTCCGGCTTGACAAAAAGTCGCGCCGCGCAACTGGCTGGCTATTTGAAGAAGCACGCACCTTCACCCTCGACCGTGAGTTGAACAGGGTACAAATCGTGAACAAGACTGAAAAGCTCTCGCTCACGGCGATTCGCGACACTCCGGAGGGCTGGTGCGCCGATGTAAAATCGCTTGCGCGGTGGCTCGATGTTGACCTGGTTCCGGATCTGCAAAATGCGCTTTTGCTGCTCAAGGCGGAGCGCAAGCTGCCATTCGAGTTATCCGAAGAACGCAAAAAACGCGCCGGCCGGTTGCGCTCGACCAAGAAGGTTGATCTGTCTGAATATCCGCAAGCCGATGATCCTTATCGCTTTTTCCGCATGCCTTCGGTCGATGCCATTGCCACGGCGACGACGCGGCGTGACCGGATCAATGGGCAGAATAGCAATTTCAGCTATGAGCTTTATGCCAGCGGAGAGATTGCCGGTGCATCTTTCGATGCCAGGCTTTCATCGAATAATAGCGCGTTTCCGGAAACGCTGCGTCTGCGCGCCTATCGCACCGACCCGCAAGGCCGGTTGCTTGGGCCGCTGAAAGCCACGCATTTCGCGCTGGGCGATGTTTCAACGATTTCCACGCCGCTCGGTATCCAGTCGACCGCAGGCCGCGGCGCCTTCATCACCAACCGCCCGCTGGAACGCTCCGACAATTTCGATCAGACCACCTTCCGCGGCGAATTGCCGGTCGGATGGGATGCGGAACTTTACCGCAATGATCAGCTTATTGGCTATACGCAGGGGCGCGGCGACGGGCGGTTTGAATTTCTCGAAGTGCCGCTACTCTTTGGACAGAATCGCTTTGAGATCGTGCTCTATGGCCCGCAAGGTCAGGTAAAGCGCGATGTGCGGCTGATCCCCGTTGGCCTGGATTCGATTCCACCGCGCGAAACATATTATTGGGCGGCGTTGCAGGATGCGGGACGTGACCTCATCAACTTTAGCAATCCGGTGGCGTTCGATAATTTCGGCTGGCGCGGTAGCTTTGGTATCGAACGCGGGATCAACGCCAAGACGTCGCTTGCCGCTTCCTATTCAACATCTCTTTTCAAAGGGTTGCGCAGGCATTATCTTGAAGGATCGGTGCGGCGCGCGCTTGGGCCGGCGTTGGTCGAGCTTGCGACTGCGAGTAATTTACGTGGCGGCTATGCGTTAAAAGGCCAGTTGCTTGCACAAATTGGCCAGACCAATATCAGCGCTCAGGGCGCGCTGCTCGGCGGCGGCTTCCAAAGCGAGCGCTATAAGGCCGGTTTGCGCCGCCAGTTACGTCTCAGCCTTGACCACAGCTTCAAGATCGGCCGGAGTTATATACCGTTACATATCGAGGCCGAGCATGAGAAAGACCTGCGCGGTGGCAGCCTGCTCGAAGTAGCGTCACGGCTTTCGTTTAATATCAAGCGGATAACGGCATCGGCTGAGATGATCTGGGTAACCCGCAAAGCCGCGAGCGGCAGTGATCCGCCCGATAGGTTTGACGCAGCGCTGCGCTTGTCGGGACGTCTTGGCGGTATTCGCCTGCGCGGCGAGGCCCGCTTTGGGTTGACCGGACGCGACAGGGGTTTCCAGAATAGCCGGTTCACCGCAGAAAGGCGCCTTAGCGAGCGGTCGGACTGGCGTGTCCAGCTGAGTTATGATGCACCGACATCGCGCGGTGTGCTTGGCGCTGGTCTGACGCGGCGGTTCGAAAAATTCGCGCTTACCGGACAGGTCGAGCTTGGCAGTGACGGTTCGCTTGCCGCAGGGCTCAACCTTGCCTTCAGCTTCGGCCCCGATCCGCGCGGCGGGGGTATTCGCTTTTCTTCCGAAAAACTGGCCTCGTCGGGTCAGGCGCTGGCTATTGTCTGGCATGATCGTAATGGCGATGGCATCCGGCAGGCGGACGAACCTGTTGAAAAAGATGTTGAATTGACCGCAGGACTCTCTGGTCGCGGCCCGCCGACTGACGACCGGGGGCAGACGCTGCTTGATGATCTTCAGCCCTTCAAACCGGTGCTGATTGGCATCGATACATCCAGCCTGCCTGACCCGTTTGTGCAGCCAGCCTCCAGCGGGGTTGTCATTACGCCGCGCCCTGGCGTACCGCTAACCGTTGAATTGCCGCTGGTTTCGGCGGGCGAAGTGGCCGGAACGCTGAAACGCGAGGATGGCAAACTGCTATCGGGCGTCGACATCGAACTGCTAGATAAAGAAGGCCGCGTCGTTAAAAATACACGCAGCGAATATGATGGCTTTTTCCTCTTTGAAAGCATCCCCTACGGCAAATACAGCCTGCGGATTGGCTCGCTTTCGGCGAGTATCGTCGGCGTTGATCCCAATGTGACAGTGATCGCCGAGCTGAATAATGACAATCCCACCGCCGAGGTTGGCGTGGTGGTTGCCCGCCATGCGGTGCGCATCGCGGCGGCGGCGGGCGAGTAACTTTCTCCTCTGTCTTGCCGAACCGGTAGCGACCATCTAGCCTGCTCGCATGAAGGGGCAATTGTGACAATCGAGGACGAACCAAAGGTAGGGCCAACGGCAAGCACTGCCACATCTGCGCAACCGGGCGGGTGGGTGAAGCGGCACCGTTTGTCCACCCGGCTTTGGCATTGGACCAATGCGGCCGCCTTGCTCATTCTTCTGATGAGCGGGCTGATGATATTCAACGCGCACCCCCGGCTTTACTGGGGCCAATATGGCGCAAATGACGATTCTGCCTGGCTCGAAATTGGCAGCATGGGCGATCAGGGCAAGCTGCGGATTGGCGCGCTAGAGGTAAAGACGACAGGGCTGCTAGGAGTGTGGAAAGACGCTGAGGGCAAAAGCAAAAAGCATGCCTTTCCTTATTGGGCAACGATCCCTTCGGGCTATGACCTTGCATCGGCGCGGCGCTGGCATCTGCTATTTGCCTGGGTGCTCGCGCTGCCGCTGCTATTGTTCATATTGCGCGGCCTATTTAACGGTCATATTTGGCGCGACTTGCGTATCGCGCGCGCGGAATGGTCGCCGCGACATATCTGGCAGGATATCAAAGACCATGCCCGGCTGCGCTTCCCCAAGGGGCAGGCGGCACTACGCTACAATATATTACAGAAATTCAGCTATATAGCTGTTATTTTCATACTGCTTCCGCTGATGATATTCACCGGTCTTACCATGTCGCCGAACATGGCCGCCGCCTGGCCGTGGCTGCTCGATATTTTTGGCGGGCGGCAATCGGCGCGCTCGTTGCATTTTATCGCTGCCTTTATGCTCCTCGGCTTTATCATCATCCATATTGTGATGGCGCTGCTTGCCGGGCCGGTAAGCGGGATCCGCTCAATCATCACCGGCTGGTACCGGATCCCAGATGAAAGCGTACCTGCGAAAGCGTCAGATGAAGGGACTGCAGCGTGAGTGAACAGGAAAAGAAGCTGCTGATCCCGCGCCGCACGCTGCTGGGCGGGATAGCGGCAAGCGCCGGATTGGCGCTGACCGGGTGTGACCGCTTGAATGAAAGCGAGGGATTTCGTTCCATCCTGCGCGGCGCGGAAAGCCTGAATATGGCTTCGCAGCGGCTAATCACCAGCCGCACCGCGCTGGCGCGCGAATATAGCGAAAGCGACATGTCGCCGGTCTTCCGCATGAACGGCACAATCGGCCCGGCTTCGGACGAATATAACGCGCACCGGGCAGAAGGCTTTGCTAGCTGGAAACTGAAGGTTGACGGGCTGGTCGCAAAGCCGATGCAGCTATCGCTCGCGCAGCTAATGGCGATGCCTGCGCGCGAACAGATTACCCGGCATGACTGTGTCGAGGGCTGGAGCGCGATTGGCAAATGGCGCGGGACGCCGCTGGGCATTGTTCTGAAAGCCGCCGGTCTTTCGGCGCGTGCGCGCTATATCGTCTTTCACTGCGCTGACTTCTTCGGCGAAGACCCTTATTATGAATCGATTGATTTGATCGATGCCTTTCACCCCCAAACGATCCTTGCCTGGGGCATGAATGGAGGGATGTTGCCGGTTGGCCACGGCGCTCCGCTCCGCCTGCGCGTTGAAAGGCAGCTTGGATATAAGCATGCCAAATATGTGATGCGGATCGAGGCGACCGATAGCCTCGCCGATATTGGCCGGGGCAAGGGCGGCTATTGGGAAGACGAGATAGATTATGAATGGTATGCGGGGATTTGAAGAGGACCGGCTGCTTGAGGCGACAATATGACAATTGAAAAAGTTTCCGAGGTCAAAAGCCATGGCGGCGTGCAGGGTGTCTACAGTCACTCATCCGCTGCGACCAGCACAGATATGACTTTTGCTGTCTATGTTCCGCCGCATGCGAAAGGCGCGAAACTGCCCGTGGTCTGGTATCTTTCCGGGCTCACTTGCAACCATGCAAATGTCATGGAAAAGGGCGAATATCGCGCCGCCTGCGCCAGGCATGGCCTGATCTTTGTTGCCCCAGATACCTCGCCGCGCGGCGACGATGTGGCCGATGACCCTGATGATGCCTATGATTTCGGGCTGGGCGCGGGATTTTATGTTGATGCAATGCTTTCGCCATTTGACCGGCATTATCAGATGCGCAGCTATGTTGAGCAAGAGCTGCCCGACCTTATCGCCGCAAACTTTCCTGCCGATATGGCGCGGCAAACCATTATGGGCCACTCGATGGGGGGGCATGGCGCGCTCACCATCGCTTTGCGCAATCCGGGCCGGTATCGCGCCGCCTCTGCCTTCGCGCCGATCACTTCTCCGCTGAATTGTCCGTGGGGGCATAAGGCGCTTGGCGGCTATCTTGGCGAGGGTCAGCAACTTTGGCGCGAATATGATACCTGCGCGCTGATAGCAGACGGCACGCGGTTGCCCGATCTTCTGGTCGATCAGGGGGCCGCGGACGGTTTCCTTGAAGAACAGCTGAAAACCCATCTGCTCGAAGAAGCATGCGCCGCGGCCGGGCAAAAGGCGACGATCAGGATGCAACCGGGCTATGACCATAGCTATTATTTCATTTCGACCTTCATGGCTGAACATCTTGCCTGGCATGCAAGGCACTTGAGATAGTTCCCGACCCTGGAAAAAAGAGGCGCTAAGTTCGGCTCCGGCCCTGGCCACCGCGGTTTCTGGGCGCCAAAATTCTAGCAAGCTTCCGGCCCGCTGATTTTCCGTTATAGCCGCCCTTATGATCGCTTGCGACACGCCCTTCATATTGCTCGACGATGCGCGAATCTCTGGCGCGGCGCCGGCGCGGCTTTACCGCGACCCGCTTGAAGTGATTGTAGCCCATGAAGCGAGTGATTTGCCTGCCTTATTCGAACAAATACGGACAGCGCAGGCGTCTGGAATGTATGTCGCGGGCTATCTTTCTTACGATGCCCAGCCGGGGCGGGGTATCGCTACCGAAATTGCCTCTTCAGCAAGCCAAGCACCAGTGGCGTGGTTTGGAATATTTAATGAATATCAAGAGTTTAGTCATGACGCCGTGCCGTCGTGGCTCCCCGATCCACGGGCGAGCTGGATGGGTATGGTATACCCCGATATTAGCCATTCGGACTATGCCAAAGCCTTTGCCAAGGTGCAGGAATATATCCGGGCGGGCGATATTTATCAGGCCAACCTGACCTTCCGGGCGAGCGCGCCTTATGCCGGACATCCGCTCGCGCTGTATGCCGCGCTGCGTTCGCGCGCAGTGGCCGGATATGGCGGCGTTATTTGGACAGGGGAAGCGTGGCATCTGTCCTTCTCGCCAGAACTTTTCTTCGCGCTGAAGGATGGCCATGTCACCACCAAGCCGATGAAGGGCACCGCCGAGCGGCAACCAGACGCACCCGCAGACTTGGCCGCGCGCAGCATATTGCAGAAGGATCCCAAACAGCGCGCCGAAAACCTCATGATTGTCGATCTGCTGCGCAATGATCTGTCGCGTGTTTGCGTCCCCGGTTCGGTGGATGTGCCAGAACTTTTCAAGATTGAGAGCTATCCGACCATCCACCAGATGGTCTCGGTCGTTACCGGAGAGATCTCCCCGGGCAAGGATGCAGTAGACATCATAAAGGCGATATTTCCTTGCGGCTCGATCACGGGCGCGCCGAAAATCCGGGCGATGGAAGTTATTGATGAACTAGAAGAAAGCCCTCGCCGGCTTTATTGCGGCTCCATTGGCCGCATCGACGCCGATGGCAGCGCCGCTTTCAATGTCGCAATTCGCACATTTTCCTTGTGCGAAAAGCAAAAGCGCGTTTCACTGGGGCTTGGATCAGGCGTCGTTGCAGACTCAACCATGCGCGATGAATGGGCAGAATGCCTGGCCAAGGGGGAGTTTGCGAAGGTGACTGGCAGCAATTTCGATCTCATCGAAACGATGCGCTTTGAACCCGCAGAAGGGATATTGCGCCTAGAACTGCATCTTGAACGGATGAAGGAAAGCGCGCGCGCGCTTGATTTTGAATTTGACCGGCATGAGGCGCGCAACCGGCTTCATGCCGCCACCTTCCATCTGGAAATCCCCAGTAAATTGCGGCTGTTACTTGCACGCGGCGGCGCGGTCGCGGTGGAGATAGCTGACGCCCCCGCGCCGCCGAAAGAACCGCTCAACGTATCTGTCGTGCCGCTGCCGGTCGATAGCAGCGACTTCCGGTTGATGCACAAAACCACCGACCGCGGTTTTCTAGATGATGCGCGGATTGATGCCGGCACCGATGAGGTTCTCTTCGCCGATAAGGACGGCTATCTGACCGAAGCAAGCCGTAGCGCGATCTTTGTTGAACGCGGCGGAAAGCTCGCCACGCCGCCCTTGTCGCGTGGATTACTTCCCGGCGTGCTGCGCCGCGAATTACTAGAGAAAGGCGAGGCGGTGGAAGCCGATCTGTGCATTGAAGATTTAGCAGACGGCTTCTTTCTAGGCAGTAGCCTGCGCGGTCTAGTTGCTGCCAAAATTGTTGCGCAAGACGGGGCTAGCCGATAGGGGCTGAGGCGCAATCTCCCTTATTTCCGTATCGCCTTGAAAGTAAGAAAATGACTAAAACCTCTGCAGCTCTCGGCCGTATCGCGCCCTCCGCCACAATGGCCATGTCGGGCAAGGTGATGGAACTCAAGGAGCAGGGTGTTGACGTTATTGGGCTTTCGGCGGGCGAGCCTGACTTTGACACGCCCGATTTTGTCAAAGAGGCTGCGATCAAGGCGATCCGTGATGGTCAGACCAAATATACTGCCGTTGATGGCATCGCGCCCCTGAAGGAGGCGATTGCTGCCAAGTTCAAACGCGACAATAGTTTGGAATATGGGCTTGACCAGATATCGGTGAATTCGGGCGGGAAGCATACTCTATTCAACGCGCTGGTCGCGACGCTCGATGCCGGCGATGAGGTTATCATTCCGGCACCCTATTGGGTCAGCTACCCAGATATCGTGCGGTTTACCGGGGGTAAGCCGGTGGTGTTGCTTGCCGGAGCGGACCAGAATTACAAGATCACACCCGGCCAGCTTGAAAAAGCAATCACGCGCAGGACCCGCTGGCTGATCCTCAATTCGCCGTCAAACCCGACGGGCGCTGCCTATTCGGGCGAAGAGTTGAAAGCGTTGGGCGAGGTTCTTCTGCGCCATGAGCAGGTGATGGTGATAACCGACGATATGTATGAGCATATCTGGTATGCGGACACCCCCTTTACCACCATCGCCGAAGTCTGCCCGGGTCTCTATGACCGGACGCTAACGGTAAATGGCGCATCGAAAGCCTATGCGATGACGGGCTGGCGGATCGGCTATGCGGGCGGGCCGGAGTGGCTGATCAAGGCGATGCGCAAATTGCAGTCGCAATCGACCAGCAATCCCTGCTCGATCAGCCAGCATGCCGTGGTCGCGGCATTAAATGGCCCGCAAGATTTTCTGAAAGAACGCAATGAGGCCTTTCGCGGACGCCGGGACCTAGTGGTGTCGATGCTCAATGACGCGCCAGGGCTCAGCTGCCCGATGCCCGAAGGTGCATTTTATGTCTATCCCGATGCCAGCGGGCTTATTGGCAAGACCACTCCGGCGGGCAAAATAATCGAAAGCGATGAAGATCTGATCGGATATTTTCTTGATGAAGCCCGAGTCGCGGCGGTGCATGGCGGGGCCTTTGGCCTCTCTCCCGGCTTCCGGATCAGCTATGCGACCTCGGATAAAATCCTTGAAGAAGCGTGTACACGCATCCAGTCGTCTTGTGCAGCACTCGTTTGATCGCAATTTGGCTGGAATCCGTGAACGTTAAGTGCGGCTTAACCCGACCTCCGCAATAGAAGCCTTTGTGAACAGTAACCATCCGGGTGCAGTTTGCGAATACAGGCGTATCAATTCGGAAAAAACAAATGAACAAGCTGATAAACTTTATGAAATCAGAACTTTTCCTCAGCCTTGCTGGCGGCTTTGCCCTTGGTGTTGCAGGAATCGCTCTGGTGAAACCAGCCACGGCTGGTAGTGATGTTGATTATGCGCGTTCGATAAGTGTGAGTACGCCTGACCATGAAAGCACCGCAAAATAACAATTACGCCAATGGCAATCCCAATGGCAACAAAGGCCGCCTGATTGGCCTTCCGCTCATCACGCTCGCCTTAGCGGGGCTTGCATATACCGTCCTGCCTGCCGGAAGCGAAAGCGACCTTTCTATAGTTTCTACCGCTCAGGCCCGCGAAGGTCTCCGCATTCCAGCGCCCAGCGCGCCGATCAACGAACCGACCGGACAGCAGGTGGCGATTTTTGCCGGCGGTTGCTTCTGGGGCATCGAAGGCGTGTTCGATCATGTCAAAGGCGTGATCAGCGCAGAGTCTGGCTATGCTGGCGGCGGGAAAGCGAATGCCAATTACAGGGCCGTCGCTGGAGGCCGCACCCGCCACACCGAAGCTGTGCGCATTGTCTATGACCCCAGCCAAGTCAGCTATAATGAGCTTATGCGGATATTCTTTTCCGTAGGGCTTGATCCGACGCAGCTGAACCGTCAGGGCCCAGATACCGGTTCCCAATATCGCAATGCAATTTTTCCCCTGACCAAGGCTCAGGCCGCTGCAGCGCGCGGCTATCTCGCGCAGCTTTCAGTGAACAGTCCGTGGGGCAAAAAACCGGTGACCGCAATCGAAAGCGGTAGCTTCTACCGCGCCGAAACTGTGCATCAGAACTATATGGCAAAGCATCCAAATGAGCCCTATATCCGCGCTTATGACGCGCCAAAGCTTGTCAATCTAAAGCGGTTATTTCCAAAATATTATCGCTGAAATATCGCCGCTAGCGAGGTCGCCGCTTCCGGCGCAGCTGCCGCCATATCTGCATGAAAAAGGCGAGCAGCACCCCAATAAGAGACAATGCCGCAAAGCCAATCAATAGTGGATGGCTGGTATCTTCGCGCGTTTGCGGATCTAGAATATGCAGGCCCCACATGAAATCAAAGACGCGCCAGCGGTCTGTGCGAACGGCAAGCAAGCTACCGCTATCGGCGGCGATATAGAGCCGCGTGCCATCATCCAGGCTGGCCTGCCAGCTTGGCCGCTCACGGCGTAGGTCAAATGGAGATTTGTCTGCCGCAAAGTGCTTCACGCCAATGATTTTTGCCTCGCCCGCATAGTAGCCCGAAGCCAGCGACCGAGCCTCCACCGCGCCCACAGCCGGAAGCAAAGCGCCGGTTGCCGGGTCACCGCGCCGCACACCGCCATCGGCATAGCTAATCAGCCAAACCGGCCCCGAAGGCTGCTGTTCGAGCGACAACGTCTTGACCGCGCGGGCCTTCATTGCCGGTGCTACAGTGTTCAGCCCCGCCTCCAATGGCGGCATTTCCGCGCGCAAATGCGTCCCGCGTATCTGCTCAATCGGCACCAGCACCATAAATAATCCCGATACGGTCCAGATAATCAGCGGTATGCCGATTAACCAGCCGAGCCAGATATGCCAGCGATGGAGCGTAGGATACTTCATGCAAAAAACCCCCTAATCCGAATATGCATCCCCGCCATAGGCCGGCAGCGCGATCTTCCAGTAGATGGCCGCGCCGCGCAAGCCAAATCCCGCAGCAGCGGCGATCAAAGCCGCCGGGAAGGATGCAAATCCCAACGCCGTCATGGCGGCGAACAAGGAGGCCGCAACGAAGGCAGCGGTAACGTAAAGCTCCGGCCGGATGATGATCGAGGGCTGGCCAGCCAGCACATCGCGGATGATCCCGCCAACGCAAGCGGTGATGATGCCCATCAGGATTGCAGGAACCACCGCCACGCCCATCGCCATCGCCTTTGCCGTTCCAAACACCGCATAAGCAGCCAGCCCGGCGGCGTCGAAATATTCGAGCAATTGTCCGCTCCACCATCGTTGCGGCGTAAACCAGGCGAGCACACCAATACCGATGCACAAAGCGGCGACCATGCTATCCTGCACCCAGAATACCGGCGCGCCAATCAGCAGATCACGTACGCTCCCGCCGCCGACGCCGGTCATCAGCGCAAAGAAGCAGAATGTCACCAGCGTCTGGCCATGCCGCGCCGCCATCAACGCGCCGCTAATCGCAAACACCGCGATGCCGAACAGATCGAGCAGCTTGAACCAGATGGTGATGTCAGTCATTTGCGCGTCCATTTGCAGCTACATATGGATCGGTTTGCCCTGCACCGCCATGGCTGCTTCTTTCAGCGCTTCGGCATGGGTGGGGTGGGCGTGGCAGGTGTAGGCGAAGTCTTCGGATGTCGCGCCGAATTCCATAGCGATCACCGCTTCGGCGATGAGCGTTCCGGCGAGCGAGCTGATGATATGCACGCCGAGAACGCGGTCGGTTGCGCTGTCGGCAATGATCTTCACATAACCCTCGGTGTCGCGGTTGGCCTTGGCCCGGCTATTAGCGGCGAAGGGGAATTTGCCGACTTTATAGTCTGCGCCCGCCTCTTTCAGCTCATCTTCGGTCTTGCCGATGCTGGCAATTTCGGGGTGGGTGTAGACCACGCCGGGGATCAGATCATGATTGACGATACCGGTCTCTCCGGCGATGAATTCTGCTGCTGCTACGCCTTCATCCTCCGCCTTATGCGCGAGCATTGGCCCCGGTGTCATATCGCCAATAGCATAGATACCCGGCACGGTTGTTTGAAAGTCATGGCCGACCTCAATCTGGCCATGTTTGTTCGTTTCCAGCCCCGCTTTGTTGAGCGCGAGGCCATCGGTATTTGGCTTGCGCCCGATGGAAACAAGCACTGCGTCGGCTTCGATGGTGGAGGTGTCACCGCCCGCTGCGGACTCAACCGTGAGTGCCGCTTTCTTGCCCTTTACCGAAACGCTGGTCACCTTGGTTGACGTCTTGAGGTTAAAGCCCTGCTTCTTGAAAATACGCGCAGAATCCTTGCGGATATCCTTATCCATGCCGGGCAGTATCTGATCGAGATACTCGACCACAGTCACCTCCGAACCGAGCCGCCGCCAGACGCTGCCAAGCTCAAGCCCGATCACACCGCCGCCGATGACGACCAGATGCTTTGGTACTTTGGGCAATTCGAGGGCGCCGGTGCTATCAACGATAATATGCTTTGCATTGTCTATTTCGACGCCCGGTAATGGCGTGACCGATGATCCGGTGGCGATGACGAAATTCTTGGCCGAATAAATTTTGCCGCCAGCCTTGATGCTGCCCGCGCTTTCAAAGGCGGCATGGCCCTTGATCCAGGTGACCTTGTTTTTCTTGAACAGAAATTCGATCCCGCCCGTCAGCTCGCCAACCGCCTTGGTTTTCTCGGCCATCATGGCTTTCAAATCGAGCTTCGCGCCGGCGAGCTTGATGCCGAATTTTTCGAGTGCGCCCGAATGCGCCTCTTCATAAAGTTCCGACGCATGGAGCAAGGCCTTGGAGGGGATGCAGCCGACATTGAGGCATGTCCCGCCCAGCGTTTCGCCGCTTTCCACGCACGCGGTTTTGAGGCCCAGCTGCGCCGCCTTGATCGCGGCGACATAGCCGCCGGGGCCTGCGCCAATAACGATTACGTCATAATCTGCCATGGATATTATTCCTTATAGATCAATCAGGAGCCGCGCTGGATCCTCAATCGCATCCTTCACGCTCTTCAGAAAAGTTACCGCTTCCTTGCCATCGATCAGGCGGTGATCATAGCTGAGCGCCATATACATCATCGATCGTGCCGCGATGCTGCCATCGGGCATAACTACCGGGCGCTTTTCGATCCTATGCAGCCCGAGCACCGCGCTTTGCGGCGGATTGATAATCGGCGTGGACATCAGGCTGCCAAACACGCCGCCGTTGGAAATGGTGAAAGTGCCGCCTTCCATATCGGCCATGGTGAGGCTGCCTTCCTTGGCGCGCTTACCCAGATCTCCGATGGCGCTTTCAATCTCGGCAAAGGACATTTTTTCGGCATCCCGGACCACCGGAACGACAAGGCCATTGGGGGAGCTCACCGCGATAGAGACGTCGAGATATTTGTAATAAACGATCTCGTTGCCGTCGATCTGTGCGTTGACCGAAGGCACATCGCGTGCGGCAAGCGCCACTGCCTTGGTGAAAAAGCCCATAAAGCCGAGCTTCACGCCATGCTTCTTGGCAAACAGTTCCTTATATTTTGTCCGCGTTTCGATCACCGCTGTCATATCAACATCGTTGAAGGTGGTGAGCAAAGCGGCTGTGTCCTGTGCTGATTTCAGCCGCTTGGCAATGGTTTGGCGCAGCCGCGTCATACGGACCCGCTCTTCGGTACGCTCCTCTTCACGCGCACCGCTACTGCTTGCCGCTGCTTTGGCAGGAGCGGCCTGAGAGCTGGCTGCGGGAGCAGGCGGATCACCAGCATTTTTTGCAGCCTCCAGCACATCTTCCTTGGTCAACCGGCCATCCTTGCCGCTGCCTTTGATCTTGGTCGGGTCGAGGCCATGTTCGAGCACCAGCCGGCGTACGGCAGGGGACAGTGTCGGCACGTCGGCATGCGCTACCAATGGCAGCGGCGCAGCCGGGATAGAACTTTCGGCATTTTTGCTCTTTGTGGTTGCGGCCTTGGCGGCGGCGCCATCACCGGCTTCGATCTTCGCGATCACATCACCGATATTGACGGTATCACCGACTTTGAAAAGGGCTTCACCCATCACGCCTGCGACCGGCGCAGGCACCTCGAGCGCAACCTTGTCAGTTTCCAGGCTTGCTATCGGTTCATCGCGGCCAACCGCTTCGCCCGGCTGTTTCAGCCATTCGCCAAGGGTGGCTTCGGTTATCGATTCGCCCAATGCGGGGACTTTGACTTCGGTGGACATATCAGTGTTTCCGTTGGTTATTTGGTTTCTTCATGGCCCAATGCCTCGGCGATCAATGCCGCCTGCTGCGCTGCATGCCTCGGCGCAAGGCCGGTTGCCGGAGAGGCGGCAGCGTTGCGGCCGGCATAGACGCAGCGCTTTGGTTTTACGCCTGCTGCTTTCAGGCTCGCTTCGATCTCTGGTTCGACGAAAAACCACGCGCCGTTATTCTTCGGTTCTTCCTGAGCCCAGACAACTGTCTGCAGGTTCTTCATCCGTTTGAGCCGGACGGTTAGCGCTTCGCCCGGGAAGGGATAAAGCTGCTCGATCCGCACGATCGAAACATTTTTGTCACCTGCCTTGTCGCGCGCGTCGATCAGTTCAAAGGCGAGTTTCCCTGAGCACAGGACAAGGCGCTTGATATCCCGGTCTTTAGGCGCGCTGGTATCGGACTTAATCCGCATGAAATGATGCTCGCCCTGAAATTCTCCGGCATCCGACACCGCCATCTTGTGGCGCAGCAGCGACTTAGGCGTCATGATTATCATCGGCTTGCGGAATGGCCGCAGCATCTGCCGCCGCAGCACATGGAAATAGTTGGCGGGCGTGGTGATGTTGAGCACCTGAATATTGTCGCCAGCGCATAGTTGCAGGAAGCGTTCGAGCCGCGCCGACGAATGTTCCGGCCCCTGCCCTTCATAACCATGGGGGAGCAGCATGACGAGGCCATTGGCGCGCAGCCATTTTGCCTCTCCGCTGGCGATGAATTGGTCGATCATGATCTGCGCGCCATTGACGAAGTCGCCAAACTGCGCCTCCCACATCACCAGCGCCTTGGGATCGGCCATCGCATAACCATATTCAAAGCCGAGCACGCCATATTCGCTAAGCGGGCTATCGAGCACCTCGAAACGCCCATGCGGTACGGTCGATAACGGGACATATTTATCCTCGCTATTCTGGTCGACCCAGACGGCATGACGATGGCTGAATGTGCCGCGCCCTGAATCCTGACCCGACAGCCGTACATTATACCCTTCCGACACCAGTGACCCGAAGGCCAGCGCTTCGCCGGTGGCCCAGTCAAAATTTGCGCCGCTTTCAAACATCTTGCGCTTGGCATCTATTACCCGCCGCAGTGTTTTGTGAATCTCGACGTCACCGGGTACTGTGGTCAGTGTCCGGCCGAGGCTATCAAACAGCTTGGCATCAATCGCGGTTTCGACATTGCGGCGCGCGGTTTCCGGGTCGGCAGGTGCGCCAAGGCCCGACCAGCGGCCACCGAACCAGTCCGCCTTGTTTGGCTCATAGTTTTTACCGGCTTCAAATTCTTCTTCGAGGAAGGCGTCATATTCATCGGCTACCTTATCGACCCATACCTGATCAACAACACCCTCTTCGATCAACCGCTTGCCATAAATCTTGCTGACCTTCGGATGCTTTTTAATGGCGGCATACATGAGCGGCTGGGTAAAGCTTGGCTCATCGCCTTCATTATGGCCAAAGCGGCGATAGCACCACATGTCGATGACAATATCGCGGCCAAAGCGCTGGCGGAATTCAATCGCGATTTTGCAGGTGAAGGTCACCGCTTCGGGATCATCGCCATTCACATGGAATATCGGTGCCTGCACGCCTTTGGCAACATCGCTCGGATAGGGCGACGAGCGCGCAAATTGCGGGCTTGTGGTAAAGCCGATTTGATTGTTGATAACAAAATGGATGCAGCCGCCGGTATTGTATCCGCGAATACCGGAGAAGCCGAGGCATTCCCACACGATGCCCTGACCGGCAAAGGCAGCATCGCCGTGAATAAGCACCGGCAGCACTTCATTATGATCCTTGATATCATCGCGAACCACCTGCTGCGCACGCACCTTGCCCAGAACAACCGGATCAACCGCTTCGAGATGCGACGGGTTGGGGACGAGCGACATATGCACATCGATGCCGTCAAAAGCGCGGTCCGTGCTGGTGCCGAGGTGATATTTCACATCGCCCGAACCGCCAACGTCTTGCGGGTTGGCGCTGCCGCCGGAGAATTCGTGAAAGATGACATGATATGGTTTGGCAAGCACATTGGCGAGCACATTCAGCCTCCCCCTATGCGCCATGCCATAGATGATTTCGCGAACGCCCATCGCGCCGCCATATTTAATCACCGCTTCAAGCGCGGGCAGCATCGCCTCTCCGCCATCAAGGCCAAAGCGTTTGGTGCCGACATATTTCCTGCCCAGGAAGCTTTCATAACCTTCACCCTGCATCACTTTGGCAAGGATGGCTTTCTTGCCTTCGGGGGTGAATTCGATTGCAGCGTCTTTGCCCTCCATCCGGTCTTGAAGGAAGCGGCGCTCCTCAATGTCGGAGATATGCATATATTCAAGGCCGACATTGCCGCAATAGTTGGTGCGCAATATCGAAACGAGTTCCTTGATAGTCGTCCATTCAAGGCCAAGATTTCCGCCGATATAGACCGGGCGTTCGAGATCGCTCCCGGTAAAGCCATGATATTCAGGCGTCAGATCTGCGGGAAGATCATGTTTGGAAAGCCCCAGCGGATCGAGGTTAGCGGCAAGGTGGCCGCGCACGCGGTAGGTGCGGATGAGCAGCATCGCGCGGATAGAATCGCCCGACGCCTGCATCATTTCGGCATCGCCCATCGGCTTACCCGAAGCTTTGGCCGCCGCCTTGATCTCGGCGGACATCTGCGTGGGATCAAGCGCGGCGGTTAGGTCGTCGCTGTCATCCAGCGGCCAGCCTTTACGCTGCCAGCTTGGGCCAGTTTCTGCTTTGATATTCTGGTTCTCAATGCCCATAATTCACCTCAACATGCAGCACACACCTCATGCAGCATTCCCTTTGCGTGATCCCCAGCGGAGGCTGGGGTCCAGTCATTGCAAGTCTCCATAGAGACCATTCCAATTAGGATTCAGTTCTTCGATGACGCGCATTTTCCACCGTCGTTTCCATGCTTTCATACGTATTTCCTGTTGGCGAGCGTCATGAAGATTCTCGAAACACTGATGCCAGACCAGCATTCGGCATCGGTAGCGTTTCGTGAAACCGGGAATGTCTCCCTGCTTATGTTGCCATACGCGCTGTGGCAGATCACTGGTCGCCCCGATGTAAATCGTGCCATTGCGTTTGTTGGCCATAATATAGACATAACCTGCCTTCATCTTTCCGGCTCCTCGTTACAAAGGGAACCAACCAGTTTCTTTTTGTGATTTCCAGCGATGGCCGGAATTCAGCCTGCAGTCCATTTTACTCTGGACCCCAGCCCGCGCTGGGGATCACAAATGCAATCTTGTCTCTTACCCCTTCAAAACGTCAATCAATGTCGTGCCCAGCTCCGATGGCGATGGCGAAACGCGGACGCCGGCTGCTTCCATCGCTGCGATCTTGTCTTCTGCTCCGCCCTTGCCGCCCGATACGATGGCACCGGCATGGCCCATGCGGCGGCCGGGAGGCGCAGTGAGGCCAGCGATGAAGCCAACGACCGGCTTGCTGCGGCCCTTCCTAGCTTCATCGATCAGAAATTGCGCGGCTTCTTCTTCCGCGCTGCCACCGATCTCGCCGATCATGATGATCGATTTGGTTTCATCGTCGGCGAGGAATAATTCCAGCACGTCGATGAAGCTGGTGCCGTTCACCGGATCGCCGCCAATGCCGACTGCGGTCGTCTGGCCCAATCCAACAGCCGTCGTCTGATGCACCGCTTCATAAGTCAGCGTGCCAGAGCGCGAAAGCACGCCGACCGAGCCCTTCTTGAAGATGCTGCCCGGCATGATGCCGATCTTGCATTCATCGGGCGTCAATACGCCAGGGCAATTGGGACCAACAAGGCGCGATTTGGAACCGGAAAGCGCGCGCTTTACCTTCACCATATCGAGCACTGGAACGCCCTCTGTAATCGCTACGATCAGTCCGATCTCCGCGTCAATCGCTTCAAGGATTGAATCGGCGGCATAGGGCGGCGGCACATAGACCACCGAAGCGGTGGCACCGGTCGCATCTTTCGCTTCGGCGACAGTGTTGAAATTGGGTAAGCCCAAATGCGTCGTCCCGCCTTTACCCGGCGTAACCCCCGCCACCATCTGCGAGCCATATTCCAAGGCCTGCTCGGTATGGAACGTACCGGTATTGCCGGTCATGCCCTGGGTTATGACTTTGGTGTTTTTGTCGATGAGGATGGACATAGTTTGGCCTTCTGTTGATTCAGGTTCTTACGACACCGAGCGATATCCTCGTCTCGTTTTCGAGCTTTTTGATTTGCACAGTGAGAATTGCTCCGCGCAAGCCGAATAGATATTTCTGACCGGGCGTTTCGATCTTGGGATCGCGACCAAGGCGTTCCGCTAGCTGTGCAAGCAGCGCACTCTGATCAAAAGATGTATCGACTATCCCTTCGGCAGTGCACGAGCGCATATATTTTGAATGGAAATAGGTGAGGAGGACGCCATCACGCTTATAAAGGCTGATGCCGGCCGGGTATTTTCGACCAGCCTTCCCTTCTTGGGTCTCCAACTCTGCGCCGACATATCTATTCCAGCCCTTCTCTGCGATGTGTGCGAGCATCTTCTTTTCCTGTCGTTTGCCAACAGCACAGGTTTCCCCGCCGAGCACGAGAACGTCCATCGAGGCGTACTTTGTTTGCTCGCTCGGGATTTCTTTTTCCTGAGCCGAAACAGTTCCGGCAAATGCGAGCAGGAGCGCGGCTGGGAGGAGCTTAAGCAAGGCTCTCATCCAAACCCTTACAAGCCGCCAAGAGTTCCTTCACCGCATCGACCGACACGTCGAAATTGCCCTGCGCTTCTTCGCTCAGTTCGATCTCGATCACTTTCTCAACGCCGCCAGCACCGATGATGCAAGGCACGCCAACATACAGATCATCGACGCCATATTGCCCCGTCAGATGCGCCGCGGCGGGAAGCACGCGGCGTTTGTCTTTGAGATAGCTTTCGGCCATCATGATGGCGCTTGTGGCGGGGGCGTAATAGGCGCTACCATTGCCGAGCAGGCCAACAATCTCGCCGCCGCCCTTGCGGGTACGGTCAACGATGGCGTCTATCCGTTCCTGCGTGGTCCAGCCCATCTTTATGAGGTCGGGGATCGGAATGCCTGCAACGGTCGAATAGGCCGGAACCGGAACCATCGTATCGCCGTGGCCGCCGAGAACGAAGGCGGTGACATCTTCGACGCTCACGTCAAATTCCTGCGCGAGGAAGGTGCGGAAACGCGCGCTATCCAGTACGCCCGCCATGCCGACGACTTTCTGATGCGGAAGCCCCGAAAATTCGCGTAAAGCCCATACCATTGCGTCGAGCGGGTTGGTGATGCAGATTACAAAAGCATCGGGCGCATTCGCTTTGATGCCTTCGCCAACCGCCTTCATGACTTTCAGATTGATGCCGAGCAGATCATCGCGGCTCATCCCCGGCTTGCGCGGCACCCCGGCGGTTACGATGATAACATCGGAGCCCGCAATATCGGCATAATCGCTCGTGCCTTTGAGCGCGGCGTCAAAGCCATCGACCGGGCCAGCCTGCGAAAGATCGAGCGCTTTGCCCGCAGGCATACCCTCGGCAATGTCAAACATAACGACATCGCCCAATTCTCTGGAAGCTGCGAGATGGGCGAGCGTGCCGCCAATCATACCTGCGCCGATCAATGCGATTTTGGTGCGTGCCATGGGGGAGAGTTCCTTTGCTAGTCAAAAAAGGCGAAAATAGATGAAATAATACGCTTTAATAAGGAATACCGAGTCCCGATAGGCGTGAAATAGTAAAAATTCAACATAGGATGGCAACTATCTTTGCAATCAGTTCGCAATATCAATAATAAGAGTGATTCATGCGCTACCCCGCCAATTCACGCAGCATATCTGTCCAGATATCGATACTATCGTGGAATGCCTTAACCGGAATTCGCTCATCCAGCCCGTGCGCGCGTATATCTTCGGGGATTTTCAGCCAAACACCGCTCACGCCGTAGACCGGAATGCCAATTCCGCGGAAAAATACGCCGTCGGTCGCGCCTGTCGACATGACCGGGATAATTGGCATACCGGCAAAGCGTTTCTGAACCGCGCGCCTGTATGCTCCGACCACATCCTTGCGCAGCGGGCTCGCCGGGGTTGATGCGCCAAAGGCATCGGTTTGTTCAACCTTCACGCCATCACCCGCAATGCTGTCCAATTCGGCCTTCACGCTTGCCGGATCAACGCCGGGAAAGATGCGGCAATTGACCGTCGCGCGGGCCAATTGCGGAAGCGCGTTATCGGCATGCCCGCCCGCCAGCTTGGTCGCGACGCACCGCGTGCGGGTCAGTCCGACCTCCTTTTCATCTACCTCGATAATATCGGCGGCCTCGCCATCATCTCCGTCGGCCAGCCAGCGCCGCATGGCGTCGCCCAGTGCGCCTTTCTCCTGCGTTGCGCGCGCGGTAAAATATCCGCGCGTTGTCTCGTTCATCATCGGCCGGAAGCGATGCTGCTGCAGCCGGGTTAGCGCCGCCGCCAGATCATATATGGCATTGTCCGCCCGCGGTTTTGAACTATGCCCGCCCCGGTTGGTGACGGTGAAGCTATAGGTGCGATAGGTTTTCTCTGCGGTCTGGATGCCGTAACCCAGCGGCTTGTCATCGGCGGTAAAGCCGCCGCCGCCCGCGTCGCTATTGAGCACATACTCGGCGCGAACTTCGTCAATCCACTCGCTTGCCGCCAACCGGGAGCCGTCGCCGGTCGTTTCCTCGTCACCGGTGAACAGCACGATGATATCGCGCTTTGGGGTAAATCCTGCGCGTTTCAGCCGGATCAGGCTCATCGTGATCGCCATCATGCCAGCTTTGTTGTCGACTGCGCCGCGCCCCCAATAATATCCACCCTCCTCGCGGAAGATGAAGGGGTCATCGGCCCAATCCTCGCGCTTGGCCTCCACAACATCCATATGCGCGAGCAGAAGGATCGGTTTGCCCTTTGGCTCGCCAACCGCTTTCCAGCGCAGGATCATGCTTTGCGTTTCGCCATGCGGTTTGACGGTGATATCGCTAAGACCTTCCTTGCGGAATTTATCCGACAGCAGCTTGACAAGGCGGGGAACATTGCCGCGCCCTTGCACGGTGGGGATCTCGACAACCTGTTTGAAGAGCGCGGCTGCTTCGGCCCGCGGCGACCTTGTCTCGGCCCCCATGGCCCCTGATGCGGCCATCGCCAGCATCGCGGCGAAACCCAGATACACCTTACCCATTCCCGTTCTCCTCTCGTTAACCCTCTGCGCCGTGGCCTAGGGTCAGATATTCCTCCGACTGCATTTCGATGAGCCGCGATATAGTGCGCGTAAATTCAAATTTTCCGTCGCCTTCGGGATACAGGTCATCGGGAATTGCATCGGCGCTTGCAAGCAGCTTCACCCGGTATTCGTAAAGCGTATCTATCAAAGTTACAAAGCGCGCAGCTTCATTGCGGTTTTGCCGCCCGAGCACCGGGATGCCAACCAGTATGACGGTATGAAAGCGCCGCGCTATGGCAAGGTAATCCGCCGCTCCGCGCGCTTCTTTGCAGAGCCGTTTGAAGGAGAACACGGCCACGCCCTTCAAGGTCTTGGGCACATGCAGCATGCGTCCGCCGCCGACATCGAGTTCGGCTGTGGGAACATTGCCGCGGTCACTCGGGGGATAGTCGGTCAGCCGAAAGAAGGTTTCGGACAGCGCTTTGGTCGCCTTGTCGCCATTGGGTACGAGCCAGGTTTCGGCATTGCCCAGCCGGTCGCGGCGATAATCCGTAGGCCCGTTAAGCGCCATGACAGCAAGGCTGTTTTTGACAAGTTCAATAAAGGGAAGAAACAGCTGCCGGTTAAGGCCGTCCTTATACAGATCGTCCGGGTGGCGATTGGAGGTGGTGACCAACGTAACGCCGGCATCCAGCAGCCCGGTAAACAGCCGCGACATGATGGCCGCGTCGGCGGTGTTACCAACGACCATTTCATCAAAGCAGAGCAATCGCGCATCTTCGGCTAAAGCTTTGACAACGGGCGTGATCGGATCGCCCTCCTCCTTTTGCCGTTCAATCCGCAGCCGCGCATGCACGTCGAGCATGAATTCATGAAAATGAGTGCGGCGTTTGCGCTGGATGTTGACGCTATCAAAGAACATATCCATCAGCATCGTCTTGCCGCGCCCGACACCGCCCCAAAGATACAGCCCGCGCGGTGCTTCCGGTTTGCGCCCGGTCAAGCGCCATAGGAGAGAGCCTTTGCGCGGCGCGGTTTCCAATTCATCTTGCAATTGCGAAAGCCTTCTCGCGGTGGCCTCCTGCTCGGCATCCGGCCTCAGTTCGCCCGCCGCCACCATGGCGTCAAAACGATCAACGAGTTTCACCGGCCGCTTTCTATGGGTGTTTTGGCAGGCGCTGTATGAGACATTTTGCGGATGGTGCCGCTGAAACTGGCGATGGTTTCGCTGCCCTGCACGACCAACCCGCGCAGGAACATCAGGCGGCGTGTTTCGCGCAAAAGCTCAACCTGCGCGTCGAGCGGCCGATCAATCCGGCCGGCCCCGATAAATTGCACGGACAGGTCCAACGTCACCGCCAAACCCGCGCCGTCTAGCCCAAATTGGCGCGCCGCGCCAAACAACGCGACATCGATGAAGCCTAAAGTCGCGCCGCCATGCACGCTGTCGCCTAAATTACCGTGCCGATGTTCGGGGAACATGCGCACCGTGGCGCGCGCCTCGCTATCTTTTCGGACCAGAAGCTTGCCGAGTATTTGGTCATTATAGCGCGATTTGTCGTGCATCTGCCAGCGCTGCCAACCCGGATTATCCGGATCAGGCGTGCAATCGAAAAAGGCTTTGGTCATTCTGGCTTGCCTGACGATCAGATTTGCCGCTGCGCCACCAACTTCTTGGTTTCCGCGATTGCCTTGGCTGGCGAAAGGCCCTTGGGACAGGCATTCGAGCAGTTCATGATGGTGTGGCAACGATAAAGGCGGAAAGGGTCTTCCAGATCATCGAGCCGCTCACCGGCCATCTCGTCGCGGCTGTCGGCCAGCCAGCGATAGGCTTGCAAGAGGATCGCCGGGCCCAGGAATTTGTCGCCATTCCACCAATAGGAAGGGCAACTTGTCGAGCAGCATGCACATAATATGCACTCGTAAAGCCCGTCGAGCTTCTCGCGATCTTCGGGCGATTGCAGCCGCTCTTTGCCCGAAGGCTCCGGCGTCACCGTTTGCAGCCAAGGCTTGATCGCAGCATATTGCGCGTAGAAATGGGTGAAATCGGGCACCAAATCCTTGATGACCTCCATATGCGGCAACGGCGTAATCGTGACGTTGCCCTTGCAGTCTTCGATAGCGGTTGTGCAGGCGAGACCGTTCTTGCCATCAATATTCATCGAGCATGAACCGCAAATGCCTTCGCGGCACGACCGGCGGAAAGTGAGGCTGGGATCCTGCTCGCTCTTCATCTTGATCAGCGCGTCGAGCACCATCGGGCCGCAATCTTCGGTATCAATCTCGAACGTATCATAGCGCGGATTATCGCCGCTATCGGGGTCGTAGCGGTAAACTTTGAAATTCTTCTTTTTGCCGCCGGTCGACGCGGTATATTTGGCTCCGCTTTTCACCTTGCTGTTCTTCGGAAGAGTGAAAGTCGCCATAAATAAAATCTGCCCTTCATAGATATATCGCGCGCCAGATATTGCGCGCCAGATATCGCCCCGGGCCTTCTAAACAAGCCTTGCCCGCTTCACAAGTTTTGATCGCAGCCTTTTGGCGGCGTTCCATTGACGCCGCCAAACGCGGAGATTATAGGAAGCGCCACTTTCACGGACATTTTTGAGGCTCCATGTATCACAAGGAATTAGCGCGAAGCGGCCACTGGCTGTTCTCCATTCGCGGGCTTAATATTCATGGCGCGATTATCGGCGCAGCGATCATCGCATGGTGCACGGGCAGATATGGCCCGTTTGGCGATGGCTTGCTTAACGTCGCGGCAAATTGCGGCTGGCAGGTATTTGCGCTAGCGATCGCGCTAACCGGCGCCTTTTGGCGGGTAATCACCAGCGGATATGCAGCGCTCGGCACTTCGGGAAATGCCAAGAAAGAAGCGGTTGCAGCCGAGCTCAACACGACCGGGCTATATTCGATTGTCCGCAACCCGCTCTATACTGGGCGGATCATAAATTTCACCGGCATTGCGATGCTATCGGGCAGCTGGGTTTTCGGCGGCTTTGTGTTCCTCATATCGGTTTTGGTTTATGAGCGCATCTCGATGTATGAAGAGCAGTTTCTGATCGACAAATTTGGTGACGAGCACCGCAAATGGGCAGAAAAAATACCAGCGCTTCTTCCCCGCCTAACCGGATGGGTGAAGCCGAAGTATAAATTCTGGTGGCGGCGCGCAGTGCGCCGCGAGTATAAAAAATTCTTCCAGCTTGCCACCGCGACCATACTTGTCGATTTTGCCCGACGCGGATTCACCTTGCCCGAAAATCTGACTTGCTATTATGTCTATGGCGCTATTGTCGTCTGGCGCCTCGGTATGGCCGCCGCGCATTATTTCGGCAAAGCGTTTGATGACATCAGTTAAAGTTGATGGCGTCCAAACGCTTGCGCCGTTGATCGCTATCGTTGGCTGTGATGGATCGGGTAAATCGACTTTAGCGGCAGACCTCGTCAAATGGATGGCGGAAGGGCGACCTACGCAATATAGCTATCTGGGCCTGAAGTCGGGCAATATGGGAAACCGGATCAAAAGCTGGCCGATAATCGGCAAGGCCTTTGAAGCCTATCTGGCGAATAAGGCCGGGCAAGCGCGCGATAAGAGCGCGGTAATTCCCGGCGCGGTGACCGCCTTGGCCATCTTCATCTTCTCTCGCATCAGACGCCGCCGGTTCAACGCGATGATGGCCCTGCGCCGAAAAAGCGTGTTGGTGATAACCGACCGTTATCCGCAAATAGAGGTTCCGGGTTTCTATGACGGCCCCGGGCTATCTGCGGCCCGCGCGGAGGGCGCGATTGTCAAATGGCTATCGGCGCGCGAGCTTGAAATGTATGAGCGGATGGCGGCAATTGTGCCAAATTTGGTGATCCGGCTGAATATCGATATTGATACGGCGATGACGCGCAAAAGCGATCATAAGCGCGAATTGCTATTGGCAAAAATCGCGGTCACACCGCAGCTTAAATTCAACGGTGCCAATATCATCGATCTGTCTTCGCTCGATCCATATGAGCGCGTTTTGGCAGATAGCAAACGCGCGGTTTTGGCGATGTTGAAGCGAGACGAGCTCTGAACAATCTGGCCGATCTTTTCCGCAGTTTCCGCGGCAGTCAGGATTCGCTGGTGCGCGTGCTGCGTAACAGCGCATGGATTTTTACGTCGGGCGGTGTGACGGCGGTTCTCAGCTTTTTCTATCTGGCGATCATCACGCGCACACTCGGCCCGGCGCTATTCGGGGTTTTTGCGCTTATCCTCAGCACAAACAGGCTGACCGTCGCCTTGTTGCGCTTTGAAACCTGGCAGACAATTGTCCATTTTGGAATCAAGCATTTGGAAGGCGGCGATCCGCGCAAATTTGCCTCATTGGCATGGCTTTGCATCG
>JAZGFP010000023.1:0-41080 GCA_036479555.1 Sphingorhabdus sp.
GCGGTGGCGGCCGAGTGATCTGATGGCGTCCTATCTCTCCAAATTCAGGAAAAGCAAAAAAGCGGTCGCCGTCGAGACGCCGCGCGAGGTTGTGCTTGAACTGAACGGAGAAGTGCTGACCGCTGCGCTTCAGGCGCTGGCCTCTTCGGCAGAAGAGCAGGGCGGGATTGAGCGATTTGTCGAGGCGCTTAAATTCAAATCATCGGTTTTTCAAGAGGCCTTTGCAGATGGCGTAGATAGCCTGACACCAGAGCGCTTCTTAAGGCTTTGTATGTTCATGCCAACCGTTCGCCGAAGGATTGGCGAATATGTCGAGGATGATAAATTCCCTGAGCTTAAAAAAGCAGTTCAAGGGCTATTTTCGGACATAGAAATCAATGTGCGCCTAGCCAGTTTCCAAAGCAAGTTTCCCGAAGGCCGGAAGCATCGCTGGGTGCGCGATCTGGCATCCGAAATCCTGCACAATGCCCAGCCAGAGCTTTACCCGCTAATGAACCGGTGGGTGTGGGACCAGAAAGCAAACTCGGGTGTGATCAGGGAAATCTGGTGCGGCGACAATGTCGACAATATCACCCTCGATGTGCTGGATGACTATGAGGTTTTCCTGAAACTACGCGAGGAATTATCAACCTATCTCACAGACAACGGCGTCTTCAGCGATGTGCCGCAATATGTCGATCTGCTCTGCGCGCAGATTTATGCTGGTTACATCGCCACGCAGGGCGGTTCGTTTCTAAAGGCGGATTTTGCTGCGAAACAAGACCCTTTCACTTTCACCCGGCGCTTGCTTGGTCTTGATGGCATCAAGGCAAAATCCGATCGCATCATTGCCCCTGAAATTATCGAAGGCGATGTTTCGATTGAATCGATACTACGTCTGAATGGAAGTGATTGAATATGCCTATTCATGAAAAAAGCCTGATCCGCCCGGAAAACATCGTTACCCGCGAAAATCTGGAAATTGACGGGATTGATGTTTCGGGGGACTGGTCCACCTTCATCCATACCCGCGTTGTGTCGGACTATAATGAAGAGCTCGAAGAGGAAATAGCGGCGCTACCCGGCGGCGAATATATCCATCGCTGTTGGCAATGCGGGTCGTGCACCAATTCTTGCACAGTCAACGCAGAGAACCCCGATTTCAATCCGCGATATTGGATATACCTTATCCGCATGGGCATGGAATCGGAGCTGCTGCGCGACAAGGAAATCATCTGGCAATGCGTCTCCTGCAACAAATGCACTTCGGCCTGTCCGCGCGATGTTGTGCCCGAAGGGGTGATGAAAGCGACAGCGCACTGGATGGAATTGAAGGGCCACACTGTTCCGTCCGATTCAACGATATTTGACGACGTGTTTACCGATCAGGTTATCGAGCATGGCCGAATCGAAGATGGCGAAGTGTTGCAGCAGTTCCTGAAAAAATCCGGCCAACCGCTGATGCAGGACTGGATCGTGCAGATGGTCAAACAGATGATCAAGGGGCTGCCAGTTTTGGCGCTCATCAAGATGGGCTGGGCCACCATTTTCCATCCCAAGACAAAGAATTGGTCAGCCGCACGCGACGCGATCAAGGAACATATTGAAGAAGAACATGCAACGCAGCGCGAAGCGTTGGGTCTCGATTCGACAAAATAGGAAAATTTGATGACCAAAGAAATTGATACCGCCGACCGCAAGGAAAAATACAAAAAGGTCGCCTATTATCCCGGCTGCGCGCTCGAAGGTTCGGCGCAGTCCTATGATAAATCCACCCGCGCTGTCGGGAAAAAACTGGGGCTGGAGCTTGTCGAGATAAAGGACTGGAATTGCTGCGGAGCAATGGAAGTTAAAAATGTCGATCCCGAAATCCAGACATATTTGTCTTCGCGCGTAATGTCTCTGGCGAAAAACGAGTCCAAACAGGATGTCGTCATGGCGCCTTGCAACGGCTGTTATCACAATCTCAAAAAGGCGGAATATGATATTTCCAACAAGGAAAAATCGAAAGCCGTGGTTGAGAAAATTTCGGGCAAGGCGGGGCACAAGGCTTACGAGTCCGGAGAGGTCGAGACTATCCATGCGCTCGACTGGATTAAATTTGGTTATGGTGAAGAAGAACTGAAACGAAAAATCAAGGGCGGCTTGAAGGGCCTCAAAGTCGCGAATTATTATGGTTGCATGTATACGCGGCCCCGTCATATTTTCCCCGAAAAGGATCAAGGCGGGGATAGCGAAAGCACGTCAAAGCCGCACTATATGGATGATCTGCTAGAAATTGCCGGCGCGGAAAATGTTGAATTTCCGCTGAAGACAGCCTGCTGCGGCGGCGCTCATACGCTTTCAGATTCGGATATGTCGACGAAGCTGGTGCTCAATATATTGCAGGCGGCTGAGGCGGCGGGCGCAGAGGTGATTGCGACCGAATGCCCGACCTGCCATTCGGGGCTTGAAATGCATCAAATCCGCGCGCTCAAACGGCTGTCCAAAGAGACCAATGTGAAGGTGATTTATTTCACCCAGCTGCTTGGCATGGCGATGGGTATATCCCCGCGTAAAGTCGGGCTGAATGCCAACATCTCTGATTCAATGAAGTTTATGAAGCAAAAGGGCATCGCATAGACCATGCGTGCTTTTGCCGAACTTGAACAATATCTCGATACGCCGCAGGCGGGGCTGAGCGCAGCCGAACGCGCGACAGGATATTTGCAAGCGGGCGAGGAAATATTGGAGCAGTGGATAATCGCGCATGGCAATGATCCGGCGGAGGGCAAGAAAGAGGGCTTCCGGATTCTCGCCTTGCAGCGCCAGGGTTCAAAAGGGGATCCGAGTTTCAATGCCTGCCGGGAGACTTGTAGAGAGCTTGTTTTCCATTATAATCTCGTGCAACAAAAAAATGCAGACGATAATGTCGGCGACATTTTGAATATGATGGAGCTGGTGGCAAAGCATTTGGTTCTGTTTGTCGGCGGTAAGATGCAGAATGCGGAATTGGGGGAATTTTGCTGCTCCTCAAAATCGCTGCGGTTGAGCCCAGATGATATCAATGCTGTGACAGGAGTGAATGATGCCTAACGTCCGCGGATGTAACCTTCCCGATGATCTTCTCTATGATGTCGAAAATCACATCTGGATTACCGAACTGGATGGCGGCAATATCAGGCTTGGCATGACTGCTGTGGCGATTGCTCTGGCGGGCGAGCTTGTTGCCTTCACGCCCAAGAAAATCGGCCGGAAAGTTCGCGCCGGTAAATCCTGCGCGATCATCGAAAGCGGCAAATGGGTTGGCCCCGCCAAATCTCTGGCTGCCGGCGAGGTGATTGAAGTGAACACCGAGCTCGAAGCGACACCAAACCTTGCAAATGCCGATCCCTATGCCAATTGGATGGTGGTAATCGCGCCAGAAGATTGGGACTCAGTAAAGGGGCAATTGACGCCCGGCAGCGATGTTGCGGGCCTATATGAGGCCAAGATGGATGCCGACGGCTTTGCCGGATGCGACGTCGATGCTTGATCGGGGTTGATCCATGGATATTCCTCTTGAACAAATGAAGGAAAATGCCGCGCGCGCGACAAGCCTTCTAAAATCAATGGCCAATGAATCGCGGCTGATGATATTATGTCAGCTTGCCGTTAACGAAATGTCGGTCGGCGAGTTGCTTGAAAAAATCCCGCTATCGCAATCTGCTCTATCGCAACATCTTGGCATGCTGCGCCGGGAGAAGCTGGTCAAAACCCGCCGGGAATCGCAATTTATATGGTATTCCTTGGCAAGCGGTGATGCCCGCACACTGATCGGCACACTTTATGATCTATATTGTGGTGATGGTGATGAGGCTACAGATGATTGCGCGATGGTGGCCGATTCCCCAGCAGCCTGATATTGGCTGCAGCTAATTCCAGTTGCGCGGGCATGGACGCCCAAAGAAAAGCGGGAAATTCCCGCCACAAAGGCCAAATCAAGCCATTGATATAAAAGAGAAATAAGAGTGGTGACCCCTACGGGATTCGAACCCGTATTTCAGCCGTGAAAGGGCCGCGTCCTAACCCTTAGACGAAGGGGCCTTGCCGTGCGCTTGGTCAGCAAGACCTAGTAACAGAAGGGCCGATTAGGGGCATAGGCTGCAATGGTCAAGCCCAATCCTGCGGCTTTTGGGGCTTATCCCTTGGTGCTGTGGCAAACGGCCTGCAGCTTGTTTCCTTCGAGGTCGCGAACATATGCGCCGTAGTAATTTGGATGATAATGCTCTCGCAGGCCTGGCGCGCCTTCATCGCTTCCGCCATGCGCCAATGCAACGGCGTGAAAAGCATCAACCGCAGCGCGCGAAGATGCAAGAAAGGCCGCATGGTTGCCATTTCCCGCGCTAGCCGGTTTGCCGTCATAGGCGGAGCCGATGAACAGTTTGGGCCCGATAGCGGTGCCATAGGCTTTGCCGTTTTCGACGCGTATAAATTCCGGAATATCGAGCGCTGCCATGACCGCGTCGTAAAAGGCTTCCGCGGCGGCGAAATTATCGACACCTAAAGTAATGTGGCTAAACATCATTTTCTCCTCGTCAATCCGCAAAGGCGGCATCATCGATATGCAGCTCGGCCTTGAGTACGGTGCCCCAGTCGTCAATCTTTGCCCGACCGGCCAGCCAAAATTTACGGCCCTTTGCGCCGTGGAGCAGCGTTTGGCCCAGCTCGCTTTCCCCCTGCCGGAAGGCCATTGCCTTGAAAGAAGCGCCGTCATCGCCGGACACAATCGCGCGCACATGGTCTTTGCCGACAATATCGCATTTCACGACACGGACGGGGCCGGCGACCACGCGCGGGCCAGGCCAGCCCATGCCGTAAGGGCCAGCAGCTTCCATCGCATCGACAAATTGCGGCTGCAATCCGCGCGGGCTGAGCAATGCGTCGATCAGCAGCGCGCGGCCTTTGCTCGACGCGGCAACATCGGCGGCGAGCCGTTCGTCGAGGAATTCTGCGAGCGCATCGATCTTCGCCTCTTCGATGGTGAGGCCTGCCGCCATCGCATGCCCGCCGCCTGCGATCAAAAGCCCAGCCTCGCGTGCAGAGATAATCGCTGCGCCTAGATCTACACCACCGATTGACCGTCCAGAACCTTTGCCGGTGCCATCTGCATCGAGCGCTATGATGATTGCGGGCTTCCCCAGCTTTTCCTTTATGCGCCCTGCGACAATGCCGATGACGCCGGGATGCCAGCCCTTGCCAGAAAGTAGTATCACAGCGCGGGTTTGCTGGCCGCCAAGCATCACCTCGGCCTGTTCCTGCACCTGCGCTTCGATCGTGCGGCGCTCTTCATTCAGGCGGCCCAATTCGGCGGAGATTTCGCGCGCCTCGACCATGTCTTCGGTAATGAGCAGGCGCACGCCGAGATCGGATTTCCCGACGCGCCCGCCGGCGTTGATGCGCGGACCAAGCGCGAAACCCAGATCGGAGCAAATCGGAGCGCGGGTCAAACGGCTGGCCTCGATCAGCGCTGCCAGCCCGATATTGCGCCGCGCCGCCATGATCTTCAGCCCCTGCGTTACGAAAGCCCGGTTAAGCCCTTGCAGCTTTGCCATATCGGCCACCGTGCCAAGCGCGACGATATCGAGCAGGTCGATGAGGTTGGGTTCTTTGCGGTCTTGAAAATATCCGCGCTCACGCAAAACACGCACCAAAGCGGCGCCGAGCAGAAAGGCCATGCCAACCGCTGCGAGATGACCAAAGGCTGCGGCGTCACCCGCTTCATCGAGGCGGTTAGGATTGACCAGTGCCAGCGCCTCGGGCAATTCTGGCGCACATTTATGATGATCAACAATGATCACTTCGACACCGGCCGCCTTCGCCTGTTCTAACGCGTCAAAAGCCATCGCCCCGCAATCGACGGTGATCACCAGATCATTGCCTGCCTCGCCAAGCTTAACCAGAGCCTCACCCGATGGGCCATAGCCTTCCATCAACCGGTCGGGGATATAGTAGCCCGCATCATGGCCCAGCATACGCAGCAGCCGGATCAGCAGCGCGGCACTGGTCGCACCATCGACGTCATAGTCGCCGTAGACGGTCACGCGCTCACGCTTTTCTACTGCATCAGCAATCCGTGCAGCTGCCGTATCCATATCACGGAATATAGACGGGTCGGGCATGAAGCCGCGAATCGCCGGGTCGCGGTGGCGATCTAGATCATCACGCTGCACGCCGCGCGCCAGCAGCAATTGTGTGACCAGATCGTCGGGCCTCAAATCACCATCTCTTGTGTCGCTGCTGGTGCTACGCCAATGCCATTTCTGGCCGGTAATTGATCGGGTGACATTGGCGACTGGGCTCATGCCATTTCTCATATGCGCAGGCACTGGCACTGGCAAGCAAAGCTGGGTAGGCTAGGGTGTATGAGCAAGACGCTGACAATCATCTATTATAGCCTCACGGGCGGGTCGGAGGCATTGGCGCACGCCGCCGCCGAAGCCGCCAGCAAGGCTGAAGCGGAAATTGATGTTCGCAGCATCGATGCAAGGCAGGCCGGGCCGGATGATCTGCTCGGCGCTGATGGCTATATCTTCGCCTTCCCCGAAAATCTCGCGGCTATCGCAGGAGAGATGAAGGCCTTTTTTGACCGCTGCTATTATCCCTGCCTCGAAAAACTTCAGGGGCGTCCCTATGCGCTTTTGGTATGTGCAGGGTCAGACGGCGAGAATGCGGTGAAACAGGCCGAACGAATTGCAACCGGCTGGCGGCTGAAGAAGGTTACAGCCAGCCAGATCATCTGCACCCATGCGCAAACGCCGGAACAAATATTGGCGCCCAAGGTTATTGGTGAGGATGGTCTTGCAAAAGCACGCGAAACCGGCGCAACGCTGGCGGCGGGCCTAGCGATGGGCGTTTTTTAGCCGCAGCTATTTCTTGTTTCTTTTGCCCCCGCGCTTGCAGATTGCGCGATGGTCGGGCTCTTCGCCCTTGGCATAGGGTTTGAGCTTGAAGACATGGCGAAGATGCGTTGCTATCCGGCTATCACCCTGACCTTTGTTGACGGTGCCGACAAAATCGAGGCAGGCCGATGCGCTTCGCAGATAGTTGCTATGGCCGCTACGCCCGACGCTGACACCGGTGGTATCGATGATTGTCAGCCCGCTCTCTTCCATCGTCTCCACGCCCTTGGTTTTTGTCGGGTAGCAGCGTGCGGGCAAGCCCTTGGCCTTCAACTCTTCTACCTCAAAGGGGTTGAAACAATAGGGCGAGCCGAGCCGCGGATAACCATGGAGTGTCCGTGATACGCCAAGCGCCCGATCCTTCGCCGAGACATAGATGGTCAGCCGCCGGCCCGATGCCACCCGGTTTGGTGACAGGATGGTTTTGCCGATATCGCGTTCAAAAGCGCTGGTGTCGGTGTCGGGCGATGCAAGAATAATCCGGGAAATATTACCCGCATCCTCTCTGGCGATATTGCGGTCGACATATTCTATCGCCGGAATGACAAGCCGTGTGCCAAGCGAATGCGCTACCACCGTGATGTCTTTCAGCCACGGCTTTTCTGCCAAGCTTTCAAGGAACATGCGGAAATTGCGTTCATCCCAATGCATGTTGGCTTCATCGACGCCGTAGCTCAGCAATTCCCCGTGAGAGGGCCAGCTATAATGAATGACCGGGCCAGAAAATTGGGTCAGCCGGGCGATTTGCGCCGCATCGCGGCTGCTGGTATTGAAGGTTTCACGGTAGCCGTGAACAAATACCAGAACGCGGCCTTCATTTGCCTTTGCCTTTGTTTCAAGCGCGGCCCACCATGCGTGCTGCGGCGCGAAGGCCAGTAGCGTTTTCTGTTTGGCCGCCTTACTTTCACCCGCCAGCCGGCTGAAATGGCCATAGCGCAGCTGGCTGCTTCGAAAATCGGTAAGTGCAGGCGCATCGCCGGTGCAATCGGGCAGCCGCGATGTTACCAAGAATATCGGCTTGTCTGATATCGCGCCGTCATCAACGGCAGCGGGATTACAGCGCGGGCCAGCGGCGCGCACTTCGTGCGGGACATCGCCATAATCAATCCCCGATATGCAGCTGGACAAAATAAGCCCCAACAGGGCCGTTAGCAGCATCCGTGATAGGGCAGAATGCATCAGCTTTTCCTGAGATGCTCGCTTTTCACCCATCTCACCGTGCCAGACGAAGCGCGCATCACAACGCTTTCGGTGGTGACTTTGCCGCCGCGGCGCGACTTTACGCCTTCAAGAAGCGAGCCATCGGTCACACCGGTTGCGGCAAAAATGCAGTCGCCCTTGGCCAGCTCGTGCAGATCATAGACCTTGTCCAGATCTTCGATCCCCCATTTATATGCGCGGCCGCGCTCATCGTCATTGCGAAACAGCAGCCGCCCCTTGAACTGACCGCCAACGCAGCGCAGTGCCGCTGCAGCCAGAACGCCTTCGGGCGCGCCGCCGGAGCCCATATAAATATCGACCGTTGTGTCAGGGTCGGTGGTTGCAATCACGCCGGCGACATCACCGTCGGGGATCAGCATGATGCCGCAACCAATATCGCGCAATTCAGCGATAATTTTTTCGTGGCGGGGGCGGTCAAGCACACAGACGATGAGCTCGGATGGGGCGACGCCTTTTTCCTTCGCCACCGCCGAGACATTTTCAAACGCCGATTTGTCGAGATCGATGATATCGGGGGAGTAGCCGGGGCCGACGGCGATCTTGTCCATATAAACATCGGGCGCATTTAGCAGATTACCTTCTTCGGCCACCGCCAGCACCGCCAGCGCATTGGGGCCCGCCTTTGCCGTGATCGTCGTGCCTTCGAGCGGATCGAGCGCGATATCTATCTTCGGGCCTGTCCCCTGCGCGGCACCGACCTTCTCTCCAATAAAGAGCATTGGAGCTTCGTCTCGCTCACCCTCTCCGATGACTACTGTGCCGTCCATGTTAAGCTCATTAAGCGCGGCGCGCATCGCTTCGACGGCGGCGGCGTCTGCGGCCTTTTCATCGCCGCGGCCAATCAGCTTAGCTGCCGACATAGCGGCCGCCTCGGTTACGCGAACCATTTCAAGGACTAACAGGCGATCAAGAATTTCACTTGGTTGAGTCAAAGCATTTTCCTACTTGGTTGCAAGGTTCAGTTTGCCTTAAGGAAAGCCGGACAACAACGACCCGGCCATTTGGCAAGATATTCGCGTCTCGATAGGGGAGGCTTTGACCAATGTCGAGATTGCTTTGGGTAGCTTTTGCTGCGGCATGCTTGTCATGTTCAAGCGTCCAGGCTCAGCAGCTAAGCGATGTTGAGATCGAAGCGATGATCGAGAAGCAGCGGCGCCAGGTTGCATTTGATGCAGAAGGCTGCCTCAAATATCCCGAAGAAGATGAAGAAAATGTCATCATCGTTTGCGGTGAAGATCCGGAAAACCGCCGCCAGCGGATATTTCAGGGTGAAAGCGACGAGGATCGTATCCGGCTCGGCGAAGCGGTATCGACGACGCGCGCGGGGCGATGTATCGGCAGTTTTCTTGAATGCGGGCATCGGCTTCCGGTGATCTATAGTATCGGTTTTGGAGATGTAAAACCGATGGCAATCGACCATGACGAGGTGATGAAAGGTCTGCCCGATGCTGACATGGTGGTGCCCGAAGGCACTTCCGAAGCCGAGCGCAACGCTGCTGAAAAATCTGCTCAGCAGCCCGAATAGCGCCTTAGTCGCGCAGCAGGTGCATCACCATAGGCTCGCCGAGCAGGCTGTCTGAACCCGATAGCGTCGCTAGCGTGTCGGTAATCGCCTGTTCGCGGCACTCATGTGTCACCATGGCGATCAACGCGCGGCCATCATCGACCTCTTTCTGGATCAGGCTTTCGATCGACACACCTGCATCGCGCATGGCGGCGGCTATCTCTGCCAGCACGCCGGGTTTATCGGCAACAATCATTCGTAGGTAAACCTGTCCCTTCCTGTGGCCGGAAGGTGCTCGCGGCATTGCCTCAAGGTCGCCCACCGCCATGGCAAACGCTGGCCCTGTTTCACCGCGCGCGATATCGACAATGTCCGCCACTACTGCCGATGCGGTCGGTTTATCGCCTGCTCCAGCGCCCTGAAATAATAGCCGGCCCGAAAAGTTACCCTCGGCCACCACCGCGTTGGTCGCTCCGGTTACATGGGCGAGGGGATGGTTTTTGCTGACCAGCCGCGGAGAGACCCGCTGGAACAGGCAGGCATCGCCGTTTTCGCCGTCAATTTCTGCATGGCCGATCAGGCGGATGCGGTAGCCTAGCGCCCGTGCCTGCGCGATATCAGCGGCGAGTATCTTTCGAATACCGGCAAGCTCCACGCCCTCAAAATCAAGCTGCGTGCCAAAGCACAGCGACGCCATTATCGCCAGCTTATGCGCGGCATCAACGCCGTCTATATCGAAAGCAGGGTCGGCCTCGGCAAAGCCCTTCGCCTGCGCGTCTTTGAGCACATCATCAAAATCGCGCGCCGCCGCATTTTTGGTATCTTCCTCCATCGCCGAAAGGATGAAATTGCAAGTACCGTTCAAAATTCCGTAGACGCGTTCGATCCGGTTCGCCGCAGCGCCTTCGCGTAGCCCCTTGATTACCGGAATACCGCCGGCGACCGCCGCTTCATATTTCAGCGCTTGTCCGGCTTTTTCGGCCAGCATGGCGAGCTCCATCCCGTGATGCGCTACCATCGCCTTGTTGGCCGTGACGAATGCCTTGCCGCTGGCTAGCGCCTCGCGCGCCAGCGTTAGCGCCGGGCCATCGCTGCCGCCGATCAGTTCAACCACAACATCGACGTCATCGGCCTTGGGCAGCGCCGCCATGTCATCTACCCAGCGATAGGGAGAAAGATCGACGCCGCGGTCTTTATCCCGGTCACGCGCTGTTACAGCGACGATCTCTATCGGACGTCCGGCACGGCGCGCGATTAGAGATTTATTCTTCCGTATCAGGCGGATAACGCCTGCACCAACGGTACCAAGACCGACTAGGGCGATGCGAAGAGGTGCGGGCATAGAAGCGGCTTTCAACTGTGATGATGACCCGGTGCTGCGCCTAGGCGAAAAACGGCCCCATTACCAGCCCCGCCTTGCAGCCATAAAGCGGTGTCTATGCGACAGAAGCCGACAATGAACGCACCTATGGTTTGCGGACGAATTGCTCAAAAAAGGGAAAGCTGAAACCCGCGGCTAACCGACGAAATCAATCTTTGTGCGCCAGACAGTAATCCAGTCGAGCGAACCGCGGCATGTCGGCATGATAGAGGCGCCGCTCAAACGAAACATATCGCCATCCCATACATAAGCAGCAGAATCGCCGCAATCACCAAGGCCGCGTGTCTTGGCGAAGCTGAATAGTGTTTGTTCACTGGGCGTCCAATCTGCATTGACCAGCACAGGCATATTCCCACCCGGGTCAAAGCTTCTTGGTTTTACGTCAAATGGCGCAAATTCAAATTTCCAGTCGCCGCCGCTTTGAGACGTTGCCAGATAGACCGCACTGGTGAAATTATAGGCACCGCTGCCGCAGCTCAAAAGCACCAAGGCGCGTTCGCTATCGCCCTGCTTGCCGAGCGGCCATGTCCGGTCTTCGGTGACGCCGATGCGGCTGTCAGCGCAGGGGCTGTCTTCAATTAACTCGACGAGTTCTGTCGTTCCGGGAATGCGCCCGCCGGCATTGATGCGCGCCGCCGTGATCACCGGGATTTCAGGCATTCCAGAGCGCGCCGTCCGGCGGCCCCGCGCCACGATTGCTTCGCGAGTTCCAGAAAGACCAAGCTGCGTATCCATATAGCGCAGGGTTGCGGCAGAGCCTTTCAAGGAAAATGTAGCAAGCACATTTCCGAGGCCATCCTCGACCCGCATCTTACTGCCCTTTGCAATTCCGCGCGCCAGCCGGATGGCATCCAACGAGGTGATTTCAATTTGGTGATCTTGCTGATTTACCGCGCCGGTATCGGCTAGTTTTCCGTCGATCAATATCCGGTAACGATCAGTCATCGCGCTAAGGCCTTGCAACCTGATCGACAGCGGTGAGCCATCAAGGCCTTTGCCGCCGGTGCGGCTGCGCATCAGCACAAGTGATTCAAATTTGCCAAAATTATTCTCGGGTTTCAATGCCACTGCTTCGCAAGTCAGCGCATTGTCACAGCCGGCCACCCAGTCGCCATATTCGCGCGTCTCACCGAATTGCACGTTGGCCGAACCGACCAGCAACGGTAAGAGCACCCCTGTCAGCATCATGCTCATAGTCAGCAGTATAGCTCTTTTTGCAAGCATCCGCTAGGGGCGGTGAAAATTAGCAAGGAATCAGGAGTTTTTAATGCGGGCGATAGCGGTAATTGGCGCAGGCCAGATGGGTTCGGGAATTGCGCAGGTCAGTGCCGCCGCAGGATATCATGTTTATCTGTCCGACCTGAAACTGGAGCTTGCCGAGAAGGCTAAGGCGAATGTTGGAAACGCGCTTAACCGTCTAGTAGAAAAGGAAAAGATCGGCGCGCAGGAGGCCGAAACAACACTTTCCCGTATTGAACCCGTCAGCGGATATGAAAAGATGGCAGGCGCTGACCTCATCATCGAAGCGGCCACCGAAAAGGAAGAAGTTAAGCGTAAAATCTTCGCAGAAGTTGGCAAAGTTCTCGGCCATAAGGCGATCCTTGCCTCGAACACTTCGTCGATTCCCATCACCCGTATGGCGCAAGCATCGCCCGATCCGGCGCGATTCGTCGGCATCCATTTCTTTAATCCGGTGCCGGTCATGGGCCTGATCGAGGTGATCAGAGGCCTCGCGACATCCGATGCCACCGTGCAGACAGTGCGTGATTTCTGCGCGGCACTTGGCAAGGAAGTGGTCTTTGCCGAGGATGAACCGGGCTTTGTGATTAACCGCATCCTGCTTCCCATGATCAACGAAGCGGTGTTCGTGCTTGGGCAGGGCACGGCAAATATCGCTGATATCGACAAGGGCTGCCGTATCGGCCTCAACCACCCGATGGGCCCGCTGGAGCTTGCCGATTTTGTCGGGCTCGATACCTGCCTCGATATCGTCATGGTGCTGTATAACAGCACCGGTGACAGCAAATACCGCCCCGCCCCGCTGCTTGTGAAATATGTCGAGGCCGGATGGCTTGGCCGCAAGACAGGGCGCGGCTTTTACGATTATTCGGGCGATGCGCCGGTGCCGACGCGGTAGCGGCAAATGGGCGGCTTTGATCCCGAAACGCTGGAATTCTATGCCGAGCAGGCACCGGTATACACATCGAGCGGATCAGACGGCGTGGCGCGCCACCTGCCGGAATTTTGCGAGCTGCTACCGACCGGCGCGGTGCTATTGGAGCTTGGTTGCGGCGGCGGCTATGACGGCAAGCGAGGACCGTGGCTCAAAATAATTGTCCGAAAGGCGGGCTGATGGCGGCGGGTCGTCCGGTTCCTTTCCATCCTTGTCCTTTCTGCGTCTTGCTGGCATCAAAGCGCGCGAGAATAGTATGTTAAACCTGATCCTCCGGCGGCTGATGACGGCAATCCCCACCTTGCTTGCCATTATCATGCTGTCCTTCCTGCTGATGCGGATTGCACCGGGCGGGCCATTTGATGGCGAGCGCGCGCTTGCGCCCGAAACCCGCGCTGCGCTTGAGGCGGCTTACGGCCTCGATAAATCGCTGCCCGAACAGGTGATGCTGTATGTTGGTAATGTGCTGACCGGCGATTTCGGGCCGAGCCTTGTCTACCGCGATTTCACCGTCACGCAGCTGGTGGCGCAAAGCCTGCCGATATCGTTGCTGCTAGGCGGTTTGGCGCTCATACTGGCTAGCGTAATCGGTATCTCTGCAGGGTTATTTGCTGCCCTGCGCGCGGGCAAATGGCAGGACGAAATGCTGATGCTCGGCGCGACATTGCTGACCGCTTTACCTACATTCGTCACCGGGCCATTGCTGGCCTTGATCTTCGGCCTGTGGTTTGGCTGGCTACTGGTATCGTGGCAGGGTGACGGCATCCGTTGGCTGATATTGCCCGTGATCGCGCTGTCGCTGCCTGTTGCCGGGGCGGTTGCCAAGCTTGCCCGCGCAGGCCTTGCCGGTCAATTGGGACAGGATCATATCCGCGCCGCCCGCGCCCGCGGCATCGCCCCGCTCACCATCCTGCGCCGCCATGCATTGCGGCCTGCGCTCGTGCCGGTGGCGAGCTATCTTGGCCCGGCAGCGGCGGGGCTGCTCACCGGCGCAGTCATTATCGAGACTGTGTTCGGCCTTCCGGGGCTGGGGCGCTACTTTGTGCAAGGCGCGCTCAACCGCGACTACCCGCTCGTGCTCGCCGTGGTCACGCTCTATGCCAGCCTCATCATCCTGTTCAACCTCGCCGCCGATCTCATCTATGGCTGGCTCGATCCAAGGATGCGTCAGGGATGAGGGCACCGCTCATCATCGTTGCAGCCATTGCGCTTGCCGCCTTACTTGGCCCGCTATTGCTACCATGGGACCATGCGTCGATTGACTGGGACAGCGTTCGCGCTGGGCTATTCGCAGATGGGCATTTGCTAGGCACGGATGATCTCGGCCGCGACAGGTTGGCACGTTTGCTCGTAGGCACACGGATCACCATGTCGGTGGCGCTGGCGGCGGCGCTCGTCGCGCTGGTGATCGGCGTTGTCTGGGGCGCGGTTGCGGGCTGGGTCGGCGGCCGCACAGACGAGGTGATGATGCGCATCGTCGATGGGCTTTACGCGCTGCCCTTTATGTTCGTCGTCATCCTGCTGATGGTGGTGTTTGGGCGTTCCATATTTCTGGTATTTCTGGGTATTGGTGCGGTCGAATGGCTCACCATGGCGCGCGTCGTGCGCGGCGAGGTCATGGCGCTCAAACAGCGCCCCTTTGTGCTCGCTGCCGAAGCGGCGGGATCAAGCGGTTCGCGCACATTGATCCGCCATATCCTGCCCAATGTTGCAGGCGTTGCCGTCGCCTATCTGATGCTGACCGTGCCGCAGGTGGTGATGGTCGAAAGCTTCCTCTCATTCCTTGGCCTGGGCGTGCAGGAGCCGCTGACATCATTGGGTATTCTGGTCAATGAAGGCGCAGAGGAAATGGACGTAAACCCCGCCGCATTGCTGCTGCCCGGGGGTGTATTAGTCACCGTGATCATCTGCTTGACGCTGGCCGGTGAAAGGCTCCGCGACCGGCTGACCGGCACAGGCCGCGCGGCGGAAAGCGCCCAATGAGCATATTCCGGCTCAAAGATTTTTGCGTTTCGATTCGGGGAAAGCGGCTTGTCTCGGATATCTCGCTCGATATTGCTGCGGGCGAAATTGTCGCGCTTGCGGGGGAATCGGGTTCGGGTAAAAGCCTGACCGCCATGACCCCCTTTGGCCTGTCGGCGGGGGCCGGTAGCGGCTCGGCGATGCTTGGAGATGACGAGCTGGTCGGGCTTTCCGAGGCCGAACTTGCCAGGCTCCGCGCTTCGCAGGTGGGCTTTGTCTTTCAGCAGCCACTCACAGCGATGACGCCGCATCGTTCAGTGCGGCAGCATTTGGAGGAGGCGGCGATGCAAGCGGGCGGCGATCGTCCTGACAAGCTAGCGATGATCGCCATGCTCGATCAGGTCGGGTTGGCCGATGCGGGCGGCAAACTGCGCCAGTTCGCGCACCGCCTATCGGGCGGCGAGCGGCAACGGGTGCTGATTGCCTGCGCAATTGCGCATGGCCCGAAGCTGCTGATTGCCGACGAACCGACCAGCGCGCTTGATGCATCTTTGCGCCGCGAGATTATGGAGCTGCTGACCGCGCTATGCCGGACACGCGGCATGGCGATGCTGCTGGTCAGCCACGACCTAGCCTCAATCGAGCGTGATGCCGACCGGCTGCTATTGCTTAAGGACGGCGGCGTGGAAGAGCAGGGCGGGGCAACCCAAATCGCCGTCAGGCCAGCCTCTGACTGTGGCAAGGCGCTGATGGCGGCAACGCCGCGCATGGACGAGAAACTTGTAGCGCTGACAACGCCCGGCGAAGTATTGCTGGAGGTGCGAGACATCCATGTCCGTTTCAAAAAACCCGGCTGGCGTTCAGGCTATCTCGATGCGGTCAAAGAGGCTTCGCTCACCTTGGCGAAAGGCGAGACGTTGGCGATTGTCGGCGGTTCGGGCAGCGGCAAATCGACATTGGGCCGCGCCATTGCCGGGCTTGGGCCGGTGACCTCTGGTGATGTCTTTTGGCGCGGTGAAAAATTGCCCGCGCGCAAAAAACGGACGCTGCTGCATCGCCGCCTTATCCAACCGGTGTTTCAGGATCCCGCCGCCAGCCTCAATCCGCGCTGGCGCGTGGCAGATACTATTGCCGAGCCTGCACAGGTCTTGTCAGGGCAGCGCCCGTCGCCCGAAAGAATTGCAGAATTGCTGGCGGAGGTGGACCTACCGGCGGAATTTGCGAACCGCCGCGCTATACAGCTTTCGGGCGGGCAGGCGCAGCGCGTCGCGATATCGCGGGCATTGTCAGCCGATCCGGATATGCTGCTGCTCGATGAAGCGACATCGGCGCTCGATCCGCTGGTCGCAGATGGCGTTTCGCGGCTCTTTGCCAAAATTCAGGCGGAGCGCGGGCTGTCGCTGCTTTTTATCACCCATGATCTCGCGCTCGCCCGGCGCGTGGCGCACCGGATTGCGGTCATGGAGGATGGCGATATTGTCGAGATGGCTGACCGTGAAACGCTCTTCACCGATCCGCAAGCCGAGGCCACAAAGCGGCTGATAGCGGCGAGTGGTTAGGCTTAGGACTTATTAAATACGCAGGAGAACACGTCACGGGTTTTACGATTTTGGCTTCGGTTTCGCCGCCGGTTTCTTGCGGGCCTTCTTCTTCGCAACAGCCTTTGCTTTAACCGCCTCTGGCATTGAATTACGGAAATTGATATCGCGCTGCGGGAAGGGGATTTCGATGTCATTTTCTTTGAACAATACCCAGATGCGCTTGTAGATATCCGATTTGAAATTGGTGACGCCGCTTTCAGGATCGCGGATCCATGCGCGGACTTCAAAATCGACGCTGCTATCGCCAAAACCGGTCATCAAAATTCGCGGCGCGGGACGTTTCAAAACACGTTTATGGTCTTCGAGTGATTGCCGCAGCAGTTCTTCAACCAAATCCATATCCGAAGAATAGGACACCCCCACCGGCATCCGAACGCGCACATTTTTTGATGAGAATGACCAGTTTTCAACCTCTTCAGTCATCAGGTTTTCGTTGGGGATCAGATGCTCTTTGCCGTCACGCGTGATGATTGATACCGCGCGCGTCCCGATCTTGTTCACCCAGCCATAGGTGTCGCCAAGGGCAATCACATCACCCGGTTTGATCGACCGATCCATCAGCAGGATGATACCCGCGATCAGATTGCCGAAGGTTTTTTGCAGGCCAAAACCGATCGCCAAACCAAAGGCACCGGAGAAGACTGCAAAGGCGGTGAGATCGATGCCCAATAGGTCTATGCCGATGAAGAAGGCGAGCACGACAAGCGCCACCATAGTCAGCTTTTCACCCAGCAGCCTTTGCCCGTCGTCAAGACTTTCATTGCGTGTAAGCAACATCCTCACCGCGCTGTTGCCCAGCCGGACAAGCGCAACCAGAAAGATGCCGACCAAGCCTGCGCTTACCAGCGTGAGCAAGGAAAAGCGCCGATCACCGATAGCGAAGCTCACAGAATCGAGCAGGCTGTTCATCGAAGTGAGGCCGCCAACGCTATTTGAAAAAACAAAGGCAAAGAGCGCAGCAGACGCCGCAATTGCCGTCCAGAAGCCGAGATTTAACGCGCGGAGCAAAGCATGCACCGCAATGCTAACCGCAAAGGCAAGCGTCAGGCCGATAAGCAGTTCGGCGAAAAGCTGCCAACCCCAGCTATCGCGTGCGATCAACAATATGATTGCCGCACTAGCGTAGCGCAATATCGTCGCTGCGGCCTTCAGGATCGGTTGAAAGCGCTCGGGTGCTTCATCATCGCCCTTGCCGTCGATGAAGCGGGCAATCCGTTTGGCGAGCATATTTGCAGCCAGATGGCCCAAAAATAGAGCGAGCAATATGATCGCCGCAGCACTACCCAATTCGGCAAAATCAACCGGCTGGGACATCCGTTCGCGCAGATGCGCTATCATACCCAGATCAACGGGTTGCGCGATGTCAACCAGGCCAAATATTGTCATGCCACCTGCCTAGCGCTCTCAAAGCCGCGCTGCAAATCGTCAATAAGATCGCTGACATCCTCAAGCCCAATGCTGAGCCGGATCAGCGCATTCTCGTCGGTCCATGGATTGACCGTGCGGTCGCGTTCGGGATGGATGGGTAGCGCAAGGCTTTCAAAACCGCCCCAGCTATAGCCGATGCCGAATAGCTCCAGCGTGTCGATTATCGCCGCTGCCTTTGCCTTGCTGCCGTTTATGGTGAAGGCAAACAGGCCCGCCGATCCGGTAAAGTCGCGCTTCCAAATTTCATGGCCCGGACAAGATGGCAGCGCGGGATGGAGCACCATGGCCACTTCCTCCCGGTTCGAAAGCCATTTGGCAATTTCCAGCGCGGCAGTTTCCTGCGCCTTCATCCGCACACCCATCGTGCGCAGGCCGCGCGCGGCGAGGTAGGCATCATCGGGCGACACCACCTGACCCAGCTGCCGCGCGGTGTTGCGCAGCGTCTTCCACCAGCGCTTCGTCGTCGTAACGCTGCCCATCATCACGTCGCTATGGCCGACAACATATTTGGTCGCGGCAAGGATTGTCATGTCGATGCCCTTGTCGAGCGCGGTAAAATAATACGGCGTTGCCCAAGTATTGTCGAGCAATGTCACGATCTCGCGCTTGCCGTCATGCGCTTTTGCCGCTGCGCAGATTGCCGGTATATCGCAAATCTCGAAGGTCAGGCTGCCGGGGCTTTCGAGCAGGATACCGCGGGTATTGCCGCAGAAATGCTCGGCTATTCCGGCGCCGATCATCGGGTCGAAATAGCGCGTCTCGACGCCCATGCGTTTCAGAAACCCTTCGGCAAAACTGCGCGACGGATCATAGGCATTGTCGGTCATCAGCAGCACATCGCCGGGATTCAGTACCGACAATAATGCGCCGCTTATCGCCGCAACGCCCGAGGGATAGAGCATCGTTGCATGCGCGCCCGGCTCCAGCCCGGTCAGCGCCTCTTCAAGGCTCCACTGTGTCGGGCTGCCCCGGCGTCCATAAAAAAAGCTGCGTTCATTATCGGCTTCCTTACCGGCTTCAAGCGATGCGACGTCGGGATAAAGATGCGTAGAGGCGCGCCATACAGGAGGATTGACGACCGCCCCGCCGGTCAGATCCCGGCTCCGCCCGCCGGTAACCAGCCGGGTCGCTATTTTGCGTTTTTCGCGATTCTTCTCGGCCAAGCCTAAGCTGCTCCTTGTGCCTTTGGTGTATCGGCATCCATGCCCCATTCGGCCCAGCTGCCATCATAAAGCGCGACGTCCTCTTTGCCGAGCAGCCTCAGGCCAAATAGCAATACCGCTGCTGTCATCCCCGATCCGCAGCTGGTGACCAGCGGCCTATCCATGTCAACGCCTGCATTGGTGAAGGCCGCGCGCAGATCATCGCCTTGTTTCCAGGTGCCGTCTTCATTGAGCAGCATGGTGTAGGGCAGGTTGCTGCTGCCCGGAATATGCCCGGCGCCCATGCCTTCGCGTGGTTCGGGCGTTGCGCCTTCAAACCGCTCTGCACCGCGCGCATCAATAACCTGCTCCGCGCCGCTTTCAATATTGGCCAGCATATCATCCTTGCTGCGCACACCGCCATCATCTTTCCAGACGGTGAAATGGCGATGGCGCAATTGCGGTTTGCCGCTTTCCAGCTCGCGGGCTTCGGCCTTCCATTTGGCAATTCCCCCGTCGAGCAGCGCGACTTCATGTGCGCCAAACATATTGAACATCCACCAGGCACGCGCAGCGCTGGCAAAGGGGCTGGCATCATAGATGACTATCCGGCTGCCATCGCCGATACCCAGCGACTGCATCCGGCTGGCAAATTTTTCTGCAGGCGGAAGCATGTTGGGAAGCGAAGAATTGGTGTCAGCGATCTCGTTCAAATCCAGAAACACTGCGCCTGGAATATGCCCGGCTTGATATTCCGTCGCTGCATCGCGGTCACCGCCGGGCATCAGCCAGGTTGCGTCGATAACGCGCAAATCCGATGCGCCTATTTCTTCGGCCAACCAGTCGGTTGTTACTAGCTGTTCCATATATATTTTCCTGTCCGTCTATGCCGTTTCGACTCTCATGAAGCGGGCGAAGATAAGCGGCTTTTCTACCCTAGTCGAGTGTCCATTTCATACCGCAACAGGTCGCTGCCCCAACGCGTTGAAACTGCGCGGGCCAAGGTCGATACGCAGCGGCCCCATCTTGTCGCGCGGCGGATCGGATTCGCGTCCGATCATCGCCGCCACATGCAGCTTGCGCCCGCTGTCTGCGGCCATCCCGGACCAGCCCAGTTCGGCGAGAATGATCGGCACGCAAATCTGCTGATCCTGATACGCATAGCTGGATATTTCGGAGCGCGGCAGGCTGACCTCTATCTCGATCGTAACCCGCTCGCCTTTCCGGATATTTTCCAGCGGCTCGCTTTCGCTGCCCGTGACGCCCTGATTGAAGGCAGAAATCATCGCGTCCTGCCGCTCATTGGCGCAGATTGCGGCGCTGCGCAGCCTCACATTTCGCGCCATCGCCTTGCCGTGATTGACGATTTTAAGCTCGCCGCGCAAAGTGAGGTTGGTAAAGCCAAGCGTCGCATGTTCGGGGATGAAGCGCATTTCCAATTCGGGCTGAGCGCGCGGTTTTTTGGGTTTTGCCGCCGGTTCTTCCACCGATTTTTTCGCCACCGGCGCTGCCTGAATTGGTATTTCTGCGCCGCCGGGCATAGCGGCATCCTCGATCGCCAGCATATGCGGATCGTCCTCCTCAATCACCGGTTCGGGCGGATCGATCAGTCGGCCCGGCAGAGCCATATCATCTGCAGGGACTGCCGCTTTCTTGCGGCGGCTCGCATAGAGCATAAGCGCGGCGGCCAGAACGCCCAAAATTCCCGCTATTGCCAGCCACATCTCCCATGAGGTTCCCTCAAGGCGCGCGCCGCCGGCTGCATCTGCTGGCGATGCGCCGGTTTGTATCGGCGCGGTCTGCTCGGCCTCAGCTTCGGCTATTGGCGCGCCTTCCCCGGGCGCGGCAGGTTCGCCCGATAGCGGTGCATTGTCGGCATCACGGCTCGCTGCAGTTGGCGCAGAAGGTGCGGTTTGCTGTGCTGGCTGCGGCGCAGGGCGGGCCTGTTTCACAGCGGGCTGGCGCGCCGGGGCCGGTTTGGGCTGCGGCAAAGGCGTCACCGGGCGAGGGGCAGGCTGTGGATTTTCGGTCGCTGGTTGGCTTGTTGGCGGCGGCCGCGTCTCAGGCTTCGGCTCTTCACGCTTAGGTGGGGGCTTGTCGAGGCGGAAAGTTTCGAGCTCGCTCGGCGTTCCGGGCAGCACGTCTTGTGCCGGCAAATCGGGCGCAGCAAAAATGGCCGCGATAAGCAGCAGCCAAATACCTGCGCCTTTAAGCCCGCCATTTCCCGCAAATATCATCATGTGAGAAAATGCCCTCTGTGCTGAATGGCGGATGAACATTAAGTCTGGCATGACATCAGCCGTGCTTGCCGCTAGATAGCATGCATGACCGATCAGCCCAATACCGCTATGCTTGGCAAAGACAGCAAGCTCCCCGCGTCGCCAAAGGATGCCAGCCTCGACTATGTGCCCAATCCGCGAGCGGGTTCGCTCTATCTCGTCCGCTTTGCCGCGCCCGAATTTACCTCGCTCTGCCCGGTCACCGGCCAGCCCGATTTTGCGCATCTCGTGATCGACTATGCGCCCGATGAGACGATATTGGAGAGCAAGTCGCTCAAACTATTTCTCGGCAGCTTTCGCAGCCACGCAGCCTTCCACGAGGATTGCACCGTAGGCATAGGGCAGCGACTATATGAAGAGATGAAGCCGCGCTGGCTGCGCATCGGCGGATATTGGTATCCACGCGGTGGTATTCCGATTGATGTCTTCTGGCAATCAGGCGCACCTCCGCAAGGACTTTGGCTGCCCGGTCAGGGTGTTGCGGCCTATCGCGGGCGGGGGTAGCCATCAGCCTTGCAATGCAGGATTTCCCCTGCCGCTGCCGTCGCCACATCGGCGATTCCGTCCCCGCCCTTTCAGTTGGTTCCGCTTACAAAGGCCTTAAGCTCGTCTTTTGCAGTTTCGTTGCCTGCGCGAATTGCGGCGAGAAAATATTTCTTTGCAATTTTCTTGTCGGCAGGCACGCCGCGACCCTCCGCATAGGCCCGCGCCAGATGGATGTTGGCTCGGCCTTCCTCTTTTTCGAGCGCCTTTTCAAGCAAAGCAACTGCGCGCTTGTGGTCGGCGTCAATCAGCTTGCCTTCAAGCAGCGCAATTCCCAATTCCGCCATCGCCCAGCCATGGTCTTTTGCGATTGCGCGTTCGAGCAGGGCAGTGCCTTTGGCCGTATCCTTTTCAACGCCCTCGCCCTCCAAATACATCGCGCCAAGATTGGAAATTGCGTGGTTGTCATTGACCTCGACGCCCTTTGTATACCACTCAAGCGCCTTGCCCATGTCTTTCGCGGTGCCGCTCCCGTGCCGGTAAGCTTGGGCAAGGCTGTTATAGGCGTCATTCTGTCCGTGCTCGGCCGCGCGCTTGTACCAATAATATGCGGTGGGAAGATCCTGAACAATACCATTGCTCGCAAAGTCATGCGCCATGCCTAGCGCGAATTCAGCATCACCCTGATATAGGCTGGCTGCGCGCGTATAATATCCAATTGCCTTCAAATCATCTTTCGAAACACCGGAGCCTTGATCATAGGCCAGCCCGAGAAAATACGTTGCATCGCCATTGTTTTTTGATGCCGCGCTTTCAAACCAGCTCACCGCCTTCGCCGGGTCCTTGTCAAAACCGATGCCTTCCCAGTGATTGAGCCCCATATAGTAGGCCGCGATCACGTCGCCTTTTTCAGCAGCCTTGAGATAAAGCGCGTTGGCCTTGTCCAAATCTTCAGGCGCGCCTTCTCCATCTTCATGGGCAAGGCCAAGCCGCCGGATCGCTGCGGGGTATCCGGTATCTGCCGCCTTCTGTAGCCAGCGGAAACCTTTTTTCAGGTTTTTGCTGACGCCTTCGCCGCCGATATACATGACGCCCAGCCCGTACATGCCAGCAGGGTCACCCTTGTCAGCAAGTTGTTTATAGAGTTTCAGGGCGGTGGAATATTCCTCCTTTTTCGCGGCGGCCTTTGCCTCTGCGCGTAATTCGGCAAATTCCGGATAGTCTGCGGCCATCGCCGGAACCGTCAGCGCCGGCACTGCCAGCGCCACAGCCAACGTAGCAATTACATATTTCACCTAGCTTCCCCCAAAATTTCTTGCTGATGTCAGCGCATCAACCCGCCCATCAAATTGCGTGCAAAGCGGCCAAGGCCGGGAAAACCGATGGATTTTCCGATTTCGGTGGCGATGGTTCCCGCGACCGAGCTTGCAGCAGATGCGGTCGGGTTGGCGCGGCTTTTCTTGCCCAGCACTTTGGCGGCGAGGATTGATCCTGCAGATGCCGCGGCGGCCCCGGCTGCGGCTTTGCCCGCGCGCTGCCAAAGCGTCTTGGTCTTGCGCGGTCTCTTGGCAACTTCTTCCTTGCCCTTTTCTTCCACTTCTATCGCAGTTTCAGCGGCATCGGCGGCTTTTTGTGCGAGCACTTCAAAGGCGCTCTCACGATCAACTTCGGTTTCATATTTGCCCTCTAGCGGCGAGATAGATTGGATGATTGCGCGCTCTTTCTTGCTGAGCGGCCCGGTGCGCGAACGCGGCGGTTTGACCATCGTGCGCTCGACAATGGACGGCGCTCCGTCCGCCATGAGCGTGGAGACCAAAGCCTCGCCGACTTTCAGCTCGGTAATCGCTTCGGCAACATCAAGATCGGGATTGATGCGGAATGTTTCTGCCGCCGCCTTGATCGCCTTTTGATCGCGCGGAGTGAAGGCGCGCAATGCGTGCTGCACACGGTTGCCAAGCTGACCCGCCACTTTTTCAGGAATATCAATTGGGTTCTGCGAGATGAAGTAGACACCCACGCCCTTCGAGCGGATCAAGCGGACAACCTGCTCGACCTTTAGCATCAGCGCATCGGGCGCATCTTCAAACAGCAAATGTGCTTCATCGAAAAAGAAAACCAGCTTGGGTTTGTCGGGATCGCCGACTTCGGGCAGCGCTTCGAACAATTCGGATAATAGCCACAGCAAGAAGGTCGCATAAAGCTTTGGACTCATCATCAACTTGTCGGCGGAAAGCACATTCACCTGGCCCCGGCCTTTTTCGTCAAGTTGGATAAAGTCGGTGATTTCGAGCGCCGGTTCGCCAAAGAATCTCGCGCCACCTTGGTCTTCCAGCGTCAGCAATTGCCGTTGGATCGAACCGACCGAGGCTTTGGTCACATTGCCATATTTGGATCCGATGAGTTTAGTATTTTCCGCACACCAAATCAGCATCGCCTGCAAATCCTCAAGGTTGAGCAGCAGCATGCCTTCATCGTCGGCGATACGGAACGCGATGTTGAGTACGCCTTCCTGGGTATCATTGAGGCCCAATATTCGCGCCAGCAACAGCGGCCCCATCTCACTGATGGTGGTGCGGATCGGGTGGCCTTTCTCGCCAAAGAGATCCCAAAAAACAACTGGATTGTCAGCGTAGCTATAGCCTTCATAGCCAATTTCTTCGGCGCGCTTGGTAAAAGGCTCATGCAATTTGTCATTGGGAGAGCCTGCCATTGCCAGCCCCCCGAGATCGCCCTTCACATCGGACACGAAAACTGGAACGCCAAGCGCGGAGAAGCTGTCGACCATCCCCTGCAATGTCACCGTTTTGCCCGTGCCTGTTGCGCCTGCAATAAGCCCGTGGCGGTTCGCACGTTTCAGGTTGAGATATTGCTTTTCGCCGCCTTCGCTGGCGCTGCCGATAAAAATGCCATTTTCATTGTCCATGGACATACGTGATTCTTCCTGCTGGTTTTACAAGACTGTAGTTTTCAAGACAGCACTGCGAGCGCCCTGCCGTCAAGTAAAAGCTTGGGAGTGCAAACCGCAACGCTTCATCGCCAGCAGAGAATCGTTCGTCGCAAAGCGGTGTTTTGCAAAATTTCAGGCGTCATTCAGGCGCATTGGGAGACATTTGGGCAATCATGCAAAAAAAGGAAACAGGATGCGACACCGTGAAGGGCCACAAAAGGGCCTTGCAATGAGGATTGGTTTTACCGCGATGGCTGCCATATTGGCGAGCGCCTGTGCTTCTGCTGAATCGCCCCCGCAAAGCCGGCCTTCCGGCGCTGATCGCCCGGTTGTTTATACGCCGCCGCCTGCCCGGCCATCGACTCAATATCCGGCATCAAGCTATCGCAACGCAATCGGCCCGCAGCTTGAAGCCTATATCCACGAAAAATGGCGCGCCTTTCCCGGCAAGACCGGTATTGCTGTGCAGCGGATTGATGGAAGCGGCACCGTTGGCAAGCGGCTCGACAATTTATTTCCGCAGCAAAGCGTTTCCAAACTATGGGTCGCGCTTACCGTTCTTGACCATATTGATCGCGGCGAACTGCGCCTCGATGCGCCGGTGCGAATTGGCTATGATGATTTCACCATGTTCCAGTCTATCGTCAAAAAGCGCGTCGAGCGCCAAGGGACGATCACCGAAACGGTCGGCAGCCTTCTTGAGCTTGCGGTTACCAAAAGCGACAATACCGCCAATGACAAGCTGATGTGGTTGGTTGGCGGGCCGGGAGAGATCAATCGTACGTTGGCGACCAAAAATATTCGCAGTGTCCGCTTCGGCCCCGGCGAACGGAAATTGCAATCGGCCGTCGCCGGCTTCCGTTGGGATCAGAGCTATGGCCCAGGCAACCGATGGTTCGCCGCGCGCAGGCGGGTGCCCGCTTCGACCAGGCAAGTTGCAATGCGCCGGTATCTGAATGATCCAATGGATGGTGCGACGCCGCGCGGTATGGTCAGCGCGCTGGCAATGCTCGCGCGCGGTGAGCTGCTATCGCCCAGCTCTACCCGGCGGCTAATGGGCATGATGGGGCGCTCGACTAGCGGCCCTAAACGGCTCAAGGCGGGTGTGCCCGGCGGCTGGCAATTTGGGCATAAGACCGGCACAGGGCAATCCTTTGGCGGCATGTCCACGGGCTATAATGATGTCGGTATTATGACCGCGCCTGACGGGACGCGCTATGCGGTGGCGGTGATGCTGGCGAACACGACGGCTTCGGTTCCCAAACGCATGACGCTGATGCAATCGATCAGCCGCGCCGTTGGGCGATATCACGGTCAGTAGGGCGAAGAGTATTTAGGCGAGGCCTTATTCTTGCAACAAGGGGTCGGGCGGAGCATCAACTTTCTCGCGATATTGTTCCTGATCTGCCCGGTCGAGTTTCGCCGCAGCCTTATCGAGCGCCTCGGCATCGGCATTGCTGACACCGCCAGGGCCGGGATCATCGGGCGCACCGCCGCAGCCGGCGAGCGCAAGAGCCATTAATGTTACGCCCAAGGTTACGTTATTTTTCATTACATCTTTATCTATGCCGCCTGCGCAAAATTGCAATCGGCAAAAGAAAAGGCCGCCCCGCATGACGCGGTGGCGGCCCTTTCAAAACCATTACGCTTTCGCGAAAGGCTTACTGTCCAACAACGTCTTTCATTGCGCCAACAGCTTCTTTGCCTTTTTCGCCGACTTCTTTGGCTTTCTCAGCCATTTCGCCAACTTTTTCAGCACCGGCAGCAGCTTTATCAGCAACACCAGCAGCGGCATCGCTAGCGCCTTCGGCAGCGCCCGCAGCAGCTTCACCAGCGCCTTCAACAGCGTCGGCACCAGCAGCGGTTGCATCAGCAGCAGCTTCGCCAGCGCCTTCAGCGGTAGCTTCAGCGCCTTCTACAGCGTCAGCAACTTCTTCGGTAGCTTCGGTACCGGCTTCGGTACCTTCTTCAGCGCCTTTATCGGCACCTGAGCAAGCAGCAAGGCCGAGTGCACCGGCCAGAACAACAGAAACAGCAATCTTCTTCATTTGGGAAACCCCCTAGTAAAACTAAAAATCGGAACGTAGCAGACAGCATGAAATGATTCTCATGACTGCACTGCGGAACGGGGATTTACTCGCTTCAACAGATGATGGCAATCGGCTTTTTTTGATGGGCTGCTTTGGCGGGCAAGATGGCCCCATTTGAGGTCTGATACGTGCCTGACAATCAGGAAAACAGCGCGATTGACAGCATATAAAGAAATCTTTATATGCATTGGGAATGAACCACCTCCTGACCAAGTTGCGTGCGCTTGCAGACCCGACCAGGCTGCGAATCGTGCTATTGATACGGCAACTTGAATTGTCGGTCGGAGAGATTGTGCAAATTCTGGGACAAAGCCAGCCGCGTGTATCGCGCCATATCCGCATATTGGATGAGGCGGGCATTACCGAGCGGCGCAAAGAGGGGAGCTGGGTCTTCTTGCGCCCTGGCCGCGCGCTGTCAGATGGCGAACTTGATTCGCTATTTGCTTCAATCGATGGCTACGACATAGCGAGCGGGGATATCGCGATGCTCGAAAAGGTTCGCGCGGAGCGAGCGGCGATGGCCGACCGCTATTTTGCGCAGCATGCCGCCGAATGGGATCGATTGCGGTCGATGCATGTAGCCGAGAGCGAAGTTGAAGACGCGATGCGCCGCGTGCTTGATACCGCGCCGCTGGGCCGCGTCCTTGATATTGGAACCGGAACCGGCCGGATGATCGAATTATTTGGAGCCGATGCCAGCCATTTCACCGCGCTCGACAATAATAGCGAGATGTTGCGCATTGCCCGTGCCAAGCTGGCCGGCCTTGTGCCGGATGACCTGGAGCAAGGCCGCGTAGAAATTATACTCGGTGATTTTAATGCGCTGCCGCTGGCCGACGAGAGCTTCGATACCATCCTGTTTCATCAGGTACTCCACTATGCGCAAAATCCGGAATTTGTTATTGCGGAGGCGGCGCGGGTGCTGCGCCCCGGCGGGCGAATGGTGATTGTTGACTTTGCCGCACATGACCGTGAAGAACTGCGCAATGTGCATGCGCATGCCCGCCTTGGCTTTTCCGATGAGGGGATATCGCGGGCCTTTACCAAAGCGGGGATCCGGATGGCGCATCAGTTGACCCTTGAAGGCGGCGAACTGGCGGTGAATATCTGGCTTGGACGTGACCAACGTGAAAACAGCGCGCCATCGAAAGAAGGCAAATTGTCCTCTAGTACGGCGCCAAATTTGAAGCCAAATTTAAGACCGAATTTAAGGAATGTCGCATGAGTTTGTCGCTCGATCAGATGCAGGAGAGCCGGCGCGCGTTGGATGATCCGTTATTTGCGGGTCTTACCGGCGATGCAGAAATCAGCTTTGAATTTTTCCCGCCAAAATCGGAAAAAATGGAAAACCAGCTTTGGGATGCGGTTCTGACGCTTAAGCCGCTCGCTCCGCGTTTTGTTTCGGTGACCTATGGTGCAGGCGGTTCCACGCGGGAGCGGACGCATTCAACGGTCGCGCGGATTGTTAAAGAAACCGGCATCCCCGCCGCCGCGCATCTTACTTGCGTAGAGGCATCCAAGGATGAGATTCGCGAAGTAGCCGAGGCTTACTGGGAAGCTGGTGTAAAGCATATCGTCGCGCTGCGCGGAGACCCGCCGAGCGAGGGCGAATTATTCAAACCCCATCCCCGCGGCTATGCGAGCGCGGCTGAATTGGTGGCGGGGCTTAAGGATATTGCGCCTTTCGAAATTTCCGTCGCGGCCTATCCGGAAACCCATCCCGATGCTGAATGCCCGCAAAGCGACCTCGATAATTTGAAGCGCAAGCTGGATGCAGGCGCAAGCCGCGCAATCACGCAATTCTTTTTTGATAGCGAAAAATTCTTTCGCTTCCGCGATGCGGCGGCAGCGGCTGGAATAGACGCCGAGCTGGTGCCGGGGATATTGCCGGTTTCCAATGTTGCCCAGACGCGCAAATTTGCCGGCATGTGCGGTGCGCAGATCCCACCCTGGATGGATGATTTATTTGACGGGCTGGATGATCACCCCGCTGCCAGGCAGCTGATCGCCGCAACCATCGCTGCTGAAATGTGCCGAAAACTCTATGCCGGAGGTGTGCGTCAGTTTCATTTCTACACGCTCAACCGCGCGGAGCTTGCCTACGCAATCTGCCACCTGCTTGGTAAAAGGCCGGTGAAGTCGGCGCAGGAGCAAGCAGAGTGAGCGATACCAAAAACAGCGCCCGCGAAGAACTCACTGCCCGCGCCGGTGAGAGGATCATGGTTTTTGATGGCGGCTATGGCACAGCGATCCAGGACCGTAGGCTATCCGAAGCAGACTATCGCGGCGACCTTGATCTCAATCATGATCAGAAGGGCAACAATGATCTGCTCTCGATCACGCGGCCAGATATAATTGGCGCGATCCATGATGCTTATCTGGATGCGGGCGCGGACATGATCGAAACCAATAGTTTCAACGCCACCCGGATCAGCATGGCCGATTATGGCTGCGAGCATCTGGTACGCGAGATCAATATTGAAAGCGCAAAGCTCGCCCGCGCTTCGGCTGACCGCGCTGAGGCGAAAGACGGCAAGCGCCGCTTTGTGGCGGGGGCGATCGGTCCGACCAACAAGACGTTGTCGCTATCGCCCGATGTCAACGACCCGGGTTTTCGGGAAATTGACTATGACCATCTGCTCGGCGTTTACCGGGAGCAATGCGATGCGCTGATCGAAGGCGGCGTAGATTTCCTCCTGATCGAGACGATCTTTGATACGCTCAACGCCAAATGCGCCGCGATGGCGGCGAGCGAGGCTGCCGAGGCATCGGGGCGCGACGTGCCGCTGATGATATCGATGACAATCACCGATATGGCCGGGCGCAACCTGTCGGGCCATACGGTCGAGGCTTTCTGGGCATCTATCCGCCATATAAGGCCGTTCACTATCGGGCTAAACTGCTCCTTTGGCGCTGACCTGCTGCGGCCCCATCTTGCTGCATTGTCGAAGCAGGCCGATACGCTGGTAATGGCCTACCCTAATGCGGGCCTTCCCAACGATCTGGGCGAATATGACGAATTGCCTGAGCAGACCGCCGCGCTCATCGAACAATGGCTCGATGACGGGCTGGTTAATATTGTTGGCGGTTGCTGCGGCACCACGCCTGCACATATCGCCGCCATCGCAAACACCGTGGCCGACCGCGCGCCGCGCGAAATACCTGAAACGCCTATCGTAACGCGCCTAGCAGGCCTCGAACCATTTGTTATGGCGGTTTGAATTGTCTCCTTCCAGCCTATTGGCCCGCGTACTGGAAGGTTCTGGAAAGTAAGAATGACCGAAAATATTCCCTCAGGCTCGTCATTCGTCAACATCGGCGAGCGCACCAATGTCACCGGCTCGGCCCGATTCAAGAAGCTCATCCTAGGCGATGACTATGAAGCCGCGGTCGAGGTCGCACGGCAGCAAGTGCAAAATGGCGCGCAGATTATCGACATCAATATGGATGAAGGTTTGCTCGATGCCGAAAAGGCGATGACGACCTTCCTTAAATTGATCGCCGCCGAACCCGACATTGCCCGTGTGCCGGTGATGATCGACAGTTCCAAATGGGATGTGATCGAGGCGGGGCTGAAATGTGTGTCGGGTAAACCGATCGTCAATTCGATCTCGATGAAGGAAGGCGAGGAACAATTTCTTGGTCATGCGCGGCTATGCATGGCCTACGGTGCGGCGGCTGTGGTCATGGCATTCGACGAGACAGGTCAAGCCGATAGCAAGGCTCGCAAGGTGGAAATCTGTAAGCGTGCCTATGATCTCCTCGTCGGCATTGGCTTCCCGCCCGAAGACATCATCTTTGATGCCAATATCTTTGCCGTTGCCACCGGCATTGAGGAGCATAATAATTACGGTGTCGACTTTATCGAGGCAGTGCGCGAATTGAGGTTGCTCTGCCCGCACGCACATTATTCGGGCGGGCTATCCAACCTCTCATTCAGCTTTCGGGGCAACGAACCCGTCCGCCGCGCAATGCACAGCATTTTTCTCTATCATGCCATTCCGGCCGGGCTCGATATGGCAATCGTCAATGCGGGGCAGCTTGATATTTATGACGATATCGATCCCGAATTGCGCGATGCTTGTGAGGATGTAATCCTAAACCGGACACCTGATGGCACCGAGAATTTGATAACGCTCGCCGAGAAATATCGCGGCACCGATGTGGCGGCTGAAAAGGCCGCGGAGGAATGGCGCGGCTGGGACGTAAAACGCCGTCTAGAGCATGCGCTGGTCAAAGGCATTGATGCGTATATCATCGACGATACAGAGGAAGCACGGCTCGCGATCAAAGAGGCTGGCGGCCGCCCTATCGAGGTCATCGAAGGCCCGCTCATGGACGGCATGAATGTCGTTGGCGACCTGTTTGGTTCGGGCAAGATGTTCCTGCCGCAAGTGGTCAAATCAGCGCGCGTGATGAAGAAATCCGTAGCGCATCTCTTCCCTTATATCGAGGCTGAGAAAGAGAAAGGCGCAAAAGGCAAGGGCAAGATTATCATGGCCACCGTCAAGGGTGATGTGCATGATATCGGCAAGAATATCGTCGGCGTGGTTCTACAATGCAATGGCTTTGAAATTGTTGACCTCGGCGTCATGGCGCCTTGGCCGGATATATTGAAGGCGGCGAAAGAAAATGATGCCGATATGATCGGCCTTTCGGGCCTGATCACGCCGTCGCTGGATGAAATGGTCACCGTTGCCGAGGAAATGCAAAAGGCGAAAATGACGATGCCGCTGATGATTGGCGGCGCGACCACATCAAAAACGCACACAGCTTTGCGTATTGAGCCGGTATATTCGGGCCCGGTCATCCATGTGCTCGATGCCAGCCGCGCGGTGGGAGTGGCAGGGACGCTCGTTAGCGAAACAAAGGCTGATAAATTTATCGCCGACACGCGCGGCGAATATGAGCATATCCGCGATGCCCGCGCGGGCAAAACCGCGAAACCGCTGGCGACTATAGACGAGGCGCGGGCCAATGGCTTTGAGATTGACGAAAGCCTGAAGCCGCCGCCGCCGGTAAAGCCCGGCGTGCATATCTATGATGGCTGGGATCTTGATGACCTGAGGCAATATATCGACTGGACACCGTTTTTCCGGACATGGGAATTGCACGGTGTTTATCCCGGCATACTGAAGGACGATGTGGTAGGCGAAAGCGCATGCCAGCTTTTCGATGATGCGCGCGCTATGCTCGACAGGATCGTCAACGAGAAATGGCTACGCGCCAAAGGCACCGCCGGTCTATGGCCATGCTGGCGCGAAGGCGACGATGTTGTGGTCTATCTGGAGGAGAATGAGCAGCATGTCCGGCTGCCATTCCTGCGGCAACAGATCGCCAAACGCGCGGGCAAAGCCAATATGTGCCTTGCCGACTTCATCAGCCCTGATGGCGACTGGATCGGCGGATTTGCGGTGACGTCGGGCCATGGCATTGGGGTGAAAGCCGCCGAGTTCAAATCGCAAATCGACGATTATTCGGACATTATGCTCAAAGCGCTTGCCGACCGTCTGGCAGAAGCGTTTGCGGAGCGGATGCATGCGCATGTCCGGCGCGATCTGTGGGGTTATGCAAAAGATGAGCAGCTATCAAACGCGGCGCTCATCAAGGAAAAATACGACGGCATCCGTCCCGCGCCGGGTTACCCTGCTTGCCCTGATCACACATTAAAGCCGGTATTGTTCAATCTGCTCGACGCCACCCATCATACCGGCATCACGCTCACCGAAAGTCAGGCCATGCTGCCTGCGGCCAGCGTTTCAGGCTTTTACTTCGGCCATCCGCAAAGCGCATATTTCGGCGTCGCCCGCATCGGCGACGATCAAGTTACCGAATATGCCCAAAGACGCGGGATGGAGCAGGACTTGATGCGCCAATGGCTGCGGCCCAATTTGAATGAATAGGAATCAAAGCTTGGGAATGCGTATCTTATCGCCAGGAAACACATCATCCGGATGGTCTATTCTGTCCCGGTTAATTTCAAATATTTCTGGATATCTGCTGGATTTATGCAGGTAGCGCTTCGCCAAAGCGGAAAGCAAATCACCCTTAGAAATTTCGTGTTCAAAATAGCTATCAGGGTCAGCGGGAGGCGCGAAAGTATCTTTGCAGGCTCTGATCTCATCCATCTTATGCTTTAGACTGGTCGGGCAATATCTCCTCCCCTCAGGCAGGTCATCTGCAAAAACACGCCGCAATGCAGATGGATGAATTTCCGAGACTGAGCTTGGACCAGAACGCGGGCTAGATAGGATATAACTTTTCAACTTTTCCATCAACCATCCGATGATGAAAACTCCCATCATGTTCTTTTGCGGCCCCAGCTTCGGTGTGTTGTGAAGGGGCGTGCGATGGTCGTAACGAATGTCCTTCAATTGAGAACGTTCCTCCAAATTGAATTTCATTCCTTTACTCACTGCACCCTTGAGAATCCAATGGAGCGCTGCGTTGGACAACCCCCTGACGGAACCACCGCCCCCAACGGATCCGTGGTCACCGGCAAACCATAATTGCTGAAAGGGTGCATCCGCAGCTTCTCCGTCAAAATTTACACGGCGATTCAAATCCTCGACATTGTTCCATAATGTTGGGGCGAAAAGCACACGTTTTTCATCCAATGCTACTGCATGCCTGCCGCTTTCCAATGACTTACTTAGCGAAGTATCATAATTACGATATTGCTTGTCGGTTCTACGATCAAAAATGGACAAGACAACTTTCCAGCCTAGCGAACCTACGGTATCCCAAACGCCAACATATCTAATTTTCAACAAATCGATATTCTTCGGCGCCCTGCTAGATTCAAGTCCCGACATTTGCGTGAAGTCGCCAATATCTGTGAACATATCTCGACAATGATGCTTTCGAAATTCTTTCACATCGGCGGAATATTTTTCCGGCTCTTTCGAATGATTTTTGTAGAGTTCCCACGCCTCTTTTATTCTTCGAGCATTCGCCTTATCCAGAATGGTAACAGCCTCGAGAAATCCAACAAAGGAACGGGCTGAGAAAGCTCCTCTGCTAAACCCAAAAACAAAAATCTCATCGCCGGGTTGATAGTTAAAAATAAGAAATCGAAATGCCTCTCTCACATTTTCATCAAGCCCAAAGCCAAAAGCTCCTCCACGAATAGTATCATCCGATGAAGTCCCAACCCCTTCATCATAATGTACAATTTGTACAACATCGTCGCGACCAATTGGTACAATACTCTCTGCAACAAGAAGGACATTTGTTGGTTCCTTCTCTATATCAAGCGCGTTCCAAGAACCGTCGAAACAGAAAACAAGTCGTCGCATTCGTTCCCCCACCTTGACTATGGTTTAGAACAAAACATGAATATTTTCAAGGATATTCTGCTGAGATGAGTTTAACTCTGCCCCTCCGCACCGTCCCCAAACAGGACTTGGCATTTAAGCCTTGGTTAATCCGCTGGCCGCGATAAAGCGTATCGCATATAATTGCAGGCAATATGAAAACCCCGCAAAAAGGCATCTACTATGAAAACCCTGTCTATCGCATTACTCGCTCTGGCCGCCGCTGGCAGCACGCAGGTTGAGGCGCAGACGCGGGGGAACGGCCCCTTCACTGTCGCCGAGACGGGCAAGAGCTATAAAGTCCTTGAGCATGCGGTGAAAGCCATCGGCGGCCGCCAGGGCACAATCATCATCCGCCCCGGCACTTACCAGCAATGTGCGGTGCAGACCGCCGGTTCGATTACTTACCGCGCCGCAGTTCCCGGCCAGGTTATCTTTGACCGCGCCACCTGCGAGGGTAAAGCTGCGCTGGTATTGCGAGGCCGGTCAGCGGCCGTCGATGGCATCGTCTTTCAGGGCATGACCGTTCATGATGCCAATGGCGCCGGTATCCGTCTTGAAAAAGGCAATTTGAAAGTCTCCCGCTCGATCTTCCGCAATAGCGAGCAGGGCATCCTGACCGCTGGCGACAGCAATGGTTCGGTCAGCATCGACCAGTCAACCTTTTCCGGTCTGGGCCGCTGTGACCGGGGGCTTGCCTGCGCGCATAGCATCTATATCGGCGACTATGGATCGCTCACCGTCACCCGCAGCCGTTTTGAAAAGGGGCGGGGCGGGCATTATGTGAAAACCAGGTCGGCACGGGTGCGGATCGCCAACAACGCCTTTGATGACAGCCGCGGCTACACCACAAATTATATGATCGACCTGTCTGCAGGCGCGACCGGCAGCATCACCGGCAACACATTCGTGCAGGGCAGCAACAAGGAAAATTATTCGGCCTTCATCACCGTCGCGCCCGAAGGCCGCGTCAATTCAAGCGCAGGTCTTTCGATCAGCAACAATGAAGCAAGGCTCGCCACCGGCGTACAGCGCAGCACCACCTTCGTCGCCAACTGGTCAGCCGACCGCATCAATCTGGGCGCAAACCGCCTGGGCCGCGGACTAAAGCCCTATGAACGGCGGAAATAAGTAGCGCGCGGAATGCTTCTAGCTCACCGAGAAAATATAAGTCGCTAGTTTTGCCATTCACCGTTCGTTTGACTGAAAGGCGTCATCGCAGTCAATCTTTCTACGAAGTTCATAGCGTTCACCTTGCACCAGAGGATGTCCTCGCAAAGTCTGAACGATTTGCTGGGTTGCGTTGGCCCTCGGGCTGCCTGAGACGGCGGGCGGAAGAGGGAGAGGATAGTGCCGGTAACGCAGGCCGAAACTCGCAACAGTATGCGTCGAGCTACCGATATAGTTGCCCACCCAACTGAAGGTTGTAACGTGTTCACAAATCGGCTGCGGGTCGCAGCTCCAATACTGGACCGTGCCATCGCTTTTTCGATAGGGCTGGATGGGGTCGCAGCGCTGGCTACTGGCCTGTGTTGTTGCCGTCTGGCCGGTTTGCGAAGGGAGATCAGCTTCTCCCGTGGACGCGCAAGCGGTGAGCAGCAAAGAAGCTGGCAGGACAAGATGTTTTGACCGCATGAATTTAACCCCTATGGATTAACAAACCGGATTGCCATTGGCGTCGACTTTGCCATCGCATTCCTTCAGGGGCTTTTCAGGCTTCGGTTTGCGGTCTTTTTTCTTGCCGCCAATCACTCCGCCGACGCCTATCCGCACCCGGATTTTGGGCAGTTTGAACTTCTTCTTTTTTTTCTTGCCTTTAAGCCATTTTTTTATGACCTTCTTGCGCCTTTTCTCACTGATGCTGTTGCGTTCGCTCGGTGGCTCCCAAAGGGGTCCTAATTGAACACAGCTGCGCGGACGCGGGTTAAAGGCCGGTTGCATTATTTTTGCACAGTTCCCGATATGGACAGGTGGGAATGCCGACAGATCGAGCGTTATGTCAAAATAACTGGTTCCATTGATGCTGGTGAAAACAGGGCCAAGATGAATGCAATCCATCCCGACATTGCCGCTTCCCGGTTGGCAGTTCCAGACACCGCCAGATTGACTGACAATTGGAGTCGGTTGTGGGGTGCCGCCGAAATCAACAACATCGCTTATGTTGATCTGTCCGGTGTAAATGCTGCTGCCGGCATTTCCGACAGTAATACGGAAGGTGCAATGTCGATTGCCGGTGTTCGCGCAATCGGGGTCAGACAGGAGCTGTTTGTCGATCGTCAGTTGAGGACCATTGGAGCTGGCAATATCGACACAGCTGCTAATTGGCGGCGCATTGTTGGAGGGCAGCGGATTGGTAATGGCTGCACAATTTTTTTCAGTCGGCGCACCATAGTTGAGTTTCAGTGTTAGCAGTAATGTTATCGTGCCATTCGGAGGAATGGTTACGTTGGCATTGGTGCTACATGTGGTGATGTTTCCGGTGACTTGGCAATCCCAACCGCCGCTGTAAGAATCGAGCGACAACACGCCGCCATTGAGGTTGCCGGGGATGATGGCATCAGAAATGGTGATCGGACCGATATAGGAACTATTGCCGTTGTTGGTAATGACAATTTCGAACTCGCAGACATTCTGCACCACCGTGCTGTGGCAATTTCCCGGCGTAATTTTGCGTTTTTCAATCGACAGATTTGGGATCGCGCCGATACCCACGCAGCTCTTGATAAGCCTGCCATAGAGATCGACATTGCCCAGAGTGGCGCAGTTTTTCTCTGCTGGTGCTGGGATACTGTAAAGGTGCAGAACCAGATCGAGCGTGATTGACGATCCGGCCGGTATCGGACCATTGAAGGTACATTCCACGCTTGGATTGCTAGTTGTGCAACTCCAGCCCGGCGTATGTGAAACCACAATTACAGGGAAAACTGCGCCCCCAAAAATGACGTTGTCATGAATAACCACCGGCCCGGGATAATCGGTGGTTGCGTTATTGGTGACCACGAATTGGAATGCGCAGTATGTGGGTTGCGGCAAACCATTGGGAATTATCGTCGTGTGGCAATCACCGGGGCTGGTTTTGGTCTTGACGATAGTAAGGTCTTTTGGGTCGGGTATGGTCGTTACCACTACACCCGTATCTACGCAGGATTGCGGCTTAGGCTGCTGTAGCGGTGTATTGAGCGTCGCACAGTTGGTCCCGGCATAGGGTGTATCGAGGGTGATTTCAAAATAGCTGCTTTCGTTGGGGGCAAGCGTCAATGCGGTTTCATCACAGATGATTGGCGCGCTTCCCGGTGTAGCTTGCGAGCAAGTCCAGTCCCATGTGAAGGCGTTGGCTGGCGGTATCAACCAATGGCCAACAGGATTGCCGCCGTCGCTATATTCATCGACGATGTTGACCGGGCCGGAAAAATAACCCGGACCGTTGTTGGTGACGGTAATCCTGAAGGTACAAATTGCGTTAATGGACGGGCAATCCCATGCGCTCACCAGTGTTTTCTCTATCGAAAGCGTTGATGGCTGCTCGGCGCAAACTAGCTGGTTTATGACGCGCAACCGGTGCGGCTCGACGCTGCCGTTCATCAGGATGGTTTTGCCGTCGGGATAGACGGGATCAAGCCAGTCACAATCACCCCATTGATCGGCATCGGGCAAGTCAACTTCGTCAATCTCGCAATTGCTGCCGACATAGATACCGCCCATTTTGCTTGATGGATTGGCGGGCGATACCGCAAGGCTTTGCTTCACATCACTGAAGGGCGAGGGCGAATTGCATTCAATATCGATGGTAAATTGGGTGGAACCGGCCATCGCAATCCCCGGCGGAATGATGAACTGCTTATCGATGGCCAGCGAGGAGCGGACTTGAGTGCAGGTGCCGCTTTCCCATGTGCTGATATTTTTCGGATACCAATCACGATGATAGGTTGAACCATTTTTTACCATTTCACCCGCAATGTCGTTGCATAGCTGATGCGGAGTGTAGGGGCCGGCCACCTTGTAGTCATAGGTGATCGATTGCGATGCCGCGATTTGGGTTATGCCGATTAACGTTTTGCCACCATTTGTTATTAGACTGTCGCAAGGATGCTGGTTCACAGGCAGGCAGGGGTTGCCCGCTGAAAGGACATTAGGGCTGTTTGGCAAAGCCGAACCGGAAGGCGTATCGGTGAATTTATCGACAAAGAAGGGCCCTGTTCCTTGTGACGGCGAACCTACCGGAAAGTTGATGTCGCCGCTGGTGCCGGGCAAGTTTCCGTTGGTGATGGTTATCGTATAGGTAACCGGTCCGCCGCCGGGTGCAACTACGCCGGGCGAGGCATTTTTGTTGACGATCAGATTATAGCATTTGGGCAATGACGAGCTGACAGCGTCCCATGTCTTGCCCTGCGGCGCCATCGGCCATGGGCCATTGCTATTGAGGTAAAGCGAGCCATCGAGCAGCGCGAGGTTTTCCAGTCGCGGATCACCATCGGAGAAGCAATATGGATCGCTGGGATCAGGTTTTTTAACCTTGATTTTGATCTTACATTTCAGTTTTGCACCCGGATCAAATTCAACAAATCCGGGATGATCCATGATACGCGCGCCTTGATGCGGCGCGCCGACATAATTGACTGTCGCATTGCCGCTATCGCTCGATTTATAATCGCGGACGCGGGCGCTGCCGATTTTCATATCATCGCATTTCCAATCATATTGGACATTCAGGCCATAGGCGTAGAAAGGATTGGCAATGCGCATGGCATCAATCAGCGTGCCGATGCGAAGCGGTGCATTTGCACTCGGCAGCGCCTCATAAACAACCTCATATTTCATCCATTCGTCAAAAACGATCTTGTCAGGGGGAATGAACTGCCCGCTGGTCTGCGTGCCGAGTGCCGTTTTCTTGACTGTGACAGCGCAGGCGGGCGGCTGCTCCATCGAAATATCTTCATAGTCGGTGTGACTATAGTCGTTGTCCACCCAGACAATGATCGGGCTTTGGAATGGGCGCTGCTTCCTTTTGGTCCGGGAAATTCGATGGGAAGATTCCAGATAATTCCTGATCGGTTTAAGCGATACATCAGGCGAATAGTCGCATGTTGGGCTTGTAAATCGCATTTTCAGATAAAATTTCGCCGTTTGACCGGGCCGCAATTCGTCGATATGCGCTTCCCACATCTGCTTGCGGTCATAATATGACGTGATTGCTTGAATCGGACCTGGCTGAGTATTTGGAGCCGTCTGAGTGCAGGTCGAACCCGCCGGACAAGTAGTTTGAACCTCCAGCAACTGAACTTTGAAATTTGGTGTTGCCATCATATTCTGAATAATGTCTTTCAACTTAATATCTAAAGCGCGAGTGCTTCCCGGAAAAGCCGGCGGAATATTAGCAGCGGTATTTTCTACTTTGATCACATAGGTTACCGTAAACCCCCATGGCTTTGGCGAACTGGACATTGGCGTTAAAAAATCTTTGGTGATTTCTAAAGGTGACGGCGGTGATGGCGGCCCCGCTCCGACCGCTCCGCATAGCGGATCAACATTATAGATGCCCGTCTGCACATCGACATTTGCGTCATTATCGCCAACGGTATCATTGTTGCCGTCGCTATCATCATCAAGCGCGACGCCCGTTCCCGCTAGCCCTAAAAATGCGCGGTTCTTTATGCCATCGCTATCGGCTTTCTTGATGCAGCTGGCATCGACCGGAACCGAATATTCAATCTCATATTCGATCGTCAGCCTTTCGCCCGGAGACAGCAGCAATGATGTGCCCGGGGCGAACCCCCATGACGCGAAATTTTGCCAATTGGTCGATTGAATGGTTCCGCTATTCTGGTTGGTAACATTGCAGATACTGCCAGAGCTTGCACCGGGGCTGACAAAGCACTGCACCGATCCAGTCACCAGCGCGGCATCGATTGGTATTCCGTTCGAATAAAGCGCGAGCTGATCATATATTGAGAAATAGCTGCCCAGATAGACCGCTTCGTCGGTTTCGATTTCGATGCGATATTTCACCCGCTGCGGGCCGCCGGCGATGCTGATATATTTGGATGACGGCACGATGATCGATTTCTCGATCTCGAGATCGACAGGCAATTTGGTTGTCGGGGAAATGAAGGTGTTTTCGCCGTCGCTTGATCCCGCCATGCTGACCGTGTTGATGACGCTGATCCCCGGCGTGTTGAAATGCCCTGCCATTCGGCAAGTGGCGTTTTCATTGGCGCCGAGACTAACATTAAAGCCGAGCGGGATTCCGGGAGAGGTTATAACCACCGGCGCATTGTTACCGGCATTCGTGGTGCAGATGATCGGGCTGCTCGTGCTTGCAGGAACGAAGCTTGCGGGCAGGTCTTCGGTAAATGCAATGACATTGGCATTGCCGCCATTGCTTACTTCAAACTGGTAATAGACGGGCATCGCAATCTTGGTCGTCGCAATTGTCTGGCAATTGCCGCTGGGAGATCCTTCGCACAATACTTTGCTGGAGACCGTTTGGGCTGCGGCAGGCGGCGCGATTGCCAGTGCCGCGATGAAAACGCAGATCGTTGCAAAAATCCTGAGCATTGTTTCCGGCCTTTATTCGTTTATTGTCCGCTGCCGGACAATTTCCGCCGCAGCGGCTATTGGGTGTTGAGTATCGCGATGCTAGTTGCGCTGCCTGCG
>JAZGFP010000024.1:0-82215 GCA_036479555.1 Sphingorhabdus sp.
CGCCAGCCCGCGCCCCCACCCGCCCACCCATACCCATACCCTGATCGGGTGGCCGGGTGGGGGCGCGGGCTGGAGCCGCAACCCCAGAAATGCCAAACGACATTTCTGGCAAGCATGTCCGTGGGGAAGTTATTTGCCGTGCATCGGTTCGCAAGAACCGGAGCGTTCGGCGAGGTGAGCGAAGCTGCACCCCAAAAATCTCTACCCCGTCTAGGCTGGAAATTAAGTCTGGCAAATTCCAGACACCGGCTGTCTCGGACGGTGAACGATGGGGCCGTCGCCCCACCGAACGAAGCGCGCATTAGCAGGAGGCGAGGCAAAGTCAAGCGAGAAGCGGTATTTCGCCCGCGCCCATATGGCTGCGAGGCACCCAATTTGCCGGACAAAAAAAGGCCAGAAGGTTCCCCCTCCGGCCCTTTTTCAAATCCTATTGGTCATCCCGGCTTTCGCTGGGATGACGGGCCGCGCTTACGCGCCCTCAATCTCGGTAAGGTCGATCTTGATGCCGGGACCCATCGAAGAGCTGACCGACAGCTTCTTCACATATTTGCCCTTTGCGCCCGAGGGCTTGGCCTTAACGATAGCGCCGACAAGCGCGTCGAAATTTGCGCGCAGTTCTTTTTCGCTAAAGCTTGCCTTGCCGATGCCCGAATGGATGATGCCGGCTTTTTCAACGCGGTATTCAACCTGTCCGCCTTTTGCGTCGGCAATCGCCTTTGCAACGTCAGGAGTCACGGTGCCAAGCTTCGGGTTAGGCATCAGGCCCTTTGGACCAAGCAGTTTACCAAGGCGGCCAACAACGCCCATCATATCGGGCGTTGCAATGATGCGGTCATAATTGAGATCGCCGCCCTGCATTGCTTCCATCAGGTCTTCTGCGCCAACAGTATCGGCGCCGGCCTTTTTGGCTTCGTCGGCTTTCGCGTCCTTGGCAAATACGGCAACGCGCACATCCTTGCCAGTGCCCGAAGGCAGGCCGATCACGCCGCGAACCATCTGGTCAGCATGGCGCGGGTCAACGCCCAGATTCATCGCGATTTCGACGCTCTCGTCAAATTTTGCGGTGGCAAATTCCTTGACCGCCCGAAGCGCGTCTTCAATGCTATGGAATTTTTCGCGGTCAAATTTTTCGGCGATGTTTTTCTGCTTCTTGTTCAATTTTGTCATGACATCAATCCTCCGCTTCCAGGCCCATGGCCCGCGCTGAACCGGCGATAATCTTGACCGCTGCATCCATGTCGTTGGCGTTCAGATCGGCCATCTTGATGGTGGCGATTTCTTCGAGCTGCTTGCGGGTAATTTTACCGACAATATCCTTGCCCGGCTCTGCAGAGCCCGATTTGATCTTGAGCGCTTTCTTGATCAGGAAGCTCGCAGGCGGTGTCTTTGTGGTGAAAGTAAAGCTGCGGTCGGCATAGACCGTGATCTTCGTCGGGATCGGCGTGTTTTTCTCCAAATCACCGGTCGCCGCGTTGAATGCCTTACAAAAATCCATGATATTCACGCCGCGCTGACCCAGTGCAGGGCCGATCGGGGGTGAGGGGTTCGCAGCGCCAGCGGGCACCTGCAGGCTGATATAGCCGTCAATCTTCTTGGCCATTGTGGCCTCCTTTCATTCTGTCGGGGCAAACGCGTCTCCGCATAAGCCCGTCAAATTAAGCGGTACAAACGGCGGCCATGGCATTAAGCGCCGGCCGCCTCCCGCACGGAATCGCCAAGGTTGCCCCAAGCGAAGGCGCGCGAATAGGGTAAGGCGCTAGTAAATGCAAGCACAAGATCGCCCGGCGGCGCGAGTATTTGCCCGCCCGTCCCAGTTGGTTCGGCCCCCGTTGGAAAGCCCGGCCTGAAGTTGCCAAAGTTGCCGCCTTAAGTGCGCGCGGGTGCGCGCCCGCGCGCGGGACCAGCGCATGAGGCCGAGGAAATGAGGAGGAAAGGCGAGTCGCAAAATACATCTGCAAGCGTGGAGCAGATTAGAGATGTGTAGGAAAGCGTTTGAAGAGCTTTCCAAAACTCACTTCATCAATTCAACTTCTTCAAAGTCGAGTTCAACGGGGGTGGCGCGGCCGAAGATTGATACCGATACCTTGACGCGGTTCTTGTCAAAATCGAGTTCTTCGACGATGCCGTTGAAGCTTGCAAATGGTCCGCCGAGCACCTTGATCTGATCGCCAATTTCATAATCAACGGTCACGCGTTTCTTGGGTGCAGCTTCCAGCTCTTCCTTGGTATTCAGGATGCGAGCGGCCTCGGCTTCGCTAATTGGCTGCGGCTTACCGCTTGATCCCAGAAAGCCGGAAACCTTCGGCGTGTTTTTGACAAGGTGATAAACATCGTCGGTCATGGTCAGCTTTGCAAGAACATAGCCGGGAAAGAATTTGCGTTCGGCTTTCACCTTTTTGCCGCGGCGCACCTCGGTCACTTCTTCGGTGGGTACTTCGATTGCTTCCACTAGCGGGGTAAGGTCAAGACGCTCTGCCTCGGACATAATCCGGTCGCGAACCTTGTTTTCGAACCCTGAATAGGCGTGAATAATATACCAGCGTGACATGATCGGTGACTTCTCTATTATTGTGGCCAGCGCTTTGGCAGCTTATCTTGCGAGCGCGAGCAATTCCCTGACGACGGTCGAAAATACAGCATCAACGCCAAGGAAGAATATCGCCAGCACGGTGGTCATGATGAGCACCATGATCGCGGTTTGTATGGTTTCCGCGCGTGTTGGCCAAACGACCTTGCTGACTTCTGCGCGCACTTCGCGCATGAATTTTCCGGGGCTTGATTTTGCCATTTTATCTGTTCCTAATGCTTCACTACCGAGATAAGCGCCATCGCTCCGACCATCGGGGTCGAGAGCTATATAGGTTCCGATTTCGGAAGAACCAAGGCCTTAGCCATCGATTCATGTTCAATCAAGCGGAATTGCTGTGGCAGGCAACTTCGCTGATGACGATCAAGCGGTGATCGACTAACCCCGTTATTAAATGAGCCATATCAAAAAAATCATGCTGCTGGGCAGCGGCGAACTGGGCCGCGAATTTGTGATTTCTGCGAAACGGCTGGGTGCGTATGTCGTCGCCTGTGATGCCTATGATAATGCGCCCGCGATGCAATTGGCCGATGTGCGCGAAGTGTTCTCGATGCTCGACGAAGATGCCTTGCGCAGCGCAATAGACAGGCATGACCCCGATTTGATCGTACCGGAGATTGAAGCGATCCGCACCTCTGTGCTGGCCGATGTTGAGGCAGAGGGCCGCAATGTGATCCCGTGCGCGCGGGCGGCGCAGCTCACCATGAACCGCGATGCCATTCGCGATATGGCGGCGAAGAAACTCGGCCTGCGCACATCTGGATATGAATATGCCGAAACCCGCGAAGAGGCGCTGGCGGCGGGCGAGAGGCTCGGCTTTCCGTTGGTGATAAAGCCGGTCATGTCATCATCGGGCAAGGGACAGAGCACGGCCAAGGATGCGCGCGCGCTGGGCAAGGCATGGGACTATGCCGTTGCCAATATGCGCGGCGACCGCGCGCGGGTGATTGTCGAGCGATTTGTCGATTTCGATTATGAGATAACATTGCTGACCGTGCGGACGCGCGATGGCATCCGTTTTTGCCGTCCCATTGGCCACCGGCAGGAACGCGGCGATTATCAGGAAAGCTGGCAGCCTGCCAATATGAAAGCGGCGCATTTTGCCGAAGCGCAGGCGATGGCGGAGAGGGTTGTCGAGGCGCTGTGCGCAGACAATGATTGGGGCTACGGCTTGTTCGGCGTCGAGTTTTTCGTTTGCGCCGACGGCGTGATTTTCTCCGAACTCAGCCCGCGCCCGCATGATACCGGGATGGTCACGCTGATCAGCCAGCAGTTAAATCAATTTGATCTGCATGTCCGCGCGATACTCGGCTTGCCGATTCCGCATGATGATGGCCTGATTGCTATGGCGACAGGGGCGGCGGCAAGCGCGGTGATATTGGCGGATCGCGATTCGGAAGATTTCTCCTTTGCCGGGATGGAAGCGGCGCTGGCGCTTGGCTCTCCCGAAGAAGCCGTCGATCTGCGCCTGTTTGGAAAGCCGGTTACGCGGCCTTATCGCCGGATGGGCGTGATGCTGGCGACAGGGGCAAACACAGACGCCGCCCGAAAGCTAGCAACCAAAGCCGCGGCAAAAATCACTATCGGTTATCGCTGAAGGTTTTTTTGGAGGAAATGGCAGGAGTTGAGGGACTCGAACCCACGACCCTCGGTTTTGGAGACCGATGCTCTACCAACTGAGCTAAACTCCTGCACGCACCGGGTCGGATGCGAAACGCGCCTTTAGCGCCGATAGCAAAAAGGGGCAAGCATGCTTTCGATGCTGCCCGCCCCTTTCATGCGTTTATCTGCCAATTAGAATTTGAAGCCTGCTTCAACGCCCCAGATGCGCGGCTCGTTCACAAAGCCGGTGAGATTGTTAAAGTCGATACCGCCCACCGCCGAGACATCATTTGTGATGTTGCGAACGAAACCGGCGATATCAAAGGCGTCGGTCTTATAGCCAATACGCAGACCGCCTTCGAGCTGGCTGCGATCCTGAAATTCAACCGATTCATACAGGAAGAAGTTGATTTTCGAACGGTAGGACCAATCGGTGAAAGCATAAAACTCACCGGCGCCGACGGGCACGCCGAAGCGCGCTGTCCAGTTGGCGATCCAGCGCGGGCTTTGCGGCAGGGCGTTGCCATCAATATTGACGATGGCGGACGAAAATGGCGCTGCAGCCGTGACGATCGGATCGAGCAATGTGCATAATGATACGTTGGGGAAAGTATCAACGCGCACCGCGCCGCATGCCGCCGTCGTCAGGCCTGCATCCTGAATTTCGGTATGGTTATAGCTTAGCCCGGCGGTGAGCAGTAGCGCGCTTACCGGTTTGAATTGCATATCCAGTTCAAAGCCATAGCCGCGCACATTATCGGCGTTGATAAGGCGGTTTGCATTCACCCCACCGCCGACGGCGGTTAGCTGCGCATTGTTGAGATTATACAAAAAACCGTTGAGGTTAATGCGCGCGCGGCCGTCGAGCAGATCGGCCTTGATACCCGCCTCATAGGACTGGATTGTTTCGGAAGCGCCAACCGTAACGCCGTCTTCGAGCGGTGTGGCGGTTCCCGGCGGGAACAGGATGCGCCCCTGAATACTTGGCGCGCGGTAGCCCCGGGCCGCGCGGGCATAGAGATTGATATCATCGGTCGCGGCAAAATTCACGCTGGCATCCCAAGTAATATTATCATCCTCAACCCGGCGGGTGACATTGCCGAGCGGATTTTGCAGGAAGCCGGGGAACTGCGTATCTTGGGTGCGGCTGACAAAATAGTCGCGGCTGTCTTTATTGTAGCGCACACCGCCGGTGACGCTCAGCTGATCGGTGAGCTTGTAAGTGAGCGAACCGAAAACGCCAAAGGCTTCGCTGTCCTGCCGCTGGCTAACGAGAATATTGACGCCGCCAACCGCGTTGAAGGGATCGCCAAGCGTTGAATAATTTTCGCTTACGATCCGCAGGCGCTCGTCGAAGAAAAACACTCCTGCCTGATAGCTTAGCGGGCCGTCACCATTGCTTTCCAGCCTGATTTCCTGGGTGAATTGATTGAGTTTGGGCACGCTATCGCGGGTTTCTGCAGTGAAGGGGATTACGCCCGGGCCAGTGAGCGCTGGCGGCAGGAAGCTGGCACCAAAGCCGCCATCCACATCGCCAACCGAAGTCGCGTTTCCGCCCCAATAGCTCGTCACCGAAACCAGCGACACGGGGCCAAAATCATGGCTGAAGCGCACTGCCATATTATAGGTTTCGACCTTCTGTTCATTCTGGCCATCAGTCGCCACTTGGGATCGGCGAAAATTGGCGTTCAGGCCCGATTGCCCGCGGGTAAACACATTGGCGCGGAAGACGCGCGCTGTGCCGCCAAGATTGCGATATTGGCCGGTGATAAGTAGCTCGGTATCATCGCCCGGCGCGATCAGCAGCTGCGCGCGCGCGGCAAATTCATCATAGCCTTCAAATGCCTTTGTCTGCGGTGTGGACGGGTTGGTGTTATCGACCCAGCCATCCTGACGTTGGAACAGGCCGGAGATACGGGCTGAGACTTTCTCCCCAAGCGGAAAGTTGACAGCGGCCTCTGCGTTGACGGCATTGAAGCGGCCATAGCTTATACGGCCATAGCCGGAGACATCACCACCCGGCTTAACCGAATCGAATTTGACAATGCCCGCCGGTGTATTGCGGCCAAATAGAGTGCCCTGCGGCCCGCGCAAAACCTCTATGCGGTCGAGGTCGAATATTGGAAAGCCCTTCAGGATCGGGTTTTCCAGAACCACATCATCATAGACCAGACTTACCGGCTGCGAGGCATTGAAATCAAAATCGGTGTTGCCGAGGCCGCGAATATAAAAACGCGGGAATGTCCGGCCAAAGGAGCTTTCGACAACAAGGCTGGGCACGCGGGCAGAGAGCGCCCGGACATCCTGTCCGCCTGCACCGATTGCGGCCAGCTTGTCGCCATTTAATACAGAGACGGAGATCGGCACATCTTGCAGATTTTCGTTCCGCCGCTGGGCCGTCACGACGATAACGCCGAGGGTGTCATCGTCCGCCTGCTCCTCGTCTTGCGCGGTGGCGGGCGTTGCCATCGCGAGCGATGCGCCGAGCGCTATTGATGAAATAAGGCTGAGTTGCTGAATACGCATAGGGGCGCTCCGGAATATTGTTGGTGACTGACGGCGATGTTGATAGCTTGCCTGCGACAGTCTTAGAAGGGCAGTTTTGCCGGTCAAGTCATTAGCCCGAGAAAGACCCCATTTCGCGCAATATGTTGCGTTTATGTAACGCCGCCTATTGTCGGCCGCCTTAGCCAGCCAAGCATGACAAGCGACGCGAGATATGATAGGCGAATTTACACTTGATAGAGGGGCGAGGGGCATGGCAGAAGAGCGCGATACGCAGACAGATGAAGCCCCACCGGACAAGATGCGGAAATTCCTAGGCTGGGTCAACAAGACCGATTTGGTGACTGTGGTAGCCGGGGGCGCAACCGGCGGATTTTTGATGCCGCTGGTGCGCAAATTTCTGAAATCAGAGGCACCCTTTAGGGAAAGTATCCAGGCGCCTGAATTTTATGATGCCTGGTTTCTGGCGGCATTGCTGGGCGTGATTTGCGCCGGCGTAGTGGTCTATACGCTTTCCTATTCGGACAACAACAACAGGCGGCAGGTGTTTTTCATATCGCTTCTGGCGGGGCTTACCTTTCCCGGATTTCTTTCCGGCGCGCTTGATATTGAAGCGGCGAAAGAGAAGATCGACGAAACCGTCATGGATGCAAAGGTGGCGGGGGCTGCGGCTGCGGACAAGTCGAATACTCCAGAGGAAACCGAAGTGCTCGCCGAAAAAAGCGCAGATCTTCTGGTTAAGGCTGTGAATGAGGCGGGGGCAAATTCGCTGAATGATTTGGACAGGCAGAACGTGGAAATTGACACCAAGGAAGCCTTGGACAGCATTGCCGCTGCGGCGGTTTCGGAAGATGGAAAGATCAACGAGGCCATTGCGTTGCAAGTCGAGCAGGTCGTGACCGCCGCCGAAATTCAGGGATATGAGGTTGCGCCAGCCGATAGCGTTGCAAAGGGCGTGCTTGATAGTTTGGCCGAGCAGCGCGAAGCAGACCGGGATAATGCCAGAAAACTGCTGGGCCCCCGGCCCTAAAAACTCATTTCATCATAGATGCAGCTGACATCGCCGTTCCATGCGCCGTGATAGCGATCGAGCAGCAGCTCCGCTGGTGTTTTCCCACTGGTTACAACTTCGCGCAGCGGATCAAGGTAACCGCTTTCATTGTCGCCGCTCGAATTCAAGCGCGCGCGCGCAGTGAGGCCGGCTGATGAAATATCAAGAATACGCACCGCGAGATCGAGCAGTGTTTCGCCGCCCGGTATTGGCGTTTTCAGGCCAAGCTTTGGCACGCCGCTGCGCAGCGCCTCACGCTCTGCCATCGTCCAGTGCTTCACCTCGTCCCATGCCGCAAACAATGCGGTTTCGTCATAGAGCAAGCCGACCCAGAAAGCGGGTAGTGCGCAAATGCGGTTCCACGGCCCGCCATCTGCGCCGCGCATTTCGAGGAAGCTTTTCAGGCGCACTTCGGGAAAGGCGGTCGACATGTGGTCTTCCCAATCGGAAGGTCGCGGCTTTTCGCCGGGCAATACCGAAAGCTCGCCCTTCAGGAAATCGCGGAAGCTGTGCCCGGTCGCATCGATATATTTGCCGTCACGATGGACAAAATACATCGGCACGTCGAGCATATAGTCGGCATAGCGTTCATAGCCGAAGCCGTCCTCGAATACGAAAGGTAGCATACCGGTGCGGCGGGGATCGGTATCCGACCAGATATGGCTGCGATAGGAAAGATAGCCGTTCGGTTTTCCTTCAAGGAACGGCGAATTGGCAAATAACGCGGTGGCCAGCGGTTGCAGCGCCAGACCAACGCGGAACTTCATCGCCATGCACGCTTCGCTCTCATAATCGAGATTAACCTGTATCGTGCAGGTGCGCAGCATCATGTCGAGACCCATTGTGCCCACTTTCGGCATATGGTTCGCCATGATTCCATAGCGCCCCTTGGGCATCATCGGTAATTCTTCGCGGGTCTTGTCGGGCCACAGACCCATGCCAAGGAAGCCTTTGCCGGTCTGTTCGCCAATGGCCTTTACCTGGGTAAGATGCCGCCCGGTCTCTGCGCAGGTTTCATGCAGATTTTCCAGCGGTGCACCGGAAAGCTCAAGCTGACCGGCCGGTTCCAGGCTGACAGCACCGTCTGCGCCTTTGAGTGCGATAACCTTTCCGTCTTCCTCGATCGGTTCCCAACCAAATTCGGTGAGCGCCATAAGCAGATCGCGGATGCCGCCGGGTTCTTCATAGGAGGGCGCGTGATGGTCATTGGTGCAATAGACGAACTTCTCATGCTCGGTGCCGATGCGCCACGCCGCTTTGGGCTTCTCACCAGCGATCATCGGCGCGATCAACTGATCCTTCGTTTCGATAATAGGTTCGTTGCTATTTGAAACTGATCTTGTGCTCATGGCATTGCTTTAGGCAGCAAATCGGGCGCTGCCTAGCCCAAAAATGGCGGAAATTCAGTCGATGATGACGGTAAAGATCAACGCCATGTTCGCGCCAGATGCAAGCGAGCCATTGGTGATGGTGATATTGGAGCCCGAAATAGACGCGCCGATCGGGTCGCTTTCGTCGGTACCGGCGGCATTGTCATCCTCTATCGTTACCGCGCTACCGCAGCTGACACCGCTGCGCATGCTGCCCGATGTATAGCTGGTATTTGCCGGAAGCAAATCATCTGCGTTGATCGATGTGGCGGTGGCCGGTCCGCCGTTGCTGATGGTAATGCAATGCCGCACGAGCGCGCCTGGAACGGCCTTCGGGTTGCTTGAACTCACGCCATCGGAAAGCACCTCGCTCAGCATTGTAACCGAAAGATTTGTGGAGATCGGCATCAGAAAGAGATCGGCCTGCCGGAAGTCGCCGGCATCGAGATTGAACCGGTCGCATATTTCGAGTCTCCACATGCCCGAGCCGTTCTGACCGTTGAAAGGCGTCAGCGCGCCCGCCGGTCGAAACAGCCGCTGGTAGGGCGGTACGGTGGTTCCGGCCCCGGCTGTGTCATTGCTGTTGTGGGCGGTAACATTCTGCGCCGCGCCGTCATCCAGAAGGACGTTGAAGTTATTGCGCGTACCGCCGGTGCCGGTAAATATCTGAATGCGCGGCCCCGCAGGAGAGGTAAGCCACATCAGTAGGTCGCCGCGATAGGTATGGTTCATCATGATCCCGATATCGACATCGCCGACCGTGAAGCTGTCAGTGACGTTAAAATCGCGGATCAGCGGGCTGCTGCAAGGCGTGGCGTTTTCGTTTACGGGCCCATCGACACTATTGGTATATTGGAGCTGCGCATGGGCGGGCAGCGCGATCGTGAAAAATGCGCAAAGCAAGGGCCGGAGAATAAATGAAATCGACATGCCAAATTAATATGCCGGATATGGTTAACTCCGCGTCATTCCTCCATTTTGGAATAATGACGTTAAGGCATTGAATATTCAGGATTGATGGATAGCAACTAGTCCGTTTCGGATCAATCGAGCGTAACGTTGAATATCATCGCCACGGCGCCGCCGGGGGCTAGCGAATTCGCCGTGCCTGTCACCGTGCCGCCGGCAAAGGACATACCAAATGGATCGCTTTCGTCGGCTCCGGTGGCATCGTCATCCTCTGCGGTCATGGTGCCGGAGCAGCCGGTGCTCGATTGGAGCGTCCCGGCAACATAGGTCGTATCGGGCGGCAGGCTATCACTTGCGGATATGTTAGTGGCTGTGCCGGAACCGGCATTGGTAATAAGGATGCAATATCGCACCGTCGCGCTGGGGATAGCCTTGGGATTGCTACCGCTAACACCATCTGACAGCACGCTGGAGATTTTGGTGACCGACAAAGTTGCGACGGGGTTGCAAAAAGTGATGTCGTGGATGGAAATTGCCTGACCGTCCGGATCCGCCGGCGCCGTTCCGGCATCGTTGCCATATGTGAGCGTCACGGTATCAACCGGTGAGGAAAAGGTTACGTAAACGTCGCCATCGGCTGAAGTAGATCCCGAACCGGCATCGCCAATGGCGCTGTTGCCAACGACATAGTTGGCCACGCCATTGGTGAGTATTGGCGTTACCGGTGCACCATTGAAATTGCCGGTTACAGTCAGCTTGTCGGCAAAGTCGTTGGCGTTGAAATCAATGTCAAAAACGCGAATCTGCAAGCCGGGGACGGCTGTTGGCAAAGTGATGACGGTTGCGGCGGTCTGAAAGCGGGTGGTGAATTGAAGATTCTGGTAAAGCGACTGCTCGGTGGTTGCAAGGTTGCTGGTATTTGAACTGTTATCGACCGGCGAGCTGTCTTCCCAAGTACCCCCGGTATTGCTTAGCGCAAAATTCACATTGCCAATATTGGTCACGTTATAGCTGTTGTTGAAGCTGCCGGATGCCCAGACAACTGACGGGCTGTTCCAGTCAAACAGTGTATTGCCGCTGGGGCAAGTCAGCGTTGGCGGCGTGCCTGCTGAACGTGTGCCAGTTGTCGTAAAGCTGGCCGTCGCATCGTCATCTTCGGTGCCGCTGCCATTATTCGGCGTGCTATCGGTATCGAAATTGGTCTGCGAGATAACTTCGGCATAGTTGGTGATCGTCGTCCCGTTTGGTGCGGCTACGGTTCCGAAAATCGTGATTGTCCGGGTCTGTCCTGCAGCAATCGCGGGAACCGTCCAGATTCCGGTTATACTGTTATAGCTGCCATATCCGCTGGCAGAGGTGAAGGCAAAACCGGCCGGCAGGATATCTTGCACCTGCACATTGCTATCTGCGACTGACGATGCGCTGTTTGTCAGCTGCAGCGTGTAATTGACCGCAGTGCCCGAAGCCGGCGTGGAATTGCTGACGGATTTGGCTAGCGAGAGGTCGGAAACCAGCGTCCCGGGGGCCTGGAAAGTGAAATCGGAAAGGCCGACATATTGGACATTGCCGGCCGGATCGCCTGCCTGGTTTTGCCCGAAATGATAGGTAATACGAACTTCAGTTACGGTGGTGGCACCGAAATTGACATCGATATTACCGGTTGTGCTGGCTAGTCCGCCGGCCGAGCCAGTGCCGACAAAACCTTGTGTCCCCGAAAGCATCGCGTTGCCGACCACCGGGCCAAGCGTGTAGAGAGTTGGGCTGCTGCGAATATTCTGCCAGGCACCTGCGCCATTGCGATATTCGATTGTGATGCCATCGCTGCGCGGGCTACCGGTGCTGTCGACATGCGCAAGCGAGAATTGCAGGTTATTAACGGTTCCGCTGAATGTGTATATGGTCTCGAAACGGTCATCGGGATCAAAGGTATCATTGTCCATCGTATAGAGCAGAGTGCCGGTCTGAGTGCCGATTGTACCGTTATAATAGTCGAGCATTTCGGTACCGTAGAAATTTGTAAACGGCCCGCCATCGGTGATTTGCTGATGCGTGATCGTGACAGTTCGCGGCCCTGCGGTCACCGAAGAACCGCTCGATACACCCTGGATGCTGCCAACGCCCAGATTGGTCCAGTCGGCGGTAAATGTCTGCGCATTTGCGGGCATTGCCATCAAGCACATGAAAAACAACGCGAAAATCGCGCCCAATAGGCCTTTGCCCCTGCCGATAATTTCGGCTGGTTTTCCCGTTGCATCCATTTCAGATATGCTTTTGCACCATATTGGTTGATTAATAATAAACATCGCCGCATTTCTGCGACTTCGGGATGTGAAATTAAGTCAATCAATTTGAAAAGGTTAACGCCAGCCGCTGCCCATTGCTTGCGCCATCCAGACCGATATTGCCGTGATCGCGGCGGTGTCGGCGCGCAATATCCGCAGGCCCAGTGATATCGGCACAGCCTGCGGGCAAGCAGGCAGTGCCTCTATTCTTAGCTGAAAAACGCCCTTCGACAAGCTCCCGGCTTGCGAGTAATGATGCCGTAATGACCGAGCGGCATGAAACTCCTCCCGACACCCAATATGCGGGCCTGACCGGTATGCTACCGGTAGGGCTGCGGAATTTTGCGCTGCTGGCACGTTTCGACCGTCCGATTGGCTGGTGGCTGTTATATTGGCCATGTGTGTTTGGCCTTGCGCTGTCGGGCGGCCTTATTCGCCATTGGGAATTGGCGCTCTGGCTACTGCTGGGCGCGGTCGTGATGCGCGCGGCGGGCTGCGTCTACAACGACATTCTCGACCGGGATATTGACCGCCAAGTGGCGCGCACTGCGTCGCGGCCATTGGCGAGCGGCGCGGTATCATTGCGCGCGGCCTGGATATGGCTGGTCATACTCTGCCTCATCGGGCTGGCGGTTTTGCTGAAATTGCGGCTTGAGGCGCAAATTGTCGCGCTGGGCAGCCTTGCTTTGGTTGCTGCCTATCCGTTGATGAAGCGCATCACATGGTGGCCGCAGGCGTGGCTCGGGCTGGTCTTTAGCTGGGGCGTGCTGGTCGGCTGGATGGCAGTGCGCGGAGGCGGCGACGCGGCGATGTACTGGCTTTATGCAGGCACGATATTTTGGGTGATCGGCTATGATACGATCTATGCCATGCAGGACCGGGAGGATGATGCGCTGGTCGGTATCCGGTCGAGCGCGCTACGGCTTGGCGGCAAACTGCGGTGGGGCGTTGCGCTTTTTTATGCGCTGACGCTGATGGGTTGGGGCATGGCGATCTGGAGCATCCGTCCGCAGGGGCAGGCGCTCGTCGCGCTGATACCTGTCGCGCTGCATCTGGTTTGGCAGGTCGCGAAGCTGCGGCAAGACGGGGCCAATGCGCTGATGCTGTTCAGGTCCAACCGAATAGCCGGAATTTTAGCCGCGCTGGCCTGCTTTGTGATTGGCGCGGCTGGTTGATATGATAGAAGAACCCCGAGATTTAGCCCGAAAGGACCAAGAAAAATGACCCAATTCCCCGATGCAAAGCAGCTATTCAGTACCGTAACCGAGGACGGCAAGCTCGTCTTGTCCGTCGAACCGGATGTTGTAGCCGAACCCAAAGAGCATGAGGTTGTGGTGCAGATGGAAGCGGTGCCGATCAATCCTTCTGATCTCGGCCTGCTGACCGCACCTGCAAATATGAACACGGTTCGCAGCGAGACCGTTGATGGCCACCCGGCATTGGTCGCCGATGTCGATGCCGCGATGCAGCCTTTCTTCAAGGGCCGTGCGGGCAAGAAGCTTTCTGCGGGCAATGAAGGCGCAGGCACCGTTGTGGCTGCGGGATCATCCGATGCAGCGCAAGCGCTTATGGGCAAGACCGTTACAATCGTTGGCGGCGAAATGTATCGCACCCACCGCGTTATGCCGGTGATGATGTGTGTGCCTTTGCCTGACGGCGCAGCGGCGAGGGAAGGCGCGTCTTTGTTCGTGAATCCGATGACCGCGCAAGGCTTCCTCAACACGATGCGCGCCGAGGGGCATGATGCGCTGGTTCACACCGCTGCCGCGTCCAATCTTGGTCAGATGCTCGCCAAGCTGTGCCTGAAAGAGGGCGTACCGCTCGTTGCCATCGTGCGCAATGAGAGCCAAAAGAAAATCCTCACCGACATCGGCCTGACGCATGTGGTGGATAGCAGCAAAGACGGTTTCATGGGCGATTTGATTGACGCATTGGCAGAGACCGGCGCGACGCTCGGCTTTGATGCCATCGGCGGCGGCAAAATGGCGAGCTATATGCTGACCGCAATGGAAAAGGCAGCGGCAAAGCGCGGCGCAGAATTCAGCGTCTATGGTTCCACCGTCAACAAACAGGTCTATATCTATGGCCGCCTCGACACCGGCGAGACAATATTGGGTGGCGGCCTTGGCCTCTATTGGGGCGTCGGCGGCTGGCTACTCACGCCGCATCTGGAAAAGGTCGGCATGGAACGCATGGTCGAAATGCGCGGCTATACGGTCGAAGAACGCAATGGTATTTTCAACAGCGAATATACCAGCGAGATTTCGCTAGCGGGCATGATCGATCCGGAAATTGCCAAGGGTTATGAGAGGAAGGCGACGGGTGAGAAGGTGCTGGTGAATCCGAGTTTGTGAATATGGGCGGTGCCTTAGTTTGATATATGCCTTTTCGAAACCCTCCCCTATGAGGGGAGGTGGGCCGCGTTAGCGGGTCGGAGGGGTGACAGCCTCGCCGCAATACGCGCTCCCACTGAACCGGTGTCACCCCTCCGTCAGCCTTTCAGGCTGCCACCTCCCCTCATAGGGGAGGATTGAGGCGTCCATTTCACGCTGAGGCGCTGAGTGAATTTCCTGAACATTGACAATCTTTGCCAAAGTATGCCAATGTAGTCTGATATTTCGAGGAAACCACAATGGCCACAATGAATGTATCACTGCCCGATCCGATGAAAAAATGGGTTGAGGCGCGGGCCGGGTCCGGCATTTACAGCAATGCCAGCGACTATGTCCGCGATCTCATTCGTCGCGATCAGGAACGCGCAATAAAGATTGCTACTTTTCAAAGCCTTGTCGATGAAGGCAGGGTCAGCGAAATCGGAACGCGATCGATGGATGATATTTGGCAAGAAGCATTGGCAGTATCGAAACCATAGGCTTGGTTGCTTACCGCATCTCGGAACGCGCCGAAGCGGATATACTTGCGATTGCGCGCTACAGTATTGAAAATTTCGGCGAGGGACAGGCCAAATCTATCATGACGGCCTGACCGAAGCGTTTGCGTTTCTGGGCGAAAATCCGAAAGCTGCGCGCGAACGGTTAGAAATCAATCCACCCATCCGCGCCCATCGTTATCAATCGCATCTGATCGTCTACGAGATAGGTAAAGATGGTACGGCCGTCATCCTGCGCATCCCACATTCGAGCATGGATTGGGAGAATGATGGTGCTGGTATCTAGATATCCCGCCGTCACTACTCCGCCGCCAGCAATTCTTCCGCAGCGCCAAGGTCAACTGAGACCAACCGGCTGATGCCTTGCTCGATCATGGTTACACCAAACAGCCGGTGCATCCGGCTCATGGTGACGGCGTTGTGGGTTACGATCAAATACCGCGTGTCGGTCTCGCGCGTCATCGCGTCGAGCAGGTCGCAGAAGCGCTCGATATTGGCGTCGTCGAGCGGCGCATCAACCTCATCAAGCACACAGATCGGTGCCGGATTGGTGAGGAACAGCGCGAAGATGAGCGCGACCGCCGTCAATGCCTGTTCACCCCCCGATAGCAAGGTCAGCGATTGCAGTTTTTTGCCCGGCGGCTGCGCGTAAATTTCAAGCCCGGCCTCTAGCGGATCATCGCTGTCGATGAGCGCCAGATGCGCCTGCCCGCCATCGAAGAGCGTGGCGAACAAACGGCGGAAATGCAGATCGACAGCCTCGAATGCTTCCAATAACCGCTGCCGCCCCTCGCGGTTGAGCGCGCCGATCGAACCGCGCAGTTGATTGATCGCCTGGTTAAGCTCTTCGCTTTCGTGGGCATTTTTGGCCTGCTCTTCTTCAAGCTCGGCGAGTTCGTCGGCGGCGATCAGGTTAACCGGGCCGATACGTTCACGGCTCGATTGCAGCTTATCAAGCCGCGCAGATTCGCTGGCTGCATCGCTGATATTCCCATCGGCAAATTCCAGTTTTTCGGGCAGCAACGGCGGCGGACATTCAAACCGTTCGCTCGATATCCGGCCCATTTCGATGCGGCGGCTTTCCTGATTTTCTGCGCGCGCTTCGGCGCCTGCGCGCGCTTCGCGGGCGGTGGAAAGCGTTTCAGCGGCTTCGGCCAGCTGGGTTTCGAGTATGCGCAATGCGTCTTCACTCGCGCTCTCCGCAGCCTGCAGCGCAGCCAGCCTTTGCGAAAGGCCCGCTTTCTCTTCATCGAGCTTTTCAATCTCAAGAGAAAGTATGGCCGGCCGGCCTTTGATCTGGCTGCGTTCTTCTGCAATCGCCGCTTCGCGCTTTTTCATTTCGGAAATGCGCTTTTCTGCTTCTCCTGCACGGTCGCGCCAACTGCGGATATCGGCCTGCGCCACCGCGCGGCGCTCCTTTTCCTGTCCCAGCTTCTGGCCATGCGCGGATAGATCAGCCTGCGCCCGCATCAGTGCCTGTTTTAGCGCCTCACCTTCATCTCCCAATTTTCCAACCAGCGCGTCATTGACGGCTGCATCCGGTAAATCACCGGCTACTTTCTGCGCTTGGTTTAGCTCTGTATTGGCCGCCTTGATATCTTCCGCGCTCTGCGTAAGGCGCGTCTTTAGCGCATCGCTTGCCGATCTCAATCGTTCGAGGGCGTCGGCGGTGCGGTCAACTTCGCGCAGCGCCTGCCTCAGCTCGCCATCGGCTTGCTGCCTCGCTTGCTCCGCCTCGCTTTGGCGATGCTGCAAACCTGCAATGTCACCGCCAATACCGGTCAGCCTTGCCTCAGCCTTTGATGCCGCATCTGCAGACGGAGCAAGCAATGCGGGAAGCTCGCGCAAACGGTTTGCGCGGGCCAGCATTTCGGCATGAACCGCGCCGTCATCCTCCGAAACAAACCCGTCCCAGCGCCGCATCTCGCCGTTCAGCGTAACCAGCCTTTCGCCGGGGGCCAGCGGGCGGCCATCATCACTTTGGGCTACTGCGATCATTGAAAGCCGCAACGCAAGCTCGCCTGGCGCAGTGACATGATCCGACAGGCGGTCGCCATCAATGCGAGTAGCGCTGGCATTGATGCCTGTATCACTGCTGGCCCAGCGGCGCCCTTGATCGCCGCCAATCGCAGCGTCAGCATCATCGCCCAATGCCGCCGCGAGCGCGCGCTCATAGCCGCTATCGACGCGGATATGGTCAATCGCCTTGCTTTGATTATTCTGGCTGAGCGCCTTTTCCAGTGCGCCTTGTTCGGATAGCAGCGCGGCATGCTGCGCGCGCGCCTGTGCCAACTCGGTTTGCGCCTCGTTGCGCGCGGCGAGCAGGGAGGTGCGCTGCGTTTCTATTTCAGCAAGATGCGCGGCGGCCTCGCTGCTTTGTTTTTCAAGCCGCTGCCTTGCGGTGTCCGCTTGCAATTTTGCATCGGTCAGCTCCGCCCGGTCGCCCAGCGCGCCTTTTTCCTGCGCCAGCCGTTCGGCCTCGCGCTCCGTGCGTTCCAGCCGTGTTTCTGCTTGCGCGAGCGCCGCCTTTGCCACTCGCTGCTCGGCCTCTGCCTTGGCTTGCTGGGCGTGCGCGCGGGCCAGTGCCAGTTCATTTTCGCGCAGGGATTTTTCGCCATTATCGGCAGCGCGCGAGAGGGCAGGGCGCGTCTCCTCACTCAATTTTATCGCTTCGGCAAGCCGCGCATTTTCTGCCTCAAGCCGTTCGAGCGCTTCTGCGGCATCATGTGTCAGCCTGTCTTCGCGGGCACCGTCATCGGCGATGCGCTGCGCCTGCGCTTTGAGGTCGGCGATGCGCTCTAATATCCGTCCGCGTTCGCCGGTCAGTTTGATAATCCTGCCAGCGAGATCGCTTGAAGCATCGCGCGCGGCCATCGCGGCGGCGCGGTCGCCAGCGAGTTTGGCGGTTGCCGCTTGCTGGCTGTCGGAGAGCTTTTTCTGCAACGAAGCTGCCTGCTCGACGGCAGCGCTTGCGGCTTCCGCCTCGGCTTTGGCGGAGTCGGCGGCGGATTTTGCTTCCTTCCAGCGCACATAAATGAGCCGCGCCTCTGCTTGCCCAATTTCGGCGGTGAGGCGTTTATATCGCTCGGCCTGCCGCGCCTGCCGCTTTAGCTGCCCGCTGCGCACCGCCATGTCACCAAGGATTGTGTCGAGCCGGTCGAGATTGGTCGATGCAGCGCGGAGCTTTTGCTCGGCATCCTTGCGGCGGACATGCAGTCCGGAAATCCCTGCCGCTTCTTCAAGCATTTGCCTGCGCTCCTGCGGCTTTGCAGCGATAATCGCGCCGATGCGTCCCTGACTGACGAGCGCAGGCGAATGCGCGCCGGTGGCGGCGTCGGCAAAGATAAGCGCAACGTCCTTTGCCCGGACATCGCGGCCATTGGCGCGGTAGGCGCTGCCTGCGCCGCGCTCGATCCGGCGCGTTACTTCAATTTCATGATCATCATCATTGGCAATGAAACCGGGTGCAGAATCAGGCGCACCACGTTCGGCGAGCAGGCTGACTTCGGCAAATTCGCGCTGTGGGCGTGATGCGGTGCCGGCAAAAATCACATCTTCCATCCCGCCGCTGCGCATCGATTTGGGGGAGCTTTCGCCCATCACCCAGCGGATGGCCTCAAGCAGGTTTGATTTGCCGCAGCCATTGGGCCCGACAATGCCGGTCAGGCCATTTTCGATGCGCAATTCGGTGGGTTCGACAAAGCTCTTGAAGCCTGTGAGCTTAAGCCGCTTCAGACGCATGGGAGTATTTCCCCGTTGCGCCTACTCACGGCCAAACTGATGATATCGAACCCTCCGGCCACCGGCTTACCTTGCGCCGGCTGCCTGTAGCGCGGTCTTAACGGCGGGCCATGCGGTGACGCCGATTGCTTTGCCATTTATCAGGAAGGTCGGCGTGCCGGGAATGTCATATTTTTTGCCATATTCCTTGGTACGCTCGGCCAGCGCCGTGATCGCGTCGCCATCGGCGAGGCAGCTGTCGATCTGGTCGGTTGAAACGCCGCGCTGGGTAAAGAAATCGAGAACGCCTGCGGCCTCTGCATAGGCCTTGGGCTGCTCCAATGGGGCTGCTGTAGCAATGCGCTGCTGCGCTGCTTCATCAAGCTGCTGCATGCGCGTCAGGACCTCTGGCTGGATTTCCATAAATTGTTCGGTGAGCGCAAGGAAGCTCTCCTTCGGGGCGCAATGGGTAATGCGCGAGGCTGCCAAATCAACCGGATCACGGACGAAGTTGCGAAATTCGAGACTGACCTTGCCGGTATTGATATAGTCGCGGTGCAGTTCCTCGCTCGATTGCGTGGAGAAATCTGCGCAGACATGGCAAGTGAGCGAACCAAATTCGACCAGCTTGATAGACGCGTCGGGATTGCCGATCAGATAGCCGCCCTCTTCGGTCACCTTCACGCTGTCGAGCCACTGCTGGCCCTCGGGTGCTTTTACCTCGGCGACGGGTTCGCCTTTCAGCTTGCCTTCGCCTTCACCGCCGCAGGCAGACAAGGAGAGTGCAAGGGCAGTTGTGATTGCTAGCGAAAATTTGCGCATAATCGAAAGGTTCCTTTATTTCTTCATCAAAAATGGTTTGAGGGTAGCATAGTCATGGGCGGGGACGGCAACGCCGTTAATCAGAAAGCTCGGCGTGCCGGGGAGTTTCAGCTCTTGGATCGCCTCGTTACTCATCGTCATTATCGCGTTGCGCATATTGACATCCGAAAGGCAGGCCCTCGCCTTTTCGTTCGTCAATCCGCGCTTCGCCGCATAAGGCGCGAGCCGCATGTCGGTATAGACGCCAAGCAGAAAGCCGGAGACATTTCGGTTGTCCAAATTTGCATTGGTGGCCGTCGTAATCCGGCTGGTGCCAACTATCCACTGGGCCTGCGTTTCCATCCAGTATTTGTGATCGGCAAAAAAACTTTCTTTGCCGCCGCAGCGCGCCAGCAATGCAACGGTCAGGTCGGCACCGTCGCGGATATAGTTGCGGAGCTCGAAACTAACGCCGCCGAAAGCCACTTCGTTGGATTTCACTTTGGGCGCTTCATTGACTTCAAAATTGGCGCAGTGCCCGCATGTATAGCTCGCATATTCGACAAGCTTTGTCGGCGCAGCGGGGTTGCCAACGACATACCCGCCCCGGTCGCTGACCGAGTAGGTTTTCGTCCAGTCGGTCTTGGCCGAATTATCGGCATTTAGCGGTCCGGCACAAAAAAGGCCGATCGCCAAAGCGACTCCGGTATGCCGGAAGGGCAGGAGAAGTTTCATTTTCGTGATACCAATATGCAATTTTCTAACCATCTGCATTCACTCGTCGTCTTTGGCAAGGGAATCTGCATTGCCAAGGCTGGTCGCGAGCGATTCCAATACTGCTTGCAATTCGGGGTCTGCTATTTCGCGCAGGCTGTCGCCCAGCTCCAGTGGCACGGGTTTTAGCATCGGCGCGGATGCCAGCTGCTTGCTCTTTTCGGGCTGCGCGACATGGCCCTGCCGGATTTTCACTTTGGCAATGGCGGCATATCCGAAAAAGCGGTTCACGCGCTCGATAATCTCCGGAATAACATGCTGCATCATTGGCGCGAAGGCCCCTTCAACCGTCAATTCCAGCGTGCCATCGGATTTTTTGCCAAACGGAAAGCGGATCATTTCGGGCGCCGACATCTGTGCATAGCGTTCGCCAACAATTTCGCTCCAGCGGCTGACAACGGAGCTTTGGATAAAGCCGAAACGGCGAAATGCGGCGCGGCCAACCTCTGGCATCAAGTCAGAAATAGCGCGCGCCTCTCCGCCGCGCGGACGGCGATAGGGCTTTGCGGCTTTTTTCCCATTTTTGCCAGCCGATGTTGTCTTGCCTTTGGCCATGCCTTCTTCCATGCCATTTTGAATGAACGGCGTCCAACCTGATCGACAAAAAGCTGGGGAAATTTCGGCGCGGCTGCTTGCCCATTATGACGTCCATGCCCGCGACCTTCCCTGGCGTGTGCCCCCTGCGCAGAGCAGCACGCTCTTTCCCGACCCCTATCATGTCTGGCTTTCGGAGATCATGCTGCAGCAAACTACGGTGGCGGCGGTCATCCCTTATTTCGCGAAATTCACCGCGCGTTGGCCCGATATCGCAGCGCTTGCCCGGGCTGAAGAAGCCGATGTTATGGCGGCTTGGGCAGGGCTTGGCTATTATGCCCGCGCGCGCAATCTGATCGCCTGCGCAAAGCTGTTGATGGCCGATCATGGCGGCGTGTTTCCGCAAGATGAAGCGGGATTGCTCAAATTACCCGGTATTGGCCCCTATACTGCATCGGCCATATCAGCGATTGCGTTCGGCAAGCGCGCGGTGGTTGTCGATGCCAATATCGAGCGGGTTATCGCGCGGCTCTTTGCTATCGGCACGCCGTTGCCGGCGGGAAAGGCCGAAATCCGGGCGGCAATGAATGCATCTACTCCGGCGAAGCGCGCCGGTGATTTTGCGCAAGCGATGATGGATCTCGGCGCTGCTATTTGCCGGGTGAAATCACCGGCTTGCCCCAGCTGTCCGCTGTTGGGTGATTGCGCTGCCTATCAGCAAGGAAAGTCCGAAAGCTATCCGGTGAAGCCTGCCAAAAAGGCGCGGCGCAGGCGCACAGGCACGGCCTATTGGATCGAGCGAGGCGGTCATGTCTGGCTAGCGGTGCGCCCGGGCAGCGGTATGCTTGGCGGGATGCGTGCGCTCCCTGACGATGGCTGGCGGGCCGGTAAGGACGGCGATGGTGAGCCGCCCGTTGCGGCAAACTGGCGCATACTCGATGCGAAGGTGGCGCATGTCTTCACGCATTTCTCGCTTTCGCTGTCGATTGCCGTTACGGATCCGCCGGTTAGCGAGGATGCGCTTCCGCGAGGCGAATGGTGGCCGTTGAAATCGCTCGACAAGGCGGGGCTGCCCACCTTATTCTTCAAGGCAGCACGCATAGCGATGGCTCGTAGGGCGATGGCTCGTAGCGCGACAGACAGGGAGATGGGAACAAATGGAACAGCAGCTTGATATGCAATTAAGCCGGCGGAGCATCTTTGCGATGGCCGGACTGGGCGCATTGGCGGCGGCCATTCCCGCGCCATTATACGCCTTTGCTTCGCGCGAATATCCCGAGATGACGGCCAATATGATGCGCTATCTTGAAACGCGCAAAGCCGCCGGTATCGTCATGGCGGTTGGGATCGGCGACGATGCGCCCGATATCATCAAGAGCGGCACGCTTTCCTTTGCCAGCCAGACGCCGGTGGACGAACATAGCCTGTTCCGTGTCTATTCGATGACCAAACCGATCACCGGCATTGCCGCTATGATTCTGGTAGATGATGGCAAGATCAAGCTCGACCAGCCGATTGCCGACTTCTTGCCCGAATTTGCGAAGATGCGAGTGCTGACCGATTCAGAAAACAGCATGGAATCTGTCCCCGCCAAGACCCAAATCACCCTGCGGCATCTTCTCACCCATACTGCGGGCCTCGGCTATTCGATCATTTCCAAGGGGCCGCTGCTCAAGGCGTATATGGCGAACGGCATAACGCCCGGCGTGGTCAGCAAGCTCCCGATTCCCGGCTTTACTGGCGGCGCACCGACGCCCGATATTGAAACCTTTTCCAAACGCCTTGGCGCATTGCCGCTGATTGCCGAGCCGGGGACGAAATGGAGCTATTCGGTCGCGCTCGATTTGCTCGGTCATTTGATCGGTGTAGTAAGCGGGATGAAATTTGAAGAATTCCTGGCGCAGCGCATCTTTGGGCCGCTGGGGATGAAGAGCAGCTTTTTCCACGTTCCCAAAAGTGAAGTCCACCGCTTCACCACCAATTACGCTGTCAACAACGGCAAATTGCTTCCGATTGATCCAGGGCAGCACAGCATTTTTCTGGACAAGCCTGCTTTTGCCTTTGGCGGTGCAGGGCTGGTATCGACGGCGCATGACTATGACCATTTCCTCCATTGCATGATGAATTTCGGAAAGCTCGGCGATGTTCGGATAATGTCTGATGCTGCCGCGCGGCTTGCCCTGTCGAACCTGCTTCCTGCTGCAGTGAATACCGACGGGACATTCGTCAATGGCGCAACCTTTGGCGCAGGCGGAAGGGTCGGCCTTGGCATTCAGGCAGGCAGCTTTGGTTGGGGCGGGGCAGCGGGAACCAACGCCTTTGTCAGCACCAAATACCGTGTGCGGGCGACCGGAATGATCCAGTATATGCCGTCGCGCGCGCAGGATTTTCAGTCCAAATTTCCCGGCTGGGTGATCGCTGACCTTGTCGCGCTGGGCGTGATAGGGTGAATCCGGGCTTCACCGGGTCGCCGCTCGACCGGGTGGATCATATCCGCAATGACGTGGATGCTTATACCGCGCTCCTGTCCGATATGCGGGCACGGATATTGGGGCTGGAGGGGCTTGACCCCATGGTCGCGCCCGAGGGCGGCCTCGTTTGGCAATCGATAGCTGAATATAGTCAGGAGACCGAGTTTATCTTGCTCGGCATTGCAGATGATAATCCGCATTTTGTGCCGCTTGTTACTGCCAGCGGTGACGCCTTTCGTTCGCCTGCCATCTGGCGCGCGCTTTCCATGTTGCCAGCGGCGGACGCGGCGGTATATGGCACCGCCCGCAGCCTGATCGATTGGCATAATGCGCATGGGTTTTGCGGGCGCTGCGGCGGATCGACCAAGCTGTTTCGTGCCGGTTGGGGAAGGCAATGCAGCGCCTGTAATGCTGAGCATTTCCCGCGCACTGACCCGGTTGTCATCATGCTCGCGGAGTATGAAGGCAAGGCATTGATCGGGCGGCAGAAGCGGTTTCCGCCGGGGAATTATTCGGCGCTGGCCGGTTTTCTGGAGCCGGGCGAAAATATCGAAGAAGCCGTGCGCCGGGAGATCATGGAGGAGGCCGGGGTGACCTGCGGCGAAGTGCGTTATGTGGTTAGCCAGCCCTGGCCCTTCGGCGGTTCGCAGCTGATGATTGCCTGCGTCGCCGATGCCCTGGGCGATGAAATCACGCTCGATACCAATGAGCTGGAAGATGCAATGTGGGTAACCAGAGAAGAGGCAAGGGCAGCCCTTTCGGGCGCCGCAGACAAGAAGTTCGGCGCGCCGCCGCCTTTCGCCATTGCGCATAGCTTGCTTAAATATTGGGCCCAAGATGAGTGAGGCGGCCCCGCCTGTAACCCTGCGTATCGACATCATATCGGATATCGTCTGCCCATGGTGCATCATCGGATATAAGCAGACCCAAAAGGCGCTTTCGATGCTGACCGAAGATGTGACCGCTGTGTTCTGGTGGCATCCTTTTGAACTGAACCCTGATATGCCGGCCGGAGGCGAAAATGTCGGCGAGCATATCGCGCGCAAATATGGCAGCACGCCGGAGCAGGGCCGCGCGAACCGGAAGCGGCTTTTGGATATTGGCGAAAGTCTTGGCTTTGCATTCAGCTATGGCGACGACATGCGCATATATAACAGCTTCAAGGCGCATAAGCTGCTTGGTATATTTGCGAAAGAACGCGGAGCTAAAGTGCAGACGGCGCTGAAGCTGGCATTTTTCAAAGCTTATTTTCAGGACGGGCGCGATATTAGCGACGAAGACGTCCTGATGGATATTGCCGAAGACAACGGCATGGACCGGAAGGATGCCAAGCAATGGATCGATGATGACGCGTTGACGCAGGCCGTGCGCGCCGAACAGCGCCAATGGATCGAACGTGATATCACCGGCGTTCCGGCAATCATCATCGACCGGAAGTTCATGGTTCCCGGCGCGCAGTCAGCGGAAACCTTCGCCAATGTCATTCGCAAAGTTATGGCAAAGAACGCCGAAGCCGCCTGATATCAGGTGGCTGGCGGGGTGAGCAGCAACGCCGCAGAATTATTGAGGACATGCAACAATATCGTCACTCGCAATGATTTGGTAAAATGATAAATCGCGCCGAATGCGATGCCCAGCGCCATCAGCGCGCCGATGGCTTCGGGCTGGAAATGGATAAATCCGAATATCGCAGCAGACAGCAATATCGCTGCCCATGGCGGCATATAGGCGGCAAAGCTGGTTTGCAGCATTCCGCGAAACAGGACCTCTTCGACCACCGGGGCAACCACCGCGACGGTTGCGAAGAGCAATATCTGGTTGCCCGCCGTTTTCGGGATTGCCGCAAATAACTCGCGCATCGCCCGCTGCATATCAAGGTCAGGAAAAATATACTCGGTATAGATAATGTTGAAGCCCAGCGATGCCGCGATGCAAAGCCCAGCGATTGCAATTGTCTTCCACCAGCTGACCGCGCTCCACCGGTTCCAGCCCAGCCTTTCGAGCCGGTCTCCGCGTCGCAGATAAAGCCACAATATGCCGAATACGAAAATATTGGAGATCAGCACGCTCCAAATGGTAGGCAATGCGATGACCGAAGGATCCTTCAAAACCTCCATCAGCCCTTCTTGAGATATACCGCCGCCCGCGACGCCAACCGCCGCAATGATCACGGCAACTAGGCCGAACAGGAACTGGCTAAACAGGAACAGGAATACCGCCCCAAAAGCGACTATTAGCGCCAGCGCGCGACCGCTTTTTGCATCTATTTCGGCTGTTTCAGTGGGCGGGGGAGCGGGAACATTTACCAGATTGTCATCGCGCATTATACCAGCCCCAATTTTGTCAATTCGCCCAGCATCCTGGGCGACATTTCCGACCTTGCGTCAACCTCTCCCTCGCCAAGATCGATGGGCGCGTCCTTCTCTTCCAGATAGCGCCAGCCCTGATGCGCGCGTTTTGGTCTGGCATGTACGGGGATCAGCGTGGGTTCGAGCAGGATCGAATAGCGTCCCTCGCCATTTTCCTCGAACCGCTGGATCGGGCTGCGGCCGATGATGGTATGCTGAAATATCCAGTAGAGCGACCCGCCAACCATCTCTGCATGCCGCGTGGGCAGATAACGTGTCGTCATCAGCGTGTGACCCGGCCCGCCATTCACGGCCGCTCCGCGCTCCAGCCACGCACGAAGCGTCACCGGGCTCTCGCTGCGATAGGCAATCTTGGTGATAGAAAGCGGCATGGTTGCAGGTCTGGAGCGCGGAGGTGATTTCGTCAACCTGTCTGCTGCTTCATCCCGCCAAACCGCTGGCAACGGCCAGGCCCAGAAAGATCAGAAAGCCCATCGAGTCGGTTATCATCGTGACGAAGATGGAGCTTGATACCGCCGGGTCCTGATCGAGCCGATCAAGCACAACCGGGATGGCGACGCCCGACGATGCAGCGATCACGATGTTGAAGAGTATCGCCCCAGCAATGACACTGCCGAGCGTCCAATTGCCATAAAACAGGCCCGCGCCCAATCCCGCCAGTATAGCAACCGTCACCCCGGTCATCATCGCCACCCGGATCTCACGCCAGATTGTGCGCGCGGTGTTTGATTGCGTTAACTGGTGAGTGGCGAGTGCGCGGACGGTTACGGCCAATGTCTGTGTGCCCGCATTGCCGCCGATTGAGGCAACGATCGGCATGAGCACGGCGAGCGCAACCAGCGTTTCAATCGCGGCTCCGAATTGTGCAATGATAAAGCTGGCGACAAGCGCGGTGCCAAGATTGGCGATCAGCCAGCGGACGCGGCTTTTGTAACTATCGGAGAGCGGTTCGTTGATGTCGCCTTCGCCCGCGCCCGACAGCCGCAAGATATCCTCATCGGCTTCTTCTTGGACGATATGGAGAATATCATCGGCGGTGATTACGCCGACCAGCCGGCCATCTTCATTGACGACCGCAGCAGAAATCAGCGCATATTTCTGAAAGCGCAAAGCAGCTTCTTCCTGATCCATATCAACCGGGATCAGCATCTGCTCTTTCTGCATGACATCACTGACTTGCACATTGCGCTTGGACCGCATCAGCCAGCTGAGGCGGCAGGTGCCAACCGGCTTATGCGCCGGGTCGACGACGAAAATTTCCCAGAATTCACGGGTCAGTTCATGATTGTCTCGCAGATAGTCGATCAGCTGCCCCACCGACATATGCTGCGGCACGGCAACAAGATCGCGCTGCATGATTCGGCCAGCGGATTCTTCCGGATAGGACAGCGCATCTTCGATTGCGGCGCGATCTTCGGGGTCGAGCTCGGCAAGGACGGCGGCCTGTTCCGGCTCTTCCATATCCTCGATGATTGCAACCGCATCATCGGTTTCCAGCTGTGCGGTAAGATGCGCGAGCAATTCTGCAGGAAGCGCATCGACGATATCCTCGCGGACATAATCATTGATCTCAGAGAGCACATCTGCCGTCAGCTGATCACCAATCGCGACCGCGAGCGCGCTGCGTTCATCCGAAGGCGTTGCTTCGAACAGGTCGGCGACGTCAGCGTCATGCAGAGGCTCGACGAGGCGAAGCACTTCTGCGCCGTCGCCATCCTCGACCGCCGTCAGAACCCGATCGACAAATTCGCGGGTTAGCTGATCATCCTCATCATGCGTGGCGGGGATATCGGGCTCGGTCAATTGCGGGTCGGCTGTCTCGCTCGTCATTTGCGCCGTCCCCCAAAATCTTTTTTTCCGGTCGGGATGCCCTAATATAGCTGCTGCAAAATGCAATCTTTTACCTTTGCACGGTAGCGGCGATGGCTTAGGGCAGTTTCAAATATCACATAGAAACAAGGATTGACCCGATGGCTGAAGACACTCTCACACTCACCGTTGATGGCGGCGATATTGTTATCAAACTGCGCCCCGACCTTGCGCCGGGCCATGTTGCGCGGATCACGGAATTGGTCGGCGAAGGATTTTACGATGGCCTAAAATTTCACCGTGTGATTGATGGCTTCATGGCGCAGGGCGGTTGCCCGCAGGGCACCGGAATGGGCGGCAGTGACAAGCCGAATTTGGCGCAGGAATTTAACGCTGAACCGCATGCGCGCGGCGTGTGTTCAATGGCGCGGGCGGGTGACCCCGATAGCGCCAACAGCCAGTTTTTCATCTGTCTGGATGATGCCTCATTCCTCGACAATCAATATACCGTTTGGGGCGTGGTTGAAAGCGGGATGGAGCATGTTGACGCGCTGCCCAAGGGCGAGCCGCCTGCCAATCCGGGCGTTGTTCAGAAAGCTGTGGTGGGCTGAAAAGCCGACCAATTTGCAAATCCCAGCCAATTAGCAAATCAATGTAGAAATTAGGCGGCGCGGCGTTCGATGGCGTGTAGCCAGGCGCGGGCTTCTTTCTGCGCTTCGGCAATTTCGCGCGCAGTCATCTCGTCAGAGATTTCCGCGCGGCAGGTCATCGCTTCGTTGCTGCCGTTCAAGGCAGCGAGATTAAACCATTTATGCGCCTCGATCAGGTCGACGTCTATTCCGCCGCTGCCCGTTGAATAGGCGACACCGAGATCATAAAGAGCCTCTGCATCGCCGCGAGCTGCATCTGCCAGCCGGCTTTCCATAAGGAAATTTGCGCTTTTCGTACTGTTACCCATGTTGCTTCCAACTCCACGTCGCTTGTGTCTGACGCCAATTCAGCGGAAGATGGTAAATTATTGGTTAACAGCGATGTAACTTTCTTTGGTTTTCCTTTTGAGTTGCAACCATTTTATCACTGTTATTTCAGTCCCGTCAGCGCCGACGGCGTCAATATTTGGGGTAGGATTTGGGCGTCTTTGCCGGGCGCGAAGTAGAGGTAGAGCGGCACGCCCGAACGGCCATAGCGCGCCAGTATGCGGGCGATTTCCGGGTCACGGCGGGTAAAATCGCCAACCAGAACCGCGACATTTTTCGCTTTGAATGCTGCTGCCGTTTCGTCGCGATTGATGGCGGCACCCTCATTGATTTTGCAGGTGATGCACCAATCGGCGGTAAAATAGACAAAAACGCGGCGCCCCGCCGCACGATACCCGGCGAGCCTTGCGTCGCTATATTCTTCGGCCGCCAAAATATCATCGCTATTCCGGTGTGCGGCAACGGGCTGCCGGGGCAGAATAACAGCGCTGGCAACCGCAATGCCGAGCGCGCTCATTGCCATCAGCATGGCGGTCTTGCCCCGCCGCTGCGCATTGCCGGCCAGAAAGAGAGCGCCCAGCAGCGCGGCCAGCGCGCCTACCCCGATAAGGAGTCCTTGCTGACCCGACAGACGCCATAGCAGCCACAAAAGAGCAACTGCGGTCAGCGCCATCGGAATGGCCATTATCTTACGGAACGTAGCGAGCCACGGCCCCGCCTTGGGCACCCGGTTTCGCAGAGCGGGGATGTAAGCGATAGCAAGATAGGGCAGAGCAATGCCAATCCCCAATCCGGCAAAGAGCAGCAATGCCTGCGCGGCTGGCAAGAGCAATGCCGCGCCCAGCGCCGCCGCCATAAACGGGCCAGTGCACGGGGTCGCAATAACCGCCGCCAGCACGCCGGTGCCAAAGGAACCGAAACGGCTTTTCCCTGAACCCGCCGGCATGCCGACATTGATTTCAAACAGCCCGGCCAGATTGGCGGTAATCGCCGCCATCAGCAGCAGCAATAGCAATATGATACGCGGTTCCTGAAGCTGGAATGCCCAGCCGACCTGCTCGCCAGCAGCGCGCAGCGCCAGCATCACCGCGCCGAGCGCCAATACGCTCAGAATAACACCCGCGCTATAGGCCAGCGCATCGCGTTTTGCCGCAGCTTCATTGCCGCCCATCTTGGCGAGCGACGCCGCCTTCAAGCCGAGAATGGGAAAGACGCAAGGCATCAGGTTGAGCAGTAATCCGCCGAGGATTGAGAACAGCAATATGCCGCCGAAATTCATACCGGAAGCGGGCGTATCGCCGCGTTTGAGGCGGACGAGCAGGCCGTCATTTTCTCCGATTGCGAGAAGCGCCTCGACCTCGGTAAATTCCGAAGGCTTTATCTGGCCTTCATAAACCTGATCTTCGGGTTTTACTTCGCTGGTGATGATGAGCCAGTCGCCGCGCCTTTCAACGCTTTGCTCCGCAGTATAGCGCGCAAAATTGGGTGTCTTGAGGAAGATATAGGCCGATTCCAGATCAGCATTTGCCGGATAAGGAATGGCATACCGGACTTGCTGGCCATCGACGGTAAAGATGCCATCGCGGCTCAGGAGCGCTGGAATTTGCGCGCGGTAGCCATCAAATATTGCGCGCTGCCCGGCCGCGATATTGCCATCGCCAACCGCCAAATCGAGCGACAGGTCGGTCGCCTCCGGCACGCAAACCCTGTCAGTACAAGCTGACCATAATGCCTCCACGCGGATGGGCAGCTTTGTGCCGAGGAGGGCGCTGTCGGCGATAATCAGATCGACCAGAAAGGCATGATCACGCTCATAAATATGGTTCATGAAGCCAGAGACGATCAGCGTTCCGGGAACCGGCGCGCGGATTTCTCCTGCCGTCACGCCTGCGGGCAAATCCCACTCCAGCACGGGCGGTGTTCCCGCATCGCCGGGATTGAGCCAGTAATCATGCCAACCTGGATTGGGCTTCATCACGATGGCCAGCGTCACGCTCTGCCCCGGCGCGGGCGTCTGTGTCTCGGCTGCTATGCTCGCATCGATGTTGAGCGGCGCGCCGGGCATCTGCGCATTTGCCGGAACGAGACCTGCAAAAAGCAGCGTGAAAGCAAGGAAAAGTCGAATCAACATCATATCTTATTCGGCTGCAATGGCCATTTGGTCACATATCCTCACAACAAGCAAAGGCCGGGTCCTGGCCCTACGCCTCCTCCGCCATACCCATCGGCTTGAGCTTGCGCCAGCCGCCATGCAGGAAATAGGCCATTGCCATCACCATAGAAGCAACCGCGCTAACGCCGAATGCCCACCATATCGCGTCTGCTCCATATTGCCGATACAGGCCAAATCCCACACCAAGCCGGACGAAAATTACCGAGATGACGAGGAAGACCAGCGGCATAATCACTGCGCCATTGGCCCGCACTACCGATACCGCGACCATCGAAACACCCATCACAATATAGGTCCAGCCGACCCAGTAGTTCATGTGGATCGAGAGCGGGATGGCCGCGCTGCCGCTAGCAAAAAATAGTTCCAATATCGGGTTTGCGGCGAGCGTGATTGCGGCGAGCAGCGCGACTGTCATCACCAAATTTACGCCCATGCCAGACCATGCGATGCGGTTTACCCGGTCCCATTTGCCCGCCCCGATATTCTGCGCAACCATCGCGCTAACGGCAATGCCAACGGCGACGGCGGGCATCATGATGTAGCTCCAAAGCTGGTTCATAATGCCGAATGCAGCCGCCATCTGCACCCCTTCACGGTTGACTAGGCCAACCATTATCAGGCCCGATAGCGCCATAATAATCATCGACAGCCCCATCGGAAACCCGAGCGCGATGAGCGGCTTTGTTATCGCCCTTGCCGGCTTTAGATACGCCATTTCCGCGCCGCGCAGACGGATGGATAGATCGCCTGCATATATCCGCTGTAATAAAAATCCGGTGCTGATGACGCCTGCAACGAGCGTGGCCAGCGCCGATCCTGCAATCCCCATCGCCGGAATTGGCCCAAGTCCGATGATGAAGACCGGGTTCAGTATTATATCGAGCAATACATATAACACCGTCGTCCATAGCGGTGTGGTTGCATCGCCAACACCGCGCAACGCCGAGGATAGCAGGATCATCGCAAAGGCAGGCGGCATACTGATAAAGATAACGCGCAGATAGGTGATCGCCAGATCATAGGCCTCCGCCGGTGTAGACAGCACCGTGAGTAGCCACGGCGTAAACACCCAGCCCGCCAATGAAATAAGCAAGCCGCCAACGGTAAACAGCCCGATCGAACCGCCAACAATCCGCCGCAATTGGCCAATATCACCGCGGCCTTTGGCTTGCCCCACCAATATCGTGACCGCCATTGAAAAACCGAACAGGCTCGAGAACATGACGAACATAATCATGCCGGCATTGGCCGTCGCGGCCAGCGCTTCCTCACCCAATATCCGCCCCACCCAGATCGAATTGACCGAGCCGTTGATCGATTGCAAAATATTGACGCCGAGCGCGGGCAGCGCGAACAGGAAAAGCGTGCGCGCCACCGGGCCGGTGGTGAGATCGCGTTCTTGGGTTGGGGCGTTCATTGACTAGCCAAAATCAAACACCGCGTTCTCCTGCGAAGGCAGGAGTCCAGTGTTATCTGGCGCGCGTTGGCGCTGGACTCCTGCCTTCGCAGGAGAACACCGGTTTGTTGTGAGTAGCGGAGACCATTCACCCCAACCGCGCCAGTGCAGCCTGCAGCCGCCCAACCTCGGCAGCCTTTTCCGCATGATCGGCGCGCGCCTTCTCCACCGCTTCAGGCTTGGCGCGTTCTATGAAATTGGCGTTGCCAAGGCGGCCATCGAGCCCCGCCAATTCTTTCGACAATGCGGCGATTGCTTTTTCAATACGCGCGCGTTCGCTGCCTAAATCAATCACGCCTTCGAGCGGCAACACAAAGGTCGCTTCATCAACCACGAGCTGGATTGATCCACCATCGGGAGCATCGTCGGTGCTCACATTCTCCAGCCGTGCGAGCCGGGCAAGTGCCGCGCTCTGGCTTTGCAGGCGCGCTTTGGTGGCATCGCTTGCATCGCGGACAAAGGCATCCATCTTCGTGCCCGGCGGGATGCCGAGTTCATTTTTGGCGGTGCGTACTTCGCCGACAAGTTTGATCAGCCATTCGATCTCCGCACTCGCAGCGGCATCCACATCGGCCCGTGGCTCAGGCCATTTGGCGTGGATGATATCGTAAGAGCGCGGCCCCATTTCATGCCATAATTCCTCGGTGATAAAAGGCATGAAGGGATGGAGCATTACAAGGATTTGATCGAGCACCCATCCCGCGACCTCGCGGGTTTCGGCAACATCAAGCCCCTCCCCTTCAGGAGAGGGGTTGGGGTGGGGCTTATCGGCAGAATCTGAGTTTGGCTGTGAGGCCCCACCCCCGGCCCCTCCCCTGAAGGGGAGGGGGGAAAGCACAGGCTTGATAAGTTCAAGATACCAGTCGCAATATTGATCCCACACGAAATGGTAGACGATGTCAGCCATGCCGTCGAAGCGCAGTTCTTCGAAAGCCGCATTGAGCTTATCGAGCGCTGTCTGTGTCTCGCCAATGATCCAGCGATTGACGGCAAGCTTGGCCTCAGGCGCGCGCAGCGTTGTGCTCGCACCGATACCGTTTGATTGTGCAAAGCGCGCCGCATTCCACAGCTTGGTAGCAAAATTGCGATAGCCCTCAACACGGCTTTCATCCATCTTGATGTCGCGGCCCTGGCTCTCCATCGCGGCCATGAAGAAGCGCAACGCATCGGCGCCATATTGATCAATCAGCCCAAGCGGATCGACAGTATTGCCCTTTGATTTGGACATTTTGCTACCATCCGCCGCGCGCACCAACCCGTGCAGATAGAGCGTTTTCCACGGCACTTCGCCCATAAAATGCAGCCCCTGCATCGCCATCCGCGCATCCCAGAAAAACAGGATGTCAAAACCGGAGATGAGGACGTCGTTCGGGTAGTGGCGGGCGAGTAATTCCGCCCCGGAACGGGGAGGGGGACCGCCGGAGGTGGTGGAGGGGTGCGAGCGCAGCGAGCCTTGTGCCCTGTCGACAGGCGGGACCCCTCCGTCGCTTCGCGCCACCTCCCCGTTCCAGGGAGGAGTTTCTTCGGGCCAACCCAATGTCGCAAATGGCCAGAGCGCGGAAGAGAACCATGTGTCGAGGACGTCGTCGTCGCGCCAGATCGCAGGCAAAATACTTTCAAAAGACTCCTGCTGATTTCTAACCACTTGGACCTTAGAATCGTTTGGAAGTGCATTTTTCTTCTGATATGCTCGAGATGCTAGTTCTATCGCTTGCACTTCCGTTTCAGCTACAAAAATAGTAGGATTCATCTCTGTGTTATAGGGTTGTTCGTCATCTCCGGTTCGTTTCATTATGTGGTTTTTGTGAATTTCTGGCCCATACCAAGCCGGTATCCTATGCCCCCACCATAGTTGCCGCGAAACACACCAGGGCTGGATATTCTCCATCCAGTTGAAATACGTCTTCTCCCATGATTTGGGCACGATCTTGATATCGCCACCCCGCACCGCATCGATGGCGGGCTTCGCCAAAGTTTCCGCATCAACATACCATTGATCGGTGAGCCACGGCTCGATCACTTCGTTTGAGCGATCCCCGAATGGTGTCTGGATCACACGGTCTTCGACATTTTCGAGCAGCCCCAATGCATCGATGGCTTCGACCACCATCTTGCGCGCGTTGGTCGCCTCGCCTTCTTTGCCGAAACGGTAAAGCCCGATATATTCATCAGGGATCAGGCCGTCGCTGGTTTGCACCACGCGGCCTTCACCGTCGAGCATATTGAGCATCTCGGACGCCGCAAAGCCCGCGCGTTTGCCCACGTCGAAATCGTTGAAATCATGCCCCGGCGTGATCTTCACCGCGCCGCTGCCAAGCTCGGGGTCGGCATGGTCATCGGTGATGATCGGAACAAGCCTTCCGGTTATTGGCAGCCTGACCATTTTGCCAACCATATCGGTGTAGCGCTCATCTTTTGGATGCACCGCCACCGCCATATCGGCGAGCATCGTTTCGGGCCGCGTGGTCGCCACGCTGATAGCGCCGCTACCATCTTCCAGCGGATAGCTGAAATGCCAGAATTTTCCGTTTATCTCGCGCGTCTCCACCTCAAGATCGCTGATCGCGGTTTTGAGGCCGGGATCCCAATTGACGAGGCGTTTGTCGCGGTAGATCAGGCCTTCCTTATGCATATCGACAAACACTTTGAGCACCGCCTTGTTCATGCCCTCATCCATCGTGAAGCGCTCATTCGCCCAATCCATCGAGCAGCCGAGCCGCCGCAATTGCTGCGTAATCTGCCCGCCGCTTTCCTCTTTCCACTCCCAGACTTTTTCAATGAATTCTTCGCGGGTATAATTGGTGCGCTTATCTTGCCGCTCGTTCAGTTGCCGTTCGACCACCATCTGCGTCGCGATGCCCGCATGATCCATGCCGACGACCCACAACGCATCCTTGCCCTGCAGCCGCGCATGGCGGATCAATATATCCTGCAACGTATTATCGAGCGCATGGCCGATATGCAGATTGCCTGTCACATTGGGCGGCGGATTGACGATTGTGTAAGGCTCGGCGTCAGGGCGCTCGGGGCGGAATGCGCCGCTTTCTTCCCAATGGGCAAACCATTTCGCCTCGATAGCGGCGGGATTGAAATTCTTGTCGATGGTCATGGTTGTATTTCTTTGTCAGAATTGGCTTATGCCAATCGCCGCACCAGCCCTCTCTTCCACCAGTCCACCCAATCAGGATAATGGCATGGGTGGACGGGAGGGAGAGAAGGCTGGTGCCGCAACCGAGCTTGATAACCGCTTTGCCAGTGTGGCAAGCGGCTGACAAGACGGGAGTTACCCAAACCTCCTCGCGTTCGTCAGATGCCGGTTACAGCCGGAACAGTCCATAGCCGTAAACATCATCGCGTCCGGGCGCGCCAAGATCGCGGGCGGATTTGGATATCTGGGTTTTGAGCCCCTTGCCGCGCCTGCCGGTGCAGATCGAAGAGCGTGACAATTGCCCCGCAACATCGGCGCTGGCAAAGCTGGTGCCCGATGCGATCCGATATCCGCCGGGCACCGCAGTCAGCCTTTTGACGCCGCTTGCCGCCGCGCCAACATGAAAGCCGGGCGTGGCATATTTATAGGCGCGCATTTTCTTGTCGACAGCGGTGATGCCGGTCACTTCGGCAAGGCGTGCGGGGAAAGGCGGGCGGGCCTTCTTGCCGCCGTTACCTGTCGCTGCGACCATGCAGGTTCCGCGGGCATACATCCTTTTCAAAATCCGCGTCAAAATGGCATTATTGGGCCCACCAAAGGACATGTTGAGGATATGCGGGTTGACCCGCGCGGCGGCGTTCAATGCCTTAGCCAGCGAGCGTGTGCGCGCAACCCCGGGCCTGTTGCCCTTGGCGGCGGAGAAGGCTGCAAAGCTATAGAGCTTTTGGCCAGCAGCCTTGCCGGAGACCTGTCCGCGCCCTGCAATCAGCGAGGCTATCGCGGTGCCATGGATGCTGTCTTTGGCAGAACCGGTAAAATTCGCCTGCCGTATCCAGCCACTTTTCAAGTTTTCATGATCGATATCAACAAGGCTGTCGATCATCGCCACGCTGACATTGCCGCCACCTGCCGCTGCCATCATCGTGCTGGTGACAACCGGGGCGCTGGCAGCAGCGAGGGGAATGGTCGCTCCCGAGACACTGCCCATTTGCTGGAACAATCCTTCGCGCTCCACCTCGATCACACCGGCCATGGTGGCAAGAAGCGTCACTTGGGAGTCGGGCTTTTGCTTCTTTGCGACGCGCGCCGAAACAAGCGTAGCGCCGATGCTGTCCAGTTCCTCAATCTCGATATCACGGAGGCCCTGTGCATCGGCGAATGCCCGCGCGCTCGCTACATCGCCTTCAAAGAGAAAATTCACGGTATTCTTGGTGAACTGTTTATGCTTCCTGTCGCGCATGCCGAATATTTTCTTTGCACCAAAAAGGCCGATAATAGCAGGGATTGCGATACCGATAACCTCGCCAGCACCGATACCTCCGCGGTCGTCATTGTTGTTCGGTGGCTGCGAAGGCGGAGGTGGCGGCGGAGGCGGAGGCGGGGTTTGCGGGGGAGGTGGACTATTTGGTCCGCTCAACTGCGCGCTGACAGGTACTGCGAACAGCACGGCGGCGAGTGCGCCATATCCGATAAGTTTGTGCAATTTCATCTTGCGATTCCTTCGCGTTTAGCCGGTGTCAGCGCGCTTGCAGCACTGCCGAAATGGCGGGGCTGGCTTTCAGCGCGGCGGCGATCTGCTGCTTTTCCGCCGAACTCAGCTCGACCATTGTTCCCACCGTGATTACACCATCTTGCGTTGGTCCATCGACAATCGATAACTCATGCTCGGCCAGTGCGGCCTCGACCTGCCGCCATGTTGCCGCAGGTGCAATACGCAGCAGCAGCTGGTATCCCATAGCAGCATTCGTGCCATCGGGTCCGGAAGCGGTTATGAATTCATCATTGTCACGATTATTGGCAGGCCCTGCGCCAGTATATAGCATAGTGCCTTGCGCAACCGCAACCAGCGCCATTGCTGCAAAAGCCGGTTTCCACGCCGGCTGGAACAAAGATGCAAAAAAGCCGGGTGTTTCTCGCTGTATCTTGATCACAGGCTGGGTTTCTTTCGGGGCGGCCTGCTGAACGACCTGAGCCTTTGGTTCGGCGGCGATGCGATCCATCAACTGGTCAAGCCGTGCTTCGTCAGCGGGCTTGCGCGCAGCTTCCCATTGGGCGCCGCCATCGGTGACCATCGCCGATACGGATTTCACATCGGCAAGCTCTTCGCGCAAGGATGCATCATTTTCCAGCGCAGTTTCGACGCGCGCCGTGTCGGCAGCGTCAAGCGTGCCATTTGCATAAAATGGCAGCAGCAGCGCGATATCTTTCGCATTTGAACCTGCATCGGTCATGGACCCGTTCCTGTTTCCTGTCGTCGGCGTTCGAGTGTTATCTTCAACTGTTTGCGTGCATGGAACATTCGAGTTTTCACTGTATTTTCAGGCACGTCGATCAGATCGGATATCTCTGCCACCGACTTATGTTCATAATAAGCGAGCCACAGGACTTCCCGGTGCTCATCTGACAGTCGCTCCATCGCAGAAGAAAGTTCATCGCCATCGGATTTTTTTTCATAAGCCTCTTCGGGATTATCCGATTGGTCGGCCTGCGTTTCGTAATTCGCTTGCTCGCCCGCGCTGATCCCGACTTTTTCTTTTTGCTTGCGGATCCAGTCGACTGCTTTGTTGCGAACAATCCGCCGGATCCAGCCTTCGGCATGGCCCGAACCATCATATTTATCCGCGCTGCGCCAGATAACCATGAAGGCTTCGTCGATCACATCGGCTGCGGCTTCACCATCTCCGGCGAGCAAAGCGGTGGCATAGCGCTCCATCTTCGGTTGCAAATCGCGATAGAGTGCGGTGAAGGCTGCTTCCTCTCCGCGCGCGATTGCTGCCAATATTTGCGCCACTTCCAATTGAGTCTCCCCTTGGCGCTAAGAGTTAGCGCTGGCCGGGGTCTATGACAAGGCGGGCGTAACAGGGCTTGCCGACTCCCCAACAACTATCTATACCTTGGCGCAACATATTCAGGCCGCTCCGCGAGGGGCGGCCCTTTATTTTGGAGAATTCCTTATGGCCAATCCGTTGATGCCCCACGCCACCGCCGCTTGGCTGGTTGACAATACAGCGCTTGCCTTCCCGCAAATCGCAGAATTTTGCGAGCTTCACATCCTAGAGGTTCAAGCGATGGCAGATGATATGGCTGGCAGCAAATATACCGGACGTGATCCGGTGCAGGGCGGCGAGCTATCTATGGAAGAAATAGAAAAGGGTCAGGCCGACGAGGATTATGTGATGGTGATGAGCATCGGCCCCGATCAGGTCCGCCGCACCAAAGGGCCGCGTTATACGCCGGTTTCAAAGCGTCAGGACAAGCCCGATGGTATTGCCTGGTTGCTGCGCAGCCATCCTGAAATTTCCGATGGCGCGATCTGCAAGCTGATCGGTACGACGCGCAATACGATTAACGCGATCCGCGACCGCGCCCACTGGAACATCGCCGAAATCCAGCCCAAGGATCCGGTAACGCTCGGCCTATGTCCGCAGCGCGACCTTGACGCTTTGGTGGCAAAGGCGGCCAAAAAAGCTGGCATTGAAACGCCGGAACCAGACGATGTGAAGCTGGGCAGCGACCGTGAAAAACTGATTGAGGAGCTTCATGCTGAGCGCGAAGAAGAAAAACGCCTCGCCGAGGCTGCGCTTTTGGGCGAGGAGGCACCGGAAGAAGTAAAGCCTGAATTGACAGCGGAAACGCTGTTCAAAAAGAGCGAGGATTGAGGAGCAATTCATCGATTGCGCTGACATTTGGCGTAATCACACTAGGTCATAACCGTCAGATTTTTTTGAACCATGTGCTGCCCGGGCCCGACTGTGTGGGTGTTAGGCACGTAAATTGTTCAAAAAAGGAGACCTTAAAATGACCTATATTGCTATCGAGAAAAAGCCTGGGTATCTGCTCCCCGGCCTCATCCTTGCTGCAGGATTTTCTATTGTATTTGCGCCAGAGGCGAAGGCAGCGACGCAGCATATTTCCTGCCCGCTGGAAAAGATTCGGCGCGCAGTTACCACACCGTTGCCAAGCGGCTGGTGGAGCACGCCGATTGTAAATCGCCTTCAACAGGCGCGGGTTGTTACGATTGCTGGCCGGAAGGCCCTTCAGTGCAACTATGGTTCGGCAGGTAACATTCAGCGTTATGCGCCCAGCGGAGCAACCTGCCGGGCGACAACAGCCGGCTTCATCTGCCGGACGAATAATATACTCCTGCCCAGCAGGCCGCGGACGCATACAACTGGCCCGCTAAATATTCGCCAGACATTCCTTGCCGATCTCGACAGCGGCCGGATAACCCAAAATGGTGCTGACATCTGGTTTCAAGCCGAGACACGGTACCGCCTTTTTGTCACACCGAGGAATGGTGCAAAAATTGCGGTGGGTAACCGGTCGAACCGCGGCTTTGCAGGCTGCTCGCGCGCGCACTTCCATAGCGGGAAGGTGGCGCTTAGTTCCATTCCAGTCGGCTCCTATGTTTGTGTCAAAACAAACCAGGGCCGGATTAGCCAGTTTCGCGTAAACGGGCTGTCTTCGGGAAGCCCCAAGACGCTTTCCATCGGCTACACAACCTGGAAGAGATGACCTTAAAAATGCAGGCGCTCGCTTGAACGGCGGGCGCCTGTTTTTGTGCAATAAACACGCTGCCTTCCGCAACGCGCCTTGCCTTCATCGCGCGATCAAGGCACGGCGTGGGACATGAAGGAACCCCGCAAGAGTTTTGACATGTCGCTTTCGGACCATGGTTTTGAAAGCATACAACTCAAAGGCCTAAGCTATCCGCTGGGCGACCATGTGCCGGAATATGGAGAAATCTATCCGCTTGCACCCGACATTGGCTGGACGCGTCTGCCGGTGCCGGGCAACCTCAATCATATAAATATCTGGCTGCTCGATGATGAATTTGACGGGCGCAAGGGCTATGCCGTTGCCGATAGCGGATTGTTTCTGAAAGGCTGTATCGCGAGCTGGAAATCGATGTTTGATGGCGCGCTCTCGGGTAAAGAAATGACGCGCATTTTCATCACCCATTTCCACCCCGATCATGTCGGTTGTGCGGGCTGGCTGGCGAACCGGCATAAGGTGCCGGTGTGGATGAACCGCACCGAATGGCTGATGGCGCGGATGCTCATCGCCGATGTGCAGGATCATCCGCCAAAGGAAGCCGTCGCGACCAGACGGATGATGGGTTACGGTGAAGAAAGGCTGGAAAAATTTGCCCGCGCGGGCTGGGGCAATTTTGCCCGGGCGGTCTCGCGCCTGCCGGTTTCGCATACGCGCATGGATGATGGCGATCTGATCCGGATCGGTGGCCGCGAATGGCAAGTGATTACCGGCGGCGGCCACACGCCCGAACATGCCAGCCTGGTCGATCACCACAACGGTGTGATGATAGCGGGCGACCAGATATTGCCGCGCATTACCAGCAACGTGTCGATGATGGACATGGAGCCAGAAGCCGATCCGCTTGGCGAATGGCTGGATTCAATTGCGAAGTTCAAAGACGCGCTCGATCCCGATATGCTGGTGCTTCCTGCACATGGCTCCCCTTTTACCGGCGTGCAGACCCGGCTCGAACGGCTTGCCGGGGGGCATCATGAACGGCTGGAAATACTGGAGCAGGAATTCCAGAAACGCGAACTGCGTGCGACCGATTGTTTTGACCTGCTGTTTGATCGTGAGATTGACGACAGCGTTTACGGGTTAGCCGCAGGCGAGGCGATGGCGCATTTACGGCACCTTGAAAAGACCGCGCGCGCGTCATCCGAAGTGCGCGGCGGCGTAGCGTGGTTCGGCAAAATTTAGGGCTACGATTTGGCGGGAATAGCCCTTGCTCCGGTTCCGTTTCGTATACACAAATGTCGATTAGGCGATGCGGCTATATAGGGCGGGCATATTGAGCTATAAGGAAAATCATGGCCATCACTTCCGATAAATATCTTCATCCCGCACCGTGGCAGCAGGATTTCCCGCCGCTGGCGGTGGACGACATGTTTTTTGGAAGCGCCGCGCGGATGGGCCAGGCGCGGTTTCTTGATTTTCTGGGCCGATCTTTCTCTTACGCCGAAATGGCGGATGCCGTGCGGTGCGTTGCCAGGGGGCTGCAAGATCGCGGCGCGGGCGAGGGGCACCGCGTCGGGCTTTATCTGCCCAATGTGCCGCATTATATTGCCGCCTATTATGGCGCGATGGCGGCGGGTGCGACGGTGGTCAATTTCTCACCGCTTTATACTGTGGAGGAGCTGTCGCATCAGGTCGCCGATAGCGGAACCGATTTGCTGTTTACAATATCGGCGCAGGCGCTGCTTCCCAGTGCGCTAAAGGTGCTCGACCAATCCGAATTGAAGGGGCTGGTGGTGGGCAGCATTGCCGAAGTTCTGCCGCGCGTGAAAGGATGGGCTTACCGATTATTCAAGCGCGCGGAGGTGGCAGATATTCCCGATGATCCGCGCATTATTTTATACAGTGATTTGCTCGACAATGATGGCGGCCATACGCAGCGCAAATGCGATCCGCTGCGCGATGTGGCGTTGCTCCAATATACCGGCGGAACAACCGGCACGCCCAAGGGCGCAAAGCTGACGCATCAGAATCTCACAGTCAATGCGCGGCAGATCAATCTGATCGATCCCGAAAGCCGCGTGAATGCGGGGGAAAGCGCCGAAGACCGGATATTGGGCGTGCTGCCATTTTTTCATGTCTTCGCCAATGCGACCGTGCTCAATCGCACCATATCAAATGGCGGAGAGATTGTAATGCTGCCGCGCTTTGATGCAAAGGATGCGCTGGCAGCGATCGGCCGCACAAAGGTAACCTCTATGCCCGGCGTGCCAACCATGTATCAGGCGCTGCTCGACCATCCCGACTTTGCCGGCACAGATTTCAGCAGCCTGCGCGCCTGTGTTTCGGGCGGCGCACCGCTCGCCGGAGAATTGAAAGCGAAGTTTGAGAAGGGCAGCGATGCCGCGGTAATCGAAGGCTACGGCCTTACCGAGAGTTCGGGCGTGATTAGCTGCAACCCCTATGTTGGCGTTAATAAACTCGGCAGCATCGGGCAACCCATACCGGGCACCGAGGTCCAGCTTGTCGATAAGGAAGATCCGGCGAGGCCGCCGCCAAAAGGCGAGCCGGGAGAGCTGGTGTGTAAGGGGCCGCAAATTATGGCGGGTTACTGGAATAGGCCGGATGCCGATAAAGAGGTGTTTGTCGATGGCTGGCTGCGCACCGGTGATGTTGCAAAGATCGACGAGGATGGTTTCATCTTTATCGTCGACCGGTTGAAAGACATGATCTCGGTTGGCGGATTCAAGGTCTTCCCGAGCCAGGTTGAGGAAGTGCTCTATACGCATGAAGACGTGAAGGAAGCGCTGGTGATTGGCGTGCCTGACAATTATCTCGGCGAAGTTCCCCGCGCCTTTGTGACTCTGAATGACGGTGCTGATGTGGATGGCGAAGCGCTAGCGGGCTGGCTCAATCCAAAGCTTGGCAAGCATGAACGGGTAGACAAGGTCATGGTGCGGGGTGAGCTTCCCAAAACGATGATCGGCAAGCTTGACCGGAAGGCACTACGCGCCGAGATTTCTGCCTAATCCTCTTCCAATAGCGCGCCCGGCTTTGCATCGACGAAGCGCCGCGCGGTATCGAAATTATGACCCGCGCGCAGGAACGCCTGCAGCTGCTTGTGGCGTTTGTCCGGATCTGCGTTATGTTCGGCGTAGGGGCCGATGCGGCGTTTCCGGGCGAAATTTTGAGCAGCGGCCCAGGCATTTTCCTTCGCATCGTCCATCGCGCCGGCACTGTCTTGTTCGCTAATCCCGGCAAAATGCAAATCTTGCCCTAGCCGTTTTGAACCATGGCCTTTGCGTATGGATGCGCGCGCTTTCGCCTCGGCCAGCGCGGCATCGTCAACATAGCCCAGCCGCACGAATTCGCGGGCTAGGTCTTCTGGCGTAGCGGCTCGCTCTCCCTCCCAGCCGCGTTCGTAAATTTTTCGCGATAAATAGCGCACCAGCTTTGCCTCACTGGTCGCATAGCGCTCGACATAACGCAGCGCTAAAGCACGCAATTTCACGTCATTCAGCGGTGGAGTCTTTGTTTTTCGAGGCGAAACGCTATTCACGCCCCATTTGTGCCACAGTCGGGACGAAATTTGAACTGGTAAGCTGGGCTAATACCAGCATTACCAAGGGGTCTTGTTCTTTGAGGACTAGGGAAAACTATGAACGACATCGTTGCAACTCCTACAGTAGACACGCTTTCGCGCCGCTTTTCGGATTTTGAAACGCTTGGCGAAGCGCTCGATTATGCCGCAAAGGGCAAACGCGGCCTCAATTTTCACGATATGCGCGGTAATCTTGCGCAGGTCTATCCCTTCGCTGAAATGCGCGGTGATGCGCTTGATATGGCCTACCGACTGATCAGCCACGGTGTAAAGAAGGGTGACCGGGTCGCGCTGATCGCGGAAACCGGCACTGATTTTGCGGCGCTTTTCTTTGGTTGCATTTATGCAGGGGCATGGCCAGTCCCGCTGCCGTTACCGACCAGTTTTGGCGGTAAGGAAAGCTATGTCGATCAGCTTTCGGTTCAGCTCCAAAGCAGCGACCCGCTGGCCTTCTTCTTTCCGCCAGAACTGGTGGAAATGGCCGGGGATGCGGCAAAGGCTTGCAAGGTTGAAGGTATAGACTGGGCCAGCTTTGAAGACCGGATCGCGCTGAAATGCGAATTGCCGCAAGCCGCAACTGACGAAGTTTGTTATCTGCAATATTCAAGCGGCTCGACACGCTTTCCGCACGGCGTCGCGGTAACGCATAAGGCGCTGCTCAATAACCTGTCCGCGCATTCGCACGGGATGGAGGTGGTCGATAGTGACCGCGTTGTCTCCTGGCTGCCATGGTATCATGATATGGGGCTGGTTGGCTGCTTCCTTTCGCCAGTCGCGAACCAGGTTTCGACTGACTATATGAAGACCGAGGATTTCGCTCGCCGACCGCTGGCATGGCTGGATATGATCAGCCGGGCAGAAGGCACGGTGATCAGCTATTCACCGACCTTTGGCTATGATATTTGCGCGCGCCGCATGTCGAGCCAGACCAAGGCCAGCGAGCGTTTCGATCTCTCGCACTGGCGGCTTGCCGGTAACGGCGCCGACATGATCCGGCCTGATGTGATGCAGGCTTTCGTTGATGCTGTTGGCGAAGCTGGTTTCAAGGCGTCCGCATTCCTGCCGAGCTATGGCCTTGCGGAGTCTACATTAGCGGTATCAATCATGCCGCCGGGTGAGGGTATCAGGGTAGAGCTGGTTGAGGAAACCGATCTTTCCGGGCAGGCTGGCGCAGATGACAGGCCGACGCGTTACCGTGCGATCGTAAATTGCGGCAAGGCGGTCAAGGATATGACCATTGAAATTCGCGCCGAAGATGGCGGTGTGCTTTGCGACAAGGCGATCGGCAAGGTGTGGTGCTCTGGCCCCAGCCTGATGAAGGAATATTTCCGCGACCCTGAAAGCACCGCGGCCTGCCTGATCGATGGCTGGCTCGATACCGGCGATATGGGATATCTGTCGGATGGATATGTTTATATTGTCGGGCGCGCCAAAGACATGATCATCATCAATGGCAAGAACCATTGGCCGCAAGATATTGAATGGGCGGTTGAGCAGCTTCCCGGATTCAAATCGGGCGATATTGCCGCATTTTCGGTCACCATGCCCGGCGGCGAGGAAACCCCCGCCGTGTTAGTGCAATGCCGCATTTCGGATGATAGCGAACGGGCAAAATTGCGCGACAAAATACGTGATAAAGTGCGTTCGGTGACGGGGATGAACTGTGTTATCGAGCTCGTTCCGCCGCGGACTTTGCCGCGTACAAGCTCGGGCAAGCTTAGTCGGGCGAAGGCGCGAAATTTATATCTGAATGGCGACATTCAACCATATGCAATTGCTGCATAGAGCGCGCAATCTATGGTTAATATCCGGCTAATCCTGTAATATACTGCAAAACAACGGAAAAAAAATCATCATTTCATCGCGAAACTGGTGCTTGCTTACCTTTGAGTAACGAACAGGCACTACAAGGATTTGCGTGAATGATGAAACCGCCTCTTCCGAATTGCCGACATCTTTGTCATATCGGACATTGCTCGGCATTGCTGATCCGCAATGCTCCGGTGGCGAAGAGATGCGCGCTATTCAGGCGCGTTCGATCAAGGGCCGCAGCCTTGGACGATCTGCGCTAACATTATTTTTTGCAGCTATGGTGGCAGCGCTCTACCGCGATGTTGCTCCAATTTGGGCGCTTTCGAGTTGGGCCGGTTCGCTGGCTGCTTTTCAGCTATTCTCTTTCCACCGCATCCGCAAATATTGGCGGGATATCGGTCAGCATTCGGGCAAAATGGATGTTGCAATGGTAACACGCCATTCTCTCGTAACCGGTCTGGTCTGGAGCGCGGGGATCCTGCTACTTGGTAGTTTTGGAGGGGCGCAGCAGCTTCTTGGATTCTGGGCGGTTATGCTGTCCATGATGGTCTTTGCCTCGCTGTTTATGCCGTCATTGCCAAAGGCTACTTCGCTATTCATCGGGACGACGAGCCTTGCCGCAACCGCCAGCTTTATACTCAAAAACGACTATTATCTGGCGGCTATCTCTGCCGGTATCGGCGTGTTGTTAATCGTTGCCGCGCTTCGATCTGCGCGTGCACAGGTATTATACGAGATGGCCAATGGCGTATTGCAGGAGAAATCGGAGACGGTTAGCCTGCTGCTGCGCGAATTTGAAGATAGCGGCGCGGATTGGCTGTGGCAGACCGATACCCAGCGCTGCGCCATCCATGTTGGCCCGCGCTTTGCCTATGCGCTTGATTCCGAAGCGGCGCAGATCGAAGGGCAGCCGATGCTCAGGCTGATCGCAGGCGATGCCTGGGACGAAGGGCGCTATCCTGACGAGCTGCATGAGCTTGCCGACAAGCTCAAACGCCGGGAGCCATTCAGCAACCTGATCGTGCCGGTGACCATCAACGGCAAACAGCGCTATTGGGAATTGTCCGCTTCGCCGCGTAATTCTGAAAGCGGCAGCTTCCTTGGCTTCCGGGGCGTTGGCTCTGATGTTACCGAGCAGCGCCTATCCGAAGAAAAAATCTCACATCTCGCGCGCTTTGATACGCTGACGGGATTGCCCAATCGGTTGCAGCTTACCGAAGCGCTGGGAACCGCATTGTCAGATGCCGATAAATGGCGCCGCCGCTGCGGCTTCATGATGATCGATCTTGACCGTTTCAAAGCGGTCAATGATACGCTTGGTCATCCGGTAGGTGACCGGTTGCTCGCGCAGGTTGCGAAGCGGCTGCAGCAGATCATGTCGGAAAATGAACTTTGCGGGCGTCTGGGCGGCGACGAATTTGCAATTGTCCTGAAAGATGCGACCGACAGCGCCTATGTTTCGAATGTAGGCAAGCGGATTATCGAGGCTCTTTCTCGTCCCTATACCGTGGATCAAAATACCCTTTATATTGGTGCCAGCATCGGCAGCGCCATTGGCCCGCAAGACGGCCGCACGGTTGAACTGCTTATGCGCAGCGCCGATCTTGCACTTTATCGGTCAAAGGATGAGGGCGGCAACAGCCACAATAATTATCAGCATAAGCTGCATGCCAATGCCGAGGAACGCCGGGTCATGGAATTCGAGCTGCGCAACGCGCTCGCTAAGGAACAGCTGCATGTTGAATATCAGCCGCTGGTGGCGAGCAGCAGCGATCACACGCTGCTTGGCTTTGAAACGTTGCTGCGCTGGAAAAACCCCAAATTTGGCAATGTCTCACCGGCGAAATTTATCCCCGTTGCCGAAGATGCACGATTGATCGTGGAGATCGGTGAATGGGTGCTGCGCAAGGCCTGTAAAGACGCCATGAGCTGGCCGGAGACAACAAGCGTCGCGGTCAATATTTCGGTCGATCAGCTGACCAGTAGCGGATTTGTAGAAACCGTAATTTCGGCGCTTGACGATGCCAAGCTTCCGGTCTGGCGGCTTGAGCTGGAGGTTACCGAAAGCATCTTCCTGCGTGATGGCGGATTGGCGATCAAGGTTCTCGACCGGCTGCGTAAATTGGGCATAAAATTATCGCTCGATGATTTTGGAACCGGCTATTCGTCGCTGGGTTATCTGCGCAACGTGCGCTTTGACACGATCAAGATTGATCGTAGCTTTGTGCAGGGTGCAGCGCAGAATAAAGCCGAAAGCCTCGCGATTATCCGCGCGGTGGTTGCGATGGCAGAAAGCCTTGAGGTTTCAACTACAGCGGAAGGCGTCGAGACCGAGGCCGAGCTGGCCATGATCCAGCAGCTGGGGTGCCAGAAAATCCAGGGATATTATTTCGGGCGGCCAATGCTGTTTGAAGATGCCTGTGAGATCTTTAGCCAGATGCCTTCGGGAAAGCAGGTAGCTTAAGCCCGCTTGTTACTCGGAAACCGAGCCGGCTGTCTGCTCGCCTATCCACGCTTTAACATCATCCGCGCTTCTGCCTGCGACCTCTTCCATCGGCAGATGGCCAATGCCATCATAGATGATCGTCTTACTGCCGCTAAACTGCTTCGCAAACCAGGGTGCAGCGCCGACATTTATCAGCTTGTCCTCCTTGCCCCACAGAACAAGCGTTGGCACCGGTGAAGCCGCCAGCGGCTCGACCTGCCTGCGCGTCGCATAATTCGCAAAACGCTTTGCCGTCGCTTCCCGGTTGCCCGCTCGGCGGAGCAAATTCCAGTAAAGGTCAACATTCTCATCGGTCACGACCGCCTGATTGCTCACCGATTGGCTCAGGCTCTTTTCGATCATCGAGCGCGGCGTAATAACCCGTGCCAGCCGGTTGATTCCCGGCATCATTGCGATACGGAAGCCGATAGGCAGATCAGGCTTCTTCGCCGCTGGCGCGCCCGATGGATCGACAAGGATCAAGCCTTCGAGCCTGCCTGGATGCGCGCGGGCATACATATAGGATATGTTGCCGCCCATGCTATTGCCCGCCAGCGTAAACTTCGTTAGCCCGCGTTCGCTCGCAACCTTGTCCACCGCATCGATATTGCAAGCACTGGAATAGCAGTCTTCGGGATGCGGCCCGGTGAGCCCGTGCCCTGCCAGATCAAACCGGATAATCCGGTATGTGCCCTTCAGCCTATCCACCCAGCCATCCCATGTATGCAGAGAGGCATTCGAACCGTGGAGCAGGATGATGGCGGGCGCGTCCTTCGGCCCCTCATCGCGCAGATGGACAATCAAGCCATCGCCCAAATCGACAAATTCGGATTCGGCGTTGGCATATTTTGCTTTGAGTTCGTCGAGCGGAATATCGGGTGCATAGCCCCAAGCGAACAGCGCGATGAATGCAATGGCGACCGCGGCGAGCAGCCCGAGCAGGATTTTCTTGAACATTGGTTTCGAACCTCTTTCTTGCAAGCCTACAATATTTCCTGAACCTTCTCCTTTGGCCGGCAAAGGCGCACGCCCTTGCCGGTTTCAACTATCGGTCGTTCGACCAGCGCCGAATCCTTCGCCATTTCATCAAGAATGCGGTCATTATCGTCGCTGTCCAACAGGCCAAGCTCCTCAGCGCGGGAACCTCTGGTGCGCAAGGCTTCGCGCGCTGTGATGCCCGCATCGGCAAAAAGCTGCTTTAGCTTGCTGTGGGCAAAAGGCGTTTTCAGATATTCCACGACGGTCACGTCAATATCTGGCGTCTCTTGCAATATAGCCAGCGTCTTGCGCGATGTGCCGCATTTGGGATTGTGCCAAATCGTTGCATTCATGTCGGTGCCTTTCAAGCCTGTTCTAACGCTCACATAACCGATTGCCGTCATTTGCAAAAGAAATTTGCACAGATTGCATATTTGCAATTGCATTTGCGAACTAGTCGCAATAAAGGCTTAAACAGAAAATGCGAATCCTTCTCAATAAGCCTACAAGAAAGCCACTTCCATGAATCTCCCAAAGGCCTGCATGTCCTGTTCCTTCCTCGCTCTTTCGATTGCTTATCCGGCGGAGGCCTATGCCGAGGATGCCGCCTATCTGGATGATCAGGATCCGATTATCGTTATCGGCGCGAGCGACGGCTATTCGGCCAGCGACAGCGTCACCGCGACCAAGACCGATACGCCGCTCATTGATATTCCACAGACAATCAATGTCATCACCCGGGAGCAGATTGAAGATCAGGCCCAGCGCAGCATCGGCGATGTGCTGCGTTATGTGCCCGGCACGACGGTGCAGCAAGGGGAAGGCAACCGCGACCAGATATCAATCCGCGGGCAGGAAACGACGTCCGACTTTTTCCTCGACGGCGTGCGCGATGATGTGCAGTATTTTCGCAACCTCTATAATATCGAGCGTGTCGAAATTCTTAAAGGCCCCTATGCGCTGATCTTTGGGCGCGGCGGCGGGGGCGGTATCGTCAACCGTGTGCAGAAAGCGCCGATAGCTGGTGAAACGCGAATTGCAGGCGCAGGCAGCGCCAACAGTTTCGGCGCATTTGCCGTGAGCGCCGATCTTAATGCGCCGCTGGGCGAGGGCGCTGCGATCAGGCTCAATGGATTTTATGAAGAGCTGAATAATCACCGCGATTTCTATGATGGCCGCCGGTTCGCGGTGAACCCTTATGCTGGGTTTAGCCTCGGCGAAGATTGGAAGCTTGGGCTCTCTTATGAATATGTCGATGACGACCGCGTGGTGGATCGCGGTATCCCGTCAATTGGAGCCGGAGCGGGCCAACCCAATCGACCTGCACCAGGCCTGCGCGGCCAGTTTTTCGGCGTGCCGGGGGCCAATGTTACCACGCTGCAAGCGCATATTGCAAAGCTGCGGATTGACGGTCAGGTCGCCGATAATCTGAAGGTTACCTCAACCATCCTCTATGGCGATTATGACAAGCTGTATCAGAATGTTTATGCGCGCGGTCCGCTCGATCCGGTCACCAACCAGGTGCCGCTCAAGGGCTATACCGACCCGACGACCCGGGAGAATTTTATCGCGCAGGCCAACGCCATCTGGGATGTGACAACGGGCGCGCTCGAACACAAAATCCTCGCCGGACTGGAATATGGCCATCAGAGCTCGACCAATCAGCGGCGCAATGCGGTTCTGTCCGATGCCGTGCTCGATCTGGACAATGTGGTTTTCCCCAGTGTGACCTTCCCGGCTATTACTCGCAACCGGGCCTCGGTGGTCGAATTCTTCTCTGCCTATATTCAGGATCAGATCAGCATTGGCGATCATTTTGATATCATCGCAGGCCTGCGTTTTGACAGCTTCGCTATTGAAGGAGTTGACATCGCCGGCGGCAACCGGGCCTTTGCCCGAAAGGATGAGAAGGTCAGCCCGCGTATCGGGTTAATATATAAACCGCAGGAAAATATCTCGCTCTACGCCAGCTATAGCCAATCCTTTCAGCCGCGCTCTGGCGATCAGTTTCTGACATTGTCGGCGACGCAGGAAAATCTCGCGCCGGAGAAGTTCACAAATTACGAGATCGGCGCGAAATGGGATGTGAGGCCGGGCCTTGCGCTGACATTTGCGGCGTTTCAGCTCGATCGCACCAACGCGACCACGCCCGATCCGGCGAACCCGGCGGTCAGCATCAATATCGGCGCGACGCGAACGCAAGGCATTGAATTATCGGTCACCGGACGGGTGACGGATAATTGGCAGATATCCGGTGGCTACAGCTATATCGATGCGAAGCTGCGCGGCAATGAAGCGGTGCGGCTGGAGGCATCACCCAAGCATCAATTCGCGCTGTGGAACCGCTATGATATCTCTGATCAGTTCGGTGCGGGCGTCGGTGTCATCCATCAGTCGAACCAGTTTGCCGCGATCCGCAATTCTGCAACGACCACGCGACTGCCATCCTTCACCCGCGTTGATGCGGCGCTATTTTGGGATGCAACTGATCGCTTCGCTTTACAGCTCAACGTTGAAAACCTGTTTGGAGAAAGCTATTTCTCCGACGCGCATAACAATAATAATATCTCGCCCGGTGGGCCGATCAATGCGCGGCTTTCCGCCCGAATTAAATTCTAATTTGAGGCTGAGCTAGTCGTCGAGCGGCCTAGCCTCCGTCCAGCGCCTTTGCATGCGCTTTGCCATTCTCGACATAATGCGCGACGCCGGCGCGCATGCCGGCGAGCGCTTCGCCCGGTAGTTCGCGTACCCGTTTCGCCGGACGGCCCACCCAAAGTTCTTTTTCGGCCATATGCTTGCGTTCGGGTAGTAGCGCGCCCGCGCCGAGCATCGCTTCGCTGCCCACCACGCAGCCATTCATGATGACTGCGCCGAGACCGATAAAGCCGCGATCGTGTATCGTGCAGCCATGCACCATTGCCATATGGCCGATCAGGACGTCTTCGCCGATGATGGTTGGAAAGCCATCCGGCATGCCGGGCATGGGGCCATCGCAATGGACGACGCTGCCATCCTGAATATTGCTGCGCGCGCCGATTTCGATGCGGCTGACATCGGCGCGCAGAACGCAATTATACCAGATCGATACCTCCGGCCCGATCATTACATCGCCGATGATGCGGCAACCCGGCGCGATAAAGGCGCTATCATCAATTTGCGGCGTCTTGCCGTGAATGGAGATAATCGAAACGTCTCGGCGGTGTGTCACTTTAGGGTCTCTCAGAGAGTATGATGCGGAAGGTTCGATGGACAGTCATCGCTCCCCGGCGTTATATTCGTCGGGCGCGGAATAACAACCCGGCCGTCAGGATATATCGGGTGCAAGGGTCTTCGCCTTAGAGGTGTATCTGACCGCTGAAAATGGCGCGTGCGACGGCTTGCTCGCGGGTTTTGGCGCCCAGCTTGCGCTTGGCATTGGTCATATAGAGATTAACCGCCGAGGTGCTGATCGACAGCTTGTCGGCAATTTTCGAAACTCTGTATCCTGCGCACAGCCAGAGTAGACATTCCCGTTCGCGCGCGCTTAGGAGATTGTGTTCGGCAACCGAGCCCAGACCAAGCGCGACCATGCGTTCAAAAGCCAGAATACCCGCAAAATGTATATCGTGCCCATGGTCTTTGGCAAGCAGATCAAAGTGCTCACCGGTTTCGTTGCTTCCGAATATCCAGCCTCCGAATATTTCATTCTCATACGAGCGAACCGGTATACCGATCTCGTTGCTCGCGCCTACTGCGTCCGCATATTCCATAAACGGTGCAAATTTGCCGGGGGGACCCGGAAGGTCGGGAAAATCTTTTGCCGTCAATTTTATCGCGGCGGGACTGCCGCACAGGAAGAGCAAAAATGGATCAATTTCGCCAAAGCCTCCTTTTTTGGTATAGGCGGTTTTGAGTTCGTCAGGGCAATCGATCATTATCTCGGGGGCATGAATAGTGCCTGCCGGACCCTTTTGACCCTGGACCAATACAGCTCCTGAAAAACCGGCAGCATAGGACAAGTCAGTCGTGGCCTGCCAAACCGCGTCCACATCGGAAAGACCGGCCAGCCTGTCGATAAACTCCTCGATCACGGAACTCACCTCCCAAAATGCACGTAAATCCGGGTAACAATAGCCATTATTTATGGCAAATTCAATATATGGATTTTGCCATATTGAAGGCCCCTGAAATTCGCGGGTAACAATGCAGGTGGGTCGCGCCAATTGGGTAAGAACGTCGCAAAGATTATTTGAAGCAAGCGGCAAAGTTCTACCCGGCCAAGGAATGTATCAAGACGATAATTTTCAGGAGACTTAACAATGACTATCTATACATCTGCCATGCGCAAAAATTTCAAATATGGTGTGAAAACCACCGCAATATTGGCTCTGGCGGGGACATGCTTGTCACCGCTGCCGCTCTGGTTTGGTCAATCCGGCGTGGCCCACGCCTCTGAATGCCTGCTCGATACCAACGACGACGATACGCCCGACGCGGGCGACGGGGCGGAAGGCGCAGACGCCACCGGTTCTAATAGCAATACAGCTTGCGGTCGTGAGGCCGATGCCTCGGGCAATAGCAGCATTAACACGGCCAGCGGTACTGCTGCCAATGCCTCGGGCGATAGCAGCAGCAATACGGCCAGCGGTTTTGACGCCGATGCTTCGGGCAATGTCAGCGGCAACACGGCCAGCGGTGTTGGCGCCGATGCCTCGGGCGATAACAGCCTCAACGCGGCCAGCGGTGCTTTTGCCAATGCCTTCGGCGATGGTAGCCGTAACATCGCTATCGGCGCCAATGCCAATGCCTCGGGCGCTGGCAGCCGCAACACGGCCAGCGGTAATGACGCCAATGCCTCGGGTGATAGCAGCGCCAACACAGCCAACGGTAATAACGCCGATGCCTCGGGTGATATCAGCAACAATACGGCGAACGGTCATAGCGCCAATGCGTCGGGCGAAACCAGCAACAACACGGCCAGCGGCGCTTTTGCCGATGCCTCGGGCGATGATAGCCAAAACACGGCCAGCGGTAATAACGCCAATGCCTCGGGCAATGTCAGCAGCAACATAGCCAGCGGTAGTTTTGCCAATGCCTCGGGTGATGGTAGCAACAACATCGCGATCGGTACTAATGCCAATGCCTCGGGCGATGGCGTCCGAAATACCAGTGTCGGTACCAATTCAGTGGCAACGGGTGCCAATTCATCGGCCTTTGGCGGTAATTCAGTGGCAACCGGTGCCAACTCCACGGCCATCGGCTCTGGTGCCACGGCGACTGCTGACAACCAGATTGCGATCGGCACAGCAACCAACACAGTGACGATTGCCGGCCTACCTTCGGCTGCCAGCCTGGCGGCGCAGGGGCCGGTTATTGGCCTTGTTACCACCGATGCACTCGGCAATCTCGCCAGCGATGGCGGCGCATTGCAATCGATGGTTGGCCTCAACTTCGCCGGGATTAGCGCCAATAGCGCGCTCATTCTTGGCAACACAGCGGCGATCAATGATCTCAGAAGCGGTATGGCCGCGCTCGCCTCAATCCCCGACCTCTATCTGCAAGCCGACGAGACATGGACCGCAGCAGGCGGATTTTCTGCCTATGATGATGGATTTGGCGGCGTGAAATACGGCTTTGGCGGCGGCGCTCAGTTTCGCATCGGTGGTTCGAGCAGCCATGTTTCGGGCGGCGTGGCCGGAGCGGTTTCCGGCGGTACCTATACCGCGCGCGTGCAGCTTCGTATCGGCGGGTAGTTTCCTTGGGCTGCTGACGTCAGGAGACAGGCCGGGTTGCAGCAGGCCCGGTCTGTTTTCTTGTCTGCTAATGCTTCCGGTCTATCCGGTAGACGATTGTGGGGTTGTCTTCCGGCGGGAAGGCGGAATCGTCAAATTCCAGATCGCGCCGCCTTTCCATGCCGAGCTTTTCCATCATCCGCCAGCTAGCGGCGTTGCTTTCGCTGGTCAGTGCGGTGACATGCGGCGCGCTCAGCCGGGCGAAGGCGTGGTTCAGGCTGGCCGCTGCTGCCTCGCTGGCATAGCCTTTACCCCAGCAATCTTCGCGCAAGATCCAGCCAATTTCAAAGTCGCCCTTGATCTCTGCTGGTGCGGCATCGGCGTCAATGCGCTTCAACCCGCATATTCCGATCAATGTTCCAGTTTCTTTCAGTGCAGCGAACCAGAAGCTGAAACCTTCGCGCGCCTGATTAGCCGCCGAGCGGGCGAATGCAGCTTCCGCCTCATGGGCCTCTTCCACTCCGCCCAGATACCGGCGCACGGCCGGCGTATTAATATGCTGCATATATATATCAAAATCCGCAGCAGCCTGTGTGCGCAGGATCAAACGCTCGGTCTCGATAATGATATCAGCCATTAAGCAGCTTTGCCGCGTGCGCCGCATGATAGGTCAGCACGCCCGAACAACCGGCGCGTTTGAAGGCGGTCAGTGTTTCCAGGACAAGCGCATCGCGGTCTCCTGCGCCCGCTGCTGCCGCCGCCTCGATCATCGCATACTCGCCCGATACCTGATAGGCATAGACCGGAATGTTGAAGGCCTCATGCACGCGGCGGATGATGTCGAGATAGGGCAGGCCCGGCTTCACCATCACGCTATCCGCGCCCTCGGCTATGTCCATGGCAACTTCGCGCAGGGCCTCGGCCCCATTGGCAGGATCCATCTGATAGCTTTTCTTGTCGCCTTTTAACAGGCCGGTAGAACCAACCGCATCACGGAACGGGCCGTAAAATGCGCTGGCATATTTCGCCGCATAGCTCATGATCTGGACATTACGATGCCCGCCCATTTCGAGCGCACGGCGGATCGCGCCAACGCGGCCATCCATCATATCCGATGGCGCAATAATATCGGCGCCTGCCTCTGCCTGAACCATCGCCTGATCAACGAGCAGCGCAACCGTTTCATCATTCAGCACATTGCCAGCTTCGTCTAAAAGCCCGTCCTGACCGTGGCTTGTATAGGGATCGAGCGCGACATCGGTGAGCACGCCAATATCATCGCCATGCGCGTCTTTGACCGCCTTGATCGCGCGGCAGATGAGGTTGTCGGGATTGAGCGCTTCGCCGCCATCATCGCTGCGGCGATCGGCTTGCGTATTGGGGAAAAGCGCGATGCAGGGAATGCCAAGATCAATCGCCTCTCCGGCGCGTTTGGCGATCCCATCGACCGACCAGCGCGACACGCCGGGCAAGCTGGTCACCGGTTCCTCCTGCGCTTTGCCATCGGTGATGAATAGCGGCCAGATGAGATCGGACGGTGTAAGCGCCGTTTCGCGGAGCATCGCGCGGCTCCACGGCGCGGCGCGGCCGCGGCGCAGGCGAAGATTTGGATAGCTAGCAGCAGTCATTTGCGCTTCCTAGCCCAGCCTATCTTTGCGCTCAATGGCTTTGCCCAAAAAGGGAGGGCGCCGAAATCGCGGTAGCGCTAACGCAGGCGCTTGGAATAAGAAGCCTTCTGGGTCAGCCGGTCAATTTCTCGCCTTGGCTGGTCTTCGTCGCGCCTCTTGCCCTGCAAGGGCGCAAGCGCTGCCCCCGGCTTAACTGATTTGAGGCGTTTCAGCCTGGCGCGGAAGCTGGCAAGGTTGCTGCCTGAAAGCTGCGCGCGCGCGGTGAATCTTACCGATAGCGGGTTTACCGGGCGTCCGTTGCGGTATAGTTCATAATGGAGATGCGGGCCGGTCGATAGGCCAGTCGATCCGACATAGCCGATAATCTGCCCGCGCCGCACGCGCTGACCCGACCTCACGGCAATGCGGCTCATATGCGCATAGCCGGTGCCAAGCCCGCCGCCATGTTTCAGCTCGACAAATTTGCCGTAACCGCCCTTGCGTCCGGCATAGCGCACGGTGCCATCGGTCACCGCATAGATTGGCGAACCGCGCCGCGCGCCGAAATCAAGGCCGCTATGCATCCGGCGATAGCCAAGGATAGGGTGACGGCGCATTCCGTAGCGCGAGGTCATTTTTGCATTAACCGGCCGGCCGATTGCGCCGCGTGTCTTGCCAACGCCCGATGCTTCGAACCACTGGGTGCCGCTGCCGCCTTTCCATTGCAGCAATTGCAGCTTTGATTTTCCATTGCGATCGATACCGGCGTAGAGCAGCTTACCCGATTTAACCTCGCCGGTTTCCGCGCGGCGATAGTCAATGATGATGTCAAACTCGTCGCTTTCGCGCAGTGACGAAAGCCGCGTATGGCCGGAAATGATTTTCAGGAAATTCTGTATCGCACTGGCAGGCGCTCCGGCGCTCCGGGCGGAACGATAGAGGCTTGTCCCGACCTTACCGCGAATGCGCAGCGGCGTATTATCAACCCGTATTGGCAGGCGTGTGAGTTGCAGCGCATTGCTGACGCGGTTCACTTCGATATTGAGATCAAAACGCGCGCGGAAGGCGAGCGATTCTAGTGGCCGCGGGCTGTTGCGTGCGCTTCGCTGGCCAAGTGTAATCGCTATCGGCGTGCCTGCCTCTATGCCGCCGAGCGATGTAACCGAGGATACTAAAGATGCCGCTCTGCGCGCCTCGTTGCTGCTTACGCCTGCGCGGCGCAGCACTCGGGCAAAACTATCGCCGCGGCCCAATGTGCGGGAAAGGTCAATACGCGGGCGTTCGGGGCTAGCGGCTAGTGCGATGACATTGTCGGTTGCTGCCATTCGCCGTCCACTGTCGCTGCCAAAGGCGATCGGCATGATCATCTGCGCGCGCGCTTCGTCAAATTCGTCGGCGGTTGGCAGCGGTGATTGGGCGCCGTAAACAGGGCCGAGATCGGGCAGCAGCGCAAGCGCGCCGATGCAAAGGGCTGTCAGAGTTGCAAGGCCGCGAAACCAGCGCGGAGATCCGATATCATCGCCAAGGTCAGGGGTCAGATCGATTTTGGCAAGCCGTTCGCGCCAGCCAGGCTTCGGTGCGGCGGCATTACCGAAATGCACAGCATCAATCGCTTCAACGAGCGTCATGCCCGCCGAGCCACCGCTGGCTGCAAAATTCCGATCCTTGCTTTCAAGCATAAATTGCGCGTCCGACGACCCCTGTTCCACCTCATTTACGGATGGATTATCCGCTAAAATCACTGTGCGCCAGCTTGGTTAATGTCAAATTAAGATGCAGGGGTAGGCGTGAAGGCTGCGGTGAAAGGTGTAAAATCGCCGATAAGCCACGGTTTTCAGGCATTGCGTCTGGTTTCTGGCTGTCAATAAGCGGACATTCGAGTGCAAAAATATGCTTCATTGTGTAGCAATCAGCGGTTAGGGGGGGGGTATGTTGAATCTGCGTTTCCTCATCCCCGTCTTGCTCGCCATTCCGCTGGCGATAACCGGATGCGAACCCGCATCGCGTGATGATACCGACAGGCTTGAAACATCGCGCGAATTTCCCCGCGCTTTTCGCCCCGTATCCAAGACCGGCGACACCGAGTTTTCGACCGAGGCAAAGCGAGATGAGGCGGGCGAGGCAGAGCTGGTAATGGATTGGGCTGGTATAGCGCCGGGGACTACCGTTGCCGATATTGGCGCTGGCGAGGGTTATTATACTATCCGGCTGGCGGGACGTGTTGGCAAAAAGGGGCGCGTGCTCGCGCAGGATATCAATCGCGGCGCGCTCGACCGGCTGGGCGAACGCGTCGGCCGCGAACGGCTCGACCATGTTGCGATCAAGGAAGGCGCGTTTGACGACCCGCGGCTTCCCAAAAATAGTTTCGACCGCATATTCATGGTCCACATGTATCACGAAATTACCGAGCCATACGCTTTCCTCTGGCGGATGCGCCCCGCGCTGGCAAAGGGCGGGCAGGTGATTGTTGTCGACCGCGACCGCCCGACAAATCTGCACGGCATCCCGCCGCAGCTGTTATTCTGTGAATTTGAGGCGGTCGGATTCCGGCTCAAGGATTTTTCCGAACGGCTCGATGTGGGCGGCTATTTCGCGCGTTTCGAGGCGACAGGCGATGTGCCAGATCCTGCTAAAATCAAGGCCTGCGCTGCTGAAAAAAAATAGGCCCTCGGCCTCACTTGGAGGTGGAGGCAAAGGGCCAGTATGCACCCTGCCCTAATGGGGTTCGGGGGACGGGCAGGCTGCATCATCGCAGCATCATGTTGCCGCAATGGCGGTATACTCACAAAAATCAAGAGCACTAAACGCTCAAAATATCTTCAGGCGGGCTTGCGCGCTTTGCGCAAAATGCGCCGCCAATGTTTACGGTCACGCGGCGCCAATTTTCTGTTGCCAGCGCGTGCGGATAATATGAGGAGCAATGATTGGCCATAGCGGCTGTTTAATGATCGCATCTCTCGCACATCACGCAGGGTCCGTTCCCGCGATTCAAAAAATATCCCAAACATTACTGCTATCCATCCACGCCCCACCAGAAAGAGCCCGTAGAAACGACTCGTGCAAGGTAGCTTAATACACCATTTTACATTTTCGAGTCAAAAAAGATGCGAGCGGCGCAAGGTTATCGTAAGATTATGTCGTAGGTTGTCGGCGCGAGCGGCCTATGAGTGCATTTGTGAAGGCGGGTCTAGGCGGTAGGTATTTGGCACCGGTTTTGAAGAGCAGAAATGAACCTACCCATCATCGCCCATTTTGAGCGCCGCAATAAACGCCTCCTGCGGGATGCTCACTGACCCATATTCGCGCATCTTCGCCTTGCCTTTTTTCTGCTTCTCGAGCAGCTTCTTTTTCCGCGAAATATCGCCGCCATAGCATTTTGCGGTGACGTCTTTGCGCATGGCGCTGATGGTTTCGCGGGCGATGACCTTGCCGCCGATGGCTGCTTGAATGGGTATCTTGAACAAATGCCTGGGGATCAAATCCTTCAGACGTTCGCACATGTGGCGGCCGCGGGCGGGGGCAGCGTCGCGGTGTACTATCATGCTTAGTGCATCGACTGGATCGCCATTGACGAGGATGTTCATCTTCACCAGTTCGCCGGGGCGTCGGCCGATTTGCTCATAGTCAAAGCTCGCATAGCCGCGCGAAATGCTTTTCAGCCGGTCGTAAAAATCGAACACCACCTCGTTCAATGGCAATTCATACGTCACCTGCGCGCGGTCTGCGACATAGGTGAGGTTCTTCTGCACGCCGCGCCGGTCTTGGCAGAGTTTGAGGATGCCGCCGAGATATTCATCGGGGCAATAGATTACCGCCTTGATCCACGGCTCCTCCATCCCGGCGATCTTCACAATGTCTGGCATGTCGGCGGGATTGTGCAGAAACTGCTCGCTGCCATCGTTCATGACGATGCGGTAGATGACCGACGGCGCGGTGGTGATAAGGTCGAGATCATATTCGCGGGTCAGGCGTTCCTGGATAATCTCCAGATGGAGCAGCCCGAGGAAACCGCAGCGAAAGCCTTGGCCGAGCGCCGCGCTGGTTTCCATCTCGAATGTGAAGCTCGCATCATTGAGCCGCAGCTTGCTGATGCTCTCGCGCAGCTTCTCGAAATCTGCCGCGTCGACGGGGAACAGCCCGCAGAACACCACCGATTGCACTTGCTTAAAGCCCGGTAGCGCTTCGCTCGCGCCGCCTTTTACGGTGGTGATGGTGTCGCCAACTGCGGTCTGCGATACTTCCTTGATCTGCGCTGTGATGAAGCCAATCTCGCCCGCTGCCAACTCCTCAAGCTGCTCGATCTTGGGCCGCATACAGCCGACACGGTCAACCAGATGCTCGGTGCCTTGCGCCATAAACTTGATCCGCTGGCCTTTTTTGATCACGCCTGCAACCACCCGCACAAGGATGACGACGCCGAGATAGGGATCATACCAGCTATCGACGAGCATCGCGGTTAGCGGCGCATCGCGGTCGCCTTTGGGTGGCGGGATGCGGGTGACGATAGCCTCAAGCACCTCGTCTATGCCGATGCCGGACTTTGCGCTGGTCAATACCGCATCATCCGCCGGGAGCCCGATAATGTCCTCAATCTCGGCCTTCACCTTGTCGACATCGGCGGCGGGCAGATCGATCTTGTTGATAACCGGCACGATTTCATGATCATGCTCGATTGATTGATACACATTGGCGAGCGTCTGCGCCTCCACCCCCTGCGCCGCATCGACCACTAAAAGCGCGCCCTCACACGCCGCGAGGCTGCGCGATACCTCATAGGCAAAATCAACATGCCCCGGCGTATCCATCAGGCTCAACCGGTATGTCTCGCCATCCTTCGCGGTATAATCGAGGCGTACCGTTTGCGCCTTGATCGTGATCCCGCGCTCTTTCTCTATATCCATATTGTCGAGCACCTGCTCGCTCATCTCACGGGCAGAAAGCCCACCGGTTTGCTGGATCAGCCGGTCAGCAAGCGTCGATTTGCCATGGTCAATATGCGCAATGATGGAAAAATTGCGGATGCGAGAGAGGGGTGTGGACATAAGGCGCGCTCTATCAGCGGCTTTGCCATTTGTCAGCAAATGAAATCACCCGCCTTCAGGAATTTTTTTGAACCAATCTCTTCGCCACCGCGACCTCCTTGTGATGACAATATTCATCGACCCACAAACACATAGTGGGGTGAAAACAATATCCAAGGAGATGACCCATGTTCAATAAAGCTATCCTCGCAATTGCCACCGCTTCCATTGCCCTTTCAGCCGGCGCTGCTGAAGCCAAATCGAAGAAGGCAAAACGCGCCGCGCAAATCCCCACCTGCACCCAGTCCGTTGGCACCGTTGCCATCGTTGATCCGGAAAATCGCTGGTGGTATAATTACAAGCTGGAATCGCCGCAGAATATCATCAAATTTCTGGCGCTGAAATCCGGTTGCTTCCGCGTTGTTGACCGCAGCCGCGGCCTCAATGCCTCTCAGGTAGAACGTGAAATGGCCGCCAGTGGCGACCTGCAGGCAGATTCCAACTTTGGCAAGGGCCAGGTTAAGGCCGCAGATTATTTCCTCGTTCCCGATCTTGTCAGCGCCAATAAAGATGGCGGCGGTTTCGGCGTTAGCGGCGGCATTCTGGGCAGCCTTGGTGGCGGCTGGATTGGCGGAAGCCGCGGCAAAATTGGCATCAACAAGAAAGAAGCCAATGTCACGCTGACCCTCGTCGATGCCCGCACCACCGAAAGCATCCGTTTGACCGAAGGCTATGCCAAGAAGAAAAACCTGAAATGGAGCCTTGGCGGCGGCGGCCTTAATTTCCTCGGCGGACCTATCGCCGGTCTGGAAATTGGCAGCTACACAAATAGCGATATCGGCCAGGTTATGACCATCGCCTATATCGATGCCTTTAAGGATATGGTTCAGCAGATGGGCGGCACCATAAACGAAGACTAAGCAAGCATACCTCTCGTCCCCCCGAAAAGGGCCAGTCGCAGCAATGCACTGGCCTTTTTTCTGGCGCGCGCGGGTTTGGCTTTACGGCACCGGCTTCAATCCAGAGGCAGCTTGATCTCTTTCATGAGCCGGTCGGTTTCGCTCAGGATTTTGATGATTTTTTGATAATGGCGGATGTCATCCCACGATAGCTTTCGCCCCTTGCGGTCTTTGAGCCATTTCTGTGCGGGTTGATAGCCGCCGATGTAGAAATTCCATGCAAGTTCGGGGACGTCTGAGAAATATTGGCTTTTGTTGATGTAGACGCGGCCCTTAAGCCCCTCTCCTTCAGGGGAGGGGTTGCGGTGGGGCTTATCAGCACGCGTAATGTCAGGCGGCGAGGCCCCACCCCTAATGGGTAGGGGGGCAAACCGTGGCTTCTCCACCACACAGTCCGCGTCCCCATCTTCCGGCGCATCACCGTCAAAGGGATAAGGCGTATCACCAATCGCGGCATCCTCCATCAAATGCAGACGCCTCCCGCCCCTCTCCCAAACCCTCTCCCACAAGGGGAGAGGGCTTTAGCCCCGCTTTCTCCGCAATCTCCGCATAGATTTTGGGATCAAAATTCACCCGGATGCTCTGATCGAGCGAGCCTTCTTCAGGGTAGAGATAGAGGGGGAATAACCCTGACTGTGTGCTACTTTCGGCACATTTGCATTCCATTAAATTTGCGGAAACATAGAAATGATCCAATGCAGGGTTTTTATTGCTTCGAGCTGTGGCAATCCCAATATTGTTGTTTTGGAAAAAATGCCGCATCACATCATTGCGTGGGTAGCATTGGAAACCTCGAGAATTTCCTGTGTAATATGTCCAGCGTGTATCGAACGGACGGTAGGTAATGGGAACTAGATTTTCTCTGGAGAAATTGGCGGTTACGTCGGCTTTGGCGAAGCTCACTCTCCAATCCCGGACATCCTTGCCCAAGCTATATTTGCTACGCAGCTCCTCCGCCTCCAGCACGGTGAAATCCTTTACCCGCTGCCACAGCGCATCCTTGTCCATATCGATCGTCAGTGCATCGCGCGCGGTGACAATGCCCACCGAGTTAACCGGCATCAGGTCGGCAACAGAAAACCCTTTTTGATAGTCGCCTTCCAATTCGAAATCCCGCTGGACAAAGGGGTATTGCGGCGCCTGATTGGGGAGTTGCGCCAGCGACACACCGGACGGATCACCGGCCCAAAGCGCATCATATTTACCCTTGCGGCTACCCCATAAATCACCGTGATAAACGGTGGCTAATTTAAGCCCCTCTCCTTTAGGGGAGGGGTTGGGGTGGGGCTTATCCGCAAGCATATTGTCAGACGGCGAGGCCCCACCCTCGGTCCCTCCCCCGAAGGGGAGGGAGGAAATCCGCTTCTTCACCCCGATAATAATCGCCACGCCTTGCATAATATCAAACACATTCTTATCCGGCGATCCATCGGGGCAGACTTCCTTCTTTTTACTGTTGCCATGCAGATCGAGCACATAAATCTTGTCAAACGTCTTCAGCAAATGCCAGCGCATCCCGCGAAAAGTGGGGTTATCGAGATAGCCATGATTTGTGATGAAACCCAATACGCCTTCGCCGTTTTTGGCGATCATATGTTCAGCCAGACGGATGAATTTCACATAATCATCGTTGATCCATTTGGGATTGCGCTCTTTCAGTTTCTCCTTACCGCCCGGTTCCTTTTTATAGGCGTCCATCAGGTCCATGATCCACTTGCCTTTATTGGCGCTTTCACCCGAATAAGGCGGGTTCCCGATCACACACATGATCGGCGTTTGCCGCTTGATGTCGCTGGCTTCTTTCGCTTCATTGGCCAGCCATTGGGCGAATAGATTTTGCTCGACCTTCTCGCCTTCCTCCAAGCTGTTGGTGAGATAAACCCCCAGACGCGGCGGATTGCCGGAGGGCTTATAGCCCAGCTCGGTCAGCATCATATCCAGCTTCATATGGCACATCGCATAGCTGGCCATCAGCAGCTCAAAGCCGTGGATGCGCGGGATCAAATCGTTCTCCACGTAACTCGACCATTGTCCCGGCGCGATGCCCTTTACGCGCCCCGCAACCTGCTTGATAACTTCGGCGAGAAACGTACCGGTGCCGGTCGCGGGGTCCAAAATCTGCACGCGGTGGACGTCTTTCTTTAGCGTAACCGCCTTGCCTTTCTTATCCGTCTGTCCGGTATCCCAATCAATCTGTATCTTGCTGGTATCGGCCAAGCCATCGGCCAACCCGAACTCCTTTTTCAGCACATCATCAACCGCGCGAACAATGAAGTTGACCACCGGTTCGGGCGTATACCAAACGCCGCGTGATTTCTTTTTCTTCGGGTTATATTCTTTCAGAAAATCTTCGTAGAAATGGATGAAGGGATCATTGCGCGCGGTGAATTTGCCAAAATCCTTCATGATCTCATACAGGTCGGTGGCGCGGAACACATCGCATAGCTCATCGACTATCCAGCGCAGGCGTTCATCGAGATCAGGCCCGGCGATATAGATGAATAATTTGCGCAAGAAAGGATTGGATTTGGGCAGCAGCTCCAATGCCTCTGAGCGGCTGAACGTGTCGAGAGTCTCGTCATGCAATCGCGCTGCGAACAGGCCATAAGCGATGGTTTCGGCATAGATGTCGGCAAATTCCCCGACCGATATGTCGTGGATCAGATTGGCCTTGAACGCCTCATACTGCCCGTTCAGTTCGCTGTCATTCTTGGCCTCGCGATCCTTGACCAGCGCCTTGGCCATAATGTCCTTGATGATGGCCGCCTTGCCCGCCATCATTTTTGCCAACGCCTTCGCCGTGCCGATCGAAATAGGTGTCTGCTGCACAAATTCGCGCAGCATATTTTCAAGCGCTTCGAAATTTTGGTCGCGTGCCGGTAAGGTGGGGATGAAATCGGCGATGGTGATAAAGGCGATCTTCTCGCCCTCGCGGATAAATTCAAAATCCGTGCCGTTGGTATAGATAAGGTTGGGCAGGCCTTTCCGGTAACGTTCTTTCTGTTCCTTGCTATAATCGCTAGCTTTGAATTTGGAGATGTCCTTGCCAATATCCTTGGCCTCGCACCAGCCAATCGACACACCATTTCTGGCAAACACAAAATCGGGCGCGCCCACGTCCCGCAACTGCTTGGGCTCGTTAATCACGGTCAGATCATCGTCGATAGAGCGGAATAGCCGTTCGAGCGCGGGGCGAAAGCTATGCTCGGTGGTCTCGCCGCTTTTGTGCAGCGTTCTTATTTCATCCAGATAACCGGCAATGTCCATTTCATTCCCCCAAGGTGCGGTATCTTCCTGCCACCGGCTTAGCGCAAAAGCCAGAGCCTTCGCCCCTCAACCCAACCACTCCTCCATCACCGCATTCACGCGCCCGGGTGCCTCCTGTTGCACCCAGTGGCTCACGCCGGGGAGGTGGTGGACTTGTAAATCGGCCACCCATTCTTCGGTGCCTTCGCTGCAATGGATGTTGAGCGCGGTATCCTCCTCGCCCCAGATGAGCAGCGTGGGTGTGTCGATGCGGCCATCGCCAAGCCCGGCTACATCGCGGTGGCGCAGGAGGGCGCGGTAATAATTGAGCATTGCGGTGATCGCGCCGGGGCGCTGCGCGGCCTTTGCGTATACATCTAGGACATCGGGAGTGAAATTGCTCTTGTCGACGGCCATGTTCAAGAAGGCCCCCCGGACGGCCTTGGCATCGCGGCGCAGCAATATGCGCTCGGGCAGGCGGGGCAGCTGGAAGAAAAAGATATACCAGCTTTTCCAGAATTGCCGCCATTTGGCGATCTCGCGCTTGCCTACCATCGGGTGCGGCACATTCATGATGACCAGCCGGTCAATATGGCGCAGTTTCCGGATGGCAAAGTTCCAGGCGACAACTGCGCCCCAATCATGCGCGACGAGCATGATTTCGCGCGCCGGGCTTTCCGCCTTCGCTGCATCAATCAGCGCGGCGACATCTTGCGTCAAATGATCGAGCGCATAGGCGCGCACGCCGCCGGGCCTGTCGCTCTCGCCATAGCCGCGCATATTCGGCGCCCAAACGCGCCAGCCCTGCTTTGCCAGCATCGGCATCTGATATCGCCAGCTATAATTAAGCTCGGGGAAGCCATGCAGGCAGATGGCGAGCTTGCCAGAGTCCCCGCTAGCACCCTTCGGCCCGCATTCGGCGAGTTCCAAATTCACGCCATTGACGCGAATGAACCGTCTTGAAATTTTTTGATTTTCTGCACCAGGCCAACCAGCTTGGTTTGGAATGCGCATCGCTATTTTCCTTGAGAATAGTAGCTTCAGGCCAATTTATCGTAACGCGAAATAAAGTCCAGTAAAGAGAGTGTGTTGGATGTAACATCTTGCCTGCCCGGTGCCGCGTTGGAAAGCGCGCGCGATGGATTGCCCGCTCATCGTCCCATTTCCGTCCATATTCGGGAGATAGCGCTGGATTGACTCGCGCGGATTATCGGCGCAATCTTAGCGCAAGATGCAGAAAGCGCAGGGGATCAGGTATGGCGAGCAAGGGTAACGCGAAAAAGGGTCAGAAGAAAACCGACCAGAAGAAGGGCCAAAAGGAGAAGGGCAAGAAAGCCTTCGACTTTGGCGGTTTTGATGCAGCCAATGAGGCGACAATGGCGCTTGGCCCAATGGCCGGTCTGGCTAGGGAAGACTTTGCCGGGGCGATCGGCGTACTGCTCAAACAGACTGCGGCTCAGCCCGATGCTGCTTTCCGCGCCATCAGCAGCGTGGGCGAAGATATGGTGAAGATCATGACCGGCCAGTCCGATCTCGGGCCCGGGCCCAAGGATAAGCGTTTCAAGGATCCGGCATGGCAATTTAATCCCTTTTTCAAGGCCGGTGCGCAATATTATTTCGCCGTTCAGAAGGGCATCAAGGGTTGGGTCGATGAGCTGGAATTGGACGCGCTCGAAAAAGATCGTGCCAACTTTGTCAGCCAGATGATTATCGATGCTATGGCTCCGACCAACACGCTTATCGGCAATCCGACAGCGCAGAAAATGGTGGTGGATTCGGGCGGGCTTTCGCTCATCAAGGGTCTGAAAAACGCGTATAATGACATGACCAAGAATGACATGATGGTCAGTCAGGTTGATAAAACGCCCTTCAAGCTGGGTGAGAATGTTGCGGTGTCAAAGGGCGCAGTGGTTTACCGCGACGAGATGATGGAACTGATCCAATATGCGCCGACGACAGACAAGGTCTACGCCGTCCCGCAGCTGACCATTCCGCCACAGATCAACAAAATGTACATCAACGATCTGACGCCGGAAAAAAGCGTGGTCAAATGGCAATGCGACAACGGGATACAGCCCTTCGTCATTAGCTGGAAAAACCCGCAGGAGGAGGATCCTGCGTGGGATATGACGGATTATGTCGAAGGATGTTTGCGTGCGCTCGATGTTATTCAGGATATTACCGGTAGCGATACCGTAAATGTGTCGGGTGCTTGCTCGGGCGGGCAGACGATGTCCGTGATGCTGTCGAAACTGGCCAGCATGGATGACAAGCGCGTTGGCTGTGTCACTATGATGGTTTGCGTGCTCGAACCGAAAAAGGGCGATACCGAAGCCAGCAGCATGATGAGCGACAATGGTATTGCGCTTGCCCGGCAACGTGCGAAGAAGAAGAAGCTTATTCCCGGCAACGATATGGCGCGCGGCTTTGCCTGGCTGCGTCCCAACGATTTGATCTGGAACTATGTCGTTAACAACTACCTGCTCGGCATGGACCCGCCGGCCTTTGACATACTGTTCTGGAATGCCGACGCGACCAATCTTTCGACCGCGCTGATGAGCGACTTTCTGGATCTGTTTGATGCCAATGCTTACAAGGAAGCAGGCACATTCGAGATTGCCGATCACATGCTCGATCTGACAAAGATGAAACGCGACATGTTCATCCTTGGCGGCACAACCGACCACATCACGCCGTGGCAAGCTTGCTACCGTTCGACACAATTATTTGGCAGCAAGAATATCGAATTTATCTTGAGCCAGGCGGGCCATATGCAAGCGATCCTCAACCCTCCCGGCAACCCAAAGGCGAAATATTGGCGCAATGACAATGTCAAAAAACCGCCCGTCGATGTCGATAAATGGATGGAAGGCACCGAAGAACACGCCGGTAGCTGGTGGCCATATTGGATCGAATGGCTGCAAAAGCGCGCGGGCAAAAAAGTCGCCGCGTCGACCAAGCTGGGCAGCAAGAAAAACCCAGCATTGGAGGCCGCGCCGGGGCTTTATGTGCATGGTTGATCATCCGCCGCTTTTCCCTTGCAATGCCGGGGGCTGACTCTAGTGATAGTGGGCGGCTTCAAGGAATGATGCTGGCGGGGAAATAGTAATGGCCAAGGCGAAAAAGCGTAAAGCGGCAGGCGGAAAGAAGAAAACTTCGCGCAAGCCGGTATTCACGATGGAGACCGTTGATGGCCGGGAGCTTCGCGTTGCCCGCTGGCACGGGCCCAAGAAATCACGGCATCTGCCGCTTCTGTTTTTCAACGGCATCGGCGCGAATATCGAAGCCGTGGCGCCGCTGGCTGACTTGCTCGATGATCGCGATTTTGTGACATTCGATATGCCCGGCATTGGCGGTTCACCCGATCCGGTGGTGCCCTATAATGCCATCATGATGGCGCGCATAGCGGCGCTTTTGCTCGACCGTTATGAAATGCCGCTGGTCGATGTGATGGGCGTGAGTTGGGGCGGCGCAATGGCGCAGCAATTTGCGCTGCAGCATGGTGATCGTGTGGGCAGGCTAGTCCTGAAAGCGACGAGCGCTGGCATGATAATGATACCGGGCAATCCTGCTGCGCTTGTAAAGATGGCCGATCCGCGCCGCTATATCGACCCGGACTTTATGGCCAAGCATTTCAAGACGCTTTATGGCGGCAAGACGTCGGGCAAGGAAGGCCATATCGGCCGGATAACGCCGCCGTCGAAAACCGGCTATTTTTATCAGCTGATGGCGATGTTTGGCTGGACCAGCGCGCCCTTCCTGCCGTTCTTGCGAAAGGAAACGCTGATAATGATGGGCGATGATGACCAGATCGTGCCTGTCGCCAACGGGCAATTCCTAAAAATGCTAATCCCCAATAGCGAGCTTTATATCGTCAAAGGTGGCGGGCACTTGTTTATGCTTAGTCACGCCGAAGAGGCCGTCGGCGAAATCCGCGCGTTCCTTGATCGCGAAGAAGCGGAGGCGAAGAAGGCGGCATAGCCTTCGGCTTCGGCGGCGTGGGCCAAAACCCCGCTTTCCTTTTCTCTCCAAGACGCTAGCATCCCGACTCGATAACAGCGCGGGGGAGGGGAGAGACGCCCATGCGGCATATTGCAATTATCGGTTCGGGGCCTGCTGGCTATTATACCGCCGAGGCCGCACAGAAGAAATTTGGCGATGATGTGCGGATCGATATTATTGACCGGCTGCCGGTTCCATTCGGCCTGATCCGCTTTGGCGTTGCGCCCGATCATCAATCTATCAAAGCGGTATCGCGGCGGTATGAGAAGGTCGCGCTGTCGGATAATGTCCGCTTTGTCGGCAATGTCAGCGTGGGCGGCGATGTATCGGTAGACGAGCTTCGAGAACATTATGATGTCGTGGTGCTGGCGACCGGCGCGCCCAATGATCGCAAGCTGGATATTCCCGGTGGCGATTTGCCGGGCGTCTATGGCAGCGCGGCCTTTGTCGGCTGGTATAATGGCCATCCCGATTTTGCAGATTTGAACCCCGATCTTTCGGGCGAACATGTGGTGGTGATCGGCAACGGCAATGTCGCGCTTGATGTGGCCCGGATAATGGCAAAGACCGAAACAGAATTTGCCGGCAGCGATATCGTTGGCCATGCGCTAGAAGCATTGAAGCGGGCGGGCACCAAACAGATCACATTCCTTGGCCGGCGCGGGCCGCATCAGATTGCAATGACGCCAAAGGAGCTGGGCGAGCTCGGGCGGCTGGAACGCGCTACGCCGCGGGTTGACGTGGCCGACTTGCCCGATGAAGGCGATGATGCATTGCTCGAACCTGGAATACGCAAATCGGTGACGCATCTGCGCGATTTTGCTGCAATCCCCGAAAGCGTGCGCGCCGAGAAAGATATCCTTGTTGATTTTGATTTTTTCGCCTCGCCGATTTCGATACAGGGTGATGGCAAGGTCGAAGGCGTTACCGTTGAACGCACCGAATTGGACACCGATTTGCGCAGCCGGGGGACGGGCGAGACCTATACCATCCCCGCCAGCATGGTGGTCACCTGCATCGGTTATCAGACGCCGCCAATAGAGTGCGTGCCTTACGAGCATGGCCGCGGGCGTTTTGCCAATGATGAAGGACGGATATTGCCGGGGCTATATTGCGTCGGCTGGGCACGGCGCGGGCCGAGCGGAACCATCGGCACCAACCGGCCCGATGGCTACGGCGTGGTGGATTTGATCGAAGCGGATATGGCGGGCGGCGGCGACAAAGCCGGACGTGCCGGGCTCGATGAGTTGCTCACCCGGCGCGGCGTAGAGCCGGTCAACTTCAGCGACTGGAAACGGATAGAAGAAGCCGAAGCCGCACGCGCAAGGGACGGCGCGCCGCGCGAGAAATTTACCAGTATTGCGGAGATGATCGGGGCGTTATCTTAACGTCTACAATAACCGCCCAGCGCTATGGATCAATACGCCCACCATTCCGCCTACAAGCGTGCCGTTGATGCGGATGAATTGGAGGTCGCTGCCGACGACATTTTCGATGCGGTCGGTTAGCGTCGATTCGTCCCAACCTTCGATAGTGTCAGAGACCAGACTGACAATCCTGTCGCCATAATTTTCCGTGGTGCCGACAATGGCGCGCCGCGCGAAGCGGTTGATCTGACCGCGCAGTTTTTCGTCTTCCTGCAATGTCGTGCCAAGCTGCGTCAGCGCTTCACCAAAACGCCCGGCCATCGCCGCATCGGGGTCGCGCGTTGCCTTTAGCAGCCCTTGCCGGCCCTGCTGCCACAGCCCGTCCATCCATTTGCCGATGGCGGGATTGGCAAGCAGCTCGTCCTTCCAATGCTCGACCTTTTTTTGCAGCGCCTTTTTCTTGCGCAAATCCTTGGCCAGCTTGGCGAGGCCCTCTTCTCCCTTGGCGCGCAGTGGATGATCGGGGTCTTTCGCCATTTCCGACAGCATTTTATCAAGCCCACCGATAATCGAATTGGAGAGCCGGTCGTCAAGGCCAGTCCAGCGCATGATCGTGTTGGCGCGCTCCTCGACCATCTTGCGGATCATATCGTCATTGGCATCAAGCGTCTTTGCCGCCCAGATGATGATCCCGTCGAGCACAGGCAAATGCCGTTTTTCCTTTATCATCGCTTCGAGCAATTGGCCGAGCAGCGGCGCGACCTGCAATGTGCTTAGCTGCTTGCTCAGCGCTTCTTTTGCGACGCCGCCGAGCCGTTCGTCATCGAGCGCAGCGACGACATCGCCCATCAGCCGCGACGCGCCCATCCGCATCCGCCCTTCGCCGCCTGATGGCTGCATCAGGAAACGCCCCATTGCGCCTGCCACATCCATCCGCTGCACCCGCCGCGCGACGACCCGCGTGGTCAGGAAATTGCTTTGCAGGAAGGATGCAAGCGTGGTGCCGATGCGCGCCTTGTTGGTCGGGATGATGGCGGTGTGCGGGATCGGAATGCCCATCGGGTGGCGAAAAATCGCGGTAACAGCAAACCAGTCGGCCAGCCCGCCAACCATGCCGGCCTCGGCAAAAGCGCGCAGAAAGCCCCAGCCCTGATGGACGCTATTTTCCAAATGCGTAGCGAAAATGAAGATCGCGGCCATCGCCAGCAGAAGCCCGGCCGCGATGATCCGCATCTGGCGCAGTTCCTGCGCGCGGGCACGGTACCGCGCCTGTTCATTTAGCCCCAGTTGATCAACCGTCTTCACAGCAAATGCCCTAGCGCAGAATGAGCGGTGCTGCCAACAGTCCCGCGTGGTAGATTATTCGGCAGGCTGGATACCCCCGCCGCCGATGGTCGATGCTGGCGGGCGGCGCTCTCCGGTGGCTACTGCTTGTTCGGTTTCAACACGGTCATCATCGTCTGTACTATAGGTAAGTAGGTTGCGCCGCATCCATGGCCCGATACGCTTCTCGACACCGTCGGCAAGGCTAAAACCGGCTGGAACCAGCGCTAGGGTAAGGATGGTGGATACGATGAGTCCGCCGATAACGACGATACCCATCGGCGCGCGCCAAGCCCCATCGCCTGAAGCCGAAATGGCTGTTGGCACCATGCCTGCGACCATCGCGACGGTTGTCATCACAATCGGTTGTGCACGTTTTCGCCCGGCATCAACGAGGGCTTCAAATTTCGGAACACCGCGGTCTATTTCTTCGAGTGCGAAATCGATGAGCAGGATCGAGTTTTTGCCGACAATACCTAGCAGCATCAATATGCCGATAAAGACCGGCATCGATAGCGATTCGCCGACAGCCCAGATCAGCAACAAGCCGCCGAGCGGCGCGAGCAGCAGTGACCCCATATTGACCAGCGGAGCAACGAAGCGTTTGTAAAGCAACACGAGTACAGCGAAGACCAGCAAGATGCCTGAAATGACGGCGATCGGAAAATTGCGTACCATTTCCTCCTGAATTTCATCAGAGCCGACCGCAGCGTTTGAAATGCCGGCAGGCAGATTGGCCAAAATTGTGTTCTGCTTGATCAGCTTGTCAGCTTCACCTTTAACCACGCTTTTGGCAAGATCGGCACCGATCAGCACACGGCGCGATTGATTATATCGCCGGATGCTCGACGGCCCGGAACCAAAGCTGATCTCGGCAACGCGGTTGAGCGGGACTGAGCCGCCGCCAGCCGTCTGCACCGGCAGGTTGGCAATGGTCGAAAGATCGCGGCGCGATTTCTTCGGAAGCTTGACACGGATCGGTATTTGCCTGCCCGACAGCGAGAATTTTGCGCTATTCTGGTCGATCTCACCCAATGTCGCGATACGGATGGTCTGGCTAAGTGCGGCGGTGGTCACGCCCAGTTGCGCCGCGAGGTCAAGCCGCGGTTTGACAAGCAATTCGGGCCGCCGAAGGTCGGCTTCGATGCGGGGCGCTACAACCAGCGAGATTTTTTTCATCTGCTCGACCAACGTCGCAGCTGTATTTTCGAGCAGCTCGGGATCGCTTCCCGAAAGCATAATCGAGATAGCCCGCCCAGTTCCGCCGCCGCCGGGTCCGTTCAAATCGAGGAAAGACACCCGCGCATCGGGTATCTCTTCAAATAGCTGCGCGGCACGGCGTTCAAATTCCTGGCTGGTGGCCTCGCGATCCTCTTTCAGCGCCATGAAAATGCGCGAACTGCCTTCGTTGATCCGTTGCAACGCAACCTCGACCTCGGGCTGGTCTTCGAGTATTTTGGCCACCCGCCCGGTCACTTCTTCGGTCCGTTCCAATGTGGTGCCGGGAACCATGCTTATATTCGCTGCCGAAAAATCCACATTGACGTTCGGAAACAGCTGCCCGGGAATCACGAAGAACATCGCAATTGTTGCGGCAAGCGACGCAAAACCCACCATCATCATTTTGCCGCGATTATGCAGTGACCATTTGAGCATGGTGATATAGCGGTCCATCATTGGGCCGGAGGCATGGTCTGCCTCGCCTTCGGCTTTCATGAAATAAGCCGCAATCATTGGCGTGATCATCCGCGCCACGGCAAGGCTCATGAGCACGGCAACAACGACCGTTAGCCCGAAATTCATAAAAAACTGGCCAGAAATTCCCGGCATCAGCCCGACGGGCAGAAATACAGCGACAATCGAAAAAGTGGTTGCAACAACCGCAAGCCCGATCTCATCCGCGGCGTCAATCGATGCCTGATAGGCGGATTTTCCCATCCGGATATGGCGCACGATATTCTCGATCTCGACAATCGCATCATCGACCAGCACACCGGCAACAAGGCCCAGCGCAAGCAAGCTCATCGTGTTGAGCGTAAAGCCCATCAGATCCATGAACCAGAATGCCGGAATGGCCGAAAGCGGAATCGCGATGGCCGAAATCAGCGTTGCGCGCCAATCGCGCAAGAACAGGAATACAACGACAACTGCGAGCAATGCGCCCTCTACCATCGCGGCGATCGAGCTGCGATACTGGCCCTTGGTATAATCTATGCCGGAAAAGACCCGCTTGAAACTGACGCCCGAATTTTCCTTCTGGATTTCATCAAGCTTTATCATCGCGTCATCATAGACCGAGACATCGGAGGCACCCTTGGCGCGCTGGAAACCGAAAACCACAACCTGTTTGTCGGCAATCTTTGCAAGCGAACGCTGCTCGCCGAAACTGTCGGAAACCTTCGCGACATCGTTCAACCGAATCGTTCGACCGCCGCCTAGAGGGATTTCTGTCTGGCTGAGTTCATAGGCGGTGCTGGCATCGCCCAGCACGCGGACCGATTGCCGCGATCCGGCGATTTCGGCTTGACCGCCGCCGGCATTGATATTCGTCTGCCGCAGAGCACTATTGATCTGGCCGGCGGTAACGCCAAGCGACTGCATCTTGTGGGGATCGACTATTACCGAAATTTCACGGTCGACGCCGCCGCCACGCGAAACCGATGCCATACCGTCGACGCCAAGCAAGCGTTTGGTAATGGTATCGTCGACAAACCAACTGAGCTGCTCCAGCGTCATATCGCTGGCTTCGACCGAGAAGAAAGCCAGCGTGTTTCCGCTGATATTGACCCGGTTTACGCGCGGCTCAAGGATACCGTCGGGCAGATCTCCGCGGATCGTGTCAATCGCGTTCTTGACATCGTTGACGGCTTGATCGGGGTCGGTGCCAATCTGGAATTCGACGAAAGTCCGGTTGGAACCTTCGCTCGCGGTCGAGCTGATATTGGCTACGCCGTCGAGCGATTGCAGCGCCGAATCGACCAGCTGTGTGATTTGCGATTCAACCTCGGTGGGTGCCGCGCCGGGCAGTGAGATAATAATCGATGCGGCGGGAAACTCGATGTCGGGATTGTCGTTGACTTCCATCCGGGAGAAGCTGACCAAGCCAGCCAGAAGCAACCCAAAAAAGAGCACAATCGGCACAACCGGATTGCGGATCGACCAAGCCGAGATATTGCGGAAATCCATCAGTCGTTATCCTTGGCCATCACAAAGCAATCACTTCTTTTTTTGCATTTTGGGATTGACGCTTTCGCCCGGGTTTAGAAACCCGCCAGCGTAGACCACAACCTTGTCGGTGTTCTTGAGGCCTCCGGTTATCGGAATCCCATCCGATGTCACTATGCCGGTTGTTATTTTCCGCCGGATGACCTTGTTATCTTTGCCGACAACATAGACGAAACTGCCGTCGCTGTCATTTTGTATCGCCGATTCGGGCAGCATAATTGCGGTGACCGCGCCGGCTATTATTTGAACGCTAGCAAAGCCGCCGGGTTTTAGCGCGCGATCAAATGGCAGCGCAATCCGGGCGATACCCTGCCGTGTTTGGGCATTGATAACCGGCGAAATTTGCCAGATTTGCCCGGTAAACTGCCGATCGGTTCCAACCGGAGTGACGGTTGCCGAGACGCCCTGGGATATGGCGGCAAGATCGCTTTCTGCCAGCTGTGCCCGCAATTCCATCTCGCCGCCTTTAGCTATCCGGAACAACGCGCCGCTGCCGGCGGTAGCGGTCTGGCCCGGTTCGACATTGCGTTCAAGTACATAGCCGCCAACCGGTGCACGAACGACGAGCCGTGCATTGCTGGCGAGCGATTGTTTATGCTGAGCCCGGGCAACGTGAAGCCGCGCATGCGCGCTATCGCGCGCAGCTGTCTTTCGGTCGACATCAGCCTTTGAAATAAATCCGCGATCAACCAGCTTTAACGCACGGTCGAGTTCATTTTGGGCGAGCCGCAAGTCTGCCTGGCTCACGCCGATTTGCGCTTGCAGCGCGGCGGCCTGCTGCGCTTGTACAGAACGGTCAATGCTGACCAGTATCTGCCCCTGCTTCACCCAGTCGCCAGCCTCGACAAACACTCTGGTCACGCGGCCACCTTCGCCGACAACGCCAACCGGAACCTCGCGGCGTGCAGCCAATGTTCCGCTGGCGTTGATAATCCGCTCGACGGTGCTGCTGCCCGGCGCGACCACGGTCACGGTTTGCGCCTGCTGCTTTTCTTCGCCATCCTTCGCAGCGGCGGCGGCGGCAGTTTCTTTTTCACCAGATGCAAAGAAATAGGCGAGCGCGGCAACCAGCGCGATCAGCAAAATTACGGCGCCAACCACCATCAACCGCTTTTTCCTGCGGCTTCTTATGTCGTCCTGGCTTAGCAAGTCGGGACTGCTGATGGGCGCTTCGTAATTCATTCTATGTCCAAACTAAAAATACCGCGTCGAAGATGACGCTTCACGGAAAGATTTGGCAGGTGTATTATCTCAATACATCACCCCGCGCAAGCTTCGGCTCCGGCCAATATTGCAAAGTGGACTTTAAGGCAAAGCGGCGGGTAGCGCAGCGATAATAGGCAGGCGTCAACAGATTTCGACGAACGGCACATAAAAGGGCCGCGCCAGTTGCCCAGCACGGCCCTGTTCAGTGAATTTACTGTCTTTTCTACCGAACGCTGCCTCGTTTCACCAGATTGACGATGCCGAGCAAAATGACCGCGCCAACAAAGGCGATAACCAGGCCAGTGATCGAGAATTCTTTGACGGAACCGCCGATCCCAAATTGATTGGCGATCAGATTGCCGACAATCGAACCAACGCAGCCGACAACAACATTCCAGATGATTCCCATATCGGCGTCACGGTTCATCACCTTGCTGGCCAGCCAGCCGGCTACGCCGCCCACGATAATTGCGATAATCCAACCCATTTCTTTCCTCCTGTAACATTTGCCCCGCGTAATGAGGGTGTTGCATCAGGATAGGCGCAAAGGTGAAAATGTCCAAATTTCTTTGTGTGCGGCGCAAAAGGTGAGGCGGGCAGATACGAAAAACCCCGCACCTTGCGGTAACGGGGCTGGTCTCATTTTCGCTATCGAGCGTGGTTCAGTATTTCTGCTGACGCTCGTAAAGGTCGCGGTAATGCTGAATGCGGGTAACGCGGAGACCCGGCATTCCCGAACGGTCCACTGCGCGCTGCCATCCGGCAAATTCTTCGAGGGTCAGATCATAACGCTCACAGGCATCGTTGATCGTTAGCAATCCGCCATTCACGGCGGCAACAACCTCTGCCTTGCGGCGCACTACCCAGCGGGTTGTGCCTGGCGCAGGAAGGCTGTTTAGCGTCAATGGCTCACCCAAGGGGCCAATGACGTGAGCCGGGTTGATTTTCTGATTCTCAATCATAGAGTCCTCAATTTTCATTCGCGGCCGGATTGCCCGGCTCGTTATCTTGTAAAGGCGATGCTTTGCTTTTGGCTGAAGCAGAATGGTAAACGTGCTCTTCACCTTGTTGTATCGCTTTGAGACAGTCATCGGGAAGAAAGGCTCCCGCTGCGTCTGTTTCGCCGCCCGCGGCAAAATAGCCGATACGACTGGCCAGAATTTCAGCAGCACTCACGCGGCGTTCAACCTTCGCATACAGGGCGCTATTCATCGCCCGCCCGGTATGGCTGCTCGCTTGACTGGCAATTATATTCGCCAGGATCGCGCGAAAGTCGCGGTCTGCTATTGGCGCTGTGTTTGCCAGATCGTTATGGGGGAAATTCATGTCCATGGCCGCCGGTCTACACGGGGGGCTATAACAGCCGGTAAAGGCCCGCTTCATCCGGCGTTAGGCGGGGTTAACGCGCATTATCAATTGGCCGCCATTACTGTTCCAATATGAGAAGGCAGGCGGAAAGATTGGCATTTTTCCGTCATTTCGCTTATGGGCCGCCTCCATTATGGATCAGAATAATTTTCCTGTAGATTTTCAATTGGGCGACGATTTAACCGGAAAAAGGATCGTCGTGGCAATGTCAGGCGGTGTGGATTCGTCAGTTGTGGCTGCGCTCGCGGCCCGAACAGGCGCGGAAACAATCGGTGTCACATTGCAGCTTTACGATCATGGCAGCGCGGTGAAGCGCGCCGGGGCATGCTGCGCCGGGCAGGATATAAGAGACGCGCGCGCGGTCGCAGACAAGCTTGGTATCGCGCATTATGTGTTCGATCATGAAAGCCGCTTTCGCGAATCGGTGATCGACCATTTCGCCGATGAATATATGGCAGGGCGTACACCGATCCCGTGCGTACGCTGCAATATGGGCGTGAAATTCACCGACCTGTTCCGGCTGGCGCGGGAGCTGGGCGCGGATTGCCTTGCCACCGGTCATTATGTCCGCCGTGTTGGAGGGCCGCAGGGTGCCCAGCTGCATCAAGCCGCCGATCCAGCGCGCGACCAGAGCTATTTCCTGTTTGCCACAACGCAGGATCAGCTCGATTATCTCCGCTTTCCGCTGGGCGACATGCCGAAGCAGCAAGTTCGCGAGATAGCAAAAGAGCTTGGCCTGATCGTTGCGATGAAGCCTGACAGTCAGGATATATGCTTCGTTCCCGATGGCGATTATGCCAGCGTGGTGCGCAAAATTCGCCCTGATGCCGATAGCGGCGGCGACATTGTGCATATAGATGGCCGTGTGCTGGGGCAGCACAAAGGTCTGATCCATTATACTGTGGGCCAGCGCAAGGGGCTGGAACTCGGCGGTCAGCCGATGCCGCTTTATGTCGTGCGGCTCAATGCAGAAAAAGGCGAAGTGATTGTCGGGCCGCGCGCAGCACTCCGCGTCAGTGCGGCCCGGATTGATGATTGCAGCTGGATTGGCCCTGCCGATGGCCGCAGCGTATTGGCGAAGGTGCGTTCGCTATCAAAACCCGTGCCTGCCATGCTGCAGGCTGGCTGGCTGCGCTTTGACGATCCTGAATATGGCGTGTCGCCGGGGCAGGCGGCGGTGCTTTATGATGGCACCCGTATTTTGGGCGGCGGCTGGATACAGGAAACGCAGGCGGTGGAGCTTGATCTCGCAGTAGCCTAGGATCAAAGCCTCAGCTTAGTCAGCCGCTTCGCGTTCCGCCTCGTTCAAGACTATACAGCCGAAATCACCCCGGAATTCTGCAATTTCGCGTGCGAAGAATGGCACCGATGCGGTGACGCGCTTATTTTCGGTGTCGTCCGAAAGGCTGATAATCCCCATACCCTCTTCCATATCGCTTTCGCAGCTTTCAAGGTCGCGGCCCTCTATATAGCGGCAGGAGCAGACAATATGCGCGCCATAGGCAGAGCCAAGCCGGGCCTGACCCTTTATCGAACCAAGATTATATATGAACAGCGCGGCAGCGAGCACCAATAGCGCGAGCAGCAGATAGGCCGCCTTGCGCTTGATGCTCATTCCCGGCTTTGCCGATGATATTGATTCAGTTGTTGCCATGTCCCCGCCTTTTGATGCAACAGATGCGCTATGGCTAGGATGAAATCATATTTGCTGGCAACCGCTTTTTCATGTGCCATGCTTTGTGGCTGCGGTGCGGGTGAGGTTACTGCTGAAAAGGTGCCAACCGAAACCGAGAAGGCAGGAACCGAAAAAGCCGAAGCAGCCGATGCCGGTTCTGGCCGCTATGCCGATGATGCCGCCGTCAGCGAAGCGGTGCTCAAACAGGCGATTGCACCATTTTTTGAAGATTCAACGATGGCAGAGACACGGGGCGTCGTCATCTTACATGGCGGGATACTGGTCGCCGAGCGCTATGCGCCGGGATATAGTGCCGATAGCAAGCTGATTAGCTGGTCGATGGCAAAGACGGTGACCGGCACATTGATGGGATTGCTAATCGCCGACGGTCGGCTTGCGCTGGATCAGCCTGCGCCGATACAAGAATGGCAAACGCCGGGCGATCCGCGCGCGAAAATAACGCTGCGCAACCTGCTACAGATGGCATCGGGGCTCGACCACACAGAAATGCCGGGGCCGGACGGCACGCCGGCGATCTATGAGGTGGACACAACCAGGCTGCTCTTCCTGCCCGACGGGCGCGACAATGTCGCGCGTTATGCCGAGGCGCGGACGATGGAAGCGGAGCCGGGCGAGAAGTTCGAATATAGCACGGCGACCAGCCATATCCTTTCCGATATCATGGCGCGCACGCTGACCGATAGCAAGGATCCCAAGGAACGCCGCGATGCGATGCTGCGCTTTGCAAAAGGGCGGCTGTTCGGCCCGCTGGGTATGAACAGCGCAACTATTGAATTTGACCGCAATGGCACGATGCTGGGCGGCAGCATGATACATGCGACCGCACGCGATTGGGCAAAGCTGGGCGAATTTCTGCGCAATAATGGCTCGGTTAGGGGCGCGCAGCTTTTGCCGACACGCTGGACACGCTTCATGCGAACGCCGAGCGCGCAGGATGCTGCCTATGGCGGGCATTTATGGCTCAACAAGCCGCGCGTTGAAGGCCGCGGTCAGGTTCTGTTTCCGGGCAAAGCGCCCGACGATGTTTTTGCCATGCTAGGCCATCTGGGACAATTGGTGGTGGTATCGCCGCAGCATAAGCTGGTGATCGTGCGGCTGGGCAAAACGCAGGATAGCGAGCTTGGCCCGGTGAATGACCAAATCGCGCGGGTTATCAGTGCCTTCCCGAAGAGAAAAAACTAGCGCGGCTAAACGGTCAGTTTCGGTGCGTCGTCACCCAAATCTTCAAACCAGGCTTCAACTTCGCCCTTTAAGGTAAGCTGCATCGGGCGACCCTTGCGGTCGAGGCTTTTGCCAGCAGCGACTTTTATCCAACCTCCCGATACGCAATATTCCTCAACCGTTGTGCGGCGCTGCCCGCGAAAGTTTATCCCGATACCGCGCTCAAGTGCCTCGGCGTCATAGTGATCGCCAAATGGGTGGATCGAAAGACGGTCAGGCGGCGTTTTTGCTTTTTCAGTCATGGCTGCGCCTTAGCCTTCGGGGTTGAACCATTCAACAATCAAAATGTTGAGATCGTCCTTTGGTTCGAAATTCTTCTTGCGTACTTCAAATTGCGTTGGTGCAATTTTTTTGATGCCATCCATGCAGAAGCTGACCAGATTGTCGGCGCTGCCCTTGTCGATGACCAGCCGGAAATCCTTGATGGGCCCTTTCCAATTGGCACCCGAAGAGAGGACATAGCCGATCCATGTTTCGCCGTTCATGCCGCCATTCTCGCCCTTGGCTGCAACCCGCTTGTCAAAGCCTTTGAGGAAATAATCATCAACGCAATAGCGTTTCCGATATTCAGCAATACCTTCCGGATAATCCTTGCGCACATTTTTATGCAGCGCGCCGCCAACGCTTCCGCCGGTCAGCGGAGCGTAACTATGTTCGACTGTCACGCTCTTGCCAGCCGGAAATGTCTGTTCGCGTGTGATATGCCACACGACCTGCCAGGCCGGAAACCACGCTACGCCATCATATTCAACCTTGCGGATCAGCCCTTCTTCAATGAATGGCTGGCGTTCTTCTGCTGACATCTCGTTAAACTGCCAGTCATAGCCATGCATGCCGAACCGGTTGACCGGCCAGCCAAGCGCCTTCACGCGCTCTGTAATATCGCGTTCACCAAGCATAGCGCGGGTGACGCGGGTGAGCGGAGCGAGCTTTCCATCGATTTTGGTTTCAAATGGCATCATACCGAAATCGGGCGGATCCATGAAGAACCAAACCTCCTCCTCGTCTCTTGGAAACGTAGGCAGCGGAAAGCTAATCAGTGTTGTGACGTCCTTATCCGAATGATTGGTGAAACGATATTTGACACGCACCTGTTCTTTGGAGATGAACAGGTCTTCGCTATCCATGCTGATATGCTCGGATTGCTTGAGCGTCAGCCCGCCAAGGCTGGTTTCCGCCTCGCTGTCATTGGCATGGGCAGGCAGCGCAATGACGCTGACCAGGACGCATAGAGCGGTGAGAAATCTAGACATTGGTGATCGCCTTTCTATCAATAAGCGCATACCTCAAAATCAGATCCTGTCCAGCATGCCTTGTCACTTGTTGACCGTGTTGCCTCTCCCCAGCGGGAATTAATGCCAGCTTTTGTCAGGCCGCGCACTTCTGCTTTGCCAGACCCTATGACTGCGACCGTAATAATCACTACATCGTCAACAATATTGCTTCCATCATCTCTTGAAACGCTGAA